>NZ_JAQQKW010000029.1 GCF_028550395.1 Asticcacaulis currens | reverse complement strand
ATCGGCTCGATGACCAAAGACACGCCCAAGGGTGGCCACGTCCACATGCACAATATGAAAAGCGACTATATCTCGTCCCACACCCGCGAAGCCTCCGGAGGTGCACATGCTTAAGGGCTATTTGCGTCCGGATGGCCGACTTGAAGGCTATCTGCGTTCGGATGGCCGAAAGGGCATCCGCAATGTCATCGCCGTGGCCTATCTGGTCGAATGCGCCCACCATGTGGCGCGCCAGATCGTCACCAAGTCCGACGACAGCGAGGTGCACCTGATCGGCTTTCCGGGCTGCTATCCCAACGACTACGCCTTCAAGGTGATGTCGGCGGTGACCACGCATCCCAATGTCGGCGGGGTGCTGCTGATCTCGCTGGGCTGTGAGAGCTTCAACCGCGAGCGCCTGAAGGCCGCCATCGAGGCGTCGGGCCGGCCGTGCGAAACCCTGGTCATCCAGCAGTCGGGCGGTACGCTTTCGACCATTCAGAAGGGCCTTGAGGCCGTGGCCCGGCTTCAGGCCGTAGCCGCGCAGACCCCGGTGGTCGAGATGGCGGTGTCGGAGCTGGTCATCGGCACCATCTGCGGCGGCTCGGACGGCACGTC
>NZ_JAQQKW010000028.1 GCF_028550395.1 Asticcacaulis currens | reverse complement strand
CGTTGCAGCAGCGACGGCGTCTCCACCGTGCCGGGGCAGATGGCGTTGCAGCGGATGCCCTGCGCCACGAAGTCCGCCGCCACCGACTTGGTCAGGCCGATCACCGCCGCCTTGGTGGCGCAATAGGCGAAGCGATTGGGGATGCCTTTGACCGACGAGGCGATCGACGACATGTTGATGATCGAGCCGCCCCCGCGTGCGATCATGTTGGGCAGGATGGCGCGGATCAGGCGGTATTGCGCCGTGACGTTCAGGCTGTTGGAAAAGGCCCAGTCCTGTTCGTCGCAATCGAGAATGGTCCCGGCGTGCACGAAGCCGGCGCAGTTATAGAGGATGTCGAAATTCGGGAACTCAGCGGCGATGGCCTTGACGGCTTCGGCGTCGGTGACGTCGAGCTTGCGAGCGATGACATTCTCCAGCGCCGCCAGTTCCGTCAGGCTGGCGTCGTTGATGTCGGCGGCGATGACGGTGGCCCCTTCGCGCACATAGGCTTCGACGGTGGCGCGGCCAATGCCTTGCCCGGCGGCGGTGATCAGGGCGGTTTTTCCGGAAAGTCGTGACATGGTGCGGTCTCTTGAAATCATTCCCCTCCCCCGTTTTATGGGGAGAGGGTTGGGGTGAGGGGCAAAGACTCTGACGGTGACGGTCTG
>NZ_JAQQKW010000027.1 GCF_028550395.1 Asticcacaulis currens | reverse complement strand
TTCAAACTCGCTTTCGCTACGCCTACACCTATCGGCTTAAGCTTGCTCGGCACATGAAGTCGCTGACCCATTATACAAAAGGTACGCCGTCACCCCGCTTGGGGGCTCCGACTGCTTGTAGGCTTCCAATTTCAGGTTCTGTTTCACTCCCCTTGTCGGGGTGCTTTTCACCTTTCCCTCACGGTACTTGTTCACTATCGGTCGCAGAGGAGTACTTAGGCTTGGAGGGTGGTCCCCCCATATTCAGACAGGATTGCACGTGTCCCGCCCTACTCGAGGATCTTGCTAGTTGACGCCTACGGGACTATCACCCGCTATGGTCAGCCTTTCCAGGCTGTTCGGCTTTATATCACAAGATCACTGGCCTGGTCCGATTTCGCTCGCCACTACTTTCGGAGTCTCGGTTGATGTCCTTTCCTCCGGGTACTGAGATGTTTCAGTTCCCCGGGTTCGCTTAATAAACCTATGTATTCAGTTTATTATACCTTTCAAACCACCAACTCATTTTAGTGCAGAACACTAAAATGAGAGGGCAATCAAAGGTGGGTTTCCCCATTCAGAAATAACCGGATCAAAGGGTGCTAGCGCCTCCCCGGTTCTTATCGCAGCTTGCCACGTCTTTCTTCGCCTCTCTGCGCCAAGGCATCCGTTAGAAGCCCTTCAACGCTTGATCGTTCTCTCAACTAAACGCACCGACGACATCCGTCGTTGGCCGCGTTCGTTCTTGTTTCAGACGCTTCACTCACC
>NZ_JAQQKW010000026.1 GCF_028550395.1 Asticcacaulis currens | reverse complement strand
ATCAGGGCGGTTTTTCCGGAAAGTCGTGACATGGTGCGGTCTCTTGAAATCATTCCCCTCCCCCGTTTTATGGGGAGAGGGTTGGGGTGAGGGGCAAAGACTCTGACGGTGACGGTCTGCGCATTCAGAACCCCCACCACCGCATCTCAGCTTCGCTTCGTGCGGTCCCCCTCCCCAGTAAACTGGGGAGGTATAATTAGGTTACGCCCGGCGCAGCGGGAGGCAGGCCGGGCCCAGCGGGTCGAAGGCCTTATAGGTCAGGATGAACTCCTGATGGCCGAGCGCTTCGGATTTTGTCGGTGCGCCACCGGCGACGGCCAGCACGCTGTCGATAATCTCCTGCCCGACCTCATCCAGCGTGGCGCGACCTTCCATGATCTTGCCGGCGTCGATATCCATATCCTCGCTGAGCTTGCGATAGGTGTCGGGATTGGCGCAGACCTTGATCACGGGCGAAATGGCCGAGCCCACCACAGAGCCGCGGCCCGTGGTGAACAGGGTCACGTGCGCGCCACAGGCGATCAGTTCGACGATTTCCGCATTGTCCGAGATGTTGGGGAAGCCGAAACGCGGCTCACCATCCGGCACCACATCGAGCAGGTAGAGACCGCCCGTCGGCGGCAGATCACCGGGTTTCAGTATGCCGCAGATGGGCGCCGATCCCGACTTGGAATAGGCCCCCATCGACTTTTCTTCCTGCGTGGTCAGGCCGCCTTCGGCATTGCCTGGTGCGAACGACCCAAAGCCCATGACGGTGTA
>NZ_JAQQKW010000025.1 GCF_028550395.1 Asticcacaulis currens | reverse complement strand
CTCTCTGCGCCAAGGCATCCGTTAGAAGCCCTTCAACGCTTGATCGTTCTCTCAACTAAACGCACCGACGACATCCGTCGTTGGCCGCGTTCGTTCTTGTTTCAGACGCTTCACTCACCATCGCCCTTGGAAAGAGGGTATGGACGACAGCGGACTTAACATCGTGTCTCTTGGACACGACGCAAAGCGTCTAGTCAGACAATGTCTTCAGGTTCCCCTGTGGTCTATGAACCAGACCGGCGGGATAACCCTTCATTCACAATAAGAAGGTGGGTCAGTCGACCCACACCCGTCAGACCAGAGGTGACCCTCATAATCCGACGAAACTCATTCGCATCACAACCACAGGATGTTCGCTTGCTCAACCCAACGGGAGCAAAGCGACCTAGCGACCAAGCGGGAGCGCAGCCTGCGCGGCGCCAAGAGGCGAAGCCTCTGAGCGCAAAGCCCAACAAGCCAGCTTCGCGAAGCGAAGATGGTGGAGCCAGACGGAGTCGAACCGACGACATCCTGCTTGCAAAGCAGGCACTCTACCAACTGAGTTATGGCCCCATCTCTCAATGGACGCTCATCCCTGGTTGGCCTGGGCAGACTCGAACTGCCGACCTTACGCTTATCAGGCGTACGCTCTAACCACCTGAGCTACAGGCCATCAGGTCAAGCAGATCCCAAAGCTCTCGCTGTGGGTCGTGATGCACAACCAACCTTCCCACTTCCCTATGAAGCGGCGGCTGATTGTGTATTGGGAAGAGAAACGAAGACGGCGGCAATCCGTAAAATTTGCTGATCAAGTCAGCGATTAAGTGACGAATGAATAGCGTCGTGAAACGCTGG
>NZ_JAQQKW010000024.1 GCF_028550395.1 Asticcacaulis currens | reverse complement strand
ATCAGGGCGGTTTTTCCGGAAAGTCGTGACATGGTGCGGTCTCTTGAAATCATTCCCCTCCCCCGTTTTATGGGGAGAGGGTTGGGGTGAGGGGCAAAGACTCTGACGGTGACGGTCTGGCGCATCCAAAACCCCCACCACCGCATCTCAGCTTCGCTTCGTGCGGTCCCCCTCCCCAGTAAACTGGGGAGGTATAATTAGGTTACGCCCGGCGCAGCGGCAGGCAGGCCGGGCCCAGCGGGTCGAAGGCCTTATAGGTCAGGATGAACTCCTGATGGCCGAGCGCTTCGGATTTTGTCGGTGCGCCACAGGCGACGGCCAGCACGCTGTCGATAATCTCCTGCCCGACCTCATCCAGCGTGGCGCGACCTTCCATGATCTTGCCGGCGTCGATATCCATATCCTCGCTCAGCTTGCGATAGGTGTCCGGATTGGCGCAGACCTTGATCACGGGCGAAATGGCCGAGCCCACCACAGAGCCGCGGCCCGTGGTGAACAGGGTCACGTGCGCGCCACAGGCGATCAGTTCGACGATTTCCGCATTGTCCGAGATGTTGGGGAAGCCGAAACGCGGCTCACCATCCGGCACCACATCGAGCAGGTAGAGACCGCCCGTCGGCGGCAGATCACCGGGTTTCAGTATGCCGCAGATGGGCGCCGATCCCGACTTGGAATAGGCCCCCATCGACTTTTCTTCCTGCGTGGTCAGGCCGCCTTCGGCATTGCCTGGTGCGAACGACCCAAAGCCCATGACGGTGTAATAGGCCTCGGCCTTCTGAACGCAGGCTTCGAGTTCGGCCCCCAGTTCCGGCGTGACGGCGCGGCTGGCCATGATGGTTTCGCAGCCGACAAGTTCGCCGGTTTCTTCGAACACGCAGGCCGCCCCTTGCGCCCCGAACCAGTCGAAGGCGCGCCCGACCGCCGGATTGGCGGTGATGCCTGACGTGCCGTCCGAGCCGCCGCAGATGGTGCCGATGACCAGCTCCGACACCGCCATCTCGACCACCGGGGTCTGCGCGGCTACGGCCTGAAGCCGGGCCACGGCCTCAAGGCCCTTCTG
>NZ_JAQQKW010000023.1 GCF_028550395.1 Asticcacaulis currens | reverse complement strand
AAACTTCCTGCGGAGCAGGTGGTGTGGCTGGTGATAGCGCTCGCTCTTTATCGCCATCAGTCGATTGCGGATGTGGCTGCCCATCTTAGCCTTGCTTTGCCCGACGAGGTGAATCCCGATATTGCCAAGAGTGCCCTGACCCAGGCCCGGCAACGCTTGGGTCAAGCCCCTTTGGCGCAGCTCTTTGCCATATGCGCCGCCTGCTGGGACGAGCGGCATCAAAACGGTCGAGCCTGGCGCGGACTTACGCGTTACGCCGTGGATGGAAGCACGTTGCGGACGTCCGACAGCGAGGAGAACCGTGCACATTTTGGCGCTCAAAGCTACACGTCGGGCGTTGTTGCCATTTATCCGCAGTTACGCCTGCTGACGTTGACGGCCCTTGCTACACATCTGGTGCGCGACGCGGTGTTTGGCGCCTACGATACAAACGAGATGCTCTACGCTAAATCCCTTGTTGACCAGGTGCCGGACCATTCTCTGACAGTCTTCGACAAGGGATTCTTTAGTGCTAGTCTTTTGCTGCGGTTGCAGACCCAAGGCACGCAGCGCCATTGGTTGATCCCGGCCAAAGCAAACTGCGTGTGGGAGCGCCTCGATCAAACCCCGGGTGACTATCGGGTGCGTATGAAGGTGTCACCGCAGGCCCGCCAGGCTGAACCGGGATTACCCGCCTCATGGGAGGCCAGGGCGATCGAGACGACCACGCGACATGGCAAAAAGCGCATCCTGCTGACATCCCTGATGGATACCAAGGCCTATCCGGCCAAGGACATCGTCCATCAGTACGAGGAACGCTGGCGCATCGAAACCAGCTATCGCGAACTCAAGCAGGAGCTTCTTGGCAGTGAACTTACCCTGCGTAGCGGAACCCCCGAAACCGTCTGCCAAGAGGTCTGGGGGGCATTGCTGGCCTACAATCTGGTCCGATTGGAAATGGCCGAAATCGCCGTCGAAGCCGAAGTTCCGCCAACTCAGCTCAGCTTTACCGCCACATTGCATTATCTGCGTCAGGAATGGGGATGGATGGCGATCGAAGCGCCCGGAAAAATCCCAGCACATCTCGTCAGGCTGCGAAACAGACTCGGCGATTTGTTACTCTCAACAAAACGGGGGCGATCATGCCCCCGTGTCGTCAAAACCCTGCCCAGAAAATACGACCAGAGAACTGTATCGGCCCTTAAGTGAACTGCATTA
>NZ_JAQQKW010000022.1 GCF_028550395.1 Asticcacaulis currens | reverse complement strand
CTCATTGCCCAGTGACCAGAAGATGATAGAGGGGTGGTTTTTGTCGCGCTCGACCATGCGGCTGACCCGGTCGAGATGCGCGGCGGCCCAGTGCGGCTTATAGCCCAATTGCACGCTGACATCACCCGTGTCGCGACCGAGCGTCATATATTCATGGCTCTCGATATTGGCCTCGTCCATGATGTAGAGACCGTATTCGTCAGCGAGGTCGTAGAGGTAGGGATCGTTGGGATAGTGTGAGGTGCGCAGCGCATTGACATTGGCCTGCTTCATCAGCTCGACATCCTTGCGCATCAGCTCCGGCGACATGACGCGGTAGGTTTTGGGGTCGTGCTCGTGGCGGTTGACGCCCTTGATCAGGATGCGCTTGCCATTGACCTGCACCTCACCATTGCGGATTTCCACCGTGCGGAAGCCGATCTTCCTGGCGGTGGCCGAGATCAGATTGCCCTTGGCGTCCGTGACCTCGATCACCAGCCGGTAGAGGTTGGGCGTCTCCGCCGTCCACGCCTTGACGCCTTTGAGCGTGCCGCTCAGTTGCGCAGGCTTGCCGACATTTGCTTTTGCTGACGTTTTAAGCACCTGCGTCTCGCCGTCATAGACGGTGGCAGTCACCGTGGCCGCACCCTTCTGACCGGCCAGTTCGGCCTCCAGCGCAAAGACGCCGTCCGTATAGGTCTGGTCCAGCGAGGCGCGCACGGTGAAATCGCGCAGGCGCGTCTTCGGCTCCGCATAAAGATAGACCGAGCGCTCGATGCCTGACAGCCGCCAGAAGTCCTGATCCTCCAGATAGGAGCCATCGGCATAGCGGTAGATTTCCAGCGCGACCTCGTTATGACCGGGCTTGAGGAACTTTGTGACATTGAATTCGGACGGCAGCTTGGAGTCTTCCGAATAGCCGACCTTCTCGCCATTGACCCAGATGTAATAGGCCGCGCCCGCCGCCCCGATATGCAGGAAGGCGTCCTGACCGGCCCAGTCGGCCGAGACGTCGAAGCTTCGTTTGTACGAGCCCACCTCGATCATATCGTGCGGGATGAAGGGCTCATTGGCCGGGAAGGGGTATTTGATATTCCAGAATTCCGGCAGGCCGAACTTGCCGTCGCCCTGCGCCTGAATCATACCGGGGACCTGAATTTTATCCCAACCGCTAAGGTTCGCGCCGGTTTTATAGAAGTCCCTGGGGCGGTTATCGACGCCCTTGGAGAATTTGAAATCCCAGGTGCCGTCCAGCGACAGGAAGCGCTTTGACGCCGATGTGTCGCCCTTCAGCGCCAGATCGCGGCTCTCGAAATTGAAGAAGGTCGCCTTCATCGGTTC
>NZ_JAQQKW010000020.1 GCF_028550395.1 Asticcacaulis currens | reverse complement strand
GAAGACATTGTATGAAGAACGAGCACTGTAGGGTGCGTTTATTTGAGGGAACGATCAAGCCGATCGGATTATTAGTACTGGTTAGCTTCACTCCTCACGGAGCTTCCACACCCAGCCTATCAACGTGGTCGTCTACCACGATCCTCAGCGAGACCTTGTTTTGAGGTTAGTTTCCCGCTTAGATGCTTTCAGCGGTTATCTATTCCATACTTAGCTACCCTGCTGCGCGGCTGGCGCCACGACAGGTCCACCAGAGGTATGTCCATCCCGGTCCTCTCGTACTAGGGACAGATCCTCTCAAGTCTCGAACACCCACGGCAGATAGGGACCAAACTGTCTCACGACGTTCTGAACCCAGCTCACGTACCACTTTAAATGGCGAACAGCCATACCCTTGGGACCTGCTCCAGCCCCAGGATGTGATGAGCCGACATCGAGGTGCCAAACTTTGCCGTCGATATGGACTCTTGGGCAAAATCAGCCTGTTATCCCTAGAGTACCTTTTATCCGTTGAGCGATGGCCCTTCCACGCAGGACCACCGGATCACTATGGCCGACTTTCGTCTCTGCTCGACTTGTCAGTCTCGCAGTCAGGCGGGCTTATGCCATTGCACTCAGCGAACGATTTCCGACCGTTCTGAGCCCACCATCGCGCGCCTCCGTTACACTTTGGGAGGCGACCGCCCCAGTCAAACTACCCACCACGCCATGTCCCGGACCCGGATAGACGGGCCGCGGTTAGACGCCAACAGCAATAAGGGTGGTATTTCAAGGATGGCTCCACAGAGACTGGCGCCCCTGCTTCATAGCCTCCCACCTATCCTACACATGTTGCTGCTAACGCCAAGGCGAAGCTATAGTAAAGGTTCATAGGGTCTTTCCGTCTGACCGCGGGAACCCCGCATCTTCACGGGGAATTCAATTTCGCTGAGCCTATGCTGGAGACAGTGGGGAAGTCGTTACGCCATTCGTGCAGGTCGGAACTTACCCGACAAGGAATTTCGCTACCTTAGGACCGTTATAGTTACGGCCGCCGTTTACCGGGGCTTCAATTCGGAGCTTGCACCCCTCCTTTTAACCTTCCGGCACCGGGCAGGCGTCAGACCCTATACGTCGCTTTACAGCTTCGCAGAGCCCTGTGTTTTTGATAAACAGTCGCTACCCCCTGGCTTGTGCCACTCAGTCCTGCTTGCGCAAGGTGAGTCACGCTTATCCCGAAGTTACGCGTGTAATTTGCCGAGTTCCTTCAGCATAGTTCTCTCAAGCGCCTTGGTATGCTCTACCTGACCACCTGTGTCGGTTTCGGGTACAGTCTATGTATGAGTTATTTCCAGGGACAGCTTCGCTGCACGTACAATCCAATAAGCACGTACAACTTACACCATCCGTCACTTCATACTGGCTCCGGAATATTCACCGGATTCCCATCGACTACGCCTTTCGGCCTCGCCTTAGGGGCTGGCTAACCCTGCGCAGATTAGCTTTACGCAGGAACCCTTGGTCTTTCGGCGAGAGTGTCTCTCACACTCTTTATCGCTACTCATGTCAGCATTCTCACTTCCGATACCTCCAGCCAACCTCACGATTGACCTTCTCAGGCTTACGGAACGCTCCGCTACCGCTCACTTACGTGAACCCATATCTTCGGCGTATGGCTTGAGCCCCGTTACATTTTCCGCGCAGGATCGCTTGATCAGTGAGCTGTTACGCTTTCTTTAAAGGATGGCTGCTTCTAAGCCAACCTCCTGATTGTCAATGCAATCCCACATCGTTTCCCACTTAGCCATAACTTGGGGGCCTTAGATGATGGTTAGGGTTGTTTCCCTTTTCACGACGGACGTTAGCACCCGCCGTGTGTCTGCCGGACAGTTCTCTTGGGTATTCGGAGTTTGGTTAGAATTGGTACAGCTCGCGCCGCCCGCATCCATCCAGTGCTCTACCCCCCAAGGAATACATCCGACGCTCTACCTAAATAGATTTCGCGGAGAACCAGCTATGTCCAGGTTTGATTGGCCTTTCACCCCTATCCACAAGTCATCCGAGTCTTTTTCAACAGACACCGGTTCGGACCTCCAGTAGGTGTTACCCTACCTTCATCCTGCTCATGGATAGATCACCTGGTTTCGGGTCGTCATGCGACGAACTTAACGCTCT
>NZ_JAQQKW010000019.1 GCF_028550395.1 Asticcacaulis currens | reverse complement strand
GACGAGACGCTTGGCGTGGGGCCTGTAGTCGATCTTGGGGTCGAACCATTGGCCGATGTATTGGAGGACAAGAGCCTCGTTTTTGAAGGCGGAACGCATACGCTTACTCACTTAGTTGCATAATGCAATTATACCATATCGCATTGTTCTAAAACAATTTTAATCGGATATGCGGATAGAAAAAGGCCTCCCTGAACCTATTATTGGAGTGGTGTTCAGAGAGGCCGGGGTAACGCCCATGGACCCTGAGCGTTATGGTTGGGCCTGACGAGCGATGACGCGCTTTACGGCTTCCATGAAGCTTGGACGCTGGACGGCACGGTCAGGGGCATAGTCGTTTTCGATCTGGCCACGGATGTTAGCCAGCCATGATCGATAGCAGGCCAGTTCATAGCGATGGCGTCGATCCTTGGCGCGATCATGACGGATGTCGATGCGCTCAATGACGTAGGTCAGGACGGCAATGGCGTCCTCATAGTCATAGGTCAGCAGCAGATCGCGGATCAGCCTTGGACTTACATGGTCATGATAAAGCTGGCGGTCTTCCGCATGGAACTGACAGGATGGAAGAAAGCTGAGGAGATACGCCTCGGCTTGGGTGATGTAGTAGCGTGCCATTGGATTGATGCCTCCTGTAATGATGACATCAATATTTAGGCTCCGGTCTCAGCCGGGGCGGTTTAATGTCCTATTTTCCAGACATTCGGGCAGTAGAACTGATCTCCATCACTTCGTGTCCGCGCGCTTAAAAAAACGCAAGTAGTTTTGGGACTTCGTTTCCCGCCCACAGCAATAGGAAGCCGATAATTGGAGCGAAGGTTAGAGAGAGGCGTGGCCATGATTTTACGCCTTCTCGGCAGATCGATATAATGACCCCCATGGCGACGAGCGGCCAGAACATCAGATACATTAGGCTATTCAATATCGTGTGCCGTAGGTCGTTTTTCGGCACGAGGTATGTTGCTCTCAGATAGCACGAGGTTAGTAACAGGCTGACGATGATGTAATCAACAAGGGCGTCGGGAGGCTTGGGGATGTGTAGCCAAGGCTCGACCAGACTTAGAAGCCATTCAATGCTGGCTCTGAACGGCGGCCGTATCTCCTCCTTCCAGAAGTTGACGATATAGCCTGCGGGACCATGCCATTCGATCAGATGACTGACCATAGAGGCAATCGAGATCGGCCCTGCTAAAATGCCGAGGGGCGTCATTGCGAGAGTTGCCCAGCCTAAAATGCCGCGCTTCTTCTGCCCTGCGTCTTCCATGGCTCCCTCCCAAGAGCCACCATTTTCCGCCCCAAGCCTGATGTCAAGAGAACGATGTTAGGGCCTGTGTGGGCCATCCAGCCGCCTTAGAGCCAGCTTTATGGTTCGGTTGGCCTCATCCGCCTTCATGTGTTTGTCGGCCACATACAGGCGTTCCAGCGCCTCGGTCAGGGCCTCTACACCAACGACATCAATAATGTCCCGGCGCTGATCATCGGTCAGGACGGAGGCGTCATATTCCGAGCAATACGGATCGACGACCTCGCGCAGATAATAGCGGCCGAATGGTGTGGTGATGTGGTCGTCTTCAAGGATGTAAGTCATGGCTTATCGTCCTGTCTTGGCCAGAAGCTTCTCACCGTCTGGTCGAAGCTCTCCCTTGGGGCTTACAAGACGGTAAAGCGTATTACGGGTGATGCCCAGTTCAGCACATAGGTCGGATACGTTGGTATCGCGGTGTGTCATGGCGGCTTGTGCCCGGCGCAGCCCACTAGGTGTCAGGGCGAACTTGCGTCCTCCGGATCGACCACGTGCGCGGGCAGCCTGTAGCCCCGCCATGGTTCGCTCTCTTATCAACTCGCGCTCGAACTCGGCCAAGCTGGCGAAGATTCCGAACACCAACTTCCCGCTCGCGGTCGTCGTATCAATGGAAGCCCCATGTCCGGCCAGCACCTTTAAGCCGATGCCGCGCCCGGTCAGGTCATGAACCACATTCACCAGATGGCGCAGATCACGGCCGAGGCGGTCCAGTTTCCAAACAACCAAGGTGTCGCCTTCACGCAAGGCTTTGAGACACGCCATCAGCGCCGGACGATCATCCCTCTTCCCAGACGCGGTGTCTTGATAGATGTCTTCCACCTTCACCCCATGCTCGACCAAAGCATCCATCTGAAGGTCTGTCTGCTGATCGTGTGTGGAAACGCGCGCA
>NZ_JAQQKW010000018.1 GCF_028550395.1 Asticcacaulis currens | reverse complement strand
CTCACCTATCCAAAATACGCCTTCAAATATTGAAGATTTGACTATGTATCTTCATCCGACAGCCTAAAAAGCGACCTTTCATGCTTTGGCGGCTTTGCGCTCTTCGTGAGCCGCCTGCCAAATCTCGCGGGCAGCGTCGGCGTTCATAATGGCAATCCCGATGCCGACAACAAGGTCAGGCCATGCCGTAGGCCAGATCAGCGTCAAGGCCCCAGCCGCCATGATGGCAACATTGGCAAAAGCATCATTTCGGGCTGACAGGAAGGCCGCACGGGTCAGGCTTCCTTTGTGATCCCTAAATTTCGTGAGCAAGAATGCGCAACTAACATTGACCACAAGAGCGCCCAAACCTGTGGCAGACAAAAGCCAAGGCTCAGGCGGCATCGGGTGCTGGAACTTTTGCCAAGCCGTCCATAGCAAGGACAAAGCGGGTAGCAGGAGAATGCCCGCCATGACCATGCCCGCACGCGCACGATTACGCGCGGACCAAGCCAAAGCCACAAAGATCAGAACATTGACCGCCGCATCCTCAAAGAAGTCGATGCTGTCAGCGAACAGTGACACTGAGCCGATCTTTCTGGCGACAAGCAACTCGACGAAAAAGTAGGCGAGATTTGCAGCGCCAACCATCAAGACGGCGCGGCGCAAGCTCTTATCGGTTTCAGTGCTGGTCATAGGGCTGAGGCCACGGCTTTATCCGCATGGCTTATGTCCGTTGCCATCTGCTCATAGATGTCGCACCCATTATCGGTCTGCATACAGCTTGACTGGCACCGGTTCACATAAAGTGACAAGGTGAAATCCAGTTCGTTTAGTGCGGTTATTCGAGCCTTTATGGCAGATCGCTGAGTCTCGAAGAACGCAACCGTTTCCTGACACGGCTTGCCATTACCCTCCATTTCCAGCAGGTCTTTTATTTTTTCAAGCGGCATATCGAAATCGCGACAACGGCGTATCAGTATCAACCGTGAAAGATCGCCACGGTCATAGGCGCGATGACCACTCTCGCGTCTTTGCGGTTCAGGCATTAACCCCATAGACTCGTAATAGCGGATGGTCGGCACCGTGCAGTTCGCGCGTTTGGCCAGTTCACCGATGGTGATCATGTTAGCTCCCGAAAAGAAGACTTGCACCTAAAGTTACTTTAGGATGCACACCGATGACCTTCAAGGGCCATTCCGGCTCGACAGGATAATCGATGTTCAGGAAAACCATTATAGGTCTGGTGCTTGCGTGCATTGGCTGCTGCGCCATACCTTTCCTTATTCCCGCAGTGGCAGGTATTGGTATATTTAGCGGTTCACTCTTCGGAAAGCCCGTCAGCCTTGAGGCTATCATCTGTGCGCTGCCGATCTCCTCGTTGGTTGCGCTGGTGATTTACATGGCGATCAAAGCCATCAGACAGCGGATCAGATCAAGCTGTCAGAAAGACAGTTGCCTTGCGGACGAGAAATGCCGATGCAAGTCTTAGACAGGACGCCATAGATGGGCCAAATAAAACCATCTCCAAATCTTGTGGATACTGGGGGCGGCTATCAAAGAATATGAATTAAGTCCAATTCACTGTATCTTATGCGGTTGATAGCGTCTTTGAGCATGTGGATTGGAACACCGCTTCCATAATTTCGCTGAACTTCGGACTTTCCACTCGGCGTCCAACCACCCAACGCGAGCACGATCTCCTCGTCGATTCTTGCCTCGCGCATCGCCTGCCGGAAGTTATGACGGAGGCTGTGGAAACATGTCCGTTCCTTAAAGAAACCCTCATTCCTCGCATGACGACCCCACCACTTTGAAAACTCATGGCTGTATAGGCCCCGACCATCCCGGTGGACATCTGGGAATAGCCGCGCATATCCTTGCTGGCGACGGCGTTGTGCAAGCGCAAGGACACCGTCTTTGATCATATCGGGGATCGGCACCGTTCGTTCAGAAGCGAGGGTTTTTATGGATTTATCCTCCGCCTCCTTGACGATGAAGCACTCCACACCATCAATCGTCTGGATGTCGGCAACTCGCAATCCCGCGATCTCGTTCAGCCGCATCCCGAACAAACCAATAATTGGAATCCAGAACTTCGCAGTATCTCGATATTGATCGGCTTTGGTGGTGTAAATTGATGTGGAGAATATCTGCTTAAGCTGTCCATCGTCATATGGCAGACGTTTATCCTTCGCGCGGACAGGATCAGCTACCCTCAGCCCCTTCGCCGGATTCTTATCCGCCCATTCCTCGCTGAGCGCGAAGCTTAGGACGGCTGTGAAGCAGATCATGTAGAAGTTCACGGTCTGGGCGCTGATAAGGCGTTTAATTTGGCCGTTCTTGGCCTTATCGCACAACATCCTAATAGGCTGATTTGGGAAGCGTTTGGTGGCGTTGGCTGGTAGCCATTGAACCATTTCGAGCACGTGACGGCACATCGTCCGGTCAACCTTCTTGATCGGTGTGCTGGGTGGGATGACTTCGAAAACAACCCCCATCGTCTCACGATACCGGGCCATAGTCGTCCATGCCCGCTTCTTCGATGGGTCGCTCATGAACATGTCGAAGACCTGTTGAAGCGTCATTTCATCGTTTGCCGGTTCTGGCGTAGGCACAGGAGGCGAGTGAACGATCTCTTGGGGCGCTGCGCCGGAAATGAATGAGACGCTGATCTCGGACGCTCCCTCAGCCTTGCGGAGCATGTTCTCGAACTCGACACTGACCACCCGGATCATCCGGACAGCATCAGCCCATCGTCCGGTCTTCAATGATCTGACGAAATGCGTCTTCCCAACAATGGCTTGAAGGCACGA
>NZ_JAQQKW010000017.1 GCF_028550395.1 Asticcacaulis currens | reverse complement strand
GGCGGGCGTGGTCGATCTGATCATCTCGACGCTCGGCGTGTTTGAGGTCAAGCCCGACGGCTCAGGCCTCGTGCTGGTCGAACTGGCCCCAGATGTCACCCTCGACGACATCGCCGCCCGGACACAGGCCACCTATGAGGTCGCGCTGCGTTAAGGGTTGGAAGATCAGCCACGAACAACACGAAAAGCACGAACGGCGACGTTCATCCTTCGGCGCGAAGCGCCAAGCGTATCTCTGGGCGGCTCAATAATGGCCCTTCGGGCAAGATCAATACCGCAGCCTTTGGTGCTTTTCGTGTTTTTCGTGGCCAAAATCCTTAGGCCCCCGACTTGCTGGCGCGCTTGATGACGCCGGAGAAGGTCATGACCATGCGGTCGCCGACCTTGATCTGACCCCGGCCGAAGATGGTCGATTGACCAGCACGGGTAATCTCACCGGTGGCAATCACGATGTCGCCCAGATTGCCGGGGCTGAGGAATTGCGCATCCAGTTGCATGGTCACGCCGCCTGAGGTTTGCAGATTGTCCAGCGCAAAGACGTACAGCGCCGTATCGGCCAGCGACAGCAGGCAGCCGCCGTGCATGATACCGCCGCCATTGAGGTGTCTCTGTTCGACCTTCAGCGCCACCTGCATTGTGCCATCCGCGCCGGGCAGATAATAAAACGGCCCGATATGGTTGACATAGTCGTCATGGAAGGGCGAAAGGAACCACCCTTTGAAATCGCCGTCCTTGACCTGAAGGGGTTTGGGCTGATCGGCCATTGCATACCTCGTTTCAAACACACAAGAAGATTGGGCCCCATGTCGAACCCGGTGGAAGAGCTGATTATCGAACTCCTGACCGAGTTGGGAGATAAGGAAACCTTGAGCCCCAATCAAGTCGCCAAAACTATAAACGCCGAAAACTGGCGGCGTCAGTTGCCGCAGGTGCGCGCCGCCATCGGGCAACTGGTCGAAGCCGGGCGCATCGAGGTGGTGCGCAAGGGCAAGGTGGTCGAATTCGACGGCATCCGCGGCATCTGGCGTATCCGTCTGGCGGGTGCGGAATAACCACATTACCCCACTCCTGCGCCTCTTTGACGGGCGTGTTCGTCATTACGCTGCGCAATTCCCTCAGAGTACGATAGACTGCCCGTCAAAGGACAGGACTGTCCTTACGGAAAGGGAGTGCCTATTGTCTCCTTATTTCCGGAACCTTATCTTTTCGGCGCTATATCCGCTATGGATTGAAGAGTGGCGCGTAACGCGTTTTGCTTTTACCCTCAGGTTTGATGTCGAAGGCTGATTTTAAAATTGAGACGCCGCCGGGTGGGGAGGCAAGGGTCGTCAGCCTGACAGGGGACTGGACCGCCATCGGCCTGCGCGACGCGGGCGAGCGCCTGAAATCGGCGCTGAAATCCGCGCAAGAGATTCGCATCGAGACCCAGTCGCTGACCGGCTTCGATACGGCCGGGGCCTATGCCCTGCGCGCTGCCCTGGGGGAGCATGGCGACGATGCCCTGTTTGCCGACGATCCGCGCATCGGTGCTGTCTATGCGCTCATTCGCGACATTCAGCCGAAGGTGGTCGAAGCGCAAAAGGCAACGGCGCAGCAAAAGCCCAATCCGATCATTGCCCGACTGGCCCGACTGGGCCGCCGGACCGAAGAGGGCTTAAAGGATCTGGGCGACCTGAATATCTTTATCGGACATCTGGTCGTTACCGCCTTCCTGTCGATCATTACGCCGGGACGCATCCGCTGGACGCCGCTCGTGGCTCAGATGCAGCAGGCGGGTTTCGGTTCGCTGATGGTCGTGTGCGTCACCAACTTCTTTGTGGGTGCAGTGATTGCCTTTCTCGGCATCCTACAGCTTCAGCAGTTCGGGGCCGCGGTCTTCGCGGTTGAGCTGATCGGCATTTCGGTCCTGCGCGAATTCGGTCCGGTCATTGCCGCCGTCCTGATCGCCGGGCGCTCAGCCTCGTCCTTCACCGCTGAAATCGGCGCCATGAAGATGAATCAGGAAATCAGCGCCATGCGCGTGATGGGGATCAACCCGTTCGACGCCCTGATCTTTCCACGCCTCGCCGCGCTGATCCTGACCATGCCGCTGGTGACCTTCGCCGGGTCCATGGCGGGTCTGTTCGGCGGCTTTGTCGTGGTGTGGGCGCAACTGGGCTATGGGCCGCACTTCTTTTCGATCCGCATGACGGAATATGTGCCGTTCGTGAATTTCTTTGTCGGCATGATCAAGGTGCCGCTGTTTGCCATTGCCATCACCATTATCGGTTGCCGACTGGGCATGAACGTCACCGAAGACGTCATTTCGCTGGGCCGTCAGGTGACGCGCGCCGTGGTGCAGGCCATCTTCACAATTATTCTCATCGACGCCATCGTCGCCATGATGTTCAACGGGTTTGACTTCTGATGACCGAAGCCCCCTCACCCGTCTCCACCCCGGCCGCACCGCCCATCGTTATCGAGGGGTTGCGTAACCAGTTCGGTTCCAACATCGTCCATGACAATCTCGAACTGACGGTCGAGCGCGGCAAGGTGATCGGCGTCGTCGGCGGTTCCGGTACCGGCAAGACGGTGCTGCTCAACTCGATCCTTGGCCTGCAAAAGCCGTCCAAAGGCGCTATTCACCTGTTCGGCAAGGACATCACCCGGCTTAACGAGAAACAGTTGCGCCTTATGCAGTCGCGCTTTGGCGTTCTGTTCCAGAGCGGTGCTCTCTTTTCGGCGCTCAGCGTCATTGAAAATGTCTGTGTGCCCCTAACCGAATATGCCCGGCTGAAACCGGCTCAGATGCGCGAAATCGGCCTGATGAAGATGGCGCTGGCAGGTTTGCCGCTCGACGCCGCCGACAAGCGGCCTTCGGAACTGTCGGGAGGCATGATCAAGCGCACGGCGCTGGCGCGCGCCCTGGTGCTCGATCCGGAGCTTCTGTTCCTTGATGAGCCGACCGCCGGCCTCGACCCCATCGGAGCGGCGGCGTTCGACGCGCTGATCCGCGAACTTTCCGACAGTCTGAACCTGACCGTCTTCATGATCACCCACGATCTCGACAGCCTTTACGCGATCTGCGATGAAGTGGCGGTGCTGGCGGACAAGCGCGTGGTGGCGCAGGCCCCACCGAGCGTGCTGGAACAGTCGGACCACCCGTGGATACATGAGTATTTCAACGGCCCGCGCGGCCGGTCTTCGCAAAGCCGGGGTACAGGAGACGCGTCATGACCTGCCGAGTTTGTGTCCACGCCAACACGGCGAGCCTGAACGCTACACGCGCCGTGACGAGAGGAAAGTAAATGGAAAGACAGGCCCATTATGCGGTTGTCGGACTGATCACGCTGGTGCTCACGGCGGCGGCCTTTGTCTTTGCCTTCTGGCTGATCCAAGGCAGTTTCAACGAAACCTATTCGGAATACGACGTCGTATTCAATTCCTCCGTTAACGGCCTGACCGAGGGGGGCGAAGTGCATTTCAACGGCATCAAGGTCGGTGAGGTGCGCGAACTGCGGCTCGGGAAGGCCAATACGGCTCAGGTGATCGCCACTGTACGCGTCGATTCCACCACGCCTGTGCGCGTCGATTCCACCGCCGTGCTGGAGCCGCTGGGCGTGACCGGTCTCAATTACATTCAGATTTCGCCGGGCTCCAAAGAGGCCGCGCTTTTAAAGCGCGCGCCGGGTCTTGGGGCCCCCAATCCGGTCATTCGCGCGACCGAAAGCCGGCTGGACAAGCTGCTGGCCGGGTCAGGCGGCGTGATCGAAAGCGCCTATGAGTCGCTGAACCGCATCAACCGCCTGATGTCCGACGAAAATCTCAACGCCTTCTCCAAGACGATGAAAAATATTGAGGACATCACCGGCGATATCGGCGAAGTGACCGAAGACCTCAAAAATCGCAAGCAACTGCTCGATGACGCCCATGAGGCCATCGTGCAGGCCGGTATCGCGGCGGAAAACCTGTCGAAGCTGGCCAATTCCGCCGATGTTCTGGTCAAGGATCGTGTGCCCCAGACCATGAACCGCATTGACGAAGCGGCGGCGCAACTGGCCAATGCGGCCACCGAGGTGGCCAACCTGTCCAAGGCGGCGCAGGGCCCGATCAATGAGGTGTCGGAAACCACCCTTCCCGCCCTGTCGGACAGCCTGCGCAACCTCAATCAGGCGACCCGCTCGGTCGAAGATCTGGTCGAAGAGGTTCGCGCCAGCCCGCAGGGTCTGCTCGACAAGCCCAAAGCCAAAGAGAGAAAGGTCAACCCGTAATGATGACGCGCACCACACGCCGCTCTCTGGCCCTCAGTCTGCTGACCGCCGGGCTGGCCACCGGACTGACCGGCTGCATCACCCTGCTGCCCGAAGTCAAACCGGTTCAGCTTTACAGCATCCGCTTCAATCCGGCCCTGCTGGAAAAGGGCGATGTCAAGGCACCGCCCGCCTCGCCCGACGCCAAACCGGTCGATGTTTTCGTTAATTTCGACGGTTTCCCGCGCGCGTCGGCCGGTGACCGCATCGTCACTACCGAAGGCAATGAGGTGTCCTTCGTGTCCGGTGGCCGCTGGGCCAGTACCGCCCAGGGGCAGTTCCGCGACCTGATGTCCGAAGGGTTCGCCCGTCAGGCCAGCCCCGAAGTGCGCCTCGGCGATCAGGGACGCTTGTCCGGTGACTACCGCCTCGACGTCACGGTCCGCCGCTTCGAAGCCGCCTACGCCAAACGCCGCCCGACGGTCATCGTGGCGCTGGATGCCCGGCTGGTCCGCCTGAAGGACCGGCAGGTGATGGCGGAAAAGTTCATCGCCTCAGAAGTCGCCGTGCGCAAGGGCAATCTCGCCCCGCTGATCGAAGGGTTTGAAACCGCCGCCTCGCGCGTGACGGTGGACCTAATCGGCTTTACGGAGACGGCGGTGGCCGAAGCCAAAGCCAGAGAGACAGTCCCGGCTCAATAACGAAAAAGCCCGGTTTTACGACCGGGCTTTTTCTTTGGTCAGGCGGCTTGCAGGCCGGACTTCGCCCCCCGGCGGCGGCCACGCGCGTCGCGGTCAAGACGCTCATAGAGATAGATCAGATCTTCGCGCGGCGCGAACGGCACCTGCGTCAGGAAGCGTTCGATCATGCGTGCCTGAAAGCGCATCACGTCCGGATCGGCGTTTTCACTGGCCAGCGCATGGTAGGTGTCCACCGCGATACGGAAGGTCTGGAACATGCGCGCCGGCAGGCCCGCCCGATCATAGATGGCGCGCAGGCCCAGAGCCCCGGCATCATGCACCATCAGCCAGCAGCGGTCATGTGGGACGCCCGACAACTCGGCGAGCGCATGTTCGAAAAAGACCATATGGCCGCGCGCCAAAGCCCGCAGGATCAGGGATGGCGTCATGCGTCCGGCGATCACCAGGTGACGGGCCAGAGCCGCCGGATCACGGCTGGCGCCTGTCTGGTCGGCGACATCCAGCGTGGCGCGTTCCTGCGTCGCCTCGGTAATCTGCACCGCCGTTTCCGGCTGAATGGCATGCCGCGACACCAGTTGTTCCTTCAGCGACTGACTGACCAGATGGATCAGTTTTTCGGTGACGGACACAGGCAGGTGCGGACGATTGACCAGCGTGTTCTGCACGACTTCGGAGTCGCCAAAGCGGTCCAGAACCGCCGTCATCCCGCTGTCGCTGAAGACGGCCTGCGTATTGGCGCAGGCAATCACCACGGCCTCCTCCACCCCGTGCTGCGCCAGAGCGGTCGTCACCGGCTCGGACAGGGTTTCGCGGCGCGCCACCGCGATCTGACGCACCGGCCCGCCGGAGCGGATGATTTCGGCCAGGTCCTCATCGGTAAAGACGGGGGAATAGCTGAGGACCGGCACGGCGACCGATTGCACGTCACGGGACAGGCGCACCGCCACATCGTGCGGCAGAAGGCTGGAGGTACGCAGCGTCACCGCCAGCGACTTGCGCACCAGTTCGGCGGCGTCGTCGGCCAGCAGACGGATGATTTCCTGTGCCGCGGCGCGCTCGACCTCGCTGAGTTCGCTGCGCTCCATCAGGCGACACACCTTGTGCGTGGCCACGGCGCGGTCATCGGCATTGTCACTGCGCACCAGTCGGGCGACATCCGTTTCGGAAAGCAGGCTACGCGAAGCGGTCATGGGAAAGGTCCTGACAATTTCGCACCGCACGAGTCATTGCGGCGCGCTTATGCGGATTGTCCGCCCCGCCCCTTAACGAATACTTACCAAAGTCCCTGCGGCAGGTGCACTCCGCATCAAAAGTTAATTTTTTCGAGCCCTGCCCGGTTCGGTAACGGGACCGCAATCAGTTTGCGCCATAGTCTGTGCATGTCCGAGTTCACGCCCGCCGCCGCCCTGTCTGATGACCAGATCGTCCTTGATTACGGTCTTAGGGCGCAGGTGCGTCTGCTGCCTTATGCGCTCGGCTTTTTCGCCACCGGGCTGCCCGCCTACATCTGGGGCGCCAACTATTTCATGTCGCCGCTGGAAATCGCGCTGAATATCGCGCTGTTCGCCTGCGTCTGGGCGGCCTTCTTCCTGCTCAAGCCGTCGCTGAAAACCGACGAATGTCCGACCCGCCACAGTCTGAATGTCCGGTTGCGTCGCCAATGGCTGTGCGGGGCGTTGTGGGCGCTGAGCCTGCTCGTCGCCTCCTTGAGCTGCATTGGGGGCGGTCAGGCGGCGCAGGTATTTGCCACGCTCTGTGCCGGCGGCGCCGTCGGCATTATCTTTTTCAGCGCCCCGGTCCTGCTGTTTCTGCTGACACTGGCCCCTCTGGCCATGGCGGGCCCAATACTGGCGCTTAATCTCACCCATCCCGACGGCGAGTGGACGGGGCTGGTCACCGGCGGTCTGGCCATGGCACTGGCTCTTGGGCTGATCATGAACCGTCACCTTCAGGAACACTATCACCTTACCTTTGCCCAGCGGCGCACGCTGGAAGAACGCGAAGCCGCCCTTACGGCGCGCGACAGCCTGACCCGCGATCAGATGGCCCTGATGCAGACCCTGTCGCGCGAAATCGCCACGGGCCTGCGCAGCGTGGACCAGACCCTGGGGCAAGGCCTGTCGCACCTTAGCCGCGCCCCCGCGCCGCGCCACTTTGTCGAAAGCGCGCGCAGTGAGATCGAACACCTGCTGGGCCTGATCACGACGACGCTGGACGAGGATGAGGCCCGTTCCGGCCAGATGATACTGGACCCGCGCCCGCTCGACCTTGAGGGCCTGATCCGCCACGTCACTGCCGGATTTCACGACATGGCCGATGCCAAGGGGCTGGACCTCACCCTGACCCTGCCGCCATCCCAAAATACCGGTGCCGCGATCGGCGATGCGGTGCGCGTCGAGCAAATACTCTCGCATCTTCTGGCCAATGCCATCCAGTACACGCCCAAGGGCAAGGTCGAGGTCAAACTGCTGCCGCCCGCAGACGGGCGGTTACGTCTGGAGGTGGTGGATTCGGGACCGGGGCTGGAAGCGGATGAACTGCACCGCGCCTTCCTGCCGCATGAACGGATTGCGCGCACCTCCGCCGGCTATTCAGGGGCCGGGTTGGGGCTCAACCTGTCGCGCCGTCTGGCCGAGCTGATGCATGGTGAGGTCGGCGCGCAGAGCACGCCGGACGTCGGCTCGAAATTCTGGATCGACCTGCCCTATGACGCCACCGCCACTGTCCCTCGCCCGGTCGGCGCGCCCGAAACGGATGTCCCTAAGCCCGTCAGGGGTCTGAAGGTCATGCTGATTTCCAACGACTCCCTGCGGTCTGTCGAATTGCGTGACACGCTGGAAGGACTGGGTCATCGCTGCCTGACCGCCACCACGCGCCCGCGCGCCGTCTCGCTGGCCGCCAAGGGGGATATTGACGCGGTGCTGATCGCCACAGGGGCGTTCGAGGATCTCGACAATGACAGCCATCGTCAGAAGCTGTCGGAGTGGCTGGAGCGGCTGCGCGCCACGCAGGCGCGTGAAACCCTGACCATTCTGGCCCTGCTGCCCGACGGTCAGCAGGCGGAGCCGCTGAGCGCCCTCGGTGTGCGCCCCCTGCTGCTGCCGCAATCCGAAGACGCCCTGCGCCGCGCGCTTACGGCCAGCTAGATCGTAGTTTTTTTAGAGGAACCGAAGGCGCGAGAGCGCATTCCGAAAAGTGTGCAACGGTTTTCGGAATCAAATGCGCGACAAAACAAAAGGTTAGAGCGAAATTTCGATTCAACCTAAACGAAATTCGCTCTAGACGAAGCCGCTGCCGCCCCCCTCTTCGCGGGCTTCCTTGTCTGGCCCGAAGGCAGACAAAAGCTGGGTGGCGAACAGCAGGCTCTGATCGCCCGCTCCGCTGCCAAAGGCGATATTCAGCAGTTGCGCTTCGGACTGTACCCGTTGCAGACGCGCCAGCAGAAAGCCCTTATTGTCGCCCTCCGGCAGCATACCGCTGTCCGTCTCGTCCGGCAGGTGCATCTGCACGGTGCCACCGGCCTTTGAATTGAGATTGGCCATAAGCTGCGCCGCGCTGACAGGCGCCCCATTGCGGTAAAAGATCGAGCGGTTGGCATTGGCCGCCGCGGGAAACAAAGCCGCTGCGGTCGCCCCCGGACGGCGTTCCACCGCCTCAATCAGATTAGCGGCCCCCGCCGGCCCCAGAAAATGCGCCGCATAAAGCTCACCGGCGGTCGGGTTGCGTCCGGTGCGCCCTTTCAGATAGGCGGCATTGCCTGCGGTCATTTCAGCCGCCATGGCCGCCGCAGCGTCCTGATTGTAACGCAGGCCCAGCACCTGCTGACGCGCCTGGGCATCGGCTACGTAGTACTGACCATTGCCGCCCTGTCGGATGGCGTCGGCATAGCCGCCATAGCCATGCTTGCCGCCGTGCTTCTTGATGGTGGCCAGCCATGTCTGCTCAATGAACTGAAACAGGCCCGCCGCCGAAGAGGTCGGGGCCTTGGCATTGGGGTTCAGAGAACTTTCGCGCTGCGCGGTCTTCAGCAGGTAAGAAAAATCCACACCCGTCCGCTGGGCCGCCCGCGTAATGGCGGTAACCACACTCTGCTTTCGCGGCGACAGGCCGGAAGAGTCGGGGACAGGGGACGCGGGACCGGACATGGATAGAGCGCATTAACCAAAAGATGGGCAAATTTTGCCCGATGGAGGTTAACGAGGTGTGAATCAAAAGCGCTGTGGGGCGTAGGCCTCGGCCCCTTCCGGCGGTTCCTGTCCGGTGATCAGCGCCGTCAGAACGCTGGCCGCATAGGGGCCATATATCCAGCCATTGCGACGCATACCGGTCGCCACATAGACACCGCTGGCGTCGCGTCCGATCATAGGCCAGTGATCGGGGGTGGCCGCCCGCACCCCGACGCGCGGCGTAACGCCCTCAAGCGCCGCAACGGTCGAAGGCGTGAATTTGCGCGCCTTGTCTTTCAGCGAGTCGATGACTCCGGGCTCCACCGCCGCATCCGCCCGGCCCGCCTGCATGGTGGCGCCAAACTTGGTCAGACCGTCCAGAAACACCCAGTAGCCCCAGGGCGAACGCACCATCCGCCCGGCCAGAGCGGAGTCGCTGCGCCCGTCGCGGTCGAGCAGATGGCCCTTGATGGGCATCAGGGCTTTCAATGACGGCACAGCCTCCGCAAAGGCTGCCGCACCATAGCCCGCGCAGACCGCCACATGCCCGGCTTCACAGATCGTGCCGTCAGACAGAACTACGCTGCGGGGGGCGACCTGCACCACCTCTGCGTCGATCCAGCGCCCGCCGCGCGCCTCGAACTGCGTTTTCATAAAGGCCAGTACGGGCGCAGCTGCCATCAGCCACTCGCCGATGATCTCGATCCCCTGAAGGGGGGCCTGAAACCCCAGTCGAGCGAGGTCGTCTTCGGCCATCACCTGCCCCTTGGCACCCAGAGCGGTAAAGCGCGCCATCATGTCGTCGGGCGACGGCCCCGCCTCACCCGACCACACCCAGACGGCAGGCTGCGCCATTTCAAGGATTTCCGAGAGACCCAGATCAGCGGCAAAGGCCGGCCAGTGCTTTTGCGCCGCGACATAGCGGGCATAGGACAGATCCGGCTGCGGTTCGGTCAGAGCCTCCATCGCCGGGGCAATCATGCCCGCCGACAGGGCCGAGGTCGTATCTTCGACCCGGTCTTTGGCGATCAGGGTCACCGCCAGCCCGTAATCCAGTGCGCGCAGGGCGACGCTGAGGCCGGTAATGCCGCCTCCGATGACGATAAGGCTGAAAGACGAAGTCATGAGCAGATCCTTTTCAGGCCTGCCTTATATCCCGATTTGCCCGCAGGACCAGAGCACACGCGGCCCTTGCGTCAATCCGTCCGTTGACGACCAGGTCCGAGGTTTTTGGGGAGCTTTATCACGATGGTACCGTCTGCTGGTTTCGAACCAGCTACCTCCAGAGCCACAATCTGGCGCTCTACCAAGTGAGCTAAGACGGCAGACCATCGTGAGGGCCGATCCTCTAAACCGCGACGGCCCTCCGATCAAGGGGTAATTTCACCCGCCAGCGCAATAAACGTTGAAAAAACCGCACATCCGGCGGGCCTACTTGTAGCCCTTTGACTGGATATAGGTTTCCAGTTGCGCGATGCGCGTATTGTCCGACGGGTGGGTCGAAAGGAATTCCGGCGGCTTGCCCTGATTCAGAGCCTGCATATTGCGCCACAGGGCGATGGACTCCGAGGCCTTGTAGCCCGCCTTGACCATGATATCGACACCGATCCGGTCAGCCTCCAGTTCGTGCTTGCGCGAATAGGGCAGCAGAAGCCCCAGTTGCGCGCCCATGCCGCCGTAATTGGCGATGATCTGCTGGGTACGGCCCGATGTGGCTCCGGCAGCGGTTTGCAACGCGATCTGCGTGCCCACCTGCTGCGAATAACGTTCAGCCGCGTGCTTGCCCAGCACGTGCGCCGTTTCGTGACCCAGAACCGCCGCCAGCTGGTCGTCATTCTTGACCACCTTGAACAGGCCGGTATTCACCCCGACCTTATTGCCGGGGATGACGAAGGCGTTGGGCTGATCGTCCTGAAAGAGCACATATTCCCACTGATTGGGGTTATACCCTGCCGCCGCAACGATTTTGGCACCGACCGTCTTCACCCGGCGGTTCAGCGCAGCGTCGCTGGAGATTTTCGAGGTCCGCATCAACTCCTGCCACCCTTGCAGCGCTGAGGGCTCCAGATCGGCATTATCCACCAGCAGGAACTGGCTGCGGCCGAGGGTGTCGTTCGTTTCGCACGCCACCAGAGTCCCGGCGACCGCAATCAGGGCGGCAAAGGTCAGACTTTTCGGGCTCAGGATGGATTTCAGACGCGCAGGCATGGACAGCTCCCTCGGATTTTTCCTGAAACATAATGGCGTGTCAAAAGGGGACGGTCAATAAATGCCGGCCGCTGACGCATAAGCCGCACGTAAAAAGGCCTCCGGAAAACCGGAGGCCTTTGGACAGATATGGGCATCGCGCCTATTGGAGAGCAAAGCCCATCTTGACGCGCATGGTGGCACCGACCTCGACCGCTCCATTGGAGGTATCGGCGCGGCCCTTGGCTTCCACGGCACGCACCGCCGCATCTCCGAATCCATAGCCTCTGGGGCTTTCGGAAAGGACCTCGCACTTTACCCGGCCCTTGGTATCGCGCACCGTACAGGCGAGCGTTGCCGCCCCTTCGACCTCGGCATCCATGGCACGGGCCGGGTAGTATTCCAGCAAGGTGGCCGAATCGGGGAAGCGCGACCACACCGCCTTGACATAGGTAGGGCCAGTCGCCTGGACCGGGCCGCTTTCAACCACCGGGCCGGGTTGCGCCGAATAGCTGGTCACGGGGCCAACGGTTTCGGGAAAACTGGTCGGCGTTTCTACCACAGGCAATGGGTTTTCAACCGGCTGTGAGATATGGTCCGGGGTATTCAGGCGAATGGGCGGGCTCTGCGTTCTGGGCTTTTCGACAACAGGGGCAGGTTTCGGCTCGATAATCACCATCGGTGCTTCCATCACCTTGGTGCCATCCGGTGTTTCGGCTAGTTTTACTTCAAAGCGCTCATGGATGATGTAGGCCGCCAGCCCCAGATGGACAAGGGTGGCCACGGCGATACCCATCACGACGGGAGGTGACAGACGCTTTTGCGCGGGCGTTTGAAACAGCGGGTTACGGGTCGGGGGGATGAGAGCGGATGCCATGCGGGGGTTTCCTTTCCTGATTATCCGCGCCTGTCCGGAAAGCAGGCAACGGTCGGCGGCCGAGCGGGGTCGGCATGTTTTTCGATGTATAGGCCCCGGCTTCTCAAGGCCCCCTCGCCTCAGAACGTTCACGGGGTGATAGGACGATCCGATCACTTAGCGAAACATATCACTTAGCAATGTTAAGTTCAAATGCCTTTTTCGTGATCACGGCATAGGTAACCGGAGCGACCGCATCCGTCCGTTCAGTACACCACCTCTTTCCGCTATCGTGCCTGCCTGTCGCATAGGAAACAGGCAACAAAAAAGCCCCCCGGCGAGACCGGAGGGCTTTTCTGAATAAGGATCAGGAACCTATTGCAGGGTCCACTTGAAGCGGAACTTCTTGTGGTCGCCGTCACGAAGTTCACCATCGGTGCCCTTCTTGATCTTGGCGTAGCGCATAAAGCCCTTCACGGTCGCCGCACCGAAGCCATAGCCCGCAGGCTTTTCGCTTTCGACGCTACAGCCCGTGATCTTGCCTTCCGAGCTGAGGACGCAGTCAATGGTGACTTCGCCTTCAACTTCCGCGTCCTGAGCACGCGGCGGGTAGAGGTCAAGCATCTGGTCCGACGTCGGCGGCGTCCATTGAGCCGTCGTGTAGCGCGGACCAGCGGGAACGACCGGAGCCGGAGGCGGCGGAGGTCCCGGGACGATTTGCGGCGGCCCCTTATACTCGACGCGGTCTTCCTTCTTCGTCGCTTCGATCTGGATCGGAGCAGGCGGCGGAGGTGCGTCGGTCTGGATCACCGGTTCGCGAACCTGCAGCTTCGGCGGAGGCGGAGGCATGTCAGGCGGCGGGGGCGGCGGCGGCGGTGGAGGCGGCGGGGGCGGCGCCAGATCTACCAGTTCGGTATCAATCTTGGTGTCCTCATATTCCACCGGCTTGATTTCGAACTTTTCGTGATAGATGTAGTAAGCCAGTCCCACGTGGGCCACGATCGCCACGCCAATACCGACGAACAAGGGCGTTTTGTCCTTGTTAATCGGGGGGTCGAGAATAGGATCTCGACGCCTGTGGGGGGTCTCTTCCATAGTCTCAGGCCCTCTTACTTGTTACCATCTTCACCGATCAGAGCAACGCTGTAGTAGCCATTGTCCTGAAGGGCATTCATCACCTGCATGAAGTCCGCATAGCGGGTCTTGCGGTCGCAACGAATGAAGATGCGCTCCTTGTCCGGATCACGTTTGCCGACCTGAATCTTCATGTCAGCGCCGAGATCAGCCAGAGACGTCTGATGATCACCGATGAACACACCGCCATCCTGCTGGATGGAGATATAGATCGGCTTGGGCGGGTTTTGTTGCGGCGGGGCGACGGCTGTCGGAAGGTTCACCTCGATCGACACGGAGGCCATGGGAGCGGCCACCATGAAGATAATCAGAAGAACCAGCATGATATCGACGAACGGCGTAACGTTAATTTCGCTGTTCTGCTCGATATGAAACTTCGAGCCGCCGCTGCCAGAGGATAGCTTGGCTCCCATGAGTACTTACGCCCCTTTGTCGAGTTGACGCGACAGCGAGTTCATCAGTTCCGAAACGAATTGCTCCGAACGAGTACCGTAGGCAGCGATCGAGGTGTTGAAGATGTTGTACATGACGACGGCCGGGATAGCGGCAGCCAGACCGATACCGGTGGCGAGCAGGGCTTCAGCGATACCCGGAGCCACGACGGCCAGGTTGGTCGTACCCGAGTCAGCGATACCGATGAACGAGTTCATGATGCCGTAAACCGTACCGAACAGACCAACGAAAGGCCCGATCGAACCGGTCGAAGCGAGGAAGGTCAGGCCACCCGACAGACGCTTGGCCAGACCGGCCTGAACAGCGTTGATCGAGGACGAGGCGCGGTGCAGGGTCGAGTCGCGGTGCTCGCCCGAAACCTGAAGGCCGGCTTGCTTCGAGATCTGGATTTCTTCGGTGGCGACGGCGGCCATGTCGGCCATCGGGTTGCCAGCGAACTCGTCCGAGGTCGAGATGCGGTTGATGTCGGCGATCGAACGGGCGCCGCGGAAGGCTTCGAGATAGTTGTTCGAAGACTTGTTGAGCTTCGCGAAGAACATCAGCTTGATGACCAGGATGGTCCAGGAGATGACGGACGCGAGGATCAGGCCGATCATGACGGCCTTAACGACCGGCACGGCCTGCATGAACATCGACGAAACGGTGATCTTGCCATGGCCGCCCGAAGCGGACGAGGTGGACGACTCTTCGGCAGCAGCCGGAGCGGCAGCGGCCGGAGCTTCGGCAGCGGCAGGCGACGTAGCCGCAGCCGCGGCGGCGATCGTCGGAACGCTCACGAACAGCGCAGCGGCGCCGAGCAGAGCAATGAGCGGATTGTGTTTCTTGTGTTCGAGCATTTTTCGCCAATTCCTGAATAAGGATAACCCCCGGTAGGAGGGCTGACCAAGGATTTCGGGGGCAGCGTGAACCCCCTGGTTTAAGCCTAAGACATGTTTAGAACGCGGACCACGCCAGTGCATGTTTCCCTTCTGGGGTCGCATGTCCCGTCGTGAACCTCTCTTGTGTTACGCACCGTTACGGATCTTCGCCCGCATCCGGCTGCGCTGCGCACAAACCTTTGTCCCTGCCCTGCCGGATGACCGGGCATGGACGATCCCTCTGTTACACCAATGGTTACAAAGTGATTTGCGGACTAAAAAAGCAATCCTCCCTCACCCCGTCAAGGTGCTTATCGTGCCACCGCGCGTAACATTTGGGCCACAGGCAAGCCTTTTTGTACGAGTTTATGCTAAAAACCCAAACATGTCCGATAGTTAAGGCAAAGGATGCGCGATGGAATATTTTCTCGCCTGATGAATTTTTTTTAATTCGGCGACGAAACCCTCGACAATCTTGCGCCGGAAACGCGAAAAACCGGTCGGTTTCAACGCTATGTGTCAAATTTATAAAGACGTTTTTACGAACCCGTTGACCCCATCTGTTTCAAAAAGACGGCGGATTCGCGGCGTCTATCGCCCGGCATTGCGTGAAAGATACCGCTATCATCGGTAAAAATTTACCCGGGGCGGGAAATTTTCCCGCAATGCAGCAATTGACCGTGTTCGGAAGGTATGGTGACGCCTTGGGAACCTGGGCTTCGAGAGGGTTCAGCGCCCCGACGGCCCCAGTATGGTGTAGCCGCTCACCTTGGCGGACAACTCGCTGGCCAGTTCGTAGCTGAGATAGCCATCCGCCACGCGGCCGTTGGCCTTCTGCCATTCGCGCAGCGCCTTGCGGGTGCCGATGCCGATTACGCCATCGACGGTCCCGGCATTGAAGCCCGCCGTGTTGAGCGCCGTCTGGACATTCTTGCGCATGGCAAGGGACAGGGGCTGCTCGTCCGGCCACGGCGTCTTCAGCGGAGCGCGTCCGGCAATCCCGTCGGCATTCAGCCCCACCGCCAGCGCATAGGCCGTAGAATTATTGTATTTGCGAATGGCGAAATGATTGGGGAGGGCCAGAAAGGCCGGCCCTTTGGCCCCCGACGGCAGAATCAGCACGGCCGGGGCCGTCTTCTCGCTGGCGTTCCAGTTGCCGCCGTCGGCACGGACCACGCCCTTTTGCGCCCACCAATCCGGCGTCTGGCTTTCAGTCTCGGCCAGATAGTAGTCGAAATCCGCCGGGAGCGTCACCTCAACCGCCCAGGCCTGCCCCGGACGCCAGCCTTCGCTTTTCAGCAAATTGGCCGCCGAGGCCAGGGCGTCCGAATCGGAGGTCCAGATATTGACGTGCCCGTCGCCGTCACCGTCCTGCCCCAGTTTCAGATAGTTTTCCGGCAGGAACTGGGTTTGCCCCATTGCCCCCGCCCACGACCCCTTCAGCTCCTGACGGGTGGATTTGCCACTCTTTATAATAGACAGCACACTGAACAACTGTGACTCGGCCCAGTCGCGGCGACGCCCGTCATAGGCAAGAGTCGCAAAGGCGGTCACCACGTCGATATCGCCCTGAACGCGGCCATAGTCGCTTTCCATCCCCCAGACACCCGCCAGTATTTCCCGCGGCACGCCATAGCGCGCCTCAATGGCGGCGATATCCGGATTGGCATTGACCCGCTCGCGCCCGGTCTGGATGCGCGCCGCCGAAACGGCATTTTTCACATAGGAGGATATGGGTTTGGAAAATTCCGGCTGACCGGTATCGGCCCTGACCACGGCCTCTTTCGGCTGCACATCGGCCAGCAGACCTTCGACAAAGGCGCGATCATAGCCTCTGGCCACCGCCTTGCTGACGAAGGCCTCACGCCAGTCGGCAAAGGTCGCGTAAGTGACCGGGACGGAGGCCGGGGCAGGCTTCGCAGGCGTCTGCGACCTATCCCCCGTCTGGGCGGTTTCAGCGCGCGGCGGCTGCGGCTTGTTCTCGATGGATGTCGGTACGCTGGAGGCCGTCGAGCAGGCCCCAAGGAACAGACACAGACTGAGCACACGCCGCTTCATACAGATCATCCTTCCGATACAGGCGCGAATCTTAGCCTTGGAATGATGTCATTTCCAAGCGCAAAGCGGTAAACAAGACGTTATGAGCGCTTTTCGACCAGCCCGGACAACACCTCTATGTAGCGGGCAAAGGCCTGCCGCCCGGCCGGTGTGATGTGCACACGCGTCAACGGCTTCTTCCCCTGATAGCCCTTGATGATCTCGACATAGCCCGCGTCCTCCAGCTTGGACAGATGCACCGACAGGTTACCCTGCGTCGCTTCGAGCACGCCTTTCAGCTCGTTGAAATCGGCGGCTCCGGCATCGGCCAGATAGGCCATGATCCCCAGCCGCAGGCGGCCGTGGATCGCATCATCCAGCCGGTTGACGTCAAAGCCGCTCATGCGCTCACGCCGACCTGCGGGCGTCGAAACGCATCAGAAGATAGCCGGGTAAGGCCATCAGCAGGGCGAGCGCGCCCGACAGGATCAGCAGATAGCCCGGCGTTTCGACGCGCGCCGCCAGCAGGCAGGCCGTAGCAAACCAGCCGGCGCAGACAAGAGCCGGCCACAATTTACGCTTGGCCACCGCCGCTACGTACCACCCCGCCCCCATCAGGGCACACAGGGTAATGGGATAGAGCATCCAGATCAGCCAAGTCTTCTGGGTAAAGGCCGTGTAGCCGAAAACCACATTCATAAACAGGTTGGCGAGGCCCACACCTCCGAAGGCCGCATTGAGGGCACGACTGCCGGCATTGGCGTGCGTCTTGTGCCGGTCGCGCCACAGGACGATCCCCAGCACAATCAGAAACAGAAGCGTCGGCAGGACGCCATTGATCAGGTGCCCCAGGGGCGGCAGCCGGATCCCCCCGCTCATATCCAGCCCGTGCACAAGGCATTGCAGGCCATAGAGCAGGCCCCCGCACAGAAGCAGAAGGCCGCCGGACATCTGGACCTGATCCCCGCGATTGACCAGAGTCTGGATAAAGGCCAGGTCTTCACGCGCCGCCTGCGGGTCGCTGACCGCGCCGGTGGCGGGTTCGCCCTTCGTCACAGCCCCCTCGCGCGCCGCGATCCGCATCATAACGTACCCCGGCACCGCCATCAGGCCCAGCAGGGCCAGCCCCAGCCACAGCAGATAGGCAGCGACCTGCGACATCAGCAAAGTCAGAGCAAGGGTCGTTACGAACCATCCGGCAGACACAATCCCCAGCCACAGCCTGCGCCGGATCAGGCTGGCGGCGTACCACACCGCCCCCTGCATGGCACAGATGACGGCGGGATAGAGAAGCCAGATGGCCGTGGACTGACGGCTCAGGGCCAACCCCCCGAAGGTCACGGCGATGACCAGATTCATCAGCCCCGCCGAGGTGTAGCTGGCCGTCAGGGCGCGGGTCGCCACGCCGCCCTTCCCTTTGCGATCGCGCCAGGCGACATAGCCGATCACCGCCAGAAACGGCAGGGTCGGGCCGATAGCCAGCCAAAGACCGAAGGGCGGCACGATCCTCAGCCAGTGCGCCTCAATGGCGGCATAGACCAGCGTCTGAAGCCCATAAAGCAGACCAGCCCAGAAGAAGACCAGTCCCGCCGACGCCTGAGCGCGCGGCCCCTCCCCGGCAAAGGACCTGACGAAGGCCAGATCCGCCGGTTCGGAGGCGCGCGATTTAAAAAAGACCCGACCCATGATCAGCAATCAGACTGTAGCGGTTGTTGCGGGCGGCTGGCGCTTGCGCGAAACGCGCTTGCGACCGTCCAGAATCGCCCCGATGAAGCTGTACCTTACCAGAAGCTGATAGCTGAGCAGCGAAAGAAACAGCGTCCCGAACACCGCCAGCGGCAGCTTGACGAAATAGGGGGCCGACAGGTCGAGCAGCGCATACTGCATCAGCATCACCAGCGGCAGATGGACCAGATAGACCCAGTAGGCCGAATCCGCAATGTAGCGCCAGAAGCGGCTCGGGTGATCGACAAAGCGCAGGGCGACTCCGATCAGACCGAGGCACCAGCTCCACAGACCCAGCACATAGGCCGCAGAATAAAGCGCCCGCCACGCGCCGCCCGTCACCGCATCGGTTTCGGCCTGATGCCCGCCCAGCCACTGGGCCAGAAGCGTCAACGCCACCGCTGAAAAGAGATTCAGAAAGCCTTTCTTGCGCACTATCTCCAGCCGGTCGGCATTGCGATGCAGGCACCAGCCAAAGACGAAGGCCGACAGATAGGCGGCGCAGGCCAGCGCATTGGGGACAAAGCCCTTGTCCGGCGTCGGGATGCCGAGCCAGTGGTCCCATTGCGGCTGCACCTGAATCAGCAACCACAGCGGCAGGCCAAATACCAGCGGCGTCAGGTCCCAGCGGATGACAAAGCCAAACACGCCGTCGGCTGCGCGGCGCAACGCCCCGCCGCTGTCGATAAAGGCCAGCAATCCGCGCAACGGCACACACACCGCATACAGCAGCAGAAGCATGTACAGAAACCACAGGTGCGTCAGGGGAAAGGTCTCGGCTGTCAGGGCGGGCGGCGGCGCAGGCGGCTGGGTCGCCAGCGCCGGATTGGCCTTCAGCGCCGCCAGTATGGCCACGGTGATGATCGCCGCCAGTACCGGCAGCCAGAACAGGACCAGAGGTCCCGCCACGCGCGTTAAACGGTCCAGGAAAAAACCTGCAGCCCCGCGCTTACGGTACAGAAGCCGGGCAAAAAAGCCTGCCAGTACAAAGAACAGGCTCATGCGAAACATGTGGATGGTGAAGAACAGCGGGTTGACCGCCGCGTCGGCGGCCGCATCTACCACCACCCACGCCGGGGGCGACATATAGGCCAGCCCTGCGTGCAGCACGACCCCTAAAAACAGGGCCCCGCCCCTGACCGCATCCAGCGCATAAAAGCGCGGCCCTTCCGTCAATTGTCCGTCCTGTGTCATGGCGCCCTCCTCCGGCGTGACCCCGGCCATAACGCCGTTGCGCCGGATTATATAAACCAGTTTAAATTTTAAACCAGTCTAAAAATGATCAAGCCTGCCGGTCGCGTGGATTTCCCGGTGAATTGTGCAAAAAGCCGCTCACAGATTGTTGACTTGTGCCTGCGCTTCGCGTAGGTACCCCGCCTCACACATGGCTTGAAGGCTTCGCCCCCGCACGGGCTGCGCGAATTCGGTCAAAGCCTCAGTCATTACTTAGTCAAAGGTTGGGACCATGAAAGTCCGTAGCTCGCTGAAGTCGCTGAAGACCCGTCACCGGGACTGCAAGATCGTCCGTCGCAAGGGCGTGGTCTATGTCATCAACAAGACCGACCCACGCTTCAAGGCCAAGCAAGGCTAATCGACGTCGATTAGGCCTGAAGGCTTACAGAATCCAGCGTCCGGAGCTCGCTCCGGACGCTTTTCTCGTTTATCACCGCCACAGAATTCATCCACAGCTCAGGCGGGGCTGGCGAATCGCGGCGTATTGAGCGGGTGATTCGCATAGTTTATGGTGAACGGGACCTCCGTTTTCCCTTTCAAGGATAGTTTCATGGCCGACGATCAGTCCGCTCACCCCGACGTTATCACCGCCGCCGCGCAAGGCCGCCTGAAATCGTTTATCGAGCGCATCGAACGCCTCGAAGAAGACAAGGCCGCCATCGCTGGCGATCTGAAAGACGTCTATGCCGAGGCCAAGGGCGAAGGCTTTGACACCAAGGTGATGCGCAAGGTGGTCAGCCTTCGCAAGAAGGACAAGGTCAAACTTCAGGAAGAAGAAACCCTGCTCGACCTCTATCTTTCAGCTATTGGCGGGCTGTGAGGTGATCCTCTCCTGACAAAGGAGAGGATTTTTTATTTGACCCAAGGGCCTGAGCGGCGTGTGATGCGCAAATGGCGTTCAAATCCAAAACGCCCGGTAAGGGGCTGACGCGCAAGAGCGAACTGAAGACAAAGGCCCCTTTGTCATCGCGGGGCGGCCTGTCTGCCCGGCCGGCTGCGCCCAAACCGCCCCCCTCCCCGCACGATGAAAAGAAGGCCCTGCAAAAGCGCACCCTGCGGGCGCTGGAACGCGCCAAAAAGGCCGCCGCCGAAGCGGGCGTCGATTTGTCCGAATGGGAAAACGACTTTATCGACAGCGTCAGCGACCGCGTAAAGACCTATGGCCGTGCCTTCGCCGATCCGGACAAAGGGGCGATAAACGGCACCCTCTCCCTGCTTCAGGGCGTCAAGCTGCGTGAAATCCGTCAGAAGGTGAAAGCGCGCGCCGTCAAACCCGCCGATGAGGAAAACTGAACTGAAGCGTCTCTGATAGCGTACTTTGATGATCAGATATCAATGGAGCCTTCGATGCGTTCACGTGCCCTTCTGTTTGCCTTGGCCCTGACCACCGTGGGCGCGGGAGGCCTCTCCGGCTGCGCCTCGCTGGATGTGGCGAACAATAGCCGCCCGCAACCGGCCTTCGAACTGGAGTCCTATTTTACCGGTGAGACGCGCGCCTATGGCGTGTTCGAGGACCGCAGCGGCAAGGTCAGCCGCACCTTCAGCGTGGTGACGCGCGGCACGCCGACGGCCGACGGCTTCGTTCTGGATGAGCGCTTCTTATGGAACGACGGAGAGCGTCAGACGCGCACCTGGACCTTCCGCAAAATCGACAATGGCCTCTATGAAGGCCGCGCACAGGATGTAGCCGGAACCGCCCGCATCGAAACCGGCGGGGATGCGCTGCGCATCCGCTACCTGCTCAACCTCCCTTATCAGGGCGGCACGATCAAGGTGCGTTTCGACGACTGGTCGCACCTTATTGCCGATGGCGTGGCCATCAACCGCGCCGATGTGTCGAAATTCGGCGTGCATGTGGGCCGCGTGACCCTGAGCTTTATCAAGCCCGGACACCCGGCCCCTGTGGCGGAGTCCCTGGTCAGGGATTTCAAATAATCAGCCGGCTTCCTTGACCATGCCTTCAAGGCCGCAATCGCGCACCTTGCGATAGAGCGTCGAACGGCCGATGCCGAGGCGGCGCGCCACTTCGGACATATGCCCGGCATAGACACTAATGGCGTGTTCGATCAGGTCGCGTTCGATGTCTTCCAGCTTGCGCAGGTGTCCTGCGCCGTCGAGGATCTTCACCGGCTGATCGGCCAAAGCCTCAAGTCCAGCATCAAGCTGCGTCATCGCCGCCTGATGCTCGACAATGACTGCGGGCACCACCGGCGCGGGCATTGCGGCCTGCGGCAGGTGCTGGCCCGAAATGGCCGGAAAGTCATAGGCCTGAAGATGCGGCGTGTCGGCCAGCACAATGGCGCGATAGACGGTGTTTTCGAGTTGACGCACATTGCCGGGCCAGTCGTAGCTGCACAGAAGCTGCATGGCGTCCGACGCCACACCGGCCACGCGCTTACCCTCCTCGACATTGAAGCGACGGATGAAGTGTTCGATCAGAGCCGGAATATCCTCACGGCGTTCACGTAAGGAAGGCGCTTCGATCGGGAAGACATTGAGGCGATAGAAGAGATCTTCGCGGAAATGGCCCGCCTTGACCTGATCCTGAAGGTTGCGATTGGTCGCCGAAATGATGCGCACATCGACCTTGACCGGGCGTTTGGAGCCGACGGGGTCGATTTCGCCCTCCTGAAGGGCGCGCAGCAGCTTGACCTGCATATCGAGCGGTAGTTCACCGACCTCATCGAGGAACAAAGTACCGCCGCTGGCCTCCTGAAACTTGCCGAGGTGCTTTTCCGAAGCCCCGGTGAAGGAGCCCTTTTCGTGGCCAAACAGAATGGATTCGACCAGATTGGCCGGCAGGGCGCCGCAGTTCACGGCAACAAAAGGCTTGCCCGCGCGATCCGACGAGCCCTGAATGGCGCGCGCGATCAGTTCCTTACCGACGCCGCTTTCCCCCAGGATCAGTACGGGGATGCCCGAACGGGCGGCGCGTTCACCGAGACGGCGCACCATCTGCATGGCCGAAGACGTGCCGACCAGATCATCGAACGAGGTGCGGTTGGTGACCTGCTTTTTCAGGCGCGTCACCTCGGCAGCCATATCACCCATCTGCAGGGCGTTACGCACACTGACCAGAATACGCTCCGGCGAAGCGGGCTTGATGAAGAAGTCCTGCGCCCCGGCCTGCATGGCCTTGACGACGGTGTCGATGCCGCCCGACGCCGTCAGCACCACCACCGGCGTGCGGATGCCCGCCGCGCGGATGTCCTTGAGCGTGTCGATACCCGACTGCCCCGGCATGACCAGATCGAGGATAACCGCGTCGATGCCGGAGGTGGTGGTCAGGCGATCATAGGCCTGCGGTCCGTTCTCGGCGTGAACGACCGCAAAGCCCTCGCGTTCCAAAACGGCCTGAATTAGCCGCCGCTGGGTGGGATCGTCGTCGCAAATCAGGATCGTTTTGGCCATTCGGGACACCATCTCATCGGGTTTACCGGTCCAATCGGAGGTGGACACGGCTTATTTTGAGACAGCTTGTAAGCCAAAGCCTTGAAAATCCCGTTGAGAGACAAGGTTAATGTGCCGTTGAGAGACTCGCCTCTCTCACCTGTGTTTCAGCGCTTTCCCTCTCGCTTTTGAATTTTGTTTTGGTTAGAGCCAAAGACATGACCAAGCCCGTATTGACCGATTCCGCCCCTGCCCTGTCCCAAACCCTGCCGATATGGGACCTGACCGACCTCTATAGCGGTGTGGACGATCCGAAGATCGCTGCCGATTTCGCGGCCGCCGCCACTACGCTGAAAGAGCTTCAGAAACTTCAGGGCAATTTCGTTGCGGCGCGCGGCAATGCCGAGCGGCTGGGCCTGCTGATTGATCAGGCGGCCACGCTTTATGAGCGGGCCTCGGACCGCATGGCCGGAGCCATGGCCTATACCACCCTCGCTTCGACCATCGCGCGTGAGGATACGCAGATCGCCAAGCTCGATGCCGACCTGCGCAATAAGGCGGCGCTGATCTCGACCGACAGCCTGTTCCTGTCGCTGGAACTGAACCAGTTGGAAGACTGGGAGATCGAACAGGCGTTGCGCGTCACCGAAAAGGCCCAAAAATGGCGGCCGTGGCTGCGGCGTATCCGCGCCAACCGCCCGCACGAATTGTCGGCGGATCTGGAAAAGCTGCTGCTGGAAAAGATGCCCGGTGCCGCCTCGTGGGTGCGCCTGTTCGATGAGACCCTGACCCGTTTGCGCGTCAGAATCGGCCCGAAGTCGAAGCCCGAAATCCTAACGCTCAATGACGCCCTGACGCGGCTGTCCTCGCCTGACGAGGCTGTGCGCAAGGCCGCTGCCGAAGGCCTGTCTGTGGCCTTGAAGGACAATGCGCCGGTGCTGGCTCTGGCGCTCAATACGCTGGCCTTTGAAAAGCAGGTCGAAGACCGCTGGCGCAAGTTCGCTACACCCGCCGCCTCGCGCCATCTGGCCAATGAGGTCGATGGTGATGCCGTCGATGCCATGGCCGAAGCGGTGAGCGAATCCTACGCCGCCCTGTCGCACCGCTACTATGCGCTGAAGGCGAAGGTCATGGGCAAGACGGTATTGAATTTCTGGGACCGCAATGCCCCCCTGACCAGCGCCGCCCCGAAGCTGTATAGCTGGGATGAAGCCAGACGTATTGTGCTCGATTCCTTCGCCCGTCTGGGGCCGGACTTTGCCGAACGCGCTGCCGTCTTTTTTGAAAAGCCGTGGATCGACGCCCAGCCGCGCGAGGGCAAGTCGTCGGGGGCCTATGCCCACCCCGTGTCGTCCAGCCACCACCCCTATGTGATGCTCAACTTCACGGGGGAGCGGCGCGAAATGCTGACCTTGGCCCACGAACTGGGCCATGCGGTGCATCAGACTCTGGCCGCGCCGCTGGGGTCGATTCTGGCCGACACGCCGCTGACTTTGGCCGAAACCGCGTCGATCTTTGCAGAAGGGCTGGTGTTCGAATATCTGGTCGCCGACGCATCGCCCGAAGACAAGAAGGCGCTTCTGGCCGGCAAGATCGAGGATGGCCTCAACAGCGTGGTGCGGCAGATCGCCTTCCACCGCTTCGAAGAACGCTTCCATGCTGAACGTCTTGAGGGCGAGGTGCCGCTCGATCGGCTGAACGCCCTGTGGCTTGAGGTGATGGGCGAGTCACTGGGGCCAGCGATGAAGCTGAACGACGGTTATGAATACTGGTGGGCTTATATCAGCCACTTCGTCCACGCGCCCTTCTACGTCTATGCCTATGCCTTCGGTGACCTGCTGGTGTCGGCCCTGATGGAAAAGCGCCGCGAAAACCCCGAAGCCTTCACCCCGCTCTACGCGCAGCTCCTGTCGGCGGGCGGGACGAAGACCTATGTCGAGGCGCTAGCTCCGTTCGGCCTCAATCCGCGCGAAAAGGCTTTCTGGGAGATGGGCTGTCAGCGGCTGAAAGGCCTGATCGACCAGTTCGAGGCGCTCGTGTAATCTTCACCGCCCGATATAGCGCTCCGGGCGGTGCCAGCTCATCATGACCAGACTCATGGCCGCCGCCGACACGACCGAGTACAATAGCCGCTCCCCCGGTATGACAAACATCGAGGCCGCCATAATGATCAGGTCGATGATCAGTTGCGTCTGACCGGCATTGATGCCGCGCTTTTTCTGCAGATAGAGGCAGAGAACGCCAGTCCCCCCGGCCCCGGCCCCGTGCCGCGCCAGCGACAATATCCCCATGCCGATGATCGTCCCGCCGAAGACGGCGGCAAACAGGGGCTGCACATAGTCGATATGCACGGCCGTCGGCATCAGCACGGCCAGCCCCATAATGGCCAGAGAGACTATAATGGTCTTGATCATGAAGACCCGGCCCATGCCCAGATAGGCAAAGATGAAAAAGGGCACATTGATCAGCATGAACAGCACGCCGACCGGCAGCGGGATCAGATAGGAGACCAGCAGCGCAATCCCGGCCACCCCGCCGGTCACCAGCCCCACGGTCTTCAGGAGCACAATCCCCAGCACGATCATCGAACAGCCGATGGCGAAGGCATAGGCGTCCTCCAGCGGCGTATGCTTGAGACGCACCGTCGATCCGTCATTGGTGTTGCCGGGCTTCAGCGCCGCCCAGAGTCTGGCAAAAATCATAGTCTGGCGAAAATCATGCGTGTGGCTCTCCCACCCGCCTGTCGTTCATCCCTGCCCGGATTGATCCGGAGCCCTTTTTTATAATTTCACTTGCAACTGTTTTAAGCGATTTCAGCGCCCGCGTCCATCAGCCGTTGACCGCAAAGCCGCGCTTTTGTAGAAAAGTACGAACGACAGACTTCTCAGGGACACGAATCCAATGGCCGGACATCAATCGGGCGACTACCACAAGGGCGAGATGAATATCCACGAACAGTCGGAAACCTACGACCTGTTCATGGGTCTGACCAAGTGGGGCAGCCTGATCATCGCCGTCGGCATCCTGTTCTTCGTGCTCCTGTTCGCCGTCAAGGGGGCAGGCTTCTTCATCGCCGGCTTCGTGGCCGCCGTGGTAGCCGTGATCGGCTTCCTGGTGCTCAAAAAGAAGCCGGACGCCCACTGACCCCGCCGACAGACCAAAGCCAAAGGCCCCACCCGCTGGGGCCTTTTTTGCAACCGGCGCGCCGGGTCATCCACCGCACGCTGGGTCATTTACCGCCAGCTCTGGCCGAATTTATCCTGTTCGGTCTGAAGATGGCGTGGTCATGCCTGTTCGGGGCGGCCATGCTGGGGCTTTTGATCGTCACGCACCTGTTCTGGCCGGATAAGGCCCCGCTGCTGCGTTACGACTTCCTGTTCGTCGCGGCGGTCATCCTGCAAATCCTGATGCTGGTCCTGCGGCTGGAAACCTTCGAGGAGGCGCGGGTCATCTTCCTCTATCACGTCGTCGGCACGGTGATGGAGATTTTCAAAACGCATATGGGCTCGTGGGCCTATCCGGACGAAGCCGTCATCCGCATCGCGGGTGTGCCGTTATTTACCGGTTTCATGTATGCCTGCGTCGGTTCCTTCATCGCCCGCGCCAGTCGGGTGATGGACCTGAGATACACCCACTATCCGCCCTTATGGGCTACCTATTTGCTGGCGGCGCTGATCTATCTCAACTTCTTCACCCATCACTACATGTGGGATTTTCGCTATCTGCTGTTCGCCGCCATCGGCGGGCTATGGTGGCGAAGCTGGATCGTCTTCCGCGTTGACCAAAAGGATCGCCGGATGCCCTTCATCCTCGCCAATGCCCTGACGGCCTTCTTCCTGTGGGTGGCGGAAAACATCGGCACGGCGACTCGCACCTGGGTCTATCCGGATCAGGACGTCTGGCACATGGTCAGCCTGCACAAGATGGGGGCGTGGGCGCTGCTGCTGGTCCTCAGTTTCGTCATGGTCAGCCTCGTCATATCCCCACGCGCCCCACAGGAAGTTGAAGACCGTAAATCCGCTGAACCGTGATAGGTTGACATCTGCCGGAGGTCAGCCTGGCTCAACGCTTGAGCCTCTAAAACTGTCTTTACTAAAACCCGGTGAGGCCGTAAGGCCAAAGTATAAGAAGAATAAAGTGGCGTAAATCGTTGCAATTGTGAGGATTTTTCTGATGTAATCAGACAAATCCGGGGAGAGACACTTGGTTCTTGTCATCGGAATACCAAAGGAAAGCCTGACCGGCGAAACGCGGGTGGCCGCGACACCGGACACGGTGAAAAAATGGATCGCCAGCGGCCAGCGCGTTGTTGTGGAAACCGGCGCGGGCCTTAGCGCGGCCTTTACTGACGAAGCGTTCACCGCCGCGGGCGCAGAGATTGCGGACACCAAAGCCGTATGGTCGTCGGCAGACATCCTGCTCAAGGTGCGCGGCCCATCCCCGGCTGAGGCAAAGACGCTGAAAAAAGGCGCGACCGTCGTCGCCCTGCTCGACGCCTATCGCGAAAAAGACGCGCTGAAAGCGCTGGCCGAGGCCGGTGCGAGCGCCTACGCCATGGAGTTCGTCCCGCGCATCACCCGCGCGCAGGTGATGGACGCCCTGTCGTCGCAGGCCAATCTGGCCGGTTATCGCGCGGTCATTGAAGCCGCACACCTGTACGGCAAGGCCTTTCCGATGATGATGACAGCGGCGGGCACCGTCGCCCCGGCCAAGGTATTCGTGATGGGGGTCGGCGTGGCCGGGCTTCAGGCCATCGCCACGGCGCGGCGACTGGGGGCGGTCGTCTCCGCCACCGATGTGCGCCCGGCCACCAAGGAACAGGTCGAATCGCTGGGGGCCAAGTTTATCGCGGTCGAGGACGAAGAGTTCAAAAACGCCCAGACCGCGGGCGGCTATGCCAAGGAAATGTCTGATGCCTACAAGGCCAAGCAGGCCGAACTGATCAGCGGCCATATCGGCAAGCAGGATATCGTCATCACCACGGCCCTGATCCCCGGCCGCCCGGCCCCCCGACTGGTCACGGCGGCGCAGGTCGCCTCGATGAAGGCCGGTTCGGTGCTGGTCGATATCGCCGCCCCGCAGGGCGGCAATGTCGAAGGCTGTGTGCCGGACAGCGTGGTCGAAACGAATGGCGTCAGGATCTACGGCCCGACCAATATCACGGCGGCCATCGCCAATGACGCCTCGGCGCTTTATGCCAAAAATCTTCAGGCCTTTGTGGGGCTGCTGATCAAGGACGGCGCGCTGAGCCCGGATTTTGAGGATGAAATCCTCAAGGCCGCTCTGGTCACGCAAAACGGTGCCGTAGTGCACCCCAATCTGAAAAATTAAAGAGGACACCGTGGAACACATCAATCCCACCGTCTTCCATTTCGCCATCTTCGTGCTGGCGGTCTTTGTCGGTTATTACGTCGTCTGGTCGGTGACCCCGGCCCTGCACACGCCGCTGATGGCGGTCACCAATGCTATCTCCTCGGTCATCATCGTCGGCGCTCTGATCGCCGCAGCGGCCTCCGGTTTCGGCGCAGGCACCTGGTTTGCCAAGGGCTCCGGCGCTCTCGCCAGCGCGCTGGCGGCGGTCAATATCTTCGGCGGTTTCATGGTCACGCGCCGGATGCTGGCCATGTACAAGAAAAAAGAGCGTCCCGCTCAGGCTAAAAACGAAGGGGCGCACTGATGTCTTTCGCTGACTTTTCTGCCCTCGCCTACCTCGTTTCAGGTGTGCTGTTTATTCTGGCCCTGCGCGGCCTGTCGTCGCCGGAAACCTCGCGTCAGGGCAATCTCTACGGCATGGTCGGCATGGCCGTGGCCGTCGGGGTGACCCTTCTGGGCCTGTTTATCGATAATGAGATTGATCTGATCACCATCGCCCTGATTTTGGGCGGTGTCGCCGTGGGCGGCTTTGCCGGGGCGACCATCGCCCGAAAGGTCTCGATGACCTCCATGCCGCAGCTTGTGGCGGCCTTCCACTCGCTGGTCGGTCTGGCCGCCTGTCTGGTGGCCGTGGGGGCCCTCTATGCGCCGGACGCCTTCCATATCGACTCCGGCCTTGGCATCAAGACGCAATCGATCATCGAGCTGAGCCTGGGCGTCGCGATCGGGGCCATTACCTTTACCGGTTCGGTCATCGCCTTTGCCAAGCTGAACGGCAACATGTCCGGTGCGCCCATCATCCTGCCGGCGCGCCATGCCATCAATATCGGTCTGGGTCTGGCCCTCTTCGCGCTGATCGGCGTGCTGATCGCCACGGCAGGTCAGGCGCAGTGGGCCTTCTGGCTGATCTTCGCCTTGGCTCTGGTGCTGGGCGTGACCCTGATCATCCCTATCGGCGGGGCGGACATGCCGGTCGTCGTCTCGATGCTCAACTCCTATTCGGGCTGGGCCGCGGCTGCCCTGGGCTTCACGCTGGAAAACATCGCCCTGATCATTACCGGCGCACTGGTCGGCTCCTCCGGGGCCATCCTCAGCTACATCATGTGTAAGGGCATGAACCGCTCCTTCGTCTCGGTCATTCTGGGCGGGTTCGGCGCCGATACCTCAGCGGCCGCCGGCGGTGGCAAGGTAGAGACGCGCCCGGTCAAGCAGGGCTCCGCCGATGACGCCGCCTTCATCATGAAGAATGCCTCGAAGGTCATCATCGTACCGGGCTACGGCATGGCAGTGGCTCAGGCCCAGCACGCCCTTCGTGAAATGGCCGACAAGCTGAAAGAGGAAGGCGTCGAAGTCAAATACGCCATCCACCCTGTGGCGGGCCGTATGCCGGGGCATATGAACGTGCTGCTGGCCGAAGCCAACGTGCCCTATGATGAGGTGTTCGAGCTGGAGGACATCAACAGCGAGTTTGCCACAGCGGACGTCGCCTTTGTCATCGGGGCCAATGACGTGACCAACCCGGCGGCCAAGACCGACCCGACCTCGGCCATTTTTGGTATGCCCATCCTCGACGTCGAAAAGGCCCAGACCGTTTTGTTCGTCAAACGCGGCATGTCGTCAGGCTATGCCGGGGTCGAAAACGAACTCTTCTTCCGCGACAATACGATGATGCTGTTTGCCGATGCGAAGAAGATGGTCGAAGGGATCGTCAAAGCCCTCTGATCATTTCGCATCGGCGGGGGTCGAGTTCACAAAACGATCCTGTGAATCGTTTTGTGAAGGAGGTGTTTGCCGATGCGAAGAAGATGGTCGAAGGGATCGTCAAGGCCATCTGGGCTTCATTCCCGCCTGTCACGCGCCCGGTCTGATCCGTCATGACCGGGCGCTTGTCATTTGGGCGCAGGCCGGTCTAGTGTGCTCTGTTACCGGAGCCCTGTCATGAAACGTCTGATCCCGCTTGCCCTCACTTCGCTGCTGGCCCTGAGCGTCGCTACCCTGCCCGTTCAGGCGGCGACCACCTATACGGGCGACCGGGTGGACGGCGCGCCGGTGATTGATCAGCTCGATATTGCCGACCTGCCTGCCGGTCAGATCACCCGGCTGTGGTTCCGTGTTTCGGATCAGGCCATCGGTCAGGGCTGGTACGTGCCGGTTATCGTTATCAAAGGGGCCAAACCCGGCGCCCGGCTGTTGCTGACGGCGGGCATACACGGTGACGAACTGAACGGTCTGGCGGTTATCGACCGGCTGGTGGCCGAGACCGATCCAGCCACCCTGTCGGGCAGTATTGTGGCCATTCCGGGGCTCAACTCGCCGGGTCTGCTGCATTCGACGCGCGCCTTTAGCTCGACCGGAGGCACAGGCGGGGCCAATCTCAACCGCCTGATGCCCGGCAATCCGCACGGCAGCCCGTCTGACCTCTATGCCAGCCGCCTGTGGTCGAAGCTGTTTATCGGCAATGCCGATCTGGCCGTCGATCTGCACACACAGTCGCAAGGCTCGACCTACCCCATGTATATCTTTGCCGAAACGGCGGGCGCACGGGCCATGGCCGACCTGATCGGGGCCGACGTGATCAATATGGACCCCGGCGTCGATGGCGCGGTGGAAAACATGCTCAATGCCCACGGTTTCAGCGCCATTACTCTGGAACTGGGCGGGGCGGAAACCTTCGACACGGCCATGATCGAGCGCGGGGTCAAGGGGCTGCGCAATCTGATGCGCGCCCACACCATGATCCCCGGCAAAACCGAAGCGCTGAAAACCGGCTTCGTCGGCAATACCACGCTCGATGTCACCTCTCCGCGCGGCGGTTACGCCTATCTGAAGGTCAGGCTGGGGGACACGGTGAAGGCGGGCGACCTGCTGGCGACAGTGCATGACGGACTGGGGCGTGAAACCGGCCGGGTCCTTGCCCCGCACGATGGACAGGTCCTGTCGCACATAACCGATCCGCGCGTCGAGCCGGGTCAGATGACCGTCAGGCTCATCTGGTGGGACGCCAAGGGGGTCTGCGCTCAGACCGGTTGCCCGCCAAAGAAATAGGCATAAAAAAACCTCCCGGATCACCGATCGGGAGGTTTCTTTGGAGGCATTAGCTGGCGGAGCGGGTCCGGAAACTGTGGCGACGGGCCTTGCGCAGGAAGCGGCGACGCACCGGCCCGAGGACGCGATCCTTGGCCTTTGACAGGACCAGCTTTTCCGTACGCAGCATCTGATGCCAGATGATCGACAAAAACTTAGCGCGCGGACGCAACAGGCGACGCACCGGCGTCAGCCATTTGGGGTGACGCCGCAGGCTACGGATAAACTGCCGCTTGGCCCAGTACGAATTGCGAAGAACAATCACCAGCCCGGCTATGGAAATCGGCAGGCCCATCGGCCCCGGCAAGGGCGCAATGATAATCCCCAGAACGACGACCAGAAAGCCAAGCCCGACCAGAACACCGCGCCACAGCCGGCTGGCCCCGCTGCGGACCGGGCTTTTGCGGCGCGTCTTGCCGCGGGCCTTACCGATTTTGTCCGGAACGATCATCAGGGCGCGCGACTTCGATGCCTTCCCGGAGGAAGGTTTGAAAAGTCCCGTCAATAAGCCCTTCGGCCCGCTCATCGTTCAGCTCCGCTATCCTGTAAGGGCTTTTTTAGCCGTCTTAGGATCAAATTCTGTCAGCAGCCCTTCAAGGCTACCATACCAAGGTTATGATATCGTAAGTTCAGCCTAATAATCTGGCCGTGATCGCGATATGGGAATCGTCGCTGTCTTTATAAAGAGCCTCTAAGGTCTAAATTGCGGCCCTTTCGCCTTAATCGGGTTCACTTTGCGTAATAGCCGCGATACGTGGCGTGAAAACCACCGACGTGATTTTGAAGTCACACCCACACATACTCATATGAAAAAAGCCGCCCAGGTCGGAGTAATGCAGTTCACTTAAGGGCCGATACAGTTCTCTGGTCGTATTTTCTGGGCAGGGTTTTGACGACACGGGGGCATGATCGCCCCCGTTTTGTTGAGAGTAACAAATCGCCGAGTCTGT
>NZ_JAQQKW010000016.1 GCF_028550395.1 Asticcacaulis currens | reverse complement strand
GCGACGCTCAGCCATGTCGATGTGGCGGTAATGATGGCCCAATGTTATATCTCGCTTTTGAAGAGGCGACTGATTTGGTTGATCATTCGCACTTCAAAATAGAGTCCACCGCGCTACACGTAAAATACGCATAATATATGTTATGGGAAATAATGCGTAGGCACTAAGGGCGCGTGCCGGGTCACGCACACCGTTTAATCAGATGATGGGTCAATGCCTTAAGCGGGACACCGGCTCTGACAGTTTGAGCGCCGCCTGCATATGGCCGGAGGCAGCGCAGGCCGCCGCATCAACCACGGCATCAAACGCATCGGCCAGCGCCATTTGTTTTGCCGCCAGCGCCTTGAGCATCTGACGCACATAATAGCCGATGACGGCCATGGCATAGTCGGTCTTGCCGTCAATCTGGCTGGCGATGATTTCCACCAGTTCAAGCTCGGCTTCTTCAGGCGGCAGGTCCCGGCGCGTAAAGGCGCATAGCGTGGCACCGACCGCACGTTCAATCAACGACGGATGGGTCTGCATGGCACTCACTCGAAAACAGAGTGAAATTATGCCACTGTTTTTATAAAAAATCTATCCACAGGCGCGTTTACCCTGTGGGGCTCACCCGATGTGAGTCAGCCCGCCCATATAGGGTTGCAGCACGCTCGGAACAGCGATGCGACCGCCCTCGTCCTGATAGTTTTCCATGATGGCCACCAGGGTGCGGCCGACCGCGAGCCCTGAGCCATTCAGCGTATGCAGGAAGCGCGTGCCCTTTTCGCCGGCCTTGCGCGTGCGGGCGTCCATACGGCGGGCCTGAAAATCCCCGCAGTTGGAGCAGGACGAGATTTCGCGGTAGGTGTTCTGCGACGGCAACCACACCTCAAGGTCATAGGTCTTGCGCGCACCAAAGCCCATATCGCCGGTGCACAGCAGCATGGTGCGGAAGCTGAGGTCGAGCTTTTTGAGGATGGCTTCGGCACATTCGGTCATGCGCTCGTGCTCCGCCGTTGACTGTTCCGGCGTGGTGATCGAGACCAGTTCGACCTTCTGGAACTGATGCTGACGGATCATGCCCTTGGTGTCGCGGCCCGCCGAACCGGCTTCGGCACGGAAGCAGTTGGTCAGGGCCGTCAGACGCAACGGCAGTTCCTCTTCCGCCGTGATGGCTTCGCGGACAAGGTTGGTCAGGGACACTTCGGCGGTGGGGATGAGGTAGTGGCCATTGTTGATATTTATATTTGAAAAATGCTGTCTTGCACTGAACAATTCATGCATAGCAGATTGAAAATTAGCCTCTTCTTCGTGATTCACGAGTTGCTGCGTGCGATTTTCATACAAAGATTGAAATTGCTGATCCGCGTTAGCTAAATTACGATACGCCTCGGCGTATGCAGAATGATCAAGGCTTTCAGTCTTAAACAAATCTTCTTCAAATTTGGGCAATTGGCCCGTGCCAAACAGCGCATGATCCTTCACCAGAACCGGCGGATTGACCTCGGTATAGCCGTGCTCGCTGGTCTGGGTGTCGAGCATCCACTGACCGATGGCGCGCTCAAGCCGCGCCAGTTGCCCCTTGAGCACCACAAAGCGTGAGCCGGACATTTTGGCCGCCGCTTCGAAGTCCATCAATGGGCCAGTTGGCCCTTTGAGCGCTTCACCCAGATCGGCGTGATCCTTGGCCGGGAAGCTGAGGATATTCGGCGCGCCGTGTTTGCGGATTTCGACATTGCCCGCCTCGTCTTCACCCAGCGGCACGTCGTCAAACGGAATATTGGGCAGTGAGGCCAGCAGGGTGCGCAGATCCTCTTCGGTCTGACGCTCGGTTTCCTGTGCCTCGGCAATCGCGCCTTTCAGGCCCTCGACCTCGGTCATCAGTTCCGCAGCCCGCGCCTCGTCCTTTTCCGCCTTGGCCTTGCCGATTTCGCCGGACAGCTTCTTCAACTGCGCCTGATTGGTCTCGAACGCCGTCTTGGCGGCGCGCAAGGCCTTATCCAGAGCGAGCAGCGCATCAACATCCGCTTGTGCCGACTCGCGGCCCCGCGATGACCAGCCCTTGACATAGGCTTCAGGTGTTTCGCGTAAGGCTTTGATATCGTGCATGGAAGTGTCCTCAAGGTCTCGATGGACAGGTCGCCCCACCCACCTCTTCGCGGTCCCCCTTCCCCGCTGCGCCGGGAGGGAGGAAAAATCCTTCCCCGTTTACGGGGAAGGTGGATTTCTCGTCAATGCTTCATTGACGAGAAAGACGGAAGGGGGATGGGTTAGCTTACGATCGACGGCTCTTTACGCCGCCATTCGATCACCCGCACGCACAGGATCGAGATTTCGTACAAGAGCACGATCGGGATGGCGAGCATCATCTGAGAGATGGGGTCCGGCGGCGTGACCACGGCGGCGACGACCACGATCCCCAGAATGGCGTAGCGGCGGCCGGACGACAGCATTTTGGACGTCACAATCCCCGTCAGGCCCAGAAGCGTCAGAATGATCGGCAACTGAAAACACGCGCCGAAGGCCAGCATCAGGGTGGTGACCAGCGACAGATATTCCGACACCTTGGGCATCAGTTGCACCGTCACGGCCCCTGCCCCCAGAATTTGCTGGCTTAAGGAGAACCACAGCACCATCGGCAGGATGATGAAATAGACGAGCAGCGCCCCCAGAACGAACAGCACAGGCGCGGCGATCAGGAACGGCAGAAAGGCCATGCGCTCGCGCTTATAGAGGCCGGGGGCCACGAAGCGATAGAGGTGCCAGGCGATCACCGGAAAGCTGAGGATCACCGCGCCAAAGCCCGCCATCTTCATCTTGGTGAACAGAAATTCCAGCGGCGCCGTGGTGATCAGCGCCACGCTGTTCTTGGCCTGCGGCACCTCTTTGAGGCCCAGAATAATCTCGATCAGATCGAACGGCCCGGCCCCATGCCCACCGTGGGCGCGCGACGCCTCGAACATGCGGTTGGCCATCTCATAGGGATGGGTCAGGAAGATGTAGATGGGCTCGGCAAAGCCAAAGCACAGCAGAAAGGCCGCCACAAAGGCCACGACCATCCAGATCAGGCGCGAGCGAAGCTCGATCAGGTGGTCCATCAGCGGCGCGCGCGACGCCTCGATTTCGGCCTCGTCCGGGTGGAGGTCGTCTTTGGTCACCAGATCGTTCATGACGGGAGAGTCTCAGTCGTCTTCTTGGCGCGGCTGCGCCTGGGCTTGGCCGCAGGTTCGTCTGTCTCGGCAATAACCGGTGCGTTTTCAGAGGCTTCGACGGCTTTCTTCGCGCGCGATCGGCGCGGCTTTGCTGCTGGCTCCGCCGTGGTCAGGTCAGGCGCGGGATTGGGCACTTCGGGTTCGTCGATGTGCGCGGGCTTGCCAAAATCCGCCGGCGTTGGGGCCTGATAAGGGTTATGATCGTAAGCATCCGGCGACGGCACATCGGTGCTGCTGCTGTAATAATGCCCCTTGGGCGGGATCGTCTCGTTGATCTCGCCCTCAATGCGGCGCATGTCTTCGCGGATGTCGTCGATGACGGGCGTGGTCACATTGCCGGAGCGCAGGGCCTCAACCTCCTTGCGCAGATCGTCGAGTTCCGACTGCCGCGCCATGTCGTCGAAGGAGGTGCGAAATTCGTCGGCCATGGAGCGCATCTTGGCCGTAAAGCGGCCCAGTTGCCGCAACAGCTTCGGCAAATCCTTGGGCCCCACCACGATCAGGGCGACCACCGCAATGACTATGAGCTCAGAGCCCCCAATACCGGGCAGCATTCAAATTACGCCTTAGGGTCAGAACATGAAAAAGCAACCGCCCCTTTTCAATGAGAGGCGGTCACGCAGAAACCAGCGAAAAAGGCTCAGGCCGCGTCTTTATCGGTGACGGTCTTGGCCGTGTCGGCCTTCGGCTCGTCCTTCTTGACGTCTTCGTCCTTGAGGCCGTCCTTGAACGCCTTGATGCCCTTGGCGGCATCGCCCATCAGGCCCGACAGCTTGCCACGGCCGCCGAACAGCAGCAGCGCGACAACCGCGACGATGGCCCAGTGCCAGATGCTCATGCTACCCATGTCAGATCTCCATACGCGCGGCGCTGTCTTTCGACGGCGCATCTTCGGGATACAAGTATTACTCTCTTATAGGCGTATTGTCGGCGTACATCAAAGCGAAAATAAGCCCTTTTTGCTGGACTAGGGTCCAAACCCAATCAGGTTTCGGACGTTACGCGACGTGACTTTTGTGTCCGGACAGGAGATTGGCGCGCCGTGGAGTGACCTCCACAACCGACAACCGACGCCTCCGGGCGCAAAAGTCACCGCGCCCCGAAGGGGTATGGCGCAGATCGCCCCGTTTGGCGTCGCAAAATCTTGAAAGGGGTCACCCTTCCTGTGATTTGCCTCCTGAAACGGAACGATCTGCGCTCATATCACGCCGCAAATCCTGATTGGGTTTGGACCCTAATGCGCTTCGCCCTCGGCGCTTTCGAAGAAATCCTGTGCAAATTCGACCTGTTCCATCTCCTCAAGGCCGATGGGGTCTTCGACCTCACGCGCGCCGCCAGGTTCGGGGATGACAAAATCAGCCGGGACATTGAGATCGAGCAGACCCGCCGCGCGCATATCCGCCGCGCCGGGCAGATCGTGCAGGCTGGGCAGGGAAAACACCTCGAGAAAATGCTCGGTCGTGCCATAGGTGACCGGACGGCCCGGTGAACGCCGGCGGCCACGCAGGCGGATCAGGTTCATCTCATGCAGCACATCCAGAGTGCCGCGCGACAGGCCGACGCCGCGAATCGTCTCGATCTCCGCCCGCGTGACCGGCTGGTGGTAAGCGATGATAGCCAGAGTCTCCAAAGCCGCCTTCGACAGACGGCGCGGGTCTTCGCGTTCTTCGACCATCAGGTAGCCGAGATCGGGCGCGGTGCGAAACTGCCATTTGTCAGCCACGACGTCTAGGGTAACGCCCCGGTCAGCGTAACGGCTTTTGAGCGCCGCCAAAGCCTTGCCCACATCCGCCCCCTCCGGCAGCCGGCGCGCCAGATCGGCCGCCGACAAAGGGGCGGCGGCGGCAAACAACAGCGCCTCAATGGCGCGTTCGATATCGAGTTTGGCAGTCAGGTCGGGGGTCATCGTCCCTCCATCAGCGGCGGGCGGCGGCGAAGGTAAAGCGTGTCGAACGTGCCCAGTTGCTGCACCTGCATCAGGCCTTCTTTCGTCAGTTCCAGCCCGGCCGACAGGGTCGAGGCGACGTAGGAGGCACGGCGCGGACCGCCCTCGCCCACCGGCTGCGGCGCGATCTCATCGAGCGGCGTCCAGTCCGATAACTGCGGCAGCACATCGCGCAGATGGTCGCGGGCATCCTCCAGCGGGAAGGCCTCTACGCGCATGGTTGGGTCGTAATGGCGGGCGATTTCGCGCTGCCTCTGGGTGACGTAGGCCCCCATCAGGTCGAACAGCGACACATCCAGCCGCGACGATGCCAGGATGACCGTGGCCTGCGGATCACCGCGCGCAAACACGTCGCGTTTGAGCTGAGGGCGCGAGGTGATGGCGTCCACCGCCTTGCGGATGGCCTCCAGCTTTTTGAGACGAAAGGCCAGCGCTGCCGCCAGTTCTTCCGGTTCCGGCTCATCGCTTTTCTTACGCTCCGGCACCGGCAGCAGCAGACGCGATTTGAGATAGGCCAGCCACGAGGCCATCACCAGATAGTCGGCGGCCAGCGAAAAACGCAGACGTCGTGCCTGCTGGATAAAGGCCAGATACTGCTCGGCCAGCCGCGTGATCGAGATTTTCAGAAGATCAACCTTCTGCTGTCGCGCCAGTTCCAGCAGCACGTGCAGAGGGCCTTCGTAGCCATCGAGATCGAGCAGAAGGGCGTCGTCGGCCTCGATCTCCGGCGCGGGCGCGGCATCGGCGGTGAAATCGAGGCGGTGCTGAAACACCTCGTTTTCAAGCCCCGGCAAAGCGCCCCCGCGCCCGTTCACGGCTTAGTAAACCTCCTGATAGGCGGTCGGATCGACGAAATCCTCGTACTCTTCGCGCACGGTGACCGGACGGTGCAGCAACACCTGAAGGCGACCACGCGCCTCTTCGACGTTCAGCGGCTCGACCTTGTGCTTCAGGCGCGCCAGAGCGCGGTCCAGACGCACCTGAACCTTGCCCCTTATCACCGGCACAAAGACCGACACAGCCTTCATTTCCTCAAGGTCGCCGCTGCAATGCAGGACGATGTCGCACCCGGCGCGCAATGCCGCGCGGGCACGGGCCGCGACCAGCCCGTTGAGCGCACCCATACAGATGTCGTCGCTGAGCAGCAGGCCGTCGAAGCCGATATCTTCGCGGATCAGCCTGATCACCTTTTTGGAGGTGGTGGCCGGGTTGCGACGGTCGAGCGCCGTGTAAACGACGTGCGCTGTCATGGCCAAAGGCATATCGGCATTGACGGCAAAGGGCAGGAAATCAACCTTGTCCAGTTCCTCACGGCGCGCCTTTACGACCGGCAACTCATGATGCGAATCGACCTGAGCGCGGCCATGACCGGGGGCGTGCTTGATAACCGGCAGGACGCCACCCGACAGTAAGCCCTCGGCGGCGGCACGCCCCATGACGGCGACGGTTTCGGCGGTCAGACCGTAGGCGCGGTCACCGACCACATCGTGGGTACCGGCCTGCGGCACATCCAGCACTGGCGCACAATCGACATTGACGCCCAGCGCGCGCAGATCGTGCGCCATCAGTTGCGCGCCAAGGCGCACATACTCGCGCTGCTCGAACGGCGAATTGGCCACGGCCTCATAAGCGGCGGCGGGTGGATAGGACGGCCAGTGCGGGGCTTTGAAACGCTGCACGCGGCCGCCTTCCTGATCCACAAGGATCAGCACGTCGGGGTGCCCGGCGGCGGCTTTCAGCGCATTGATCAGGGCGCGGACCTGCTCCGGCTGGTCGATATTGCGCTTGAACAGGATGAAGCCCAGCGGCTTTTTGGCGGCAAAAAATGCCTGTTCAGCGGCGGTCAGCTCAAGCCCGGCGCAGCCATAAATGGCGGCGGAAACCTTGGCTTTCTGTTTGATATTCAGCATGTTTTACCGGACTCTTACTTCACGAAACAGGTCTTGCCAGCCGATTTCAGCGCATTGCAGAACTGCTGCGCCTTATCCTTGGAGGCAAAGCCGCTAAAGGAGGTTCTGTAAAAAGTCGATCCGTCGCGATCGACCTTTTCGACCACCTTGCGCGTCCCGCCGACGAACAGGCCGTAGGAGGAGGCGAGCGCGGAAAATTCACGGTCGGCAATGGCCTGCGACGAGAAGGCGCCGATCTGCACCGATGCGCCGCCGGAAGCGGTCGCAGCGGGCTTCGGTTCAGGCTTGGCCTCGGCGGTCTTGACCGGTTCGGCGGGCTTCGCGGCCACGGGTGCCGGTTGCGTTGGCTTGGCCACCGGGGCTGGCTGTGCGGCCGGCGGGGCGGTGACCTGACTGGTCTGGGCAGGCGGCAGCAGGTTTTCGTTGGCGGTGGCCGGCGACGGTGCCACCGCAGAGGCCGCGTCACGCGCCTGCGGGGCCTCGGTATCATTGGCGAAGACCGGCGCAGTGGCAGAGGCATGAGCCTCCTGATTGACCGCCGGGTCGAGCAGATCTTCGTCGCTCAGCGGCTTGGCCTCTTCGATATTGCCATCCTTATAGGCCGTGAGCGGGTCGCCCACATCGGTCACCTTGCGGGTATTGAGGCCCGAATTATAGAACAGCACGACCGCCAGCAGTAGAACGACCAGCACGATAAACGACGCGATCAGGGTGATCGGGGTCTGATCCCGCTTGGGTGCGGGCCGACGATTGTCGTAGCTCAGATGATCCTCGGTCGGCGGCGTGTAGGTGCCGCGTTCGTTGTCTTCCACCATGACCTCAAAAATCCTGTAGTTGCGCGTTCACGAATCGTGGGCAGCGAAGCACGCCATTTTGGCAGGCTTAAGTCCATACGAAAAGGGAGAGCGGTCTAAAAAGCGCTCTGCGGCATTTATACACAGATGTTTGCGCGCACGGCGGGCCACCGACACCGGCGATAACCGGAGCGTGACGCCACTATCGGTTGTGATTTGATAACTATTTTCATGTTATACCAACCGGCGGAGGATAGAATGGCGCAGTCCACGGAAAGGGAACGGCTGATCTTCATGGCGCGCAGCGATTTGCGCGTGATGATCCTGCGTCCAATCGGTCGGGTGGCGGCAGAAGATCTTATCGAACAGTTTTTTACGTCTCTCTCGCGCGTCGAACAGCCGTGGCTTTATCACCGTCTGGTGGATGTGCGGCGCTATGAAGGCCATTTCAGCGCGGAACACGTTGCCACGGTGGCCAAACGTTGGCAAACGCTGCGGGGGCGCCATGCCAGCTATGCCCATGTGGCGCTGGTTTCGCCACACAGATGCGATCGCTGGCACGAAGCGAGTCCCCTGCCCGGCTTTCCGAATGAAACCCTTTGCCGGTTCACCAGCTATCCGCACGCCTTCAACTGGCTCACTGCTGCGGACCGTCATGCCTATCTGGCTCAGATCACCAACGCGCCAGCCGACAACGGGGAGAAGCTGCGTCCCTCGGCTCTGTCGGGCGATATCCTTCTGGATTGAGATCAGGCGGCGGTCTGAGCCATTTCGGCCGCGAAGGGCTGAGGCTTCAGGGCCCCCTTGCGTACCAGATAGACGATACCGAGGATCAGCACGAGCGATGTTATGACGCTGCCTTCCGGGCCGAACTTGCCACCCGTGATCCACCAGGCAGCGCCTGTCGATTTGAGATCGGTGACGAGCGGCAGGACATCAAGGTTTTGACCGCTGACTTCGACGCCGAACCCGGCCCCCAGCAGGAAATTCCATGCGCTATGCCACGCACAGACGCCCCAAAGCGAGCGTTCCTGAATGGCGTAGAGGCTGAAAAAGATACCCACCAGAACGATATTGGTCAGACCCAGCAGCAGTTCCTTCGACGGCGGGATATTGGCGGCGTGCAGCAGCGAGAAGACCAGCATACTCACGCCTATGCCCCAGTAGATGCCGTGACGCGACGCCACGACCTGCATCAGATAGCCCCGCATGGCGACTTCTTCGGTCGCGCCCTGCACCATAAAGCCGATAAACACGGCGGCGATGGGAACGAAGGTCATCAGGCCGGGCTTGCCCCACGCGCCGAGACTTTCGACGGTATAGCCTCCGGCCAGCCAGATACCGGCAATGGCCGCAGCGGCAAAGCCGAAGCCGATAACCAGCCCCCTCAGATAGCGTTTCAGACCATCCCGGTTGAAGCCGAGCGCGGCTATCCCTCGCCGCTCGAACACAAAGGTCCAGAGGAAAAAGATCAGGGCTATCGGCGCAAAGAACACCAGCATCAGCGCGTCGGCGCGCCAGTCGATCCCCGTCTCCAAAGGCATCTTCAACCACGTCATCGCTATCACGACGGGGATCTGCCCCAGAATGATGAAGACGATCGTGAGCACAATCGCCGCCCACGTCCAGGTACGGCGCGCCTTTGCCGGACGCGGCGCGTAAAGATCAATTCCGGCCATGTTGCCCCCTCTGATTTGCAACAGACAGTCTCATCAAATGAAACTTTCGACAAGACTCATCTCACCGCAACGAGGGCCTCCAGCGCGTCCAGCCTATCGGCCTCCTGTGCATGCTTGTCCCAACGGATGCGGTTGATGCGCGGAAAGCGCAGGGCGTAGCCGGACTTGTGGCGTTTGGAAGGATTGACCGCATCGAAGGCCACCTCGAACACCAGTTCTTTTTTCACCTCGCGCACCGGCCCGAAACTGTTCAGCGTGTTGTGGCGCACCCATTTGTCGAGGTCTTTCAACTCGGCGTCGGTAAAGCCGAAATAGGCCTTGCCGACGGGCAGGAGTTGATTGCCCGCCCACAGGCCGAAGGTAAAGTCCGAATAGAAGCTCGACCGCTTGCCCGATCCGCGCTGCGCGTACATCAGCACCGCATCGACCAGCTTGGGGTTGATCTTCCACTTGTACCACGGTCCGGTCGGCCGACCAGCGACATAGGCGCTGTCGCGGCGTTTCAGCATCAGGCCCTCGATGACCGAGGCGTTATCGACGCTGGCGCGCAAGGCCTCCAGTTCGGCAAAATCGCCATAGGGCAGTTGCGGCGACAAACGGATGCCTTCGGGCCGATGACGCTCCAGCGCGGCCTGCAACAGGGCGCGGCGCTGGTCATAGGAGCAGGCGCGCACATCCTCACCCTCCAGAAACAGCACGTCATAGGCGACAATCGCCGCCGGATAGTCGGCCATATATTTTGCCGAAGGGGCCTTGCGCCCCAGCCGCTGTTGCAGATCGTTGAACGTCCCCGTCTTTTCGCCGCGCTGCACCAGCAGTTCGCCATCCAGCACCGCATGAAAATTCAGATGCGCCAGAACGTCCGGAAATGAGCCGGAAATATCGTCACCTGTCCGCGTAAACAGGGCACGACCGATACCCGAATGCACGACCTGCACGCGGATGCCGTCATACTTCCATTCGGCGGCATAGGTGTCGGGCATGATCAGGGCGTGGTCTCTGGCCTCCAGCGGATGGGCCAGCATGACCGGCGTAAAGGTCAGGCGCTCGGTGACGACCGGTTCCGGCCCCCGCCCTTCCAGCCAGTCAAACAGGGGGAGATAGGGTGGGTCTATGCCGTGCCACAGGCTCTCGATGCGCTCGACAGGCTGATCGCCGAATTTCGCCAGTACCTGTTTAAGCAGGCGCGCCGACACGCCGATGCGCAGGGCCCCGGCCCCGATCTTGAGCAGGGCCCAGCGTTCGGGCGAGGTCATGCGATCGAGCAACCCCGCCACATAGTCAGGCAACTGCGCTTTGGGCGTATGGCGCAAGGCCTCAACCACTTCATGCAGCCGCGGCAGGTCGCTCTGTTCGGCTTGCGGCGCGGGCCACAGATGGGCGACGGTTTCCGACAGTTCGCCGACATAGTCGTGGCTGAGGGCCAGAAGCGTTGAATCGACGCGGGCGCGGATCAGCTCCAGCACCATTGCGCGCCGGAAATTGGGCAGGGACAGGTCTCCCGCGATGATCGCCACCGCATAGCCGCGGTCGGGATCGGGCGTGGTGCGCAGATAGTCGAGCAGCAGCCGCGTCTTGCCGAGCGTCGAGGGCTCGTAATAGAGGCTTTCCAGCAGACGGGAAAATGCTTTCATTCTGCGTCATCCTCGTAACCGATCAGGTGCAGGGCTCGGGCCTTAAGCCCCATCTGTGTCGCCTGATGCACCAGCGCGTCGTCGCGGCCGTGCGTCACCCACACCTCCGGCGCGCCGACATCGGTCAGGGTCTGGATCAGTTCGTCCCAGTCGGCATGGTCGGAAATCACCAGAGGCAGTTCAACGCCCTTCTGTTTGGCGCGCGCCCGTATCCGCATCCAGCCGGAGGCCGCCGCCGTCAGCACCTCCGGCAGTCGCCGTGACCAGCGGTCCTTGAGCGCCGAAGGCGGGCACAGGACGATCCGCCCCGCCAGAGTCCGGGCGTTTTCCGCCGTCACCGGCTCCAATGCCCCCAGATCGACCCCAAGCGATTGATAAAGCTCGCACAATCGCTGCATGGCGCCGTGCAGATAGACGGTCTCAAGATAGCCCGCCGCGCGCAGGGCGCAGATCACGCGCTGACACTTGCCCAGAGCATAGGCCCCGACGAGGTGGCAGCGATCCGGAAACTGCCGCAGCGAAGCCAACAGGCGCGCAATCTCGTCTTCCAGCGGCGGATGACGAAACACCGGCAGGGCAAAGGTTGCCTCGGTGACGAAGACATCGCACGGCACCGGCTCAAACGGCACGCAGGTCGGATCGGCCCGGCGCTTGTAATCGCCGGAAAAGACAATGGTGGCTCCGTCGTATTCGAGCCGCGCCTGCGCCGAACCTAGGATATGACCCGCCGGGTGCAGGCTGAGGCGCACGCCGTTGATGTCAACGCTTTGCCCATAGGTCAGCGGGTGTTCGGCGTCGCTGAAATGGTTGTCGCCATAGCGGCTGCGCATAATAGCGAGCGTTTCCGGCGTCGCAAACACATGCCGGTGACCGGCGCGCGCGTGATCGGCGTGGCCGTGCGTCACAACGGCGCTTTCGACCGGCTGCATGGGGTCGATAAAGAAGTCACCGGGCCGGCACCATACGCCTTCAGGCCGCACTTCGATCCAGTCACGCGGGTGGGTCACTGATCACCCCCGCGATCCTGAACGTAACAGGCGGCATAACTGCCTTTTTATGACCGTTCACGTTAAAAGCGTCCCATGACGATACCTGATGCCTTCCAGTCCTGGTTTACCTCGCAAGGCTGGACCCTTTTGCCGCATCAGCGTGAGATGACGGCGCGCTTTGCCGCAGGGCGCTCGACGCTTCTGACCGCGCCTACCGGCACCGGAAAGACGCTGGCGGGGTTTTTGGGGTCACTCATTGATATTACGCAGACGCGGCCAAACGGTTTGCATACCCTGTATATTTCGCCGCTGAAGGCGTTAAATTACGATATCGAACGCAATGTCACGGCGATGATTGAGGCGCTCAGCCTTACCGTGCGTGTGGAAAGCCGCACGGGGGATACGTCGCAATATCGCCGCCAACGCCAGCGCGCCAAACCGCCGCATATTCTGCTGACGACACCGGAGTCGCTGATGCTGCTGCTCTCCTATCCGGAAGCGGCACAGATGTTCGGCACGCTGAAGGCCGTCATTATCGACGAAATCCATCAGGTGGCGGCGTCACGTCGCGGCGACCTTATCGCGCTGGCGCTGGCGCAGCTTGAGGCCTTCAGTCCCGGCTTTCGCCGCATCGGCCTGTCGGCCACGGTGGCCGAGCCTGAGCGGTTCTGCGACTGGCTGGGGCGCGAGGCTAACGCCGTTGACCCTCTCGACAGCCGCACCCTGGGCATGGCCGAGGCCGCCCCGGAGGTCACCATATTGCCGACGCGCAAAGCGCCGCCCTATAACGGTTTCATGGCGCAATACGCGGTGCCGGAAATCCTGTCCGAGATCGCAAAGGCGCGCACCGCCATCGTCTTCGTCAATACGCGCGCACAGGCCGAACTGTTGTTTCAGTTCCTGTGGGAGGCCAATGAAGAGTCCCTGCCCATTGCCATCTACCACGCTTCGCTGACGCGCGAGATGCGCCTGAAGACCATCAGCCTGATGGCGGCGGGCAAGCTCAGGGCGCTGGTCGCCACCTCGGCCATCGAACTGGGCATCGACTGGGGCGATGTCGATTTGGTCATACAGGTCGGGGCCCCCAAGGGCGTCAGCCGCCTCTTGCAACGCATAGGTCGTTCAAACCACCGCGTCGATGTGCCGTCGAAGGCCTTTCTGTGCCCGGCCAACCGCTTTGAAGTGCTGGAATGCGAAGCGGCCATTGCCGCTATCCGTGCGGGGAAACTCGACGGCGATGTGCCGCAGCCGGGGGCGCAGGATGTGCTGGCGCAATTCATCCTCAATGCGGCGTGCAGCGCGCCGGTGACGCCCGAAGCCCTGTATGCCATTGTCCGCACCGCGTGGTCCTATCGCGACCTGAGCTATGAACAGTTCGAGACCCTGTTCCGCTTCGTCGTCGATGGCGGTTATGTGCTGAGAAACTACGACCGCTGGCACCGCCTGAGCGAAACCGAACAGGGGTGGATACCGGCCTCCCCCCAGATCGCCCGCCGCCACAGGCAAAATATCGGCGTCATTATCGAGGCCGGAAAGCTCAAGGTGCGGCGCCTGCACGGGCGCGGCGGCAAATATCTGGGGGAAATCGAGGAACAGTTCGGACAGTCCATGCGACCCGGCGACACCTTCTTCTTCGCCGGTGAGGTGCTGGCCTTCGAGCGCATCCACGACATGACGCTGGATGCCCGCCCCAGTGCCGCTAAGGAGCCATTATTGCCCACCTATTCCGGCGGGCAGATGCCGCTTTCGACCTTCCTCGCCGACGGAGTGCGCGGCCTGTTGCAGTCGGAGGACACGAGGGGCGAATTGCCCGCTGAGGTGCGCGACTGGCTGAGGTTGCAAACGCGCTTTTCGCGTCTGCCCGACCGTCAGGACCTTTTGATCGAGAGTTTTCCGCGCGGCAAGCTCTATACGCTGGTCCTCTATACGTTTGAGGGCCGCCGCGCTAATCAGACGCTGGGAATGCTGCTGTCGCGACGCATGGAGCGCTATCAGCTTCATCCCTTGAGTTTCACCGTCACCGATTACGGGCTGGCCATCAACAGCGTCGAACAGGTGACCGACGGCATGATCCATGACCTGTTTTCGACCGATATTCTGGCCGACGAGCTGGAGGAATGGCTGGCGGACTCGCCCATGCTCAAACGCTCCTTCCGCCGCGTGGCGACCATTGCCGGTCTGGTCGAACAGAACAATAATGCGGCGCGCAAGACGCTGAAACAGGTGACCTTTTCAACCGATCTCATCTATGATGTGCTGCGCAAGTACGAGCCCGGTCATGTCCTTTTGCGGCTGTCGCGCGCCGATGCCGAACGCGAACTTCTGGACCTCGACCGTTTGACCGACCTCATCCTGACCTTCCGCGAGCGGATCGCCTTTTGCGACCTGCCGCGTCCCTCGCCCCTGTCCCTGCCCGTTATTCTGGATGTGCGGATCGAGCGCCTGCCCGGTGGCGGTATCGAGGCCCTGTTGCAGCAGGAAAGCGCCGAAGCGGCGGCCGAACGCCTGATGCAGGAGGTGGTCGATGGCCTCGACGGCTGAGGTAGAGTTTGCGGGCCACCGCATGGTGCTCGATGCCGACCTTGCCCTGTGGTGGCCGGCGCACAGCCTGCTGGCCGTATCGGACCTGCATTTCGAGAAATCGACCTTTCTGGCGCAGTTCGGATCGGCCATCGCGCCTTACGATACGCTGGACACGCTCAAGCGCCTCGAAGCCCTGATGGTGCGTTATCAGCCGCGTACCCTTGTCCTGCTGGGCGACAGCTTCCACGATCGCGGTGCCTGGCAAAGGCTGGAGCCCAACACGCGCACCCATTTGCTCAGCCTGTGCGGCACGGTCGAGTCGTGCCTGTGGGTCGAAGGCAATCACGATGTCGGCCTGATCCGCGACGACTGTCTCACCTTTGTGGACGATCATGTGGTGGAGGGTATCGCCTTCCGCCACGAGGCCGAGCCGACGGATTATCCGCAGATCATCGGCCATTTCCACCCCAAGCTGACGACGCGGGTACGCGGTCACAAGGTCAGTGGCAAATGCTTTGCGCTTAACCGCAATCGCCTGATCCTGCCCGCCTTCGGCAGCTTCACCGGCGGCCTCGATATCCAGCACGCGGCCCTGACCGAAGCGGCGCAGGGCGAGCCCTTCACCCCTTATCTCATCTATGGACGCACCATCCTACCTATTCGCACATGAACATCCTGCGCCGCCGGATCGTATCTTTACACGTGCACCGGCAAGCTGATCACAGATATGGAGACCTGCATGAAACCGCGCGACTACGCCCTGCCCCTCGCCCTCGCCTCTGCCGCCCTTCTGGCCCTCAGCGCTCAGGCCGTCACCGCCATGCCGGTGGGTAATCCCAACGTGCCCCAACCGGCCAAGCCGGTGGAACTGACGCGCTATCTGGGCCTGTGGTACGAACTGGGGCGCTATGAGAACCGCTTTGAGAAGGACTGCGATCAGGTCACGGCGCAGTACAGTCTGGCCGAAGACGGCAAGATCAACATTCTCAACACCTGCGGCTGGCGCAAGGGCGAACCCGGTAAAGCCTCCAAAGGCAAGGCGAAGATCGTCAGCGACAGCGGCAATGCCAAGCTGAAAGTCTCCTTCTTCGGGCCTTTCTATGTCGGCGATTACTGGGTGCTGGATCACGCCGACGACTATAGCTGGTCCATCGTCGGTGAGCCGTCGGGCAAGTATCTGTGGATCCTGACCCGCGCGCCATCACCCGCCTTCAAGGTGCGCGAAGACCTGCGTAACCGCGCGCGGGAATTGGGGTACAATACCGATCTTATACGCTGGACGTCCCAGACGCCGAATACTGCTCAAAAGCCATAAGGGCGTCGGCGGCGTACATCAGGGACGGTCCGCCCCCCATATAGATGGCCATGCCAAGCAGCTCTTCGATCTCCGTCTTACTGGCCCCCAGCCGCACCAGTGCCTCGGCGTGATAGCCGATACAGCCGTCGCAACGCGTAGCCACCCCAATGGCCAGAGCGATGAATTCCTTCATCTTCTTGTCCAGCGCGCCGTCTGCGGTTGCGGCCTTGGCCAGAGCCGAGAAACCCGCCATGGTTTCGGGAATATCCTTGCGCAAGGTCTTGATATTGGCCGAAAGGCGCGCGGTAATCTCAGGGTAGGGCTTGCTCATTTGAACACCGCCCCCGCCCTGGCGCCCAGGGCGCGGAAGACCATGGCCGCCGGACAGAAACCGGTAAAGGCCAGTACGATGAGATTGGCGCCGGCAAAGACGGTCAGCCACATAAAGTTGGGATGCACAAAATGCGTCAGGGCCACGGACACCAGTACGACGGTCCCCGCAAAGGCCAGAACGAGACGTTCAAGAGACATGCTCTTACTCCATGATAGGGACAAACCTAAAAAAGGCTTGCCCGTAATTGCCTATTATCTTAAATACGAAATAGTCAAGCCTAAAGTTTTCGAGGTTGCCCCATGTTCGGCCTGTTCAAACCCCAAACACCCATCACCAACCTGAGCCCGGCCGAAGTGCACACGGGGTTACAGACCAAAACACTCCTGCTGATTGATGTACGCGAACCGTCGGAATTTGAGGCCGAACATATTGAGGGTGCCGTCAATCTGCCGCTGTCTCGCCTGTCGTCTGAGGCGCTGCAAACCGCGATCGTCGCGGCAGAGGCGCGCACGGTGGTCATGCAGTGTCTGGCGGGCGGCCGCTCGGCGCAAGCGGTTAAGGCCTGCCGCGACTTCGGGGCGGCGGTCGATCATCACCTTCAGGGTGGTATCAATAGCTGGAAGAGCGCAGGCCTGCCCACGATTCGTTGAGACAATCGCGCCATCCTCGCCGGGTATTGTCCCGCTTGCGACGTCACCGTCTTTTGTCTCGACCGGATTGACCCTATTGGCTATGTCTTTTGCCCTTACAGACGACGCCCGTGAAAGTGTTGAGTCATGACCGTCACCGCCCAGGACCTGCAAAACCTGAAGCCGAACGTGCAGCGCGCGACGCGAATGCTGAAACTTCTGGCCAGTGAGCATCGGCTGATGATTCTCTGCCGCCTGTTCGAGGGAGAGGCCAGCGTCTCCGATCTGGCCGACTATCTGGGGCAGGCGATTGCCGGCACGTCACAGCATCTGGCCAAGATGCGGGCGGAGAATCTCGTGACCACCCGCCGCGACGGTCAGACCATCTACTATTCCATCAGCGATCCGGCGGCGCAAAGACTGATGGAGACCCTGTGTAAGATATACAAGGCATAGGCGCGAATCTCCGTATAGACCGTTGATACACCGACCAAATACCGATAGGTTTTGCGTCATGAAACGGGCTGCGCGATGACAGACACCCCTCCTGCCAAAGTCAAGATGACGGATATCGCCCGTCTGGCGGACGTATCTCTGGCCACCGTATCGCGCGCTCTGGCCGACAGTCCGCTAGTACCGGAGCCTCAGAAGCGGCGCATCATCGCCATCGCCGAAGCGCACGGCTACGCCGTCAATCAGGCGGCGCGGAACCTGCGGATGCAAACGACGCGGACCATCGGTCTGGTCCTGCCGCTGGGGCACGAAACCGGTCAGCAGATGACTGATCCCTTCCTGCTCGAACTGGTCGGCTATCTGTCGGAAGAAGTGTTCCGGCGCGGCTACGACCTGCTGGTGTCGAAAAATCTGTCGCCGCAAAGCGGATGGCTGAACACGCTGGTCAAGTCGCACCGTTTCGATGCCATGCTGGTCCTGGGGCAAAGCGATCAGCACGAAGAGATCAACGCCATCTCGACTCACTATAATCCGATGGTGGTGTGGGGCGAGCGGCTACCGGATCAGGGCTATTGTTCGGTCGGCGTGGACAATGTGCATGGCGGGCGTCTGGCGGCGGAGCATCTGCTGAGTAAGAGCCGCAAGCACGTCCTGTTCCTTGGCCCGGCTCAGGTGCCCGAGGTGGCGGCGCGTCTGAAGGGCTTTGGCGAAGGGCTCGCTCAGGCGGGGCACAAACTGACGCCCGCGCAGATCATCGAGACGCACTTCACGCCGGATTCGGCCTATGAGACGGTCAAGGGCCTGATCGCCTCGCGCCGGCGCTTCGATGCCATATTTGCGGCGTCGGACGTCATCGCCCTGGCCGCTATTCATGCCCTGAGCGATGCCGGGCGGCGCGTGCCGGAGGATGTGGCTGTTTGCGGTTTCGACGACGTGGCCATGTCGAAGACTATGTCCCCGGCCCTGACGACCGTGAAGCAGGACTTACGGCTGGGGGCGCAACTGATGGTCGATCTGCTGTTCCGGCGACTGGCGGGAGAAAAGACCTCGTCCGCCGTTCTGGCCGCCGGACTGATCGAGCGGGCCTCGACCTGATCAGTACTCGGAATTGAGCGCCTTAAGCCGGGCGCCCGCCGGGTCATGACGGTGGTTGAAGATCAGCGCCACAAACAGGATCAGAGCCAGACCGGTGGCCAGCACAAACCCGTACTGCGCGCCGCCAAACAGGTCCGACACCGCGCCCATGGCCAGAGGGGCGACGACGGCGCTGAGACAGGTGAAGAACAGGATCACGCCGCCGGCCGCGCCGTGCTGCGCCTTGCGGAAGCCCGATATGCCCTTGGAATTGATCGTCGGGTACATGACCGACATGAACAGGCCCGACAGGGGCAGGCTATAGACCGCCACCGCCTGCCCGCCGATCAGGGCCGCTACGAAGCAGGCCAGAATGGCCCCGGCGCACAGCAGCAGGACCAGCGTCCATTTCAGACGCGCAAGCATCCACACCCCCAGAAAACGCCCCGCCGCGCGCAGCACAAAGAAGACGCTGAGTGCATAAAGCGCCAGCCACACGGCCGGCCCCTGATACCCCTTAAGCAAGGTTGGCATCCATACATAGATGGCGGTTTCCACCCCGACATAGAGCATGGCGAGAGCCGAAAATGAAAGGGCATAGGGATCACGCACCAGACCCAAAGAGGCCTTAAGACTGAAGCCTTCGCTGGTCGAAGTCTGCCGTTCGGGGTAGCGCACCACAAAGGCCGTCAGGATAAGCAGGCTGCACAGCGTCCCGGCAATGACGTAGAGCCACTTCCACGACGCGCCCGACACCAGAAGCTGCGTAACGATCAGCGGGCCGATGATGGCACCCACGCCGAAAAAGCCCTCGACCATATTCATGACGCGCGTATGGCTTTCGGTCGAGGTGGAGATGTCGCCGATAAGGGCCAGCGCCCCGGTTTTGAACACCCCGATGGCCAAACCCGAGATGAACAGCAGACAGGCAAAGAACAGAAAATCATTGCCAACGGCAAACAGGAAGGAGTTGAGCGCAAACAGGCTCAGGCCCAGAATGATCGTCCATTTGCGCCCCAGACGATCGGCCAGAAACCCCAGCCCCAGACCGGCAATGGCGATGCCCCCCATGGTGGCATAATGGAATGCCCCGGCTTCGGTCATGCTCAGGCCGTAGTCGCGGATGACTTCGGGGATGATGACGCCCACCGCATCCGTCGTCATGGCGAACATCATGAACATCAGATAGGTCAGCCCGGTGATCAGGGCGATATTGGCCGGCCGGGTCAGACTTGGCGAAGATGTCGTCATGGAGCGGTTCTCTGTATTTTGTTGTTATACGTTCAGAAGCCGTAGGCGAGAAAAAAAGAACGGGAGCGGGCCGCAGAGGGGATGCGACCCGCTCCCGATGCCTTCACGCCAAGGCATTTTTTGACGCCTCATGTGTATCCCAAAAGTGGTGTCCACTTTTTGGCATGAGGCTTTTTTCACGCCTCATGTGTATCCAAAAAATGGCGCCCACTTTTTGGTATGAGGCTTTTTTCACGCCTCATGTGTATCCAAAAAATGGTGCCCACTTTTTGGCATGAGGCTTTAGAACCGATACTTCAGGCTGATCGTCGAGGTGCGGCCATTGATAGCGCGGGCGCGCACGTAGTTGGTCGCATTGTCCGTGATCGCGCCTTCTTCGACCTCGGTGATCCCCAGAACGTCAAAGGCATTGTTGACGTTCAGCGAGACCGTCAGGTCCTCGGTCAGGCTGTAGTCGGCAAACAGGTTGGTCTGCACATAGCCCGGCATGACCAGCTTGTTGTCGTCCTGCGCGTAGGCGTCGGTGGTGCCAACAAAGTTCGCGCCGAATTCCAGCTTGTCTATCTTGTAGGTCGGCGTGAACTGGAACACCCACTCGGCCTGACGGCGCGGACGCTTGCCGACCGCAGTCGGGCTCAGGGCGTCCTTGGTGATTTCGGCCTTGGTGTAGGTGGCCCCACCATTGAGGCTGAGATTGCCGATACGATAGGCCCCTTCAAACTCGATGCCCTTGGCTTCGTACACGCGGTCAAAGAACTTCTGCGAGGTGGCTTCGAAATTCTGCTCCTCGGTCGTGGCGGCAAACGCCGTTGCAAACAGGCTGAGCGGACCGCTGCGGTACTTCACACCGGCTTCGGTCTGCTTGACGAAGTCGATGGCGTCTTCACGCGACACCGAGCCGTCGTCGCGCACCTTGCCGAACAGCAGACGGTCGGCATTGGCGCGCGCGCCCTTCGAATAGCGGGCGAAATAGGACAGGTTGTCCGTGGCGCGGTAATTGGCCCCCAGCGAGTAGGAGGTGTAGCTCCAGTTATAGTTGACCGGCTTGGCCGCTGCATAGTTGACGAAGGAGACGCTCTTTTCCGGATTGGAGATCACGCCGTCGCCATTGACGTCGAAATTGGCCATCTGGGTCGAGGCGGCATAGGTGCCGCGCGCCTTGCCTTCGTCCTGACGCACCGAGGCTTCGAGCGTCAGCTTGCCCCATTCGCCGCTGGCGATCACATAGGGAGCCACGATGTCGTACTGCACATCATAATGACGGGTGCAGCAGTTGCCCCACACCGGCACGCCATAGGCGAACAGGCCGTTCTGCGACAGGTTGGTGTTGCCGGCATAGAGGTTGAGCAGGCGCGCATTGTCACCGGCCACTTCCATGGCATAGCTGTTCCACACCCAGTCCATATTGATCGTCTGCGACGAATTGTAGAGACCGAAGGTCAGGTCGATCTTCGAACCCATGGCGTCAAACGTCTTTTGCAGCTTGAGGTCGTTGGCCGAATTGTCGAGGCTGTTCAGGCGGGTGTTGAAGGTGTGCATGATCATAGCCAGACCCGTGTAGGTCGCACCGGCGTTCGGTCCATTGGCCACCACAAGGCGCGTCCCCGCCGTGCCCAGAGCCGCGTTGATGCCCGACACGACGTCTGCCGAGGTGCCGACCGTCGCCGGGAAGGGCGCGATAAAGTTGGCTTCGGTCTTGGCGAAGCGGAACTTGTCGTTCAGCGTCCAGCCGCCGCCGACATCGAACTGCGCTTCGCCATTGAAGACGAGGCTTTTGGGGGCCATACCGTCGCGCACATTGGTCACAGAGCGATTGTTGCTGCCGTTCAAACCGGCGTCTTGCATGAAATAGACCGAGTGGATGGTGTCAGACTTGGCATCCAGACCCGGTGCCGATGACCATTTCGGATCGCCATTGGTGCCCGTCACCTTCATCGGCATGGGCAGGTAACCAATCGCTTTATCGTTCAGATATTTGACGCCCAGACGCAGGAAACCGTTATCGAACTTGCGCGTGATATTGGCCTTGATCTGCCCGCCCTGATTGGCGGTATAGCCCGCCTTGCGCGGCCCTTCACCGGAGCGGTAGAAGCCGCCGATATGGAAGTCGATCTTGTCCGACAGCGCGCCACCAAATTCGAAATCGCCGCGCGTCTGACCGAAGTCGATGCCCTGCGTCAGTTGCAGCGTGCCGCCTTCCTTCGCGCCGGTCTTCGAGATGATGTTGATGATGCCACCCGGCGAATTGGAGGCCAGGGTCGAGGCCGTACCGCCGCGGATGGCTTCGACGCGACCGACGCTCAGATCGGTGCGCAGGAAGATGTCGGCATTACCAAAAGCAATATCGCCGAACTCCAGAATGGGCAGCCCGTCTTCCTGAAGCTGGAGGAACTTGGCGCCGCCAGCCGCGACCGGCAGACCGCGCACGGCGATGTTGGCATTGCCTTCGCCGCCCGTCGATTCGGAGCGCACGCCGGGGATGTTGCGGAAGACTTCGGCGGCCGAACGCGGCGCAAACTTCTGCATTTCCTCTACCTGAATGGCGCTGACCGAGATCGAGCTGTCGAGCTTGTTGGCCTTGCGCGCCACACCGGTGACGACCACTTCGGTGACCCCCGAATCGGCGGCCTGATCCTGCGCCAGAGCGGGAGCGCCCACCACGGCCATGAGTGCCACCAACGAAACGCCGCCGGTCGTCCAGATCGACTTAGACATATCAATTCCTCCTGATGAAGCGCGCAGCTTCCTGCTTTTTTGCTTACGCCGGAGCGACGACGAGTCAGCTCCTGACTTGGATAACAGGACATCACCAAATGTAATCGATTACAAGTTAATTATTGGACTTGGGACACAGAAGGACTGGATTTTTTGCCAAAAATGACTTTTTTGCCACACAAAATGCCACGGCGGCGTCTAAAACCTTCCCTTTTTGATAGATTTTTCTTGTAATCCTTTTCATTTTCGATTTATCTGAAGTCGGAACGCTCTGCGATCCAATCTTCCCTATCCTTGCCTAGTGCCGGGCCGCCCGCGTTACGGCGGCCCGCCTTTTTCATCGGGACCCTGGAGCGCGTTTCGTTCATATTAACACGAAGTATCGCTCTAAATTTTTGATGTTCACGCGCTTTTTCATCTGAAAAGTGCGTCAAACTTTTCGGAAAGCGCTCTGATGGCCGATACGATCCATGCCTCTGCTGATCTGTCCTGCGACCCGTTGTGGCGTCAGGCGGAGGCCTGCCTGCGCACGCTTTATGGCGATGATCACCGCTTTGAACACAGCCTCATCGATCTGAAAGCCCGCGTGGCCGATGCGTGCAGCGCGCGTCCGACCGCTCTGCGTCACCTCGATATGACGCGCGCCAATACGCCCAACTGGTTCCTCAAGCCCGGCCGCCCGGCCTATTGCACCTATATCGACCGTTTTGCCGGGACACTGGAAGGCACGGCGCAACATCTCGATTATCTCGAAGGGCTTAAGGTCGGCATCTTCCACCCCCTGCCCCTGCTGAAACCACGCGAAGGCAATTCGGACGGCGGCTTTGCCGTGGCCGATTACCGTGAGGTCGATCCGCGTCTGGGGACGATGGAGGATCTGCGGGCGCTGGCGGCTGAGCTGCGGGCGCGCGATATGTCGCTGGTGCTAGATATGGTATGCAATCACACGGCGCGCGAACACCCCTGGGCGCAAAAGATGCTGGCCGGTGACCCCGCCTTTGCCGACTTCTATATCGTGCTCGACTCAGCGAATGAGGTCGCCGAATGGGAAGCGGCGCTTCAGGACGTCTTCCCGGACACCGCGCCGGGCAGCTTCACCTATGACGCCGGAGCCGGTGGCTATGTGTGGACGACCTTCTATCCGTTTCAGTGGGACCTGAACTACGCCAATCCGCGCGTTTTTGTCGAAATGGCTGACAGCCTGTTCTTTCTGGCCAATGCCGGGGTGGAAGGTTTCCGTCTCGATTCGACGGCCTATCTGTGGAAGCGCAAGGGCACGATCAGCCGCAACCTGCCGGAAACGCACCTGATCCTTCAGGCCCTGCGCGCCCTGCTCACCCTTGTCGCGCCTTCGACCTTCCTGCTGGCCGAAGCCATCGAATCGCAGGCCTCGGTCCTGCCCTTCTTCGGTACGCCGCAGGCGCGCGAATGCGATCTGGCCTATAATAATGGCGTCATGACCGCCCTGTGGGGGGCTCTGGCCGATCAGAAGGCCGGCGTGCTCAAGACCACGATCGCGCGCGCCGGGGAAAAGCCGGCGCATGGCCACTGGCTGAACTATGTGCGCTGCCATGACGACATCATCTGGCTGGCCCTGTCCGATACGGCCGCGCCGGAACGCCTCACACACTGGTCCGATTTCTTTGCGGGTAAGGGCTCCTATGCGAAGGGCGAGGCGTTTCAGGCCCCGGAAGGCTTCCCGGCCTCCGGTTGCGGCATGGCGGCCAGCCTGTGCGGCGGCAAAGATGACCCGCAGATGCCCGCGCGTCTCAAGCTGCTTTACGGTCTCACCTACGCGCTGGAAGGCGTGCCGCTGCTGTATATGGGCGATGAAATCGCGCTGGAAAATTTCGACGCCTATCGCGACGATCCGGACCTGAAGGACGAGGTGCGCTGGTTGCATCGCCCGGTGATGGACTGGGACACGGCCGGGCGTCGCCATGCGCCCGGCTCCGTCGAACACGACATGTACGCCTTCCATCGGCAACTGGCCGACACCCTGTCGGCGATTGATTTCAAGCCCGGACAGTCCGTGTGTACCGAGGCCGAGGAGCGGCTTGTGATCATCGAACGCCCACTCGCGGCGGGCCGTTTTGTCTGCGTCGCCAATCTGAGCGCCGAACCCGTCATCCATAAGGTCGCGGGCCGCGTACTGATAGGGTCGGATAACGACACCCTCCCGGCCTACGGGCTGCGCTGGTTTATCGAAGAGTCCTGATCATGCCCTATTTCGCAGCCCTTGAGGTGGGCGGCACCAAGGTCAATGTCGCCGCCGGTTCCGGCCCCGACGACCTTCAGACCCTGCGCATCCCCACGCGCGCGCCGCAAGAGACGTGGCCGGAAGTGCTGCGGGCGCTGGAAACCCTGTCGCAAGGGCGCGCCTTCGACGCCATCGGCATAGCCAGTTTCGGTCCCATAGACGTCAATCCCCAGAGCCCCACCTTTGGCCGCTTTCGCAAGACGCCCAAGCCGGGCTGGAGCGGCTTCGACCTGCTGAGCCCCCTAACCGAGGCCTATCCCGAAGTACCGATTGGCCTCGATACCGACGTTAACGGCGCGGCCCTCGGCGAAAAGCGCTGGGGCGGGGCCAAGGACCTTGACACCTTTGTCTATGTGACGGTGGGCACGGGTCTGGGGGTCGGGCTGGTCGTTGCCGATCAGCCGGTGCATGGCCTGTTGCACCCCGAAGCCGGGCATATCCGCGTGCGCCGCCACCCGGACGACACCTATGCCGGCCATTGCCCCTTCCACGGCGACTGCTGCGAAGGCTTAAGCTCTGGCCCGGCCATCGAAGCGCGCACCGGGCAGAAGGCCGAAACCCTGCCGCCAGTCCATGGTGTCTGGGGCATGGTGGGCGACTATCTGGGGCAGTTGTTCTGCAATCTGGCCCTGATTACCTCGGCTCAGCGAATTCTGGTCGGCGGCGGTGTCGGGCTGAACGAACCGGTCCTGCGGGCGTCGCGTCAGACCTGCCACCGGCTGCTCAATAGTTATCTGGAGGCGCTAGAGTCTGCCGAGAGTATGGACATTTATATTCAGGGCGCACATCTGGGCGATCGCGCCGGGATGCTGGGGGCCATCGAACTGGCCCGCCGGGCATTAGACTAAGCACATCCTTACGCCTGACCTAAAGGCGCGCAGTGCGGTCTTACGCGGCCTCGTACTAGGCTGACCTCCTGATCCGGAGGTCCGTTATGGCGCTTCGCCCCTACTGGAGCGGCAATCTGCGACTGTCGCTCGTTACGCTGCCTGTCAATGTCTATTCGGCGCTCAACCGTTCGCGTCAGATTCCGCTGAAAGAAATCTATCGCAAGACGGGCGAGCGCGTGCACCGGCTCAATGTCACCGAAGACGGCACCGAGGTCGAACGCGACGAGATCATCAAGGGGTATGAGGTTGAAAAGGGCGAGTACGTTTTGATCGAGCCGGACGAGATCAAGGACCTGAAAATCCCGTCATCGCGCACACTTGATATCGTGCAGTTCGTCCCCGCCGAAGAGATTGACGACCTCTATTTCGACGCGCCATACTTCGTCGCGCCGCAGAAAAACGCCGATCAACAGACCTTTGCCGTCATTCGCGACGCGCTAAGGCAATCAAAGACGACCGGCATAGGGCAACTGGCTATCGCCGGGCGTGAGCGCCTGTGCACCATCCGGCCGTGCGGCTCAGGCCTGATACTCCAAACCCTTCGCTACGAAAATGAGTTGCGCGACTCCGACCCCTATTTCGACGACATCACGAAAAAGGCGGCGGCCTCCGAGGAACTTGATCTGGCGCGCGAACTGATCAAGCGCAAAACCGCGAAGTTCGATCCGGGTCGCTTCCACGACAACTACCGTGAAGCTTTGCAAGAGCTGATCGAGGCCAAGGTGGAAAACCGCGAGCCGGTCGCTGTTGAAGAGGACCGGCCGGCAGCCAAGGTCATCAACCTGATGGATGCCCTGCGCAAGAGCCTGAAAGACCCTGAACCGGCGCCGCCAAAGGCCGAAAAGGGTACGCCCAAAACTTCTGCCAAACGCAAAAAGACCCTCGCAAAGACGGCCGCCCGCGAGAAGGCCAGCTAGATGGGTCTCGACCTTTACAATCAGAAGCGCGACTTTGCCAAAACCGCCGAACCCGAGGGCAAGCCGGGGCGCAAGGGCGGCAACCGCTTCCTCATCCAAAAGCACGATGCCACTCGTCTGCACTACGATTTCCGGTTGGAACTGGACGGCGTGCTGAAATCGTGGGCGGTAACGCGCGGCCCAAGCCTCAACCCGCAGGACAAGCGGCTTGCGGTCGAGGTGGAAGACCATCCCGTCGCCTATGGCACCTTTGAGGGCACCATTCCCAAGGGCCAGTACGGCGGCGGCACGGTGATGATGTGGGACGAAGGCACCTGGGAGCCGCTAGACGATCCGCATAAGGGGCTGAAAGCGGGCAATCTCAAATTTCGAGTACATGGCAAACGGCTCGGAGGCGAATGGGCATTGGTGCGTATGAAGCCGCGACCCCAGGACGGCGGTCGCGCCAACTGGCTCTTGATCAAGCACGACGATGCGGCGGCGCGCGAGGATGCGGCCGAGGCGTGGCTGGAGACACAGGCGACCAGCATCACCACGGGACGCCGCATGGAAGAGATCGCTGCCAATACGCACAGCGAGTGGCGATCACGACCGAGGGACACGCCACCCAATCGCCAAAAGATCAAATCAACACTTGAATTTATTGAGCCAGAACTGGCGACACTGGCGTTATCGCTGCCCAGAGGCAAGAATTGGGTGCATGAGATAAAGTTCGATGGCTACCGCACGCAGGCCCTGATCGAAAACGGCGAGGTGCGGTTCCTGACGCGCACGGGTCTCGAATGGACGCACCGCTTCCGCCCCCTGCCCGACTATCTGGCGCAGATGCGGGTCACAAGCGCCATACTGGACGGCGAGATCGTCGCGGTAGACGAAGGGGGCCGCGCAGATTTCAAGAGCCTGCAGGCCACCCTGTCCGGTGAAGCCGACGTGCCGCTGCAATATTATGTCTTTGATATTCTGCACAGGGATGGCGAGGACCTTCGCGGCCTGCCACTGATGGAACGCAAGGCTCAATTACAAAAGCTTTTTAAAGGCAGGGATTTCGGCGGACGTATTCATTACAGCGAACACTTTACGGAGGACGCCGCTGACCTGAAAGACCGGCTGTGCGCGCTGGATCAGGAAGGCCTGATCTGCAAACGTGCCGATGCCCCTTACCGCTCCGGGCGCCATCGCGCGTGGCTGAAGGTCAAATGCCACAAACGGCAGGAATTCGTCATCGGAGGCTTCACCCTGTCCAAGGCGGGGAGGCAGGGGATGGGCGCTCTGCTGATCGGCTATTATCAGGAGGGACGCCTGACCTATGCCGGTAAGGTCGGGACGGGCTTTACTCAGGACAGCGCCATCGACCTGCGCCGCAGACTGGACTTGATTGCTCAAAAAGACAATCCGTTCAGTGATATTCCGGCGGAATTTAAACGCGGTGCCCACTGGGTCGAACCCCACCTTGTGGTCGAGGTGCAGTTCGGCGAATGGACCTCCGACGGCCGCCTGCGCCACCCCTCGTTTCAGGGGCTGCGTGAAGACAAGCCCGCGCAGGACATCCACCGCGACCGCCCGCTCAGGCCAACCGAAGTCCGCAAAACCGAAGACGAACCGACGGCGCGTAAGCCCAGACGCCGCGCGCCGGTCTCGAAAACATCGGCAAAAGACGAGGTTGATGGGGTCGCCATCTCGTCACCGGGTCGTGTCGTTTTTCCGGGCTCCGACATTACCAAGAAGGATGTGGCGGAATACTATCTCAGCGTCGCCCAACAAATCCTGCCGCACATTGCCGGGCGTCCCATCTCGATGATCCGCTGCCCGGAAGGCATTGGCGGGCAGTGCTTTTTTCAGCGCCACCTCACCCAGGCCGCCGTTCCTCACGTCAAAGACACGGGTATTCAGGTGAATGGCCGCGAAGACGACTTTGTGATGATCGAGGATGAACGCGGCCTGATCAGCCTGACCCAATGGGGCGTGATGGAGATTCACCCCTGGGGCTGCCTAGCCGCCACGCCCGACCGTCCGGACCGCCTGATTTTCGATCTCGACCCCGATCCCGAAGCCAACTGGGCCGATGTGGTGGCCGGAGCGGCGGAGGTGCGCGAACGTATGGCCGAGTTCGAGCTTCAGAGCTTCCTCAAAACCACGGGCGGTAAGGGCCTGCACATCGTAATCCCAATTCAGCCTGAGCACGACTGGGACGCCATAAAGGCCTTTACGCGCGCCGTGGCCGAGTCCATGGCGCACGACAGCCCGCAACGCTTTGTGGCGCAAGCCTCAAAAGCCAAGCGTAAAGGCCGGATTTTTGTCGATTATCTGCGCAATGACCATACCGCCACCGCCGTGGCCCCCTATGCTGTGCGCGCGCGTCCCGGTGCGCCCGTGGCCATGCCCGTAGCTTGGGGCGCCCTCAGCCCCGACCTCGATCCGGCGGGCTTTACACTTGAAAACACGCCCGCGCACCTGAAACGGCGCAAGGCCGATCCGTGGGCCGATATGACAACCTTGAATCAGCGCCTGTCGGGCCACATTCTCAAGGCCTTGAATATTCTGTAGGTCTGACGCGCATAACCGATGCGGTTTTAAATTACCCTGCGAAACGCCCTGCCCCTTCCCGAATGTCGAAAATGCGGTTAGCGTTACGGCAATATCAAAAAACAAGGGGAGTAAACACATGCGTTTAAAGTGGATGGCGGCGAGCGCCCTTCTGCTGACCGGGGTGTCGAGCGTCGCACTGGCGCAAACCCAGGCGTGGTTCGATAAGTCAAAGTCGGCCGATGAGCGCGCCAGAGCGGCCGTTGCGGCCATGACCCTCGACGAAAAGCTGACCCTGATCCTCAGCTTCACCGATCCGGAGCAACTGGCCAAACAACCCGACTCCATCGTGTCGCCTGAGGTCAAGGCCATGGTGAACAAGGAACATATCCGGGGCTCGGCAGGCTATGTGCCGGGCATTGCACGACTGGGGATTCCGGCCCAGTGGCAAACCGACGCCTCGATCGGCGTGCGGGTGCAGGGCATGGCGCGCACGGCGCTGCCCTCGTCTCTGGCCACCGCCGCCAGCTTTGATCCGGCTGTCACCGAGGCCGGGGGCCGCATGATCGCGCAGGAAGCCCGTCTGTCGGGGTTCAACACCTTTCTGGCTGGCGGCGCCAATCTGGCGCGTGAACCACGCAATGGCCGCAATTTCGAATATGTCGGTGAAGATCCCTGGCTGGCCGGGCAGATGGCCTCTGGCCTGATCAATGGTATTCAGTCGCAGCATATGGTTTCGACCCTGAAGCATTTTGCCGTCAACGATCAGGAAAGCCAGCGCACAACGGTCAATGTGACCATCGCCCCCGAAGCCATGCGTCAGTCGGACCTGCTCGCCTTCGAATTCATCCTTGAGCAGTCCAATCCCGGCTCAGCCATGTGCGCCTATAACCTCGTCAACGGGCGGTGGGCCTGCGAAAACGAGTACCTGCTGAACAAGACGCTGAAACAGGACTGGGGCTTCAAAGGCTATGTCATGGCCGATTGGGGCGCCGTCCATTCCACCGTTGACTCGGCCAATTACGGGCTCGATCAGTTCACCGGCTTCCCCTGCTGCGGCGACCGTCAGCCCTATTTTGCGCCGGTGAATGTCAAGGTGGCGCTGGACAAGGGCGATATTTCACAAAAGCGCCTTGATGATATGGCGCAGCGCGTCCTGTGGCCGCTGTTCTCCACCGGCGTTTTCGACAACCCGGCCAAGGTCGGGCCGATCGACTTCAAGGCCAATGCCGCCGTATCGCAAAAGGCCGCCGAAGAGTCACTGGTGCTGCTGAGGAACGAGGGCAATCTGCTGCCGCTCAGCGGCGTGAAATCGGTGGCGATGATCGGCGCGCACGCCGACAAGGGCGTCATGTCCGGCGGCGGTTCATCCGGCGTGACGCCGGTGGGCGGCAACCCGGTCGAAGGACAACTGGAACCGAAATCCTGGCCCGGCCCGGTCAGCTATATGCCCTCGTCTCCGGTCGAAGCGTTGAAGGAGGAACTGCCCAAGGCGAAGATCGCCTATGCCGGCGGTGAGGATATTGCCGCTGCCGTGGCTCTCGCCAAATCCTCGGAGGTCGCCATCGTCTTTGTCACCCAGTGGATGGGGGAAGGCATGGACGGGACGCTGGAACTGAAAGGCAATCAGGACGCGCTGGTGGCAGCGGTCGCGGCCGCCAATCCGCGCACCATCGTGGTGGTGCAGTCCGGCGGGGCCATTTTCATGCCGTGGAAGGACAATGTGGGGGCCATCCTTCAGGCCTTCTATCCCGGCATCCGCGGCGGGCAGGCCATTGCGCGCATCCTGACCGGTAAGGTCAATCCGTCCGGCCACCTGCCGATCAGCTTCCCGGCGTCGAATGCGCAACTGGCGCACGACACCATTCCGGGCTTCGGCAAGCCGGATGGCGTGGCGGTCAACATCACCTATCACGAAGGCGCGGCGATCGGCTATAAATGGTATGATGTGAAGGGCTACACGCCCCTGTTCGCCTTCGGGCACGGCCTGAGCTACACCACGTTTGCGGTGTCTGACGCCAGGGCCACGGTCGAAAAGGGCGAACTGACCATCTCCGCCGCCATCCGCAATACCGGCAAGACCGCCGGTAAGGGCGTCATTCAGGTCTATGTTGCCCCTGCCGACTATAAGGCCGTGGGCTGGGAAGCCCCCAAACGTTTTGTGGCCTTCCGTAAGGAAGCCGTCGCGCCCGGGGCCACATCAGGCACCTTCATGCAAAAGATCGACCCGCGCCTACTGGCCACCTATGAGGTGGCGGACAATAGCTGGCGCATCCGGGCGGGGACCTATCAGGTCCTTTTCGGTCAGGCGGCAGACGACCTGCCGCAATCGGTGACGATCACCCTGTCCGACCTCACCTGGAGCGCGGCACACAAGTAAAACCCCTATATCCGATGAACGCTCAACGCCTCCGCCCGCAAGCGGGGGCGTTTCTTTGAGCCTATGGCCTTGCTGCTTCCGGCGAAGGCCATATGGTGGACTTATCTCCGCCTTGATAGAGCTTTAGCGTCCGTGCGTGAGCCCTTACGTCGAAGAGAATCCCGCCATGCGTCTTGTCCCTGCCCTCCTGCTCGCTCTGATGGCGGTTGCCGCCCCCATTCTGGCCACACCGGCTCAGGGCTTGCGATCCAGCATTTCCCGTACCCGCGCCGCCAGCTCCTCGATACTGAACGGCTTACCGATCAGCTCGACTCCGGCATCGACCACCCCATTATGCACGACGGCATTGCGGGTATAGCCAGAAGTAAATAGGACCTTCAGATCAGGTCTTACCTTCTGCGCGGCATCGGCCAGCTTGCGCCCGTTGATTTCCGGCATGACAATATCGGTGAACAGCAACCGGACCTCCGGATGCTCGTCCAGCAGGCGCAAGGCCGTCGCCGCCGAGTCGGCTTCCAGCACGCGATAACCCAGCTCGGTCAGGGCATCGCAACTGAAGCGACGCACCACGGCTTCATCATCAACGACCAGAATGACATCGCGCGCCTCTCCGGGCAGCAAAATGCCCTCGGACGGCCCGTTATCGGGGGCCACCGCATCGGCGCCGGTGAGGCGTGGCAGGTAGATCTTGACCGTCGTTCCCTGCCCCGGTTCCGAATAGATGCGCACGTGGCCGTTCGACTGCTTGACGAAGCCATAGACCTGACTGAGGCCCAGACCGGTCCCTTTACCGACGCCCTTGGTCGTAAAAAAGGGATCGAAGGCGCGGGCCATGACGTCCGGCGGCATGCCGCAGCCCGTATCGGTGACGGCGATCAACACATACTGACCGGTCGCCACACCGATCTCTTCGGCAACGTAGCGCGAATCGAGGTGAGCGTTCTGGGTTTCGATGGTCAGACGCCCGCCGTCAGGCATGGCGTCGCGCGCATTGACCCCCAGATTGAGCAGGACGTTCTCAAGCTGGTTCGGATCGACGTGCACAGGCCACGCCCCGGCGGCCAGCACGGTCTCAAGCTGAATGGCCCCGCCCAGCGAATGGGCCAGAAGCTCCGACATACCGCCCACCAGACGATTGACATTGACCGTTTCTGGCCGCAGCGGCTGCTGACGCGAGAAGGCGAGCAGGCGCTGGGTCAGGTTGGCGGCCCGCTTGGCCCCCTCCAGCCCCTGAGTCACATAGTGGCGGGCGCGCACGTCTTCAGGCCCGATGCGCCGGTTGAGGAGTTCCAGCGAGCCCATCACCACGGCCAGCATATTGTTGAAGTCGTGCGCAATGCCGCCGGTCAGTTGCCCCACGGCCTCCATCTTCTGCGACTGTCGCAACTGTTCTTCGAGCTGGCGCTTGGCGGTTACGTCGATACCGACGCCGATGCGGCGCACCGGTTTGCCATTTTCGAAATGGGTATGGCCGCGCGACAGCACCCAATGTACCGAGCCATCCGGGTGGATCAAGCGGTATTCCAGCTCTATATCGCCCTGCCGGGTCAGGCCTTCGGCCATGGTGGCGCGCAAGGCGTCGCGGTCTTCGGGATGCACATGCGCCAGAAACGCCTTGCGACCGATCCCGCTCAACCCCGCCTTCGGGTCGAGCGCGTAGACGCTGGCAATGCCCTCATCATAGTGGAACAGGTCGCTGGCCACATCGTAGGTCCACACCCCGATGCCATCGACCGCGCCAAGGGCAAGACGCGCAAAGTCGCGGCTGTCCTCCAGTTCGCGAGCCCGTCTGATGTCCTCGGTAATGTCGCGAGCCACGCAATAGAGGAGGCCGTTTTCCTCATTCGCCGTCCACGAAAAGGTGCGATACTGGCCTTCGCGGTCACGCAGGCGGTTTTCAAAACGCCAGGTGTTACCGCCGGCAGACAGGGAGCGCAGCTCGATCCGGGTCTTTTCGTGATCGTCGGGATGTTCGAGCCAGTGCGAGGTTTTCCCAATCAGGTCTTCGGCTGTCCAGCCCAGAAGCCGCGTCCAGGCGCTGCTGACCTTGAGCCAGCGCCCGTCGCTGTTGGCAATCAGGAACGGGTCCTGCGACAGCGACCACAGCCGGTCGCGCTCCTCAAGCTCGCGCACGGTTTGTAGCAGGATAGCATCCTGCTCCAAACGCTGGGTGACGTCATAGGCGAACTGATAGGCGCCGATAATCCTGCCCTCCGTGTCGTAGAGGGGAGCTATGCGGATTTCATAGGCCCGGCGCTCCCGCCCTTCGCCACCAAATTCGTCTATTGTGACAAGATTTTCGCCAGCAAGGCCGCGGTCCCACAAGGCGCGTACATGACTAACCGCGTCGGGGTGCGCGGACAGAACCTCAAGAAGGTTACTCCCTACGCGCGGCGTGACCCCAAACAGGTGCTCAAATTCGGCAATGGTCGCGCGGTTGATGGCCCGCCAGTTATAGTCGGTGTCGATCACGTGGATAAAGGCTTCGGTCGCTTCGACCACATCGGCCAGAATCTTGCGTTCGGCCAGAGCCTGCGTCACCCGTTCTTCGAGGGTCGCATTGAGCGCCTTGAGGGCGTCTTCGGCGCGTTTGTGTTCGGTAACGTCATAGCCCCCGACAAAGATGCCCGTTACCGCGCCCTTGTCGTCGAACACCGGCTGATAGATGAAATCAATATAGCGCGTTTCCGCCTGATTGGAGAGGTCGAGGGGGAAGCTGCGCGATACGAAGGGTTGTCCGCTGTGGTACACCTGATCCAGCAGTTCATAAAAGCCCTGACTGGCCACATCGGGGAAGATGTCCCGCACCGTATGGCCCAGATAGTCGCGTGCCCCGGCAATGGTGCGGTAGGCTTCATTGACATAGGTGAAGACGTGATCCGGACCGTCCAGCGTCGCAACGAACCCCGGCATGTGGCGAAGCGACCGCGCCTGACTTTCGCGTTCGGCAGCCGCCGCGCGCTCGACAAGCACCTTGCGCGTCGTCTCTACGACAATGGCCAGAATACCGACCGCCGCCCCGTCGGAATCGCGCACCGGGGAATAGTCGATATCAAACCACACCGACTCGGGCGTGCCCGATCGGTTGAGCGTCATTTCCAGATCGCGGAAGGCCAGGGTCTGACCGGAGAGCCCGCTATGGATAACGTGATCGTTGAAGTCGGACGCTTCCGGCCACGCCTCTCGCGCGCCCATCCCCAGAATCTCCGGATGACGCCCGGCGGAAATTTCGGCGTAGCCGTCATTATAGATCAGCAAGCCCGACTGGCCCCACAGCAGGGTCATCGGCACGTGCGACGCCACGATCAGGCTGACGCAGGTTTTCAGGCTGGGGGGCCAGTCTTCGATGGGCCCCAGTTCGGTCTGGGACCAGTCTTTTTGCGCGATCAGGCGACCGCAGGCACCGCCGACGGTAAGAAGACTGCGGGCATAGCCGCCATCGGATCGGGGCGCAGGGTGTGCGTCATCGCAGGCGGGCATTCAGACCTTGGAGGGGAAGAGTAAGGAAGCCTCATTGCTAATATGGCGTGCATAAATTTTCAATCATGCCTGAGAGGGGAAAATCGGCGGAAAAGGTTTCGCCCTTCATCTTGATAAGGGACAGTCTCTTTCGGAGTTTTTTCATGACCGCTGCCCGACCGCTGCGCGCCCTTCCTGCCGCCCTGCTGCTGATGCTGGGCGTTATGCCCGCTGCTGAAGCGCGCGAAGCCCGCACCTACTATTTCGGCAGCGACCTGTCCTATGTGAATGAGATGGAGGATTGCGGGGCGACCTACAGCCGCGACGGCAAGCCAGAGGACGTCTATGCGCTGTTCAAGTCATCCGGGGCCAATCTGGTGCGCTTGCGGCTGTGGAATGATCCCAAATGGACGGCCTATTCCAATCTGGCCGACGTGACCAATGCCATGAAACGGGCCAGGGCCGCCGGTCTGCCCGTCCTGCTCGATTTCCACTATTCCGACGACTGGGCCGATGGCGACAAGCAACTTGTGCCCGCCGCCTGGGCCCATCTCAGCACCGATCAGCAGGTCGAAGCCCTGTATAAATTCACCTACGACACGCTGATGACCCTCAACGCGCAAGGGCTGATGCCGGATCAGGTACAGGTCGGCAATGAAACCAATGGCGAGATGATGGGCTCGGTGACGTGGAAACAGGGCGATCCGGTCAAGCCGATCAACTGGGAGCGCAATGCCCGCCTGTTCAACGCCGGTATCCGTGCCGTCAAGGACGCAGGCGCAAAGGCCGGTAAGACGCCGCGCATCATGATCCACATCGCTCAGCCGGAAAACGTCGAAGACTGGTTCCTCAAGGCGACGAGGGCCGGGATCGCCGGTTATGACCTGATCGGCATCAGCTATTACAAAAAGTGGTCGAAAATGGACATGGCGGGCCTTGGGGCGGTTATCAACCGCCTGCGCCACACCTATCCGGGCAAGGATATTGTGGTGGTCGAAACCGCCTATCCCTATACCGACAAGCATATGGACGAAAACGTCAACCTTATGGGCGAGGATTCAACCTTCCCCGCCTATGGCTTTTCGCCCGAAGGTCAGGCGCGCTACCTGCACGACCTGATGCAACTGACGCTCGACAACGGCGGCGCGGGCGTTGTCTATTGGGAACCGGCGTGGGTGTCCACCCAGTGCAAAACGCGCTGGGGCAGCGGCTCCAACTGGGAAAACGCCACCTTCTTCGACTTTACGGGCAAGGCCCTCCCCGCGCTGGACTGGCCCAAGGCCCAATACGTCTATCCGGTCGAAATGACCTTCCGGGTGAAGGACGAAGGCCAATCGGCCCTGTTCGTCAGCGGCGACTTCACCGGCGGTCTGGCCGTGCCCATGACACGCGAAAAAGGCTGGTTCGTCTATCGCAGCTGGCAGCGCCCCGGCACGTCCCTGCTGGCCGGGGCCGCCGAAACGCCTGAGGCCCTGAAAGACGCCCCCGCCTCTGAAATCACCGTGCCGACAAAGGCCGCCGTGGCGACTCTATCGACAAAATAATCACACAAGGCGCTTCGCGCGCTTATTATCATACAATTATCTGGCCAAACAGAGCCTGACGTGCTTACTCTGTGAGACAACCTCGCCTATAGACGGGGACCCAGGGAGTGCCACAGTGTTCATGCGAGTCGCCATTTGCCAAAAAATGTGCGCTGACGCGGCGGAAACGCGCCGCTCGTGCATTTTATACCGTAGAGACGTTTGCCGGGCGGGCCTTGCATGAGCGCGCACGACGAACGTCTGGCTTTCATCGGGACGCACATCCTGCCGCATGAGGCCGGGTTGCGGCAGTGGTTGTCACGCGCGGGGCTTTCGCCGTCCGAGCGCGACGATCTGGTTCAGGAGGTCTATTACCGCCTGCTGCGCCAGACCAGCTACGCCCATATCACGGACCCGCGCGCCTATCTGTACCGGATGGCGCGCAATCTGATGCTGGAGCAGATCAGGAAAACCCGCGTCGTGTCGATCACCACCGTTCATAATCTCGATGAGCTGGGCCGGGCGGACCTGTCGCCCACACCGGAGCAGGCCGTATCAGCGCGTCGCGAATTGTCGCGCGTCATGGCCTTCATCGAAAGCCTGCCCGCCCGCTGCAAGGCGGTGTTCGAGTTGCGCAAGGTGCACGGCCTGTCTCAGGCCGAAACCGCCGCGCGGCTAGGCCTGAGCGAGAACGTGGTGGAAAAGGAAACGGCACGCGGCCTCACCCTGATCCTGAAGCAGGTCGCCGAAGGCGATGCGCCCGCTCTGGCACCGATTCAACCCGCCCGGACCCGGCATGTCGGCCATTGACGAACAGGCTGCGGCCTACATAGCGGCACGCGCCGCCGGGGGCTGGAGTGAGGCCGATCAGGCCGGGCTTGAGGCGTGGCTGGCGGCCGATACGCGGCATCAGGGCGCCTTTTTTCGCGCCGAAGCCGCCTGGGCGATGCTCGACCGCGCCAGTGTGATGGGCGCGGGCGTCGCCGCCGACACCGTTTACAGATCGCCGTTCGAGCGCCTTGCACCGCAACCCCGCAACCCCACCCGTCGCCAGTTGCTGGCGGGTGGCGGCCTGATCGCCGCGTCCGTGGCAGGGGCCGCGCTGATCCTGCCCGCATTGACGCACCAGCGGCTTCAGACCGAAGTGGGCGAACTGCGCAAAGTACCGCTGAAAGACCGCAGCGTGGCCAGCGTCAATACCGACACCGCGCTGGACGTAGCGCTGGGGGCGAAACGCCGCGATATCCGCCTGATCCGGGGCGAAGCGTGGTTTCAGGTCGCCAAGGACAAGGCCCGTCCCTTTGTGGTGGAGGCCGATACGGTGCGTGCCCGCGCGGTGGGTACCGCGTTTGGCGTGCGCCGCTATCCCGACGGGGCCGAGGTCATGGTGAGCGAGGGCGTGGTCGAGGTGTGGAACACGCAGGCTCCGGACACCCCGGTGCGACTGGAAGCCGGGGGCCGGGTCTTTGTGCCCTATGCGCCGCAGCCGATCCGCGCGGAATATGCCCCCGATGCGGTCGATCGCCGTCTGGCGTGGCGCGAAGGGCAGATCGCGCTCGATAATGACAGCCTGACCCACGCGGCGGCCGAGTTCAACCGCTACAACAGCCGCAAGATCGTGATTGCCGATCCGGCTTTGGGCGAACAGAAGCTGGTAGGCTGGTTCCGTGCCGATCAGCCGGACACCTTTGCCCATTCGGTACATCTGGCGCTGGATGTCCCCGTGCAGATCGACGACCAGCGCATCGTCATCGGCAAAGAATAAATAAGATAAAAATATCGAATGAGGCGGCGGAAAGCGTTTTCAGCTTCATCTTGGATAGCAGGAGGGGTGAATGCCGCCAGACCGGCACACCCGATAAAAAGCAACCGCAGTCCGACTCCACGGCGCGGTCCTACGGGAAACACCACCATGATCCAGTTCTCCGGTGCCTCACAAGCCGCCCTGATCGCCGCGCTCAGCGTGAGCGCCGCCTACACCGCCCCTGCCTTTGCCCAGAGCAAGGCCTTCGCCATTCCGGCGCAGCCCGCCGCCAGAGGGGTGCAGGCCTTCGCCCAGCAGTCCGGCCTTCAGGTGCTGGCCAGCGCCGATGACCTGAACGGTCTGCGCACCAATGCCGTCGAAGGCACGCTGGCCGTCGATCAGGCCCTCAACCAGTTGATCAGCGGCACGGGCCTCAGCATCAAATCGAACGATGGCCGCGCCGCCGTACTGATACGCGCCTCTGCCGCCAGTATTGAACGCACCGCCGACACCGCACAGGCCGAAGTGGCCAATAGTGAGCCCGAAGAAGTCACCGTCGTCGGTATCCGCAAGTCGCTGCGCGACGCCATCGACCAGAAGCGTTCCAGCGCCGGGGTTGCGGAATTTATCTCGGCCAAGGAAATCGGCGTGCTGCCCGACGTCACCATCGCCGAATCTCTGGCGCGTCTGCCGGGCGTGACCACTTCGCGCGATCGCGGCAACGACAGTCAGGCCTCGATCCGTGGCATCGGTCCGCGCATGGTGCTGGGCACGGTCAATGGCCGGGAAGTGGCGACCTCCGAGCCCGACCGCAACGTCCGCTGGGAAATCTATCCGTCGGAAGTGGTCGCCGGGGCCGCTGTCTATAAATCCTCCGAAGCGCGTCTTCTGTCGGGCGGCATTTCGGGCACGGTCGATCTGCAAACCATCCGTCCCCTCGCCTATTCGGGACCGCAGTTCGTGGCCCGCGCCGGGGCCGTCTATTACGACGGCGGCAAGGCGTTTCCGGGCTATGACGGTCTCGGCTGGCGCGCCTCGGGCTCATGGGTGAAGAAGGTCAATGACCAGTTCGCCTTTGTCCTCGGCCTGACGGGTCAGAAGCAGAAGAACGGCTATGAGAGCTTCCGTGGCTGGGGCTTCAACGACGACTCGATCCGCGCCGGTAATTCGACCGGTCCGGTCGTCGCCGGTGGGCCCAAGGTGCCGACGCCGTGGGGCGCGGGGTCCGAAGCCAAATTCCTCGATGCCGACCGCTATTCGGCCTCGCTCGGCGCGCAATACCGCCCGAACGCGCAGTTCGAGCTGACCTACGACCTGCTCTATTCGAAATACAAGATCAAGGAAGACCAGAACCAGACCTGGTACGGCGAAAACAACTGGGGCAACTGGGCCGGCGGCAATACGGGCAGCTTCAGCAATCCGGTCATCGTCAATGGCGATCTGGTCGGGGCGACGAACGCCTGGTCGCGTCTGATGCCGGTCGTGGCGCGCTATGCCGAAGACAAGTCGCTGCTGGTCACCGGTCTGAACGGCAAGTGGACCAGCGAAAAGTGGACCGTCACCGCCGATCTCTCCTACTCGAATGCCGAGCGTGAAAACACCTGGCGCGCCATCAAGATGGAATATTATCCGTCCAGCATGACGTGGCTTTTGAGCGAAGACCCGTTCATCACTGTCACGCAGCAACCGGAAACAGCCACCCTGTCCACCGTGGCCGGGACCAATGATGTGGGTAAGGTCAAGGACGAACTGACCTCGGGTCAGCTGGATTTCCGCCGGGAATTCAGCGGTGACTTCTGGACCTCGTTGCAGTTCGGCGCCCGCTATGCCGACCGCACCAAGTCGGAGGCCACCGGCTATACGCAGGCTGCGGGCCCCGTTACGGCCAGCCTGAACGCCTCGACCCTGACCGCCTACAAGCTGGAGAATTTCAACATTCCGGCCATGCTCAAGGGCAGTTTCGACGCCCTGCGCACGCAGGTCTATGGGCCCAACGCCTTCAGCCTGTCGCCGGATCAGATCGCCTACAATTCCGAAGTCTCGGAAAAGGTTGGCGAAGCCTATGTGCAGGGCAATTTCGCCTCGACCGTCATCGACGCCCCGGTCACGGGTAATGTCGGCCTGAGGGTCGTCAATGTCGATAGCCAGTCGTCAGGCGATTCGCGCACCAGCGTCTGGGTCGAAGCCACCCCCGGCAACTGGGTTGAGCGCGTGACCCTGACCCCCACCACGGGCGGCGTCAGCTACACCAAGCTCCTGCCCTCGGCTTCGGTCAAGGTGCAGGTGATCGACAACGGCTTCCTGAAGCTCGGTCTGGCCCGCGTCATGTCGCGCGCGCCGCTGAATGAGCTGAAGGCCAATCGCGCCATCTCGACCTCAGCCCCCTATACGGGATCGTCCGGGAACCCCTATCTGAAGCCGTTTGAGGCCGATCAGATCGACGTCTCTTATGAATACTACTTCCGTCCGGACTCGCTGTTCGCGGTGGCGGGCTATTACAAGACCGTCAAGAACTATGTCGGCTATAACCAGCGCACCGAAACGATCAACGGCAATGTCTATACCCTGACCTCGCCGGTCAATTCGAGCAAGGGCGGCTTCATTTCGGGCGTCGAATTCACCTTCCAGACGCCGTTCGACACCTTCCTGCCGAACGTGTCGTGGCTGGACCGCTTCGGCATCTATTCCAACCTGGCTCTGGTCAATTCCAACATCAAGGAATTTGTCCCGGCGGGTAACCCGCTGCCGATGAACGGCGTGGCCGACACCACAGCCATTCTGGATCTGTGGTATTCGGACAAAAAGTTCGAAGCGCGTCTGGGGGCCAAGTACCATTCGGAATACACCGCCATCCTCGGCTGGGATTCGACCAATCTGGTGCGCGTGATGCCGGAAACGACGCTCGACTTCTCGGCGGGCTATAATATCAACTCCAGTGTGTCGCTGCGCTTCCAGGCGGGCAACCTGCTGGATACGCCGATGAAGGTCTATACGGACTATAAGTCAAACCGCGTGGGCGACATGTCCTATTATGGCCGTCGCTTCCTGTTCGATCTGACCTACAAGTTCTAATCGATTTCACAGGATTAAGGGGCCGGGTTTTCACTTGAAGACCCGGCTTTTTTATTTGTAAGATAATTTCAAAACCAGAGGAAACCGTCATGACCGATCTCAACCGCCGTCGCCTGCTGCAAACCGCTGCCGTCACCGGGGCGGCCCTGACGGCAGCGCACGCCGTAGCGGCCCCGAAGGCGACCGAGCCCGTCATCGACTTTTTCCCGAAAGACGACCTCGGCCCGCGTGAGCGTCTTTCGCTTGATCTCGACTGGCGCTTCACCTTTGGCCACGCCAGCGATATGAGCCGCGATTTCGATTACGGGCTGGCGCTACGTACCCACGCCAAGCAGGGCGCGCGGGTCGCCACCTGCGTCGGTGCGGATTTTGACGATTCCAAATGGCAAAAGATCGACGTGCCCCACGACTGGGCGGTCGCCCTGCCCTTTGCGCAAGGCGTCAAAGGCCCCATCGCCAATGGCGAGGATGAACCCGACATGCTGGCGGCGCACGGCTATAAACCCATCGGACGCGACTTCCCCGAAACCTCTATCGGCTGGTATCGTCGCGTGGTGCCGGTGTCGCCGGCGGATAAGGGCAAGCGTCTGTGGATCGAGTTCGACGGCGTGTTTCGCAACGCGCTGATCGTCTTCAATGGCTTTATCCTGAAGCGTCACGAAAGCGGTTACACCTCGTTTCAGGTCGATATCACCGACTTCATCAATACCGACAGCACCCCGAACATCCTGACCGTGCGCGTCGATGCGACCGAAGGCGAAGGCTGGTTTTACGAAGGCGCGGGCATCTATCGCCACGTCTGGCTCATTAAGACTAACGCCGTACACGTCCCGCAATGGGGCGTCTGCGTGCGCGGAAAGACCGACGGGACGGTCGAGATTGAAACCACGTTACGCAATGCCTCCGCTCAGCCGCGCAGCGTCAAACTCACCTCGGCCATCGGGGACAAGGCGGCGCAGGCCTCGGTTACGACCGAGGTCGCGGCGGGCGAGTCCGCCACGGTGCGCCAGACGCTGAAACTGAGCGATCCTGTCCTGTGGTCGGTGGATAGACCGCACCTCTACCGGCTGGAAACAACGGTTGAGGCAGACGACGGCGCTCAGGACAGGGTCGTGACCTATTTCGGCCTGCGCGATATCCGCTTTGACGCCGAAAAAGGCCTTCTGCTCAATGGGAAGCCGGTCAAACTTAAAGGCACCAACAACCATCAGGACCACGCCGGGGTCGGCGCCGCCATCCCCGATGCTCTGCAAGTCTGGCGGTTGCAGCAACTTAAAGACATAGGCTCCAACGCCTATCGCTGCTCGCACAATCCGCCGACGCCCGAAGTGCTCATGGCCTGTGACCGGCTGGGCATCCTCGTCATCGACGAAACGCGCAAAATGTCGTCGTCGGAAGACGGTCTCTATCAACTCGACGCCATGATCCGCCGCGACCGCAACCATCCATCGGTCATCGCCTGGTCGATCTGCAACGAAGAACCGCTGCAGGGCACCGAACGCGGCATCGAAGTCGCCAAAACCATGAAGGCCCTGTGCAAGCGCCTTGACCCCACCCGTCCGGTGACGGCAGCACTCGACAATTCCTACGGCAGGGGCATCACTTCGGTCGTCGATGTGCTGGGCTTCAACTACCGCCACAAGCTGATGGAAACGTTCCACGCCGACTATCCGACCATTCCCATCTATGGGTCGGAAACCGGTTCAACCGTTTCGACGCGCGGCGAATACGTCAACGACCCGTCACGGTCGGTTATTCGCGCCTATGACACCGAGCATCCGTGGTGGGCTTCGACCGCCGAAGACTATTGGCCGCTGTTTGATGAGAAGGCCTTTATTGCGGGTGGCTTTATCTGGACGGGCTTCGATTATCGCGGGGAGCCCACGCCCTATAACCGCTGGCCGGCCATTTCGTCGCAGTTCGGCATCCTCGACACCTGCGGCTTTCCGAAGGACAATACCTTCTATTACCGCGCCTGGTGGAAGAATGAGCCACTTCTGCACCTGTTCCCGCACTGGAACTGGGAAGGCAAGGAAGGGCAAAACATTCCGGTCTGGGTCCATTCCAACCTTGATGCGGTCGAACTGTTCGTCAATGGGCGGTCGCAGGGCAAGAAGACCTTCGTCAAAAACCGCCACCTCGAATGGGATGTGTCCTATCAGCCGGGGAGGATTCAAGCCTTCGGTTATAAGAACGGCAAGGTCGTTATGAAGGCGGTACGTGAAACCGCCGGACTGGCGACAAAACTGGTTCTGACAGCCGATCGCACCACGCTCAAGGCCGATGGCCGCGATGTAGCGGTGTTCAAGGTCGAAGCCTTTGACGCTAAGGGCCGCCCGGTGCCGAAAGCCGATAATCTGGTGACATTCTCTCTGTCGGGCGGCGGTAGCGTGATCGGCGTGGGTAACGGCAATCCCGCCAGCCACGAGGCGGACAAGGCGTCTGAGCGTCGGTTGTTCAACGGCCTGGCTCAGGCCATTGTGCAAAGCCCGCGTTCGGCCGGGCGTGTAACCGTCACGGCCTCCGCCGACGGCCTGAAAGCCGCCAGCGTGTCGCTGAATGTCGGCTAGGCCAGCAGCGCCAGCAGGCCCCACATGGCGGCGGAGAAGATCGACACCATCAGCAGTCCCTGCGCCCGCTCGTGCAGGGACTCGTCAGGGCTGTGATCGGTATGAAGGGCGACGCTTCTCATCTTTGCCTCCTTGGGCGGTTCACTGTTTCAGATCTGACTTTTGACCTGTGAGTCAAATCATACGCCGCGTCGGGCAAGGGCGCGACGCGCAAAAGCCTGGAAATTGTCAGGGCCGCATCAGCGTCCGCCCTCTCTTGCCCTCGCAGCTTGTCTGACCTTTCGTCCTCACCTATCCCAATCGGTCAGATGAAAAACGCCACAAAGGGCGCGCCTCGCCATTTTTCAGTCCCCTTTTGGTCTTTTTTACTGGCCAGACCGTGAGTGTGAGGTCATATTTTATCAGACAAATAATCGGACAAAAAAGGGTAAGGATATGTCTCAGTCGCTCAGAAAGATGGTGATGGGGTCGGTGGCGGCCGGGGTATTGCTGGGCTTGGCGGCGCCCGTACTGGCGCAAACCGCGCCCGTGGCGGAGTGGGAACAGCCTGAGGTGGTGGGGGTGAACCGGGAACCGATGAAGGCGACCTTCTTCAATTTCGAGAGCCGCGATCTGGCGCTGAAGGGCGACACATCGGCGTCAAAGCGCTTCCTGTCGCTGGACGGCACCTGGGATTTCAAATTCTCCAA
>NZ_JAQQKW010000015.1 GCF_028550395.1 Asticcacaulis currens | reverse complement strand
CTGAGCCACTCCATCGGCGCCGCTGTCGCCTGGTCCACGCGCTTCAAGCAGCGCCATCAGGCCCTAACCCGCGATCCCATCCCTGACCATCGACGCGTCTTCGATGCCATCAAGCGCCAGGACGCCGGCGCCGCAAGGTGGTGCATGGAATCCCTCATCCGAATGGCCCTCGACGACACCCAGCGCTCCATGCAGACACAGTATCTCGAACCGAGGGGGTAAGGGATTTGCGCTTAGGGTAAACAGGTGTTAACGCCCCGCTAAGACAGAGGCGGTTAAAATCGCCGCAATACCGGTACAGGGCCCCATGAGCGACACCACTCCCATCACGGCGCGCGTCGAAATCGTCAACGACAAGGGGCTGCACGCCCGCGCCTCTGCCAAGTTCGTCAAAACCGCCGCTCAGTTCGACGCACAGATTTACGTGCTCAAAGACGAGTCGCGCGTCGATGCGCAGTCGATTATGGGCCTGCTGATGCTGGCGGCGTCCAAAGGCACCTTTATCGACATCGAGGCCGAGGGCGAACAGGCGCAGGCCGCCATCGATGCGCTGGTGGCGCTGGTGTCCGACCGCTTCGGGGAAGAATCGTAGGATGAAGCGCCTCGCCCTCCTCCTTGCCTGTGCGCTGTTGAGCAGCGCCGCGTATGCCGAACCGCCCGACGGCGAAGGCGCGTCGGGACCAGTGGGGGAAGAGAGCGCACCCAAGCCCAAACCCAAGCCGCGTCCCAAGGCGAAACCCAAGCCCAAGGCCGTCGCGCCCGCGCCCAGACTGCCGGAGGGACCAATCCCCTATACGCAGTTACAGAACGCCCCGGTCGCCAAAACCGACGCGCACACCTCCCCGGCTGTGGTCGCCCATATGGCTCCGTCCGTGTCGCTGCCACCGCCGCCCGTGATAGCCGCCGTGCCACCCATAGTGACGCCGACCGCCCCCTCCGAGGCCCTGCCGCTGAGCCCCAGCGTCACCCACGACCTGAAGTGCGAAACCCAGGTCGTTGGGCCCAAGGGCCTGATCTCCAAAGGTCAATTCTATCTGGAGGTCGAGCTGTCGGACGTCTTTCCCGAAGACACGGCGCGCTTCAAAATGGTGATGGCCGATCCGCGCCATCAGAGCCTGCTGAAGGACACGGCCTGCGAAACGCTCGATTGCCGCGTAACGATCAGCGCCAACTATTACGACCTCTATAATGCCCGCACCAAACGCGGCGCGCAGTTGCGCGTGACGCTGGATCGTCATACGGGGGCCTATCTGGCGCGACGCACCGACGGCAAGCTGCCGCTGGGGGGCTCGACCCTGATCAAGGAAGGGCCGGGTGAATACGAAGAAGGCTATTGCACGCTCCAGAAGCGCCCGGAAAAACTCTTCTAATCCCGATGATAGGGCGACCCGCTAAGGATCGTCGTCGCCCGGTACATCTGCTCAGCCAGCATCAGCCGCACCAGCGCGTGCGGCCAGGTCTGAGGCCCGAAGGCCAATGAAAAGCGCGCCGATTTGACCAGTTCGGCGTCGAGCCCGTCCGCCCCGCCGATCAGAAAGGCCAGCTTGCGCTCGCCGGAGTCTTTCAGCTTATCGACGCGCTGGGCGATCTGACGCGAGGTCAGAAGCTCACCCCGCTCATCGCAGGTGATCAGGCACACGCCCTCACCTAGTGCCGCGCGAATGGCCTCGGCTTCCCGCGCCTTGTTGAGCAGGGAGTCCTGAGACTTTGCGGTCTTTTTCGGCTCGATCTCCAGCAACTCCGCCGGACCCAGCCCCAGCGGGCGGCCGCTCAGGGTGGCGCGACTGAGATAGTCGCGTGTCAGGGTGTTTTCCGGGGTGTTGCCGAGCTTGCCGACGGCGGCGAGGATAAGTTTCATGAGAGGCTAAAATAAAAAGGGAGCCGCGAGGCCCCCAAAATCGCACACGATCAGCCCCCTCCCCAGCGAACCGGGGAGGTATAAAGACATTAGTGGCTATCGACCGTGTGGTTCGACGACACCGACCAGATCTTTTCGATATTGTAGAAGCTGCGCACTTCCGGACGGAACAGGTGGACCACCACGTCGCCGGCATCGAGCAGCACCCAGTCGCAGGCCGGCAGACCTTCGACGCGCGCCTTGCCAAAGCCCGCGTCTTTCAGCGCGCGCATGACGTGATCGGCCAGAGCGCCGACGTGGCGGTGCGAACGGCCCGAAGCGATGATCAGGGTGTCGGCCACCGAACTTTTGCCGCGCAGGTCGATGCACACGATGTCCTGCGCCTTGTCGTCATCCAGCTTGTTCAGGATGAGGGTTTCGAGCGAGGTTTCCTCGAAATCGGCGGTACTTTGGTCGATGTCCGCCGGGAGGGCGGCGGGTTCCGAATGCGCGTCTTGCGCAAGCTGACGAGACAGGGTTTTACTCCATATGTGGATAAGTTGACCTCACCCTAGCACAGACAGGGGCCAAGGTCACGGTTAGTAATGCAGCCGCCGCCAATTTTATAATGAGGGCGGGGTTTCCCCCTCGGCGACCTTCTTGCGCTGGGCGCGCAGGGCCGTCGAAGAGATATTGTGCAGCGGCCCTTTGAGATAGGCCCAGGCCGGGGCCGGAAGTCCGCTGAGGATGCGGCCCTCGCGCTCCTTGCGCCGGTAGTGGGCAAAGCGCCGGGCGGCGGGCGACAGTCGGCTTTTCATCAGGACGCCGGGGCGCGAGACGATGGCAATGGGGATCATGCGCGCGATCTGCACCCAGCCGCGCCAGCGGTGGAAGCTCGCCAGCGAATCCCCGCCCATGATCCACACGAACTGCACCCCCGGATAGCGGGCTTTCAGGGCGCATAGCGTATCGAGCGTATAGGTGGCGCTGATGCGGGTCTCAAAATCCGAAATAATGTCCTTGGGCCCGACAAACGGACGGATGGCGGCGATGCGCTCGCTCAGAGGGGCCGTATCGCGCTTCGATTTCAATGGGTTCTGGGGCGAGACGAGCCAGATGATGCGATCGAGCCCCAGACGCATGCGCGCCGTTTCGGCCACATGGGCGTGGCCTTCGTGCGCCGGGTTGAATGACCCGCCGAACAGGCCGATCTTCATGCCGCGTTCGAGATGGAATCCCGGTCGCAAGGCACCGTGGCTCAGTGTATGGAAGAGGGGGGCTGGACCGGCGAACCACATCAGCGTGCGCCCCCTCCGTCACGGACGCCACGCTGACGCGCGCGCCGCGACACCTCCCCCGCTGACGCGGGGGAGGAGGAAGGGAAGCCAATCGCTGCGACGCCCCACACCACGCCTTATCTATCCCACGGATCATAGGTGGAAGGGGCGGGCGAGTCGCCGGCCTTTTCGGCCTTCTCGCCTTCGACGATCTTGGCATGGGCAGCAAACAACAGGTCGCGCACGCCTTCGCCGGTGACGCCGGAAATGAGGTAGGGCGTCTGACCCGATGCTTTTTTCAGCTTTTTGGTGAGGTCCTTGCGCGCCTCGGCATCGAGCGAATCCACCTTGTTGATGGCCACGATTTCCGGGCGCTTGGCCAGGTCTTCGGCATAGGCGACCAGCTCGTTACGGATGACCTTATAGGCCTTGACCGGGTCTTCCTGCGTGCCATCGACCAGATGGATCAGCACCTTGGTGCGCTCAACATGGCCCAGAAAGCGCGTGCCGAGCCCGGCCCCTTCCGAAGCGCCTTCGATCAGGCCGGGAATGTCGGCAATCACGAAACGCTGTTCGGCCCCCAGATCAATGACGCCCAGATTGGGGGTCAGGGTGGTGAAGGGATAGTCGGCGATCTTGGGGCGCGCAGCAGACGAGGCCGCAAGGAAGGTCGATTTCCCGGCATTGGGCAGGCCGAGAAGACCGGCATCGGCGATCAGTTTCAGCCGCAGCCAGATCCACTTTTCTTCGCCGTCCTGACCGGGCAGGGCGAAGTCAGGGGCCTGATTGACCGGGCCTTTGAAGCGCGTATTGCCCCAGCCACCATTGCCGCCCTTGAGCAGCATGACCTTTTGCCCCGGCGTGTCGAGATCGACGATCAGGGTTTCGTGGTCTTCCTCGAACACCTGAGTGCCGACCGGCACACGCAGCACGAGGTCTTCGGCATTGGCACCATGCATCTGCCGCCCCATACCGTGCGTGCCGGTATTGGCCTTAAAATGCTGCTGGTAGCGATAGTCGATCAGGGTGTTCAGCCCTTCGACCGCCTCAACCCACACCGAACCGCCCTTGCCGCCGTCACCGCCGTCCGGCCCGCCGTTCGGAATGAACTTTTCGCGGCGGAACGACACGGAGCCCGCGCCGCCATTGCCGGAGCGGATGAAGATTTTACACTGGTCCAGGAATTTCATGAGTGGGGTATCAGGGGCGAGAGGTGATCAAAAAGCGAGGCGGCTACCGCCGGGAAGCGGAAGCCGCCTTTGTGAACCAAGTTGAAGGGAAGATCAAATTTTGCGAAAGGCCTTATGCTCAATTTGATCACATGTCTGAATTTAAAGGAGGCGGATCATATGCAGCGCCTCGTGCGGGCCCTGACGGGCCAGCGAGGTTTCCGGTGTGCGGCGGCCGGTGTACAGGAACCCCGCCCGCGCCAGCATCCGCGCCGAGGCCGCGTTGTCGGCAAAGTGCGCCGCATGCAGCACCCGGTGACCGCCAAAGCGTTCGGCATAGCCGATCAGGCCTTCCAGCGCTTCGACGCCAAAGCCCTGCCCCTGATGTTCGGGGGCAATGCAGATGCCGACGGACGGGCCGAACTGATGCAGGCCCGACGCCTGACCGCAGGTCGTGCGCTCCAGACCCACCACCCCGATCAGGGTTTCGTCGGCGTCACGGATGCCAAACACCGGCAGGCGCGGCGAGGAATTGTGCCGCGCCTTTTCGACATAGGCCCGCGCATCGGCGTCGCTGAACGGATGGGCGATGGCGTGGGTCATGCGGGCCACCGACTGATGGCCGAAGATCGCCTTTACATCGTCCACATCATCCAGGCACAGCGGGCTGAGATAAAGGCGCTTGGTCTGCACGGCATAGCCGCTGCGGCCGGCGCGCAGGTCTTCGCGCTTGAGGCCAGCCACAGCCGGATGAGAGCCAGTGAATCCATGGGCTTCGGGTGTTCTGATGATCATGATGATACCCCGTTCCTTTAAAGATAAAGACGAAGGACGGCTTTCGCTTCGGGAAAGGCGCCGGCGTGCGATGGGTCCGATAGTCTTCAGACCCAGATCAGGATGTCGGGAGGTTTCGGTTTTTATGTGGTCCTAAGGTGACACAGACCGCATAAAATTTCCGCCGCCCGTGCCCCTGCGAAAATAAGCTTTTCGCAAATAGCTGGGGCCTGACGAACGGGGAACAAGAGAAGGGGCCAAAAGAAAAGGGAGCCCGGAAACTGATCCGGACTCCCCGTTCAAAGGCCATGTCCAGATCGGCTTAGTGACTAAGCGCGACCTGAAGCATCTGTATCAGGTCGCTTATTCGGCAGCTTCGGCGAGCGGCACGATCGACACGTAACAGCGGTTGTCACGCTTGGTGGTGAACTTCACATTGCCGTTCGCGGTGGCGAACAGGGTGTGGTCGCGGCCAAGGCCGACATTGTCACCGGGGAAGAACTTGGTGCCGCGCTGACGGACGATGATGTTGCCCGCGAGGACGCTTTCACCGCCAAAACGCTTTACGCCAAGGCGCTTCGATTCTGAATCGCGGCCGTTACGCGACGAGCCGCCGGACTTTTTGTGAGCCATTGTTGAACTCCTCTAAACGGTTGCGATTACGCTTCTTCGGAAGAGGCTTCGGCAGCCTTCTTCTTCGGAGCGGCTTTCTTCTTGGGAGCCGCAGCGGCTTCCTCGGCGACGACCGGAGCCTCAACGGCTTCAGCCAGAGCCTTCGGGGCCAGACCGCGGGCGCGGGCGTCCAGCTCAGCCTTGGTCACCAGCGAAACGGTGCCTTCCCAGGCGGCCGACTTGCCCGCACCGCTCAGAGCGGTGATGCGGATGACCGATTCCGGCTGACGGTGGCCGGTGGTGCGGCGATAGCCCTGACGGCGGATCTTCTTGAAGATCTTCACCTTCTTACCCTTGCGGGTTTCGATCAGGGTGCCTTCGACCACAGCGCCGTCAACGAGCGGCGCGCCAACCACGGCACCGGCTTCGTCGCCAACGAGGAGCACGTCTTCGAAACGGATGGCAGCGCCCGCGTCGCCTTCCAGCTTTTCAACGACGAGCAGATCGCCCGCCGCAACGCGGTATTGCTTACCGCCGGTCTTGATTACCGCATACATCGGTTTAGCCTCTAAGCTTTAGTGACTGGCAAACCCGACCGGTATAAAAACCAATGGTTCGCGCAAAAATCAGGTTTTCCGCAGGGCATGACCCTCGGAAGAGAGGGGCGCTTTATATAGTTTTTGCTCAGTGAGTCAACGCCTGTTTACGCCCCTGCCGCAGGAATCTGACACCCGGTCCGCGCGAGGCTTGATTTCCCCCGGCAAAAGCCTACTTAAGGCGTGTTTTCGCCCTGCGGGCGGGTCGCGCCACTTTACCCGAAAACCGCCATTCAAAGTCTTCTGGCACTTTTCGGGTTGCGCTCGCCATATGTGCAGATGGCTCTACTTATATAAGGTTCCCCCATGGCCGATACCGCCGCTTCCGTTGCCAAAACGCCCGTTACCGTCCTCACCGGCTATCTGGGGGCCGGCAAGACGACGCTCCTGAACCGCATCCTGTCCGAAAACCACGGGCAAAAATACGCGGTCATCGTCAATGAGTTCGGTGAAATCGGCATCGACAACGACCTGATCGTCGGTGCCGACGAAGAAGTGTTCGAAATGAACAATGGCTGCGTCTGCTGCACGGTGCGTGGCGACCTGATCCGCATTCTGTCGGGCCTGATGAAGCGCAAAGGCCGCTTTGACGCTATTATCGTCGAAACCACGGGCCTGGCTGATCCCGGCCCGGTGGCCCAGACCTTCTTTGTCGATGAAGAGGTTAAGGCCCGCACCTATCTCGACTCGGTGACGGCGCTGGTCGATGCCAAACACTTCCGTTCGGCGCTGGAGACCGACCGCGTGGTCAAGGAACAGATTGCCTTTGCCGACCACGTTATCCTCAACAAGACCGATCTGGCGACGCCGGAAGAACTGAACGAAGTCGAAGCGCGCATCCGTGGCCTCAACCCGCTGGCCACCATTGAGCGCGCCGAACGCTCAGGCGTGGAGATCAAAAGCTTGCTGAACCAGCACCGTTTCGATCTCGACAAGATGGAATCGGTCGCCAATCACCATGAGCATGGCCCCGATTGCGGCGACCATTGCGATCATGACCACGGGCATGATCACCACCATCACGACCATGGGCACGACCACGGGCATCACCACCACGGCCATAACCCGGCGCATGGCGAACCCGGTCACGTGCATGATGAACACTGCGGCCATGATCATCATGACCATGACCACTCTCATCACACGCACGGTCATCTGAACCCCATCCACGATAATGAAATCCGCTCGGTCTCCCTGTCGTCGGAAGCACCGGTCGATGGGGTGAAGTTCACACGCTGGCTGGACAAGCTGCTGGCCGAAAAGGGGCAGGACATCCTGCGCGCCAAGGGCATCCTCAGCATCAAGGGCGAGGAGAAGCGTCTGGTGTTTCAGGCCGTGCACATGATCCTCGAAGGTGAACTGCAACAGCCGTGGAAAGAGGGCGAACATCGCCTGAGCCGCGCCGTATTTATCGGTCGCCACCTCGATGAGGCCGCCCTGCGCGCCGGTTTCGAGGCATGTATCGCGCAGTAAGCCAAATTTATACCTCCCCAGCTTGCTGGGGAGCCGGGGACCGCGCCCGGTAGGGCGTGGTGGTGGGGTATCTTGCGATCTAACGGCAAGCTCTGGCGTTTGCCCCTCCTCCCGTGTAAGCCCCCCTCCGTCTTTTGCCTTCGGTAAAACCCACCTCCCCCGGCAGCCGGGGGAGTATGAGGATCTGATATGCCCTTCGCTTTTGAAAAACATTTCGACGAATACGTCGTCGCCGCCCTGTTCGATTCTGCCGATGAGCCCGTAGCAGCGCTCGGTGACGGGCGCGTCGTGTTTCCGGACGTCGATGCCACCTTCGAAGCCCACCCCAATGGTGGCATCTTAAGCGCCGCCATCCACCCGTCAGGCGTCGGTATCGTCACCGGCGGCGATGACGGCCGCGTGGTGTGGACGACCAAGGAGTCCGGTCCGGTCGAGCTGTTTGCCGCCAAGGGCGCGTGGTTCGACGCCCTGGCCGTCAGCGACGCGGCGCTGCTGATCGCGGCCGCTGCGGGCAAAAAAGTGCACGTCTATGACGCGCAGAAGAAGACGGCAGTGAGCTTCGAGCACACGTCCAGCCTGTCGGACATCACCTTCGATGCCAAGGGGCGCAAGCTCTATGCCGCGACCTATAATGGCGTGGCCGTGTGGTTCTCCCGCATCGCGCAGCAAAAGCCGACCCTTCTCAAATGGGCCGGTTCGCACACCAAGATCGCGATTTCGCCCGACGACAAGTTTGTCATGACGGCCATGCAGGAAAACGCCCTGCACGGGTGGCGCATCAGCGATGCCAAGGATATGCGCATGGGCGGCTATCCGGCCAAGATCAAGTCGATGGGCTTTTTCGCCAAGGGCAAGCTTTTGGCCACTTCCGGGGCCAATGGCGCGGTGGTATGGCCCTTCCTGAAGGCCAATGGGCCGATGGGCGAAGAAGCGTCCGAGATCAACGCCGAAGAATCGACCATGGTCTCGGTCGTCGCCGGCGCCCCCGAAGATACGTTGCTGGCGGCCGGGCTCGAAGACGGGCGCGTGTGGCTGGCTGAATTGACTTCGACCGGAATTGACTGGATTCGCCGCGAAAAAGGCGCTCCCATCACGGCGCTCGCCATCTCCAATGAGGCCAATCGCTTGATCTTTGGCGACGAAGACGGCAACCTGTGGGTATTTGAAGCCTCATAATCCGGTCCGCCTGACGGTGGGACCCGATTATGGGTGGGTATCGACAATCCGGACTTGAGGCGGCTCTTCGTCCGGATTGGCATTTTTGAGCCCTCGCCTTGCGAGGACCGTGGAGTGACGAACAGTGGCGGGGGCCAAGGCGAAAATAGGCATCGGGCAACTGCTCGTCTTTGTGATTGTGGGTGGCTTTGCCTTCAGCGTGGCGTCGGTCGCCGTGCACCGGTTCCTGCCCGTGCCGATCACCTTTCTGATGGTGCAGCGGATTTTCGAGGGCAAGGGCTATCATCACGAATGGGTGCCCGCTTCGCGCATATCGGACAATCTAAAGGTGGCGGTGATTGCCGCCGAAGACGCCAAGTTCTGCTCGCACTATGGCTTTGACATGAACGCTATCGAGAAGGCGCAGCGCAACAATGCGCGCGGGCGCAAGGTGCGCGGCGGTTCGACCATCTCACAGCAGACCGCCAAGAACGCCTTCCTGTGGCCGCAGCGCTCCTATGTGCGCAAAGGGATTGAGGCCTATTATACGCTGCTGATTGAGACGATGTGGCCGAAGTCGCGCATCATGGAAGTCTATCTCAACAGCGCCGAATGGGGCCCGGGCATCTATGGGGCGGAGGCGGCGTCGCAATACTGGTTCGGCAAGTCGGCGGACGATCTCACCCAGGCCGAGGCCTCGCGCCTGGCGGCCATCCTGCCCAGCCCGCTCAAGTGGAAAGCGGCGCAATCGGGCAAGTACGTCAAGGGGCGCTCCGGCAAAATCCGCGCCAATGCCGGGGTGGTGCGCCGCAACGGCATCGGGACCTGTGTGCTGGAGTAGGGCGTTCTTAATGCCTCCCAACACGATGGTGGTGGGGGCTTTCTCAAATTCCGCACGGAACGTGTTTCGTCTTCCCACGCCCCCACCGTCTTTTTAAGCTGACGCTCAAAAATTCACCTCCCCCAGCAAGTTGGGGGAGTATAAGTGGAGTAACCGTCCCCGCCCGTTTTCGGAAAACCCTTTCTTGCCCATCACCCTCTATATCGACGCCGATGCCTGTCCGGTTAAGGACGAGACCTATAAGGTCGCCGGGCGCTACGGCCTGCGCACCGTCGTGGTGTCGAACAGCTTTATCCATATCCCCAAATCGCCCCTCATCGAGCGCATGATCGTCGATGCGGGGCCGGACATTGCCGATGACTGGATCGCGGATCAGGCGACCGCGCACGATGTGGTCATCACCAATGACATTCCGCTGGCCGGGCGGGTGCTGGCCAAACAGGCCTATGCCATTGCTCCCAATGGTCGCGCCTTTACGCCCGATTCCATCGGCGCGGCCCTGTCGCAGCGGGCCCTGATGGAACATATCCGCTCGACCGGCGAAATCACCGGCGGCCCGCCGCCCTTTTCCGCCGCCAACCGCTCGCAGTTTCTGCAAACCCTCGATCAGGTGGTGGTGAAGGCGCGTCGGCTGAAACCCTGAGCCTCGCGCAAAGACCACCGGTTTCATCCTCAACCGCTCTTGACGAATGGTTAAAACAGGCGTCACCCTCCGTCCGGTTTTTCCTTCAGGAGGGTATGGATGATGCGGCGTCTTCTGGTTTCCGTAGCAGGTCCGGCGCTGGTGGCCGGTGTGTTGTTGTCAGGCTGCGCGACGGTGCCCGCCGCCGCCCCCATTGCCGATACCCCCAAAACCGAAGCCCCGAAGGCCCCGGCCCTGACCGAGACCCCGGCCCCTACCCCGCCCGCCGGTCCGACCGCCGCCGAGGCCAAGGCCTATGTCGAAGCCGCAGAACAGAAGCTGGGCGACCTCGGCGAATATGCCGCCCGCGTGCAGTGGGTGCGCGCCACCTACATCACCCACGACACCATGTGGCTGGAATCGAAGGCCAATGCGCAACTGACCGAGGAAAGCGTGAAATACGCCATGGGCGCGGCGCGCTTCAACGACGTGGCCGTCGATGAGGTGACGCGGCGCAAGCTGAACCTGCTGCGCCTGTCTCTGGTTCTGCCCGCCGCGGATCGTCCGGGGGCCGCCGATGAGATGGCCAAGCTTTCGACCTCGCTCGATTCCACCTATGCCATGGGCAAGTTCAGCTATAAGGGCAAGGTCTATACGCTGGACGACGCCTCGAACGTGATGGCTACGTCGCGCGACCCCGCCACCCTGCGGGCCATGTTCGAAGGCTGGCGCACCGTATCGGTGCCGATGAAGGGCGACTATACGCGCCTCGCTGAACTGGCCAATGAAGGGGCCAAGGGGCTGGGCTTTGCCGATACGGGGGCCCTCTGGCGCTCCGGCTATGACATGCCGGCGGATGCCTTCGCAGCCGATACCGACCGCCTGTGGGGTCAGGTCGAGCCCTTCTATAAGAATCTGCATTGCTATGTGCGCAGCCGCCTCAATGAAAAATATGGCGATGCCGTGCAGCCGAAGTCCGGCCCCATCCGTGCCGACCTGCTGGGCAATATGTGGGCGCAGGACTGGGCCAATATCTATGACATCGTGGCCCCGAAGGGCATGAAGGGCTCGTCCTATTCTCTGGACAAGCTTTTGCTGCAAAAGAAGTACACGCCGGAAAAGATGGTCAAGACCGGCGAAGGCTTCTACACCTCTCTGGGCCTTGCCCCCCTGCCCCAGACCTTCTGGGAGCGCTCACAGATCACCCGTCCGCGCGACCGCGAAGTGCTGTGTCACGCCTCGGCCTGGGACCTCGATAACCGCGACGATATCCGCATCAAGATGTGTACGCAGGTCAATGGCGAGGACTTCTATACGGTCCACCACGAGCTGGGTCACAACTACTATCAGCGCGCCTATAAGGATCAGCCCTTCCTGTTCAAGAACGGCGCGAACGATGGCTTCCACGAGGCCATTGGTGACTTTATCGGCCTGTCGTCGGTGACGCCGGTCTATCTCAACCAGATCGGCCTTCTGGACAAGGTGCCGGGCGAGGAAGAGGACATCCCCTACCTGCTGAAAATGGCCCTGCAAAAGGTTGCCTTCCTGCCGTTCGGCCTGATGGTCGATCGCTGGCGCTGGGAAGTCTATTCCGGCAAGATCACCCCGGCGCAGTACAACAGCCGCTGGTGGGAGCTGGTGCAGCAGTATCAGGGCCTTGTGCCGCCGGGCGTGCGTCCGAACGATGCCTTCGATGCCGGGGCTAAATATCACGTCGCGGGCAATGTGCCCTATACGCGCTACTTCCTGGCCCACATCTATCAGTTCCAGTTTCAGCAGGCTGCCTGCGACCAGATCGGCTGGAAGGGTCCGCTGCACCGCTGCTCGATCTATGGTCATAAGGAGGTCGGCCAGAAGCTGAACGCCATGCTGGAAATGGGTCAGTCGAAGCCGTGGCCCGAGGCCATGGCGACCTTCACCGGGCAACGCGAAGGCGACGCCTCAGCCGTAGCGGCCTATTTCAAGCCGCTCAATGAATGGCTGATCAAACAGAACGCCGGGCAAAACTGCGGGTGGTAACCCCCCTCCTCCCTATTGCGTAGCAATGGGGAGGTGCCGAGCCATCGAAGCGCGTCGAGGCGGAGGGAGATAGTTCCGATGCCACTGACGCGCTGTGAGGCTGGGCGTCGTCCCTCTGTCACGCCAGCTTGATCTCTCTCAGGCGCTGGCGCAGGAAGTCGTCTGCGGTGATCGACTGATCGGCATACTGATCCGGGCGGTCTTCGGAGATGCAGCCCGGCAGGGTCTCGATCAGGTAGGGGCTCTCAAAGTGCAGGAAGAAGGGCATCGAATAGCGTGAGAAGCCCTTGCGCGCTTCAGCCGGATTGACCACGCGGTGGATGGTCGAAGGCAGGACGTGGTTGGTCAGGCGCGACAGCATGTCGCCGATATTGATGACGATAGCCCCCGGCGGCGGCGTGATGGGCAGCCACGAGCCGTCACGATCCAGCAGTTGCAGACCCGGCTCCTCGGCCCCCATCAGAAGCGTGATGGCGTTGATGTCGCCGTGCGCCCCGGCGCGTACCGATGCGCCCGCCTCGGTCACCGGCGGATAGTGCAGCATACGCAGGATCGAATTGCCGTCCTTCACCTTGTCATCGAAGAAGTCCGGCGCGAGTTTGAGGTGGATGGCAATGGCCTTCAGCACCTTTTTGCCCAGCCCGTCCATCTCGGCATAGAGCGTCTGAAAGGTCGGTTTGAACTCCGGCACTTCGGCAGGCCACACATTATCACCCATATGGTCGCGGTACGGATGACCCGCCGGAAGATCGCGTCCGACGTGCCAGAACTCCTTGAGATCGTGCGCCTTATAGCCCTTGGCCGTCTCAATGCCAAATGCGGTGTAGCCGCGCTGACCGCCGCCGGCGCGCCCGTCATATTGCAGCTTGGTCTCAACCGGCAGATCGAAAAACGCTTTGGTCAAGGCATAGGCCTTATCGACCAGCCCTTTGTCGAGACCCGCGCCGTTCGGCTCAAACAGGCCTGACAGCACCGCAAACCCATAGCGTTCAAACGACGCGCCCAGCTTCTGCGAAAAAGCCGTCAGGTCCGTGTCGTACAGCGACAGCGGCACCGGCTCGATGGACGGTGCGGTGGACAGGGGGGCGGAATCGTAGAGCGCGGTCGGGGACGACATCATGCGGGGGTGCCTTTGGTCTTTGCAGATGAAACGTTTAATAGTTGATAGAGGGGCTTATGACGTTTGTATGTCAAGGACGCAAGCGACCAAACGCCGCACAGGCAACACCGGAAACCTTATCCGGCACCGCTTCACGCGCCTTTTACATGAATAATACCAACGGCCGAAGATGCTGCCGCATCCGGCCGTTGAAAACTCGATAATTTCTCATATGTGTCAAAGACATGAAAAATTCTCGACAGGCATACCAAGAGTCATTTTCAATGACCCTTGGTATAAGTTTATCACAGTCGGGGGGTGATAAACGCTATCTGGCGACTTTTGGCGATTTTTCGATTGCGTCGATCACGCAGGTGTCGTTTTGATGCCGTACAGGCGATTCATCGTCTCAAGGTTTGTAATATCGGGTCCGGCGGTAAGGTGGGCAGGTCCATTCAGAGTATAGGTCGTTTGGCGGCGGCGGGCATTATCGCCCTGTCGGCGCTCTTCTGCGCGCCTGTGTCCGCCCAGATCCTGCCGCCCCCTCCCGCCGATGCCGAGCCGCTGGCCGGTATTGATCCGGCCCTGCAACCAGTCAACTCCACCAAGGCGCTGAGCGCATCGGAACAGTCGGTTGTCCGCGTTCTGGTCGTCTATCGCGGCTATGGCGGGGTGCCGCTCGATTCGGTCGGCATGGGTTCAGGCTTCGTCGTCGCGCCAGGTTATATTGTCACCAACTACCACGTCATCGAAACGCCTCCGGAGGCCACTTCGGCGGAAATCTATATCGTTCCGCACAAGGGGACGGGGGCCGCCTATCAGCAGGTGACTCTGGTCAAGCCGTGGGTGGAGGGCGATCTGGCCCTTCTGCGTGCCGACGGTCTCAAGATTGCGCCGCTCAAGCTGTCGCTGGTGCCGCAAAAGAACCAGCGCATCGTGGCCATGGGCTATCCCGGCATCACCGACCGCCTGCTGAAGCGCGGCGGCACGGAACTTCTGGAGCCCGCCGACGCCTATGTGACGCAAGGCTCCATCGCCCTGTTCGCTTCGACCAATCCGGACGGCTCACGCGTCGATACGCTGTTCCACACCGCGCCGATCAATCCCGGTAATTCCGGCGGCCCGCTGATGGACGAGTGCGGTCAGGTGGTCGGTGTCAACACCTGGTCGGCGGTGTCCACCCTGTCGGAAAGCGGCGATATGGACGTGCCGGCGGGACAGTATGTCGCCACCCACGTTTCGGCGCTTTATACCTTCCTGCAATCCACCGGTGTGACGGTTCAGACCACCTCAGAGCCCTGCTACGCCAAGTCGGAAGACGAGATCATCAAGGATGACGGTCTGTCGCGGGCGCTGGCCGCCTATCGGGATGCGCAGGCCAAGCGTCTGGAGGAACAGCGCAAGGCCGAACAGATGAACGCCCTGATGGATCAGTTGCAACTGGGCGCGCTGGTCCTGTTGTCGGTGCTGGTCGTGGTCCTGATCGCGCTGATCATCCGCCGTCGCCATCCGCCGAAGGGCAAGGAGACGCACGCCCTGCCCGAAGCGGCGCACGCCGAAACACCCCATACCGAACCGCATCTGGCCAAGGCCAGGACAGAGAAAGTCCATCACAAGCATCCGTTCCCCTGGGGCTGGATCGCGCTGGCTGTGTTTGTCGTCCTGATCGCGCTGGCCTTTGTCCTGCGTGAAAGCCCGGCGGTACAGAAGATGTCGCAAATCTCCGAGGCCGATGCGACAAAGGCCGGGCCCGTGCGCCTGACCTGCGATGTGGACCTCAAGGCCTCGCCCAAGCCCCTGCCCGGTGTCGGCCCTACCGATTTCGAATTCGATGCCGGTCATGCCTGCGTCAACGGCCGCACGCCTTACGAAGCTCAGACCAATGGCACCCTGTTGCGCTTTACCGTATCGGAGTCCGAACCCACGGCGGCGCGTCTGGAATTGTCGCGCGACGGACTGACCTTCAAGCGCAGCGATTATCGCCTCACCCCGGAACAGCACCGCGACTACGTGGCGCAACGTGCCGCCCTGGGGTCTTTGCGCTGCGCGTCGGGCAAGGATACGGGACAGGCCGAAGCCCTGAAGGACAATATGCGCAAGGTACGGCAACTGGCGCAATCCTTCCTCAATTTCGCACCGGAAACCGAAACGGTGTGGCGCTGCCGCAAGGCCCCGGAACCCGCCGCGCCCAAATCGCCAAACGCGCTCTGATTACCGTTTTCTTATATCTGCGGCCCTTTAATTTACCGGATTCACCGCCAATCCTTATTTCCCGAATATTGGCTGTTTACAGGCTTCATCCTAGGTTCATGTGAAAGGGCTTAACTGCCCATAACGGCGCCTGTCGCCGCAACGCACAGGACTATATGGAGAGACGACTATGCGTAATAAGGCCCTGATCGCCCTGGCGGGTGTCGCGCTGATGACCGCCGCCTGCACCACCACCGATCCGGTTACCGGCGAAGTGGTGCGCGACAACACCAAGACCAATGCCATTATCGGGGCCGCCGTCGGCGCGGGCCTTGGCTATGCCACCAATACCAACAAGGGTGAGCAGGGCCGCAAAAATGCGGTTCTGGGGGCCGGGATTGGCGCTTTGGCCGGTGCGGCCGTGGGTAAATACATGGACAAGCAGCAGGCCGAACTGCGCCGTGAGTTGGCAGGCACTAACGTAACCGTGTCGCGTAACGGCGACAACATTGTGCTGAACATGCCGTCTGACGTGACGTTTGGCTCGGGAAGTGCATCAATTGATTCGGCCTTTTACCCGGTTCTGAATGATGTGGCGTCCATTTTGAACAAGTATTCCTCCACCTATGTCGATATCGTCGGCCATGCTGACTCGACCGGCTCAGACGCCATCAACGAGCCGCTGTCGGAAAACCGTGCAAATTCTACGGCCGCCTATCTCACAAGCCGCGGTGTCGTCAGCCAGCGGTTGTTCGTTGCCGGCATGGGATCGCGTCAGCCGATCGCGTCAAACGCCACGCCCGAGGGTCGCGCGAAGAATAGACGTGTGGAGATTACGCTACGCCCCGTACAAGAATAACCATTTATTAACTTTTTTTAGTAGCGGGATGGAAACCGCTCTGAAATAAGCTGGCGGCATGAAAACCTCGTGCCGCCTTCTAACTGTCAATCGCGTCTCTTTAATGGGAACGCAGTTTGATGTTGTCACCCCTGAGATGGTGATGGATTTTATCGCTGGCACGCGCGGGCGACAAACCATTGTCGCAAATCACAATCTTCACAGTGTTTATCTGTTCCACAAGCACGCGGAAATGCGCCGTTTTTACGCGCAAGCCGATCTGATCGAGATTGATTCCGTACCGCTGATTATGTGGGGCAAGCTTGTCGGTCACGACATGACGCGGGCCAATCGCTGCACCTATCTTGATTTCCGCGAAGACTTCTGGTCACGCGCCGCAGACGAAGGGTGGCGCGTTTTCCACGTCGGTGGTGCGCCGGAGTATAACGAGGTGTCCAAACAAGCCATCCTCGGACGCCATCCTAAGGTGAAGCTCGAAGTCCGCAGTGGTTATTTCGACGTCCGGGGACCGGAAAACGAGGCCTTGCTGAAGGATATTGCGGACTATCGGCCCGACGTATTGCTGGTCGGCATGGGGATGCCGCGTCAGGAGTTGTGGATCCTCAATAATATGGACCGCCTGCCCGGCTGCGCAATCCTGCCGGTGGGGGCCGCCTTCGACTATGAGGCGGGGGTCATGTATGCACCGCCGCGCTGGGCCGGTCAGTTCGGCATCGAATGGCTGGTGCGCTTCGTCCATGAACCGCGCCGCCTGTTCAGCCGCTACTTCATCGAGCCGTGGACGCTGATCCCCTGTGCGCTGGACGATGTGTTCGGTCGCCGTCGCATCCCTGTTAACCAATATGAAAGCCGCCCGCGCCACAATCCGTAAGAGACGCTGAGTCAGCGTGAGGGTGTGTCATGAGTGAGCTTTTGCGAGATTTTGCCCCCGGCAGTGACCCGGTCAAGGGTAAGGTGGTGCTGATCACCGGCGGAACGGGCAGCTTCGGGCGTAAGCTGGTGGATACCCTGCTCAGCCGTTACGACCCGCGCAAGGTCATCATCTTCTCCCGCGACGAGCTTAAGCAGTACGAGATGCGTCAGGCGCTGGAAGAGCGCTATGACGCGGACAAGCTGTCGAAGCTGCGCTTTTTCCTCGGCGATGTGCGTGATCGCCCGCGTCTGGAGCTGGCCTTTCGCGGGGTCGATGTGGTGGTCCACGCCGCCGCGCTGAAACAGGTGCCGGCGGCCGAGTATAATCCCTCCGAATGTATCGCCACCAATGTCAACGGCGCGGAAAACGTCGTGTGGGCCTGCCTGCAACAGCGCGTGCAGCGCGTCGTGGCGCTTTCGACCGATAAGGCCTGTTCGCCGATCAACCTCTATGGCGCGACCAAGCTGGCCTCGGACAAGATTTTTGTGGCCGCCAACAACCTGTCCGGTGACATCGGCACGCGCTTCTGCGTGGTGCGGTACGGCAATGTGGTCGGCTCTCGCGGATCAGTCGTGCCCTATTTCAATCGCCTGATCGAACAGGGCGCAACGGAGCTACCCATTACCGATATGCGCATGACGCGCTTCTGGATCTCGCTGCATCAGGGCGTCGATTTCGTCCTGTCGTGTCTGGAAACCACACGCGGCGGCGAAATCTTCGTGCCCAAGATCCCGGCCACGACGGTGTGCGATCTGGCCACCGCCATGGCGCCGCAGGCCACACATAAGGTTATCGGCATCCGTCCGGGCGAAAAGCTGCACGAGATCATGATCTCAGCCGACGATTCGCGTTCGACGTGGGAACTGCCAGACCGTTACTTTATCGAGCCGGAATTTGTCGAATACGCCCGCACACCTGCAGCCACCACCGGCGCGACCAAGGTCGATGAAGGCTTTGCCTATTCCAGTGACATCAACCCCGAACGCCTCGATATCGACGGTATTCGCGGCCTGATGAAGGCCTATCTCGCGTGACAGCCGGGGCCGCCGCGTTTCTGGCCTATGGGCGGCAGTCGATAGCCGACAGCGATATTGAGGCCGTCGTTGAGGCCCTGCGCGCCGACTATCTGACCACCGGCCCGATGGTTGAGCGCTTCGAGCGCGAACTGGCGGCCACGGTCGGGGCCAAAGAGGCCGTGGTGGTCTCGAACGGCACGGCGGCGCTGCATCTGTGTGTTCTGACGCAAGACCTTAAGCCCGATGATGTGGTCATCGTGCCGTCTATCACCTTTGCGGCATCCGCGAATTGTGTCGCCTATTGCGGGGCGCAGGTAATCTTTGCCGATGTTGACCCCTTAACCGGCCTGATCACCGATGAAACGTTCGACGCGGCCCTGTCCCTGATTGCCCCGTCGCAGCGCTTTGCCGGGGTTATCCCCGTGCATTATGCCGGGCGTCCCGTCGATATCCGCCATATATCAGCTGTGGCGCGCGACCGCGGAGCCTTTGTGATCGAAGACGCCTGCCACGCGCTGGGCAGTAAGGGGCCGCAAGGCACCATCGGGGCCTGTACGGCGTCAGACATGGCCAACTTCTCCTTCCATCCGGTCAAGACCCTGACCACTGGCGAAGGCGGGGCCATCACCACCAACGACCCTGAACTGGCGCGGCGTCTGCGTCAGTTGCGCAGCCACGGGATCGAGCGCGATCCGGCCCGTTTTGAAGGGCTGGGCTATGGCGATGGCGACGATACCGGCCCCTGGGTCTATGAGATGCAGAGTCTGGGCTACAATTATCGCCTGCCCGACATCAACTGTGCGCTGGGCGTGGCGCAATTGACGCGCCTGCCGTGGTTTATCGAACGGCGCAAGGCGCTGGTCGCGGCCTATCAGGCGGCGCTGGCTCAGAGCCCTTTGCCCGTGTCGTGGATGCCCCCGGCGGCGGGCGATGATCCGGTGTTTCACCTGTTTGCACCGCGCATTGACTTTGCCGCAGCGGGCCAGACCCGCGCCGAGGTGATGGCGGCCTTGCGCAAACGCGGCATCGGTACTCAGGTGCATTATATCCCTGTGCACCGTCAGCCGTACTGGCAGACACGGCAACTGAGCCCGCGCGAACTACCCGGCGCGGATGCGTTCTACCGTTCGACTCTGTCGCTGCCGCTCTATCCCGACATGGACGACGCCGATCCGGCGCGCGTCATAGAGGCGTTGAAAGAGGTGCTGGGATGAGCACCCTCTTTTCATACTCCCCCAGTTTGCTGGCGGGTATAGCGCAGCGAGAGTATAGCTTTCGCAAGCGATGGGATCCGAAACTTGGGGTTTCGCAGACGGAGGTGGGCTCGCCATACCTGAAATTGGCTGCCCGGCATCCAGTTGAAAGCCCCCCCACCACCGCATCTGGCGATACGCGCGTCGTGCGGTCCCCCTCCCCAGCAAGCTGGGGAGGTATGAAGGGAGAGTCATGACCCCAAAAATCGCTCCCGAAATCAGCATCGCCGGACGGAAAATCGGCGCGGCCCATAGTCCCTACATCATCTGCGAACTGTCGGGGAACCATAACGGTTCGCTCGACCGGGCGCTGGCTCTGGTCGATGCCGCAGCCGATACGGGCTGCGACGCCATCAAGCTCCAGACCTATACGGCCGACACCATTACCCTGAAATCCGACCGCCCGGAGTTTCGCATTACGGGCGGGCTGTGGGACGGGCGCACCCTGCACGACCTCTATGATGAGGCGCATACACCGTGGGACTGGCACGCCGCGCTGTTCGAGCGGGCCGCCAAACGCGGGGTGACGATGTTTTCGTCCCCCTTTGACGAGACCGCGGTGGACTTTCTCGACGCCCTGGGCGCCCCTGCGTTCAAGATCGCCTCGTTCGAGCTGATTGACCTGCCGCTGGTCGCCTATGCCGCCGCGAAGGGTAAGCCGCTGGTGATGTCCACGGGCATGGCCAATCTGAGCGAAATCGAAGCCGCCGTGGCCACCGCGCGCCAATACGGCACGGGCGAGATCGTGTTGCTGCATTGCGTCAGCGAATACCCGGCCCGTATCGCCGACGCCAATGTGCGCGTCGTGCCCGATCTGGGGGCGAAGTTCGGCTGCCCGTCGGGTCTCAGCGATCATACGTTCGGGACAGCCGCCTCGGTGGCGTCCATCGCGCTGGGGGGCTGCGTCATCGAAAAACACTTCACGCTGGCGCGCGCCGATGGGGGCCCGGACTCTGGCTTTTCCCTGGAACCGGCTGAATTTACGGCACTTGTGAAGGACTGCAAGGACGCCTGGGCGGCTCTGGGGCACGTCCATTACGATCTGGTGGGCTCAGAGCGCACCTCGCGCCCCTTCCGCCGGTCGCTCTATGTGGTAGCGGACGTGAAGGCGGGCGAGACTTTCACGAGGGCCAATGTGCGTTCCGTGCGTCCGGGGCGGGGACTGCCGCCGGTGCGCCTGTGGGATGTGCTGGGCAAGACGGCGACCCGCGACATCGTCAGCGGCGAACCGCTGAGCGACGACATGGTGGGGTGAACGCCTAGTCTTGAGCCTGACTACTCCGCCGGGAGCTCGGCTTCCAGCACCTTGGCGAGCTGGTCGCGGGCGGCGTCGGCGGCCTTCTGGCGCTCCCACATGCCAAAATAAAGACCTTTGAGCTTCATCAGTTCGGCGTGGTTGCCGCGTTCGGCGACCAGCCCATCCTTAAGGACGAGAATCTCATCCGCCCCCACAACCGTCGAAAGGCGGTGCGCGATGACGAGGGTGGTGCGGTTCTGTGACACCTCATCGAGCGCTGCCTGAATTTCGCGCTCCGTATGGGTATCGAGCGCCGAGGTCGCTTCATCGAGGATCAGGATCGGTGGCGATTTCAGCAGCGTGCGCGCAATGGCCACGCGCTGCTTTTCGCCGCCCGACAACTTGAGGCCGCGTTCACCCACCTCGGTATCATAGCCCTGCGGCAGGGAGGCGATGAAGGCCGATATCTGGGCCTGTTCGGCGGCGGCCTCGACCTCTTCGCGTGAGGCCCCGTTGCGGCCATAGCCGATATTATAGGCGATGGTGTCGTTAAAAAGCACCGTGTCCTGCGGCACCATTCCGATGGCGCGACGTAGCGAGGCCTGATTGACGTGGCGGATGTCCTGTCCGTCGATTTCGATGGAACCGCCCTTCACGTCATAGAAGCGGAACAGCAGGCGCGAAATCGTCGATTTACCTGCACCGGACGGGCCGACAATAGCTACGGTCTTACCCGCCGGCACCTCAAACGACACGCCCTTGAGGATGGGGCGGTCGGCGTCATAGGAAAATACCACGTCTTTGAAAGCCACAGCCCCCTGCCCCACCTTGAGGTCCGGCGCGCCCGGCGTATCGACAACCTCCTGCGGTTCATCGAGCAGCTTGAACATGGCTTCCATGTCGATCAGGCCGGTGGAGATTTCGCGGTACAGCGTGCCGATGAAGTTCAGCGGAATGGCCAGTTGCATCATGAAGGCGTTGACCAGCACGAAGTGGCCCAGCGACTTGGTGCCGTTCATCACCTCATAGGCCGACATCAGCATCACAATCGTCATGCCGATCGAGAAGATCACCGCCTGCCCGATATTGAGCCAGGCCAGAGAGGTATAGGTCTTGATCGCCGCCTTCTCATAGGCTGCGGTGGCGCGGTCATAGCGGCTGCGCTCAAGCTGTTCGTTGCCGAAATATTTGACGGTTTCAAAGTTGAGCAGCGAATCCACCGCCTTCGACATCGAGTCGGAGTCCGCCTCGTTCATCTCCTTGCGGATGGCGATACGCATGTTCGAGGCGACGATGGAGAACCACACATAGACCACGACGGTCACGGCGACGACCGCCACGTAGATGAGGTCAAACTGCCACCCCAGCGCGCCTGCGGTCAGGACAAACTCCACCACCGTCGGGATGCCGACCATCATGGTCAAGCGGATGATGGTTTCAATGCCCATCTTGCCGCGCTCGATCACCCGCGACAGGCCGCCCGTGCGGCGTTGCAGGTGGAAGCGCAGCGACAGATTGTGCAGGTGATTAAAGGCGCGATTGGACAGGCCGCGCACCGCGTGCTGCCCCACACCGGCAAACATGGCGTCACGGATATTGTTGAACACCTGTGACATCATCCGCGCCACGCCGTAAGCCAGCACCATGATCACCGGTGAGATCAGCACCAGGGTCAAAAGATCGGTCTTGCCGCCCGTCTCGCCCGGCGTGAAGGCGTTGGTGGCCCACTTATAGGCAAAGGGCGTGGCGATGGTCAGAAGCTTGCCCACAAGCATGGCCGCCAGCGCCCACAGCACCTGCACCTTAAGGTCCGCCCGGCCCTCCGGCCACAGATAGGGTTTGAGGAAGGCGAGCGTATCGGAGGCCTTGCCTTTCGGCTTGGGCATGGGGGCGGGCGCGTTCATCAGGCTAAGGGACTCGATTTTCGGTGCGGCAAAGGATTGCGCATATATAGGTCCGGACCGGTACAAAATCCAACTAATGACCAGATTTATTTTACAATCAAAACTGATCGTATATGCTCACAGACAATCAACACGTCCCCTTTTTCGTGGGGGGAGAAGATAAGAGGACGCCCGATGCTACGTCGCACACTGATCGCTGCTGCCTTACTGTTGTCAACGCCGGTTCTGGCGGCAGAAAAACCCGCCGATACCCGCCCGGTTCGGGTCATTCTGGTCGGCGACTCGACCATGACGGACAAGTCGGGCTACGGCAAAGGCTTCTGCGCGCAGTTCAAACCCGAAGTGGTCTGCGTCAACGCGGCGCGCGGCGGGCGTTCGTCCAAGAGCTATCGCGTCGAAGGCCTGTGGGACAAGAACCTCGCGCAACTGAACGACGGCACGGCGTCGAAAACCTATGTGCTGATCCAGTTCGGGCATAATGACGGCTCATCCAAGCCGGAACGCCACACCAATATTGAAACCGAGTTCGGCCCGAACATGCGCGGCTATGTGCTGGACGTGAAAAAGGCGGGTGCGGTGCCGGTGCTGGTCACGCCCCTGACGCAGCGCCATTTCAGGAATGGCAAGTTGCAAAGCGATCTGCTGCCGTGGGCGCAGGTGACGCGCCTGATCGCGCGCACCACTAACACGACCCTGATCGACCTTTATGCCGAGGGGCAGGCGAAGGTGCAGGCTATGGGGGCGGTCGAATCGCTTAGCCTTGCCGGGCAGCCGGTGCCGCAGAATGTGTTGGAGGCCGCCCCGACCGGCACCACGGTGCCTGCCAAATTCACCGACGCCTCTCAGGGGCAGGGCTCAGCCCAGGCTTTCGACTATACGCACCTCGGCCCCAAGGGCTCTGACTATTTCGGCCAGATGGTGGTTGATCTGTGGGTTAAGGCCGACCCCAAGGTGAAGGCACTGGTGAAGTAAATCCCTTTCACCGGCTGCGGTTGAGGGCAAGAGTGCGACGTCTTTACGGCCCCGCCATCCGCGCCTTTGTATGGTTTTATTTTACCACAGATGACACAGATGACCGCCAAAGGCGGTCACACAGATGGTCCGTGCAAGAGCTGAAGCCGTGAGCCTCTACAATCTGTGTGAGGCTCGCCCTTCGGGCCGCATCTGTGGCCATCTGTGGAAACCTTAAGACCTTCCGCACAAGGCAGGGGGGCAGACAAACCAGCTATAAGCTTTTCGTGGCCAATCCTTCTCTTCGCGTGCGACGGGGCTGGCTCAGCGACACACCCCATCGTCGCACGTCGGACCGCTCCTGACCTCGGGCGGCAGGTCGTCCCAGGCGCGGTTCAGCACCTGCGTGAAGCCAGCTACCGGCTGCGCGCCGGACACGGCATAGCGGTCGTTGATGACAAAAAACGGCACCCCCTGCACGCCGCGCATTGTGATAAATTCCTGCTCCTCCTGCACCGTGTCGGCATAGCGATCGGTTTTCAGGAAGGCCTCGGCTTCCGCCGCATCCAGACCGATCTCAACGGCCAGCGCCACAAGTGTCGCCTCATCAAAAAGGGACTGCGTTTCGGCGAAATAGGCGCGGTACAGTCGCTCAACCGCCTGTGCGCCCAGCCCCTTGTCCTGCGCGAATTTCACCAGCCGGTGTGCCTTCAGCGTATCGCCGTAAAACGTGCCTGCGAGCGTCATAGGGAGCCCGGCCGCCGCCGCCATCTGCTCGACCCGCGCCTGATTCTGCTCGGCCTGAGCCGCCGTCAGGCCGTATTTCTGTTGCAGCATCTGCCCCACGGGCGCGACCGGCGCGTCCGGCCCCAGACGAAAGGCGTGATGGCGCACCGTCACCTGATCCTTGCCAGCAAAGCCTTCCAGCGCCTGTTCAAAATGACGCTTGCCGATCCAGCAGAAGGGGCAGATCAGATCGGACCAGATATCGACGGTAATCGGGCTTGGGGACACGGACATAGGACCTCGCTTTCCTCCCCGCATATCGGTCTTTCCGCGCCCCCGCGCAAGCAGGGAGGAAAAGGTAACCGCCTCAGGCCGCGACCGACAGTCGGATACCGAGCGCCTTGGTCACTGCCAGCAGGGTCGTCAGCGTCGGATTCCCCGATGGGCCCAGCGCCTTGTACAGCGCCTCACGCGACAGGCCGGTTTCGCGCGACAGGTCGGTTATGCCATGCGCGCGGGCCACATTGTTCAGACCTTTGCGGATTTCTTCGGCATCACCGTCTTCGAATACCGCCGCCAGATAGGCCAGCGCGGTTTCCGGATCATCCAGAAATTCAGCCGGATCAAAAGGGGTGATTTTTTCCATTCTGAATATCCTCCCACAAAGCCCTGGCCGCCAGAATATCGGCATCCTGACTGCTTTTGTCGCCGCCACAAAAGAGAAGGATTATCTCCTCTCCACTGCGGGCATAATAGACGCGATAGCCGGGGCCGGTATGGATGCGTAATTCATAAACACCGCCACCGACCGACTTGGTATCGCCTAAATTGCCGCCTTCCACACGTTCCAGCCGCAAGACAATGCGCGCTTTGGCCGCGTGGTCCTTCAGACCCTTCAGCCATTTTTTGAAGCGTTCAGTTCGATGGAGCGTGAACATGTTAACGACCCCATTCACCGAATGGGAGGGGCGGATTACGCCCCTCGGTCGGTTACAATAACTATAACCAATCTTCCAATTTGTCAACTATAGTTATCACTTCACTGCGCCAGCAGGAAACCCAACGGAATATCCACCCGCGCGCGCCAGTCGGCTTCGTTGTGCGTGGTGCCTTCGAACACCGAACTGCGCCAGTTGCGCCCTTCGACCCAGCCATAGCGCGGCAGAACCGCCTCCATCTTCAGGCTATAGGGCCGGTAGTTGGCATCGAGGTCGCGCGTGCCGTGGTCCATATAGAGCCGCTGACGCTTCGGGTCGAAGTGCGCCGCGCGGAACCACGCCTCCCACGCTTGCGCCGTGGCGTCTGCGGCGGCTTCACGCGCTTCCGGCGTGGCGGGCGGGGCCATCAGCGGCCAGTGGATCGAGACGCAGGCCGCGCGCCCGAACACCTGCGGGTATTCGCCCAGCGCATAGAGCGAGATCAGCCCGCCCATGCTGGAGCCCATAATGCCGGTGTGGGCGGCATCGGAGCGCGTGCGATAGGTGCGGTCGATAAAGGGCTTCACCTCTTCGACCAGAAAACGCAGATAGTCGTCGGCCTTTAACTGCCCTTTGGCCATAGACATCACCTGCGCCTGCATATCGGCGGGCAGATAGGCCGCCAGCTTTTGCGGGAAATAGTCGGCATAGCGCGTGGGCGAATTCCACACCCCCACGACGATGGCCTTCTGGCCCATGCCACTGAGGGCCTCGTCTATGCCCCACTCCTTGCCGCCATAGGCGGTGGCGGTCTCAAACAGGTTCTGCCCGTCGTGCATATAGATGACCGGCAGGCGCGGCCCCTTGGGGTCATAGCCTTCCGGCACCCACACCGAGACATGGCGCGCGCTGACAAAACGCGACGGGAAAGCCTCGTACTTGTCGAGCCGGCCGTGCGGCACATCGGCGGTGGCGCTGACGCTGTGCGTCGGCACAGGATCGGCGGCCCCTGCCCCCACCGGTACAGCGAGGAGCAGGGTGGCAAGGATCGCAGCAAAAGCGCGCATGGTCACAGCGCCTTGAAACGGATGGCCTGACCGCCGCCGGGCGCCAGTTTCAGCGTCAGGCGGTCCTTGGATGTCACCTTGCGCTTTTCGATCTGCATCGAATGGCGGGTGTCTGTGCGATAGTCGGCATCGTCGCCATCGCGGTAGATTTGCGCCTCATAGGTCTTGCCCGGCGTCAGGAAATCGAGCGCGATGTCAAGGCTGCGCGCCTGTTCGTCGGTTACCGCCCCCAGATACCAGTCGCGGCTGTTCTTATCGAGACGCACCAGCGTGGCATAGTCGCCCGGCTCGCCGTTCAGCATCTTTGTATCGGCCCAGTCGGTCGGCACGTCCTTGATGAACTGAAACGCCGGCATCTCCTTTTCATAGTTTTCGATCAGGTCAGCGGCCATGTGGATCGGCGAATAGAGCACCACATAAAGCGCCAGTTGCTTGGCCTTGGTCGAATAGATCGGCTTGCCATTGCCCTGAAGGCTGAGGACACCGGGCGTGAAGTCCATGGGGCCGGACAACATGCGCGTGAAGACCAGATTGGCCTCGTGCTCCGGCGGGTTGGGCGGATTGCCCCAGGCGTTATATTCCATGCCGCGCTGACCTTCGCGCGACACCCAGTTGGGGTAGGTACGGCGCAGGCCCGTATCCTTGATCGGCTCATGCGTATTGATGGCGATGTGGTACTTCGCCGCCGTCTCGGTCACCTTCTGGAAGTGGCGCACCATGTCCTGCGAGTCGTTCCAGGTGTAGTAGGGCTTGCCGTCCGCCCCCATCACCTTGGCGCCGCCCGCGTCGGCGACATAGCCGGTCTTCACTGCATCGACGCCGTTCTGCTGATAGAGGGCAAAGCCCGCGTCCATCTGCGGTTCGTAATGGGCCGCATTGCCGCCCGTTTCGTGGTGGCCCACAATATGCACGCCCTTCTTCTTGGCATAGGCCGACAGGGCGGGCAGGTCGAAATCCGGATAGGCCTCGGTAAAGCTGAACAGGTCGCCGGTGGCGAACCAGTCTTCCCAGCCCTTGTTCCACCCTTCAACCAGTACGCCACGGAAACCATGCTTGGCCGCAAAGTCGATGTATTTTTTGGTGTATTCGGTCGTCGCCCCGTGCTTTGGTCCAGCTTCCCAGGTTTTGGTGCCGAGGTGCATGTCCCACCAGATACCGACATATTTGAATGGCTTCACCCAGCTCACATCGCCAAGCTTGTTTGGCTCATTGAGGTTGAGCAGGATGTGCGACTGATAAAGGTCCGGCGCGTTATCGGTAACGATGACCATCCGCCAGGGCGTCGGGAACGGCGCCTCGCGCACCACACTGGGGCCGATGGACGACGGAGCCAGCCGCGTCTTCAGACGCTGCCCATCGACGCGACGCATCCAGATGGCCGCATAGTCGATCAGGGCCGCCTCATGGAAGGTCATGTAGAGGCCTGTGTCGGTCTTCAGCGTCATCGGCGTCTGAGCCTCGGACACTTCGGCCAGCGGCGTCTTCTGGATGATATATTCTTCGCGATTCCATTCGCCGGCGACGTTCCAGTAGGCGGTCGCCTTGTCGCTGACGGCAAATTCGGTCAGTTCGTCGGTGATCTTCAGTGTCTTCAGTTGCGGCTGATCGGGGAATTCGTAGCGGAAGCCAAAGCCGTCATCGAACAGGCGGAACACCACCGTCATTCGGCGAGCGTCGTACTTCTGTTGCACCACGTCAACGCGCAGCTCAGTGTGCGTGTCGCGGATGGTCTTCCATTCACCCCACGGCTGATCCCACGTCTCGTCAAAGGCCGAGGTGGCGGTCTTTTCGACCGTGAAATTGCGGTCGAGCTTGGGCTGATCGGCGAGGATGAAGCCCAGCCGCGACGGGGCGAAGATCTCATGACCCTTGCGCGACACGGCATAGGACAGGCGTCCGTCATTATCGAGCAAGACTTTGACCGATATGACCTTATTGGGTGACTGAGCGGTGGCGATGACCGCCAGGCCTGTAGCCTGACTGTAGGCTGGATCAAGCGTTTCAGCGGCGGCCATGGCGGGCGGGGCCCAGCCGATTGTTGCGGTCGTAGCGGTGAGCGTCATGGCAAGCCCCATCAAAACTGGCGTGCTGAGGCTAAATCGCTTTGCGCGAACTGTCATCGTCTGTCTCCCTGTGTTTTGTCGCTGTTATGATAGGTCATGTGGTTAGCACACCACCCCGCTAAGGGTGCGTGCATACGTATTCAGAACCGACCCGCCGTCGTTGAATACGTATTCAGATTGCCGCCTTATCCGGCGCAACCTAGTTTCCAGACTAACGAATTTGCAGGGAAAACAAGCAGAACGATCCCCCCTGACACCCCTTCTGCCCGTGGCAACGCGGCGGAACCGCCATTTCAGCCCTGGAATGGTTTTCTTCTCAACCTGACTTTATGACCCCGTTGCGCACCTCCCGTCGCACGGGGTTATTTTTTGGCTAGCCGCCACAGCTTTCGCGAATGATCAGGCGGGTCGGGACGCGCACCGGCTCCACCGGCTCATTGGCGATCATGCGATCCAGCGCATCGACCAGCGCGCGTGCCGCTGCGGTCGTGTCCTGACGCACGGTCGAAAGCGCCGGTGTGGTGCAGGCTGCGGCCCACAGGTCGTCAAAGCCGATCACCGATACGTCCTGCGGCACGCGACGTCCCTGTTTCTGCAAGGCTTGCATGGCTCCGATGGCCGGCAGATCAGCGGTGGCAAAAACCGCGTCAAACACCGCGCCGCAGCCCAGAAGCCGCTCCACCGCCGCTGCTCCGTCTTCGCGCGAGATAAAGCAGTCGGCCAAGAGGCCAGCGTCGATGCTCAGGCCATTTTCACGCAGCGCCCGCACGTAGCCGTCATAACGGTCACGAAATTCCGGATGGCTGGACGAGGCCTCGCCTAGGAAGGCGATGCGCCGCCGTCCGAGCCGGATCAGATGCGACACGGCCTCATAGGCTCCTTGCGCATTATCTGAGCCCACACTGTGCCCGGCGCCCGGCTGCACCAGCCCCCAGACGACCCAGGGTTCGCCAATGTCGCTTAAGCCCTCAGCCTTGCGCACATAGTCGTCATAGTCCTTGTAGCCCAGCAGGATCAGGCCGTCGGCACGGCGCGCAAAGCCATAATCACTGCTCCAGCTTTCGCTCTGTTGTTGCAGCGAGGTCAAAACGTCATACCCCTTCTGACCGGCATATTTGAGGATGGCCCCCAGCAGCGGCACGAAGAAGGGGTTGATCGGATTGTCCTGATCGAGGTCTTCGGAAATCAGCACCGCGATGGTGTTGATCTTCTTTGAGCGCAGCTTACGCGCATTGACATCGACCGTGTAGTTTAGCTGCTGCGCCGCCTCAAAGACGCGCTTGCGCACCTCTTCTGAGACCGCCGGTGACTGGCTGAGCGCGCGCGACACAGTGGCCTGCGAAACGCCGGCCAGCGCCGCTATGTCGAAGGATGTTGGCCGTTTAACCCCCACGCGGAGCCTCCCTTTTTTGCGCAGCATAGCCCGCTTCGGGAGCGGCGACTACTCTTTGATGTAGAGGGTTTTCTCCGCGCCTTCGACCGTGCTGCCGTCGGTGCGCGTGGCGCGCAGCGACAGGGTGTGCGGCCCCGGTGTCAGCCCGGCCTTATCCAGCCGGAAATCGAATTGCAGCTTCGGCCAGTTAGGGTCGTAGCGCAGGGCGTCGGGCGTCTTGAAGCCTTCGGGATCAAGGCCATACCTGGCCTGCGTCACCGGCTTGCCATTGATTAGTATATCGACGCGCGTGACGCCCTGACTATCGGCGGCGATACCGAAATAGTTGGTCTGCGCATGGGCCTCAAGGAACTGCCCGCGCGGCGGTTGCGCGATATACAACTCCGGCAACAGGGCACAGGGCGCAAGCCCAGGCTTCGCGGCGTCCTTGCGCAGGCGCGCGGTATAAAACGCCACCACATTGCGCCCCGGCGGCAGCTCGACGCGCCTATAAAGGATGATGTCGTCAAAGCGCTGACACAGCTCACGCCGGAAGCTCAGCTCCTCCGGCTGATGGTAGAGATAGCTGGGGTCGGGCAGGACCAGCACCACGCCTTTGCCGGCCTGCGCCTTTATCAGCGCGTCGTAACCCAGCCCCCAGGCCTGACGCGCCGTGCCAAAGCGTGAAAAGCGGTCGTAGGGTTCACCGAGCGTGTAGAAGGCGCGGATGGGTCGGTTGGGGAATTCGAGCCGCACAGCCGGAACATGGCCCGATACGGCTACGAACACCTCGGGCCCGAAGCGCTGACGTGCGACCGCCTCGGCGGCGGTTAAGGTGGGGTGCAGCACGGTCCAGTTTTCGTTGCGCATGAAGTTGATCTGCTTCCACTGCCACGGGAGCTTTTCGGTATGCGCCCAGGCGTATTCATAGACCGTGATACCGATGCCGACGACGAGCGCCAGAAGAGGCCCCAACGCCAGCACGCCTTGCCTCAGCGTGCGATTGAAGCGGCTCCTGGCCGCATCGGCATAGGCGATCAAAACGCCGGGCAGCCCCACCACCAGCGGCACGTAGGCCAGAAACGGCCAGTGCGGCATGATCTGTGCGTTGGCGGGCGACTGGACGAAATAGAAGCCGAAGATAAACACGCCCACTATGCCCAGAAGGGCCAGCGGGCTGCGCCTTTTTGTCCACGCCATCTTATAGGCGACATAGGCGAGACCAAAGAAGAAGACCGGCGTGACCAGCCCGATCTGCTGATTAAGGAAGGCCGTCATGAGCTTAAGTTCGGGCCGCCAGACCGGGCGGTTGGTCACGTGGAAGGCAATGGCGGGCCAGTCGTTGAAGGCGTTATAGAGCAAGGACGGCAAAAGCCCCAGTGCGGCCACGCCCCCCGTCGCCCAGAATTTCGGCCGCGTCCACAGCTTGCGACCGGCCGGGGTCAAAAGGGCAAAGAGGACGATGCCCGCGCCAGGAAAGAGAAAGCGGAAGTGCACAAAAAGGCCCAGGGCACCACAAAGGCCGGTCAGAAGCCACCACCTCCACTCATCGGTCTTAAAGGCGCGCAAAAGGCAGCCGAGCATCAATGCCAGCAGCAGTTGCAGTAGCCCCTCCGGATAGAAGATGGTTCCTGACATCGACAGCGGCGGGATCAGGAGCGACAGGATGGCCGCCCAGATGGCTTCGCGCTCCGACACCACGGGCCTCGCCATAAACCAGATGGCTATCGGGATGGCACTGGCAATCATGAGCGACACAATGCGCAGAGGCAGGGCCTGCATGCCGAAGATCAGCGTCACCAGACGCGACAGAAGGGGGAAACCGGCGGGAATGTCGGGATAGCCGAGCGCCGGGTAGAGGCCCGACACCGCAAAATGCCCCTCTTCCCAGATGATATTGGCCGTCACAGCGATGTAGAGCTTCCACAGGCAGATGACGGCGCCGATGATAAGCCCGACGCGGATCAGCGTCCGGTTGTCTCCAAACAGAGGCTTTTGCGGTCCGAGCGCCTGTGGCGTCTGACCAATTTCGTATAATTCCATCATCGGGCGACCTCCCCCTTCTCTATAGCGGGGTTTGCCACGGAGGCAATCGGGTAAAGCCGGCCCGTCCGGCCTTGAAAGGTGAAGACGCAGAGCGGCTTTGCAGTACCCGCCTGCACCAAAGCGTGTTAAGTCCGCAGCAAAGTTACAGCTGCATCGAGATTGTCATGCTTTCCGTCCTCGATATGTTCAAGATCGGCATTGGCCCCTCCTCCTCGCATACGGTGGGGCCGATGCGCATTACGCGGCGTGCCCTTATCGAGGCCAGGGCAGCGGGTATCCTTAATCAGGCTGCGCGGGTACGGGTGGAACTTCAGGGGTCTTTGGCCCTGACCGGCATAGGCCACGGCTCGGACAAGGCGGCGGTGCTGGGACTTTTGGGGGCAGAGCCCGATCAGGTCGATCCCGACTGGGCGGACGCCACCTATGAGAGGTTGAAAACAGCCACAGAGATTTCCCTGTTCGACGGCCCCACCATTGGATTTGATTATCGCCGCGACATCGACTTTCGGGGCGATATCACGCCGCGCCTGCATCCCAATGGCATGAGCGTGCGTCTTTACGATGCCGCGGGTGTGGAAGTGTTTGAGCGCACCCTCTATTCGACCGGCGGCGGCTTTATCGCCTCGGCGGCGCAGTTGTCGGCGCCGGCGCAAAACGACCGCATCAGCGTGGGCCAGAGGGCCGCCCTGCCCTTCACCTCGGGCACCCAATTGCTGCATATTTGTGCGCAGCATAATCTCAACATCTATGACGTTGTGCTGGCCAATGAAGACGCCCGCCGCCCGCGTGCCGAGACCGACGCCGGGCTGAAGCGCATCTGGGAGGTGATGGATTCAGGCATCAATCGGGGTCTGAAAACGAGTGGCGTCCTGCCGGGTGGCCTCAGCGTGCAACGCCGGGCCCCGCGCCTGTTTGAGACGTTAAAAACCGAAGCCCACAATCAGGAATCCGAGCGCCTGTTCGACTGGCTGAACGTCTTTGCCATGGCCATCAATGAGGAAAATGCCGCGGGCGGGCGCGTGGTGACGGCGCCCACCAATGGGGCGGCAGGCATTATCCCGGCCCTGATCCGCTATTACTGCGCGTTCGACGGATGGAGCGAAGCCGATACGCGTTCCGACGGCAGGATCGGGCGCTTTCTGATTACCGCCGCCGGCATTGGCATGATTTATAAGCAGCGCGCCTCGCTATCCGGGGCGGAGATGGGCTGCCAGGGCGAGGTCGGTGTCGCTTGTTCGATGGGGGCGGCAGGCCTGAGCGCTGTCTGGGGTGCAAGCGCACCTCAGATCGAGCACGCTGCAGAGATCGGCATGGAGCATAATCTGGGTCTGACCTGCGATCCGGTCGGCGGGCTGGTGCAGATTCCCTGCATAGAGCGCAACGCCATCGGCGCGGTGAAGGCCGCTAATGCCGCGCGCCTATCCTTGCGTGACGAAGGTCCGCACAAGGTGACGCTGGATCAGGTAATAGAAACCATGCGCCAGACCGGCCTCGACATGTCGTCGAAGTACAAGGAAACCTCTCAAGGCGGCCTCGCGGTCAACGTGGTGGAGTGCTAGGTTTCTGAGGCCCTGCAACGGGCATTCGTTTGAGGCAGTCCAAAAGGCGCGGCGTCAGGGTTTCGCTGTCCATCTTGCCAATCGCGGATTTGATGGCAGGTGTGGCAACGGCTGCAAAAACAAAGCGTTCGGTGTGGCCTTCGGCGGCTTTTATGGCCGCATCCGTTTCGCTAAGCGACTTTTTGGCGGCTTCGAGCCCCTCGGTAGAGAGGTTAGGCGAGCGTTCGATGCGTACGATCAGGCTGTCCATAATGTCGTATTGACGATCGCGCAGCACCTCAGCAATGGCCCGGCATTCGCTGGCCTCAGCGCCGCTCAGCGGCCTGGCTTCAGCCACCCTCGCGTCAGCGGCCCTGGTGTCGGCCAGCGGGGGTACGGACGCGGTTTGCGCAAAAGACATCCCCACCAGTAACCCGCTGAGGCCAAGTCCTATCCCGGTCACGCGACGCACAAGGCTCATGAGACTCCTTAAAGACATGGTTGCGGATTTAAGGGTTTTACGCGGCCCAATTATGGCACGCTCACATAGCCTCTGTCGATCAACCAGTCCGACAGGCGTGACGGCCAATCCTTAACCGATCGCAGGGTCGAGCGCTCTCCCATATTGAAGGCATGGCCACCCGACGCTAGTATGTGCGTCTCAACCGGCACATCCGGCCACTCGGCATAGAGCCGGGACAGACGCTCCAGCACCGCCACCGGCCCGTGATCGTCATGTGCCGTTAGAAAAAAGGCCGGCGGCGGCGCCACCTCAAGCCGTTGCGGCACGCCGAGCGGCCCCGGATAGACCTCGATAATAAAGTCCGGACGCGCACTCACGCGGTCCACCGGATCGGCCGCCACCGCATCCCCCTCAAAGTCCGCAAAGGCCGTCATATGAACGAGCTCGCCCCCGGCGGAAAAGGCCATCACGCCGATGCGTTTGATGCCGTATTCGGCGGCGTGAGCCCGCACGAAGCGCACGGCGCGTCTTAAGTCCGCGGCACCATGAACCTTTATGTCGTAGTCGGCTTTTGGATTATCGGTTTCACGGCCCAGCCGGTATTTCAGCGCGAAGGCCGTAACACCCTGCGCCTGAAGAAAGCGCGAGGGCTTCAGGCCTTCAGAATTGAAGACGAGGTTTTCATGCCCGCCACCGGGCAGGACGATGATGGCGGTGCCGCTGTTGTGGGCGGGGTCGGGGCGAAACACGCTCAAAGAGGGGTTATTTACGCCCCGCACCCACCAGTCGCCGGTTTTTTCAGGCACATCGCGAAGGTCCTCAAAGCCCGGTGCGCCCTTGTCCCACAGGGGGATAACGACGCCTGTGCTCGGGGTGACGGTCTGCGCCAGCGCGGGTGACAGGCTCAGCACCGCACACACACAGGCGACAATAAAGGCGCGCATGTTTATCTCCCTTTTGTTTTGGCAGGAGAGTAAAGCAGCTCGGCGAAAAGGGGAAACGCGTTTTTTTAAAGCGCCGTCGTCGCGGCCGCTTCGACCGTGTAATCCGCCGCTACGCGCAGATCACGTAAGGGGCGCACAATATCAATCGACTGCTGATAGAGCGGATGGTCCTTATAGGCGCGCAAGGCCTCCACATCAGCAAATTCGCCGTAAACCACGACTTCGATATCGTTGCCGAGCTGATCGACCTTCTCGTTGAACGCGACTTCCAGCTTCTGGGCGTGCGGGATCTGCGTCAGCAGCGACAGGCCCTGACGGATGCGGTCGCGATCGGCGCTATCCTTGCAACTGAACATGACGATGTGACGCAGCATCAGGGGCAATCCGTACAAAATGTAACCGCCGCCCCTCTTAAAGCGTCAGGCGGCTCAGTCAACCGTCATGAGGGAAAATGCCGGGCTTAAAGCGGCTCAGGCGTGCTTATGGACCCGTTGATGCAGGCGCGAATTGAGATAATGCGCCCCGGCGACACATACCGCGCCGATTATGCTGATCAGGGTTTCATGCGCGGCCGCCACCGGTACAAAAGCCGCCGACGCCAGAAGTCCAAGACCCGCCACCGCCAATGCCGCCACCCGCGGCTTTTTCCAGCCGCCCGTGCGATGCAGTGCCCACACACTCAGCGGTGCCGCCATCAGGATCAGCACCTGATGCACCAGATGGTCGCCCGCCACCTGACCAAGTACCGGCAGGGCCGCCACGGCAAACGGCAGCAGCAGACAGTGCGCCAGACACAGACCCGACAGGCCAATGGCGGTGGCGTCCATCCACGAATTCGGCTTGGGGTCTGGCAAGGTGGTCATCGGGAGCGGTGGCTTTGCAGTGTCAGAGCAAGGTCGGGCCTCAGACATATGTTATACCGTAACTCTTTGCAAGGGGCTGGATAAAAGATAGCCCGATATATGTGTTACCTTATAACACCATTAACAAGCCGTCTCACCGACTATTTTTCCCACTCGATATGCACCACCTTATAGCCATTGGCTTTCAGCGCTTTTAGCATCTGCGGCAGGGCCGCCGCAGTGACGTCCTGGCCGTCATGCATCAGAATGATGCCACCCCCTTTGGCCTTAAGGCGCTCCAGAAGACGCCCTGTGAGTATGTCTGGGGTCTGATCCGCCAGCCAGTCGTCAATGCCCAGATCGACCGACATCACCGTGATCGTCTTTGCCTTTAGCGCCTCCATCAGGGTCGGGCTTTCGGCCAGAAAGGGGAAACGATAGGCCGGGGCGGCGTGGCCAAAGGTCGCTGTGTAGATATCCTGTGTCGTTTTCAGATCGCCCAGTTGCGCCTCGGGGCTGAGTTGCGTCATGTTGAGATGCGTCAGGCTGTGCATGGCCGTCGAATGGCCGGCCGCTTCCACCTGACGGGCGAGATCGGGATGTTTGGCGATATTGTCGCCGACCATGAAAAAGGTTGCCTTCACGCACTGATCGGCAAGCGCCTTGAGCACCGGGGGCGTCGATTCGGCGCGCGGGCCGTCGTCAAAGGTCAGCACCACCTCGCCCGGCTGCAAGGGTAAGGCCGCGTGCTGCGCGGTGCCGTAGGCGGCGCCTTCGCGCTTTAAAACCAGCGTCCGCGAGGTTCCGAGCGCATCCGGCGCACAGGCCAGAGCCGTCATGGGCACAACGGACAGGCCCAGACAGGCTGCGACCACAACAGAACGAATCATGCGACACACTCCCCAAAGATGATCCGGACGGATAAACCCGCACGGTCTTATTTGCAGCCATATTGCCTGCATAATTGCCTGCTGGAAAGCCGTTACGGTGATGAAAGCAACGACCGAAGATGCTGAACGCATCCGTTCGTTGACATCTCCCGAATGTCCCTTGTGCAGTATGGGCACGCGACATTCGAGAAACGCATACCCGTCGTCATTTCCAATGACGCCCGGTATCAGATCTAAAAAGAGGATACACCACGGATGAGCCTCCCCCGCGTCCTGATCTTCACCCTGGTGGCCTGTCTTGGCCTTGCCCTGCCCGCTTTGGCGCAGACCCATGCCACATCCCCGCTCGATACGGGCTGGCGTTTTCTGAAGGCCGATGCGAAGGGGGCCGAAGCGCCCGCCTTTGATGACAGCCAGTGGCGCGTCGCCACCTTACCCCATACGGCCAATGCCGGGGACGGCGAGGATGGCCCCACCGCAGGCAATAGCGACTATTATCGCGGCACGATGTGGTACCGAAAGGCGCTTGAGTTGAAAGCCCTGCCCGCCAGCAAGCGCCTTTATCTGCAATTTGACGGCGCGGCTCTCGTCACGGACGTTTTCGTCAATGGCAGCTTCGTCGGGCGTCACGAAGGCGGCTACGCCATCTTCCGCTTCGATATTTCCCGCTTTGTCACGGCCGGGCGCAATGTAATTGCCGTGCGCGTCTCTAATGCGCTCTGGCCGCACATCGCGCCACCAGGGGGCGATTTTACCGTCTATGGTGGGCTTTATCGCAACGTCTCGCTGATCGAAGCCCGCGAAGCCGGTTTCGACTGGCTCGATAAGGGTTCGCCCGCCGTGGCCGTCACCACGCCGAAGGTGTCAGCGCAGGGCGCGGAACTGAATATCCGCGTGCCTTTGCGCAACACCCGCACTCAGGCGGCTCGCCTGATCGTACAGACGCGTATCTTCGATGCCGCCGGCAAACCGGTCTTAAGCCTGTCGAAGGCCATCAATGTGGCTGCAGGCGCCACGGCGCAGGCCGACCTGAAGGGCGAGGTAAAGACCCCGCGTCTGTGGAACGGGCGCAAAGATCCTTACCTTTATTCGGCCGTGACCGAGGTCAGTGATGATCGCGCTACACTTGACCGCAGTTCAATAGCCTTCGGCATCCGCACCGTGCGTTTTGATGCGCAAAAGGGTCTGCTGCTCAACGGGCAGCCCTATGAGGTCAATGGCGTCAATCTGCACGCCAGCCGCGCGGGCAAGGGCGGGGCCATCACACGTGCCGATATTGCCGAAGACTTCGACCTTATCGACGAGATGGGGGCGACAGCCGTGCGTCTTGTCCATTACCCCCACGCCCAGATGGCCTATGATGAGGCAGACCGGCGCGGCCTTCTGGTCCTTACTGAAATTCCGCTGGTCGGGCATGTGCCTGTGGTGACGCAAACCCTGCGCGACAATGCGGCAGAGCAATTGCGTGAACTTATTCGTCAGAACCTCAACCATCCCTCGGTCATCGCCTGGGGTCTGGGCAATGAGGTGCATGGCGAAACCGCCGCCATAGCCGGACTGTTGCGCGAACTGAATGCGGTGGCGAAAAGCGAGGATGCGTCGCGGGCGACGATTTATGCCCATTGCTGCGTGGCCGACGACGATGCCCGCGCTCTTGTCACCGATCAGCTTGGCTTTAACCGCTATTTCGGCTGGTATCCGGAACAGAAGGGGACGCTGGGCGAATGGGCCGATACTTACCACAAACGCTTCCCCACAAAGCCCTTCGCCGTTACTGAATACGGCGCGGGCGCAAGCATTTCGCATCAGGATGATACGCCAGGCCTGGTCGTCCCGGCCTCCGGCTGGCACCCGGAACAATATCAGGCCCTCTACCACGAAACCAACTGGGCCATGCTGAAAGCGCGTCCCTACATCTGGGGCCGGTTCGTCTGGCAGATGTTTGATGCCGCCTCCGACGGGCGCAACGAAGGCGAAAAGTCAGGCCTCAACGACAAGGGTCTCGTCACCTACGACCGTCAGACGCGTAAGGACGCTTTCTGGTTCTACAAGGCGCAGTGGTCGAAGGCGCCGGTCGTTTACATCACGTCGCGTCGCTTCAACCAACGCCACGAACCGCGCGCAGACGTTAAAATCTATACCAATCAGCCACAGATCACCCTGACAGTTAATGGCGCGAAGCTTACGACGCAGACCGCTATCAATGGCGTGGTAATCTTTAAGTCTGTGCCGCTCAATCCCGGCGTTAATACGATTCAGGCCGAAAACGGCGCCTATTACGACCGCGTGCGCTGGGCGTTTAATCTGCCCGTCGAATCGCTAATCTCTGCATCCGAACGTTGAATACGCTTTCCATTTGCAAAAACGGGGACTAAGTAGACGGCATAATCAGAGCCCTGGCCGAACGGTCTGAGCCGCATTAAGGGCCTGAGTTGTTTGTAAAGCCTCATGCTTTGCCGAAAGACCCTTCGGCACGGCCAAAAGGGGCACCTGCTTTTTCGATAGATTGCAAAGAGGATTCCGCCGCCGTGCCGCCCCGCCCCCGTCTTCAGGATATTGCCCGCATCGCCGGCATGTCGGTGGCCACCGTCTCGCGCGCCCTGTCCGATTCGCCATCGGTTAATCGGGTCACCAAGCGCCGCATCTGGTCGATCGCGCGTGAGCACAATTACTTTGCCGATGCCGACGCGCCGGTGCCGATGTCGGGAGCCAATGCCACCATCGCCATTGTCATCCCGCCGCCGCATGGCCGTGAAGGGCGCTTTTCCGACCCTTTCTACCTTGAAATGATCTCCGACGTCGGCGAAGCGGCGCGCGATATGGGCTGCGACCTGCTCTTGTCGCACCTGACGCCCAAGAATCAGCACGATCTGTCGGCCTTGATGCATAATATCCGTGCCGACGGTGTTATCTTCCTCGGCCAATCCTATCTGCACGAACGCTTCAATCACCTGATGAAGTCGCACCGCAATTTCATCGTCTGGGGGGCTGAAATCGCCGGGCAGACCTATTGCAGTGTCGGTTCGGACAATCTGCACGGCGGCGCGCGGGCGACGGCGCATCTGGCGCGGCTGGGGCGGCGTCAGATCGCCTACCTGGGCGATGTCGGCGAAGCTCCGGAAATGAAGCAGCGTTACCAGGGCTATCTTAATGCCCTCAGCCAGGCCGGGCTTGACTTCGATCCGCAGCTGGTCGTGCCTTGCCACTTCGAGATGGAGTCAGCGCAAGCGGCCGTTACACACCTTCTTCATAAGGGCGTTCGTTGTGACGGCATCTTTGCGGCCTCAGACATCATTGCGCTTGGGGCGATCAAGGGGCTGACGCGTGCCGGGCTCAAGGTGCCGCAGGACGTTTCGGTCGTCGGTTATGACAATATCCAGCTGGCCGCCTATGCCCACCCCATGCTGACCACCATATCGCAGGAGCTGGCCCGCGCCGGTCGTCTGATGGTGTCAAAGCTTCTGGGGGCGCTCAACGAAGGCGAAATGCTGTCTGAGCGACTTTCGACCGAGCTGGTGGTGCGCGAATCCTGCGGCGGGTAGATCATTGCGAGGTCTGATAGACGCATACTGATCCGGCTTTGGTTTAGCCCTTCGCCGGGGGCTGTGTTTGCGCCCCCGGCTTCGTGAAGCGCGGTTCGCTCTCTTCGCTATTAAACTGCAGACCCGCGCTGTCTCGTCTGCCGCCTTGGTCGCAGACGCGCCGGAACTGCGCCATCTTTACCCTGGGGAAGATGTTAGCGCTATCGTAAAATTTGCATTATTTTGTAATTTTTTGCATTAAATTGCAAAAAATATATCACTGAAATCTTTCAGGCAACACACCTTCAAATCGCTCGCAAATGCGAAAAACCGGGATGAATCTGTTTTATTGTCGCACAAATGCGCGCAAAACGTAACATCATAGCCACAAACAGCCTGAAAGTGAGTGGCTTTGATAGGGGGCATTTTTCATTCGGTTGCAAAAACCTTAACTCCATGTCATAGAAGCCCGCACGGCCCGACAGAGGCCGGTTTGAGAAGCTACAGGGACCAGAGTGTTGCCACGCGAACCAGAAGAGTTTGCGATCAATAAGAGACAGTCAGGAAGGCTCTACATCATGAAAACCGGACACGGCACTTTCCGCCGCGCCACCTTGCTCTGCAGCGGAGCGGGCATCGCGCTCGTTACCTCGCTGGCCCTGTCGGCGCCCGTCATGGCGCAGGACACCGCCGCGAATAAGGCAGACGACGGCGTCACCGAGGTGGTCGTCACAGGTATCCGCCGCGGTATCCAGGACGCTATTTCCGCTAAGCGTAACTCCACCTCCATCGTTGAAGCCGTTTCGGCCGAAGACATTGGCAAGCTGCCGGATCAGTCGATCGCCGAATCTATCGCCCGCCTGCCCGGCATCGCGGCGCAGCGGACGAACGGCCGTGCCCAGTCGCTCAGCGTGCGCGGCCTGGGGCCCGACTTTACGGTCACCACCCTCAATGGCCGCGAACAGGTTTCGACCAATGATGGGCGTGGGGTGGAATTCGACCAGTATCCGTCGGAGCTGATCTCGCAGGTTCTGGTCTATAAGACACCAAACGCCTCTATGCCGACGCAAGGCATTGCCGGCACGGCTGATTTGCGCACGGTACGTCCGCTCTCGTTCGGCAAGCAGGTCGTTGCGCTGAACTATCGTCGTGAACAGAATTCAAACGACGCCTTCATCGGCGGCTCGACCAATACCGGTGACCGCTACGCCGTCACCTATATCGACCAGTTCTTCAACAAGACCCTGGGTGTGGCGATCGGCTACGCCTCGACCTCCTCGCCGTCGCAACTGCAAAAGTGGGAAGCCTGGGGCTATACCCGTAACTTCTACGGCACGAACAACACCATCATCGACGGCGCCAAGCCCGAAGTCGCGTCGTCCAACCTCGATCGCGACGGCCTGATGGCGGTTCTGGAATGGAAGCCCAACGACCGTCTGCACATGACCGTCGATGCCTACCATTCGAAGTTCAACGAAACGCAACTGCGTTCGCGCATCGAGTTCCCGCTGTTCAACCCGGCCAATAATTCGGGCTCGAGCGCCTGCCCGACGGGCTGCGCCGGGGCCGCTGTGCCGCCGGGCTGGGATGGCCAGACGCGCCTTGTGTCCTACACGGCCTCCAATGGTCAGGTGAACAGTGCCACCTTCTCGGGCATCAAGACGGTCCTCGGCAACTACGTCACCCAACGTGAAGCGACGCTCGACAATATTGGGTGGAACACCCGCTATCGCCTGAGCGACAACTGGCTGCTTGAAGCCGACCTGTCGCACGCCAAGGTCGATCGCACGGACCTGATTTTGGAAACGACCGCCGGTACCGGCCTTGACGGTTCGGGCGCGCTCGACACGGTGACCATTACGCAGTCGGGTCAGCAGGGCGCCACAATCACGTCTGCGCTCGACTACACCAACTACGGCACGATCTTCCTGACCGACCCGCGCGGCTGGGGCGGCGGCACGCAGGCCGGTTACCTGAAGAACCCGACGATCGTCGACGAACTGGACATCATCCGTCTGGCGGCTACGCGTACCTTCGACAACAATCCGATCTTCTCTAAACTCTCGTTCGGCATCAACCGCACGGAGCGCTCGAAGTCGAAGGTTGGCAATGAGGGCACGCTCACCCTGTCGAAGGCGGCGACGCCTGTGCCTATGTCCATGGCGGTGCCGGATCAGTATCGTCGCGGCACGACGGCGCTCGATTTCATCGGCATCAAGGGGATGATCTCCTACGATGCGCTCGGCATGTATAATGGCGGCGTCTATACCTTCCGCCGCAACGTCGCTGCCAATGCCATCAAGAACACCTGGGCCGTGGACGAAACCGTCACGACCTTGTACCTGATGGCCGACATCAGCACCGAACTCCTGGGTAAGCCCCTTCTGGGCAACATCGGTGTCCAGCAGCAGCACGCCGAACAGACAGCGACCTCTATCTATACCGGCGGCACGGTTTCGCCTGACAACGGCCAGGTCATCAGCGGTGGCACGGACTATAATGACGTCCTGCCGAGCCTGAACCTGAGCTGGGAAATCTTCGACAACACGCAACTGCGCTTTGCTGCAGCCAAGACGCTGTCGCGTCCGAAGATGGAAGATATGTCGGCCGGCTTCAGCTACGACACCTGCCGCAACCCCTGCGCCACCGTTACGGGCTCGGGCGGCACGACCAACTACTACTGGACGGCCAACGGCGGCAATCCGGGTCTTGAGCCGTGGCGGGCGACCTCCTACGACCTGTCGATCGAAAAGTACTTCGGTCGCAAGGGGTACGTGGCTCTGGCCCTGTTCAAGAAGGACCTGACCTCCTACGTCTTTGATGCGCGCACCACCTATGACTTCAGCGACACGACGAAGTTTGCGGTCAATCCGAACCAGCTGGGGGCCGGCCTGCCGGCGCACCCGGCCCAGACCAACCGCGTGGGTATCTATTCGACCAAGCTGAACGGCGATGGTGGCTATATCCGCGGCCTCGAATTCTCGGCCTCCATTCCGGGTGAGCTGATCACGCCGTGGCTGGACGGCTTCGGGGTGATCTACAGCTTCACCAAGAACGAATCGGAGATCAAGCCGAACGGCACGACGGCCATCCCCATCCCTGGCCTGTCGGAGAAGGTGGAAAACACCACCGTCTATTACGAAAAGTACGGCTTCTCAGCCCGCGTCTCGCAGCGCAAGCGCGATGACTTCCTGGGCGAAGTACCCGACTATCAGAACAATGCCGAACTGGTCATGGTGAAGGGCGAATCGATCGTTGACGCCCAGCTCTCCTACACCTTCCAGAGCGGGCCGTTGAAGGATCTCAGCATCCTGCTGCAAGGCAACAACCTGACCAACGAGCCGTTCATGACCTACTACTCGACCCCTGCCGAAGTGCGTAAGTACGAAGACTACGGTTCGAGCTACATCATCGGCATCAACTATAAGTTCTGATCGTTCAGAACATCCCTCCGGTCAGTCAGGCGCTAAACGCGTCACTGACCGGAGACTGGACACCCGCTTCGGCGGGTGTTTTCATTTCCGCACCCCTCGCATGGCATGGATTTCCCTGAGGACAGGCATGGTCGATATAATCAAACGCATCGTTATTGCCGGCGGCGGCACAGCCGGATGGATGACCGCCGCCGCCCTGTCGCAGATTATGGGGGAAAGGCTCTGCATTACGCTTATTGAATCGGAAGAGATTGGCTCGGTCGGCGTCGGCGAGGCAACGATTCCGATGATTGCGCATTTCAATGCCCTTTTGCGCCTCGACGAAAACGAGTTCCTGCGTGAAACAAAGGGTACCATAAAGCTCGGCATCGCCTTTGACGGCTGGCGGCACGAGGGCCACAGCTACATGCACGCCTTTGGCACGCTGGGCCGTGATCTGGGCTCTGTACCGTTTCATCACTACTGGCTTCAGGCGCATCTTGACGGTCAAGACGAAGACCTTTGGGCTTATTCGCTGAATGAACGCGCCGCCTTCGCCAACCGCTTCGCCCCCCTCAACCAGATTCCCAACACGCCGTTGCCTGGCATACCCTACGCCTATCATTTCGATGCCTCGCTCTATGCCCTTTATCTGCGCCGGCTGGCCGAAGGCAAAGGGGCCAGACGAATCGAAGGACGCATTCGCGATATCGCGCTCAACCCCGAGACCGGCCATGTGACGCGCCTTAGTCTTGAGGATGGGCAAACGCTTGAGGGGGATCTGTTTATCGACTGTTCCGGCTTTCGCGGCCTTTTGATCGAAGGCGCGCTTAAGACCGGCTTCGAAAGCTATAAGGACCTTCTGCCGTGCGACCGCGCCTTTGCCGTGCCTTGCGAAAGCGTTTCCCCGCTCACCCCCTACACACGGTCTATTGCCCGCGAGGCCGGCTGGCAGTGGCGCATCCCGCTACAGCACCGTACCGGCAATGGTTACGTTTTTTGCAGCGACCATGTTTCAGAGGACGAGGCCGCGACCCGTCTGTTGTCGCGGCTGGATGGCAAGGCGCTGGCCGATCCGCGTCTCATTCGTTTTGAAACCGGGCGGCGGCGCCTGCAGTGGAATGGCAATGTTATCGCGCTCGGTCTGTCTTCGGGCTTTATCGAGCCATTGGAATCGACCTCCATCCACCTTATCCAGTCGGGTATTGCGCGCCTGATTACGCTCTTCCCAAACGCCGGTTTCGACCCGTCTGTGGTGGCCGAGTATAACCGTCAGAGCGCGCTGGAATTCGAGCTGATCCGCGATTTTATCGTCTTGCACTACCATGCCAATGAGCGGCATGGCGAACCCTTCTGGGATCAGATGCGTCACATGTCCATTCCGGAGAGTCTGGCGCAGAAGATAGCCTTGTTTCGCGCCTCCGGAGTGATTCAGCCCAATCCCAACGACCTGTTCCAGCTTCCCGCGTGGCTTCAGGTCATGGTGGGCCAGAATATTCGACCCACCGCCGCGCACCCGTTTGTGGGCGCTGTGCCCGAAGCGGCGCGCAAGGACTATCTCGCTAATCTGCGTACCATCATAGGGCGGGCGGCGGAAGGCCTGCCTGATCATGCCGATTATATCGCCAAGCATTGCCGTGCTCTATGAACTCTATCTGGTCTTTAAAACCCTGTCCGGACGCACACATTTAATTTTTATTTTTGGGACGCTACCCATAAGCTCATAGTAAATACGGGTTTTAACACCCCTTTGCCTGCGAAGAGACGCCTTATGATCGAAAAGAAGAACACCATACTTGTGGTCGATGACGAAGACGAAATCCGCAAGATGCTGAACATCTTTCTCGATGTCGCCGATTTCAAGGTCGTCGAGAGCGAGAACGGAAAGCAGGCCATTCGCTTGTCAGCTTCGGTCAAACCTGACCTGATCCTGCTCGATCTGGGCCTGCCGGATATCGACGGCAAGGAGGTCATTCAGACCATCCGTCAGTGGTCGAATGTGCCGATCATCGTACTCACCGCGCGCTCAGAAGACATGGACGCGGCGCCGGCCCTCAACCTGGGTGCGGACGACTATGTGACCAAACCGTTTTCGGCCGAAGTCCTGCTGGCGCGCATTAACGCCAATCTGCGCAAATCGGTCGTACGCGAAGTGGGTGAACCTGATGTGGTCAACGGCCCGATCCGAATGGATCTGGTGCGCCACGAAGTGTTCATCGACGAAAAGAAGGTGCCCTTCACGCCGAAGGAATATGACCTGTTGCGCTTCTTCCTCGTCAATCGTGGCCGTATGCTCACGCACAAACAGATCCTCAAGGAAGTCTGGGGCCCGGCCCACGTGGACGATACCCAGTATCTGCGCGTCTATATCGGTCAGGTGCGCGAAAAGCTGGAGACCAAGCCGGGGTTGTCGAAGTCCATCGTCTCGGAATCCGGTATCGGTTACCGCATGGAGATCGTTGCCGAAACCGCGGCCTGATCATCCCCGGATCAGGTCCCATAAGGGCGGCGCCCCCATCGCCCTTTGGCTGCCTCCCTGCGAAGAAACGGCGGCCCCCTTCCCCAGGGGCCGCCGTTTGTTTTTTTGAGCCTTTGCCTGCGCCTTACCCGGCGCTTACGGACGCAGACTTTACCCCGTTTTGTATCCTTACAGGCAGGGCGCGATGATGAACTCAGCCACTAATGTTCTTATGGAGATCTTCCAATGCTGAGATGGGTCATCACCTTCTTCATTCTGGCGGTCGTGGCCGCCCTGTTCGGCTTTACGGGCCTCGCGGGCACGTTTGCCGATATCGCCAAGTTCATCGCCGTCGTTTTTGTGGTGCTGTTTATCGCGGGTCTGGTCTACAGTGCGCTGACAGGGCGTCGCTCAAGCCCACCGATGTGAAGCTATTGATACGCTGATGAAAAACCCCGTCTTTACCGGCGGGGTTTTTTACAGGCCCTGTCGCACGCGTGTTGCAAGCCAGACACACAAATATTACAAATGAAAAACATTACATCGTATACAGTAGCCAATATACAAATACGTCGTTAGCGTTCCCCCACTTCCGGTGGAGCGCAATCATGAATACATCCTCATTTCTCAGATATCTGCTGCATGGCTCAGCGATCGGGCTGATCCTCACGGTCACGCCCGCAGCCCACGCCCAGAGCGACAAGAAGACCAAGACGGACAAGGCCGAAGAGGCCGTCGAAGAGGTCGTCGTTACAGGCACCCGCATTCGCTTACGCGGCGCACAGAGCGCCACGCCGACCTCGGTCATCACCTCTGACACCATCCAGAAAAATTCCCCGCGCCAGATCGCCGACCTCGTCAATCAGTTGCCTGCGCTCGTCATCAGCCAGAGCGATCAGACGAGCAATACCAACCGTGACAAGGATTCGATGGACCAGAGCCATCCGGGTCTGAACGCGCTCGACCTGCGGGGTCTTGGCACCAAGCGGACCCTTGTCCTCGTCAATGGCCGCCGCCATGTGCCCGGCGCGCCGGGGTCATCGGCGGTCGATATTTCCACCATCCCGTCAAGCCTCGTGGAGCGCGTCGAAGTGATCACCGGCGGGGCCTCAGCGCTATATGGGGCCGACGCGGTGGCTGGCGTCGCCAACTTTATCCTGCGCAAGAATTTTGAGGGGATCGACAGCAATATCCGCTACGGCAATTCGGCACGTAACGATATGCCGAGCTACGATGTGGATCTTTTGTGGGGGAAGAATTTCGCCGAAGGCAAAGGCAACTTCACCCTGTTCGGCTATTACGGCAAATCCGACGGCACGGTCGGCGGGCAGGACCGTCCCTGGACGGCGACGGGCAATCCGTGGTGGGGCCGCCTCGGTTCGGGGCCTACGGCGGTCAACTATATCATCGACGGCCGCCGCAATCTTGGCTATTCGCCGCGCGCTCAGGTGCTACTGGGACGCAAGGTCTATACCTTCAATGACGACGGCACCATGCGCGCCCCCATTCTGGGGCCAAGCGGCATTCTTAAGAACACCTACGACCTCAGCCGCCCCGAAAGCGTGGCCAATCTGGAAACGGATGGCGGCGAATACGGTGGTCGCTATGATAACTGGCTATTGTCTGTACCGAATGACCGCTTCATCGCGCACGGCACTCTCAACTATGAGCTGACCTCAAACCTGCGCTACTTCCTCGAAATGGACTACGCCACGAACAAATCGCACGGCGAATATGGCATGTGGTGGGAAGGGGCGTCCAACTGGCTCTATGAAGGCAACCCCTTCATCACCCAGGAGATGATTGCGGCGAATGGGGGCAGTCTGCCCTATGTCGCCTTCGCGCGGAACTTCCCCGAAATCGGTAAGTCGAGCTCCTATTATCAGCGGGATCTGTCGCAAATCGTCACGGGCTTTGACGGCAACCTGCCCGCATTGTTCGCAGGCCACGACTGGAACTGGTCGGCCTACTACTCCTACGGCAAGACCGAAGAACGCACCCAAGACCGCAATGCCGTCTCCAACGAACGCTATATGCGCGCGCTGGATGCCGTCTCAGGTCCGGGGGGCAAGCCGGTGTGCGGCGTCAATGCCGACGCCGACCCCACCAATAATGACCCCAATTGCGTGCCGCTAAATCCGTTCAAACCGCTGACGCAGGACGTTATCAGATACCTGACTTTTAACCCTTCAGAGTCGGTTTCCACGCTGGAACAGCAGGTGGTCTCTGCCTACGCCACGGGCGGGCTTTTCACCCTGCCCGCTGGTGAGGTGCAGGCGGTGATCGGCGGTGAATACCGTAAGGAAAAGAACTTCATCGGGGCTGTTGCCGAGTATAATCCCGAAGACCCGGCCTATGTGCCCGACTATGGCGTCGTACAGAACCCGCTGCGCGGTGAGTATGATGTGAAGGAAATCTTCGGCGAACTGAGTGTGCCGATCCTGGCGGATCTGCCCTTTGCCTATAAGCTTTCGGTAGATGCCGCCGTTCGCGCCTCGGACTATTCGACGGCGGGCAAGACGACGTCCTGGAAATACGGCCTGCAATACGCTCCGGTGCGTGACCTGCGACTGCGGGCCACCTACGGCAAGGCGGTGCGCGCCCCGAACATCAGCGAGGTCTTCACCGCCTCGTCGATCAGCGGACAGTGGCTTTATGATCCGTGTAACTACTACATGACCTATCGCACGGAAACGACCAAGGACACGCTCGCCAACTGCGCGGCTTTGCACCCGGCCAACAAGAATTCGTACTGGCTTTGGACCGAGGTCGAAAAGAAGGGCAATCCGGATCTTGAGGTCGAAACGGCCAAGACCCTGACCGTCGGACTGGTCGCCCAACCGCGCTTCATGAAGAACTTCACGATGTCGGTGGACTATTACGATATTGACCTCAGCAATGTGATTGCCGCGGTCGAGCCGCAGACCATCATCAACAAATGCGTCGATGCCCCGATGCAGAACAATCCCTACTGCAACCTCGTCGTGCGCGAAGCCGGCACCAACAACCTGTTGCGCGTCGTCAAGCAGAATATCAACCTGGCCAAGCGCACCAACCGGGGCGTCGATGTCGAGGTAGACTATTTCACAGACCTGTCTTCGTGGGGCTGGGGCAGCGACAGCGGGCGTGTGTCGCTCAACATGGTCTTTACGCGCCTTAAGGAAAACAAGATCACGCCGGACCCGGACAACCCGCAAAGCGTCACCAGCACGCTTGGCATTTTCGGTTTCCCGAAATGGAAGGGCGTGACGCGCCTCTCCTATCAGAGAGGGCCGCTGTGGATGAGCTGGAGCGCCCGCTACTTCTCGCCGATGCGGATGAACACCACCATCAATCCCGAAAACTACTTCCCCTACCGTACCAAGTCGATCATGTATCACGACTTCAACGCCTGGTATGATCTGAAGAAGAATGTGGCCGTGGGCGTGGGCCTGAGCAATGTCTTCGACACCGCACCGCCACGTTATCCCGGGGCTGAAGCGGGTGGGGCCTATTTCGGCGACGAAGGCTGGCAATCGGGCGTCTTTGACGTCATCGGTCGCACGGGCTTCGTCAGCATCAAATTTAAGAGGTAGTCCGCCTACGGATGAACAGAAAAACCCCGCCCTTAACCGCGGGGTTTTTTTAGGTCTCCATAAAGGCCGTCGCGGCCTGCACGGTTTCCTTCGCATAGAGGATGCGGCGATGGCCCAGTCCAGGCAAGGGATGTAAGCTCACATGCGGCCCGGCTGAGACGAAGCTTTCCGCGCTGAGGAACAGCACCTCCTGATCCTCCGGCGCGTGCAGGACCAGTGTCGGCACCGGGTGTTGGCGCAGAATGGCGTCGCCCATAAAGGCTTCGACCGGATTGCCGGTCAGGCGCTTGACGTGGTCTTTGAGAGACTGCGTGGCCTCCGGTGACAGGTCGTGGCGTCGGGCGAAGGTCTCGAAGACGCGCGGCATGGAACAGGGGGCAGCGATCAAAACCAGCCGCCCATAGCTCAGCGGTGGCAGGTCACCGACCAGACCCGACAGGGCCGCAAAGGCCACTGCCCCGCCAAACGAGTGGGCAATCACGCCATGCCAGGGACCGGTAACGGCGTGAAGCGCGTGCAGGGCCGCTACCCCCAACGCCACATGCAGGCGCTCACCATCGGAGCGCCCATGCGCCGGAAAATCGAGCGCCAGGACATCGAAGCCTGCGGCCAGCAAGGGCTCCACAAAGGCGGTCATTACCGCCGCCTGACCGGTCCAGCCGTGCAGCAGAACGACGCTTCCGCGTCCGTTCCCGACAAAGCGATAGGCCTGAAGCTCACCATCCTGAAACGGAATGCGCAACGCCAGAGCAGCGCTCAGTCGCGAGGCGACCCGCGCCATTCCTTTTTGTGCCGCTTCCGTCAAGGGTTCCGGCGTGCAGAAGACCTCGAACAGGCGGTCGGCCTGTGCCTTGGGCGTTTCGGTCAGGGAGTCCGGTTGCACCGTCATGGGTCCGCGCCTATTCTGTTCAAGATTGAACGATAATTAGTTCAAAGTTGAACAAATAACAAGGACGGAAATGACGGACCCTGCCCCCACCGGCTCTCTCCCCTGGGACTTGCCGCGCTTTCGCAACTGGATCGCGGTCGCCCGCGCGCACCAAATGGTCGAAAAGGCCCTGACGACACGCCTGGCCCCCTTCGGCGTGCGGCTGGCCCATCACGATATTCTGGCCAATATCTACCGCTTTGCAGGCCTGACGCAGAATGAGCTGGCGCAACGGCTGCTGGTCGGTCGCTCCAATCTCTCGATGTTACTGCCTGAACTGGAAAAACGCGGGCTAATTGAGCGGCGAAGCGACGCGGCGGATAAGCGGGTACGGCGCCTGTGGCTGACTAAGGCCGGAGGCGAACTGACTGAGCGCACACTGGCGGTTCAGGCAGGCGTCGTCACCGACATGATGACCATTCTCAGCGATGAGGAATGTCAGGCGCTGGGCGACTATATGCGCCGCATCAGCGCCGGTTTGGCGCAGTGGGATACCGATCAGTCTTAAGCCCGGGCCTCAGCCATCTGCACGGGGACATAGACGCTGAACACCGCCCCGGTTTCCGGGTGGTTGCGCACCTCGATACGTCCGCCGAGTATAGTCATGATCAGCTCGGCAATCGACAGGCCCAGCCCGGTGCCGGCATTCTGCTGATCCTGCTTTTGCAAGCGCGTATATTTGCTGAAAATCGCGCGCATCTTATCCGGCGGAATGCCAGGCCCGTGGTCGCGCACATGGACAAAGGCCTCTTCGCCCGACGCCCCATAGTCTATATCGACCACCGGGGCTTTGCCCGTATGCTTCAGCGCGTTTTCGATAATCAGACCGACGACGCGCGACAACAGCACCGTATCGGTTCGGAAGGCTTCTGCGCCCCCCAGATCGTGCAGGCGGATTTCGCCCTTGTCTTTAAGGGGACCTAAGCGCGTAATCGAATCGCGGATCAGGGGCGTCAGATTGGCCGGTTCCTCACGCGGTTGCACCGCGCGGCTTTCCAGCTTGGCCATGTCGAGAATATTGGTGATGAACTTGTCAAGGCGATAGGCTTCGGACAGGGCGGAGTTGATCAGTGAACGCCGCTTCTCTTCCGAGAGCTTCGCTTCGAGCAGCGTATAGACCTCCAGCGACCCGATAATGGTCGCCAGCGGTGTTTTCAGATCGTGGGATACAGCGGACAACATCTGACGGTACAGCGCTTCCTTGAGTTGGGTCTCTTCAGACGGATCACTCCCCAGATCCGATTCCACCTTCGCCACCCTGACCTCTGAACCCATAATTAACCCCAAATGGGCAAACACTGGCAGAGACATATATCATTCCGGTGAACAAGGCCAAGCAAAAGCCCCGGACGGTTATTAAAAACAACCGTCCAGCGGCGGCCGCTCAGGGGGTTTGCATGAACTGCCCGCGCAGCGCCCCTTGCAGACGGGTGACGCGGCGCAGGGCGCGGTTCAGTTCGTCGATCAGGCGTGACTGATCGGGTGTCGCCACCTGACCGCCCTCGCCTTCCAGGCGCAGATAATCATCGAGCTGCGCCGCCAGATGCACCCGCGCGTCTTCCAGCATGGAAAGGCCGGTTTCGCCCAGTTGCCGCGCAGCCTCAAGTCCTTCGGCATAGCGCGTCGCCCAGGCATTAAGCCGCGAAATCTGCGCCTTCACATCGCTTTTGAGGTGCACTGTCTCCACGCCGGTCAGAAGATCCTCAAGGTCACTTCTTAAATGGCGCGCGTCTTCGATATCGAGCGAGAAATCCACCGGAACAGCCTCTGTCTTTGAAACAGCGCCAACGCTTTCATCCGGGGACGGATTTGGGGCCTCATAGGCCGCGGCTTCAGACGAGGGGTCACCTGCCTGGCTACCGCTTAGGGTCGTATCGCGTTCGACAGTCTCGGACATGGGATATCTCCTTGTCCGTCAAAGACTAATGCCCCGCTCGCAAGGGTGCAGTGCGGAGCGCAGACGCCCGCATAAAGGGGCGGTAAGCGCCACCTAGACCCTGGCCAGATCGCGTAGCTTTTGGGCCAGAAGTCCCGGCTGAATGGGCTTGGATAAATAGTCGTCCATCCCCGCCTCGATGCAGCGCTCCCGGTCCCCGGCCAGCGCATGGGCTGTCACGCCAATAATGCGGTAGCGGAACCCTTTGACGGGCTCCAGGTCTCGGATGCGCCGCGTGGTTTCAAAGCCGTCCATTTCGTGCATCTGCACATCCATCAGGATGGCGTGGTAGTGGGTGTCGCTGTGCGTCAGCCGTTCAAGTGCCTCGATACCGGACTCAGCGGCCTCGGCCTCATAGCCCATCTCTTCCAGCATAAGCGTCGCCACCAGCACGTTGGGCGCATAATCCTCAACGATCAGCACGCGCGGGCGCTCACCTGGTGCGGGTGGCGGCACGGGCGGACGTTCATCATCTACCGGCACCAGCACCGCCACCGGCAGGCTCAGGCGGACGCTGAACAAAGATCCTCGCCCCTCCTCGCTTTCGACCGAGATCTCACCGCCCATCACATCGACCAGAGCCCGGGCGATCGACAGGCCCAGTCCCGACCCGCCGAAGCGCCGCGTGATCGAAGCATCGGCCTGGGTGAACTTGTCAAAAATCTGATCGCGCTTGGCGGCCGGAATACCTATGCCGGTATCGCGCACACAAAGCGTCAGATCGACCCTGTCGCCCTGCGTCTTCGCCTCACCGATCAGTTCGATTTCGCCGCGCGATGTGAACTTCAGCGCGTTGGAAATCAGGTTCATGACAATCTGCTGCAAGCGCGTGCGGTCGCCGCGCACCGTCACGCCCTGCGTATGATCGCTCAGGGCAAAGTCCAGCCCCTTGCGCTCAATATCCTGCGCAAACATCATCTTCAGGTCTTCGAGCAAATCGGCGGGGCGAAAGGCTGTGGACTCGAGCTCGATTTTATTATCTTCAATTCTGGAAATATCGAGAAGATCGTTGATCAGGCGCAAAAGAAGCTGGGCATTGGTGCGCAGGGTTTCGACAATACGGTACTGATCGTCATTTAGCGGCGACTTGATTAAAATATCCGACAGACCGGTGACCACATTGAGCGGTGTGCGAATCTCGTGGCTCATGGTCGCCAGAAAATCGGTCTTTGCCTGGGAGGCGGCCTCAGCGCGCTCCTTGGCGGCCTGTAGCTCCTGCCGCTGACGCTCATTCTCACGCAGGAGACGCTCCTTGGTGAAGGCCGCCTGCATGACGGCCGGCAACAGATCGAGATAGGCCTGATTTATGTCCTTTACCGCATAGTCGGCCGCACCCAGTTCCATCGCCTCAAGCGCAATGGCTTCGTCGCCGCCGGCGGTCAGGATAATGACCGGCGTCGCATCCTCACGCGCCTTTAGAACTTTGAGCATTTCAAGCCCGTTCATGCCGGGAAGATTATAGTCGAGCAGGACAAGATCGAACCTCTGCTGCGACAGAGCCTCAAGCCCCGCCTCGGCGGTGATGGCCAGATCGACCTCCAGACTGTGCCGGCGAAAACGCTTCTGCAACAGGCGGCCTAACGCCTCATCATCTTCGATGTACAAAATTCGGGTCAGGGCGGGGGCGGACATGGGCATATTGTTATTTCACCACGGTGTTGGGAACCTTCACCACCGCAAGCATCAGTCCCAGCTTGCGGATGGCGTCGGAGAAATTGTCATACTCGACCGGCTTGGTGATGTAGACATTGCACCCCAGTTCGTAGCAGCGATCTATTTCGCGAGGGTTATCTGTCGTCGTCAGAACAATCACCGGTATAGCGCGCGTGGACGGATCCCCCTTCAGGCGGCGCAGAATCTCATAGCCGTCGATATGCGGAATGTTGAGGTCGAGCAGCACCAGTGTGCGCTCGTGGCGTTCGGCAACCTGTTCGGCGCTCAGGTGATCGCCAAAGAAGTAGTCGATGGCCGAGGCCCCGTCTTCAAAATGCCGTACCGGGTTACCGATACCGGCGCGCTCCAGGTTCTTGCGGATCAGGCGCGCGTGACCGGCATCGTCTTCGATCATGACGAGGGTGAACTGATCGTCAAAAGCAGGCACCATCATAGGTCAGGTTTCCGTCAGAGGGGGTTGAGTGGAGGTGCGCGAAACTGGCCCGAAGCCGTCGCTCAGATTAGGGCGTTTTGGAAGGCGCACATGAAAGCGCGTCCCTTCATCAATTTTCGAGTCGAACCAGATTTCTCCCGACAGTCTTCGAAGGGTCGCCTTGACATAGGCCATGCCAAGTCCCAGCCCTCCGACCTCAGTGGTGTTGCGCGCGCGGCGGAAGATTTCAAACACCTTGGGTTTGTCGATGTCGGCAATGCCGCGCCCGTTGTCGGACAGGGTGAAGATATAGTCGTGCGACGTTTCACGCACGGACATTTCTATTTTACCGGTAACATCTGTCCGCAGATATTTGACCGCATTATCGAGCAGATTGCCGAAAATCTGTTCCAGCGCAATGGCATCGCTCATTACCACCGGTAAGGGGGCACACGCGATCTCAATCCCCTTCTGAGTGATATCATATCCCAGGGCACCGACGCATTTATCGAATATCGTCTGCGTGTTAACGGGTTCAACCGTATAGACCCGCTTGCCGATGCGCGACAAATCGAGGATAGCGCGCGTGAGGCTATCCATGCGCTCGACACCCTTGGCAATGAAGCCCAGAGCTTCTGGCACGTCCTCATTCAGAGCGAGATCGAGCGTTTTCTGATCCGCCGCCGCAAAGCCCGCCTGATAGGGGGCAATCGCGGCAGAGACGTCCTTCATGGATATTTCCAGTTCTTTAGAGAAACCTTTCAGATTGACCAGAGGCGCGCGCAGGTCATGTGAGGTGATGTAGGTAAAGGTTTCCAGATCTGCATAAAGCTGCCGCAGTTCTTCTTCGCGCTGCTTCTGTTCGGTAATATCAGCGTGGGTACCGATCATGCTCTTAATGCCGCTGAAATCGGCCCCCGTGCCAACGCCGCGCGACAATATCCAGCGATAGCCACCGTCCTTATGTCGCATGCGAAAAGTGCTGCGATAGGCGCCATCCGTCCCCTCCATATAGCGCCGCAGATCAGCGTCAGCCACCTCGCGGTCATCGGGGTGGATCATGTTGCGAAACACGTCCCAGCGGTTCTCCACCTCGTCCGGGCCATAGCCCAGCATCGCCTTATAGGCCGCCGAACAATAAAAGTCGCCGCTGACAAAATTCACTTCGAACAGGCCGTCGTTGATCCCTTCGGTGACTTCGCGATATCGCTGCATCACGCCTTCCTGCTCGGCAAGACGACTGCGGAAATCGGCCTCGAGATTGAGGATGGTCACCGTGCCCAGCAACATAACGCCGATCAGAAGCACGCTGCCGATGATCAGGGTATAAAAGAAATCGGAGCGCGCCCGCGCCACCTCGGCGGCCTGAAGCCGGACATCAACGATGCGTTTGATATTGGTGGTTTCCAGCGCCCGCCGCACATGGGCCATGTCCTGAACCTGACGCAAAAAGGCCTCGCGCGTTAGCGCCGCCCCGCGCCCAAGTCTGCGATTCTCGACCTGATCGTCAAAGGTTTTGCGAAGGGAGCGGATATTGTCGAGCCACAGATAGATGTCGCGTGCCGCCTCAGGATCGTAACGCAAAACCAGGGTACGATAGGCCGACAGATCGCGGTCCAGCATAGTCCGGGCCGTACGGTAGGCCGTCAGGGTCTTCTCTTCGCCGGAAATCAGGTAGGCGTGGACGCCCGTTTGCATATCCAGGAGATCGACAAGCACCACCCGGCTCTGACGGATGGCTTCGTACTCGAACAGCGATCGCCGGTTCTGATCCTGAATACGGTCGTAATGGGCATAGACGATGAATGAAAAGGCCACGGTCGCCACGGACAACAGCACAAACATCACCAGATAGTAATGGCGCTGCCGCAGCAGCTTTTGCCACATCATGCCTCTTGCCCCATCCCGCCGAAATCGCCTGAAAACAAAAATGCAGGCCCCGAAGCCTGACGGCATCAGAGCCTGCGAAAACCGGAAATGTCCAGTCTCCCGCTAAACCTGTGGGGCTTAGTTCTTGGCGTCCTTGGCGGCATCCGAAACGGCTTCGCCGCCCGCTTGCACGTCCTTGCCCGCACCTTCAATAGTGTTGCAGGCCGACAGGGCCGGAACGGCGGCGAGCGCAACGCCGGCAATCATGATTATCCTGGCGATCTTCGTGGTCATGTCTTCATCCTATCTGGGCGATTGGCGGAAACGACAGGGCTTCCGAACGCCGCGTTGAAACAAAAGTCCCCCATCTTCGTCGCATGATTGCGCTGCCTGCGGTAATGGGTCCATGCCAACGGCGGAGGGCTTCATAAAGACATCATAAGAAAAATCAGCGAGCTGTTTTACGGTGACCTGATTTTTCGCCCTTCAGTCCGTTGCGAAAGGCTCGCCACACTGACAAGGCGCTTGCGCTGGTGCGCGTGACGACACCTTCGACCTCACGCTCGCCGGGCAGGGCGGCGGTTTCCCTGATCAGGCGCTCAAGCGCGGCCTGAACCGCCCGTCGCGCACGCCCGATGGCCACCAGGAGCGTAAGTCCCAGGAGGATGACCATAGCCGCGACAATGGCACCGGCCACCCCGGGTGTGAGCGTGAGCGCCTGCAAGGCGTGAAAGGCCAGAAGCAACACCACCGAAAGTCCCAGCGCCAGTGCTACCAACGTGAACACCATAAGGGCGACCAGAACGCCCAGCGCACTCAGAAAGGCGATGGCCTGTGGCTGCACGTGATGAAACCGCTGACGCACAAGAACGAGCTGAGCCAGGCGAACCAGTACGGACATATCCAATTCCTCTTAAAAACCCGATGAAAAAAGGGCGAAGCCCTGCTGGACTCCGCCCTCCAAAACCGATGCGTGTCAGATATTTCAGCGCTTGATCAGCATGCCGATCAGAACGCCGGCCCCAAGGGCCAGAAGGCCGGTACGCACGGGATTATCGTGAACTTCCTTGTTGAGGCGGCCACTGGCCTTGTTCAGATGACCGTGAGCGTCGTCGAAGATGTGACGGAGCTTCGCGCCGGCTTCGTTGGCGCGCGAAGTGAGGTCGTCAGCCATATGGCGCGCCGACTTTTCCACGTTATCAACGGTGCGATCGGCTTCCGAACGGACGTCGTTCTCGGCCAGAATCTTGGTGACTCCAGCGGCGGCTTTGGTGGCGGGGGACAGCATCAATCTCTCCTTTGATGGCGTGCGGCATGGGGGGAATGGGGGTCACATCCACACGAACCGCGGGGCGGGGAGGGGGGGATGTCTGACACGGAAGACCGTCGGAACGGGCACAAACGAGGATGGGGGGGGTATCTCGTTTTTTAATCCGTGTCATTGGTCCGTGTGGATGTGATGATTGAAACCTACCGGCGCCGCTTTAAGGATGCGATGCCTATGGCCAAAAACAAAAATAAGGGGCGGATAAAGGGCCATTTCCTGATTTTTTACTTACGCACAACGCCTTTCAAACCCGGCGAAAACTGACGCGGCGCGGGCGCAGTGTGCGGATAAGGTTGTTGCGCCGAAATCGGCGTCGCGACCTTCCCACCCCGCGTTAAAGAGGAGATCAGACATGGGCGATGTAAAAGGCTCGATCAAGGAAACTGCCGGCGGCGTCGAAGAGGAACTGGGTGAAGCCCTCCACAACGACAAGATGGCCGAAGACGGTCGCAAGCTGCGTAATGAAGGCCGTATCGAACAGGGCAAGATGCCCAAATTAAATCCGGTCGGCTCCGAAAAGCCTTAATCTTCGGGTTCTGACGTCAGACCACTAGCAACAAAAAGCCGCCCTGATCGGAAAAGATCAGGGCGGCTTTTTATGCTCTATATCGCCTGTTTTTCCTCTCCATGCCTACGGCGTAAGGAGGAGACAACCGTTACAGGCGCACGACCTTTGCGGTGTGGGAGAGAGGTTCGGTGGTTTTGAGTGGGTTTCTGAGCGGGTGGACGAAGGGGCGGGCGTCGATTTCGAACACGTCGCCGGCTTGCGTCTTCACGCCATCAGCAAAGCTCGCCGTCGCCGTCCCGAAGCAGTGCACATGCACATC
>NZ_JAQQKW010000014.1 GCF_028550395.1 Asticcacaulis currens | reverse complement strand
CGTCTTCGTTTGGCAAGAAGCGTATATAGCGCCATGTCACGGTTGCTGCGATCATAGACAAAACGATAGATCGTCTCGGAGCAAACACGTCCAGTCTGGGCTTCGAGCCTTGGATGAAGTTTCAGCCTTCCAGCGATTTACTCTGGTGACCAATGTTGCTGAAGCTTGTCGATGATATAAGCCCGGAGGGTACGATTACGTTCAAGCTTGCGCTGTTTAAACCGCCGTTTGCGGGCAAGTTCGCTGGCTGTCCACGGAAACCAGCCTGAAAATTCCGGGTACTTATCTCGGAAAAAATTGCGGCGCAGTTCACGATAAATCGTCGACTGATGGCGTCCAACGATCTTTGCGATCTGCGACAACGGAACCTTGCGCTCCAGAAGCTTCATAATCTGGCGACGCTCAGCCATGTCGATGTGGCGGTAATGATGGCCCAATGTTATATCTCGCTTTTGAAGAGGCGACTGATTTGGTTGATCATTCGCACTTCAAAATAGAGTCCACCGCGCTACACCAAAATATCGCATAATAAATCTTATGGGAAATTTAGACGTGCTGAGGCGCGAAACCGTTGAAACGTCCGGGCGTCGGGCCATTTCCGTTTGGTTTTTGTGTCGCCTTTGCCTATATCGCTTGCATGGGAGTTGGCCATGATCCTTGTCATCGATAATTACGACAGCTTCACCTATAATCTGGTGCACTATCTGGCGGAACTGGGTGCGGAAACGCAGGTCTACCGCAACGACGCGCTGAGCGTTCAGGACGCGCTGGCGCTGAAGCCCAAGGCGGTTCTGCTGTCGCCCGGACCGTGTGCGCCGGATCAGGCCGGCATCTGCCTGCCATTGCTGCGCGCCGCGCCCGAAGACCTGCCGATCTTTGGCGTCTGCCTGGGGCATCAGTCGATCGGTCAGGCCTATGGCGGCGACGTCATCCGCGCCAAGACGCTGATGCACGGCAAGACCAGCCAGATCCATCACAAGGATATCGGCCTGTTCAAGGACCTGCCCAATCCGTTCACGGCGACGCGCTATCACTCGCTGGCCATCAAGCGTGAAACCCTGCCGGACGACCTGATCGTTACCGCCTGGACCGACGACGGCGAAATCATGGGCGTTCAGCACCGCACGCGACCGATCCACGGCGTGCAGTTCCATCCGGAATCCATCGCCACCGAAGGCGGCCATCAGATTCTGGCCAACTTCCTGCGACTGGCCGGTATCGAGAGCCACAACCTCTATGTCTGACGCCTTCAAACCCTTGCTGGCCAAGCTGGCAGACGGTCAGACCCTGTCCGACGCCGACGCCGAAATCTTCTTTTCCGCCTGCTTGCGCGGCGAACCGACCCCGGCTCAGGTGGCCGCCGCCGTGACCGCCATCCGCCTGCGCGGCGAAACCGTCGGCGAAATCGCCGCCTGCGCCCGCGCTATGCGGGCCGCCGCCAAAACACTCGATCACCCTTATGATACGGTCGATGTTTGCGGCACCGGTGGCGACGGCCTGCACACGCTCAACATATCCACAGCCGTAGGCTTCGTGGCGGCCGGTGGTGGCCTGAAGGTCGCCAAGCACGGCAACCGCGCCATTACCTCGAAATCCGGCACGGCGGATGTTCTGGCCGCGCTGGGCGTCAATATCGACGCCACGCCGGAGCAGCAGCGCAAGGCGCTGGACGAAGCCGGTATCTGCTTCCTCTTCGCCGTAGCGCATCACGGGGCGATGAAACACGTCTCCCCGATCCGGCAGCAGCTCGGTTTCCGCACCATTTTCAACCTGCTGGGCCCCCTCACCAATCCCGCCGGTGCGCGCCGTCAGGTGGTGGGCGTGCCCTCCCCGCGCTTTATCGAGCCGATTGCCAAGGCCTTGGGTCAGCTTGAGGCCGTTCATGCCTGGGTCGTGCACGGTTCCGGTCTGGACGAACTGACCACCACGGGCGAAACCGAGGTGGCGGAATGGAAGGACGGCAAGCTGCGCCTGTTCACCATTACCCCCGAAGCCGTGGGCCTGCCGCGCGCGGCGCTGGCTGACATTACAGGGGGTGCCCCGGAACACAATGCCACGGCCCTGCGTCGCCTGCTGGAGGGCGAAAAAGGCCCCTATCGCGATATCGTCATGCTCAATGCCGCAGCCGCCTTCCTCGTCGGCGGGGCGGTGGAGACCCTGGGCGAAGGGCTGGATCACGCCGCCGCCAGCCTCGATGACGGCAAGGCCCTGGTCGCGCTCGACCAACTTGTCACCCTTACGAACAGCTAAGTCATGTCCGATATTCTGGAAAAGATCGCCACCTACAAGCGCACGGAAGTCGCCGAACGCAAGCCTGCGGCGTCCCTGTCAGCGCTGGAGGCACGCATCAAGGACGTCAGTGCGCCACGTGGCTTTCAACGCGCGCTGGTGGCCCACAAACAGCCGCGCAGCCTGTCGCTGATCGCCGAAGTCAAAAAGGCCAGCCCCTCCAAGGGCCTGATTCGTGAAGATTTCGAACCGGCCAGTCTGGCGGCGGCTTATCAGGCCGGCGGAGCGTCTTGTCTGTCGATTTTGACCGATGCGCCGAGCTTTATGGGGCACGAATCGCACTTTGTGGCGGCCCGCAACGCCGTCACACTGCCCTGCATCCGCAAGGAATTTCTGGTCGATGTGTGGCAGGTTGCCGAGTCGCGCAGCATCGGCGCCGACGCCATTCTGGTGATTATGGCCATGATCGACGATGCCCTCGCCGCCGATCTGATCGCGGCGGCCCATGCCTATGGTATGGACGCCCTGGTCGAAGTACATGACGCACCGGAAATGGAGCGCGCGCTTAAGCTCGCCTCTCCGCTGATCGGTATAAACAACCGGAACTTAAGAACTTTCGACGTCGATCTGAAAACGACCGAAGAGCTGTCGGCCATGGTCGGACCGCAGCACGTTCTGGTCGCCGAAAGCGGCATCTTCACGCCGCAGGACGTGGCGCGGCTCGAAAAAACCGGGGCCACGGCCATGCTGGTCGGCGAAAGCCTGATGCGGCAGGGTGATGTCACTCAGGCGGCGAAGAATCTGCTCACGCCCGCTTGACAAGAATCAAGAACGCATACAGAACACTTTGCACAAGTTCATGACTTGTTCACCATTCATGCGCTAAATATTGCCATGTCCGGGGACAAACTTTTGCAGCGGGTGGACCTATGCTGACGACCAAACAACGCGAACTTCTGATGTTCATTCATGAACGCATCAAGGAAACGGGGGTGTCTCCGTCCTTTGATGAGATGAAGGAGGCGCTGGATCTGGCGTCGAAGTCGGGGATCCACCGGCTAATAACCGCTCTTGAAGAACGCGGATTTATCCGTCGCCTCGCACACCGGGCTCGGGCTCTGGAAGTCATAAAGCTGCCGGATCAGGCCACGACCGCCGCGCCGCCGCGCGGACGTCAGGCCTTTGTGCCGCAGGTGGTCGAAGGCACCCGCCCTGCTACCCCGGCCCCGGCGTCCAAACCCGCCAATGACGAAGGGCGCGAGCTGCCGCTGCTGGGCAAAATTGCCGCTGGTGTACCCATTGAAGCGCTGGGTGCCGAGCGCGACCGTATCCGCGTGCCGGAAATCTTCGTCGGTTCGGGTGAACACTATCTTCTCGAAATCGAAGGCGATTCGATGATCAATGCCGGTATTCTCGACGGTGACTATGTGATCATCAAGAAGTCGGACTCGGCGCAGTCGGGCGAAATCGTCGTGGCACTGGTTGATGGCGATACGGCCACCCTGAAGCGTCTGCGCAAGAAGGGTGCGTCGATTGCCCTTGAGGCGGCCAATCCGGCCTACAAGACCCGCATCTACAATGCCGACGAAGTGGCCGTTCAGGGCAAGCTGGTGGGCCTGATGCGCCGCTATCACTAACCCTTGGTCCACGGCCGCCGACCTCTCAGAGGCTGGGCGGCCTTGATGTGCCAGTCTTTGCTCTTTGTGCGCGTCAGTTCCATCGCGCCCAGCCGTTCAAAGTCTGAAGCCGTGATGCGATTGACACGGGCGCAGACCCCCGGCCATTCGATCACCTGAGAGCGCAGAACGATTAGATCGGCGGATTGGCACAGGGCCTCTATCTGTTCCGGTTTGGGCGCTTTGCGGCCGAAAGCGAAGCCCAACCGGTAGGGCGCAGTGGCCGCAGGCAGGCAAACATAGCTCTTGCACACATAATCCTGCGCGCTCCTCAGAGGGGCATCACTCAGCGCATAGTGTTTGAGCCACAGTTGATAACCATACTGGCGCACAGTGGGACGCAAGCTATAGGCCGTGCCATCGACGCGGATTGCCGCATTGCTGCCTTCGGCATCGAGCCAGAAATCGGGCGCTGCCTCGCGCGGCAAGTAGATGACCGCCAGAGCCGCCAGCAGGCCAACCCAGCGCATCTGACCGCGGATCAGGCACATCCACAGAACACCCGCCGTGGACAGGGCCAGCGCCAGATTGGGCGGGGCCGCCACCGTCAACACCGCGCCGGGCAAATCTGCCACAAAACCCGCAATGGCCGCGATCACAGACAGCCCCTGCTGGGCCACCCACAGCACGGGCGTGCCCAAAGGCGTGGCACTCAGTACCGTGCCAACAGCCAGAGCCGGCATGACGACAAACCCCGTGATCGGGGCTTCGAGCAGGTTACTGATCAGGCCATACATCTGGGCGCGGCTGAAATAGAAGACGCCGAACGGTGTGGTGGCCAGCCCGGCCACCGTCGAAGCCAGCACCGAGACCTTCAGTCCATGCCACATGCCCTGCCAACCCCGCACCCACCATGGCACGTCCAGTTCGCGGATGGGATTGCGCGACACTTCCGCCAGAGCCAGAAGCGCCGCTGTGGCGCAAAACGACATCTGAAACCCCGGTTCCAGCACCGCCTCCGGCATCAGGAGGAGCACGATGAGAGCCGCTATGGCGAGTGCGCGTAAACTGTCGAAGAGGATGGCCCCAAAGGCTACCCACGCGACCACGGCGGCGCGGATCGCCGGGGCCGGGGCACCCGAAAGTGCCAGATAGAGCGCTACGGCGACCATCCCCACGCCGGCCGCCAGCTTTTTGATGGGGTAGCGCAGCGCAATTACCGGGATCAGGGCCAGAGCGCCACGGCAGGCAAAAAAGGCAAAACCCCCGACTATAGCCATATGCAGGCCGGAGATGGATAGGATGTGCGCCAGTCCCGAATCGCGCATGTCTTCGACCAGGTCAGGGGCCAGAAAGGCCTGATGCCCCGTGACCATGGCAGCGGCAAATCCGCCCATGCGGCTGTCCTCGACTTGCGTGACCAGGCGTCGGGTCACGTCCCAGCGCAGGTGATTGAGCGCCACGATCCGTTGCAGCCGCGCCGGCAGGGGTGGCGCCTCCAGGGTCCGGATGCGGCCCGGCGCGAATCCGACGGCACCGACCCCATCGGACCAGGCCGTGCGCGCATAATCATACCCCCCCGGAGACTCGGTCCCGCCGGAGGATGAAGAATGGCGAACACAGAAATTGCCTGACCGGGTGCCAGATCGGGAGGCAGGGCGCGCAGGCTCAGCCGAACGCGTATGGGGGTCTGTTCCGGTGCGACACCCGACAGTCTGAGCGGAGCCAGCAGAAGTCGGGGCTCGGAAGTGTCTGTCCCGACGATATCGACAATTACCGCCTCAAGCGTGACCTCCATCTGTGACGCGGCCAGAACCGGGGCGGCCACCCGGTGCGTGCGCAGCTTGCACAGACCGACCCCCAGCGCGACCATCAGAAGCAGCAGGCAGAATGTGCGTATCGCCCGCCTCCCCTCCTGTTCAAAGCGAATTTGGGTCGCGTGTTTGACTCCGAAAAGCGTTGCATACTTTTCGGAATACGCTCCAAGCGCCAGAGCATAAAGGCCGCCCGCGATCATTATCGCGCCGACGACCCATAACCACGGCGGCTCAAAACGCAGACTGAGATAAGCGGCGCAGCCCACCCCCGGGGCGACCGGCAACTACAGGACCAGACGCCCCGTCTGCTGCGCGGCACCGTCGCGGATATAGCGGCCGATGTCAGTAAACCTGACCCGCGAAAGAGCGGCGCGAAGTCGCTGCAAACCCTGCCCTCCCCATGATGGGCTACACCCCTAGCTTACAAAACACGGCCTCGCACGGGGTGCAAGAGACGTCTAAAATGCGTTGTCGCTTATAAAATTGATTTTTACCCACGGTAAAAATGGACGATATCTGTCGCTTTGACCTTTAAAGTTAATACCCCTTTCTCTTCACAAAAATTTGTTAAGTCAGACAAATTGACGCCGCCCTGCGCTCCGCCATACAAACAGAAATATCTTTTAAAAATAGATGTTTATGCTCACAAGGATGGCGTCGCCACCGCCTGCCAAGGGCAATAAGAGAAGCCACGCCCCCTTGATTTCAGGGGTCCGGCACGACCTTCCAACGCGAGGGCAGCGCGAGGATCGAAACAGACCCTTTTCATTTAGGTTTTCACTTTATATAGCAGGTGCAACGAAAATGCCGTTTGCATTGCACACAAAGATAAGAGGTAAGCACGTCATGACCCAGACACCTCCTGCCAAGGTCACCGTCGGCGACAAGGTCATAGATTTGCCGATCCTGAAGGGCACACTGGGCCCGGATGTGATCGACATCCGTAAACTCTATGCGCAGTCCGATGCCTTCACCTACGATCCGGGTTTTACCTCCACGGCGTCGTGCGAATCGAAGATCACCTTCATCGACGGTGATCAGGGCGTGCTGCTGCACCGCGGTTACCCGATTGATCAACTGGCCTCGCAGTCGAGCTTCCTCGAAACCTGCTACCTGCTGCTCCACGGCGAACTGCCGACGGCGGCGGAGTACGAAACCTTCGAGAACACCATCACGCGCCACACCATGCTGCACGCGCAGTTCGACCGTTTCTTCGACGGTTTCCGCCGCGACGCGCACCCGATGGCGGTCATGACCGGTGCGGTCGGTGCCCTGTCGGCCTTCTATCACGACAGCCTCGACATCCATGACGCTCAGCAGCGCGAAATCTCGGCGCACCGCCTGATTGCCAAGATGCCGACCATCGCCGCGCGCGCCTTTAAATACAGCGTCGGTCAGCCCTTCGTTCACCCGAAGAACAATCTGTCTTACGCCGAAAACTTCCTGCGCATGTGCTTCGCCGTTCCGGCCGAAGACTATGTGGTCGATCCGGCGCTCGTCCGCGCTATGGACCGCATCTTCATCCTGCACGCCGACCACGAACAGAACGCCTCGACCTCGACCGTTCGTCTGGCCGGGTCGTCGGGTGCCAATCCGTTCGCCTGTATTGCCGCCGGCATCGCCTGCCTGTGGGGTCCGTCGCACGGCGGGGCCAACGAAGAAGCGCTGAACATGCTGCGTGAAATCGGCACGCCGGAAAAGATCCCGGAATTCATCGCTGGCGTGAAGGACCGCCGCTACAAGCTGATGGGCTTCGGTCACCGCGTGTATAAGAACTACGATCCGCGCGCCAAGGTCATGCAGACCTCGGCCTACGAAGTTCTGGCCGCGACGGGCCGCGAAAACGATCCGCTGTTCCAGGTCGCCAAGGAGCTGGAAGCCGTCGCCCTGAAGGACGAATTCTTCATCGAGCGCAAGCTGTTCCCGAACGTCGATTTCTATTCCGGCATCACCCTGTCGGCCATGGGCTTCCCCACCACCATGTTCACCGTGCTGTTCGCTCTGGCGCGCACCGTGGGCTGGATCGCCCAGTGGAAGGAAATGATCGAGGATCCGGGTCAGAAGATCGGCCGTCCGCGTCAGCTCTATACCGGCGCGACGCAACGCGACTTCGTGCCGCTGTCGCAACGCGGCTAAAGCGGCTCAAGCGAAAACGGAAAAGCCCGCCGGAAACGGCGGGCTTTTTTTGCCATCATACCTGAGTGGCGGCTTCCAAACCCAACCGGGAGGCCTCCTGCCGCAGGGCCTTCTGGGCGGCCCCGAAGCTCGCCGCGCCGCCGCCGTCGCAATTATAGAGGATGGCCAGCGTCACCTGCTCGTCGATAAAGCTACGCAGATGGCCGGTGAAGCCATTAATCCGCCCGCCATGCGTGCAATAGCGGCGGCTGTCTTCGGTGATGCCCAGCCCCACGCCGAACCCATAGTTCAGGGGCTCATTGCCCTGCCGCTCCCACGCGGGCTTACCGGTCTTCAGCAGAGCCGGCGTCATCATGGCCTCGACGCTGTAAGGCTTGACAATCTGATGGTTCAGCAGGGCGGCGTGCCAGCGACACAGGTCCTCGGTCGTCGAACGGATGGCCCCTGCCCCGCGCAGGAAGGTGGGCGAAACCGGCAGGTTGGGCAGGAAGCCCCCTCGGGTCGGCGTGTAGCCGCGCGTCACCGCATTGGTGACCTCGCAACTCTGGTCGATGGTCGTATTGGCCATGCCGGCGCGCTCGAACAGGTGTTTGCGGCAAAAATCGGCAAAGGTCTGACCGGACAGGCGCTCAACGATCGACGACAGCAAGGTAAAACCGGAATTGGAATAGGCCCAGCCCATGCCGGGCGCAAAGCGATAGAGCGGCTTGCCCGCACGGATCAGCTTGAGAATATCCTCGCTGCTGTAATCGCGGGTGCGTGCCTCATCCAGAATACTGTGGTCCTGACGGTTGATATAGTCGCCGATACCGGAGGTGTGGCTCATCAACTGACGCAGGCTGACCTCAGTGGCGCGTGGGAAATCCGGCAGGAATTTCGACAGCGGGTCGTGAACGCTCAGCAGCCCCTGTTCGGCCAGCACCAGAATGGCCACGGCGGTGAACTGTTTGGTGATCGAGGCGATGCGCAGGCTCGTTTGCGGCGTGAGAGAGACGGCGCTGTCGATATCCGACTGACCAAAGCCTTTGGAATAGAGCATGACGCCCTTGTGCATGACGCTCAGGCTCAGGCCCGGCGTCTGACGGGTGTCGATCATGGCCTGCGCCAGGGCGTCCAGCGTAGGCCAGTCCTTGAGGGCAGGCGTGTTGGGCCCCTCACCGGTTTGCGGGCCCTGCGCCATGATCTGGGGGCGCAGGGCGCTGCCGCCCAGAGCCGCCAGACTCAAGGCTACCGCCGCACGGCGCGTCATACCCCCCAAAGGATACGAAAAACGGGTCATGGTAAATGATGTGCGATTTATATCTTAAGTCTGTGTTAACGCGCCGCCGAAGGGCGGTTCTCTCTGAGATCGCGTCAAAACCAGACCCTAAATTAGGCGAGAATCGCGTCAGGACAAGGGCGAAATCCGCCGTGTGCTTTAATGCCTGACCTGCATCAGGTGTTGCAGCACGGCTTCGGCTGCCCGGATGGCCGGGGCCGGTTGACCCCGCCCCATTAGGTCAAGCGCCGCGTACTGGGCCTCGGTCTGAGCGGCGCGGAAGGCCGGATCGTCCAGCCTCTGACTGAGCGCGGCGACCAGATTGGGCGTCGTGCAATCGTGCTGGATGAATTCCGGGGCCACCCCCTTGCCTGCCATGATGTTGAACAGGGTGACGTGGGTGAGTGGCGACATGTGTTTGAACAGGAAATAGGTCAGGGACTCGACCTTATAGGCGACGATCATCGGACACCCGGCCAGAGCCAGTTCGGTCGTCACCGTACCGGAACAGGCGAGCGCCACCGTCGCCGCGCGCATGGCTGACAGCTTATCTGTCTCGCTGTCCAGCAGATGCAAAGGGGCCTGCACACCGGCCAGACCGTCACGCACCTGATCGCGCACCGTATCGGCCACCGGCACCACGAAGACCAGTTCGGGACGCTGACGCGACAGGGTTTCGATGGTCTCACGGAAGACCGGCATCAGGCGCTTGATTTCCGACGGACGGCTGCCCGGCAAAACCAGCAGCAGAGGCGCCTCGCCGATGCCCAGCCCAGCCCGCAGACCCTCGGGATCGGCGGTGTTGAAATCGACATTCAGGGCCGGATTGCCCACGACAACGGTCTTTAGCCCCTCTTTTTCGAAATAGGGGGCGTCCATCGGGTGCAGGGCCAGCAAGAGATCGACGCTTTGCGCCAGCGTTCTGGCGCGTCCCGGCCGCGTGGCCCAGACCTGCGGCCCGACATATTTGATCAGGGGCACATCGGGCAGAGCCGCGCGAATGCCGTGCGCCACGCGCAGCGTGAAACCCCAGGAATCGATCAGAACCACCGCATCGGGCTTTTCGCGCAACGCCTGCGCTACCGTATCGGCAACACGCGCCTTTACGCGCTTATAGGCTTTCAGCCCTTCGATCAGGCCCAGAATCGACAGTTCGGAAATATCGAAGGGGCTTTCTATGCCCAGCTCGGCCATGCGCTTGCCGCCGACGCCACAGAAGGTGAGCGGCACCGGTGACTGGCGTTGCAGTTCGCGCATCAGCCCCGCCCCCAGCATGTCGCCGGAGGCTTCGGCTGCGACCAGCATCAGCTTAATCGGCTTGCGGATTGGGGGCGTGTCCATAGATGAAAAGTCCCAGTTCGGCGGCACGGGCATAGACGCGCGCCTTGTCCACGACGAGCAGTGCCCCCGCCTGCCCGACAATTCCAGAGAGACCCGCCGCCGCAGCCGCCTCGACCGTCTGCACGCCGATGGTCGGCATGTCGAGCCGCAAATCCTGTATCGGTTTCGGCACCTTGGCCAGCACACCCTTGCGCCGCGCCGCCGTGCCGATCAGCACCGGCGACAGGGTGGCCACACGCTTCAAAAGCGCGTCCGTGCCTTCCTGCGCCTCGACGGCCAACGTAATCCGCCCGGCGACAACCGCCGCCTGACCGATATCCAGCGCCCCGAGGGCGTGCGCGACACGGAAGGCATCCTCCATATCTTCGCGCGCTTCGGGCGGCGGGGCTTCTCCGGCCTGAAGCCCCTCTTCGAGGCACAGTTCCGGATTGGCCTCGTGCGCGCCCACTATGGCATAGCCCTGACTCTCAAACACCTTGGCAACTTGACGCAGGAGCGAGTCGTCGCCGCCGCGCCCGGCGGCCTGAATAGCGGGCAGGTGCGCCGCCCCGCCCTCGTCGCGCTCCATGGCATCGAAATCCGGGCGCTTGACATAGCCGACCATGCACACCGCACGACAGGCTTCCTGCGCCAGGGTGACAAAGATTTTCTGGAAATGACCGACATCAATATCGTGGCCGGGATGCGCCGACAGCTCCGCGTCGGCCAGTCCTTCGAGGCGGATCACGCAATAGGGTCGCCCGCTACGCTGTAGGTAACGGGCGATTTCAACCGGCACCAGCCCGCCACCGGCAATGAGGCCGAGCTTGTCCATCACTCCACCGGCAGGCAGATGGGACGGTTGGAGTCTTCGCGGATAAACTGCACAATCTCAACGACCTGCGGAATATCGCTGAAGTTTTCCAGCACGTCGTCCAGACGCTCCTGAAAGGTACCTTCCGGTGCGAACATCATGCGATAGGCGGTGCGCAGCGACAGGATGAGGTCACGCGAAAAGCCGCGACGCTTCAGACCCACCAGATTAAGGCCTTCCAGACGCGCATGATTGCCCCAGACGGACCCGTAGGGGATGACGTCCTTGGTGACCATCGCCGCGCCGCCGACAAAGCTGTAGCGGCCAATGCGCGCAAACTGATGCACGCCACACAGGCCGCCCAGAAATACGAAATCGCCGACCTGCACATGGCCGCCGAGCGAGGCGTTATTGGCCAGCACGACATTGTTGCCGACGACGCAGTCGTGCGCCACATGGCTGCCGACCATAAACAGGCAGTCATTGCCGACCGTGGTCACGCCGCCGCCCTTCACCGTGCCGGTGTGCATGGTGACGTGTTCACGAATCTGATTGCGCTCACCGACAACGAGGCGGGTGTCTTCGCCCTTGTGCGCCAGATGCTGGGGCGAACCGCCCAGAACGGCAAAGGGGTGCACATGGCTGTCGGCACCAATTTCGGTATGGCCCTGAATGACGACGCTCGATTGCAGGCTGACACGGTCACCCAGCACAGCATGTGGACCAACGATGCACCACGGGCCGACGCTCACCCCTTCGCCCAGCCGGGCCCCGTCGTGGATAATGGCGGTGGGGTGGATGCTCATTGCGGGTTCTCGACCACCATGGCGGCAAATTCACATTCGCAAACGATTTTCTTGTTCACAAAGGCTTCGCCACGGAATTTGAACACATCCCCCCGGTGACGGGTCACTTCGACATGCATCCGCAACTGATCGCCCGGACGCACGGGACTGCGGAACTTCACGCCATCGACGCCCATGAAAAAGATGGTCTTGCCTTCGACTGAGACGTCCAGCGACTTGGACATCAGCACGGCCCCGGTCTGCCCCAGCGCCTCAATGATCAGCACGCCCGGCATGACGGGGTTTTCCGGGAAATGGCCGTTGAAGAAGGGCTCATTGAACGTCACGTTCTTGATGCCCACCATGCTCTTGTTCTTGATCCAGTTTTCACCGCGATCAATCAGCAGGAAGGGATAGCGGTGCGGAATCCGCTTCATCACTTCCTGATAGCTAATGTCGATACCGGTTTCGGGTGCCCCGCCTTCCGGCGTCTCGCTGGCCTGATCCGTGGTCATTTCTGTTCTTAGCCCTTATCCTTGGTAGCCGCCTTGCTCAGCCAGGCCGCCTCGCGCAGAAACTGCCGCGACGGCTTGGCCGGGAAGCCCGACCACATCTGTCCCGCCGGGACATCCTTAAACACAACGGCACCCGCCGCGACCTTCGCGCCGGCCCCGATTTCAATATGGTCGATCACGCCCGCCCGTCCCCCGAACATAGCGCCATCCCCCACCTGGACGGAACCCGACAGCCCGGAATGGGCGGCGACGATAACGTTACGTCCAAGTTTAACGTTATGGGCGATCTGAACCATATTGTCGATCTTTGAGGCTTCGCCGATAACCGTATCGTCGTAGGCCCCGCGATCCACGCAGGTTCCCGCACCGATCGACACGTGATCCTGAAGGATGACGCGCCCCAGTTGCGGCACGTCGATCAGCCCCTCGTGATCACCCGACACGCCAAACCCAGCCTCGCCGATTCGCACGCCGGACGCCAGATGCACGCCATCGCCAATCAGGGCGCAATAGATCGTCGCCTGCGCGCCGATGCGGCAGTTGCGGCCGATCTGACAGCCGGGACCAATCACCGTATAGGCTTCGATGGAGGTACCACGGCCGATCTCGGCCCCCTGCCCCACAATGACCCCAACCCCCAGTGTGACGCCCTCTTCGATGTGGGCCGAGGGATGAATGGCCTGCGCTCCCTCATGGCGGCGCGCGCTGTAGAGCTTCGCGGCCAGACGCGACCACGAGGCCTGCGGCGACCGGCTAATCAGGGGCAGCGTCCCTTCGGGGACATGGGCGATGTCGGCTTCGGGCACAAAGGCAAAGCCGGCGCGCGTCCGGCGCAGATTTTCAAGGTAACGGCGGTCACTGAAATAGGCCGCCTCGGTAGCACCGGCCACAGACAGGGGCGCACAGCCGCTGATGCTCTGCCCCGCGCCGTGTGCACCGGGCGCGAGCGTGGCAAAGGTCAGGCCGAGAACATCATCGAGGGCGATTTCGGAAGCAACCTCAAAGAACCTTTGATCGGGCATCCCGCACATTACTCCTGACCGAAGCGGAAGGACGTCCGCTCTACGCTTTTTGTCTGGTCGCACCTTTGAGAAAACGCTCAAGGCAGAAAAACCATCCCCGCCGCATCCTGCCAAAGGGCGGAAAAGGTGCATATAGCTCAAATAAACAGAGCCTTGTCCAGCGATGCTTGCGCATATTTCGCCGGACAAGGCTCACTGTGTGTTTACAAAGTTTTCAGCCGGCGCGAAGGCCGGTTGAACCCTTTAACCGCCTTGCTGGGCGTCCTGCTCGGCCTTGGCCTTCAGCAGCTTCTGACGGTCGGCTTCCGGCAGAACGACGCGCTTAATATCGACCGCCACCTTGGAGGTGTCGAGCTTCTGGATCACGTCACCGGTGATGTCCATGGCCGGGTTGGCAAACAGCACGGCCTTACGGTCCACAAGCATACCGCAGTTCTTGGCTTCATAGGTCGCCGACAGGGCGGGCGCAACCAGTTGCGCCACCTTCACATTGGCGTCCTGCTCGGTACGGCCCAGTTCCTGATTGACGATAAAGGCCTTGTCCTGGAAAGCCTTGACCTTACCCATGAAGGCCTGAGCCAGCGGGTCGAACTTGTCCTTGGTCAGGGTCTTTTGCTGAGCGGCGAGGCCGGCACGCTCTTTTTCCAGCGCCTGAGCGTCGGGCTCCAGTTCGGCCTCGGCCTGCTGGTTGATCTGTTGCAGGCGCTGAGCCGCGGCCTTGGAAACCGCCGCATTGGCCATGACGGCTTCGTTGGAATAGACGCAGACGCCGGCGATGACCGGGCCCGGCTTGGTCTGGGGCTGAGTGGCCGCAGGGGCCGCCGCCGGCGCAGCGGCCGGAGTCTGGGCGATGGCAACCGAGGTCAGGGCAGTGGCCGACAGGGCGCAGACGGTGAGGAGAAGTTGCTTTTTCATAGCGTGAGAACTCGTTGATGGCTTTGGTAAGCGTGGGTTAGAACTGAGTGGATTGCGAGAAGCGGAAGGTTTCGGTCTTGTCGTAATCTTCGCGCGACAGGATCTGGCTGATATCGAACTGGATCGGACCCATGGGGGACTTCCAGCGGATGGTCACGCCTGCCGACGCACGCAGGGACATTTCGTCCTTGATATAGCTGAGGCGCGAACCGGCGGCACAGCTACCGACCGCCGCCTGAGCCGCGCTACAATATTTCAGGCGGTCGTCGATGCCCCCCAGGGTACCGAAATCGACAAACAGAGCGGTTTTAAGGCCGTACTGTTCGGGCAGGCCGTTGGGGATGCCCATTTCGACGGTGCCGATGGCGTAGGTTTCACCGCCCAGCGCGTAGGTCGTATTGCTGTCGCGCGGGCCGATACCGGCATTTTCGAAGCCGCGGAATGTGGTGCCCCCCTTAAAGAAACGGTCATTGATGCGAACGGCGTCGCCGCCCACCGGCGTGATATTGCCGGCGATGCCTTGCAGGTGCAGGACCATATCCTTGCGGAAGCCGTGATACCAATGGCCTTCAAGCTCGGAGCGAACATAGCGCGTGTCACCGCCCAATCCGGCGAAATCCTGACGCAGGATGGCCTGCCAACCGCGCGTCGCCAGCACGTAGTCATTGCGGCGATCGAAGGACAGGGTGTAGCCGACGCTGGAGGTCACGCCGTTGCCGCAGCTATATTGCAGGGCGTCACATTCCGACGAGCCCGAATAGCGCAGTTCGTCGCTGCGCAGGTTATAGCGCAGGCGCAGGATGGAGTAGCCGTTCAGGCTGTAGCCCAGACGCAGGCCCGCCCCGGTCGTCTTCGACGAATAGCTGACGCCCGAATAGTTGTACGAGCTGGAGAACAGATCGACGCCCGCCGACACGTCGCGGCCCATGAAGCGCGGCTCGGTGAAGCTGAGGTCGATATTCTTCTGGATCGAGCCCAGCGACACGCGCGCGCGCACGTTCTGACCGCGACCCCGAAAGTTGCGTTCGGTAATGCCGACGTCGAGGATGAACTTTTCATAGGACGAGAAGCCCGCCCCGAAGCTCAGTTCGCCGGTCGGCTGCTCGGTGACCTGCACCTGAATATTGGTGCGGTCAGGGGCCGAACCCGGCGTTTCCTTGATATCGACGTCCTTGAAGAAGCCCAGCGCATTGACGAACATCTTGGAACGTTCGATCAGGGCCTTGTTGTAGGCATCGCCTTCAGACACCAGCATTTCACGGCGCACGACGCGGTCGAGCGTGCGGGCGTTGCCGACAATGTCGATCTTGTCGATATAGACGCGGGCACCTTCGCGCACGTTGAAGGTTACATCGACCGTCTTCGTTTCGGGATTGCCTTCGTCGCGCGGACGCACGTCCACGAAGGCAAAGCCCGCCTGCCCGGCCGCATAGGTCAGGGCATCGACCGACTTTTCGATCAGGTCGCTCTCATAGAGCTGGCCCGGCTGGATCGGCAACATACGTTGCAGGTTCTCGCCGTTCAGCTTCTCGTTTTCGGTCTTCACCACGACGCGGCCGAAATTATACTTCTGACCTTCGTCCAGCGTGTAGGTGATGACGAAGTCCTTGCGGTCCGGCGTCAGTTCGGCCACGGCCGAGACGACGCGGAAGTCGTAATAGCCGCGGTTGGTATAAAACTTCTTCAACTGCTCGCGGTCGTAATCCATACGATCCGGATCGTAGTTGTCGTTCGAGGAGAAGAACTTCCACCACAGCGACTTTTTGGTGACGACCACCCCGGCCAGTTCATTGTCCGAAAAGGCCTTGTTGCCAACGAAGTTGACGTTCTCCACGCCGGTCTTCACACCTTCGTCGATTTCGAAGATCAGATCGACGCGCTTTTGCGGCAGTTCGACGATTTTCGGCGTCACCGTGGCCGAGATGCGGCCTGAGCGGCGATAAAGCTCGATAATGCGCTGGACGTCGGCCTGCACCTTGGCCTTGGTGAACACGCCGCGCGGGCGGATCGTCACTTCGTCGCGCAGCTTGTCCTTCGACAGGGCGCTGTTACCCTCGAACACCACCTGGTTGATGATCGGCGCTTCGACCACGCTGATAACCATTTCGTTGCCGTTCATGACGATCTGCACGTCGGAGAACAGTTCGGTGCGGTAAAGCGTCTTCACCGACTGGTCGATCAGGAGATCGTTGACCGTCTGACCCACCTGCACCGGCAGATAGGAGATGACCGTGGCGGCGTCGATCCGTTCGTTGCCTTCCACCTTGATTCGCCCGATGACGGCGACCTGTGGGGCTGGGGCGGCCTGAGGGGCCGGGGCCTGAGCCGCGTCGGCGGCCGGCGCCTGTTGCGCCAAAGCGGGACCGGTGGCCGCCAGAAGCGCCAGCAGGCTGACGCTGGCGGTCCAAGGACGTATCTTGGAGGTAGTGGAGGCAGGACTATTCATGGAAAGGTATCGTTCCGCTTGTATGTTTGGCCGTCACGAACGGAGGGAGTAGACAGGGATAAGGCCCTGATCTGTGCCGGTCATGAAAACAGCCCCCCGAAAAACTTGATGATGCCGGTACGGTTAAGGTCATTCCATGTAGCGAACAACATCAAACCGAACAAGGCCACAAGTCCAAATCTGTATCCCAGCCCCTGCACGGTGGCGCTGAGTGGCCGCCGCGCAATGGCTTCGTAAGTGTAAAAGACCAGATGCCCGCCATCGAGCACCGGTACCGGCAACAGGTTGACGAAGCCGATACCGACCGAGACGAAGGCCGCCATCTGTAACATGGTCAGCATCCAGCTAAAGGCAATCTGACCCGGCGTCGCCTTGATGCTGGCGACTTCGGCGGTCAGATCACCCGTCGCCTTGGTCATGCCGATAATGCCCGACAGCTGATCTCCGTTTTCTTTTCCGGTGAAAATACGGCCAATATAGGTCAGGGTCGTGTCAAGCACGCCGAGCGTCTTCTGCGTCCCCAGCCACAGGGCTTCGTGCGGCCACGGCACACGCGGCTTACCGTCGCCAATGGCCACAGCCAGCACGCCGGCATAGGTCGGCACATGTTTGGAGGCTTCGGGAATAAGTCGACGCTCCGGCGTAACGGTCAGGCGCACGATCTGCCCGTCGCGACGCACCTCGACCGCTACGGACTCGTTGCCGCGCATCCGCACCAGCATGATCACGTCTTCGGAGGTCTTGACCTCGCGGCCGTCGATGCGGACGAACTGATCGCCGACCTTCAGGCCTGAGCGGGCCCCCGGCCCATTGGGCTCCGGGAATCCCATGACCGTGCCGGGCGCCATGCCCTTGCCCACAATCATGAAGACGGCGGCGAAGATCAGAATAGACAGCACAAAATTAGCGACCGGACCGGCCAGCACGATCAGAAAGCGTTGCCACACCGGCTTGAAATGGAAATAGGCCATTTCCGCGCCCGGACCTTCGCGCTCACGGATGGCGCGGCGGGCCTTTTCCAATTCTTCGGCGTCGGGTGACATGGAAGACACATGTTCATCGCCCGAAAACTTGACATAGCCCCCCAGAGGCAGGGCGCTCAGGCACCAAAGCACACCATTTTTGTCGCGTCTGGACCAGATGACCGGGCCGAATCCGACGGAAAAGCGCTCGATCTTCGTTTTAAACAGGCGGGCGACGCTGAAGTGACCCAGTTCATGAAAGGTCACGATCAGGGATATCACCAGCAGGAATGTGGGTATGGCCAGAATTTGAAAGATCATTAGTGTCCGTACTTTATCCCGTCACGCCCGCAAAAAGGCCTGCCCTATGTTCCCGCTGCCCGGCGCGTATCGTCTCCGGAAGCGATCAGTTGTGATCGCGTTTCGGCATCCACCCGCTCGATTTGTGCCACATCATGGCGCAAATCATTTCCGAAAGCCATAGAGAGCGATTGCGCCCGCATCATGGCGGCTTCGACCGTTGCCGGAATGTCGAGGAAACCGATGCGGCCCTCAAGAAAGGCCTGCACCATCACCTCGTTGGCGGCATTATAGACGACAGGCATCAGCCCCCCCGCCTCCAGCGCCTCACGCGCCAGCCGGAGCATGGGGAAGACCTCGGTATCCGGGCGCTCGAAGGTCAAGGTCGAGAGTGCGCACAGATCGAGCGACGGCGCGGCCCAGCTATGGCGCTGCGGCCAGCCGAGGCAGTAGGAGATCGGCACCCTCATATCGGGCGGTCCCATCTGTGCCAGGGTCGAGCCATCGCTGTATTCGACCAGGCTGTGCACGACGGATTGCGGATGGATCAGCACGTCGATCTGAGCCGACGGCATGTCGAACAGATAGGCCGCCTCGATCAGCTCCAACCCCTTATTGGCCAGAGAGGCGCTGTCGATAGTGATCTTGGCCCCCATCGACCAGTTGGGATGCTTCAGCGCCTGCTCGAGCGTGACATGGGCCAGGTCTTTGCGCTGGCGACCGCGGAATGGCCCGCCCGAAGCCGTCAGGATCAGGCGGCGGATGCGCGCCCGCTCAGCCTCCTCAAAGACCTGAAAAATGGCGTTGTGTTCCGAATCGACCGGCAGGATGCGCCCACCGGCCGCCTCGGCACGCAGGATCAGGGCGCGGCCACAGCAGACAAGGCTCTCCTTGTTGGCCAGCGCCACCGTGGCCCCCGTTCCGGCCGCCGCCCACACCGGACGCAGACCGGCGATGCCGACAATGGCCGCCATGACCCAATCGACGGGACGCGCCGCTGCGGCTTCCACGGCGTCGGGACCGCAGGCGATCTCGATACCGGAGCCCTTCATGCGTTCGCTGAAATCGGCCCATAGCGAGGCATCGGATAGGACGGCCAGACGTGGCCTGAATTTCAGCGCCTGTTCGGCCAGCAAGGCCGCATTACGACCGGCACACAGGGCCTCAAGCTCGTAATCGACGCCGGGCGTCAGGGTTTCTTCGATCAGGTTCAGCGTCGAAACGCCGATGGAACCGGTCGAACCGAGGATGGAGATACGTCTCATAACTTGGTCCCCAGCATGACCAGCCAGCGGATACCGCCGATGGCGACGATGGCGAACATCAGCCCGTCCACCCGGTCGAGCAGACCGCCGTGACCGGGGATCAGCGTGCCGGAATCCTTGACGCCATACCGGCGTTTGAGCATGGACTCCCACAGGTCACCGCCCATGGTGGCGAAGGCGACCAGAAGGCCGACGATCAGGGCGGCAGTGCTCGACTGAAACAGCCTGGTGATGTCGGCCAGAGTTCCGGCCGTCAACATGCCGGCGATCATGCCCCCGGCAAAGCCCGACCAGGTCTTGTTGGGCGAATATTTGCGCCACAGCTTGGGTCCGCCGACCAGCTTGCCGACCAGATAGGCCGCACTGTCCGCCGCCCAGGCGATCAGGAAGGCAAAGAAGACCCAATAGACGCCGTTGTGCGTTTCGCGCAGCCAGATCAGCACCAGGGCCGGCCAGCCTATGTAGAACGCCCCATAGGCGGCATCGAGGTGCGGTCCCTTCAGGTAGCGGAAATAGAAACCCGCGCACGCCGCCCCCAGCACCAGAACCGCCAGACCGGCCAGCATGTTGAACAGATAGACGGTAAACACCCCGCCGAGTATCGCCAGACTGATGCTGACGGCCATGCGGCTCGACAGTTTCGGCGCCGCCATCGTGCCCCATTCGATGGCCAACAGCGCCACCCCGACGCTCAGCAGCAGCAGAAATGCCCAGTTGCCATAGGCAATGATCAGCAGGACGACCGGGATCAGCACCGCGGCAGAGGCGATGCGAAACAGTAACTCGCGTGACGACTTTTTCGGTTTCGCGTCAGGCGGAAGCGACATCACTGGCCTCAACAGCGCCGAAGCGGCGTTCGCGGCGGCGGAATTCATCCAGAGCCGCCTTCAGCGACACGCCGTCATAGTCCGGCCACAACACGTCCTGAAAGACAAACTCGGCATAGGCGGCCTCCCACAGCAGGAAGTTCGACAGCCGGTGTTCACCCGAGGTCCGGATCAGCAAATCCAGCGGCGGCAGGCCTGACGTGGACAGGAGTCCGCCAAAACGCTCCGGCGTCAGGTCATCAAGCGCCGCCTCGCCGGACTTCACTTGCAAAGCAAAAGTTTTGGCCGCTTCAAGAATATCGGCCTGCGCCCCATAGTTCAGCGCCACCTGAAGAAAGAAGTGGCTGTTGTCGCGGGTGCGCTGATGCGCCTCGTCCACGCACTCGCGGATATCCGCCGGCAATCCGGCCACATCCCCGATAATGCGGACGCAGACGCCTTCACGCGCCAGACGATCAAGATCGGAACGGATAAACGCCTTGAGCAGCCCCATCAGGTCGGACACCTCGGTGGCCGGGCGGCGCCAGTTCTCGGTGGAGAAGGCGAACACGGTCATATGCGTGACCCCCAGCCCTGGCGCAGCGCTGATCGTCTTGCGCAGCGCATCTACCCCGGCCTTATGGCCAAAGGTGCGTATCTGGCGGCGCGCCTTGGCCCAGCGCCCGTTACCGTCCATGATGATGGCCACGTGCAGCGGCACCGGTGCTGTGCCTGTACCGATATGATCCGGCCCTGAGGGCATAAAGGGACGCTTTCCTGAAAAAAACAGAGGCCTGTCTGAAGAGGCGATACGCAGGTTAAAGCCCGGCTCTGTGAGTCGGGCACGACGCAGGTTTAGACCTGCATGATCTCGGCTTCCTTCACCTTCAGCATCTCGTCGATGCGCTTGATCGCTTCATCGGTGAATTTCTGCACTTCGGTGGTCATCTTCTTCTGTTCGTCTTCGGAAATGGCCGAGTCCTTTTCGGCCTTCTTCAGCTCGTCATTGGCGTCGCGGCGCACATTTCGCACGGCCACGCGCTTTTCCTCGGCGTACTTGCCCGCAATCTTGGCCAGCTCCTTGCGGCGCTCCTCGGTCAGCGGCGGAATCGGCACGCGCAGGGTCTGACCGTCGGTGACCGGGTTGAGACCGAGACCCGCATTGCGGATGGCCTTTTCAACCGATACGACCAGCCCCTTATCCCACACATTGACGCTGATCATGCGCGGTTCCGGCACCGAGATGGCGGCGCAGGAGAGGATCGACATGGCGGACCCATAGGCATCGACCGTGATGCCTTCCAGCAGACCGGCCGAGGCACGGCCCGTGCGCAGACCGCCGAAATCGTCCTTCAGCGACGTAACGGACTTGTCCATGCGGTCCTTGTACTTATTGAGGTCAGGCTTGCTCATTTGGGTATCTCTGTATTGAAGCGCTCCCCTGTCAGTGGGCGACAGAGGGAAGACGCGCGTTAGACGAATAGGACCAGAGGTCATTGAAAACGACTTCTGGTCTTCCTTTCAAGACCGTCTCATGTCGCGGATAAATATGAGACCGTCTCGTATTTTCAACGGTCAGGGCGCTCAGGCCTCGCTTGATATGACCGTATGGACGCCCTGCCCCGTGATCACCTTGCGCAGACCGCCCGGCTCACGGATCGAAAAGACAACGATCGGAATACCATTTTCGCGCATCAGTGACACCGCCGAAGCGTCCATCACCCGCAGATCCTTCGACAAGACCTCCATATAGTTCAGCGAGTCATAGCGCGTCGCCGAAGCGTCCTTTTTGGGATCTGCCGTATAGACGCCATCGACCGAGGTGCCCTTGAACAGCGCGTCGCAGCGCATTTCCGCCGCACGCAGGGCCGCCGCTGTATCGGTGGTGAAATAGGGTGCCCCCAGGCCGGCGGCGAAAATCACCACGCGACCTTTTTCCAGATGGCGTTGCGCCCGGCGGTGCACAAAGGGCTCACAGACGGCATTCATCTGGATCGCCGACTGCACGCGCGTGCTGACCCCCAGCTTTTCCAGCGCGTTCTGCATGGCCAGCGCGTTCATCACAGTGGCCAGCATCCCCATATAGTCGGCGGAGGAGCGTTCCATCCCCACCGCCGCCTTCGACAGGCCGCGGAAGATATTGCCGCCCCCGATGACGAGGCACAGTTCAACACCCATACCGGCGACTTCGGCCACCTCTTCGGCCACCGCCTTGACGGTGTTCATGTCGATGCCGAACCCCTGCTCCCCCATCAGGACCTCACCGGAGATCTTCAGGAGGATGCGTTTATAAGTCGGGACGTCGGGCGAAGACATGGGAAAATCCTTCAAATGAATCAGCTTTGGGGCAATGGCGTATCTCAGACCTGCTCTAGCCGAGATTTCCGACTTTGAACAGTCAAAGGGCGCAGACACCTTGCGATGCTGCGCCCTTAAATCGTGCATAGGTCGGGAAATCAAGCCGATGGCCGATTTCCCTTTTAAGCCTTAACCTTGATTCATCATCGAGGCGACTTCGGCGGCGAAGTCATCGACCTTCTTTTCCACGCCTTCGCCGAGGGCGAGACGGGTGAAGCCGGTGACGGTGACGTCGGTGCCCAGCGCCTTGGCCGTGTCGGCAATCAGTTGCTTCACGGTCTGATCCGGGTTCATGACGAAGGGCTGCTCAAGCAGCACGACTTCGCGCTGGAACTTCGAGATCTGGCCGTCCACGATCTTGGCGATCATGGCTTCCGGCTTGCCTTCTTCGCGCGCCTTTTCGGTCAGAACGGTGCGCTCACGCTCCACGGCGGCCGGGTCGAGATCGTCAGACGACAGCGACAGCGGCTGGGTGGCGGCGATGTGCATGGCGATCTTGCGGCCCATATCGTTCAGGGCTTCGGCGTCACCCGCCGACTCAACGGCCACCAGAACGGCGATGCGGCCCAGGTTCGGGGCGATCGCGTTGTGGATGTAGGACGACACCACGCCTTGCGAAACGCTGTGCTTGGCCATACGACGGGCCACCATGTTTTCACCGATATTGGCGATCAGGTTGGTGATTTCGTCATTGATAGCCGCCTGCACACCTTCGACGTCAGCCGCAGCCAGACCGGCCTGAGCCGCATTGCGGGCCAGGTTCTGGAACAGCTCGTTGCGCGACACGAAGTCGGTTTCGGCGTTGACTTCGACGGCCACAGCGGTGGTACCCGAAGAGGCCACGGCGACCAGACCTTCGGCGGCGACGCGGTCGGCCTTCTTGGCAGCCTTCGACAGGCCCTTGGTACGCAGCCAGTCCATCGAGGCTTCAACGTTGCCGTCGTTTTCCGACAGAGCCTTCTTGCAGTCCATCATGCCGGCGCCGGACTTTTCGCGCAGTTCCTTAACGAGAGCGGCGGTGATCTCAGCCATGGAATTCCTCCATAAAAATTTGCAGTGCGCACCCCAAAAGACAAGGTGAGTCTTTCAGAATCAGTGGCGCGACCAACTAAAAGCTATCCCTCAGCGGCTCCATAGCCTGAGGGTATGACAAATGCGTAACAGCAAATGCGCTGAACGGAGCCTGATGTGCTTAGGCTCCGTTCAGGTTTCCTAAGCAGATCAGGCTTCGCCGGTCTCTTCGGCGATGAGCGCGGGCTCGATCGGGGCTTCCGAAGCGCCGAGGTCGATACCCGAAGCCGACTGACCCGCGGCGAGACCGTCGAGCACGGCGTCCGCGATCAGGTCGCAATACAGTTGCAGGGCGCGCGCGGCGTCGTCGTTACCCGGAACCGGGAAGGTGATGCCGTCCGGGTCGGAGTTCGAGTCGAGGATGCCGATCACCGGGATGTTCAGCTTGCGGGCTTCCTGAATGGCGATCGCTTCCTTATTGGTGTCGATCACGAACATCAGGTCGGGGATACCGCCCATGTCCTTGATGCCGCCCAGCGACAGCTCCAGCTTGTCACGCTCGCGCGTCAGGGTCAGCAGTTCCTTCTTGGAACGGCCAACCGGGTTTTCCATGACCTGTTCCAGTTCACGCAGACGCGCGATCGAACCCGAAATGGTGCGCCAGTTGGTCAGCGTGCCGCCGAGCCAGCGGTGGTTGACGTAATACTGAGCCGAACGCTTGGCCGCGACGGCGACCGGACCGGCGGCCTGACGCTTGGTGCCGACGAACAGGACGCGACCGCCGTTGGCGGCGACTTCGCGCACCTTCAGCAGGGCCTGATGCAGCAGCGGCAGGGTTTGCGACAGGTCGATGATGTGGATGTTGGAACGCGAACCGAAGAGGTAACGCTCCATCTTCGGGTTCCAGCGGTGGGTCTGGTGACCAAAGTGCGCACCGGCTTCGAGCAGGGCGCGCATAGACAGTTCAGGCATAGCCATGAGTAGATTTCCTTTTCATTCCGATAGACCTCCGCGGACGAAAAAAGCCTCGGCAAGCCGAAACCTCGGAACGGTCGGATGACATCTGTTTCTTTGAAAACCACAGGAAATCAAAGGTGCAGACAGCATCCCCCCGCGTGTCCGCGTGTGAGATGGTGCGCAACTAGGCACAATCGACAAAAAAATCAAGTGATTTTGAGGAAAATTGCGCCCGAAGAAGTGCTGACGGCGGTCAGGCCGTTTTCGCCTCTCCTATACGTCTTCACAATATAGGACGCCATTCATCGCTTTCAAGGCCCCGCGCAGGCTGGCGTCCAGACGATAGCGGTGAGGCATTTTCAATTCGACCTCGTTCCCGTCGATCTCGCTGAGAAGGGTGATTTCCCCGCCCTGCCCGCGCGCGGCATCCAGTTGCATTTTAAAAGCATCCACATCGAAACCACGGGGAGAGACGGTCAGGCGCAGGCCCATATCATCGGTCTTCAGAGCCCCGGCCATAGGTTCGGCGGATTCACCGAACATACGCACCTCGCCGTCCGAGCCCTTACAGCGCACCTTGAGCAGGATCGACTGACCGGGTTCCAGATGCTCACGGTATTTACGCAGGGCTTCAGGCTGGAACATCACTTCGTATTCGCCGCTTGGGTCAGAGAGGTTGACGAAGGCGAACTTTTCCCCGGTGCGGGCCGAGGCGCGCTCCTGCCGACGACGCACCACCCCGGCCATCCGGAAGGCTTCGCGGCCTTCCTGAGCCAGCGCCAGCGCTTCGGCGTACAGGGTCACATTACGACGCTTGAACACATCGACCATGTCCTGCAACGGGTGGCCGGACAGATAGAAGCCGACGGCGGACAGTTCTTCGTCCAGCGCATCCGGCCCGGAGGCCTTGGGAATATTGGGCAAGCGCGGGCGCGACGAATCATTGGTGCCGAACAGGCTGACCTGCGCCGAGGCGCGCTCGGCGGCCATGCTCTGAGCGTGGGCGATCAGCAGATCGGCGCTCTGGATGATCTGCGCGCGGTTGGGGTGGATCGAGTCAAAGGCCCCGGCCCGCGCCAGATTTTCGATGGCCCGCTTATTGACCGCCTTGGGGTCGATGCGTTCGAGGAAGTCGAAAATGTCCTTGAACGGTCCCCCCGCTTCGCGCACCGCCACCACGCTGTGCATGGCTTCGAGACCGACGTTGCGGATGGCCCCAAGCGCGTACAGCACTTCGCCATTTTCCACGTCGAAATCAGCCTTGGAGCGGTTGATATCGGGCGGGCGAATAGTCACCCCGAACTGCCGCGCGTCCTGATAAAATACCGCCAGCTTGTCGGTATTGGTGATATCGAGGCTCATGTTGGCGGCGAAGAATTCGACCGGATGATTGGCCTTCAGCCAGCCCGTCTGGTACGAAATAAAGGCATAGGCGGCGGCGTGTGATTTGTTGAAGCCATAGCCGGCAAACTTGTTCACCAGTTCAAAGATCGAGTCCGACTGCTTTTCGGGAACCCCCTTCTCCTTGGCGCCGGAAATAAACCTTGCTTTTTGCAAGTCCATTTCCTCTTTCTTCTTTTTACCCATGGCCCGGCGCAGCAGGTCGGCTTCGCCGAGGCTGTAGCCTGACAGGATCTGGGCGATCTGCATCACCTGTTCCTGATAGATGATGACGCCGTAGGTTTCCCGCAGAACCGGCTCCAGAGAGGGATGGAGCATGTCGATTTCGGCACGCCCGAACTTCCGATCGACATAGGTGTCGATATTGTCCATCGGGCCCGGACGATAGAGCGAAATCAGTGCGGTGATTTCCTCGATAGACCCGCAGCGCATCTTGCGCAGGGTGTCGCGCATCCCCTGACTTTCGAGCTGGAACACGCCGATCGACTGACCCGACGCCAGCAGCTCATAGGTGGTCTTGTCATCCAGCGGCAGGGTGGAGAAATCGACCTCAAGCCCGCGCTTTTTCAGATAGTGCCAGGCGCGGTTCAGCGTGGTCAGGGTCTTCAGACCCAGAAAGTCGAACTTGACCAGACCGGCGCTTTCGACCCATTTCATATTGAACTGCGTCGCCGGAATGTCGGAGCGCGGATCGCGATACAGCGGCACCAGCTCGGTCAGCGGGCGGTCGCCGATCACGATACCCGCGGCGTGGGTCGAGGCGTTGCGGTACAGGCCTTCGAGTTTCAGCGCCGTATCCAGAAGCTTGGCAACGGACTCTTCCTCGTCGCGGGCTTCGCGCAGGCGGGGTTCGATTTCGACAGCCTGAGCCAGGGTGGTCGGGTTGGCCGGGTTGTTCGGCACCATCTTACACAGACGGTCCACCTGCCCCAGCGGCAACTGCATCACCCGTCCGGTATCACGCAGCACGGCGCGCGCCTGAAGCGTACCGAAGGTGATGATCTGTGCCACCCGCTCGCGGCCGTATTTTTCCTGAACGTAGGTGATGACCTCTTCGCGGCGTTCCTGACAGAAGTCGATATCGAAGTCGGGCATGGAGACCCGCTCCGGATTTAGGAAGCGTTCGAACAGCAGACCAAAACGCAGCGGATCAAGGTCGGTGATGGTCAGTGCCCACGCGACCAGCGAACCGGCCCCCGACCCCCGGCCTGGCCCGACGGGGATATCGTGCGCCTTGGCCCATTTGATGAAGTCCGAAACGATCAGGAAGTAACCGGGGAAGCCCATCTTCTGGATGACGCCCACCTCCCGGTCGAGACGCGCCCAGTATTCCTCTTCAGGGAAGGCCGGCTCGACCTGTTGCAGACGCATTCTCAGGCCTTCACGCGCCTGAAAGGCCAGTTCTTCGTCTTCCGAGCGCCCGGCACCGGTATCGAAGCGCGGCAAAATCGGATCGCGCTTGCTAACCAGAAAAGCGCAGCGGCGCGCGATTTCCAGCGTATTGTCACAGGCTTCGGGCAGGTCCGAAAACACCTCGCGCATCAGCAGCGGCGGCTTCAGCCAGTGATCCTTGGTCACCTTGCGCCGGTCGGCCACGCCCATAAAGGTGCTGTCGGAAATACACAGCAGGGCCTCGTGCGCCTTGAACATGTCACGGTCAGCGAAATAGGCGTCATTGGTGGCTACCAGTGGCACGTCATGCGCATAGGCGAATTGCACCAGACCGCTTTCCGCCGAATCTCCGCGGATACCACCGTGCGGCGACCCGTCGTGCCGCTGAAGCTCGATATAGAATCGGTCCCCGAAGGCCGCGTGCATGTCCTTTAGCGCGGCATTGGCTTCGTCCGGCTGGTTTTGCTTGAACAGCGGGTTGATCGGACCGTCGGGACCACCCGACAGCAGGATCAGGCCCTCGGCGCGTTTAACCACCTCTTCCCACAGGACGTGCGGTTCGTCCGTCGCCTCAATATCGAGATAGGCTTTGGACGACAGTTCGGTGAGGTTGAGATAGCCCCGCTCGTTCTGAACGATCAGGACAATGGTCGGTATCTTGGCCCATCGGTCGCTGAGGGCACCGCCTATACCCTTGACCGGCAGGGCGCAGGCGATGATGGGCTGCACGCCCGTATCCTTGCACACCTGAGAAAATTCGAGCGCACCAAACAGGTTGCCGCGGTCGCAGATGGCTATGGCCGGCATCTTCGCCTTGGCCGCCAGCTTGCCCATATCATAGGCCTTGATCGCACCTTCCAGAAGGGAATAGGCCGATCGTACCCGCAGATGGACAAAACCGTCGCTCATCTCAAAAGCCTCTCCGTGCGGTTCACAGGGCGGCTACTGTCGGACGATTCACCCGATCAGCATAGCCGCCTGACAGACAAGCGCCACAAAAGCGGCAACGGCGGCGAAAGACAATACGTTATGGATGGCCAGCATAGTTTGTCCCCTGAAAGAACAGATGATCAATTCATGCTTTGTTCTATATTCTTATTTTGTTCCGCGTCAACACCCTTTTATCAACAGCGTGAACAAATCATGTATATCGTTGATTTAAAACGATATAATTTTACAGGTTTCCCGGAACGGTTTCCACCAGACGGCCGTCTTTGAGGCTGACCACGCGATCCATATGCCCGGCCAGTTCCAGATTGTGGGTGGCAATCAAGGCCGCGACCCCCTGCGCCTTGACGATCGTCCTCAGGGCGTCGAACACCTGTTGAGAGGTCTGGGGATCGAGATTGCCCGTCGGCTCATCGGCCAGCAGCAGGCGCGGACCATTAACCAGGGCGCGCGCAATAGCCACGCGCTGTTGTTCACCGCCTGACAGTTGCGCCGGCTGGTGATCAAGGCGTTCGCCGAGCCCCAGTTGCTCCAGAAGCCCCCTCGCCCGCGTTTCCGCCTGTTTGAGCGGCAGACCCAGCACACGCTGCGGCAGAGCGACATTGCCCAAGGCCGTAAATTCCGGCAGCAGGTGATGGAACTGATAGACAAAGCCGATCTTGTGCAGTCGTGCGCGGGTCCGGGCGGCCTCGCTGGCGCGCGTAAAGTCTTCGCCGTCGATGGTCAGTTGCGCCTCTTCGGACGATTCCAGCAAACCGATACAATGCAACAGCGACGACTTACCGGAACCGGAGGGCCCGATCAGCCCGACGACCTCACCGGCGCGCAAATCGAGATCGACGCCCTTGAGCACGTCCAGCGTGCGACCATCGGCGATGGGATAGGCGCGCACCAGGCCGCGCAGGGACAGCACCACATCACTCATAAGCCCATTATTCATATCTCAGGGCCTCCACGGGTTCGAGCCTAGACGCCCACAGGGCCGGGAACAGGGTGGCCACGCAGGTAGCGATCATCGAAAAGCCCACGATGATCAGCACTTCGGTCGGCTCGACCTTCGCCGGTATATAGGCGAGGTAATAGACCTCTTCATTAAAGACCTTCACGTGGAAGATGGCTTCGACGATCTGCTGGATCGGCCGAATAAAGATGCAAAAGAGCGTGCCGATAGCGACGCCCAGCACCGTGCCGGTGGCTCCGATAATGGCCCCCGACAGGAAGAATATCTTGGTAATCGAGGTGCGATCCGCGCCCAGGGTGCGCATGATAGCGATATCACGCGTCTTGTTCTTCACCAGCATGACGATGCCGGAAATGATGTTCATGGCGGCAATCAGCACGATCAGCATCAGGATCAGGCGCATCACGTTGCGTTCGACCTGAAGCGCGTTCCACAAAGGCGCATTGCGCTGCGCCCAGTCGAGCAGGACGGCCTTGTCCCCGACAGCCTTACGGAAGGCCGGGTAGTAGTCCTTGATATTGTAAGGGTCTTTGACCTTGATTTCGACGGCATCCCACTCCCCTTCCCGATCGAAAAAGAGTTGTGCCTGCTGTAATGGCATGAAGACAAACGCCGCATCCAGTTCCGACACACCGCTTTTGAAGATACCGCCCACCACATAGGGCTTGCGGCGCGGCATGGCCCCAAAGGCCGTGCTGCCCGACGGCGACAGGAGGGTCAGTTCGTCGCCGACACGCACATTCATCTGGCTGGCCAGACCTTCGCCGATCAGGACCAGATCGCCGCCATATTCGCCTTCGCCAAATCCATCCAGCGAGCCAGACTTGATATTGTCGCGGATAATCGGCGTGTTCTTCACCGTCGCGACGTCGATGCCGCGCATATAGGCCAGACCGGCCTGCGAAAACGGCCCCTGAGCCAGACCGGGCGATTCCACGTAGGGCGAGGCTTCGATAACGCCCGGAATGGCGCGCAGGCGCTTGAGCATAGCGTCGCGGCCTTCCCAGTCAGTCAGCGGCTCACCGGCCACAAACTCGTGACCGTTAAAGGCCAGCACGCGCGACATCAGCTCGTCGCGAAAACCGTTCATCACCGACATGACGATGATCAGCACACCCACGGCCAGCGTGATGCCGATAAAGCTGATGATGGCGATGAGGGCGATGCCGCCGTCCTTGCGTTTGGTGCGCAGATACCTGAGCGCCAGATCGGTTTCCCACGCGGAGAAAGAAAACAGTGACAACAGCCCCTTCATCATTTTGCCTTGGTCAGTTGTTCAAGGACGGCGTCGAAGGCCGCCGTGTGACGTTCGCCCGTGGCGCGGTGCTTGATTTCGACCTGACCTTCGGCAATGCCCTTGGGCCCGATGATCAGTTGCCACGGAATACCGATCAGGTCCATCGAGGCGAACTTGGCACCCGGACGGTCGTCCGTATCGTGATAGAGCACGTCACGCCCGGCGGCGGTCAGCGCCTTATAGGCCTTGTCGCAGGCCGCATCGCAGGCTTCGTCGCCAACGCGCAGATTGATCAGGGCCACATCGAAGGGCGCGACACTTTCGGGCCAGATGATGCCCGCTTCGTCGTGGCTGGCTTCGATTATGCCGCCGATCAGGCGCGACACGCCGACGCCGTAAGAGCCCATGTGCACATTGACCTGCGAACCGTCGGGACCGGAGACCTTGGCCCCCATAGGCGCGGAATATTTCTCACCGAAATAGAAGATGTGGCCGACTTCGATGCCGCGCGCCGACAACTGCTTGTCCGCCGGAACGGCATTAAAGGCCGCCTCGTCGTGCATTTCTTCGGTGGCGGCATAGAGCGACGTGCGCTGATCAACCAGCCCTTGCAGATCGTCCCAGTCCACATCGGCACCGGGCGCCGGCATATCGACCAGATCCTTGTGGCAGAAGACGGCGCTTTCGCCGGTTTCGGCGAGGATGATGAATTCGTGGCTGAGGTCGCCGCCGATCGGGCCGGTATCCGCGCGCATCGGCACCGCCTTCAGGCCCAGACGGCTGAAGGTGTTGAGATAGGCGATGAACATGCGGTTATAGGCCTTGCGCGCCGAGACCTCGTCGATGTCGAACGAATAGGCGTCCTTCATCAGGAACTCACGGCCGCGCATGACGCCGAAGCGCGGGCGCTGCTCGTCGCGGAACTTCCACTGGATGTGGTAGAGGTTCATCGGCAAATCCTTGTAGGACTTGACCGTGCCACGGAAGATTTCCGTGATCATTTCCTCATTGGTCGGGCCATAGAGCATCTCGCGCTCATGACGGTCCTTGATGCGCAGCATTTCCTGACCGTAGTCGTCATAGCGACCCGACTCGCGCCACAGATCGGCCAGTTGCAGGGTCGGCATCAGAAGCTCGACCGCACCGGCGCGCTGCATTTCCTCATGCACGATCTTTTCGATCTTGCGCAGCACCCGCAGACCCAGCGGCAGCCAGGCATAGATACCGGCGGCCTCCTGACGGATCATGCCGGTGCGCAGCATGAGACGGTGCGAGACGATCTGGGCTTCGGAAGGATTTTCCTTAAGCAACGGAAGCAAATAGCGCGACAGGCGCATGGGCAGGGAACCTTGGGATTGCAGCAAACTGGCCCTGTACTAGCCAGCTTCGCCGTCATTGATCAATGCTAAAAAGGCGGAAATAGGACGGGCCTATCTGGCCGCTGGGATTTCCGGCAGCGGAATGAGGTGATAGTTGACGATCACCAGAACGATAAGCCACACCACCACGGCCACCGCCGTATTGATCAGCAGCTTCTTTTTGAGGTTGTGGAAGACCGGCGCACCGGGATCACCGCCGTCCCTGGTTTTAATACCCGCTTCGTGATGGCTGATATTGCCGAACGGCAGGACGGCGAACAGAGTCACCCACCAGATCATCAGAAGAATGGCAATGCTGGTCAGAGGTCCCATTATGACGCCTTGTCCTTATCCGTCACATCAGGGGAAGATTGGTCCTTTTTGCGGAACATCGTCAAGCCGCCAAACACCACAAACAGGATGATAAAGGTCACCCACGGAAAGCCGCCTTTATGTTCAGAGGTTTCAGCCTTTTCTGCTACCGGCGCCACCGAAGCGGTGGGGGATGCCGGGGCGGTCTGGGCGGAAACCGGCGCAACCGTGATGGCCAGAGCGAGCCAAACCGCTCTCATCTCAGAGCAGTCCGGCGGTTTCGTCGAGGCCCAGCACGAGGTTGAGATTCTGCACCGCCGCGCCCGACGCTCCCTTGCCCAGATTGTCGAACACCGCGACCAGGTTGGCCGTGTCACCGTCTTCCTGACCGAAGACGTGGATCAGCAATTGGTTGGTGTCGCGTAAGGCATCGCCATTGACCGAGGTGGCCGCCGCTGTTTCTTCGGGCGAAGCGACGCGCACAAAGGGTTCACCGGCATAGTGGGCGGTGAGGATGTTGTAGATGGTGGTCAGGTCAGGCGCATCCGGCAGGGCCCACAGGTGCAGTGGCACCTCGACGATTAGGCCTTGCGCAAAATTGGCGACGGTCGGCGAGAAAATCGGCGCGGTTTCCAGCCCGGCATAGAGCTGCATTTCCGGCAGGTGCTTGTGCGTCAGGCCGGTGGCATAGATGCGTTCGCGCCCCTGCCCGCTTTCGAACTCCGCGATCATGGCCTTGCCGCCGCCGCTATAGCCGGTCAGCGACGTGGCCACCATCGGGAAGAATGGCGGCAGGACGCCCAGTTCGACCAGAGGCCGCGTCAGGGCAATGAAGCCGGTGGCGTGGCAACCGGGATTGCTGATGCGCTTTGAGGCGCGGATGAGATCGCGCTGATCCTCGGTCATTTCGGGAAAGCCGTAGGTCCAGCCCTCAGCGACGCGGTGCGCCGTCGAAGCGTCAATCACCACCACGTCCGGATTTTCGATCAGGGCTACAGCCTCCTTCGCCGCCTCATCGGGCAGGCAGAGGATGACGGCATCGGCGGCATTGAGCGCTTCGCGACGGGCTTCGGTGTCCTTGCGGCGATCATCGCTCAGGCGGATCAGGTCGATCTCCGGGCGCTTTTCCAGCCGCTCGCGGATTTGCAGACCGGTGGTGCCGGCTTCGCCGTCGATGAAAACCTTATGGGACATGATACGCTCCTTGGTCAGCGGACGAAAGATACCCCACCACCACATCTCGCTTGCTTCGCAAGCTCGTGCGGTCCCCCTCCCCAACACGTTGGGGAGATATGAAGTCAGAGCGTCTTATTGGGAAAACAGCCCTGAAAAAAGCGAAAAACACCCCCAAGACGACCAAACCGCCGCCCCGAGGGTGTTTTTCTCCGTATTCCGGAAGGGGGCACTTGGGGGAAACAAAGTTTCCCCCAAGACCTCCATTAGCGCTTCGAGAACTGGAAGGAACGGCGAGCCTTGGCGCGGCCGTACTTCTTACGCTCGACGACACGCGAGTCGCGCGTCAGGAAGCCCGCGGCCTTCAGCGCCGGGCGCAGGGCGGGCTCGTAATAGGTCAAAGCCTTAGACAGGCCGTGACGGATAGCACCCGCCTGACCCGACAGACCCGAACCGTGGACCGAGACGATGACGTCGAATTGCGACGCGCGGTCGGTCAGGTTCAGCGGCTGAGCGATCATCATGCGCAGAACCGGACGCGCGAAATAGACTTCCTGCGCGCGGTCGTTGATGATCCACTTGCCCGAACCCGGCTTGATCCAGACGCGGGCGACGGCGTTCTTACGCTTGCCGGTGGCATAGGCGCGGCCGTACTTGTCGAGTTGCTGAACGCGCTCGACCGGCGCATTTTCAGGGTTCGACGACAGGGAAGCGAGGGCTTCGAGGCCTTGAGCTTGAACTTCAGACATTCTTAGACGCTCCGGACGTTCTTGCGGCTCAGGGCCTTGAAGTCGATGACTTCCGGCGATTGAGCTTCGTGGGGGTGCTCCGAACCGGCGTAGATACGCAGGTGGGTCATTTGGGCGCGGGCCAGCGGCGATTCCTTGGGCAGCATACGCTCAACCGCCTTGGTCAGGACGCGCTCAGGGTACTTGCCGCTGAGGATCTGACCCATGGTGCGTTGCTTAACGCCGCCGGGGTGACCGGTGTGCCAGTAGAAGATCTTGTCCGTCAGCTTCTTGCCGGTGTAGTGCACCTTGTCGGCATTGATGACGATGACGTAGTCGCCGGAATCGACGTGCGGGGTATAGTCCGGCTTGTGTTTGCCGCGAAGACGCATGGCGATGAAGGAAGCCAGACGGCCAACAACGGCGTCCTGGGCGTCAATCACGATCCACTTCTTCTCGACATTGGCGGGCTTGAGCGCCGCGGTCGCAGAGGTAAGCATGGGAGATTCCTTTGGTGAAATCCGGGGTTTGAAACGGGTGCTTCCCGCCGTGACAGACGCCACCGCCGGAAAAGTCGGGAGCGTATAGACGAGGCAAATAGCCGCGTCAACACTTATTTTTGACAAAAATTGAAACAGGCAATTGTTTTTATTGGTATTTTTGAATTAGGTATTAAATTACCGTATTCAAACGTCATAATTCTGTGCGCCCCTGTCTTTACAGAAGGCGTATCCGATTCCAAACGATACCTTCCCTTCCCGCGCAAAGGTGTTCCCATGTCGCTGTCCCGTCGTACCGTCCTGTCTTCGTCCCTGGCCACCTCTGCGGCCTTTACCGGCATGGCCCTGTGGATCAGCAAGGCCGCCGCGGCCCACCGCCTGACGGAAAATGCGTCTGATACCTATGTCAATCAGATCGAAGGCTATGGCCCGCTGGTGAAGGACCCCAACGGTATCGCCGACCTGCCCGCCGGTTTCACCTATCGCATTTTCTCGCGTCAGGGCGAAACCATGAGCGATGGCCTGATCGTGCCGGGCAAGCACGACGGCATGGCCTGCTTCCCGCACGGCCCGGACACGGTGCTGCTGGTGCGCAACCACGAAATCAAGCATAGCCTCAGCAAGATGGGCCCCTTCGGCGCGCAGAACGAACTGTTTGGCAAGGTCGATGCGGCCAGGGTCTATGACTTCGCGCCCGACGGTCGGCCGCTGCACGGCGGCACCACCACGCTGGTCTATAATATTAAGGAACAGAAACTGGTCAGCCATCACCTGTCGCTGGTCGGCACCTCGACCAACTGCGCCGGTGGCCCGACGCCCTGGGGCTCGTGGCTGACCTGTGAGGAAACCTCGCAAAAGGCCCCCAACGGCGTCGGCAAGGACCATGGCTATGTCTTCGAAGTCCCGGCGCGCGCCGAAGGCCTCGTCAAGGCTGAACCCATCAAGGCCATGGGCCGCTTCGAGCACGAGGCCGTAGCCGTCGATCCCAAGACCGGTATCGTCTATCTGACCGAAGACGCCGGGGACTCGGCCTTCTATCGCTTCATCCCCAAGGTGCCGGGCAAGCTGCGGGAAGGCGGTAGGTTGCAGGCCCTGGTCATCAAGGGCAAGCCGCACGCCCTTACCGACAACAAGAGCGGTATCTTCTGGCAGCAGGGCGACTGGTTTGAAAGCGAATGGGTCGATCTCGACGAGGTCGAAAGCCCCAATAACGATCTGCGCACCCGCGCCCACGCCAAGGGCGCGGCGCAGTTCGCGCGCGAAGAAGGCATTTTCTTCGGCGAGGGCGAGCTTTACTTTACCTGCACCTCCGGCGGTCCCGGCGAAAACGGCCAGATCATGCGCTATGTGCCCAGCCCCCACGAAGGCACACCTCAGGAGGCCCGCGCCCCCGGCCGTATCCAGCTCTTTGCCGAGCCGAACAACGACCTGCTGTTCGACTATGTGGACAATATCGTCGTTTCACCGCGCGGTCAGATCTTCGCCTGCGAAGACCGCTATTCCGACACGCTGAAAAACCATCTGAAGATACTCACCCGTGACGGCAAGGTCACGACCTTCGCCCGCAATACCGAGCCGACCAATTCGGAATGGGCCGGGGTCTGCTTCTCGCCCGACGGCTCGACCATGTTCGTCAACCTGCAAAACCCCGGCTGGACGCTGGCCATCACCGGTCCGTGGGATCGGTTCAGCACGGAAGCGGTCAAGGGGTAAGAAAGACGTGGGGCCTGCGCTCAAACAGCGAAGCGGTAGCGCACTTCAAAGCCCCCACACCCCATCACTGAGTGTTTAAACAGCGAACATCGGCGCGTGTTTGACGTGAAAAAGGGGGGGCTTCGCCCCCAAAATAATCCTTCCCTCACACGCTGTATCTCAGTTTGAGCGCGGATAGGTGTGGGGTGCAGGGGCCTGTGGCCCCTGCGTCTTTCCTTCGGCTTCGCCTCCCCCTCCGTCTTTTTGCCTTTCAGGCAAAAATCCACCTCCCCATGACTGCGGCACAGAGAGGAGGGTCAACTTAAAAATTACGCCGGCGGAAGTCGCGATCGGCGCGGGCGACCTTCCACAGCAGCAGGGTGGCCAGGATCAGCAGCAGGACGGCCCCCAACTGGTGCGTCAGTCCAAAGGCGATATGCACATTGGTCCACAGAGTCGCGACGCCCAGCATGGCCTGACACCAGACCAGCACGCCAAAGGCGGCGGCGATCAGGCGCATGCCGTCATCAAGGCAACGCCGCCACAGCCACAGGACCAGAGCCGTGGCGTAGATAAGCAGGGAGTAGGCGTTGAAGCGGTGCAGGACCTGCACCATGCCCTGATCGTGGACGAAGACGTGCCACAGGCCTTTGGAGTAATCGACAAAGGGCACGATGCGCCCGCCCATCAGCGGCCAGTCATTATAGACCAGCCCGGCATCGTTACCCGCGACCAGCGCGCCCAGCATGGATTGCAGGAAGGTCAGGCCGAACAGACCGGCGACGGCGGCCACCCAGCCACCGGGCGCGCCATGCCCGCGCGATTGGCCGTGCAGGGCTTCATTGGCGGTCCATATGGCAAAAATCATAATGACCAGCGCCAGGCTGAGGTGCGTCATCAGCCGTTCGGGGGCGACGTCGATGCGATTGGCCAGTCCCGAGTGCACCATCCACCAGCCGATCGTCCCCTGCACGCCGATCAGCCCGACAAGTAACGCGCAGCGCCAGATCAGGCGTTGCGGGATGGCCTGCATCAGCAGAAACACGACGAAGGGGATCAGCACGGCGGCACCGATCAGCCGTCCCAGCAGACGATGGCCCCATTCCCACCAGAAGATGAATTTGAACTGCGCCACCGTCATGTTCGCATTGACCTGCTTGAACTGCGGTATCTGCTGGTATTTGGTGAACTCTTCGGCCCACTGGCTGTCATTCAGCGGCGGCACCACACCGTGGATGGGCTTCCATTCGGTGATCGACAGGCCGGATCCGGTCAGGCGCGTGGCGCCACCGACCATGACGATCAGCACGACCATGGCGGCCACGATATAGAGCCAGATGGCCACGGAAGGGGATTTGAGCGGAAGCCTCACCGTTACGCCTCACTGAAAAATAATTGTTGGGTTCCGTCGGGCGGCCCTGTTCAACTGCGGCGAAATAACCTGTAATAGGCTTTGGCCGCGCGCAGTGATTTGCCCACAGGGAGGGGTGAAATTCAAGCGATGCGCGACGGAAAAATGTGAAAGGTTCCACAAATGGGTGTTCAGGACTGGATTCTGGCCGGTATGACGGGGTTCATCGTCGGTTGGATCGCCAACAACCTGACCAAAAGCCGCTACAGCGCCATCATCAATATGTTTGTGGGCATTTTCGGGGCGATCCTGATGACCTTTTTCATCCATATTCTCGATATTTATCCAGATCGCTTTTACACAACCCTGCGGGCGGCGGGCGCCGGTTCGGCCGGTCTTCTGGCGCTGTTTCACCTGACCCGCGCCATCGAGAAGGTCAATGTCAAGAAATGAAACGGGTAAGCCGATGAGCGCAGATGCGACAAAGGGTCTCAGCCTGCCTGTGCGCCGTGTCATCGCCTGTATCGGCATTGTGGTATTTCTGACGGTCTATGTGGTGATCGTTTCCAGCATCGGCCAGAAGCTGCCCGACAATCAGATCGTGCACCTGCTGTATTACGGCCTGTCCGGCATACTCTGGGGGATTCCGGTGCTGCCGATCATAAGCTGGTCCGAGAATTACAAACGCAAGACGCGTTAGATCTGCAGAAAGCTGTCGTCGTCGGAGTCAGGAGGCTTATTACCCACGGCGAAGCCGCTGGCGGCCCACAGGCTCCACAGGGTCAGCACACCGAGCCCCAGCGCACAGATCACCAGACGATCTTCGACCCCCTTCTGCGCGTGCTGAAGCATCCAGACTGAGGCCGCGGTCAGCAGGGCGACACCTCCTATGTGCACCAGTACGTGCAGTATGCCCCGCCTTAAAACCGCCAACAGACCCAGCATCCCGACCACAAAAGCCGCTACGCCAGAGCCCCAGACCACCCACTCAGGTCCGGTCAGCGGCCCGCGCAACGGCACACCGGCGGTGAGCAGCAAAAGCGCGGCAAGACCTGCGAAGACAGCGACGGCGCGGTTCATGGGGCGACCCTATATCTTTTATTAACGATCGTAACATTCAGGTCGGAGTGATTTTGCTCAAACCGGTCATAACCCGCTTTGATATCCATCCAGAAGTCCAACCACGGCGAACCCGCATGGCGTTGAATATTGGGGTCAGTCATGCGGAACGGATAGACGTGCACCTGAAACGCGGTCTGCCCTCCCTTCAAGGCCTCATCAGCTATCAACCAGATTTCCTCAATCCCTTTATCAGTCATGGCATAACAGCCGATTGAGGCACATTTGCCGTGGACCATTAGATAGCTGCCGGTTCTGCGGTTGGCTCGATCAAAGGCATTAGGATATCCGAGGTTGAAAGCCAGATGATATTGGCTATCGGGTTTCATCTGCGCACGTGAGACGCTATAAAAGCCTTCGGGTGACTGCCCATCCCCTTCTTTCTGTTTGGGACCGAGAGCACCGGACCAGCTACAGATACGAAAGGTTTTATAGAGTCGGTATTTGCTCCCCGACTTGACCCAAACCTCCAGTTCATCCGTTTCCTTGAAGATGCGGATGAGTATGGGCTGACCCAGTTGCAGGTCGTTTTGAGTCAAGGACGCCCGGATATGGCTCAGGCGCTCTTTTCGTACCTGTTGAAGGTCTGCCGCGCCCGACTCCCAAGGCTTGACGGCCCAAAGCGAACCGCAAAGAACAACTATGACTGTGACCAGTAATAACCCACGCTTTCCGTTCATGGCATCCCTCCAACTGGTTACAGGATAACGCAAAGTCGCCACGGATGTATCGGTAAATTGAGACAGGGTATTGCGGTCGGGTCAGGCGAGAGGATTGATGCGCCGCGTTTTAACGCGGCTTACCCTTCGGGCGCCTTCGGCGTCCATCGCCCTTTCGGGTCGATGTGGCTACGCTACCCCTTTTGAGCGTCGCGAACCTCTTATCGGTTCGAACCCTGCTCTGAAGATCAATAAAAAAGGGACTGCCCTATAGGCAGTCCCTTTTTTAGTGATGGTCGGGGCGAGAGGATTCGAACCTCCGACCTGCTGCACCCAAAACAGCTGCGCTACCAGGCTGCGCTACACCCCGACACCCTGCCCGCAGGCAAGGCGCGCTTCATGCCACTTCAAAGCCCGTTCCGCAAGCCGTTTTACGCACCACCCACAGGACAAGTCTGCCTATTGCGGCATCGGCCCCTTGCCTTCGAAGAAGCGGTGCGTAATGCGGTCGCCCGGCTTGATCCCCAGAGCATCGGCCTGCCCGCCATTGATTTCCAGAACCGCCGCCGCCGGGCCGAACGAATGCAAAGGTGTTTCGTTCATCGGCATCGTGTTTTTCTGAATGGAGATGACTTCGCCCGACTTGGAAATGTAAATAATATCAAGCGGTATATGCGTATTCTTCATCCAGAAGGCGCGTTCGCGCGCATCCGGAAACAGGAACAGCATCCCCTGCCCCGCCGGCAGATTGTCGCGGTTCATCAGACCGGTTTCTCGCTCCGGCTCATCATCGGCGATTTCCACCTGAAACGCGTGGGTGGCCCCACCTGATAAAACCTGAAGCGCTTCGCGCTCCGGCGGTTTCGGCTGACAGGCGGCCAGAACCACAAACAAGGGAAGCCATTTTACCTTCTTGATCATAGGGTTACCGAAAAACATAGGGTTTACCCGTCGCCTTGTCGATCAGTTCGATCTCAAACAGGGCGGGCCAGTATTTTCCGGTGACCAGCAAATGCTTCGTTTCCGGATTGAAGGCGATACCATTCAGCACGTCGATGCGCTGGGTGATGGCCGGTCCATAGGCCATCAGACCTTTCAGATCGACTATGCCATTGATCTTGCCGTCTTTGGGGTCGATGCGGACGATATAATCGGTCTGCCACACATTGGCATAGACCTGCCCCTCGACATATTCCAGCTCATTGAGCATCTCGATAGGCTCGCCGCGCAGGGTCACCGGCACCTCGCTGACCACCTTGAAGGTCTGCGGGTCCAGAAAGCGCAGCCGGTCGCTGCCGTCGCTGAGGATCAGGTGCGTGCCGTCACCGGTCAGGCCCCAACCCTCCCCCGTGTACGCAAACTCCCCCTTCGGCGCGAAACTGTCGCGGTCCCAGACGAAGGCCTTGCCCTGCGTCCAGGTCAGGCCGATGATGGCGTTACCCCAGGGGGCGACGCCTTCGGCAAAGTAAGGCCGCGCAATCTCGCGTTTGCGTTTGACCTCGCCAGTGGTCAGATCGACCTCGCGCAGCGACGAGGCCCCCGCCATGCCGGTGCTTTCAAACAGACGGCCGTTCTGAATGAACAGGCCTTGTGTAAAGGCCTGCGGGTCGTGCGGATAGACCTTCACGACGCGGTAGGTGTAATGCGCCACCTCAGAAGCGGCAGGGGCCGCAACCGTCGCCGGGGGCGTCGGCGTCTGAGCAAACCCGACGACGGGCGACAGGCCACCGGCCATCAGCATCAGAGAGCATCCAAGGGCTTTGAAAACCGATTTCACCGTTCACACCCACAGAGAAAAACGGAGGCGGGATGTCGCCTCCGTTTGAAATTCGCCGGATTCAATGGCCGTTTCAAGGCCCTTCTTAGAGCCGTCAGACCAGAGCCTTGGGCTGAACCTCGGTGACCACCAGCCCTTTGGGCCCTTCACCGAAACGCACCATCAGGGTGTCGCCCTGCTGAACGTCCTCAAGCCCGAAACGGCGCAGGGTTTCGATGTGGATAAAGATATCGGTCGGGTCGTTGCCGCGCACCACAAAGCCATAGCCCTTGGTACGGTTGAACCACTTGATCGTCGCGGCTTCGAGATCGCCGATTGTCGCCTGAACATTGTGCGTCGAGCGCACAGCCGACGGGTCGCGCGCTTCGCGTAGCGGACCAGTGCCGGTGTCTTCGAGCGACGTAATCTGGATAACCTGCCACCCCTTGGCACGCTTGGCGATCTTGCACTCGATGGCGGCACCTTCGTGCGCCACGTCGCGGCCCAGATCGCGAAGTGCGGATACATGCAGCAGCACGTCACGCATACCGGTCAATTCCGGAGATTGTGGAACGATAAAGCCGTAGCCCTTGCCAGCGTCGAACCACTTAACGCGGCCTGAAATGGCCTTTACGTCTTCCGCCTCGCTGCTCTTTGCGTAATCGTACAAACTCATATTCCTCACCAAGCCCACAGATAATTTTGGTGTGCGAGCACTGTAACATGGATATTTTTAAATGGGCAGCACCTCGTTATCCCCTGCCCCTCTCTTTTTAAAGACGATATGCGAAAATATCGCTTATTGCGAGTAAAAAAGCCGTAATCTTGTCGCATGGGGTAGCGTTTGGCCCATATATGACGTTTTTAACACACACGCGCCTGCGTGGCGTTCACAAATTCGACAAGAAAAATGACGGGAATGGCAGCAGAATGACGGTGGCAGTCCCTAGGGGAGTCGAACCCCTCTTTTCAGGTTGAAAACCTGACGTCCTAACCGATAGACGAAGGGACCGCGTGTCCGTATTCACATGTCCTGACTGGCAGTCCCTAGGGGAGTCGAACCCCTCTTTTCAGGTTGAAAACCTGACGTCCTAACCGATAGACGAAGGGACCGCGTCAAGAGGTGCGCTTGATAGCGTCACGGATTGTCCGTTGCAAGCGCTATTTTCGGCATTCTCACGTCAACTTGTGAATATATGGGCGATATCCTCGATTTCGAACTGCACGCCCTTGCGTCCCATATAGTCGTCCGGTTTAAGCCGCCCCGCCACGTGGATGGCCCCGACCGGATTGAGCAGCGCCGCCCCCACGGCCGTATCCTGCGCCCGCCAGGCAATGGCTTTCAGCCGCTTGCCCCCTTCATCGATCAGGTCGCAGCGCACGTGCCCGCCCTTTAGCGCTGAGGCATAGCCCACCCGCATCCCCGGCAGGACAAACATCGGCTCCGGATTGCCCTGACCGAAGGGCGCCATAATCTCAAAGCGGTCGAGCAAGGCGCGCGTACAGGTTGCCGCGCTGAGCGCTGCATCAATTTCCAGCCGGTCCTTACGGTCGGCTTCCACCGTGGCATGGGCGATGTGGGCGTTCAGGAACGCCCGCAACTCAGGGATCCGCGCGGCGTCGATGCTCAGGCCCGCGGCCATGGCGTGACCGCCCCCCGACAGCAACAATCCGCTTTCAAAGGCCGCCGTCACCGCCTGCCCCAGATTGATGCCGGCCTGAGACCGGCCCGACCCCTTGCCTATCCCCGTAACCGGGTCGATGCCAATGACGATGACCGGCTTGTGCCAGCGTTCACGCAGACGACCCGCTACGATACCGATGACACCCGGATGCCAGTCTTCGTGCGCAACGATAATGACGTGGTCTTCGGCCGCCACCAGCCCCTTTGCATCGGCCATAGCCAGCGCCTGTTCCTGCACGGCGGCTTCAACGTCACGGCGCGTCTTGTTCAGTTCATCCAGTTCCTGCGCCAGCGCCGCCGCCTCATCCGCATCGTCGGTGGACAGAAGCCGCACCCCCAGATCGGCGCGACCGATACGACCGCCGGCATTGATGCGCGGCCCCAGCACAAAGCCGGAATGAAACACCCCGAGCGCTGTTGCCGCATCCTTCGGCTCGCCCCCGGCCACCTGCATCAGGGCGCGGATGCCCGGATTGTTCAGGCGCGACATGACCTTCAGCCCCTGCGAAGCCAGGGCGCGATTGAAGCCGCTGAGTGCCGTCACATCGCAGATGGCCCCGAGCGCCGCCAGATCGAGCCACTGGGTCAGGTCCGGTCTGGGCCGCTCGGCAAACAGCCCGCGCTTTTCGGCTTCGCGGTTAAGCGCCGCCAGCACCACGAAGACTACGCCAGCCGCCGCCAGATTGCCTTGGGCCGAGGTGCAACCGGGCCGATTGGGATTGACCACGGCGCGGCATTTGGGCGGGTCTTCGCGCATGATGTGATGGTCGATCACCACCACCTCAAGCCCGATGCGCGCCGCATAGTCGAGCGCCCTGTGCGCCGATGCCCCGCAATCGACCGTGATGACCAGATCGGCCCCTTCGGCTTTCAGGCGGTCAAAGGCCTTTTCCGACGGGCCATAGCCTTCGAGCATCCGGTCAGGCACATAGACGCTCAGTTCGTGTCCCATATGGCGGAACCAGCGCACGAGTTGCGCCGCCGAGGTGGCGCCGTCCACATCATAGTCGGCAAAGATATAGATCTTCTGCCGGGCCTGAAGCGCATCGAGAATGGCCGCCACCGCCTGCGGCATATCCATGAAGCCATCCGGATCGGGGAACAGCGCTTTCAATGTCGGGCGCAGATAGTCGTCGAGCGACGCCGCCGTGACACCGCGCGCGGCAATGGAACGCGCCACCGGCTCGACAAAGGCCTCTTCCATCAGGTCCTTCAGTGCGATTTGCTGCGTGATCTGACGCAATTCATGCGCGCTGACGCGCTGACTGTCGCGGCGATCCACCCATAACCGGCCCGTCACCGACGTATCGACCCCCAGAAAAGGCGGCCATTCGCTCAGGCTGTAGTGGGCAGTATCATCGGGCATGAGACCTCACGATTGGAGGGGGCGACGCATATACAACTTACGGATAGTCTGAGTCCGCGAAATCATCACCAGACTTTCGGTACTGATAAAAACCTGTCCGTCGGCAGACATTTCCTTCTGCACCCCGTCGAGCAACGCGCCGGGCGTGACGCCCGTGGCGACAAAGACGACATCGGACGAGACCAGTTCGTTCAGACTGTATTTGCGGTCGTAATCGGTCAGGCCCAGACGCTGCGCCCGCTGACGCTCATCATCATTACGGAAGACCAGACGGCCCTGAAACTGACCGCCGACGCATTTCAGCGCCGCCGCTGCGAGCACGCCTTCCGGTGCGCCGCCCAGACCCAGATAGATGTCGATGCCGGTTTCCGGCTGCGCCGTGTGAAAGACGCCGGCAACATCGCCGTCGGTGATCAGATGGACGCGCGCCCCCGCCTTGCGCAGCGAGGCGATAATGCGGTCATGGCGCGGACGATCCAGCACACAGGCCACGATTTCAGACACATCCACGCCCTTGGCGGCGGCCAGGGCCCGCACATTGTCTTCCGGACTAGCGTCCAGATCGACCACACCGTCCGGATAGCCGGGGCCGATGGCGATCTTGTCCATATAGGTGTCGGGTGCGTGCAGCAGGCCGCCGCGCGGCGCAAAGGCGACCACGGTCAGGGCGTTGTTCATGGCCTTGGCCGCCAGAGTCGTCCCTTCCAGCGGGTCAAGCGCGATGTCGATAGCCGGGCCTTTACCCGTACCGACGTTTTCGCCGATAAACAGCATGGGGGCGTCGTCGCGTTCGCCTTCGCCGATAACGATGCGGCCATCCATTTCCAGAGCATTGAGCGCTGAACGCATGGCGTCCACCGCCGCCTGATCCGCCGCCTTTTCATCGCCCTTGCCGATCCAGCCGTGCGCGGCGATAGCGGCATCTTCGGCCACCCGAACAATGTCGAGGCCCAGGTCGAAACCCGTTTGTGACATACGCAATTCCCTGTTTTCTCTATTCTTTATTTCGCCACGGGGGGCGGTTCGGCCCGCGCCCTCAGACGGGCGGCCAGAGTTTCGACGGCGACCTTATCGACACCGGTTTGCACCGGAGCCCCCAGAACGGGGTCGATCCGGGCATTGGCCGCGGCGGCCATGGCGTCCGGGGCCTTCAGTTCCCATGGCAAGGCATCGGCGGTTTTCTGAAGCTGCTCGGCGGTGGCCTTAAGGGCAACGACCTGCTGCCGGATCTGTGCAGGGGTCGGCACGTCCTTCGGCGGCGGCGGAAACTCCGACCACTTTGGGAAGCTGTCGTAGGTGCGCGGTGACGCGGTGTCCTGCGCCGAAGTAGACACAGCGAAAACCCCCATAATCGCACAGGGCAGAAGGAGGGCGTAGATCGCAGACCGCTGGGTCATGATGAGACTCCGCAACCGAAGACGTCCGGGGGTCGAAAAACCGGGCTGATCAAAAGCAAACTTTCGGCGACCTGAACAGCCCTAAAACACGTCATAACGCGATGTTGCACATTATACAGTGAAAATTGTGGCGCAAAGGCTCAGGAAGCGCGTTAGAAAAACACCAAGGACGCGACTCACCGAGGGCCCCCATGACAGAGAAACCGACCGAAAAAACGACCGGGCAAACCGTTTCCAAAGCCAAAACCCGTAAGGCCGCTGCGCCCAAAAAGGTCGTCGCCGCGGAAACCGGGGTCGCGGCCCCTGCCCCTCCGGTGGCCAAAGCGCCGCGCAAGGCCGCCCCAAAGGCGCGCCCCGCGCCCAAGGTTGCGCCACAAGAGGCCCTGCCCCCGCCGAAGCCCGCCGTCGAGGCCCCGGCGGCCTCTGAACCAGCCCCTGAAGGCCCTTTCGACGCCGAGCAGATGAAGGCCATCGAGGACCTGTCGATCAATCTCGCCAAGGCGGCCATCACAGCCCAGACCGCTCTCGCCAGCGCGGTGTTGAAACAGCCGGATTTTAACGGTGCCCCGAACGGCGACCCGTTTCAGGTCGCCCCTGCCATGACCAGCGTCATGACCTCACTGGCTCAGAATCCGGAAAAGGTCATCGAAGCCCAGACCGACCTGATGACCGGCTACATGTCGCTGTGGGCCGAAATGACCCGCCGGTCGCTGGGCGTCGAAAGCGAAGCCGACACCACGCCCAAGGACAAGCGGTTCTCCGATCCGCGCTGGCAGCAAAACCTTGTCTTCGACATGATGCGCAAGTCGTATCTTCTGTCCTCGACCTGGCTCAACAACCTCGTGTCCTCTGTCGACGACGTCGATCCGCTGCATAAGCGCCGGGCCGAGTTTTTCACCAAGCTGGTCACAGACGCCTTTTCGCCTTCTAACTTCCTGATGTCCAACCCGGCGGCTCTCGATACGCTGCTCACCTCCAAGGGCGAAAGCCTGGTCAAGGGGATGCAGAAATTCGCCGACGATCTGGCCCGCGGTGATGGCAAGCTGAAGATTTCTCAGGCCGATTATGCCCATTTCAAGGTCGGCGAAAACGTCGCCACCACGCCGGGCAAGGTGGTGTGGCGCGGGCCCTTGTTCGAACTGCTGCAATATAATCCGACTACGGACGAAGTGCGCGAAACGCCATTGCTCATCTTCCCGCCATGGATCAACAAATACTATATTCTCGATCTGCAATCGAAGAACTCCCTGATTAAGTGGCTGACGGATCAGGGCTTTTCGGTTTTTGTCGTGTCGTGGGTCAATCCGGACGCAGACCTCAAAGACGTCACCTTTGAAGACTATATGTTCGGCGGCATCTACAAGGCCGTATCATTAGTCCGTGAACAGACGGGTTCGCCCAAGGTCAATACCGTCGGCTACTGCATCGGCGGCACGCTGCTGGGCGTCGCTCTGGCCCACATGGCGGCCAAGGGTGACGACAGCGTCTCTTCGGCCACCTTCTTTACCGCCCAGCACGATTTCTCCGAAGCCGGCGACCTGCTCCTGTTCACCAATGAAGCCTGGCTGAAAGAGCTGGAGCGCCAGATGGACGCCGCCGGGGGCGTTCTGCCCGGTGCCGCCATGGCGGATACGTTCAACGCCTTACGCGCCAACGATCTCGTCTGGTCCTTCTTCGTCAATAACTACCTGATGGGTAAGGACCTGACCGCCTTCGACCTTCTGTGCTGGAATGCCGACCAGACGCGCATGCCCAAGGCGTTGCACATGTACTACCTGCGTAAATTCTATCACGAAAACGCCCTGTCTCAGGGCAAGCTCACCATTGCGGGCGTGCCCATCGACCTCAAAAACGTCAAAATCCCCGTCTTTGAGCAGTCTGGCCGCGAAGACCATATCGCCCCGCCGGGCTCGGTGTTCAAATCGGCGCGACTGTTCGGGGGCCCGGTGACCTTCGTCATGGCCGGCTCCGGCCATATCGCCGGCGTCGTCAACCCGCCTGCGGCCCAGAAGTACCAACACTGGATCAACGAGTTGAGCAATGCCAGGGGCTTACCGGAGACTCTTGAGGCCTGGCAAAAGGACGCCGTCGAGCATAAGGGGTCGTGGTGGGACTATTGGGCCCAATGGTTGCACGATAAGTCCGGCCCGATGGTCCCGGCGCGTGACCCGTCCAAGGGTAAGTTCAAACCCGATATGGATGCACCGGGTTCGTATGTTCTGGTAAAATCGTAAGAAGAAGACGCAAGATCGTGGGGCCGCAGGCCCCACACCCCAAAACCGGAAGTCTGATAACGCCGGAGTCTTGGGGGTGCGAACCCGATATGGGGTGCAGGGGCCTGTGGCCCCTGCGTCTTTTAAACCCTTACAACCTCAGAATAATCGTTTCGACGATCGGTCTGCGGCCCCAGGTATTCTGAGCGGCCTTCTTGAGCACGCGCGCCACAGCGGTTTCGACGGTCTGATCGTCGTCCCGTTCTTCGCGCGATAGCTTCTGCACAGCCTTTTCAGCCATATCACACAGCTTTTCGAGCTGATCGGAGATGCTGTCCTCGTCCTCAAAGGCGAGGCCCAGACCCCGCACCTCGACATAGGAAGCGAGCTGGTTTTTGCTGTTGAGGGCGAAGGAGACGAATAACATGCCGTTGTGGGCGGCGTGGCGACGTTCGCGCAGGGCTTCGGAGGCTTCGGGGACCAGCATCCCACCATCGACAAACAGGCGGCCGGACGGCACTTCGTCGATGATTTCGGGCTTACCGGGCGCGAGGCGGACCATATCGCCATTGCGCAGGACGACCTGTTCCGGGATGCCGATTTCGGCGGCCAGAGCGGCGTGCTTTTGCAGATGGCGGCGTTCCCCATGCGTCGGAATGGCGATTTTCGGGCGCGCCCAGGCGTACATTTGCTTCAGTTCATCGCGGCAGGGGTGGCCGGAGACGTGGATCCCGGGGTGATCCTTTTCGGTATGGATTTCGACACCGAGGTCCGACAGACGGTTTTGCAGGCTGCGGATAGCGATTTCGTTGCCCGGAATGACACGGGACGAGAAGACGCAGGAATCCCCGGCCCCCAGACGCACCAGCGGGTGGTTGCCGTCGGCAATGCGCGACAGGGCGGCGCGCGGCTCGCCCTGAGAGCCCGTACACAGATAAAGGACGTCGGTGTCCTTCATCTTGGCGGCTTCGGCTTCGGAGACGAATTCCTGCACGCCCTTCATCAGGCCCACGAATTTCGCAGCAGCCGCCATGCGGTGCATGGAGCGCCCGACGAGGCAGACCGAGCGCCCACACGCTTCGGCAGCGCGAATGACGCTGTCCATGCGGGCGACGTTCGAGGCGAAGCAGGCCACGGCGACGCGACCTTTCAGTGTACGGATCACCGCCTCAAGCGCCACCTTCACATCGGCTTCGGAGCCCGCCTGCCCGTCCACGAACACATTGGTTGAGTCGCAGACCATGGCCAGCACGCCCTCATCGCCGAGCGCGACAATGCGGCTGATGTCGGTGGGTTTACCGGTAATGGGGTCCGGGTCGATCTTCCAGTCGCCGGTGTGCAAAACGGTCCCCAGCGGTGTTTTAATCGACAGGCCGTTGGGTTCCGGGATCGAGTGAGTGATGGTGATATAGTCGATTTCAAACGGACCCAGATGCACCTTGCCACCCAGCGGCACCTCGGTCAGATCGAAGTCTTCGACCCCCGCTTCGCGCAGCTTTTCGCGGATGAGAAAGGCGGTGAAGGGCGTGGCATAGAGCGGCGCCTTGATGCGGTCCCACAGCCAGCCCAGCGCCCCGATATGGTCTTCGTGGGCGTGGGTCAGGATGACACCCAGAATCTCCTCACCTTCGAGGAATTTGGGGTCAGGCACGATGACTTCTATGCCCGGCGTGGTCAGGTCGCCGAAGGTGACGCCTACATCGACCAGAATCCATTTACGGTCATGCTCCGGCCCGAAGCCGTAAGCATTGAGGTTCATACCGATTTCGTTTGAGCCGCCCAGCGGCAGAAACACCAGTTCGTCTTTGTTTTTACTCATTTTTCTTTTGGTTAGAGAGGGTACGCTGATAGATTTCGAGCAGACCCCGCAGCGTAAGATCGGGATCGAAATGATGGATGCGGTCGGTCGCGCCTTCGAACAGCGACGCCACGCCGCCGGTCGCCACGACCGTCATGGGTTGACCGTATTCGGCCTGAATCTTGTCGGTCAGATATTCGATAAGGCCCATATAGCCCCAGAATATGCCCGATTGCATGGCGCTGACCGTGTCCTTGCCGATATAGTGCGCGGGGCGCTCGATCGCAATGCGCGGCAGCTTGGCCGCCGCCGAATGCAGGGCCTGAACTGAGAGGTTGATGCCCGGCGCAATCGCCGTCCCTTCTAGCGCGCCGTCGGCGGCCACTACATCGAAGGTGGTGGCAGTGCCGGAGTCAATGACGATAAGCGGCCCGCCGTATTTGATCCACGCGCCCACCGTATTGACCAGACGGTCCGCCCCGGCTTCTGACGGCTTGTCGATGCGGACTTCGATGCCGATGTGCGTATTGTCACCGATAACGTAGGGCGTCTTGTTGAAATAGCGTTGGGCCAGCTTGCGCAGGTTGAACAGCGACTGAGGCACGACGGAGGAAATGATGCAGTCTTCGATCTGATTGAAATCGAGGCCGTTCATCTGAAGGAGCTGATAGAGCCAGACGGCGTATTCGTCAGCGGTGCGCGTCGATTCGGTGGCCGTGCGCCACTGCGCGCGCCAGCCTTCGCCATCGTGCACGGCGAACAACGTATTGGTATTGCCCTGTTCGATGGCGAGCAGCATCAGGCCTCCGGATACGAAACGGACCCGCTGGCGATCACGTGGATCGTGCCGTCCGGGTCTCTGACGCGCAGCGCGCCATAGTCATCAAGGCCAAGAATCGTTCCCGTCCGGGCCTGAGGGTGTTGCTCTATCAGACAGAGGCGGTCGCGGCCATAGGCCTGATCCCACCACTGCGCGGCTGTGGCTTCAAAGCCATGCGTAAGCCAGTCGTCCAGACGCCGTGTCAGGGCGGCATCGAGGGCTTCGAGGACGCTTTCGACGGTTTGCGGTTGCGCCGCCAACGCGTTGAGCGCCGCCGGGCCATAGCTCAGCCCCTGCGGCGCTTCGGCGATATTGATGCCGATGCCGATGACCACACCCAGCCCTGTTTCAAGCGTTTCGCTTTGGGCCAGTATGCCGCACAGCTTGTGACCCTCGTACAGCACGTCGTTCGGCCATTTGATCTTCAGCGGGTCGGGCACGCGAAGCAAGGGACGGATCGCTTCGGTCACCGCCAGCGCCGCCACGAAGGACAGTTGCGTCACGCGGCGCATCTCGACCGGCAGCACCCCATACCACGAGGCCATCAGATTGCCCGACGGCCCTTCCCACTGACGCCCCATGCGCCCCTGCCCGGCCGTTTGCCGCTCTGCGCGGATCCAGCGCGGGCCGCAATCTCCCGCCCGCAGCCGGTTCAGGGCTTCAGTCTGGGTAGATGTCAGGGTTTCAAACAGATCAACAGGTGTCATATGAAAAAAAGATGCAGGGGTTACAAACCCCTGCACCCCATAAATCAGGCTACGTCAACAGTGCGTTAGTTCAGGCCGAAGCTCTTGACCGCCGTTTCCGCCAGCGGATAGAGGCCGGACAGAGCGAAGGCCGCGATCGGGAAGGCAAAGGCGGCGGCCGCATAGGCAATCCACTTGGCTTCGAACGGGGCCTTGTCCAGCTCGCCCTTATCCCCATCGAACCACATCACCTTGATGATGCGCAGGTAATAGAAGGCGGCGATAACCGAAGCCACCAGACCGGCCACGGCGAAGCCCCAGTAACCGGCTTCGAGGGCGGCACCGAAGACGAAGAACTTGCCCCAGAAGCCGGAGAAGGGCGGCATCCCCAGCACCGACAGAGCCAGCACCGTGATGGCGATGGTCAGCTTCATATCGACCTTGGACAGACCCGACAGGTCGTCGATCTTGCTGACCGCAATGCCCTTGCGCGACAGGGCGATCTGCGCCGAGAACAGGCCCAGCGTATCGACCATGTACAGGACCGAGAACAGCAGCAGTGCCATGACTCCCTTGTCCGTACCGGCCGCCAGGGCCAGCATGGCGTATCCCATATTGGCAATCGACGAATAGGCCAGCAGGCGCTTGAAGTCCTTTTGCATCAGGCCGCCGAGGCCACCGATCAGGAATGACAGGGTGGCGATGGCGAGCAGCACCTGCGCCCACTGATCGTGCAGGCCGGCAAAGGCGTCGTTGAGGACGCGCGCCAGCAGCACCAGAGCCGCAAACTTCGGAGCGCCGGCGAACAGGGCTACGACCGGAGTCGGCGCACCTTCATAAACGTCGGGCGTCCACATATGGAACGGCGCAGCGGAGACCTTGAAGGCCAGACCGGCAATAACGAAAACCAGACCGAAGATCAGACCGACCTGCATATTGGCCTGCGCCGAGGCGGCAATGGCGTCGAAATTCATCGAGCCGGCAAAGCCATAGACCAGCGAGATGCCGTAAAGCAGCAGACCCGACGACAGCGACCCCAGCACAAAATACTTAAGGCCGGCTTCCGAGCCCTTGGCGTCGTCGCGGCGGAAAGCCGCCATGACATAAGCCGCCAGCGAATTCAGTTCGAGGCCGATATAGAGGGCAATCAGGTCGCCCGCCGACACCATCATGCTCATGCCGATGGCCGACAGGGTGACGAGGATCGGAAATTCGAAGCGGTTATTGTTCTGACGCTCGAAATAGCCGCGCGCCAGCACCACAACCAGAGCCGAGGCTATGTAGATGAAGGTCTTGGCAAAATTGGCCACGCCGTCGGCGATGAAGGACCCGTTGAAGACCTTGCCGTGACCGTTAAAGGCCGCGGCAAAGGCCGCCGCGATCAGGGCCGCACCGCACAGTGCCGCGACCGAGCCTGCCGCCTTGTCACCGCGCAGCGCGCCGTAAACGAGGATGCCGAGAACGGAAACCGCCAGTATCAGTTCCGGAAGGGCCAGATGAAGAGCCGATGTCAAATCCATGAGGGGCGCTCCTATCCGCCGATAATAGCGCGGTACGTCGCCACAACGGCGTCCACGCTGGCGGTGGTAAAGTCAAATACAAAGGCCGGATAGATACCCAGCAGCAGCGTCCCCGCGATCAGGGGCGCAAAGATGATTTTTTCGCGCAAGCTCAGGTCCGGATGGCCCTTGAGCTGTTCATTGGTCACCTCGCCGTACATGACGCGCTTGAACAGGGTCAGGGCGTACATGGCCGACAGGATGACCCCCGTGGCGGCAACCAGCGCGGCCCAGGTCGAAGCCTGATAGAGACCGGTCATGGTCAGGATTTCCCCGACAAAGCCCGACGTGCCCGGCAGGCCGACATTGGCCATGGTGAACAGCAGGAAGACGAAGGCGAAGTGCGGCATCAGCTTGGTCAGACCGCCGTAGAAGGCGATTTCGCGCGTATGCCAGCGGTCATAGACCACACCGACGCAAAGGAAGAGGGCCCCGGAGATAAAGCCGTGCGAGATCATCTGATAGACCGCACCCTGCACGCCCGCCTGATTACCGGCGAAGATCCCCATGGTCACGAAGCCCATGTGGGCGACCGACGAATAGGCGATCAGCTTCTTGATATCCGTCTGACGGAAGGCGATCAGCGAGGTCACGACGATGGCGATGACCGACAGGGTCAGCACGAAGGGCGTGAACAGCTCCGAAGCGTGCGGGAACATCGGCAGGTTGAAGCGGATAAACCCGTAGCCGCCGAGCTTCAGCAGGATACCGGCCAGCATGACCGAGCCCGCCGTAGGGGCCTGCACGTGGGCGTCCGGAAGCCAGGTGTGCACCGGCCACATCGGCATCTTCACCGCGAACGAGGCGAAGAAGGCGAACCACAGCCACGGCTGTGCCGCTTGCGAGAAGCCGTAGGTCGAAAGGGTCGGGATGTCCGACGTGCCCGCGACGCTGACCATGTACAGCATGGCCGCCAGCATCAGCACGGACCCCAGCAGGGTATAGAGGAAGAACTTGTAGGCCGCGTAGATACGGTCCTTGCCACCCCAGATACCGATGATGAGGAACATCGGGACCAGACCGCCTTCGAAGAAGACGTAGAAGAGGAACAGGTCGAGCGCGGTGAACACGCCGATGACCAGCGTTTCCAGCACGAGGAAGGCGATCATATATTCGACGAGGCGCGTCTTGACCGAGTCCCACGAGGCGAGGATGCACAGCGGCATCAGCAGCGCCGTCAGGGCCACGAACAGCACCGAAATGCCATCGACGCCCATGTGATAGCTCAGGAAGCTGAACCACTGCACCTTTTCCACAAACTGATAGTCGGTGGTGGTGCGGTCAAAGCCCGCCAGCAGGATGACCGTCAGGGCCAGGGTCGCCAGCGTCGTCCACAGGGCGATCCACTTGGCATTTCGCTCGATGACGCTGGCGTCATCCTTGCGCGAGACCCATTTGACGCCAAGGATGGCCAACGCCCCTACCAGTGGCAGGAAGGTAATAAGGCTGAGAAGATTGGGGATTACCGGTGACATACTTAAAAGCTCTCCCCTATCGCGCCATACCGAAGACAACCCAGGTCAGAAGACCCGCGATGCCGAGGAACATGACGAAGGCGTAGTGATAGACATAGCCGGTCTGGGTCTTGACCAGACGCTGCGCCGATTTCAGCGCCGTCCAAGCGGCACCGTTCGGGCCCAGGCCGTCGATGATCTTGACATCGAGCACCTTCCAGAACAGGTCGCCCAGCGCCTTGGCCCCCTTCACGAAGGTCGCCTGATACAGCTCATCGAAGAACCACTTGTTGTACAGGAAGGTGTACAGCGGCCCCTTGCGCGCGGCCATGGCCTTGGGCAGGGCGGGCTTCAGCAGGTAGAAGTACACAGCCAGAGCCGTACCAATCAGGGTCACCACCAGCGGCGCCCACTTGACCCAGGCTTCTTCGATGTGGTGCGCCTCATGCAGGACGTGGTTGTGCGGTCCGTGCTGAATGGCGTGGCCCCAGAAGGCGTGGGCATAATCGCCGATAAAGTACGGCGCGAAGACGAAACCGGCAGCCACCGCACCGATCGACAGCACGATCAGCGGGATCAGCATGACGATCGGGCTTTCGTGCGGCGTATGCGCGTGGCCGTGGTGATCGTCATGGCCATGAGCGTGCGCATGGTCGTCATGGCCGTGCGCATGATGATCGTCGTGCGCCGCTTCCCAGTGCTTCTTGCCGTGGAAGGTCATGAAAGCCAGACGCCAGCTATAGAAGGCCGTCAGCAGAGCCGCCAGAATACCGATCACGAAGGCGAACATGCCCTGCGGCGTATTATGGGCCGCCCAAGCGGTTTCGATGATCATGTCCTTCGAGAAGAAGCCTGCGAAACCGATTTGCGTATAGGGAATGCCAAGGCCGGTGATGGCGATGGTGCCGATGGTCATGGCCGCGTAGGTGACCGGCAGATACTTGGCCAGACCGCCCATGTGACGCATATCCTGCTCGTGGTGCATGCCGTGGATGACCGACCCGGCCCCGAGGAACAGCAGCGCCTTGAAGAAGGCGTGGGTAAACAGGTGGAACATGGCCGCCTCATAGGCACCGACGCCCGCGGCGAAGAACATGTAGCCGAGCTGCGAACAGGTCGAGAAGGCGATAACGCGCTTGATGTCGTTCTGCGTGAAGCCGATGGAGGCGGCGAAGATGGCGGTGATGGCCCCAATATAGGTGACGATCATCTTCGCCACCGGCGCGTATTCAAACAGCGGCGACAGCAGGCAGACCATGTACACGCCGGCGGTCACCATTGTGGCGGCGTGGATCAGGGCCGACACCGGCGTCGGGCCTTCCATGGCGTCCGGCAGCCAGGTGTGCAGGAAAAACTGCGCCGACTTACCCATGGCCCCGATGAACAGCAGGAAGGCGGCCAGATCGAGCGCCGAGAAGCTGTGGCCGAGGAACATCCAGCTGGTATTGGCCTTAGCGGCGATCAGCGGGAACAGCTCGTGGAAGTTGATGGTCCCGAACATCCAGTAGATCGTCATGATGCCCAGCGCGAAGCCGAAGTCGCCGACGCGATTGACGACAAAGGCCTTGATGGCCGCCGAAGACGCCGAGTCCTTCTGGAACCAGAAACCGATCAGCAGGTAGGAGGCCAGACCGACGCCTTCCCAACCAAAGAAGAGCTGCATGAAGTCGGCCGCCGTCACCAGCATCAGCATGGCAAAGGTGAACAGCGACAGGTAAGCGAAGAACCGCGGACGGCTGGGGTCTTCGGCCATGTAGCCCCAGCTATAGAGGTGGACCAGCGAGGAGACCGAGGTCACCACGATCAGCATGGTGGCCGACAGGGCATCAATGCGGATCGACCACGCCGAGTGGAAGGTGCCGATATTGATGAAGTCGAGCAGCTTTACGGTGAAGGGCTCAAGACCGCCCCAGGTGTGCTGGGCAAAGGTGTACCACGACAGGGCGCAGGACAGAAACAGCAGCCCGGTGGTCACCGCCTGAGAGGCGATGTCACCGATCTTGCGCCCGAACAGGCCCGCGACCAGAGCCCCCAGAAGCGGGGCCAGAACAAGGATCGTAACCAGATTTTGCATGACTTCCCTTAGCCCTTCATCATGCTGGCGTCATCGACTTCGATGTCACCGCGGTTACGGAAGAACGTCACAAGAATAGCCAGACCGACCGCCGCTTCCGCAGCCGCAACGGTGAGGACGAACATCGCCATGACCTGACCCTGCACATTATGCAGGTGCGTCGAGAAGGCGACGAAGTTGATATTGACCGCGAGCAGGATCAGTTCGATCGACATCAGGATGATGATGATGTTGCGGCGGTTCATGAAGATGCCGAACACCCCGATGGTGAACAGGATGGCCGAAACGATCAGATAGTGTTCAAGACCGATAGTCATTCCTTGATTCCTTCGCCGGTTTTGACCTTGACGATGGCCACGGCGTCCTTGCGGCGGCGCGTCACCTGGGTGTGGATGTCCTGACGCTTGACATAGGTGCGGTGCTGGAGTGTCAGCACGATGGCGCCGATCATGGCCACCAGAAGCACCAGACCCGCCGCCTGGAAGACATAGACGTAATCTGTGTAGAGCACGCGACCAATGGCTTCGATATTGCTCATCTCTGCGCCATAGACCTGCGGCGATTTACCCGCCGCCGCGCCGCGCTGGGCCACCGCCGAGGAGATCATAATCAGTTCGATTAGAAGCAGGATACCGACCACCATGCCGATGGGGAGGTAGTTGGCGAAGCCCTGCCGCAGCTTGGTGAAGTCCACGTCCAGCATCATGACGACGAAGAGGAAGAGGACCGCCACCGCGCCGACATAGACGACGACCAGCAGCATGGCGAGGAATTCCGCCCCCATCAGGACGAACAGGCCCGCCGCCGAAAAGAAGGCGAGGATCAGAAACAGCACCGAGTGCACCGGGTTGCGCGCGGTAATCACCAACGCCCCCGATACGACGGTCACGGCCGCCAGAATGTAAAAGGCTATTGCCAGCATGATCGGGACCTCCGCCCCTTCTCTACTTTGCGGGTTCGGGATCGCTCCCTAGCCCCTCAGACTGTGATCCCGCAAGGCATATCCTTACGGAATCGGTGGATATTCCAGAGCACTTCCCGATTGGGAAGCGCTCTTACTCTCTTGTCGCGCGTTTGTTTCCGAAAACCGCTTCACACTTTTCGGAACGCGCTCACGCGCCTTAACGGTAAGGCGCGTCCAGTTCGAGGGCGCGCGCAATCTCGCGCTCCCAGCGGTCGCCATTGGCCAGCAGCTTCGACTTGTCGTAGTACAGTTCTTCGCGCGTATCGGTGGCGAATTCGAAGTTCGGGCCTTCGACAATGGCATCGACCGGACAGGCTTCCTGACACAGGCCGCAATAGATGCACTTCACCATGTCGATGTCGTAGCGCGTCGTACGGCGCGACCCGTCTTCGCGCGGTTCAGCCTCGATGGTGATGGCCTGAGCCGGGCAAATGGCTTCGCACAGCTTGCAGGCGATGCAGCGCTCTTCGCCATTGGGATAGCGACGCAGGGCGTGCTCACCGCGGAAGCGCGGGCTGATCGGTCCCTTCTCGAACGGGTAGTTGATGGTCTTCTTCGGCTTGAACATATATTTCACGGCAAGGCCCGTGGCCCCGACGAAGTCAAGCAGCAGCGCGCCCTTGGCGGCTTGGACAATACGGCCGATCATGCGAAATTACCTCCGAAAACCTGGTAGGCCGCGATGATAACGACGGCAACGAGAGACAGGGGCAGAAAGACCTTCCAGCCCAGACGCATCAGCTGATCGTAGCGGTAGCGCGGAACGATGGCCTTGGCGATGGCGAACATGATGAACCAGAACACCACCTTGACGATGAACCAGCCAAGGCTGATCAGGGTGTAGGCAAGCGTGCCGGGGGCAATGATCGAGTCCATCGGGATGGGCGATTGCCAGCCGCCGAAGAACAGGATGGTGATCATGGCGCACATCAGCACGATGTTGGCGTATTCACCGATCATGAACAACAGGTACGGCGTCGAGGAATATTCGACCTGATAACCGGCGACCAGTTCGGACTCGGCTTCGGGCAGGTCGAACGGAGGACGGTTGGTTTCGGCCAGAGCCGAAATGTAGAACATGACCATCATGCCGAACATGACCGGCAGCTTGATGATGCCAAGGCCCAGAAGCCCGCCGCCGCCGAGGAAGTTCCAGTTCCAGATGCCGCCCGCCTGCTTGTTGACAATGTCCGACAGGTTCATCGACCCGGCCAGCAGCACAACCGTGATGATAATGAAGCCCAGCGACACTTCGTAGGACACCATCTGCGCAGCAGACCGCAGGCCGCCGAGGAAGGGGTATTTTGAGTTGGACGCCCAGCCGCCCATGATGATGCCATAAACACCCAGAGACGAGATGGCGAACAGGTAGAGGATGCCGACATTGATGTTGGACACCACCCAGCCCGGCGCGAACGGAATGACCGCCCACGACATAAAGGCCAGAACGAAGGTCAGAAGCGGCGCGATCAGGAAGACCGGCTTGTCAGCCCCGGCGGGGATGATCACTTCCTTCAGCACGAATTTGAAGAAGTCGGCGAAGGACTGCATCAGGCCGAAAGGACCGACGACGTTCGGTCCTTTGCGCATCTGCACGCCGGCCCATACCTTGCGGTCACCCCACAGCAGGAAGGCCAGCGAAACCATCACGCCGACGATAACGGCGAGGGCCTGCCCGATGGTGATGATCGTCCAGCCCCACGGACCGGCCCAGAAATTAGCGTCTGTCATATGCTCTTACTCCGCCGCCAGGCTCACCGGACCGGACCGGGTGGCCGAGATATCGGCCATGGCCACGGACGCCCGCGCGATGGGGTTGGTCAGGTAGAAGTCTTTGATAGTGCTGGCGAAGGTTTCGCCGGTGATCTCGCCCTTGGCCCCCAGTATCGCCACGTCGAACGCCTTGGGCGTCGGGCGCGCGTCGATGCGACCAAAGGTCGGATGATCGGTGATCAGGGTGTGGCGCAGGTCCGACAGGCTGTCGTAAGGCAGGGTCTTGCCCAGCTTCGCCGACAGGGCGCGGAAGATGGCCCAGTCCTCTTTGGCCTCGCCCTTCGGGAAGACGGCGCGTTCGGAAATCTGCACGCGGCCTTCCATATTCACGTAAAGGCCCGACTTTTCGGTGTAGGCCGCGCCCGGCAGGATGACGTCGGCCGCCGAGGCCCCGGCATCGCCGTGCGAGCCGACATAGACCACGAACGCCCCCTTGAGTTTGGCGGTGTCGATCTCGTCAGCACCCAGCAGCACCACGACGTCCAGCTTAGCGTTCAGGATACCTTGGGTGTCCAGCCCGCCCTCACCCGGCACGAAGCCGAGGTCGAGACCGGCGACGCGCGCGGCGGCCTGATGCACGATGTTGAAGCCGTTCCAGTCGTCGCGCACCACAGTGTAGGGCTTGAGGATTTCGCTGGCGATCAGGGCCAGCACGGCAGCCCCCTCTTCGCCCGATACCGCGCCGGAACCGATCAGCACCGCGGGCTTCTTCGCATCCTTCAAGAGATCGCGGAAAGCTGATTTCTTAAAGTCTTTCAGCGCTTTCGCGCCGGTTCCTAAGTGCGCGTAATCATAGGTCAGATCACAGGCTTCGCCGATCACGGCGACCTGCGTCTTGCCCTTCAGCCACGACTTGCGGATGCGCGCATTGATCAGCGGCGCTTCGAGGCGCGGATTGGTGCCGATCAGCAGGATAACATCGGCCTCTTCGATCCCGGCAATGCCTGAATTGAACAGCCAGGCTTCGCGCGGCGTGTTGGCGGAAACCGGACCGAAGGCTTCGCCCGCCTGACGGCAATCGAGGTTCTTCACGCCCAGCGAGGTGAACAGGTCCTTGGCCGCTTTCAGGCTTTCGGCGTCCTGAAGGTCGCCGGCGATCACGCCGATCTTGTCCGCAGACGTCGCTTGCAGCTTGCCCGCCACAACGTCCAGCGCCTCATCCCACGAGGCCGGGGTCAGGCTGCCGTTCTTGCGCACATAGGGACGGTCGAGACGCTGACGGCTCAGACCATCGACGGCATAGCGCGACTTGTCCGACAGCCATTCCTCGTTGATGTCGTCCTTCAGGCGCGGCAGGGCGCGCAGGACGGTCGAACCGCGATAGTCGATACGGATGTGCGCGCCAAGGGCGTCGTGCACGTCGATGGTTTCGACCTTTTGCAGTTCCCACGGACGATAGTTGAACGACCACGGCTTGTGCGTCAGGGCACCAACCGGGCACAGATCATTGAGATTGCCCGACAGTTCCGACGACACGGCCTGTTCGAGATAGGAGGTGATTTCAGCGTTTTCCCCGCGTGAGATCATACCCATTTCGGTGACACCGGCCACTTCGGTCGAGAAGCGAACGCAGCGCGTGCACTGGATGCAGCGCGTCATGAAGGTCTTGATCGTCGGCCCGAGATACTTTTCTTCGACGGCGCGCTTGTTTTCCTGATAGCGCGAGCCATCGCGGCCATAGCCCATGGCCTGATCCTGAAGGTCACATTCGCCGCCCTGATCGCAGATCGGGCAGTCGAGCGGGTGGTTGATGAGCAGGAACTCCATCACCCCTTCGCGCGCCTTCTTGACCATCGGCGTGTTCGTGAAGATTTCCTGACCGTCGGCGGCCGGCAGCGCACACGAAGCCTGCGGCTTCGGCGGTCCGGGCTTCACCTCGACGAGGCACATGCGGCAGTTGCCGGCGATCGACAGGCGCTCATGGTAGCAGAAACGGGGAATCTCCTCACCCGCCAGCTCCGCCACCTGAAGCACGGTCATGCCGGGTTCGAACTCGACCTCGACACCATTGACTTTAGCTATCGGCATCTGCCTCAAACCTCATACAAAAAAAGCATTCCGAACCGTCAAAACCAAGACTTGTCGCCAGCGACATAGTCCTCGTGGAACTGCTGTTCGGACTTGAACAGGTAGATGATCAGCTCGATGAACGAGATGAACGCCACCGCCAGACCCGGCAGGATCAGGAACCAGCCAATCGTGCCGCAAGCGAGCATGATGATGCCGGCATTGGTCTTGCCGAGATAGAATTTGTGGACGCCCCAGATCCCGAAGAAGAAGGTCAGGAGGGCCGCCACCCATTTGTTCTTGTCAGGGATGCCGGACTTGATGACATAGACGCTGACGGCGACGCCTTCAGAGCCTTCGAAATCCACCGCCATACCGGCCGCCACGGAGCGGGCACCGCCCATGAGATCGGCGCGCGAAAAACTGTAGCGCTGACCGTCATCGCCACTGATCAGGCCCTGACCCGTGGCATCGCTGAATGAGAGTACCTTGCCCCGCATGACCGTCCCCTACTCTGCCGCAATCGAATGTCCGGCGAAATTACCCTTCGACGAACGATATAGTGCAATCCGGTCTTCAATTTCGTGACGGAAGTGCCGGATCAGGCCCTGAATCGGCCAGGCCGCCGCGTCGCCCAGCGCGCAGATGGTATGGCCTTCGACCTGCTTGGTCACGTCCAGCAGGATGTCGATTTCCTTGGGGTCGGCGTCGCCCTTGGCCATGCGCTCCATCACGCGCCACATCCAGCCCGTCCCTTCGCGGCAGGGTGTGCACTGACCGCAGGATTCGTGCTTGTAGAAGTAGCTGAGACGCGCAATGGCCTTGATCAGGTCGGTCGATTTGTCCATCACGATCACCGCCGCCGTGCCGAGGCCGGAGCCCAGACCGCGCAGGGTGTCGAAATCCATCGGCATGTTTTCGCACTGTTCGGCCGGGATCATCGGCACGGACGAGCCGCCCGGAATGACGGCCTTCAGATTGCCCCAGCCACCCCGGATGCCGCCGCAGTGATCTTCGATCAACTGACGGAAGGGGATCGACATGGCCTCTTCGACATTGCAGGGGCGCTCGACATGGCCCGAAATGCAGAACAGCTTGGTGCCGGTATTGTTTTGTGCGCCGAAACCGGCAAACCACGCCGCACCGCGACGCAGGATGGTGCCGACAACCGCAATGGATTCCACGTTGTTGACCGTCGTCGGACAGCCATAGAGGCCGGCACCGGCCGGGAACGGCGGCTTCAGGCGCGGCTGGCCCTTCTTGCCTTCCAGCGATTCCAGAAGCGCGGTTTCTTCACCGCAGATATAGGCCCCGCCACCGTGGTGGACATAGATGTCGAAATCCCAGCCGTGGACGTTATTCTTGCCGACCAGTTTGGCCTCATAGGCCTGCTTGATGGCCGCTTCGAGACGCTCGCGCTCAAAGACATACTCACCACGGATATAGATATAGCAGGCGTGGGCCTGCATGGCGAAGGAGGCGATCAGGCAGCCTTCGATCAGCAGGTGCGGATCGTGGCGCATGATTTCGCGGTCTTTACAGGTGCCCGGTTCCGACTCGTCGGCATTGACGACCAGATAGTGCGGACGGTCCTTGACCTCCTTCGGCATGAAGGACCACTTCAGACCGGTCGAGAAGCCGGCACCGCCGCGCCCGCGCAGCCCCGAATTCTTCACATTGGTGATGATCCAGTCGCGCCCGTAGGACAGGATGTCCTTGGTCGCGTTCCAGCAGCCGCGTTGCTTTGCCCCCTCAAGGCCCCAGTCATGGAAGCCATAGAGGTTGGTAAAGATGCGGTCCTTGTCTTCGAGAATACCCACCATGATTACGCCTTGACCTCTGCTTCCGGAGCATTGGGGATTTTGACCGGCCTGGCCGCCGAACCGTCATAGAGCGACGGGTCTTTCAGCGTGGTTGCGCCACCCAGCGGTTCGGACGTGAAGCGGCCATTGTACGGGCCGGTCTTCGGCGTCTTGCCCGCCGCGAAATCGTCGATGATCTGGGCCAGATTGTCCGGCGTCAGGTCCTCGTAGAAATAGTCGTTGATCTGCGCCATCGGCGCATTGGTGCAGGCCCCGAGGCATTCGACCTCCTGCCAGTAGAACTTGCCATCGGCCGACAGCTTGTCCTTCGGGCCGATCTTGTCCTTGCACACCTTCATCAGGGCCTCAGAGCCGCGCAGCTGGCACGGCGTCGTGCCGCACACCTGAATCAGCGCCGCCGAGCCCACCGGCTCCAGCATGAACATGGTGTAGAAGGTGGCCACTTCGTAAACGCGGATGCGCGCCATGCCCAGCATTTCGGCGACGACGGCGATGGCGGGTTCCGACACCCAGCCCTCCTGCTTCTGGATCAGCCACAGGATGGGGATGACCGCCGACTGGCGACGGTTTTCAGGATACTTGGCAATCCACCAGTTAGCCTTTTCAAGCGTTTCCGGCTTGAACGCAAAGCTATCCGGCTGAACGGCGGCGAGACGGCGAACGGACATCTCAGGCCTCTCTCATCTGGGATACGATAGGATTATAAGCGAAAAGGCTCATTGTTTCAGAGCCTCCCAGCGGTCGTTGCGCGCCTTCATCATGCGCTCGCTCGCCGCCTTGACCGGCGGGATGCGTCGCGCCAGCATCATGGACACGATGGCAATGGCTATGGACGCGAACACCATGGGCGATTGCGCATACTGCGGATTGACGTCGATATAGATTTTGACGCCGAAAATGATCAGCAGCATGGGCGCGTAGGATATGACGGTTTCCAGCACCAGATCCTGCAAATAGCCCCGCGCGCCGCCGGGGTGAAAGCCCCAGGCGGCCTTGGCCAGCCAGAAACGCAGGCCCAGCGCCACCGCCAGAAAGACGAAGACGAGCAGGAAGGATTGCCAGGTTTGGAGTTGAAAGCCCTGCATCAGCGGTCCACTTCCCCGAACACGATGTCAAGCGAACCGAGGATGGCCGACACGTCGGCCAGCAGGTGGCCCCGGTTCATCCAGTCCATCGCCTGAAGGTGGGCAAAGCCCGGCGCGCGGATCTTGCAGCGGTACGGTTTGTTGGAGCCGTCCGACACCAGATAGACGCCGAACTCACCCTTAGGCGCTTCGACGGCGGCATAGACTTCGCCCGGCGGGGTCTTGAAGCCTTCGGTGTAAAGCTTGAAGTGATGGATGAGGGCTTCCATCGAATTTTTCATGTCGGCGCGGCGCGGCGGCGTGACCTTGTGGTCGGTGGCCAGCACTTCGCCGCCGGTGACGCGCAGCTTCTGCACGCACTGTTCCATGATCTTCACGGCCTGACGCATCTCTTCGACGCGGCAGAGGTAACGATCCCAGCAGTCGCCGTTCTTGCCGATGACGATATCGAAGTCGAGTTCGTCATAGCATTCATAGGGCTGCGACTTGCGCAGGTCCCACTCGATGCCCGAACCGCGGATCATGACGCCGGTAAAGCCCCAGTCATAGGCCTCCTGCTTGCTGACCACGCCGATATCGACATTGCGCTGCTTGAAGATGCGGTTTTCCGTGACCAGCGACTCGATATCGGCCAGGGCGCTCGGGAACGCCTTGCACCATTGCTCGATATCGTCGATCAGCTCCGGCGTCAGGTCCTGATGGACGCCGCCCGGACGGAAGTAGTTGGCGTGCAAACGCGCCCCGCAGGCGCGCTCGTAGAACACCATCAGCTTCTCGCGCTCCTCAAAGCCCCATAGCGGCGGCGTCAGGGCGCCGACGTCCATGGCCTGAGTGGTGATATTCAGAAGGTGCGACAGGATACGGCCGATTTCCGAGAACAGGACGCGGATCAGTTGCGCGCGCTTGGGCACTTCGAGGCCCAGCAGGCGCTCGATCGCCAGGCAGAAGGCGTGCTCCTGATTCATCGGCGCCACGTAGTCGAGGCGGTCGAAATAGGGCGTGTTCTGCAGATAGGTGCGGTATTCCATCAGCTTTTCGGTGCCGCGGTGCAGCAGGCCGATATGCGGATCGACGCGCTCGACGATTTCCCCGTCAAGGTCGAGCACCAGACGCAGAACGCCGTGGGCCGCCGGGTGTTGCGGGCCGAAATTGATGGTGAACTTACGGTCGTCGAAACTGGCGCGTGCCTCGACCTCTTCGAAGGCCCCGGTGCGGGGATCAACAAAGGAGGACAGCGGGGTTTTGATGTCTTCAGCCATGATAACCCTTTACGCCTTGTTCGGATTGGCAGCCTTCTCATCGCCCGGAAGGACGTAGGAGGCCCCTTCCCATGGCGACAGGAAGTCGAAACGACGGAATTCCTGAACCAGCTTGACCGGTTCGTACACGACGCGCTTCTGCTCTTCGTCATAGCGCACTTCGACATGCCCCGTCATCGGGAAGTCTTTGCGCAGCGGATGACCGGAGAAGCCATAGTCAGTCAGGATGCGGCGCAGGTCCGGCTGACCCGAAAACAGCATACCGTACATGTCGAAGGCTTCGCGCTCGTACCAGTCGGCGTTCGGATAGACGCTGCGCACGGTCGGAACGGGGACGGTTTCGTCGGTCATCACCTTGACGCGCAAGCGCAGGTTCTGCGTCAGCGACAGAAGGTGATAGACGACGTCGAAACGGCGCTCGCGCTTCGGATAGTCGGCCCCGCACAGGTCAATGAGCTGATGAAAGCGATAGGGTTCGGCGCGCAGTTTGCTCAGCACCTCGACGATACGCTCACGCTCCACCACCAGGGTCAGTTCGCCAAAGGCGTGGATGACGTCGATCAGCGCTTCCTTGAAGTCGGCGCGGGCCTGCTCGGCGATCTTGAGGAATTTTTCTTCAGACATGGCGTGAAATCCCTCTTAGCGGCGGATCGTGCCGTTGCGGCGGATCTTCTTCTGAAGCTGAAGAAGACCGTAGAGCAACGCTTCAGCCGACGGCGGGCAGCCCGGCACATAGACATCCACCGGCACGATGCGGTCGCAACCGCGCACGACGCTGTAGGAATAGTGGTAATAACCACCCCCATTGGCGCATGAGCCCATCGACAGGACGTAGCGCGGATCGGGCATCTGGTCATAGACCTTGCGCAGGGCCGGCGCCATCTTGTTGGTCAGGGTGCCGGCGACGATCATCAGGTCCGACTGACGCGGTGAGGCGCGCGGGGCCATGCCGAAGCGCTCCATGTCATAACGCGGCATCGAGGCCTGCATCATTTCCACGGCGCAGCAGGCCAGACCGAAGGTCATCCACATCAGCGAGCCGGTGCGCGCCCAGGTGATGACATCATCCGCCGAGGCGACAAGGAAGCCCTTTTCGTTCAGTTCCGAGGACACGGCCTCAAAGAATTTGTCGTGGACCTTGGGATCGTAGCCCTCAACCGTAGTGCGGCCAGCCTGACCGGCAGGAATGATTACTCCCATTCCAGGGCTCCTTTGTTCCACTCATAGATAAAGCCGACCGTCAGGACGCCCAGAAAGACCATCATCGACCAGAAGGCAAACTGCATACCCGCCTGCGGCAGATCGAACATCGACACCGCCCAAGGGAAGAGGAAGGCCACTTCGAGGTCGAAGATGATGAAGAGGATCGAGACGAGATAGAAGCGCACGTCAAACTTCTGACGCGCGCTGTCGAAAGCATTGAAACCGCATTCGTAAGCCGAAAGCTTTTCGGTGTCGGGGGCCTTGGGCGCCAGAACCAGCGCCGCGATGATGAACCCCAGCCCAAGGACGAGGGCGATGCCGAAGAAAATCACAATCGGCAGATACTTTATAAGGAGGGCTTCCATTGTACGATCCCACTTTTTGGCTCTGCCCCGCCAATGGTGCACCGCAAAAGGTTCGGGGGACAGACTCAACTGAGCCTATTAGACCACCTCGCGCCGCGCTTCAAACACTCAAAAGCCTAAAATCGGGGGAAATGCCAAAAATGTCGCCAAAATTTCTGCATTTGAAAATCGTTCTCATCCCCTCCCCTGTCTTCCACAGCCAAATGGCTTTTTGACGGTTTTACGCAATATGTCGCTTGACACCGCAGGCCGCCCCGCACTATCAAGCGCACCTCTTCGAACGGGCATATGTCCGGACGCAGAGGACGACAATATATGGATGCGGGTGTAGCTCAGTTGGTTAGAGTGTCGGCCTGTCACGCCGAAGGTCGCGGGTTCGAGCCCCGTCACTCGCGCCACCCCTTGTAACGCAAGCCGGTGGCCTTCGCATCCCGAAACGTCGTCGCCCGAACAGGAATGCGGGTGTAGCTCAGTTGGTTAGAGTGTCGGCCTGTCACGCCGAAGGTCGCGGGTTCGAGCCCCGTCACTCGCGCCACCTAGAGGATACGCTCTCTCAGGTGGCCCCGCATATCCTTTCTTTTTCTCTCAGCTAAATTCATCTTCGCGCAAAGTTTGCATTAGGCAAATCTGTGTGTCCGCGTGTATGTCTGTGACGAAACAGGGTTGACGCAAACGACACATACGGGCCTCGGCATGTCCATGATGACATAGAATAGCCCATATTCGTCCCGAAGAGTCGCCACTGGCCAAAGGCGGAAAATACCGCCCATATTGTGTTTCCTTGGGGGCAGGCGCGCCATTGCATGACGCGACGCGTTGTTCTGTCTGAGAATTTACATCGACGAGCGAAAGCGAAACTATGCGCAAATCTCACCTTTTCAACGCCACCGCCATCGGTCTGGTCATGGGCCTCGCCGCCGGCGCGGTACAGGCCGAAACCGTTATCAACACCGCGACCACGACGGCCGTTAAGACCTCAACGGCGACCTCGACGGGCACGGCGGACGATATCAAGCTGGATACGGGCGGAACCATCACGCTGAAGACGGCAGGGGCCCGCGCCATCACGGTCGATTCGAACAACAAGGTGAATGTCGTCGGTGCGATCGACATGTCGTCTTCGGGCGATGACGCGACGGGTATCTATATAGACGGCGGTCGCACCAGTGGCCTGACCCTCTCCGGCAAGATCACGGTCACTGACGACTACACCCCTACCGACACCGACTCGCCGGCCGACGGCATTACGGACGGCCCGTTCGCCAAGGGCGAGCGCCGTTACGGCATCCGCTCGGTCGGTACCACGCCGTTTGTCGGCAATGTCAGCCTCGCTTCGGGCAGCGCGATTCAGGTCGAAGGCAATAATTCCTACGGCGTGCGCTTCGAAAACGCCCTGACGGGGAATTTCAATTCCGACAGCACCGTGACCGTCGTGGGCACCAATGCCCGCGCCTATTCGTTTGAGGGCGGCGTCACCGGCAATATCGTTATCGGCGGCGCGACCACGGTTCAGGGCGAGAATGCCACGGCGCTGAACCTCGGCAGCAACCTGACCGGGGCGCTCATTTTGGACGGAAGTATCGCCGGAACGGGCTATCGCCTGACGACGGTGGCAGACAAGACGACGCTGGACAAACTTCAGGCCGAAGACAAGCTGCAGGCCGGTCCGCTGGTCAATATTTCCGGCAATGTCACCAAAGGCATTCTACTGCAATCGACTATCGCCAACACCGATTCGACCAAGCCCGCGGCCGAACAGAACAATGATGAAGACGGCAACGGCGTCCTGGATACGGATGACGGTGCCGCCAGCCTGTCGCAATATGGCGGCGCGGCAGCCCTGAAGGTCGGCTCGGCCACGCAGGACATCACCATCAACGCCATCTCGATCGCCTCCACAGCGACCGACACCTACAAGAACCAGACTTTCGGTCTGGTCGTGCGCGGCAACATCGCCTCGTCCGGCGTGTTCGAAGGTGTGGTGGCCAAGGCGATTGAAACGGGCGGCCTCGGTCGCACTGTGACGTTCGAAAACGGCATCCTCGTCAACGGCACGGTGTCGGCCACCTCCTATCTGGCCGGGGTGCGGACGGTCAATCTTTTGTCCGGAACGATCGCCAACAAGTTCAATGTTGGCGGCACCGTGCGCGCCGCCAATTCGTCCACCAAGAACGAAACCGGCTATGCGGTCTATATCGCTTCCGGGGCGCAGGTGCCGGAAATCAACGTCAGCGGCACGGTCAGTGCCGCAGCGACGGGCTCCAAATCCAACGCCACGGCTATTTTCGACGGTTCGAACACGCTGGTGCGCCTGACCAATACCGGCAGCATCTCCGCCACCCTCACCCGCACGGATGATGATGGCGACGGCGTGGTGGACGCCACCAGCAACCGCGCCGTGGCCATCGACCTGAGCGGCAATACGGCTGGCGTTACCCTCACCCAGACCAATCTGAAGCCGGACGATGCCACGGCGGTGGCCCCGGTCATCACCGGCGATATCCGTCTCGGCTCAGGTAATGATGCGGTCAATATCAATGGCGGCTTTGTGGTCGGCAATATCGACTTCGGTGCTGGCAGCAACAGCCTGAGCATCACCACCAACGGTATCGTCGCCGGCAAGATGACGGGGGCCGGCACGGTGTCGATCGACATCGTCAAGGGCGCCCTCAACCTCGACGCCGGTTCAAAGCTCAATGCCACGACGGTGAATGTGCGCAAGGATGGCGTGCTGCGCTTCGTGCCGGACACGGCCAATCCGACCACCCCCATCATCGTCGCGTCGGGGGCCGCCGTGTTCGAAACCGGGGCCAAGGTGCAGATCGGCATGTCCAGCATCGTCAAGCCGACGACGCGCTACACGCTGATAACCGCCTCCAACATCACACTGGGGACGCTCGACACGGCCAGCCTGGATAGCAATATCCCCTACCTGTATAAGGCGGCCCTTTCGACCAATACGGGCAATACGGCGCTTTATGCCGACGTGCGTCTGCGCACCCAGAGCGAAACCACTCTGTCGCCCAATGAGTTCGCGGCCTTCGACGCCGTTCTGACAGCGGCTCAGGGCAATACGGGAGCGACCCGCGCCCTGCTCGACCCGACAAGCGCCGATGGCTTCAACAAGGCCTATCTGTCCTTCCTGCCCGACTATTCCGGTGAAACCCTCCTGACCCTGTCGAAGAGCAATGACGGCCTGTCGCGCACCATGGCCAGCCAGTCCATTATCCCGCAGGCCGGTGTGAACCAGTACTGGGCGCAGGAATACGGCTATCAGATCAACCGCGATCGCGGTGAGGCCACGGGCTTTGATTCGACCGGCTTTGCCTTTGCCGGCGGCGTCGAACGCGGCATCACCTCCACCCAGGCGGCGGGTCTTTATCTCGCCTATACCGCGGCCAACCCCAAGGGCACGCTGGGCGCGCCGGACGAAGACCTCAGCTCGACCGACCTGTCCGTGGGCCTCTACTGGCGCATGGACACCGGTTCGGGTCTCAAGAGCTGGGTGCGCGGGGGCGTCGGCTACGCCCACTTCGACTCCAAGCGTCAGATACTGGAACCGTCCTTCATCGCCAGTTCGACCGCCAAGTGGAAGGGCGTCAGCTATTCGGGCAGCGTCGGGGCCTCCTACAGCGTCGATGCGGGCTGGCTCAGCCTGACCCCGATGGTCAGTGCCGACTATTACGGCCTGAAGGAAGATGCCCACACCGAGACCGGTGGCGGCACGGCCTTCGACCTGTCGGTCGATGAGCGCACGGGTCATATCTTCAGCGGGACGGCCCTGCTGAATATCGGACGCTCGAACAAGACCGCCCTCTTCCGCCCGGAAGTGTGGGTCGGTTACCGCAACAACTTCTCGGCTGAAATCGCCGATACGGTCGCGCGCTTTGGCACGGCCACGCCCTTTACCCTCAAGGGCGGCGATATCAAGGGCGGGGCGCCTATCGCCGGTGTCCGCATCGCGGCCTCGAACGAATACAGCTATTTCGGCATCGAAGCCGAATACGAAAAGTACGACGCCTACGACAATGTGTCGCTGTCGCTGCGTGCCCGCTTCCAGTTCTGACGGGTTTCAGATCGGATCGAAAAGACCGCCGGTACCCCGGCGGTTTTTTTATGCCCTTCCTACGCGCAACCGCGGTTATCCGTGCTGAGCGCTTTCGTTCACGTGCCTATTCTGGGATCAGCTAAGACGCAGAGGAGCATCCCATGGCTAACACGACAACGGCCCCCGGTAAGGGCACGAACAGCATTCTCATCCTGATTGGGGTCGCGGTGATCGCCCTGCTGGCGGTCGGCGCGGTGTTTCTGATGCAGGACAACCGCAGCGGCTCTGAGCGGTTGGGCGACGCCGTAGAGGCCCTGCCGCAGGGCGTGGACAAGGCGGCCAATGAGCTGGGCGATCAGCCCCCCGCCGAGAACATCAAGCGCAACGCCGAAAAGGCCACGAACTAAAAATCAGACCGGTCTGAGAACGCTCAGGCCGGTTTTTTTTACCCTCCCGCAGGAGAGCCAACGAACAGGTCAGAGGCTTAAAGGGGACAGGGTGAGCGGAGGTTCGCGCAGTGTTGGAGGGAAACTGTGGGCGATGACGGGTTGTCTATGGCATTGATTCTCTTCAGTTTTCATTGAGCGCTCCAGAGTTCTTTGGATGCGTCATTGAACCATGCAATGCCCCGACCGGGGAAGCGAAGCCCACT
>NZ_JAQQKW010000013.1 GCF_028550395.1 Asticcacaulis currens | reverse complement strand
ACAGACTCGGCGATTTGTTACTCTCAACAAAACGGGGGCGATCATGCCCCCGTGTCGTCAAAACCCTGCCCAGAAAATACGACCAGAGAACTGTATCGGCCCTTAAGTGAACTGCATTATCCCTTTGCGGGAGGCCTTTTTTGTTGCCTGGGATCGTCATTGAAACGACGCCCGGCATCTCCAAGACGATCTCCGGGCTTGGGTGTGGGTCAGGGCTTGTCCTTTTCAAGGTTTGCGGTCGGGGTGGCGCAGCCCTTGAGCACCTCGTCGCCCAGATTGACCTCGGCGGTCAGCGGGTAGGTGCGGTTGCTCATACCGTCGGAACAGGTCTGGGCGATCAGGGTCAGGCTCATCTCGTTGGACAGCAGCTCGGCGCGCTTGGGGCCGCTCTTGTCCTTATTGATCTCGAACAGGTGACGCGGGAAGACCTGCGCCTCTTCGCCCGGCCGTTCAAAGGTGACGTCCCGCTCGGTGAGTGTCAGCGACCAGAAGGGCTCTGTTCCGATGACGCTCAGCGGCGCGTTCAGATCGACACCCGACAGCGAATCGACCTGTGTCGATTCGGGCTCGGGCGGCTTCTCGACCTCCGAGCCGCACGCCGTCAGCGAAAACAGAGCCAGCAGGGAAGCCGACCCCAGGGCAGTCAGGCGCATCAGTCGTCGTCCTTCTTGTTCTTCTTGTCTTTTCTCTTGTCATCCCCGTCGGGAATAGCCGCGCCGATGACTTTGCCGGTGGTGCCGACGACCGCGCCCGTTACCCCTACGGCGGTGCCGACCGCAGCCCCGGTAACGGCCACGGCGACACAGCCCTGAAGCAGGAGGGGGAGCCCGATCAGGGCCGTGAGGGTAACGAGCGGTTTCAGTCGCATCTATGCGGCATCCAGAAGCAGAATTTCAGCGTCTTCGAGCGCTTCGAAGGTCAGCTCATCTTCGTCGATGATGGCCGCCCCGTCGCGCGCGTTCAGCTCCAGTCCGTTAAGCTTAACACGTCCGGCGGCTAAGACCACGTAAACATGACGACCTTTTTGCGGCGCGTAGCTTTCCGACTGGCCGCTCAGGAGCGTTGCCCCCAGAAGACGGGCCGGCGTGTTGATCTTCAGCGCCTCGGCATCATCATCAAAACCGGACGCCAGCGCCACGAACCTGCCCGCCCGGTCGCCCTTGGGGAAGGGCTTGGCCCCCCAGCGCGGGGCGTGTCCACGCTTGTCGGGGATGACCCAGATCTGGAAGATCTTGGTCAGCACGTCCTCGACATTATATTCGGCGTGGCGGATGCCGGTTCCGGCCGACATGACCTGAACATCCCCGGCTTCGGTGCGGCCGCGATTGCCCAGATTGTCTTCGTGGGTGATGGCGCCTTCACGCACATAGGTGATGATTTCCATGTCGGCGTGCGGGTGCGGCGGAAAGCCCGACTTCGAGTCGATTTCGTCGTCATTCCACACGCGGATCGACCCCCAGCCCATATTGTTGGGGTCGTAATAGTCGGCAAACGAAAAATGATGACGGGCGTTCAGCCAGCCGTGCTTGGCGTTATAGAGCTTCTCAAAGGGACGATGCTGGATCATGGCTTAGGCCTTTCGCAGTAAGGGTAGCTGTTGAGCGTCAATATAGACGGATGCAGTGTTGCGAATAGTGGAGCAATCAAAAACGCTTCGTTGCAAAAATAGCAACTCGACTGTGGAATTAGGGCTGTTGTCCGGCGCTCGCTTGCGGCACTATGCTGCAAGCAGGAGGCGAGATTTGGACAAGGCGCTTATCTACGGGCAGGCTCTGGCACAGTTGCGGATGCGCGCACGTCTGTCGCAGGACAAGGCCGCCGAGGCCGCCGGTACGTCTCAGCCGACCTGGGCGCGTTACGAAAGCGGGGAAAGTCGCGCCTTCCTCGATCGTCTGGCCGTGCGCTCGAAAGTCGTGCGGGCGCTGGGCTTCACGCTGCGCGATCTGGAGGCGGAGGTGGAACTGCTGGCGACAGATATGTCGTATGCCACCGAAGACACGACGGGACCGGGGCTTTCGGCCTCGGCTGGCGTCGATCTGACGGCGTTTAACCGCGCCGGTCTGCAACAGGTACGCATCGACACCAATGAGCTCAGTCCCTATGTGCGCGCCGGTGCCTTTGCCATCTGCGATACGGAGCGTCCGCCGAAACCGGGGGAGGGGGTCATTGTGCGCCTGCGTGACGGGCGTTCTCTACCGCGCTTCTACCTGCGCCAGGCCGCCGAGCTTTGGGTGGAGCGGCTGGTGGCCGAAGAGTCCGCCCATCGTTGGGTAACGGAAACCCTGTCCATGGCCGATATTGCGGGGGTCTATCCCATCGTGTTGCGTAGTGAGAGTGAATAAAAGCATCAAACGCATAAAATGAATTGACAATCTGTGCGTGTATCGCCACCCTTGTTCAGGCGAGGGAGGAGCACTAATGCGAGAGACAGGACATCCGGTTGATGTGGTGGTGGGGCAGAATATCCGCCTGATCCGCAAGGCGCGCGGCCTGACTCAGGAAAATCTGGCGGCGGGTTTGGGCGTCACCTTTCAGCAGTTGCAAAAGTACGAAAAAGCTGCCAACCGCGTCAGTTGCTCCATGCTGATCCGGATTTGCGAACAGTTGGGGGCGCACCCTATGGACCTGCTGCCGCCCGTCTCATCAACGGCCCACGCACTCATCGACCTGCCGTGGTACCGCGATGCGCAGATCGTGCATATCGCTCAGCCGCGCCTGCTGCCCGAACTGCGTCGTCTCAGCCGTTCGCAACTGCATACCCTGCTGATGGCAGCGCGGGCCTTCGCTTGAGGTAGCGTCGCGCGACCCCACAAAAACTTAGAGCTATTCGGCAGCTCAACTAAGCCGACGAATGCTCTATGCCGCCAGCGCCTTGTTGATGGCGTCGATCAGGCGCACATCGTCCGGGGCCACGTCAGGGGAGAAGCGCGCCACGACGTCACCTTTGCGGCCAATCACGAATTTCTCGAAATTCCACAGGACTTCGCCGCGCGGAGTCGGGGGAAAGCCATAGCCTGCAAACTTTTCGCGCATCAGCTCGGACCCGGTGGCGTCCGGCCAGGCCGTGGTCAGAGCGTCGTACAGCGGATGCTTGTCCGGGCCCGCCACGCTGATCTTGGAGAACAGCGGGAAGGACACGTCGAAGGCCGTCTGACAGAAGCTGGCAATCTCCTGATCCGTGCCGGGCTCCTGCCCCATGAAATTGTTGGCCGGGAAGCCGAGGATTTCCAGACCGTCAGCGTGTCTGGCGCGATAGAGGGCTTCCAGCGCCTCATATTGCGGGGTCAGGCCACATTTCGACGCCACATTGACGATCAACAGCACCTTTCCCGCATAAGCGTTCAGCGAGGTTTCGCTACCGTCAATCCGCTTCAGCGGCACATCATAAAGTTCGCCCATCAGGCCCTCCATAGAACAGGAAGGATAGGCGATCCCATCGCCTATGCAAACGAAAATGCGCTTTGATCACAGACCGTTGAGGTGCGTTTTTTAGGCGGCTGAGGCCTGTTTCGGGGACAAGGTCGGGGCAAACTGGGTCAGGTGATGACGCAGATAGTCGCACAGGGTCAGGGCATAGATGCTGAGATTGGCCATGGAGGGCCGCGTGCGCAGGAAGCGTTCGCACAGGCTCAGCATGTCGAGATAAAGCCGGTTCTGGAACCGGATATAGTCGATATCGAAGCGCGCCGTCTCACTCAGTTGCAGGGCGTCGATATCGCGCTGTTGCTCCGGCGAGGGCACATAGTCGGGCGTCAGCGACGATCCGGCCTTTTCCAGCGCCGTCAGCAAGGCCTCATTCAGCCACACATGGCTTTCGCCCATGTGCCGGGCATAGGTGCGTATGTCGGTGCAGTCCGAGCGCAGGGTGGCGGTGCGATGCACCTGGATCGCCACGGCGTTCAGGCGGGACACAAGTCCGACGAAGATATCCGCGACATCGGGTGCGGGCGCATCGGACAGGCTCCGGCGGACCGCGCTCAGGCGGGGAAGGGCGTGGGACGGGCGGCGGGCAGGCATCAGTTGCGGGGTCATGAACCTCTCCCCTTGTGAAAAACGATACACTGTCTGCGTTTTTGAAGAAGGCCGTCAGCGTCTGTTTATCAGCCGTCCGCAAGCCCTGACCATCATGAGTAGGACATGGCATTCGGCCATCGGGTTTTCAGGGCGACCCTGCGCCTGTAATTCGGCGCAATAGTGGCCATAAACCGGTCGCTTTTCGGCGATCAGGACGCTTTATTGTGCCGTGTACGGTCAAACGTCCGGATAACAGGACTACACGACGGACCGGTAAGGATGACATCCGGCATGTGTTAACACGGATAAGGTGGCGGTAAATTCGAGTCTTAACGCGTTTTGGAAAAAAAAGCGCCGTGCCCCATGCCCCGAAGCCTGAGGTGGTAACGATTGCAGGGCGATGGTTGCCGATAAAACCGTTTCAGATGCGTCCGGACTGTGATTTAGTCAGTCCTCATTCTCAGGTGGGAGGCTCTTTTCATGCGTAAATCCCTGTTGACCGTGGCTCTGGCTGCCGGTGTGTCGCTCATGCCGATGATGGCTGTGGCGGATGCCGAAAAGCCGGCCAATCTGATCGCCGATGGTATTCCGGCCGTCCCGGACAGCATTGTCGCGGCCACACGGCCTTATATGGAGTTTCGCACGGCCAGCTTCCGCGGCTGGGACCCGACCGATCGCTCGATGCTGATTTCGACGCGTTTCGGTAATACGGCGCAACTGCATAGCGTAAAGATGCCGATGGGGGCGCGCACCCAGATCTCGTTTGAGGCCGAGCCGGTCGGCGGCACCCTCTCGCCCAAGGGTGACGTGCTGCTGGTGTCCAAGGACACGGGCGGCAATGAGTTTTTTCAGCTCTATACGCTCAAGGACGGCCGGCTGACCCTGCTGACCGACGGCAAGAGCCGCAACACGTTTCAGGGCTTTTCCAAGGATGGTGAGCTGATCGCCTATAGTTCGACCCGCCGCAACGGTGCCGATACCGACCTTTATGTGATGAACCCGCGCGATCCGAAGACCGACCGTATGGTGGCGCAGGTCAGTGGCGGCGGCTGGGGCTTCGCGGACTTTGCACCGGACAAAAAAACGGCGGTGGTCGCGCAATATATCTCGGTCACCAAGTCCAACCTCTTCCTGTTAGACCTGCAAACGCGTCAGATGACGCCTATCGGCGACCAGAAGACGGACATTGCCTGGAGCGGCGCGCAGTTCGCGCCCGATGGTACTCTGTGGGTCACATCGGATAGCGGCTCTGACTTCAAGCGGCTGGGGACTCTGGATATAAAGACGGGCAAGTTCACGCCCAGATCGCCTGAGCCCAAATGGGATGTCGAAAGTTTCGAGATCGCCGAAGACGGCAGCTTTATCGCCTATTCGGTCAATGAGGCCGGGGTCTCGCGCCTGAAACTGCTGGACCCGAAGACGGGCACATCCACGCCGGTCACTGCCTTGCCGCAGGGCACGGTGGGCGGTTTTGCCATCGCGCCCTGGGGAGAGATTGGCGTCACGGTCGCTTCGGCCAAGGCGGCATCGGACGCCTATTCGATCGACCCCAAAACCATGGCGGTGAAGCGCTGGACGCAGTCGGAGACGGGCGGGCTTGACCCCAATGTCAATGTTGAGCCGGAATTTGTCGAGGTCACCTCGTTCGACAAGGAAAAGGTGTCGGGCTTCCTCTATCGCCCGGACCCCCAAAAATTCCCCGGCAAGCGGCCGCTGATTGTTAACATTCACGGCGGCCCCGAAGGGCAATCGACGACCGGTTTCCTCGGGCGCAACAACTACCTGCTCAATGAACTGGGCATCGCCATCTTCTATCCGAACGTGCGCGGCTCGACCGGCTTTGGCAAGCGCTTCGTCTCGCTCGATAACGGGCCGTTCAAGCGCGAGGATTCGGTGAAGGATATCGGGGCCTTCCTCGATGTGCTGGAAAAGGATGCCGGCCTCGACGCCGCGAAGTTTGCGGTCACGGGCGGCTCTTACGGTGGCTATATGTGTTATGCTGTGGGGATCCGTTATGGCGCGCGTCTGAAAGGCGCCAATTGCGTGGTGGCCATTTCCAATTTCGTGACCTTCCTTGAAAATACCCAAAGCTATCGCCGTGATCTGCGCCGTGTCGAATATGGCGATGAGCGTGACCCGAAGCAGAAGGCCAAGCTGCTGGAGATTTCGCCCATGACGCGGGTCAGCGAGCTGCGGGTGCCGCTGATGGTGGTCACCGGGGCTAATGATCCGCGTGTACCCAAGTCGGAAGCCGATCAGATCGTCGAAGCCGTGCGCGCCCGCGGCGGTCTGGCCTGGCATCTGGTCGGCATGGACGAAGGGCATGGCTTCGCCAAAAAGGCCAATCAGGACTATCAGTTCTGGACCAGCCTGATGTTCTGGCAGAAGACGCTGCTGGGGGAGTAAAGAAACATCCTCCCCCTGCGTTAGCAGGGGAAGTGCCGAGCCTGTCGAGGCAGAGGGGGCATAGCCGTCGTTTTGGCCCCCTCCGTCAGCTCCTTTTATTCGCTGCCACCTCCCCCGTACGCTTCTCTACAGGGGAGGAGGTATTTACAGCAAGCCCTTAGTCTTAAGCGCTTCGATCGCTTTCACCAGCGCCGCTTCGTCGCCCGCGCTGACGAAGGCCTGAATGCGGTCGGCCCCCAGTTCGGCCAGCACGACGTGGCGGAATTTCATCAGATAGCCGCTGACCTTGGGGTCATAGCCAAAGCGTGGGGCCAGCCTTTCCAGCACGGTGTCGGCGGTCTTTTCGGCGGCGCCGGAATGGATATAGCCGGCGTCGGATTCGTTATGGATGAAGCATTCACGCCAGACGCCGGTTTCGCCGCTCGCCCCGTTGCTCCAGTTGATCTCCAGACCGTTCGGGCCTTCTCGCAGATACCCGGCCTTGACCGGATCGACGCGGGCGATGATGGCGGCAGCTTCCAGCCAGGTGGCGACCTTTGCCGCGCCGTCACCGACCGGTGCCGTGTGGGCGCAGGCCTGCGTGATCACCAGACGCGGCGACAGCTTGCGCGCCATGCTCTCAGACAGGCCGAGCACGTGGTGCGCGCCCGTGCCATTGGCCCCGCCGATGCGCAGTTCGGGCAGGGTGGTGCCGTCGGCCTGCCACTGGAAGACCAGCGCCTTGGCCCAGTCGTGCCACAGGGCGGCGGCCGAGACGAGGCTGGCGTCAACCGGCAGGCCCGCGCTTTCGCTGTAGAGCGCCGACAGGGCCGCGCCGGAGCGCTGATTGAAGCGTTCGTGCTCCGGTAAGCCGCCGGGCCAGCCGTGGTGCGAATGGAGGGGGCCGCCGGGCGCCGCCACAAACGGCTGAGCGAGGGTGGGACACGCGCTGCCCTCGGCAGTGACCGGCGGGAAGACCCCTGCGGTGGTCTGCGGGCCGGTATCGGCGACGAAGCCGCGCGCCGCCAGTCGCGTGACAATGACTGCCTTGCCTTCGGCGGTCAGCCCGGCGCGATGGCGCAGGCATGTGTTTGGCGACAAGGCGTCAACGGTTGCCGCGCGGATCTGTGGATCGGTCAGTTCCTGAGCGGTTTGCTGCAAGCTCTTGTAATCCTTGCGTGCGCGCTCGGCCACGTGGGGTTCGGCGGCCAGGACCGGTGTGGTGCTCAAAAGGACGAGGCTCAGGGCGATGCGCTTCATTTCACTCTCTCGATCAGGGCCATGGCGGCGTGCGGGTTCTTCACCTTGTCCCCGCTGATGACATAGGCGAAGACGTCGCGCCTTTTAGCGCCGTTTTCGTGACGGTTTCTTTCGCCGACGCAGGCAATATCCTCTGGTACTGTACCTGTTTCGATGGCCTTCAGCCGCCCGGACCATTCATCGAGCGCGGCTTGCGCATAGCCGATCGGCTCGTTTTCCTCGGTGCCCAGCAGGCGCAGATAGGCGAAGTCTGCCGTCTGATCGCCGATCTGCGGGAAGTCTTCGTCAAAGGCATTGACCACGGCGACCTTGTAGTGGCGCGCCATGTTGATAAATTCCGGCGTCTGAAAGGTCGGGCTGCGCACCTCAACCGCGTGGCGCAGGCTTACCCCGTCGTAGGAATCGGGCAGAAGTTTCAGAAAGGCCTCGAAATCCTCAGCGTCGAACTTTTTGGTGGCCATGAACTGCCAGTTGATCGGCCCCAGCTTGTCCTTCAGTTCGGTGACGCCGGAGGTGATGAATTTTTCAATCGACTCGCCGGCTTCGGCCAGCACGCGGCGATTGGTGGTGTAGCGCGAGCCCTTGACGCAAAAAATGAATCCCTCCGGCGTCTCGTCGCGCCATTTGGCGAAGGTTTCCGGCTTCTGCGCGCCGTAATAGGTCGAATTGATCTCGATGGAGGTCAGTTTGCGGCTGGCATAGTCCAGCTCTTTCTTTTGCGACAGGCCGTCGGGATAGAAGGTGCCGCGCCACGGCACGAAGTTCCAACCGCCGATACCGATATAGATGCTCATGCCTGTCTCCTTGAAGGGTACGGCGACTATCTACGGCGAATGGACAGGCGCTGTCAGTATGAAAAAGGGGTAGGGTCGCGCAGCTATTATCGCTAAAGTGCCGCCATGATGTCTGTGACTGCTTCCGAACGGCTGGCCGCCTATCATCTGTGGCTGGCTGAGCGCCCCGAACCCAGTGCCGGGATTATGGCGGGGCTTGAAACCGCCCGTTCCATCCGCCTCGATGCCGAAGGGCTGAGGGCCGAAGGCTGGGAGAGCGATATGCCGCGCGGCTGGGCCGTGGCGGCGGGTGAACCGCTGCGCATCGGGGGCTATGACGAGGATCGCGGGATTTACGACAGCGACGTCTTTGCCGGAGACGGCGGCGAACGGCGTACCCTGCATCTGGGGATCGACCTGTTCGCTGCGGCGGGAACAGAGGTGTTTGCGCCATTGTCCGGGTCAGTGCATTCGTTTCAGGATAACAATAATATCAAGGACTACGGCCCGACTGTTATTGTACAACATGAACCACGGCCCGGCCTGACCTTCTGGACCCTATACGGGCATCTCAGCCGCGATAGTCTCGACGGTCTGTTTGCTGGCAAGGTGTTCAAAGCGGGCGACAGGCTGGCGCGTCTGGGCGATGACAGCGTCAATGGCGGCTGGTCGCCGCACCTGCATTTTCAGGTCATTCTCGATCTCGGCGGGCGGTCGGGCGACTTTCCCGGCGTCTTTAAACGCTCCGAGCGCGACCTGTGGACACAGGTCTGCCCCGACCCCAGGCCGTTTTTGGGGCTGACGCACCTGTGATGACGCCGCTTTATGCCGACGATAGCGTGCTGGTCTTCGATAAACCGGCGGGCCTGCTGTCTGTGCCGGGACGGTTGCCGGAGAACAAAGACTCGCTGGCCCTGCGCGTGCAGGCCCGGTGGCCGGACGCCCTGATTGTGCATCGGCTGGATATGGCGACCTCCGGCCTGATCCTGATGGCGCGGGGAGCTGAGGCGCACCGTGCCCTGTCCATCGCCTTTGCGGAGCGACAGGTCGCCAAGCGTTATGTGGCAGAGGTCGCTGGTGAGGTGGCCGCCGAGCAGGGCGAGGTCGATCTGCCGCTGATCTGCGACTGGCCCAATCGCCCGCGCCAGAAGGTCGATCATGAGGTCGGAAAACCCTCGCTGACCCGCTACACGGTTCTGGCGCGCGAGGCGGGGCGCACGCGGGTGGTGCTGGAGCCCGTTACCGGGCGTTCGCATCAGCTCCGGGTGCATATGATGGCGCTGGGCCATCCGATACTGGGCGATGAGTTTTATGCGCCGGATGAGGTGCGCGCGCTCAGCCCGCGATTGCGGCTCCATGCCGAATATCTGGCATTTCCGCATCCGGCAGACGGGCGCAGGATCGAGGTCGCTGCCGCACCCGCGTTTTGAAATTTACCGGTTTCTTATGGGCGCGCGCGCTTCCCCGATGGGATCGCTATACGTGTAGCGTCATAGTGAGGGGGTGAGAGTTCTCATTGAAGTCTTTTCTGGGTGACTTCCCTGAGCCACTGCCCCTTCCGGCCTCCTGGAAGGGGCTTTTTTACCGGCTATTTCACCACCGCACAGGCAACGCGCGCCCCGGCACCCCCGATGGGCTGGCTCGAATAGTCGTCGGGCGAAGCATGGACAACGACCGCCGCGCCGTCGGCGTCTTTCAGGGCCGACTTGCCAGGGGTGGGTTCATAGCTGACCAGCGACGAGAAGATTTCGGCCCTGGCCACGCCGTCCTTACCGGCATAGATATTGGTCAGGTCGCCATCGTCATTGGCGGCGGGGTTAAGCAGGCCGTGCACCAGCGCGCCGTGGCTGGCGTCATGGACGTGGCCGCCGGAATTCTGGAACTTGGCCGTGTCGCCGCAGTCGCCTTTTGAATGGAAGTGCACGCCGTGCCAGCCTTCGCTGAGGCCCGTCGCTTCGATGTGCAGGATGACGCCCTTGGGGGCCGGGGTGACGGTGACGGTGCCGATGGTCTTGCCGTCATTACCGATCAGGTCTGATGTGGCCGGGGCGGCAAAGACCGGTGTGGCGGCGAGGATCACGGCCGCGGCGAATGCGAATGTGCGCATGGAAATTCCTTCTCTCATCAGTCCCGCCCGCTCGCAGTCTCTCATGCTTGCGAACGGTTATCAATTGGTCTGTGCGGTTTTACGCGGACAGGCAGACGATCCGTCGGCTTGACGCGGGCGCAGAGTCGGGGGCAGGTCTCGGCACCACACATCATGTCTTACCGTGCCAAAGGATAGATATTATGACCGCCACGCCTGCAACGGACGGCATTAGCCTCGAACCCGGCTGGAAGGCAGCGCTGACGCCGGAATTCCACAGCCCGTACATGCAATCGCTCAAGGCCTTTCTGAAAGACGAAAAGGCCCACGGCAAGCGCATCTTCCCCAAGGGCAGCGAGTATTTCCGGGCGCTGGACCTGACGCCGCTCGATCAGGTCAAGGTCGTCATTCTGGGGCAGGACCCCTATCACGGCGAAGGTCAGGCGCACGGCCTGTGTTTCAGCGTGCGGCCGGGCGTGCGCATCCCGCCGTCTCTGGTCAATATCTACAAGGAGATGCAGAGCGATCTCGGCATCCCGCCCGCGCGGCATGGCTTTCTGGAACACTGGGCCAAGCAGGGGGTGCTGCTGCTCAACAGCGTCCTGACGGTCGAGGAGGGCAAGGCGGCGGCGCATCAGGGGCGCGGCTGGGAAAGGTTCACCGACGCGGTGATTGCACGCGTCAATGCGTTACCGCAGCCCGTCGTCTTCATCCTGTGGGGGGCCTATGCGCAGAAAAAAGCGGCCTTTGTCGATGCCTCGCGCCATCTGGTGCTGAAATCGGCGCACCCGTCGCCTTTGTCGGCGCACAACGGCTTTCTGGGCAGCCGGCCCTTTTCCAAAACCAATGACTGGCTAAAGGCGCAGGGCGTGACGCCTATCGACTGGAAGCTGCCGGACAATCCTCTGGACGCATAAAAAACCCCCGCCGGAGACACGCACCGGCGGGGGGATTTTATCGGAAACGCTTTGTCTTAAGCGCGTTACGCGGCGCGCAGGCGCTGCACGAAGGCCACGACCTCACCTTGCAGGTCGGCGGAGCGTTCTTCCAGTTCCGACGACAGGCCCAGTAGTTGCTGCGCCGCGTGGCCGGTCATCTGGGCCGCCTGATCGACGCCGGTAATGTGGCCGGTCACGTCGCGCGTACCGGTAGCGGCGCGGTTGGTATTGGCGGCGATTTCATTGGTCGCCGCGCCCTGTTGTTCGACCGAGGCCGCGATAGAGCCGGTCAGACCGCCGATGGTTTCGATCGTCCGGACGATGGCGTCGATGGAGCCGACCGTGACCGCCGTTGCCGACTGGATTTCCGAAATCTTGGAGCGGATGTCGTCGGTGGCCTTGGCGGTTTGCTGCGCCAGTTGCTTCACTTCGGAGGCCACAACGGCAAAGCCCTTACCGGCTTCCCCGGCGCGTGCCGATTCGATGGTGGCGTTGAGCGCCAGCAGGTTGGTCTGGGCGGCGATGGCCTGAATGAGGTTGATGACCTCACCGATCTGCTGGGCGGCGGTCGAAAGCGTCTGAATGGCCTCTTCGGTCTTCTTGGCTTCTTCGACGGCGCTTTGCGTTACTTCGGCGGTGCGGACGACCTGATGGTTGATTTCGCCGACGCTGGCCGACAATTCCTCGGTGGCGGCGGCAACGTTCTGCACATTGTTGGCAGCGTCAATAGCGGCCTGCGACACCGAAGCGGCGCGGGTTGAGGTGTCCTCAGCGGTTTCGTTGAGGCCGCGGGCGGCTTCGGCAACGGTACGCGACGAGGAGATGAAGCGCGTGGCCAGTTCGCCCATGTGCTTTTCAAACTCGGCCGCGATGCGGTTACGTTCGGCCATCAGTTCCTGATAGGCGCGCTTCTCGGCCATCTGCTGCTCGAATTTAAGCTGTTCGGCTTCGGCGGCGCGGTCGCGCAGGACGCGGATCGAACGCCACAGGCTGCCGATTTCGTCCTTCGCCGTATGGTCCGGAATCGGCGTGTCATAGGCGCCTTCGGAAATGCGCGTCACGCTGCGGTCGATGTTCTGGATCGGGCGCGAAATGGCCTTGATGGCGACCCACAGGGAGACGGCCAGAAGGGCTAGAATGCCCGTGACGGCCATCAGCAGGAAGAGGGTGGAGCGGGTTTTGCTGTAGGCGGCCACCTCGGCCTGCGACTTATCCAGATCGGCGCGGATGGCGGTCACCATGGCGTCGATGTCTTTCTGGAAGCCCGAACGGTTGGCGCGGTTGGCTTCGTTATTGCCCAGTTTGTTGGCTTCTTCCGGCGCGATGTCGCGGCCCACGCGGGCGATTTCCCGGCGGAAGGTGATGAATTGCTGCGCCTTGGCTTCGACGGCGGCAAAGGCCGGCAGTTCGTTGGGCTCAAGCGTGGCCTTCCAGGAGGTCAGAAGCGCCTGAATATCGTCGAGACCCTTATCGACGCCATCGGCGAACTTCTTGGCCTTTTCGGTGTTTTCGGCCATGTACACGCCGCGGGATTCCATCACCACAAGCGTCACAAGCCGGTTGAGCTTTTCGCCATTATAGGCGTTCTGGTTGGCATTGCCGTAGCTGGCCAAAATCTTGTTGTAGTCTCCGATGGTTGCCAGACCCAGCCCCGTAATGGCCGAAGCGATGATGGCGAAGGCGGCGACCAGCGCCAGAATCTTAAACTTGATGCTCATTTTTTACCCCGAACTCTGTCCGGAAAGCCAAAGCGGCTAAGGGTTGACCCCGCCGAGATGCGCCTCTCCGGTATATAACAGGGTTACAAATTACGCGCAGAGTCTTAAGGCTTTCTCTATCGCCGAAGTGGCATCACAAAAAATTGTTTTTAAAACAAGAGGATGGCGATGGTCTTCGATTACCGGTCGGGGGGCATACTGCGACGCGGTTTAAACACAGCTTTTATCGGCGCCACGTGCCGGTTTGGGCTTGCCCGGCGCGGAGCGGGGTCTTAGGTTCGGCTTCAGGTTAGGGCGCGTTTCGTTCAGAGGGAATCGAAGCGGTGCTTTTAACGTTTTTGTCTGACCGCGCATTCTGTTCCAAAAACCGTTTCACACTTTTGGGAATGCGCTCTCACGGAGAGACCCCATGAAGACCCGTGCCGCCGTCGCGTTTGAAGCCAAAAAGCCGCTGGAGATCGTCGAGGTCGATCTGGAGGGGCCGCGCCACGGCGAAGTGCTGGTCGAAATCAAGGCGACGGGGGTTTGCCATACCGACGCCTATACGCTGGACGGGCTCGATTCCGAGGGGCTGTTTCCCTCCATACTCGGCCACGAAGGCGCGGGCGTCGTGCTGGAGGTCGGCCCTGGCGTCACCTCGCTGAAACCCGGCGATCACGTTATCCCGCTCTACACGCCGGAATGTCGCCAGTGCAAATCCTGCCTCAGCCGCAAGACCAACCTGTGTACCGCCATTCGCGGCACGCAGGGCAGGGGGCTGATGCCGGACGGCACGTCGCGCTTTTCGTATAAGGGGCAGGCCATCCATCACTATATGGGCTGTTCGACCTTCGCCAATCACACCGTCCTGCCGGAGATCGCGCTGGCCAAGATTCGCCCGGACGCGCCGTTCGACAAGGCCTGTTATATTGGCTGCGGCGTGACGACCGGCGTCGGTGCGGTGATCCACACGGCGCAGGTCGAGCCGGGGGCCAATGCCGTGGTGTTCGGTCTGGGCGGTATCGGTCTCAACGTCATTCAGGGGCTTAAGCTGGTCGGCGCGGACAAGATTGTCGGAGTCGATATCAACGACTCCAAGGAAGAGTGGGGCCGTCGCTTCGGCATGACCCACTTCGTCAATCCGAAAAAGGTGTCGGGCGACATCGTCGCGCATCTGGTCGAACTGACCGGCGGCGGGGCGGATTACACGTTCGATTGTACCGGCAATGTCGAGGTCATGCGTCAGGCGCTCGAAGCCTGCCATCGCGGTTGGGGCGAAAGCATCATTATCGGCGTGGCCCCGGCGGGTGCCGAGATCAAGACCCGTCCGTTCCAGCTCGTCACCGGGCGCGTGTGGAAGGGCTCGGCCTTTGGCGGCGCGCGCGGCCGCACCGACGTACCGAAGATCGTCGATTGGTACATGGACGGCAAGATCGAGATCGACCCGATGATCACCCACACCCTGCCGCTGGAGCGCATCAACGAAGCCTTCGACCTGATGCACGCCGGCGAAAGCATCCGGAGCGTGATCGTATTCTGATGGAAGACGACGACGATTTCGAAATCGAGCACGTCGAACCCTATAGCTGCGTCTTCTGTTCCGAGCCGATCGAGGACGAAAACGCCGCCGTGACCCTGACCGCGACGTGGATGCCGCACTGGCGCGCCGCCAAGTTTTCGCCTCTGGCGCAGGACTTCTGGTGTCATTCGTCGTGCCTGCAAAAGAACTGGCACGGGTCGTGGCCGTGGGAGCCACACGTCCTGTTCGGTGTCGATACGGGTGATGACCGCGACTATGCCGAATCGCTGGCGCTGACGGTCGCGCGCCCCGAAGACCGCGCCGATATCGAGGACATGCTGGGTCTGGCCTATGAGGAGGGCCTGCACCGGTCCTACGGCTCTGATCTGGTCGAGGAGGTGCTGCCGTTTCTGACCGTGCTTGACCCGGCGCTCCTGACCTGCGGCACCTTCTACGTCATGGCCGATATGGACGGGCAGATCGCGGCGTGCGGCGGTTTCACCCGCGAAGCCCCCGGTTCGGGCGAAGTGATCGAAGGTGTCGCCCATATCCGCCACTTTGCCACGCATCCGGACTTTGCCGGGTTCGGCGTCGGCAGCCGCTTGTTCCAGCACTGCCTCAAAGAGGCCAAGGCGGCGGGCCTGCGCGAGTTTGTCTGCTATTCGGGGCTCAATGCCGAAGGGTTTTACCGGACGCTGGGCTTCAAGCGTGAAAATCTGATTGAAATTCACATGGCCGAGGGCGTCATCCTGCCCGGTATCCTGCTGCGCCGACTGATCTGAGGGGCTTATCATGGACATTACCGCGCAACACCGCCTGTTCGGAGGCACGCTGAGCTTTGTGAAGCACGACTCGGCGGCGACCCAGACGCCCATGGCGCTGAGCGTCTTCGTACCGGAAGGTGAGGGGCCTTTCCCGGTGCTGATCTGGCTGTCGGGGCTAACCTGCACAGCCAACAATTTCACGGAAAAGGCCGGGGCCTATAAGCGTGCGGCCGAACTGGGTCTGATGATCGTGGCACCGGATACCTCACCGCGCGGTGAGGGGGTTGCCAATGATGAGGCCTATGATCTGGGGCAGGGGGCGGGCTTCTACGTCAATGCCACGCAAAGCCCGTGGGCGGCGCATTTCCAGATGGAAACCTACGTCACGCACGACCTGCTGGAGCTGATCGCGGCGGAATTTCCGGCGGATATGAGTCGCGTGGGTCTGTCCGGCCATTCGATGGGCGGGCACGGGGCGCTGACGCTCGCCATGAACTATCCGCACCTGTTCAAATCGGTTTCGGCCTTTGCCCCTATCGCTTCGCCCGTCCACTGTCCGTGGGGGCAAAAGGCGATGACTGCCTATCTGGGGCCCTCACACGAGGCGTGGGAGCGTTCTGACGCGGCCTTGCGTCTGGCCAGGGGCAAGGCCCTGCCGTTTGATGAGATTCTGGTCGATCAGGGGCTGGCCGATCCTTTTCTTGAGACGCAACTGATGCCGCATCTTCTGGAGCAGGCAGCCAAGGTGGCCGGGCAAAAGCTGACCCTGCGCCGACACGAAGGCTATGACCACAGCTATTATTTCATCGCCAGCTTCATCGACGACCACCTCGACTTCCACACCCGGCGGCTTAAGGCTTAACCCGTTTCATGTGTGAGCGATTGCGCGTGACCCAGGTTTCGGTGGCATCGTCTGTAAAGTCGATCTGTTTCAGCGTCGTATAGGCATTGTCCTTATACGTCATCGTAACGCGGATACGCGCCGGACGCTCGTCATCCGTGGCGGTGCTTTCGAAATAGAGGGTCCAGTTGTCCGCCGTCGCCCCTTTGGCGAGGCTGACCGTTTCGCGGTCTTCGGAGGCCGGTTTGCCCTTGCGAAAGCTGGCGCTGGCCAGAGTCCTGCCATCCGGCTCAAAGGCGGAGAGGCTATAGATATAGACGATGCCGGTCTTTGGGCCGTCGTCATAGCGTGAGGTTTCCAGAACCGTCGCCTTGTCCTCCAGCACCGTCACTGTGCGGCTGACGGGCAGGCCAAACCACTGATCGCTCTGGTAATCCCGGTATTCCAGCGCCCCGGTCCATTCCCCTTGCAGACTGAGCAGCGCCTGCTGGGGCGTGAGATCGGCGGCGTGGACCATTGACGCACCCAGCGCCCACAGACCCACACCCAGCGTAATCTTGAGTTTCATGAACCCCTCCCTGATGATGTGTTCAGTACGCGCTCAGAACGCCCACGGATCAAATAACGAAACTGTTAGGGTGTAATCCGGAAAGCGCTTGCGTAAAATATTGCGCCCGCACAGTTTAGTGACTAGCATAAGCCGTGGAGCCGCAGGATGGCTTCGTTCCGGATCTTCCCCCCAATGTTACTCCTTGCCTGTGCCGTCGTCCTCCTTCTGGTGGTGCTGAACGGCATATTTGCCATGTCCGAACTGGCCGTGGTGTCGTCTCGACGTGCCAAGCTGCAAAGCCGTGCCGACAAGGGGGATAAGGGGGCACAACAGGCGCTCAAGCTGTCGCAGGACCCGACGCGCTTCCTCTCGGCGGTGCAGGTCGGCATTACCCTGATCGGTATTCTGGCCGGTGCCTATGGTCAGGCCACCATCGCCAGCGAGCTGGATCATCTGCTGGAGCATAACTTCCCGGCCGTCGCCCCCTATAGCGAGGCACTGGCCACCGGTATCGTCGTTGTCCTCCTGACCTATCTGTCGCTGATCGTCGGCGAGCTGGTGCCCAAGCGCGTGGCGCTGATCTTTCCGGAAACCATTGCCGGTTTTGTGTCGCGCCCGCTGTCGTTTCTGGCCATGGGTATGGGGCCGTTTGTGACGCTGTTGACCGGCTCGACCACGCTGGTCCTGCGTCTTCTGGGTATTCGCGACGAAAAGGGCGAGACCATCACCCAGGAAGAGGTGGAAACCGCTCTGGCCGAAGGTATGGGCGCGGGCCTGATCGAGCCGGCCGAACAGGCCATGATGACCGAGGTGATGCGCCTCGGTGACCGCCCGGCGCGGGTGGCCATGACGCCGCGTCCGGAAGTGTACTGGATTTCCATAGATGACGAAGAAAAGGTCATCCGCAACGACATCCGCGCCTGCCCCTATTCGCGCATCGTCGTGGTGCGCGGGCAGGACATGGAAAACCCCATCGGTATCCTACACAAGCGCGACGTCGCCGATACGCTCCTGAGCGGCGAACCGCTCGACCTGCAAAAGCTGATTGCCGAGCCCATCTATATTCCCGACACGACCTCGCTTCTTCAGGCGCTCGACATGTTCAAGGCGTCGAAGCTGCATATCGCCTTTGTCGTCAATGAGTTCGGCACCATCGAAGGCGTGCTGACGCCGACCGACCTGCTGGAAATGATCGCCGGTGACTTCAATGAGGAGCACGACGACGAACAGCCGATGATCCTGCACCGTGAGGACGGTTCGTGTCTGGTCGATGGGCGCGCCGACCTGTTCGAACTGTCGGAAGCGCTGGATGAAGCCTATGAGCCGGGCACCGGCTATCACACGGCGGCGGGTCTGGTCCTGCACCGTCTGGGGCGCTTCCCCAAGGAGGGCGAAATCCTGACTCTGGGTCATCACCGCGTCGAGGTGATCGACATGGACGAACGCCGCATCGACAAGCTGCTGTTCACCCCCCTCCGCAAGCCTGAAAAGGACGAGGCGGACGAGGAGTAGCGTCTCAGCAAATGCCAAAAAGCCCCGGACATGCCGGGGCTTTTTTTATTTCCGCTTCTGGGCCTGTTACCCCTGACGCACCTGCGCCACGAAGGCCTGAACGCGCCCTTTAAGGGCTTCGGACTGATCGACCAGATGATGCGCCGTCTCCAGCACGCGGGTCGAGGCTTCACCGGTTTCGCGCGTCGCCATGGCTACCGAATGAATGTGCCCGGCGACCTCATCCGTGCCTTTGGCGGCTTCGTGGACATTGCGGGCGATATCGTCGGTAGCGGCCCCCTGCTGGGCCATGGCGGACGAAATGCCGACGGAAAATTCGCTCATCTCATGGATGATGCCGCGGATCGACCCCAGGGCCTCCACTGTAGCGGAGGTCGCCTGCTGGATGGCGGTGATCTGCTCGCCGATTTCGTCGGTAGCGCGCGCCGTCTGGGTAGCCAGTGACTTGACCTCGGTGGCGACGACCGCAAAGCCTTTTCCGGCCTCGCCGGCGCGCGCGGCCTCGATGGTGGCGTTGAGCGCCAGAAGATTGGTCTGCTGGGCGATGGCCTGGATCAGGCTGACAACCTCTCCCACCTTGCCAGCGGCGGCCTCCAGTTCGCGGATACGCGCATCGGAGCGGTTGGCCTCTTCGACGGCCTTGCGGGCGATGGTGGAGGAGGCCTCGGCCTTTGAGGCGATGTCGTTGATCGAAGCGGTCAGTTCTTCGGAGGCGGCGGCGACCGTGCGCACGTTTCCGGCCGCCTGTTCGGTGGCCGAGGCGATGGTGGCGGTCTGCCCCGAAGCGCTTTCGGCGATCTGGTTCAGGCTCTGGGCCGACTGGCGCATATCGAGCGAGGCCTGCGCCACATTATCGACAATGCCGCCCACGGCGCTTTCGAACTCGGCGGCGAGATGCGCCATGGCCGCCTTACGGGCCGCAACGGCCTCCGCCTGACGCTGGATTTCGGCGTCGGAGTCGGCACGGGCGCGCAGACGCAGGCTTTCGCGGAAGCCCATCACCGCCTTGCCGATCAGGCCGATTTCATCGGCGCGTCGCGCTTCGGGCACCTCGGCATTGTGATCGCCGGAGGCCATGCGGTCGAAGGTCTTGCCGAGGCCCTTGAGCGGTGAGCCGATCATGCGGCCCAGCAGGACGAAGAGGATACCCGCCGCCACGACAATGCTGATGAGGGACAGGATGAGCATGGTGCGGTTGTTGCCGTCCGCCGCGGCATTCAGCGTGGCCTTGGGCACGGCGACGACCACCGCCCATTTGTCCTGCGACCCTCCGGCATTGAGCGGCAGGGCGAGGTAGCGCCACGCCCCGTTCGGCCCGGCGGCATCGCCGGAGGCGCTGCCGTTCTTGGTGATGGCGTCCTTCGCGACCCTGGCGACATTGGCATCGGCCTCGGCAATGGGCTTACCCAGACCCTTGCCGCCCGGATAGCTGACCGCCAGACCGCTGCCCGAGACGAGGGCGACAAAGCCGTCGCCAAAAGGCTTGGCTCTGGCCATTTCGCCCGACAGCAGCGACAGATCAATATCGACGCAGGCGACGCCGGTGAAAGTGCCGGACACCTTGATCGGCTCACAGAAGGAGGACAGCAGATGGTCCTTGCCCGCTATCGGATAGATATAGGGCTCGATCGCCACGGGGCGGTCTTCGTTTTTGGGCCGCAGATAATAGTCACCCGCGCCGGGCTTGTCATAATCGACCAGCACTTCGCGGATCACCTGGCCCGTGCCGCGATTGTAATAGGGCAGGTAGCGACCGGTGGCGTCGTGGCCTTCGCTGCCGGCATAGGCCGCATCGTCGCCCAGGGCCCCGGGTTCGAAACCGACGCCCAGACCGATAATGTCCGGGCTGGCGCTCAGGGCCGCATGAAGGACTTCGTCATAGACCTTGCGATCGGTGATGCCCTGACTGCGCAGCGCCCCAAGTGTGGAGGCCATTTCATGCGCGGTGCGGGCGGCGACGTCGAGCCGGTTGCGCACCGCCGCCACCTGCTGATCGGCGACGTGATTTTGCAGCGAGGTGTTTTGCGTGTCGAAGGTCTGGGTGGTCTGATGCGAAATCAGCCAGGAACCGGCGCCGAAAACGGCGGCAGCCGTCACGGCACCCACAATGGCGATGCGGGCAGAGAGCGAGCGCGAAAACATGGGTACAGTCCGGATGCGGGAAGGGGGCAAGGGTTAATATGAAGCGAATCGCCTTGCCGAAACCTTAACGCTGTTATCCGGAAGGGGCTTTCTCAGGCGGCGCTTGACTCTGCGGGCCGATGACGTCATAAGCGCCGCTTCTCCTGCTTACCTTCGGTAGGCGGGCTATTACGGGTTGATCCTGAACCGCCGTTGAAATCGCTGTCTCGCACTCTCGCGGGACGCCGGACAGGGTTATATAAAGGTAAGACTATGTCGAAGCGCCACAGCGCCAAGTACAAGCTCGACCGCGCCATGGGTGAAAACCTGTGGGGCCGTCCCAAGTCCCCCGTCAACAAGCGCTCCTACGGCCCCGGCCAGCACGGTCAGCGTCGCAAGTCCAAGGTTTCGGACTTCGGCCTGCAACTGCGCGCCAAGCAAAAGCTGAAGGGCTACTACGGCAACATCACCGAGAAGCAATTCTCGAAGATCTACGAAGAGGCCGATCGCCGCAAGGGCAACACCTCCGAGAACCTGATCGCGCTGCTGGAGTCGCGTCTGGACGCCATCGTCTATCGTTGCAAGTTCGTGCCGACCGTCTGGGCGGCCCGTCAGTTCGTCAACCACGGCCACGTTCTGGTCAACGGCAAGAAGGTGAACATCGCCTCTTACCGCGTGAAGGTCGGCGACGTGATCGAGGTCCGCGAGCGTTCGCGCAACATGGCTCTGGTGCTCGAAGCCCTGCAATCGCCTGAGCGCGACGTGCCGGACTATATCGAACTGGACGCCAAGGCGATGAAGGCCACCTATCTGCGCCTGCCGGAACTGTCGGAAGTTCCGTATCCGGTTAAGATGGAGCCGAACCTGATCGTCGAATATTACTCCTCGTAATAGTCGAAGCTGCGACGGTGAGAACAAAACCCCGGAAGGTCCGCCTTCCGGGGTTTTTGTTACTTTTGGTCGTCTTTCTTGCCATCCTCATCATCGTCGGTCGCGCCGGGCTTTGGGGCAGGGGCCTTGAGCATATCCAAAACCTCAGCCTTCGATTTTCCGGCATCAATCGCCGCGACAATGCTACCCAGCCGTTCAGCCGCCGCGGCCCCGTGCGGGTCATTGGCCAGAGGCCGCAGCACATCCGCCGCTTCGCCCAAGCGGTCGCGCCTGATCAGCAACTGCGCCGCAAAAATGGCGTAGTCGCGCACCGCTGGGGCCAGAATATGAGCCTGATAGGCGGCATTCACCGTGTTATCGTCCGGATAGTCCGGCCCCATCTTCGCCGCGCGCGCCAGATAGTTGAGATTGGAGGCGTTCATCGGGTCAAGGGTGTAGGCCTTACGAAACGCCTCGCGCGCCTTGCGCATCTGGGAGTCAAAGGTTTCCCCCGGCTGGAAAAGCCTGTGAAGGCTCATCAGATACCAAGTCTGACCCAGACGATAGAAGCCTTCGGCGTCATCGGGGTTGGCCGCCGTGTAGGTCTGGTAGTAGTCAAGCCCCTTCTGTTCATCGCCATACTGAATTTGGGCGCGCGCCAGCACCCCTTGCGCATAGGCCTCGTCCGGGTACTTACTGGCCTCCTTCTGGACTTTCTCCAGCAGCGCTGCTCTGTAGTCGCGGGGTATGCAGGTCATTGACCCGGCATCCCACAGCGCCAGTTTGTCGGCACTGCCCGGCATGGGTGACAGCGTGATTTTTGGGTCCGGCATATCCCGGATGCGATAAACCGTCGCCTTCAGTGAATTCATATAGCTCCACAGGACGGACGACAGCGATTTGACCGGCACGCCAAAGGCGGCTTCAAACGCCGCCACCGCCTCTTCCCCCTTGCTGCGGCGCTCAAGATAGTGGCGGAAGGCCTCACGCCGTGCCGGGTCACTCAGGATCCAGTGGGTCAGCAACCACGACTGCGGGTAGAAGTTTGAACCGGATCGGCGCGTCGAGGGGGCATCGCGCAGTATGTCCTCATAGGTCAGGGTGCCGCTGGAGCTGAGTTGACGGATGCGCCAGGACAAGGCCATTCCAACAACGGCTTCATCATTCAGAATTTTCGTTGTGCCATAATATTCGGCAAAGCCTTCGACAAACCAGCGCGGATAGAAGGTTTGCGAGTTCTGGAACATGAATATGTGCGTATATTCATGGAAGAAGATGTGCTGGCTGGTGTTTTCAGCGAGGTTCTGAACCTTGGAACCCGACGCGATGGCCTCCCCCTCATAGGTCGAAAACCCGGCCGTGCCGGCGGCGCAGATGCTTACAAAGCCGGCCACATGGCTATCCAGCCTGGGTCTGACCTGTTTAAGGTCCGATCGGTCACCCAGAAAATACAGCTTCATCCGCGGCTGCGGTTCGACATCCGGCCCCGAAAGGCCATAAAAGGCCCCGATAATGTAGCGAAACTTCTCCAGATTACGCACATAGGCCTCGGTGGCCTTCGCGTTGACGTTGGAATAGACGATGAAGTTCGGGCTTTCCGCCTGCACCCATTTTTCGGCGGCCTGCGACAGGCTGGCCATCAGCGACAGACAGACGCTCAACCCGATGATCGCTGTCTTTCGCATCACAAACCCCCTCGTGTATGAACCGGTTTTAAAATACCCGTTGTGCGCGTTCTGACAAGCCAAACAAAACGCCCTGACCCAGATAGGGCAGGGCGTGTGTCAGGCGTATGAAAGAGACGCGAAAATCAGGCCTCCAGCACGCCCTTATCGGTCAGAAGCGTCTTCAGTTCGCCGTTCTGGAAAAGCTCGCGCACGATGTCGGCGCCGCCAATAAACTCTTCTTTCACATAGAGCTGCGGGATGGTCGGCCAGTCGGAATAGGCCTTGATCCCTTCGCGCAGATCATTGTCCTGCAACACATCGACGCCCGCAAACTCAACGCCCAGATGGTCCAGAACCTGCACAACCAGCGAGGAGAAGCCGCAGCGCGGCTGATCAGGCGTGCCCTTCATGAACAGGACGACGGGATTGTTTTTGATGGTGCCATCAATGAACTGATGCACTTCGGTGTTGAGATCGGCGCTCACGGCGGGCACTCCGGCAAAAGGGTTTTGTGGGTGTGATATAGGCACAGACCGCTGTAAAATCCAGTGGATCAGGCCGGTTTCTTGCGGGCGTTTTCCAAGGTCTCGGCCTGCGCCGAAAAGCGCGCCATCTCGATCTGCGCCGGTACCGAGGTCGGCATGGCGCGCTCAACGACTGCGGCCAGCGCCTCCAGATGTTCGGGGTCATCCGCTGAGGCAAACAGGGTCGAAAGGTTGGGCTGGGTCAGGGCGTAGGACAGGCACAGTTCTTCGGCGGTCCAGTCGGGCGTCTGATGCAAGAAGGCATAGGTGCCCCGCCCGGCCAGCGGATCGGCCGGTTTGCCGCCGAACAGGCCGCGCCATCCGCTTTTGGGCACGACCGCTTCGGCCTTGCGGTACTGGGCCGGAAAGAAGTCGTGGCCGAAGACGGCCATACCCTGCGACAGGGCATAGTCGAGCAGGTGGCGCTTGTTCCACGAGGTGTCGATGTCAAACACCGTCTTGAGGATATTGAAGCGTCCGTCATCGACCGCCACCTTGATCAGGTCGTCATTGGCCGTTGCCCCGGTGAATTTCAGCATCCCCGCCTCACGCAGGGCGGTGAGAAAGGTCCAGCTTCGGTCGGGGATGCGATCAAAGCCGTTGGCGTGGAAGACCAGCAGGTCGATCCACTGCAGGCCCGAAGACTTGATGACACCGCGCAGGCGCTCGCGCAACGGCTCAAGGCGGTATTCATCGGCCGGGTCGCTGCTGCCTTCTTCCTCGGCGCTGAGGGAGACAAACAGAACGCGGCGATCGGCAATGGCGAAGGTGTCCGCCGCCACCCGCAGCAGTTCCGGCTGAGCCGAGGTCAGGTGAAAGGTATTGATGCCGTTTTCCAGCGCCGTGTTCAACAGGCGCGCTACGGCCTGCGGGTTACGACCCAGCTTCGCCCACGACACATTGAGGCCCAGGGCGGAAAGGGCCTGACCGGAGCGTCCGAACGGGCGATAGCGCATGGCGGACCTGTCTCAGGGGGCGCGGGTTTCGAGGGCGAGGGCGTGTAACGGACCGCTCATCAGGTCGGACAGGGCGGCATAGACCTTCTGATGCTGACGCACGCGTGGCATCCCTGCAAAACCGGCGTCGGTGATATAGGCCTTGTAATGGTCACCGTCTCCGGCCAGATCTTCCACGACAATCTCGGCGTCGGGGAAGGCGGCCTTCAGGCGGGCTTCGAGATCGGATTGGGCGACGGGCATGGGAAGGGCCTTGAGAACGACTCGATGAACGAACACAATCGGTTTGGAACTAGCACAGAATGGGTTAACAAGTGACAATTGTCTGTCTTCACCCTCCTCTTCCCTCGCATCCCGGGCGCGCCGCATGACCAATCTGACGGATATCCGCAACCCCAAGCCCAAGCCATGGGTGCGCTGGGTGCAGGTGCTGGCCTTTGTGGTGCCGCTGGTCGTTGCCGGGGCGTGGCTGTGGCACGAAAACGAGCGCTGGCGCGGAGTCAAAATCTACAAGACCGCTTTCGATTACGAACTGGCCTATGCCAAGATCGGCGTCCTCAACTCACAGGTCTATGTCGCGCGCGCCTATGACAACGGCTTTCAGGTGGACAAGGATCCGGCTCAGGCCGTCGAATGGTATAAAAAGGCGGCGACCCAGAGCCATGCCGAGGCGCAGTACCAGCTCGCGCGGCATTATCTGAGCGGAGACGGAGTGACGAAGGACGAAAAGGAGGCTTTTGTCTGGGCCCAGCGCTCGGCCTTCAAGGACTATCCGGAGGGTCTGCTGCTGACGGGGCAGATGCTGTGCGATGGGCGGGGTGTCGAGGCCAACTGCACGCGGGGGATCGACCTGATCCGCAAGGCGGCCGAGGCCGGATTGCCGACGGCGCAGAGCGCGTGGGCACGACGGCTGGAAGCGGGTGAGGGGGTGGCTAAAGACCTGACCGAAGCCTATGTCTTCTATGCGCTGGCGCATGAAGGGCGCACCTGGCAGCAAAACCCGCCACCGGTATCGGCTGATCTGCAACGATTGACGCCGTTGATGACCAAGGCACAGCTTGCTGAGGCGGAAAAGCGTTTCAACGCCCGCCGTCCGGAGCGGGTCCGTCCGGGGCAAAACCAAGTGACTTTTTAAAGAAGCCCTCCTCTGACACCAAGGGAGGGACTGTGTTTAGCCCATAAATTCCGGCAGCCACCGCTCATTGGCGGTTTTCAGTTCGTCTAAGGACAGCGACATCACGCCGGTCAGGCTGAGGTCCGAACCGCCCGCCACGCCGATGGTCAGGGCCGGGACGCCCGCTTCGGCGGCCTTGGCGAGCACCAGATGCGCCGACGCTTCGTCCACCGCGATCAGGTAGCGCGCCTGATCTTCGGCAAAGGCGAAGACGTGGTCTTCGAGGGCGGTGGAGTTTTTCAATTCGATACCGACGCCCGACGCCGAGGCCATGTCGAAGGCCGCCGGCAGGAGGCCACCGTCCGACAGGTCGTGCACGGCCTTGGCGGTTTTGGAGCGGATCAGGTCGCGCACGAAGTCGCCATTGCGCTTTTCGACGCTCAGATCGACCTTCGGCGGCGCCCCGGCTTCGATGCCGTGCACTTCACGCAGGTACAGAGACGAGCCCAGTTCGCCCGCCGTCTCGCCGATGAGGACCAGAACCTGACCGGCCTTCAGCGTGTGAAAACCGACGCGCTGGTCGTAGTCGGCCAGCAGGCCCACCGCGCCCACGGTCGGGGTCGGCGGGATGGCGACGCCATTGGTTTCGTTATACAGCGACACATTGCCCGAGACGACGGGGAAGTTCAGCTCGCGGCACGCTTCGGCCATGCCGTCGATGGCGCGCACGATCTGCCCCATGATCTTGGGGCGCTCCGGATTGCCGAAGTTCAGATTGTCGGTGATGGCGATGGGGTCGGCCCCTACGGCGGTCAGGTTGCGCCAGGCTTCGGCCACGGCCTGCTTGCCGCCCTCATAGGGGTTGGCCTTGACGTAGCGCGGCGTACAGTCCGAGGTGACGGCCAGCGCCTTCTTGGTGCCGTGGACGCGGACCATACCGGCGTCTGAACCAGTCGCTGAGTCGGCCAGGGTGTCGGCCATGACGTGACGGTCGTACTGTTCCCACAGCCAGCGCTTGGAGGCCATGTCGGGCGAGGCCAGAATCGTCAGCAAGGCATCGCCGACCGGGGCCGACGGCACCGACGCCAGCGGCGCTTCCATATCCGGTTCGACCCACGGGCGATCATACAGAGGCGCGTCGTCGCTCAGCGGGCCCAGCGGCAGGTCGCAGACGACCTCGCCCTTGTGCTTCAGAACGATATGGCCGGAGGTGTTGGTTTCGCCGATGACGGCGGCGTCGAGGCCCCACTTTTCAAAGATACGGTAGCCGTCGTTTTCGCGGCCCGGCTTGAGGATGGCCAGCATCCGCTCCTGCGACTCCGACAGCATCATCTCGTAGGCCGACATGTTGGCTTCGCGCTGCGGCACCTTGTCGAGGTCGAGCGTGATGCCGAGGCCGCCCTTACCGGCCATTTCAACCGACGAGGAGGTCAGGCCCGCGGCGCCCATGTCCTGAATGGCGGCAACGGCGCCTGACGCCATCAGCTCCAGCGTCGCTTCGATCAGCAGCTTTTCGGCAAAGGGGTCGCCCACCTGCACCGTGGGGCGCTTTTCCTCGGAGTCCTCGGAAAACTCGGCCGAGGACATGGTCGCGCCGTGAATGCCGTCGCGGCCGGTCTTGGAGCCGAAATAGACGACCGGCAGACCGGGTTCCGGCGCGGCGGAATAGAAGATCTTGTCGGCATCGGCCAAGCCCACGCACATGGCGTTAACGAGGCAGTTGCCGTTATAGCCCGCATGGAAGTTGGTTTCGCCGGCCACGGTCGGCACGCCGACGCAGTTGCCGTAACCGCCGATGCCCGCGACGACGCCTTCGACGATGCGTTTGGTTTTGGGGTGAGACGGCTCACCGAAGCGCAGGGCGTTTAGCAACGCCACCGGGCGCGCACCCATGGTGAAGACGTCACGCATGATACCGCCGACGCCCGTCGCCGCGCCCTGATAGGGTTCGATATAGGAGGGGTGGTTGTGGCTTTCCATCTTGAAGATGCAGGCCTGACCGTCGCCGATGTCGATGACCCCGGCGTTTTCACCCGGTCCGCAGATGACGCGCTCACCGGTCACCGGGAATTTGCGCAGGTGCATCCGCGAGGATTTGTACGAGCAGTGCTCCGACCACATGACCGAGAAGACGCCCAGTTCGACATAGTTGGGCTCGCGCCCCAGCCGGTCGAGGATGACCTGATATTCGTCGGGTTTCAGTCCGAACTCCGACGCATAGTCGGCCATGGACTTCTGGGTTTGGGCGGGGGCGGAGGATGTCGTGCTCATGGGCGCGCGTTTAGCGGATTCAGTGCGCCCTGTCAGCTATTATTGCCGGGCTCACTCGTAAATGAACGGAAATTTGGGGCGATCATCCGTCATGCACGACGTGTCCACGACGGGATCGGCCGTTTGCAGAAACTGCGCCATCATTTTTTGCGCGCAGGCGCTGCCCTGAACCGTATGCATCCGGTTGACGAAGGTGTAGTTGCGGCCATGGCTAAGGCGCTTGACGGCCTCATCTGACAACTCCGCCGGACAGCCGGCGTCGATATCCGCCGACAGCATCAGGGTCGGGATGTCACTGGTCAGGGGCTGGTTTTCCACCGCTGCGGCACTGCCCGTGGCGAAGGCCGGGCAAACCTCGAAGAAGCGCCGCGCATCGCGGGCGACGGACAGGGCGATCGGGTCGTTGCGGTCGGTGGCCTCAAGCGCCGCCGGGTCTTCAAAAGCAAACTCCTCACGGCACAGGGTGGTAAAGAACTGGCCCTCGGTATAGCCCGCCTGCACCTTCTTGAAGCGGTCCAGCGCGGCAAAATCCCCTTTCAGCAGATCGTCCATGGTCCGGGGCAGGCGGCGCGCCCCGCGATCGCTGTAGAGTTCATCGAGCAGGAAGGCGCCGACCTCATCCGCTGTATAGGTCTGGCCGTTATGGGTGACCGGCGCGTCCAGCCACTGTTTCAGGCGGGCATCGAAGCGCGCTTCCAGATCGGGGAAGCGCTGACGGCAGGTGGCATCGGCGCGGCAATAGGCCAGCACCTGACGCACTTCACGCGACACCAGACCGGGCAGGGGGGCGGTGGCATTGCCTTCCGGTGGCCAGGTCGAGGAAAGGATAACGCTACGCAAGCCTTCGGGGTCATGCTGCATGACGGCCATGGCCACCCGCGTGCCATAGGAGCCGCCGAACAGGTTATAGGTGGTGATATGCAGCGCCTGACGAAGGTCGCGGATGTCCTGAGCGATGACGGCGGAATGATATTGCGACGTGTCCACGCCTTTGGCGCGCCAGTGCAGGGCGCAGGCCTTCAGCACCTCGACGCCCGCCGCGCTGGTCACGCCAGCGTCGGACAGGGGCGCTTCGCCGCAATCCAGAGAGGGGGTCGATTGTCCGGTGCCGCGATGATCGAACAGGATCAGGTCGCGGTCGAGCGCGGTCTTGTCGCCCTTGGCGATATAGGGGGCGGCCTCGACAATATCACCGCCGGGGCCGCCGTGCAGATAGATTAGGGGATCGGGTTTTTTGTCCGGCGCGACGGCGCGGGCAATGACGACGGGAAAGCTGATGCGGCGGCCATTGCCGCTGCCGCGCGTCTCTTCGACGACCATATCGCCGCACTCGACGGTGCGGGTTGTGACGATGGTCTTGTAGGCGGCGGGGCAGGCCCTGGCATGATAGCCCAGCGGCAGATCGCTGGTCACCGGCGTGTCGGGGAAGCTGTCGGCCGAGGCGCACCCCGTCGTGAGGGCCAGAGCGGCCGAAATCCAGACCAGACCCGCGCGCATCGTCATGTAAAACCCCTTGTCTGACCGTCAGGGCCTGATGCCGGACGGTCGGACAAGGGGTTGCATTTGCAACCGTTTGTGTCAATCGGACTTTGCGTCAGGCCGCCTGAAGCACGCGCATCAGGCTGTGGAACAGCGGCGCGCCGTCGGCCGAGCCCAGCGCCGGTTCAAAGGCGCGGTCCGGGTGCGGCATCATGCCCAGCACATTGCCTTCGGTATTCATGATCCCGGCGATGTTATTGACCGAGCCATTGGGGTTTTCGACGTAACGGAACACGACCTGATGATTGTCTTCGATGGCTTTCAGCGTTTCGGCATCGGCGAAGAAGTTGCCGTCGCCATTGCCTTGCGTCATCCACACGCTCGACTTATCGCCATAGGCCGAGGTAAAGCGCGTGTTGCGATTTTCAATCGTCAGTTCAATGGGTTTGCAGACGTACTTAAGGCCGGCATTACGCATCAGCGCCCCCGGCAGCAGACCCGCTTCGCACAGGATCTGGAAGCCGTTGCAGATGCCGACGACCGAGACGCCGCGCTGCGCCGCCTTGACCACCTCAGCCATCACCGGCGACAGCGACGCCATCGCGCCGCAGCGCAGATAGTCGCCATAGGAGAAGCCGCCCGGCACGACGATGAGATCAAGGCCCGCGGGCAGGCTCGTGTCCTGATGCCACACCATGCTGACTTGGGCGCCGGTCGTCACCTCGACCGCCACCTTGCAGTCGCGGTCGCAATTGGAACCCGGAAAGACGAGGACGGCGGCTTTCATCTTAGGCGACCTCGATGCGGTAGGATTCGATGACCGTATTGGCCAGCAGCTTTTCGCACATGGACTTCACCTCGGCTTCGGCGGCGGCCTTGTCCGTGCTCTTCAGATCGAACTCCAGCACCTTGCCGACGCGGACATTGGCGACATCGCTCCAGCCAGCGGTGCCCGCCAGCCCGTTGAGTGCGCCTTCGACCGCCTTGCCCTGAACGTCGAGAACGCCCGCCTTGAGGAAGATATGAACCGTGGCTTTCATCTTTTCACTTCGTTTAAGAGAGTAAGCAAAAAGTCCACCGGAACCGATGGACTTCAGGGGGAGATTACTGCGCACCGCCCTCGATGACGCGGGGCATGTCCTTCATGATCCCAAGGCGCTTGGCGACCTCTGTATAGGACTCGATCACGTCGCCCAGATCGCGGCGGAAACGGTCCTTGTCCAGCTTTTCGCCCGACTGCGTGTCCCACAGACGGCACGAATCGGGGCTGATCTCGTCAGCGAGGATGACGCGCGAGAATTCGCCTTCGAACAGGCGGCCGAACTCGATCTTGAAATCGACCAGGGTGATGCCGACGGCGGCGAACATGCCGCACAGGAAGTCATTGACGCGCAGCGTCATGGCCAGAATGTCGTCGATTTCCTGTGTGGTGGCCCAGTTGAAGGCCGTGATGTGCTCTTCCGTAATCATGGGATCGCCCATCTCGTCGTTCTTATAGTAGAACTCGATGATGGAACGCGGCAGTTGCTGGCCTTCGGGCAGGTTGAAGCGCTTGGCCATCGAACCGGCGACGACATTGCGGCAGACGACTTCCAGCGGGATGATCTCGACTTCGCGGATCAGTTGTTCGCGTAAGGAGAGGCGCTTGATGAAGTGGTTTTGCACGCCGATCTGCGTCAGACGGGTCATCACGAACTCGCTGATGCGGTTGTTGATGACGCCCTTGCCTTCAAGCTGGGCCTTCTTCTCGCCGTTGAAGGCGGTGGCGTCGTCCTTGAAGTATTGGACCAGCGTACCGGGCTCAGGGCCTTCGTACAGGATCTTGGCCTTGCCTTCGTAAATCTTCTTGCGGCGGGTGGTCATGGCGCCATCTCCAGAAAGGGCAGCGCATGTGCAGACGTCGGAATAGTCAAACCGTCCGGGCCAGCCGGTGAGGGGTGTCGGGGAGGGTTTGAAAAGGGCGTCTGCCGCACGGCTGTGAAAGAGGCATCCCAAGGATGCGATTGGGTGCAGCCAATAATCAAAAACTTTTGTGATGTAAATGACGGTTTGTGTTGCGCGGGGTCATGGCGCGCATTAAAACCGAAAGGACAAGTGAGGTTTATCCCTATGACGACGTTTGATGACCGATCCAAAGGTTTCGAAGCGCAGTTCGCCCACAACGAAGAATTTGAATTCAAGGCTGTGGCGCGCCGTAACCGCATGATCGGCCTGTGGGCTGGCGAAAAGATGGGCCTGTCCGGCGACAATCTCGAAAACTACGCCAAGGCCGTGGTGCGCGCCGATTTCGAGCAGCCGGGCGAGGAAGACGTGATTCGCAAGGTGCTGGGTGACCTGACGGCCTCCAACATCCCGGTCCGCGAGACAGAGGTGCGAACCAAGGTGGTCGAGTTTCTGGCTCAGGCGCGCGAAGCTCTCAAAAACGAACAGTAAAAAACGACCAGTAAGATACGAACCCGGCTCACAAGGCCGGGTTTTTTAGTGCGGGGGAAAGATGAGACGGCTTATCGGATTTATCCTTTTGTCAGGCTTGGTGGTTTCGCCTGCCTTTGCGCTTCAGGTAGAAGGGCCTTTGTCTCCGGTTACAGCCGCCGATGTCAAACAGCATTCCGACTTCGCGCTTCGCAAGAAACATCCGAACGCCTACCTCTCGGACACAGGCGATTTTGATGGCGATGGTCGGGCTGATGAGGTTGGTTTCTACAAGAATGCCAAAGGCCAAGTCGTTGTCCTTATAAAACTTGGAAATGGCCTTATAGCTGGATTGCCCTCACAGTTATTGTCCTTGAGAAACGATATGCCTCGTGCGGGTGTCAAGACGGTCAAACCGGGCACCTATAAGACTGTATGCGGTAAAACATCAGGTCCAGATAATCAGTCCTGTCAGCCAGAAGTAACGACCAAGACCGATGCCTTCGAGGTGTTTACCTTCGAAGCCGGATCGGCCCTCTATATCTGGACAGGCGAAGAGTTTCGACCTTATGTGCTTAGCGATTAAACAAATCGCCCGGTGACCGCAAACCGTGGCGCGCCGGCATAGGCCGCCAGAGAGGCGACCGAGCGCGGCTGATCCCCGGCATAGAGGGCCAGATCGTTGAGGCGTGGCATGATACCGCCTTCAATATCGCCCGACGGCGAATGGAACAGGATCTGCCCGCCCCAGTCCGAGCGCCAGTCGTGCGTGAAGTTCCATTCAAAGGTCAGGGCGGCTTGTGCGTCCGTATGCATGGTGAAAAAGTCGCCGGGGCGGTAGCCAGTGGCGATCAGGCTTTGCAGTTTCAGCCCCGACAGGCCGGTCAGGTTTTCGCAGAAGGCCGCAAAGTCTGCTGACCACACAAGTTGCGCCAGCGCGAACAGTGGATGGTCTTCGCCCAGATTCATCAGCGCCTCTTTTGAGGTCAGGTCATAGCCGAGGTGCAGGAAACTTAAGCCCGTCTGGGCGCGTTCGGCGGCGGCGGCGAGGCGGTCCTGAATCTCCGACGGATTGAGCGTCTCAAGTTCGGTGCGCGAGATGATGTCCGGCTGGCCTTCGCTATCGACCAGATGCAGTTCCCACAGGGTCTGCTGCTCCAGCGCGTGATGAACGGCGTGGGCGTCCTCGTGCGACAGGGCCCCTTCGAGCCGGATGCGGCCCTTGCGCGTAAAACGGTCGCGGTAGCCGGCAAAGTCGAAAGCGTCGGTCAGAAGGGAAAGGGACATGGGGAACCTTTGGAAGGCCAGTCACAGGTAAGGACCCACCACCGCATCTCACTTGCGGTTCGTGCGGTCCCCCTCCTCAGCAAGCTGGGGAGGTATGATTTAACTACACCCCGAACACGCGGGCGAAGATCGTATCGACATGCTTGGTGTGGTAGCCGAGGTCGAAGAAGGGCTCAAGCTCTTCGCGGGTAAAGAATTTCGACACGTCCTCGTCGGCGCTGAGGAAGTCGAGGAAATTGCCTTCGCCGCGCCAGACGCGCATGGCGTTGCGCTGAACCGCCGAATAGCTGTCTTCGCGTGACATGCCCTTTTGCGTCAGGGCCAGCAGCACGCGCTGCGAGTGGACGAGGCCGCCCAGACGGTCGAGGTTCTTCTGCATGTTTTCCGGATAAACCATCAGGTTTTCCATAACGCCCGCCAGACGGCGCAGGGCAAAGTCCAGATGCACACAGGCGTCCGGTGCGATGCCGCGTTCGACCGAGGAGTGCGAAATATCGCGCTCGTGCCACAGGGCGACGTTTTCCATAGCCGGGACGACGGCCGAGCGCACCAGACGGGCCAGGCCGGTCAGGTTTTCGGTCAGGACGGGGTTGCGCTTGTGCGGCATGGCCGACGAACCCTTCTGCCCCTTGGAGAAAAATTCTTCGGCTTCCAGCACTTCGGTGCGTTGCAGGTGACGGATTTCCACGGCCAGACGCTCGATGGAGGAGGCCACGACGCCCAGCGCCGCGAAGAAGGCGGCGTGACGGTCGCGCGGGATGACCTGGGTCGAGACTGGCTCGACGCTCAGACCCATTTTTTCGGCTACATAGGCTTCGACTTCGGGAGAGACATTGGCGAAGGTCCCGACGGCACCGGAAATGGCGCAGGTCGAGATTTCCTCACGCGCGACCTCAAGACGCTTACGGGCGCGCACGAATTCGGCGTAGTAACCGGCCAGCTTCAGGCCAAACGTCACCGGTTCGGCATGGATGCCGTGCGAACGGCCGACCGTCGGGGTGAACTTGTGCTCAAGGGCGCGTTTTTTCAGCGCCGCCAGCACCAGATCGACGCCTTCGATCAGCAGATCAGCCGAGCGCTGAAGCTGAACCGCGAAACAGGTGTCGAGCACGTCCGAAGAGGTCATCCCCTGATGCAGGAAGCGCGCTTCCGGCCCGACGATTTCCGAGACGTGGGTCAGGAAGGCGATGACGTCGTGCTTCACCGTGCGCTCGATCTCGTCAATACGGTCCGCGTCGAATGACGCGTCCTTGCCTTTGGCCCACAGGGTTTCGGCGGCCTCGTTCGGGATGACCCCCAATTCCGCCATCTTGGTGGCGGCGTGGGCCTCGATTTCGAACCAGATCTTGTACTTGGTCGAAGGGTCCCAGATGGCGGCGGCGTCCTGACGGGAATAACGGGGGATCATGGCAAGGCCTTCGGTTGAGCAGACTCAGAAAATGCCCCCGCGTGATACGGGGCAGGCTTTCAATGTCAAGCTAAAACGGGCTGGACAGAGGTTGTGCCTGTGTTACCTCTTGGGAAAAGACAGCGCTGTCGTAAAATATTGAGAGGGAAAACTATGCGTATGGATGGCTTGAAGGCGGGTATATGGACCAGTTGTCTGCTCGCAGGTCTAATGACTAAGGCCATCGCGCAAACCTCTCCGATTTTGGTCGATGTCCGAGCTATTTCGGTTAATCAGACTGGCTTCCAGACAAATGGCGCGAAGACGGCTATCCTCGTGACGCCGGAAACGGACTGGATGAAATGGGAGCTACGTGATGCCACAGGTAAGGTGGTGGCGACGGGGCCAACCATTGAATTCGGGTCGGACCTTAGTTCGGGCCAGTCCGTTCACCGCATCGAATTTACGGGCTTCACTCAGCCGGGAAAAGGGTATGTACTCAACGTCGCAGGTCTAAAAAGCACGCCTTTCGACATTCGCGCCGATGTTTATCAATCATTGAAATACGACGCTCTGGCCTTCTTCTATCATCAGCGCGCCAGTGTGCCGATCGAGGCGAAATATGTCGGTGAGCGCTTCGCCCGGCCCGTAGCCCACGAAAAGGAGATCGTTACCTGCTGGGGCCCGAAGGATTATCGCGGCAATGACTGGGGCGGCTGTCCCTATACGCTCGATGTCTCGAAGGGCTGGTACGATGCGGGTGATCAGGGCAAGTATGTGGTCAATGGCGGTATCGCCGTCTGGACGCTGATGAACGCCTATGAGGTAGCGCAGGCGCGGGGCGACCGCAGCTTTGACGATGGCCGCGTCAAGATCCCCGAAGCGGGCAACGGCAGGAATGACCTGCTCGACGAAGTGCGCTTTGAGATGGACTTCCTGCTGGCCATGCAGGTGCCGGACGGCCAGACCCTGACCCTGCCCTTAGGAGATCAGCGCAAGTCTCTGGATAAACTCAAATTTACCCGCGTCGATGCATCGGGCATGGCCCATCACAAGATGCACGACGAACACTGGACCGCGGTGCCGACCCCGCCGCATCTCGATAAGGAAAAGCGTGGCCTCAGCTATCCTTCCACGGCGGCGACGCTCAATCTGGCGGCGACGGCGGCGCAGTGTGCGCGGGTCTTCAAGGGCGTGGACGATGCCTATGCCGACCGCTGTCTGAACGCGGCCAGAAAGGCCTATGCGGCGGCGAAGCGCGTGCCCGACGCCTACGCCATCGACGTCCTGCCGGGCGGCGGCGGGGGCTATGGTGACGGGCAACTGAGCGACGAATTCTATTGGGCGGCGGCGGAGCTTTATGCCACCACGGGCGAAGCGGCCTATGCCGACGCGGTGAAGGCCTCGCCACACTATCTGACCGCCACGGATTTCAGTTGGGGCAAGGTCGATACGCTGGGCACGCTCACATTGGCGACGGTGGATACGCCCCTGCGCCCGGCGGCGCGTCAGGCGGTGGTGGGCCGCGCAGCGGCAATGCGTGGTGAAACCGCCGGGCAGGGCTATCACATCGCTTTCCACAAGCCCTATGTCTGGGGCTCTACGGCGGATTTCATGAACCGCGCCCTGCTCTTCGCCCGCGCCGCCGACTTTAGCGGCGAGTTGGCCTATCGCACCGAAGCGGTCAATCTGATGGATTATGTTCTGGGTCGTAACCCGCTGAATTTCAGCTATGTTTCGGGATATGGCGAGCGCGCTATGCAGCACCCGCATCATCGTTTCTGGGCCAATGACGGCCAGTTGCCGCCGCCGCCGCCGGGCGTCATCGCCGGCGGGCCGAATCAAAACCCTTCCGACGCGGAGGCGGTGGCGCATCTCAAGGGCTGCGCACCACAGACCTGCTATGTGGACCGTATCGGCAGCTATTCGACCAATGAGGTGGCGGTCAACTGGAACGCGCCGCTCTTCTGGGTGGCGGCGTGGCTGGACGGCACGCGCAAGTAACAGGCTGTGATTGCGTTTAATTTTACCCGAAAGGCGCGAGTTGGGTTGGCGTGAGGGTTAATAAGGCGTTAAGGTTCCGGCGACTGATTTGTCTGTGAGGTGGCTGAGATGAGGAACTGGACGCTGAACACCGGTGCGTCGTTGCTGGCGCTGGCGGTTGTGGCGTGCGCCGCAGGGGCCGTGGCGGGCGAAGCCGCGACCCGGCCCGTGGTGAAACCGGTTTCGGGTTCGGTCCTGAAGGACACCCCGTCCGCTTATGGGGCTTCGGGGGCGCAGGGCGTCTATATGGGGGAAGCCAAGGCGCCGGTCGTCAGTCCGTCAGCCCGCCCGGGCGATTGCCCGGCCGGGGCGGTGGCGGGCGATCATCCGGACCTGCCGGCTTCGGTGGTTAAAGAGGCGCGGCCCAATCAGTGCTACACGCGCCTGATGAAGGCTCCGGTTCTGGAAGCCTATACCGAGCGGGAGATCGTCAAGCCCGAACGCTTTGAAACCTATACGGTGGAAGAAAAGTGGCGCTGGGCCGAACGTCAGGTGGTGGATAAGCCTGCATACGTCCGGCGTGAGGTGATCAAACCGGTCACGCGCACCGTGGTCGAAGACCGTGTGGTTCAGGAAGGGTACTGGTCCGAGGAGCCGGTGCCGCCCGTTTATGAAAAGCGCGTCGAAAGCGTCATGGTGCGCCCGGCGCGTCAGGAATGGGTGCGCTCGGAAGGCATTGCCACGGGGGCGGCTCTGGTGACGCCCGGCGATCATCAGCCGGTGCGTTATCGCGCCGACGGTATGCTGACCTGGCCCGGCAAGGACCCGGTGGTGATTCAGGGCGGGCCGGAGACGACGGAATATCTGCAAAAAGGCTCGGCCCAGACCGTGTGGTGCCTGAAAGAGGTGCCGGCGGAATACAGGCGCGTAGAGCGCCTTGTCGAGGTGGCACCTGCGACGGTGCGACGGGTCTGGGTCAAGCCGAAGATCGAAAAGGTCGAACGCGTCATCATCGAGCGCGAAGGAAAGGTGATCGAGGAGCCGGTCGCGGCCACGTATCGCACCGAAAAATATAAAGAAATTCTGTCTCCTGCCCGTACCGAGACGCGCCGGATCGAACCCGAATACCGCAATGTCGAAAAGACGCGCGTCGTCAAGGCGCCCGAACCCGTGTGGCGCGAGGTTCTGTGCGAACGCAACACCACGCCGGACAAGGTCAAGGCCATACAGATGGCGCTGAAACAGCGCGGCTATGATCCCGGTCCGGTCGATGGCACGCTGGGGACGAAGACCGTGGCGGCCATGCAGAAGTTTCAGGCCGATCAGGGCCTGCCGCAAGGCCAGATTTCGGTCGAGGCGGCTGAGGCCCTCGGTGTGAAGATACATTAGGTTGGGGAGGGCCGGTGCAGGGGGCACCGGCCTTTTTTGCATTTAGCGTGTCACCAAATGGCCGGTTTCTGCGTATAGTCCTGAGTAATGCCAGCAGCCCAAGATGCGGATCGCATCCGGCCGCGAACAGCATACCGAGTGCTATTTTCAATGACCTTGGTAGAACTCACGGAGACTGCCCATGTTGATCCGCCACACCCCCGACCTGACCGACAACGACGTCACCCCCAAGGAGGTCTATATACGGCGGCGCGAGATCATGGCGGCGGGGATCGGCTTCGGCCTGGGGCTGGCCGGGGCGGGGGCGCAAGCCGCGCAGGTGACGGGCAAGCTGAATGCCAAACGTACCTTCTGGACCAATGAGACGCCGACCGACCTCGAAGCCGTGACGGGCTACAACAACTTCTATGAGTTCGGCACCGATAAGCTGGAGCCGGTTAAATACGCCTCGGCCCTGACCACGCGGCCGTGGACGGTCAAGCTCGATGGCGACTGCGCCAAACCCCAGACGGTCGATATCGAAACCCTGCTGAAGGGCGCGCTGGAGGAGCGCATATATCGTCTGCGTTGCGTCGAAGGCTGGTCGATGGTCATTCCGTGGATCGGCATTCCGCTGGCCGAGGTTATCAAGCGGGCCGAGCCCTTGTCGAAGGCTAAATATGTGGCCTTTGAGACGGCGCTGCGGCCCAAGGAAATGCGCGGTGTGTCCGATCGAATCCTGCAATGGCCCTATGTCGAGGGGCTGCGCATGGATGAGGCGATGAATCCGCTGGCCCTGCTGGCCGTCGGTCTTTATGGCGACCTCCTTCCCAATCAGAACGGCGCGCCGATCCGGCTGGTTGTGCCGTGGAAGTACGGGTTTAAATCCATCAAATCCATCGTGCGGATTTCCTTCACCACGCGCGAGCCGCCGACCTCGTGGAACCGGTATGCGCCGAACGAGTACGGCTTTTATTCCAATGTGAACCCGCAGGTGGATCATCCGCGCTGGTCGCAGGCCACGGAGCGCCGCATTGGGGAATTCAAGCGCCGCCCGACCCTGATGTTCAACGGCTATGCCGAAAATGTCGCGCACCTCTATGCCGGCATGGACCTGAAAAAGTACTACTGATGAAAGCGAAGCGCGGGTTTACGCTGGATATCGCCCTGATCTGCGCCCTGTGCCTGTTGCCGGTGCTGTGGCTGCTGTGGCGGTTTTTCCATAATGATCTGGGGGTTAATCCGGTTGAAACGGTGGTGCGGCAACTGGGGGTATGGGGGTTGCGGCTTCTGGTGTTGGGTCTGGCCCTGACGCCATTAGCGCGCCTGTTTCGGCAGGGACGGCTGATCCGCTGGCGGCGGCCCATCGGCCTGTTTGCCTTTGGCTATGTGACGCTGCACCTGCTGAGCTATGTGGTGATTGATCAGTATTTCGACTGGGCGCAGATCTGGTCAGATATCCTCAAGCGACCCTATATCACCTTTGGCATGGCGGCCTTTGTGCTGCTGATCCCGCTGGCGCTGACCTCGTTCAATGCGGCCATCCGGCGGCTGGGCGGGGTGGTGTGGCGGAATCTCCACCGGCTGATCTATGTGACCGTGCCGCTGGGGGCCTTGCACTATTTCCTGCTGGTCAAGGCCGACAAGTCGATGCCGCTGGTCTATGCGGCGATCATCGCGGTCCTGCTGGGCTGGCGCGTCTGGGAGTGGGCGAGGAAGAAGGTTTAGCCACCAAAAACAGGAAAAGCACGAACGGAGCGCTGAAAATAGCCGTGCTCGAAAAGCCTTCTCAAGGCTTGTTGCAGGTATTGCAACAAGCGCTTCGCGCAAGGCTCAAGCCATCAATGGGGTGCTTTGTCTGCGCCGAACTTCGTTTCGTGTTTTTCGTGGCTAAAAGATCAAATGGCGCCGACCTGTTTCATGCTCAGTACGCCTTCGCGGCCGACGATCAGGTGGTCGTGGATGGCGATTTTCAGCGGTTTCCCGGCGGCGATAATGGCCTTGGTCATGTCGATATCGCCCTGCGACGGCATGGGGTCACCGGAAGGGTGGTTGTGGACCAAAATCACCGATGAGGCCGACAGCTCCAGCGCTCGGCGCATGATTTCGCGCGGATAGGCCGGAGCGTGATCGACCGTGCCGTAGTTCATGATCTCATCGGCAATGAGTTGGTTCTTCTTGTCTAGGAACAGCAGGCGGAACTGCTCGCGCGGCTCGTGGGCGAGCGTCACGCGCAGATAGGACAGCAGCGCCTGCCAGCTTGAAATAACCGTTGAGCGTTTCAGCGGCTCGGCCATCAGGCGGCGTGTCGCTTCGAACATCAGTTGCAGATCGAGCGCGATGTCCGGCGTCATCTTCAACGCCCGGCCCTTGTTGTCGAGCGCCGACACCTGAAGCATGTCCTCAAGCGGGGCCGACAGCACGGCGGACAGGCTGCCGAAGCGACTCAACAGCGCCTTGGCCAGCGGTTTAACGTCACGCTGGGGAATGGAGCGAAACAAAAACAGCTCCAGCACCTCGTAATCGGGCAGGACCGACGTCCCGCCGCGCCGCGCCCGATCGCGCAGCCGCTGTCTGTGGCCGCCATGCTCAGGCAAGGCGGGGTCGGGCAGGATGGTTTCGCTTGTCGGTGGCTCCCCCTCAGCCATGTCCGCTATCTCAGGTCACCGGCTGCGGGCGGAACTTGTCCGAGGCAGTGAAGATTTCCAGCCCGTCCTTGGTCACGCCGATGCTGTGCTCGCACTGCGCCGTCAGCGACTTGTCGCGCGTCACGGCGGTCCAGCCGTCATTGAGCACCTTCACTTCCGGGCGGCCGAGATTGATCATCGGCTCGACCGTGAAGAACATACCTTCTTCCAGCACCGGGCCGGTACCCGCGCGGCCAAAGTGCAGGACATTGGGGTTGTCGTGGAAGACCTGCCCCAGACCGTGGCCGCAGAAATCGCGCACCACGCTGCACCGCTGGGCTTCGGCGTATGTCTGAATGGCGTGGGCGATGTCGCCGAAGGTGTTGCCGGGCTTGATCTGCGCCAGACCCAGATGCAGGGACTCATAGGTCACATCGACCAGACGCCGGGCCTTGGCATTGACGTTGCCGACCTCATACATGCGCGAGGTATCGCCATGCCAACCGTCGATAATGGCGGTCACGTCAATATTGACGATATCGCCGTCCTTCAGCGTCTTGGCTTCGGACGGGATGCCGTGACAGACGACGTGGTTGGGCGAAATACACACGGTGTGCATGTAGCCGCGATAGAAGACGCAGGCCGGCAGCGCGCCGTGATCGAAGATAAATTCCCGTGCCAGATCATCCAGATAGGAGGTCTTCACGCCCGGCACCACGTAAGGGATCAGCATGTCGAGGCAGTCGGCGGCCACCTTGCCGGCGCGGCGCATACCTTCGAAGCCTTCGAGCCCGTGGATTTTGATACGGTCGGTGCGGGTGATGTAATCGCTATCTGTGGTCATGACGGCAATATAGTCCCTGTGTCCGCAAATGGCTAGGCTCTGCGGACGGTTCTGTCCCCGTTAAATCGTTAACCGATTATTGACGTCTGATGCGAGTGGCCCAAGATAAGGAGTCCGGATCGGGTGCTGATTCGGGCTGTGGAGTAGGGTCATGTCGAACGCGCGTATTCTGGTTTTTGGCAACGAAAAGGGCGGGGCGGGGAAGTCCACCGTCGCCATGCACGTCGCGGCGGCCTTGCTGCATCAGGGCAAGCGCGTCGCCATCATCGACCTTGACCTGCGGCAGCGCTCGCTGGCGCACTTTTTCGAGAACCGTAAAAAGTGGGCGGCGGCCAATGAAAAAATCCTGCCACACGCCGTCGAGCCCTTCCTGCACAAAAACCCGGCCGAGCTGGTCAAGGTGCCGGATTCCGAGGCCAAGGCCGCCTTTGACCGCGCGCTCGGCGAAGCGATCGACGTGGCCGACTATGTGATCATCGACACGCCGGGCGGCGACAGCTTTTTGTCCCGCCGTGCCCACGCGGTGGCGCACGTCATCATCACGCCGATGAACGACAGCTTTATCGACTTTGATCTGCTGGGGCAGGTCGATCCGGTGACGCTCGACGTCAAACGCCCGTCCATTTATGCCGAAACCGTGTGGAATTCGCGCAAGGTGCGCGCCACCTGGGACGGCAAGACCATCGACTGGATCGTGCTGCGTAACCGTCTGGCCACCAATCAGGCGCGTAATGCCAAGCGTATCGACGACCGGCTTCAGGCGCTGGGCAAGCGGATCGGCTTTCGCGTCGCGGCGGGCCTGCGCGACCGCGTGCTGTACCGTGAACTGTTCCCATTTGGGTTAACGGTGCTCGACCTCAGCGAGGAGATCAAGCCGGTGGCCGTGTCCATGGCCCACGTGTCGGCGCGCGCCGAAATCCGTGCCGTCATGCTGGCGCTCGATCTCGAAAACGAGGCGGCGGTGTCGGAACAGTTGACGGAACTGGGGCCTCAGCTAGAAACGGACGAGGACGATTTCGAAGCGGCGGAGTAATTTCGCCTCCGTCCGGAAAGCGCGCCCGTGTATCTGATTATTGCCGCTGCTGCTGCCTTTGCCCTGCTCGTTTGGGTCGGCCGCCAGTCGCGCCTGGGGAAGCTCAAACCCGGCCCGTGGATTCGCCAAAGACGCGCCCTGACCGCCGTATCGGCCGTGGCCGTGGCCATGGCGGGCGTCATCTGCGTGGCGCGAGGACAATACATTCTGGCCAGTGTGCTGGTGTCTGTCGCTCTGGCCATGGCCGGTGGTGCGCGCTATCGGCCTGAGCCCAAACCGGCGAGTGCCTGGACCAGCGCCGAGATCGAGGCCTATCGCACGCTGGGGCTGGAGGTCGGGGCGGATCGCCGCGCCATCGTCAAGGCGTGGAAACAGCGCATGAAGGCGGCACACCCGGATCAGGGCGGCTCAGATGCGCTGGCGGCGAAGCTCAACGCCGCGCGGGATACGTTATTGAAGCGAAAATAGCTTCAGCACAGCGGTCAACCTTACGACTTCACCACCATGCAATCGAGACGCTTGGCCTCGATGGCCTTGCAGGCCTTTTGCGCCTCGGCCTTGGTCATGTCGATAAAGCGCGTGCGATAGCGACCGGCGTCGTTTTCCGACACGTCGGTTTCAAACCCTTTGAGCGTCGGGAAGCGCTTCTTGATTTCCTTGGCCCAGTCGGCGGCCAGCGACTTCTGCTTGAAGGCCCCGACCTGCACCGCCCAGATGGCGTCCGGGTCTTTTTTCTTTTTCTTCGCGGCGGCGGTGCTCGATGTCTTTTTGGCCGCAGCCTTGTCCTCGGCGGCCTTTTCGGCCTTACTGAGCGCGGCGACCACGGCAGGGGCCTTGGCGGTGCCAGACAGGCGCTGCACCGTGGTGCCGTCCTCGTCATCCTGCGCATCCAGGGCGGCCATCAAGGCGGTGGAATCACCCACCACCTGATATTTCGGGGCGATGGCGCTGCGGAATTCGTTCTGGGCCACGACGATCTGTTCGCCCTTGTCGCGGCGGGCAAAGACATCGAAGCCGGTATTCATCAGCGTGGTGACGTGTTCGCGGCGCTGCGCCTTGTCCGAGCCGCCCAGCATGACGGCGATCAGGCGATGATTGCCCTTGCGTTGCGAGGCGACGAGGTTGTAGCCGGCGGCATTGATAAAGCCGGTCTTCATGCCATCGACGCCCGGATAGGCCAGAAGCGGATTGTGGTTCGAATAGGTGCGGCCGTTAAACTGCACCGACCGCACGTGGAAATACTCGTAATATTGCGGGAAGTCGCGCATGACGGCGCGCGCCAGAACCGCAAAGTCACGCGCCGAGGAGACCTGACGCGAATCGGGCAGGCCCGAGGCGTTGACGAAGTTGGAACGCGTCATGCCCAGTTCCTGCGCCTTGACGGTCATCAGGGCGGCGAAGCGCTGCTCCGAGCCGCCGATATGCTCACCCAGAGCGGCGGCCAGATCGTTGGCGGAATAGGCGGCGATCAGGCGCATGGCCATATCGACCGTGATGGTGTCACCGGCTTTCAGGCCCGACTTGGTGGGCGGCATGGACGCGGCGTGAGCGGAGAGGGTGATGACGTCATCGGGCTTGAGACGACCCTGCGCCATTTCCTCGAACGCCATGTACAGCGTCATGATCTTGGTCAGGGAGGCAGGGTAGCGCGGCGAATCGGCGCGCATGGCGTAAAAGACTTCGCCCGATTGCGCATCAACGACGATAGCGGCATAGCGGTCGCTGGCGGCCGGGTCCTGCGCGCGGGCGGGCGTTACGCTCAGTACGCCGATCAGCGCCAGAGCGGCGGCGGTCGTCGCCAGCATGGCCCTGAGTTTGATCTCTTTCGCCGCGACCCTGGCCGTGTGTCGTGTCTGGGTCGTGTGAGACATCTGTTGACGCATTCGTATGATCCCGCTTTTACGCTGCTACTGACTGAACGGCGACAAAACGCCGCAAGAGGCCGCCTGACCGGAAAGAGGTATAAGACCATGAAAGGGCAGGTCTGTCAGCCTCAATTCATTCATCCTTAATCAGAGCGCCCGATTTCCTTACCAGCTTCTTACACAAGCGGTCATTTTTGGCCAAAATGCGCCCGGATTCGTCTGAGGGGTGAGGAAAGCCTATCACAATCGCGTTAGGTTTTGTGCGCTGCACAATAATTATTGACGCCATGCTGCGCTTGCGTTATACACAGGCTTATCACGGGCGACGCTTTCACACCAGCGGACGTGTTCAGCCCGGTTTGCGGACACCCCGCCTAACCTGAGTGGAGATAATGCCATGGTGGATACCGAAACCTACAAGGCGACCGTCGAAAAAGTGACCGCCGCTTCCAACCAAGCGTTCAAGGACGGCGTCGAAAAGACGCTCGGTGCCCTGAACGAAGTCAACACCCTGTCGAAGGCCAATGTTGAGGCCGTCGTCGAAAGCCTGACCGCCGCCACCAAGGGCGCGGAAACGGTCGGCGCGCAAGCCGCGGCCTACACCAAGAAGAGCTGGGAAGAGGCCGTTACGGCTGCCAAGACCCTGTCTTCGGCCAAGTCGGTGCAGGAAGTGATCGAGCTTCAGTCGTCTTACGCCAAGTCGGCGCTCGAAGCCTATGTGTCGGAAATGAACGCCCTGACCGAGACCCTGTCGGCCTCGTTCAAGGACACCTTCAAGCCGCTGAACGCGCGCATGACGGCGACCGTCGAAAAGTTCCAGTCCTACCGTTAATCGACGGTACGGTCTGAAAAAGATCAATCCCCGCAGGCAACTGCGGGGATTTTTTGTTGCTAAACCTCGTTGGCCGCCCAGCCCATGCCCTGCGCCGGGCCATCGGTCGGGCGCAGAGGCTTGCTCATGAAAATCACATCCAGCCAGCGGTCGAACTTATAGCCAGCCTTCGGCAATTTGCCCGTGTGTTCGAAGCCTGCCTGTTCATGCAGGCGGATCGAGCCCGTGTTTTCGGCGTCACCGATTACGGCGTACATGGCGTAGAAACCGGCCTCGGTGGAGGCCGCCATCAGGGCGCTGAGCAGGGCCTTGCCCACGCCCTTGCCCTTGTGCGCCGGGTGGACATAGATGCTGTCCTCCACACCGTAGCGATAGGCGATGCGTGCCCGAAACGGCGAGGCATAGGCATAGCCGATGACGCGGTCGTCTTCGGTGGCCACCAGATAGGGTAGGTTCATGTCCCGCAATTCCTGCCAGCGCGCCCGCATGGCGTCTTCGCCCGGCGGTACGATGTCGAAGGTGCCGGTGCCGTTCAGCACCCCGTCCTTATAGATTTCGGCTATGGCGGCGAAGTCGGTGACCTGAACCTTACGGATTTCGGGCATGGGAAGCTCTAACAGAACAGTCGGTTTCTCCTCCCTGTGCCGAAGGCATGGGGAGGTGTCAGGACGCGAAGCGGATTGACGGAGGGCGATGACTCAGGCCTTTCCTCAAACGCGATATCTGACGAGATATCTGGTTCAGGGACTGAGTCTGCAACGCCTTCGGAGGTATCCCCCTCCGTCATTTTCGCTATCGCTCAAATGCCACCTCCCCACAGCAAAGCCGCAGGGAGGAGAGCAAATTTACGCAGGTTTGGTCCAGCCCTTGTCCAGCGCCCAGATGGCGAAGGCGTAGTTGAGCGCGGTTTCCTTCAGGCGATCAAAACGCCCCGACGCCCCGCCGTGCCCGGCCTCCATATTGATCTTGAGCAGGATCGGCGACCCCGATGTGGTGTATTCGCGCAGCTTGGAGGCCCACTTCATCGGCTCCCAGTAGGTGACGCGCGGATCGGACAGGCCGCCTGTGGCCAGAACCGGCGGATAGGCCTTGGCCGTCACATTGTCATAGGGGGAATAGGAGGCGATATATTCATAAGCCGCCTTGTCTTCCAGCGGGTTACCCCATTCCGGCCATTCGGGCGGCGTGAGCGGCAGGGAGGTGTCGCTCATGGTGTTGAGCACATCGACGAACGGCACCTGACCGATCACGCCGCCCCACAGGTCCGGACGCAGATTGGTAATGGCCCCCATCAGCATACCGCCGGCCGAGCCGCCCTGCGCCACGATGCGGCCCTTGGTGCCATAGCCCTTGGCGATCAGATGCTCCGCCGCGGCAATAAAATCGGTAAAGGTGTTCTTTTTCTTGAACTTTCGGCCATCGAGGAACCAGTTGTAGCCCTTTTCCGTGCCACCGCGAATGTGCGCAATGGCGTAGATAAAGCCGCGATTGACGAGGCTGAGGGTTGAAACCGAGAAGGTCGGTTCCATCGAAATGCCGTAGGAGCCGTAGCCGTAGAGCAGCAGGGGCGCTGAGCCGTCCAGCTTGGTATCCTTTTTCATCAGCACCGTCACCGGCACCTCTGCCCCGTCCGACGCCTTGGCGTATAGACGCTTGGCAACATAGTCGGCGGGGTTGTGGCCCGACGGCACGACTTGCGTCTTGCGCAGCACCCGTTCCTTGGTCGTCATATCGTAGTCGTAGGTCTGTGCCGGCGTGGTGGGGGAGGTATAGGTGTAGCGCATCACCGTCGTGTCGTATTCCAGCGATCCGCCCAGCCCCAGCGCATAGGCCTCTTCCTTCACCGCGATCTCATGCTCGCTGAGGTCGGCCTTTCTGGTGATGACGATGCGCGAATTGGCGTTTTCGCGCTCGGTACGCACCATGTGACCTTTGAACAGGCCAAAACCGGTGACGTAGATGCCCGGACGGTGCGCGATCCACGGCTTCCATGTTGAGCGCGCCGGGACCGCCGCGCTTGAAGTCATAATCTGGAAATCGACCGCACCGTCGGCATTGGTCAGGATAACGAAGCGATCGTCCCAGTGATCGACGCTGTATTGCACGCCGGTGTGACGCGCCTCGACCACCACAGGGGCGGCGGTCGGCGTTTTGGCCGGGATCAGGCGTGCCTCCGAGGTTTCGTGATCATTGATGCTGATCAGGATGAATTGCTCATCCGAGGTCAGGCCAACGCCCATGAAGAAGCCGGGATCGGTTTCCTCATAGACCAGCACGTCCTCACCGCCCCTGGCCGGGCGGCGGTAGAGTTTGGACGGGCGACCATTGTCGTCGCGGAAGGTCCAGAAGATATGTTGCGAGTCCGGCGTGAAGACGAAATCACCCGTGGCGCTTTCGACCGGTTTGCCCAGCACTTGCCCCGTGGCAAGGTCTTTGACGTAGATCTTATAGACCTCAGAGCCCTGCGTGTCCTCGGCCCAGGCGTAGAGCGTGTGATCGGGGCTGTGGGTCGTGGTGGCCGTTGCATAATATTCGTGGCCCTTGGCGGCGGCGTCTTCGTCCAGCAGGATCTGCTCATCGGCCGGGATATTGGCGAAGGGCACGGTTTCGCGGCTGATCTTGTCCTGGCTGCGCGGTTTGCGGGCATTGATCGGATGCTGACCGCCGATATTGTAGCGGACGTAATATTCCCACACGCCGTCCGGGGCGGGTACCGACGAATCGTCTTCCTTGATGCGGCCCTTGATCTCTTCGAAAATGGTCGTCTGAAGCGCCTCGGTCGGCTTGAGGAGGGCTTTGGTATAGGCGTTTTCCTCGATCAGTTGGGCCTTGACATCGGCCTTGATGGCGGAGGGATCGCGCAGCACCGCCTGCCAGTTGTCATCCTTCATCCAGAAATAGTCGTCGGTGCGCCTGAAGCCCAGTTGCTCGATCGTATGCGGCTGCTTCAGGGGCTTGGGGGCGGGGGTTTTGGACATCAGACTCTCTGCGGCAAGGACGGAGGAAGGGGCAGCCACCAGACCGGCGTGGAGCGCCACGGTGGCCCCCGCGCTATAATTCAGGAAATTTCGGCGATTAAGGCCACGAACCGGGTGGTTTTTCATGGAGGCACCTTTGACAAATTGCGTCCGGGACGCAAGGATGAACAGGTAAGAGCTTGATACGATCCACCAACGGACGTCAACTTACGGCTTGTTTATTCGTGACTGTGTTTTGGGCATGGTTTTGGCCCATTTGGGGGGTAAGACATAGGATATGGATGCTGACCTGACCCTCAACCTGATCGAAGCCACCGTTCAGATCGACCAGCCGGTCAATGATCAGAAGCGTATGGTCGGCACGGGCTTTCTCGTCTCTGTGCCGCGCGAAGGGGCCGCCCCCGAAGTGGTGCTTGTGACCGCCGCCCACGTCTTCGAGCGGATGCCGCAGAACGAAGTGCGTATCGGCTGGCGCGTCAAGGCCGCCAATGGCACCTGGCAATATAGCCCGACCCGCATCCCCATCCGCAACGATTCCGGGCCGATGTGGACGCAAAATCCCAAGCAGGACATCGCCGTCATCCCCGTTCAGGTGCCGCCGTCCTACAAGGACAAGGCCATCCCGATGAGCTGGCTGGCCGACGAGCGCTCCTTCGATCAGTTGCACGTCTCACCGGGCGACGAGATGATGACGCTCGGCTATCCGCATGGCTATTCGGCCAATACGATCGGCTTTCCCATCCTGCGGGCCGGGCGGCTGGCCTCTTATCCGGTCGGGCCGGTATCCAGCTTCCCGACCTTCCTGATCGACCTGACGGCCATTCCGGGTAATTCCGGCGGGCCGGTCTTCATGACCGAACATACCGAGCGCGCACCGGGTACCGAGATGCCGAAGGTGACGCTGGTGTCCGGTATCCTGACCAAGCAGGTCGAGGTCAATGCCCAGCGCCTTGAGCTGGGCCTTGTCACCCACGCGGTGTTTGTGCGCCAGACCATCGAGCAGTTGTTTGCGGCCCGCGGTCAGGCCCCGGGCGTCAAGGCCGGCGTCACCTCATCGGCATCGCCGCCGCCCGTGGTCATCCTGCCGAAAAAAGGCGCACCGAAAGTGTCCGGTGCCTCGGCCGCCGGACAGGGCAAGAGCAAGCCTTGATTCGGGCTTAGAGGCCCTCCGATAAAGCCTCCAGCGGTCCGGCTCCGGCCGTGATGGCGGTTTGCAGCGCCTGCGCATGTGACAGGATATGCGCCGCATAGAGCTCCCACAGCTCGACCTTGGCCCTCAGCCATGCCGGATCGCCCTCATTCGCCTCAAGGCGCGCTGTGGCTGCGACCGCGCCGCGCAGCAGGACGTAGCCGCCCACCACATCCCCCGTCAGTTTCAGATAGGCCGTCGCCCCGGCCTGTACGTCCGCTGGTCGGGCCTTTTTCTGCGCCACCAGCCACAGACTGGCGGCTTCAAAGGCCGTCAGGGCCGCCTCCAGCGCTTCAACCGATTTCTTAAAATTATCGTTTAAACTATTATTTTGGATGTAGGATTGTATGTCCTCTTTAAGCTCTATAGCAGAAGCGGCGTCGTCCCCCAGTTTGCGACCCACAAGGTCGCCAGCCTGAATGCCATTGGTCCCTTCGTAGATCGGGGCGATGCGCGCGTCGCGGTAATGCTGGGCCGCGCCGGTCTCTTCGATAAAGCCCATGCCGCCATGCACCTGCACCCCGGTCGAGGCCACTTCAACACCGATATCGGTGGCCCAGGCCTTGGCGACCGGGACCAGAAAATCCTCACGGCGTTTCACGCGAGCGTCCGCATTCAGGCGGTAGTCGTCAGCGGCCATGGCTGTCAGCAGGCAGAGGCCGCGCGCCGCTTCGATCTTCGCTCTGGACAGGGCCAGCATCAGGCGCACATCGGGGTGGTCGAAGATCGGGGCCTTCTTTTCGCCGGTGAGGATTGAATTGCCCTGACGACGGTCGCGCGCATAGGCCAGCGCCTGCTGATAGGCGCGTTCGGCAATGCCCACGCCCTGCACCCCGACGGCGAGGCGCGCCGCGTTCATCATGGTGAACATGGCCATCAACCCTTGATGCGGCTGCCCGACCAGTTCGGCCTTCGCCCCCTCAAAGGCCATGACACAGGTGGGCGAGGCATGGATGCCGAGTTTATGCTCCAACCCGACGGCGCGCAGGGCATTGCGTTCGCCTAGAGAGCCGTCGTCGTTGACGAGGTATTTCGGGCATAAAAACAGCGATATACCCCGTGTCCCTTCAGGTGCGCCGGGAAGTCGCGCCAGCACCAGATGCAGGATATTATCGCGCGTTTCGTGATCGCCCCAGGTGATATAGATTTTCTGCCCGGTCAGGCGGTAGGCGTCGCCGTCCGGCACGGCCTGACTGGTCAGAAGCGCCAGATCGGAGCCGGCCTGCGGCTCGGTCAGGTTCATGGTGCCCGACCATTCCCCGCCGGTCAGATGCGGCAGATAGAGTGCCTTCTGACGCTCGGTGCCGTGGTGGTGCAGGGCCTCGATGGCCGCCTGCGACAGGGTGGGATAAAGCGCAAAGGCCATATTGGCGGCGTGGAACATCTCATAGGCGGCCATTTCCAGCGCCTTGGGCATGGCCTGACCGCCGTGTTCCACCGGGGCCCCCAAGCCGGCCCAACCGCCTTCGGCAAAGGCCGACACCGCCTCGGCAAAGCCGGGGGCCACGATGACCTTATCGTTTTCGAGCTTCGCGCCGTGCGTATCGCCGACGCGGTTGAGCGGGGCCAGCACCTCTTCGGACAATTGCCCGGCGGCGTCGAGAATCGCGTCAAGCAGATCGCCGTCGAAATCGGGATAGGCGGAACTCTGGTACAGGCGCTCAATGCCCGTTACCGCCGTCAGGCTGAACTTGAGATCCGCGAGCGGGGCACGGTAGGTCATGGGATTTCCTCAGCTTTTATTCTACTGATGTTCTGATGACGCATGACGTGGCGGCAGGGAAATTCACAGTTCCGTGAACTTCCCTTACGGCATAAGAGAAAAAGTGCAGGAAAACAGAGCCGGGCTTGATATGTAATTTTACTAGTTACATATAGCCGTTGATTTTGGACACCGCATCGGCATAGTGTTCACCAACGCACATTTGAGGAGTCGCCCCATGACGCCCGCCACCTATCACCGCGCCTCGCGCTACCTGCACTGGGCCATGGCCGCCCTGATCTTCTACATGGTCTTTCTGGGCTGGACGCTGGAGGACAAGGACGGTGGCCTGTTCTCGCGCTATCAGATGCACAAGTCGGTGGGTTTTCTGATCCTCTTGCTGACCTTTGTGCGCATCGGCCTGCGTGTGGCCTATAAGGCCCCGCCGGAGATCGAGGGCCCCAAGTGGCAGATGGCGGCGGCGCGCGCCGTGCATATCGGCTTCTATGTGCTGATGATCGGCCTGCCGCTGACCGGCTGGGCACTGGTGTCAACGGCGAAGGTGCCGGTGCCGACCCTGTGGTTCGGTGTCGTGCCGATCCCCCACCTGCCGCTGGGCCACGACACGCATGAGGTTTTTGAGGCGTTGCATGGCCTGTTTGCTAAGCTGATCTTCTACGTCCTGATCCCGCTGCACGTCGGCGCGGCGCTTATGCACCATTTTGTCCACAAGGACGATACGGTGACGCGCATCCTGCCGGGGCTGGAACCCAAACCGACGATCCTGCAAAGCGCGCTGAACGTCCGCTGGTTGGTGCCGGCGGTGGCGGTGGCGGGGGCGTTTGTGCTGGCCACCTTTATGATGCGCGGGGCCAAGGCGCCGGAGCCAGCCCCCGTCGCCGCGCCCGAACGGGTGGAAACGGTGGCCTCGGCTGAGCCCGAAACCGTGACCAGCGAAGCGGCCTCATCCACAGGGTCGGCGTCGTCTTCCACAGCCTCATCCACAGCCGTGCCCGTCTGGACGGTCAGCAAGGCGGCCTCCTATATCCACTTTGCCACCACCTTTAACGGTGAGGCCATCAAGGGCGGTTTCGGCAGCTACACGGCGGACATCACCTTCGACCCGCAACGCCTCGATCAGTCGAAGGCGACGGTGGTGATTGATCTGGCCTCGGTCAACAGCGGCGACCAGACCCGCGACGACACGCTGAAAAGCGACAGCTTCTTCAACACGGCCGCCACCCCGAAAGCCACTTTCAAGGCGACGACCTTCACCCAGACGGGGCCGGATAAGTATCTCGCTAGGGGCCGCCTGACCCTGCACGGCCAGACCAAACCGTTCGACCTGCCGTTTACGCTGAAAATCAACGGTAAACAGGCGGTGATGACCGCCACCGCCAGGCTCAATCGACTGGACTACGGGGTGGGTTCGGGCGAGTGGACGGCCACGGATGCCGTGCCGAATGCTGTGTCGCTCGATCTCAAGGTCACGGCCACGACGAAATAGGGCTTACGCGCGCGCCGTGGTGTGATATGGCGCGCCATCCTTTTCTCCTCCCTGTCGCGTAGCGATGGAGAGGGGGACCCTCAAGCGCAGCGTAGAGGGTGGAGGAGGATAGCCCTTCTGTTTCAAGGGCTTCGGACCCTGTTCGGGATCGAGTCACCCCCCTCCGTCGGCCGCGCTTCGCTCGCCGCCACCTCCCCATGCCTGCGCACAGGGAGGAGAGATTTTGTGATGACCGCCACCGTAAACGATGCCATTGCCGCGCTGGGACGCGGCGAACTGATCCACCTGCCGACCGAGACGGTCTATGGGCTGGGGGCGCGTGCCGATGATACGGCAGCGGTGGCGAAGGTGTTCGAAGCCAAGGGCCGGCCGCGCTTCAATCCGCTGATCGTGCACGTGGCGTCGCTGGAGGCCGCCGAAGCCATCGGCGTGTTTGACGATCGTGCGCGAGCCCTGGCTCAGGCCTTCTGGCCCGGCCCGCTGACGCTGGTGGTGCCGGTGCGCGATACGCAAAAGGTCTGTGATCTGGCGCGCGCCGGGCTCGACAGCGTGGCGATCCGCGTGCCGTCGCATCCACTGGCGCGCGCTATTCTCGAAGGTTTTGCGGGCGGTGTGGTGGCCCCTTCGGCCAACCGATCAGGTCGCCCCAGCCCGACGCGCTTTGCCGATGCCCTCAGCGAAACCGGGGCCTTTGTCGGGGCGTCGGTCGATGGTGGTGAGTGTCAGGTGGGGCTGGAATCCTCGGTCGTCAGCCTGCTGGGGGAGGTGCGTTACCTGCGCCCCGGGGCCGTGACGCGGTCAGAGGTCGAGGCGGTGGTCGGACCGCTGGCCGATGACGCCGCCGAAGGGCACCGCTCACCGGGCCGCCTCAGCCTGCATTACGCGCCCGATGCGCCTGTGCATATTCATGTGGAAAACCCGCCCGCCGACTGTGTGTACCTGGCTTTCGGACCGGTGGATACGGCTGTGGATTTTGCGGGGACACTCCTCAATCTCAGCCCGACGGGCAAGCTGTCGGAGGCGGCGGCCAACCTGTTCGCCTATCTGCGCGAAGCCGATGCCTACAAGCCCGCCCGTATCTGCGTCGCGCCTATCCCGTCGGACGGTCTGGGGGAGGCGATCAATGACCGCCTCAAACGCGCGGCAGGGTTCGTGGGTTAAACGTCGGCGTGCTTACGCGAAAAGGTCCACACCGTCTCTGACGATTGTTCCGGCACAAAGCGATAGCCTTCGGAGTCGAACCCCTTGGCCGCTTGCGGATCGGTGATGCGGTGGTCGATGACGTAGCGCGCCATCAGGCCGCGCGCCTTCTTGGCGAAGAAGGAAATCATCGAGGTCTTGTCGCCCTTGATCTCCAGGAATTTCACCTCAATGACTTTCAGCTTCAACGCCTTGGTCAGGGCGGCGCGGGCATATTCCTGACTGGCCAGATTGAGCACCGTGTCGCTGCCGGTGGCTTTCGCATCCGCCACGATCTCTTTGGCGATGCGGTCGCCCCAGAAGGCGTAGAGGGTATTGCCCTTGCTGGTTTCCAGACCGGTGCCCATTTCCAGCCGATAGGGCCGGATCAGGTCGAGCGGGCGCAGCAGTCCATAAAGCCCCGACAGGATGCGCACATGGTCCTGCGCGAAGGCCAGCCCCTCAGCATCGAGGTCGCGCGCCTTCAGACCCGTATAGACATCGCCATCGAACATCAGGGCAGCGGGTAGGGCCGGCTGATCGGTAAAGGCTTTGTAGCGCTGATGGTTCAGTTCCCCCAGCTTGGCCGAAATATCCATCAGCCGCTGAAGGTCTGCCGGTTTTTTGCCCTTCATCACCCTGAGCAGGCTTTGTGTCTCACGCGTAAAGCGCGGTTCGGTGGCGGGAACGGGCGGCGAAACCGGCGTTTCGTCGAGCGATTTGGCAGGGGAAAGCAGCAGGATCATGAGGTGTGTTTAACGGCGAATCCCTGCACTGCAAAGGGGTTTGAGACCAATGGTGTGTTCAATCCTGCGGCATCGTATCTGTAGAGCCCGCGCAAGATCGGCGCCATGCACGTGCTGGCGTTGGCCGAGGTGACGAAGCCACCGCCCGGCGAGGGATAAAGCAAAAATCTAGATCATTATGTTTCTAACAAAAAGCATAATGATTTAGTCATAAAGTCTTCTCAGGAGCTGTCGCTTGCCTTTGATAAGGTAAGGGGGCATGTTCCGGGCGAAAACGCTCAACGTGGGGGCGCTGAATGAAAGATCATGCGGCCACGGTCGCTGCCTTGGGCGTGCTGGCCATGTGTCTGGTTACGGTCAGCCATGAAGTTGTGGGGCATGGCGTTGCCTGTGCACTGGCAGGCGGGCAGATTACCCACGTCTCGACGACCTTGTTCGCCTGCTCGGTGCCCATGTTCTGGGTGGCAGTGGGAGGACCGATCGGCAATCTGGTCGCCGCTCTGGTGGCCGGGACCCTTGCGGCAAGGCTCCCGGCATCACACGCGACCCTGCGGCTGTTCCTGATTACGGTCGTGGCGCTCAGCCTGTTCTGGGAGGCGGGCTATCTGATCAAGGCCATGCTGTTCAGAGACGGTGACCTATACTTTTTTGCCTATGGCCTGCTCGGCCCCTACGGCGTGTGGCCGTTTGTGGGCGCAACCCTCGGGGCGGTTCTCTATTTGTGGGTTATAGCGATGATTTCGCGTTTGTTTGCGTCTGTCCTGGGCGACCCGCGCAGGGCCAGGCGGGCCGCCTTGATCCTGTGGTTGGCGGCGACGGCGGGCGCTGTAATCGCCGCCCTTCCTTTTAAGGGGGACAGGCTTCCCACAATACGTGATGCGCTGCTTGGGATTGGGCTCGCCTCCATTCCCCTGCTGTTGTTTCGTTGGCGTGGCCAACCCTGCGACGTGCCGATCATTGCGCGACAGAGGGGACTTATCATCACGGCAGGCTTCGCCCTGATCCTTATGACGGCCACCCTCGGCCGTGGTATCGGCGCCTTCTAACCTCAGAACAGGACGTGCGGGTTCATAATCCGTTTCGGATCCAGAGCAAGTCGAATGGCGCGCATGGCTTCGACGGCGGCCGGGTCTTTGTATTGCAGGGCCTCCTGCGTTTTCATGCGCCCCAGGCCGTGTTCGGCCGAGATCGAGCCTTCGTACTGATGCACCAGATCGTGCACCACCTTGGCGCCCTGATCGCGCAGGGCGTTGAATTCGGCGGCGTCCATACCTTCCGGGACGATGACATTGAAGTGCACATTGCCGTCGCCGACATGGCCAAAGGTGACCAGACGGGCGCCGGGCAGGAAGGCTTCGACCGCCGCCGCGCCCTTTTCGATATAGTCGGCCATCTGCGACAGGGGCACGGAGATGTCGTGCTTCCACGCCGCGCCCTCGACCTTTTCGGCGGCGGAGTGCTCTTCGCGCAGACGCCAGAAGGCCGCGGCCTGCGTTTCGTTCTGGGCGATGGCCGCATCGACAACCAGCTCTTCTTCAAACGCCGCCGTCAGCAGGCGCTCCATTGAGCCTTCGGCACCGTCCGGATCGCCGGACGCCACCTCGATCAGGGCGTACCAGGGATACTCCCCTTCCAGAGGCTCGCGCGTGTCGGGGATGTTTTTCAGGACCAGCGACAGGCCATAGCGCCCCATCAGCTCAAAGGCTTCGACCTGACCGCCAGTTTCCTGCTTGGCGCGACCCAAAAGGTCGATGGCCTTCTGCGCTGTCTCAAAACCCACAATGGCTACGCAACGCGAATTCATCACCGGGAACAGCTTGAGCGAAGCGGCGGTGATGATGCCCAGCGTGCCTTCGGCCCCAATGAACATCTGCTTAAGGTCGTAGCCCGTATTGTCCTTGCGCAGGCGCTTGAGGCCATTGAAAATCTCCCCATTGGGCAGGACGACCTCAAGGCCGGAGACCAGATCGCGCGTCACGCCGTACCGGAGCACCGCCGTACCGCCGGCATTGGTGCTGATCACGCCGCCGACCGTCGCTGTGCCCTCAGCCGCCAGCGACAGGGGGAAGAAGCGGTTGGCCTTTTCGGCAATCTCCTGCGCCTCAAGGAGGGTGATTCCGGCCTCCAGCACCATGGTGTCATCGGTCGGGGCAACGTCGCGGATAGCGCGCATACGCTCCAGCGACACGAGGATTTCGCCAAACGGAATCTGACCGCCGACCAGTCCCGTATTGCCGCCCTGAGGGGTGATGGCCACGCCGTGCGCGTTGCAGATTTTGACGACCTGCGACAGTTCTTCGGTGGTCTTGGGCAGGACCAGCAGCGGCGTGTGGCCTTTCCACTTGCCGCGCCATTCGGTCAGCTTGGCCGTCACGCGCAGTTCGTCATCGGACCAGCCGGCGTCACCGACCACGGCCTTGATCTGCGCAATCACTTCGGGCGCGACGGGCGGGCATTGGGCGAAATCGGCGGTGGCGGTCATGCGGCGTATCCCTGCAAACAGGTGTGCGATATATGAAACGGGGTTTAAACGGAGAATCGTCAAGTGCAAGCCAAAATCGAGCGTCCGGTCCCGGCGGTGGGCGTTGTTTGCTGGCGCGACGATGAAGTTCTGCTAATTCGTCGCGGACGCGAGCCGCGCAAAGGCCAGTGGTCGATCCCCGGCGGCAAGGTTGAGCGCTTTGAGTCCCTCAAAGACACGGCCTTGCGTGAACTGCGCGAAGAGACGGGCGTTGAGGCGCGACTGGGGCCGCTGATCGCAGTCTATGAGATCATCGAACCGGGCAGCGAGGCCCATCCGGACGGCTTTCATCTAGTGCTGATCGACTATGTGGCCGAATGGACGGTGGGCGAGCCGGTCGCGGCGGACGATGCCGATGAAGCGCGGTTCGTCAAATATGACGAAGCGCTGAATTTGCTGATCGAGGACGATCTGAAGGACGTGGTGACGCGCTCGCGGGGTTTGCGCGGGTAAAATCCGGGCACCGCCTTATAACAATTCAGTGACCTAACCTCCGGTTTTCGTAGCTATTCCTCCCGGTTGCGCTACACTGTGCGCATAACCACGGAGGGGCGTTTCCATGTTCAGTATCTTTGCCGGCGTTCTGATCGTCGTGACCTTTTTCATCCTGTTTTCGGTCATCAAGATCGTACCGCAGGGCCGCGAATTTACGGTCGAACGCTTTGGCCGTTACACGCGCATCCTTAAACCCGGCATCTCCTTCCTGACGCCCTTCATCGAAACGGTGGGCAAGCGCGTCAATATGATGGAGCAGGTGTTCGACGTGCCGCAGCAGGACGTGATCACCAAGGACAATGCCATCGTCAAGGTGGACGGTATCGTCTTCATTCAGGTGATGGACGCTGCGGCCGCCGCCTATCGCGTCGATAATCTCAACAATGCCATCACGCAACTGGCTATGACCAATCTGCGGACGGTGGTGGGGTCCATGGAACTGGATGAGGTGCTGTCGCAGCGCGACGCCATTAATACGCGCCTCCTGACCGTTATCGACCACGCCACCTCGCCCTGGGGCATCAAGGTGACGCGCATCGAAATCAAGGACCTGCGCCCGCCGCACGACATCACCGATGCCATGGCGCGTCAGATGAAGGCCGAGCGCGAGCGCCGCGCCCTGATCATCGAAGCCGACGGTGAGCGTCAGGCCGCCATTGCCCGCGCCGAAGGGGCCAAGCAGGCCGCCGTTCTGGAGGCTGAAGGGCGCAAGGAAGCCGCCTTCCGAGACGCCGAAGCGCGCGAGCGCTCTGCCGAGGCCGAAGCCAAGGCCACCCAGGTGGTGTCGGACGCCATCGCCTCGGGCGATACCAAGGCCATCAACTATTTCGTGGCGCAGAAATATGTCGAAGCCTTTGGCGGCTTTGCCAATTCACCGAATACCAAGACCCTGATTCTGCCGGCCGATCTGGCCTCGCTGTCGGGGTCCGTCGCCGGGGTAGCGGAATTGCTGAAGGCCGTCACGGATCAGGCCCCGGGCACACGGAGCAAGTAGGGGGAGGGCATTATGCTGGAATATTTGCTGGCGCAACCGCAGGGGCAGCAGCTCTTCTGGGCGTGGATGATCATCGGCGGGTCGCTTCTGGCGCTGGAAATGGTCATCGGCACCCAGTGGCTGCTGTGGCCCGCGGCCGCCGCTGTGATCGTGGCCGTCATCACCCTGACCGGGGCCCCGGCCAATCTGCTGGTGCAGATCGTCATCTTCTGCGTTCTGACGCTGATCATGACGCTTCTGTCGCGACGTTTTCTCAAACCGCCGGTAAGCGAAGGGGCCGACATCAATGACCCCCATCACCGCCTGATCGGGCAAGAAGCTACGGTGATTGGTGCCTTTGATGATCTCGACGGTCAGTGTATCAACGGCCGCGTCATCTTCGATGGGGTGGAGTGGCCGGCCCAGAGCGAACGGACCGATACGCCAATCGGCTTAAGCGAAAAGGTGCGTATATTAGCTGTCACAGAAGGCAAGCTGATTGTCGCAAGAGTTTGACAGGGAATTGGAAAATCTGAGTAGCTTTCGGATTTAAATTACCGGCTTTCCGGAAATATTCTGCTCTCTTGGGTGGGGAGGGCGGCCCGGCCCAGCTAAGGTGGTTGACTTACGGTACGTCAATCCCGTGTCATCAACGCCAAAGACACAGGGAGACGACCTTATGACCACTGACACCCCGGCGGCCCATCCGCTGATCAGCCCCGCCGAATGGGCCATCCGCAAGGATCTGGCAGCGCTCTATCGCCTTGTTGCCCTGTTCGGCTGGGACGACACCATCTTCACCCATATTTCGGCGCGCGTCCCGGCAAAGGACTCGCGTGTCGCCGGGCCGGACGGGCCGGTGGTGTCCGACGTCGATCATTTTCTGATCAATCCTTACGGCACCTTCTTTGAGGAGATGACGGCCTCCGCGCTGGTCAAGGTCGATCTGGACGGGCAGGTCGTCGGCGCGGCAGACGCCTTCATCAATCCGGCGGGCTTTACGATCCATAGCGCCCTGCACGCCGCGTGCCCCGATGCGCATGTGGTTATTCATCTGCATACGGACGCCATGACCGGCGTATCGGCGCAAGCCGAGGGTCTTCTGCCCCTGACCCAAAATGCCCTGCTTCTGAGGCCACATATGGCCTACCATGCTTATGAGGGCGTGGCTCTGGACCACGATGAGCGGCAGCGCATCGTCGCCGATCTGGGGCAAAAGAAGATCATGCTGTTGCGTAATCATGGGGCTCTGGCCTATGGTGCCTCCGCTGCCGAGGCCTTTACCCTGATTTATTTTCTGGAACAGGCCTGTCGCCAGCAGATCGCCGCCTTGTCGGCCGGACGAAACGGGGTGCTGGAAGCGCCTCAGGACGTTCAGGACAAGGTCGCTCCGCTCGGTGCGGGGGTTGGCTTTGTCTCTGGACTGTTGTGGCCGGGACTGATGCGGCGGCTTGAGCGTCATTATCCCGGTTGGGAAAGCTAGAAAGGCTTATGAAGTGGCTATGTGCGGGCGGTGGTTATTCGGGGGCGTACTGACGTGCGTAGCCGTTGCAGTGCTGCCGGTATCGGCCTGGGCGTCGGCCTGGGGACCGGACCCCAAGGCCAGCGAGGTGATCGTCAAGACCGAGGTGGTTACGGCCAGCAAGGGTTTTGACGCCTCCGGCAGTCAGGCGGTTGATCTCCCGGAGTGGAAAGAGAAGCGTATCACCGTCTTCACCGAACGTGGCCTCAACGAGATGCTGAGTGTGTTTGCCAAGGCAAATATTCAGGATATTCAGATCTCTTCGGAGACTTTCTCAGGTGTTGGTTCCGTTGAAATCGGCCTTAAGACGCCGCTCTACCGCTCCGAACGCAGCGCCGTGAGCGCCAGCGTCTCGGTCGAGGGGTTCGGCAAGGGACGGCGCGACGAATTTTCCGCCCCGCGCAAGACCGACCCGGACGTCGAGGTGCGCCTTTATGCCGGGCACAGCGCCGAAGTCGGCAAGCTGCCGGTCTTTGTGGATGCGCAGGTCGCCCGCCGCGCCCGCAGCGGGCCCAATGCGAACCAATGGCGCATCGATCTGACCGTCGGGGCGCGCCCGTCGCCCAAGTGGATCGTGATGGCACAGGTCTTTGCAGGCAAGACGGATCGCCTGAACGGGTTTGAAGCCAGGTGGACACACGTGGAAACGAGCGCCGTGCGCTTTTTTGACGCCAAACAGACCCTGGGCGTGCAGTTCGGCATGCGTCAGACCGTCAGTGGCGAGAATGTACCGAAATCGAGCGCGGTGACGCTGGGGCTCTGGAAAAGGTTTTGAAGGACCACAGGCCCTTCACCCGTCACCGGGAGCAAAAGGCACTGTCGGAGTGGGCGCGGACCGTTATGGGGCTTGGGGCCAACTGGCCCCAAAACCTTAAAGCGCTTCTGCCAAGCGCAAAAACTCCGCCGGGGTGATGTTTTCGGCGCGCAGAGTAGGCTCGATGCCGACCTTGGCCAGAAGGGCCTCACCGCCCAGACCCTTGAGTGAGGCGCGCAACATTTTACGCCGCTGACCGAAGGCCGCGGCCGTAATCATTTCCAGATTTCTGATAATATTCGGTGCCGGACGCTGCGTTTTGGGGATCAGGCGGACCACGGCGCTATCGACCTTGGGCGGCGGGGTGAAGGCGCGTGCCGGCAGGTCCATCAGCTTCTCACAATCGCACAGAACCTGAGAAATGACCCCCAGACGCCCGTAATCGTCATCACCCACCGGGGCCACGACGCGCAGGGCGACCTCAAGCTGAAACATCAGGGTCAGGGATTTGGGCTGCCACGGCCCGGTCAGCCACTTGATCAGCAGCGGTGTGCCGACATTGTAGGGCAGGTTGGACACCAGATGCGCCTGCGGCGGCAAGCCGCGTTCCGCCAGCAGGGCAGGCTCATCGACCTTCAGCGCATCGGCCTCGACGACGCCGAAACGGTCCGGATAGGCGGTATCCAGCTCGCTCAATAATTCTATAAATCGTGAATCTTTTTCGACCGCCAGCACATAAGCGGCTTCGCTTTCCAGCGCCGCGCGCGTCAGACCGCCGGGGCCGGGGCCAACCTCGATAACCACCTGACCGTCAAAGCTGTTGCCGTCGTCCTGCCCCAGACGCACGATCTTGCGCGTCACATTGAGGTCGAGCAGGAAGTGCTGACCGAAGCTCTTTTTGGCCATCAGGCCGTGGGCTTCGAGGCTTTCGCGGAGGGAGGGCAGGGTCATTCAGGTGTGGCGTGTGTTCGGTTCAGGCTGAGGTCGTGGGCGGCGCGGATGGCGTTGATCAGGCTGTCGGGACGGGCCACGCCCTTGCCGGCTATGCCAAACCCGGTGCCGTGATCCGGAGACGTCCGCACAATGGGCAGGCCGAGGGTTATATTGACGCCGCCCCAGAAGTCCAGCGTCTTGAGCGGGATCAGCCCCTGATCGTGATAGAGGCAGAGCACGGCATCATAGGTGCGTCGGGCCTCCGCATGAAACAGGGTGTCGGCCGGCAGGGGGCCGGAAATGTTCAGCCCTTCATCGCGCAGAGCTTCCACCAGCGGCCTCAGTAGATCGACCTCTTCGCGCCCGATGGTGCCGTCTTCCCCCGCATGGGGGTTCAGTCCCGCCAGCATCAGACGGGGTGCCGTGACGCCAAAATCGCGGATCAGGGCTTCGTGGGTGGCGTGGGCGAGGGCGCGGAGGCTGTCGGCCGACAGGTGCGCCTTCACCTCTGACAGCGGGACGTGAATGGTCGCCAGCACGACGCGCAGGGCGCTGTCATTGGCGGCATCAGGCGCGGTCAGCATCATGACCGGACCGCGCGTACCGGCATAGGGCGTGCCGGCGGTCAGATCCCCCAGATATTCGGTATGACCGGGAAAGGCGAAGCCGGTGGCATAGAGGACCGACTTGGCTATGGGGGCCGTCACAAGGCCGCGCGCCGCACCGGACAGGCAAAGCTCTGCGCCTTCGCGTATCCAGCCGATAATGTGCGGGGCGTGAACGGGATCGGGGTGACCTGGCCGGGCGGGGGCGCTCAGCGGGCGGTCGAGGACGGGCAGGGCCCTGGCGAAGGTGCCGACGGCCTCGGAAGGGGCGTTGATCCGCTGGATGGCACCCAGCGACGCCAGCAGATCGGCATCGCCCACAACCGCAAACGCCAGTTCGGGATCGCCATGCAGGGTGGCCCACGCCTTATGCACCAGTTCAGGCCCGGTGCCGCACGGATCGCCCAGACTGAGGACCAGAGGGGCCAAAGGGCGCAACGGCCCTTACCGGCTTTCGATGGTGGCGCCGTCGCGGATATCACGCAGGTAGCGGCGGCCCAGCATGGCGACCTTTTGTTGCGTCAGGCGCTGCTCGATCTGCTCGCGCGAGGGCACGTCGTCACCGGCGGCGGTCTTGTCGCAGACATAGACCACGTTGATATTCATGGCGTTTTGCATCGGCTCGGTGCTCTGACCGACTTTAAGCGGTTGCAGGGCCGCCGCATATTCCGGCTTCAGGTCGCTCAGGGTCGTGAAGCCGAGATCGGCGACGCTGACCTGACCATTGCCCTTTTCATTATTGAGCGAATCGCAGGTCGGATATTTGGCGCGGAAGCTGGCGAGGGCACGCATGGCCGAATCGCCGCCGGTCAAGGGCACGGCCGCCTGTTTCAGGCGGACCTTGGCGTCGGTCTTGCCTTCCTTCTTTTCGCGCAGGTAATAGATATAGACGCCTTCGTCGGTGACGATGGGGCGCGTCATCTGACCCGGCTTCATGCCCTGAAGCACGTTTTCGACCTTGGGGTCGATGGTACCGGACACCAGCCACCCGGCATCGCCGCCATTGGCCGCCGAAGGGGCGTTGGAGAACTGACGCGCGACAGACTGGAACGGGGCCACGCCCTGCACGATCTGGTCGAACAATTGCTGCGCCCCGGCTTCGGCTTCTTTCTGACCCCCGGCGATTTCCGGGTCGATCAGGATTTCAGCGACCAGATATTGCGGCTTCTGGCTGTCTTCGGTCAGCTTGGTCATATAGGCATCGACCTGATCCTTGCCGACGCGTGCCTTGGGGCGGAAACGACCATTGACCAGCTGCCCCCAGGCGATTTCCGCCTTGATCTGATCGCGCAGGGTCTGCGCTTCGATACCGGCGCGCTTCAATTCGGCCAGAAGCTGGTCCTTCGACAGGCCCGACTGCTGCGCCATATTGGCGACTTCCTCGTCGATTTCGTCGTCGGAAATGGTCAGCTTGAAATGGTCGGCCTCGGCCAGTTGCAGATGCTCGTCGATCAGGGCGCGCAGGGCCTGCTGCTGGAAGGCGGCATAGTTTTGCTGCGTGACCTGCACCCCGGACGTGATGATCAGCAACAGCATCCGCTGCTTGAGATCGTAGGAGGAGATCAGCTTGTCATTGACCAGCGCCACCACCCCTTCACCCAGCGGGCGCGCCTGAGGGGCGGTGGGCTGAGTCGCAGGGGACTGGGCTGCGGCGGGCAGGCCGGCCAGGGTGAGACAGGTGCAAAGCAGCAGCGCGGAACGGCGGAAGGCAACGGAGGTCATGTCGTTCGTTTTAATCTTTTCAGCAAGGCGGCGCTGCGGCCGGGTCGGACATCTATAAACCATACGGCTCTTAGCGTACATTGACAAAATCATCGTCCGATGGCGCCAATGTGGCAAGACTTATCCGAACGGAAATAGACTCGCTGGCCTTACCCGGAATGGTTTGCAACAGGGCGGTTTCGTCGCGTTGATAGACCAGTTCGAAGCGGGCGCAATCGTCCTTGTAGATGATGGACGCTTCCGAGCGCAGCCAGCGCTCGCGCAGCATGTCGCGGCTGATCTGACCCGAAACGCCCCAGTTGGACGTGAAGAAGTGCTGCCCGAACAGTTGCAGATCGTGATAGCCCTCGGTCGGCACCAGTTCACCATTGATAACGGTGAAGTTATAGTCGTTTTTCATGCCGCGCAGCGCCGTCTTGTCGTACTGATGGCGAATAGTCAGTTGTGTCGAGGCGCTGAAATAGCTGGCCCCGCTTTCGCCGCGTCGGATAGAGCCGTCATCGTCGATGCGCTGACGCGTATAGAGGCGCAGGCCCTTGCCCGTATCGACCTCGGCCTGCACCACCCAGTCGGATTTGGTATTGGCCAGGCTGGAGGCATCGTACCTGTAGGTCGTATTACCGATCTTATATGTCCGGAAGAAGTTTTCTTCCGGGTTTTCCCGAAAAGCCCGCCCGATCAGCGACGAGAAGCGGAAACCCGAGTCGTTGCTCAGTTGCGTCTTGAGGCCGATATTCAGGCGCTTGCCCCCTTCATAGAGGTCGAAACCGGGGGAGCGGTTGGCCTTGAACAGGGTCGTGTCGTCAAATTCGAAGGCATTGGAGTCTTCGTTGGTCAGGAAGGGCTCGATCTGCGAATCGGGCGACAGCGCCAGTTGCGCGATCGGCTCGACCACCATGGTCAGGCCGCTGAACTTGCGCAAAAGCGGGTAAGAGACGTCCAGACCCACTGTCCCGAGGCTGCGCGACACGCGACGGCTGTTCTTCTGGCCGGTCGGGATGGGGTAGTTGGCGGCGTAGTAGTCGCGTAGTAAATACTCGTCTTGTCGCGCTTCGAGGAAGGGCGCGATCTTGACCCCGCCGGGGGTGATCATGTCGCGCCGCCACGAGAGGCCGATATTGGCGCGCGCCGTATCGACGGGGCCGCGATTGTCAGGATTGGCGATATCGGGGGCGGGGAAGATATCTTCTGATGGCGTGGCCTTGCGAATGATCGACACGGCATTGGCCGACAGGGTCAGACGTCCGCCTAAGATCTCCTGATCCGGCGACCAGTAGGCGTCGATCATCGGAGCGACGGCGGGCTGGAAGCGATCACGCTGTGCCAGATAGAGCACCGGGCTTGTCGCCAGATCGGGGCTGAGACGATACTGCTCGGCGATACTCAGGCTCTGGAAGCTGATGAGTGAGGCGCTGAAGAAGGCCGTATCGGTCTGGCGTACCAGATTGATCTGGCTGATCAGGCGACGGGAATTGCTCGAAAAATCCCCGGCATAGGGGAAGCCTTCGTGGATCTTGTACCGCTCATAGAAATTGGAGATCGGCTGATCGACGGCGATGGCCTGCGAGGTCGGTGCCGCATCCGGTCCTGACCACGACAAAAGGCCGGGGCCGGTCTTGTCCCACACGCGCTGTGCGGTGAAGTTCCAGCGCCAGTCCTCATTGATGTCGAACTTGCCGTCCAGCAGCATATAGCCACGGTTGTCGCTTTCGCCCCATTTGCGCCCCTTATTGTCGAAAAAGCGCTCATTGGTGACGCCGAACCGCGTATGCAGGTCGCCGGAATAGAATCTGCGATGGACCTCAAGGTTCAGCAGCGGATTGAGATTGCTCGAAAATTCCGGGCTGATGATGATGTCCGTATAGGGCGACACCGCCCACAGATACGGCACTTCCAGCGTTGCTCCACGCCGCTGCGAATAGCCGGGCTTGGGCATCAGGAAGCCCGAGCTGCGTTTAGCCGTGACGTCGGCGTGCCACAGTATGGGCATATAAAAGACGGGTATGCCCTTGGCCTTGATAATGGCGTTGCGATAGATGACGACGCGGCGCTTCTTGTCCTGTGTAATCGACCCGGCCTGAATATGCCAGGTCGGTTCCTGCGTGACATTGTTCTTCACGCAGAGTTCGCAGGGCGTGAAGATGACTTCGGACAGGCGGTTGGTCTGTTCGTCGATCCGTTCGACCTTGTTGGCAAACAGCTTGGTGTTTTCCGTGTCGATATAGGCGATACGTTCGCCCGTACCGGCGGCGTGTTCGTTATCGACCTCAAGCCGGTCGGCATACTGCACCGAGCCGTCGGGATTGATTGTCTGCACATGGCCGCTGGCGACGGTCTTGCCCGTCGATTGATCGTAGCGCACCTCATCGGCGCGGATCAGGCGGCCTTCCCAGCGCATCTCGACCTTGCCGCGCGCCAGCATGATGTTTTCTTCGGGGGAGGTGACTTCATCCGCCGTGATGAAGGCCCCGTCTTCGCCCAGCCCGTCATCGGGCAGAGGCGGTTCGGACGTCTGCGGGCTGGCCGGGTTGTCCTTGCCGTTCAGGCGGTCGCGCTCGGCCTGAAGCGCCTGCGCTTCGGTCAGGCGCGCGGTCATCACCATGGGGGCGACCTGCGCGGACCCCGGGGCCTGCGCCGGGGGTGACGCCGGCTCGACAGCGGGGTGTGCCGCACTTTCCACCGCCGGGCTTGTCGCGGCTGCGGCGGTGACGACAGGGGTGGCAGCCGTCGCCACGTCGGGAAGCGGGGCGCTGGGGGTCGCCACCGGTTTCGGGGCCACGACCGCAGCGGGGGGCGCGGCCGCCTCGGCCACAGGCGTCGTCGTGTCGCTGTCGTCGGCAAAAAAGCGCACCCCTCTCAGGCGCAGTTCGCCGTCCGCCTCGGTCTCCGGACGCGCCGAAGCCTGCCCGCTGACGACGCCGGCCGCTACGAGGGTCAGGACTCCTACGCTCAGCTTGAGCGACGCTTTTCTCATATTGGGTGAACCTGATGCAGAGGGAACGCGAAACGCGGGTGGTCGGTGTCGCCCAAATCTAGCCGTCTTCGGTATAGACGAGCAAGGTCATGGCCGTCAAAAAGGCCACAAAAGGCGTCGCCCATCCGGCCAGAAACACCGGAATGACCTCCGCCTTGCCCAGAGAGCCGCAAAGCTGGTTGAGGAAAAACACCATAAAGCCCAGCACAATACCCGACAGGGTCAGCCGCGCCAGCCCGCCGATCCGCATCAGCCGCAGGCTGAAGGCGGCCCCCAGCGCGGTCATGGCGGCAAACATCAGCGGCGTCGCCAGCAACTGATGCAGACGCAGCACATAGCCCGCTGCCGAAAAGCCCGAGGCTTCGATTTCCGCGATGGTGCCGGGAAGCTGCCAGAAATTGGTCGATTGCGGCGCGGCGAAACGGCTGAAGGCCCGGTCGGGGCTCAGGTTCGAGCCGATAGACAGGGTATTGTAGTAGAGCGTGCTTTCGCCCGGCTTGCTGACTCGCGCGTTTTTAAGCTGCCAGGTGCCGGGGCGCAGGACCGCCTCAGAGGCGTCTATGCGCGTCAGAAAGCGCGGAATTTCCTTTTCGTCGAGCGCAAAGGTCCAGAAGCTGGCGTCCATCAGGCGACCGTCGGCGCTCTGCGTGCGGGCGCGGATGACGGTTTGCTGCTTGCCGTCCCCCTGACGCAGATACACTTCGTCCGTTTTGACGCGCGTGTCCGACTGCGTTTGCTGGGCGGCGAAGCGGTCATATTCGTCGGCCAGCAGGGTGGCGACCGGATTGAGCACCGTCACCGTCAGAGCACCCAGGATCGCCGCCATACCGGTCGCCGGCAGCACGAAGCGCCACGCCGACATGCCGGCGGCGCGCATGGCGATCAGTTCGGAGCGCCGGTTCAGCCCCACAAAGGCCGACAGTGTGCCGAACAGGAATGCGAAGGGCAGCAGGACGAGGATGATATTCGGCGATTTGAGCAGCAGAAGCCCGACGATCTGAAAGCTGGTCAGGTCGCCGCGTTGCCCCAGCGATTTCGATACCTCGACATAGTCGATCAGGAAGATGATACTGGACACCACCACTAGCGCCGTGCCGATGGCCATCAGGCAGCGCAGGATGATGTAGGTAGTCAGACGTTCGCCGCGCCACGGATTGACGTAGGCCAGCAGGTTCAAAAAGGCGGTGATCGGGTTCATGCCTGACCTCCGATCGGTGTCAGCTCGGTCAGGCCATGCACGCCTTTCGCCTTGCCGCGCACGCAGGTGCGGTCATTGCGCGCAATAATTGACAGACAGCCCCAGATCAGCGCGATGGGCACCACATATTGCAGGACATTGGCCACGGGCGTATTGGCGCAGCCCGCTTCGACGGCGAAACCGACAATACGGATACCGGCGGCGATAAAGGACACGGCGGCAATGCGCCGGGTATAGCCCTGACGGCTGAAACTGCCGCCCAGAACGCCCACGACCGCCAGAAGACAGAAGCCGAGATTATAGAGGGGGCCGGAAATGCGCGCGTGCCCCTCGGCCAGCAGTTTTTTCCAGTTGCCGTTCTCCCATTCCATGCCGCGGTTGGGAAAGAAGAGTTCGTGGATGTAGCGGTCGGAATCCTTGAAATGCAGATAGTCCTCGGAGACGACATATTGCGAAATATCGAAGGAGTATTCGGCGAAGGTCAGGTGGTTCAGCACGCCTTCGGGCGACAATTGCTGGGTCGATCCGTCGCGCAGCACCAGAACCTGCCCGCCCTTGGCCGGGGTGATGACGCGCCCTTCGCGCGCCGAATAGGTGCGGTCATTGCCGTTGGCCCCCGGTGTGCGGATGAAGATCTGCCGCAACAGCCCGCTCTGGTCGATGCGTTGCACATAGATGGTCATGCCGGAGCGGGTGGTCGAAAAGTCGCCTTCGCGCACGGCGGCGGCGATGACGTCGGTCTTGATCTTGAACAGTTCCTCACGCATGGCGCGCGAAGCGGCGGGCTGGATGAACAGGGTCATCAGCAGGCCCGTCAGGGTAATATATACCCCGAAGCGCACCACCGGGGAGGCGATGCGCCATAAGGACATGCCATTGGCATAGCCCGCTATGATTTCATGATCGTTGTGCAGGCGATTGAGCGCCACCAGCGTGCCGACAAAAATCGCTACTGGAAAGATCAGGCCCGACAATTGCGGCAGGGCAAGGAAGGTCACCTTGAGGAAGGTGCTCAGGCTCTGACCGCGCTCGACGATCACGTCGAACTGCGTCAGGGATTGCGACAAAATGGCAATGGCCGTCAGCGCGGCGATCGCGCCCAGAATCGGCGTGCGCATCTGGCGCGAGATATAACATTCGATCGTACGCAATGGACGGCCTGAAAGGGGGCGAAAATAAGGTCACGGCTTTAGGCGGCCGCTTTGTCCAAATCATGACATCCGGCGGCGGCAACGGCCTGTTTTGACCGCATCCGCTGGCAATAGCAAGCTATCAGCCCCGACGCAGGTGAAAAATCGGTTGGGCGTTTCGCCTGAGACGACTGTGACCGCCTTGCCACGGCCGGAGAAATGGTGCTTAAACGGGCGCAGATTACGGGTGCCCTTTGTCGCCAAGGTTTCTGAGGGCGGCCCGCCGCTTGTATCAGATGGAGTTTCCATGCACATCGAACTGTCTTCCGTCCGTCCCGCCGATGCCGCTCTGGCTGTTGTGGTGGGTGAAGGCCTGACCCTCAGCCCCGCCGCCGAGGCGCTTGAGGCCGCCACGGGCGGTTACTTCACCGGCGCGCTGAAAAAGACCGGCTTTACCGGCGCCAAAGGCAAGGTGCAGACCGTATCGGCTACTGCGGATCAGTCCTACACGGCTCTGGTGGCGCTGGGGGCCGGGCCTTTGGGTGAGCTTAAGGGGCAGGTGCTGGAATCGGTCGCGGGCAGCCTGTGGCATGGCCTGAAGGCGTCGGGCCTGACGGCGGTCGCGCTCGACCTGTCTGGCTTCACGGCGCAAGAGGTGGCGACGGTGCGCTTCGCCCTGACGCTGGCCGCCTATCGCTTCGACAAATATTTCGGTCAGGCCAAGCTGGATAAGCTCCCGGCGCTGAAGACGATCACGCTGGTGACGGCGGACGCGACGGCGGCCGAAGCGGCTTATCAACCGTTGAAAGCCGTAGCCGAGGGCATCATTCTGGCGCGCAATCTGGTGTCGGAGCCGCCGAACGTCCTCTATCCCGAATCCTATGCCGAAATCATCAGGGGTTATGAGACTCTGGGCCTCAAGGTTGAAGTGCTGGGCGAGGCCGAAATGAAGGCCTTGGGCATGAACGCGCTTCTGGGCGTGGGGCAGGGCTCGCGCAAGGAATCGAAGCTGGTCGTCATGCAATGGAACGGCGCGGGCGATGCGCAGCCCGTGGCCTTTGTGGGCAAGGGCGTGACCTTTGACACCGGCGGTATTTCCATCAAGCCCGCTGAGGGCATGGAAGACATGAAGTGGGATATGGGCGGTTCGGCCGCCGTGGTCGGGGCCATGGTGGCGCTGGCCGGGCGTAAGGCTAAGGTCAATGCCGTGGGTATCGTCGGTCTTGTCGAAAACATGCCGGATGGCAATGCCCAGCGTCCCGGCGACGTGGTGAAGGCCATGTCGGGCACCACGATCGAGGTTATCAATACCGACGCCGAAGGCCGCCTCGTTCTGGCCGACGCCCTGTGGTACTGTCAGGAACGCTTCAAGCCGCAGTTCATGATTGATCTGGCCACCCTGACCGGGGCCATGATCATTTCTCTGGGCATGGACTATGCCGGCGTCTTCTCCAACAATGACGATCTGGCCGACAAGCTGGCGAACGCATCGAAGTCGGTGTCGGAAAACACCTGGCGTATGCCGCTGCCGCCGCAGTACGAAAAGCAGATCGACTCCAAAATCGCCGACATCCGCAATATTGGCGGGCGTCCGGCGGGTTCGATCACGGCGGCCCTGTTCCTTCAGCGTTTCGTCAATGAGGTGCCGTGGGCGCATATCGACATCGCCCCGACCGCCTGGACCAATGAGCAGCGCCTGACCACCGTGCCGGAAGGCGGCACCGGCTTTGGCGTGCGCACGCTCAATGCGCTGGTTGAGGCCTATTACGAGCAGTAAGGCACGCCCCCTCTGACAAGAAGGGATACCATGACTCAGGTCTGGTTCTATCATCTCGAACGCACGCCGCTGAAGGCCGCCTTGCCGGACCTGTTGGAAAAGACCCTGCAGAAAGGCTGGAAGGCCTATGTGCTCGGGGCGGCGGGCGAGACGCTGGAGGGGCTGGATCAGCATCTGTGGGCCTATCGTGAGGAGGCCTTCCTGCCGCATGGGCTGGAAGGCGAGCCGCAGGCCGCGCGTCAGCCGGTCCTTCTGGGGGACAGCGGGGGCAATGCTAACGGGGCTGAGGTGCTGTTCTCGGTGTCGGCCATGAATTTGCCCGAACTGTCGCCCTATCAGAGATGTCTGATCCTGTTCGAGGGGCACGACGACACGCATCTGAACTGGGCGCGCGCCCAGTGGAAGACGCTGAAGGCCCAAAATCTCGATCTGGCCTACTGGAAACAAAACGACGAAGGTCGTTGGGAGAAGGTCCAATGATGAAAAAGATCGCGGCCGGTTCGGCCCTGTTGCTGTTGGCGGCCTGTTCGACGCCGGCCCCGCCACCGCCTTCACCGCCGCCGCCGCCGGTATCGCGCCCCACACCGCAAAAGCCGCCGGAAATGAAGCCGGTCGATACGGATCGTTGCGGGGCCACCGACCTGCAATATCTGATCGGCAAGCCGCGCACCCAGATCCCGGTGCCGCTGGAGCCTTCGAAGCGCCGTGTTCTGTGCTCGACCTGCGCGGCGACGATGGACTTCCGCTCGGACCGTCAGACGATTATTTTCGATACGGAGACGGGGATCATCAAGTCGGTCACCTGCGGCTAGAGCGCAATCCGATAAAGTGGATACCACTTTTCGGAAAAATTGCGCGACCACACAAAAACTTAGAGCCATTCGGCGGCTCAACTTAGCCGACGAATGCTCTAGGCAAATCGCGGTCTTTGGGCGCCTAGTTCGTCGCAAATCACGCAATTTGCGGACTTCTCTCCTCCCTGCGCGAAGCGCGGGGAGGGGGACCACGAAGTGGTGGAGGGGGGCGACTCTGCCAGATGAGCCAGCGAAGAGGCTACGGACTACAAACGTCGTGTCCGTGGGTGAAACCGAGTGATCCCCCTCCGCCTCGACGCGCTTCGCTTGCTCGGCACCTCCCCACGCTTCGCCCAGGGAGGAGATTAAAGCCCCGCCTCGGTTTTGGCCGTCTCATAGACTTCGGCGGCGTCCATCCAGTCGCCTTCCATCTTCACCAGATCGTCTTCCAGCTTGGCCTTTTCCTTGCCGAGCCTGACAGCCTCGGCCGGGGCCTTCACATAGATGTCCGGGTCCGAAAGTTTCAGGTCGATCATCTTGATCTTGTTGCCCAAGGTCTCAATCTGACGCTCAAGATCATCGGCCTTTTTCTTCAGCGGCGCGATGGCGTTACGGGCGGCGGCGGCGGCCTTGCGCGCCTCCTTGGTATTGACGCTGGCCGGCTTGTCCTTGGCGGCGGCCTGCGCTTCCTCGCGCGTCGCCGTCTTGGCGCGTTCGACCACCAGCTTGGCATAGTCGTCCATCGTGCCGGTATAGGTCTTCACCGTCCCGTCATTGACCAGCCACAGCTTGTCCGCCACCAGTTCGACCAGCGAGCGGTCGTGGGTGATGATCAGTACCGCGCCTTCATAATCGTTCAGCGCATCGAGCAGGGCGCGGCGCGAGTCGATATCAAGGTGGTTGGTCGGCTCATCGAGGATCAGCAGGTGCGGGCCGTCCATGGCCACCATGTTGAGCAGGAGGCGCGCGCGCTCACCGCCTGACAGGTCCTTCACCTTGGTTTCGACCTTTTCGACCGTCATGCCGAAGCTGCCCAGACGCCCGCGGCGCTTGGATTCGGTCTCATCCGGACGGGCGCGGCGCATCATCTCCAGAGGCGTGTCCTCCGGGTCCATGGCCTCGATCTGATGCTGATGGAACCAGGCGACGGTCATACGGCGGTCGCGCCACTGCGTGCCGTGCATTTCGGTCAGGGCTCCGGCCAGCAGCTTGGCAAAGGTCGATTTACCGGCCCCGTTGACCCCCAGAACCCCAATCCGATCATCGGGATCGAGCCGGATGTTGATGTTCCGAAGGATGACCGTATCCCCATAACCGACGCTGGCGTCGTCCAGACGCAGGATCGGCGGGGCCAGTTCCTTTTCAGGCGAGGGCAGGCGGAAGGGCGCGACGCGGTCCTGAATATTGGCGGCAATCGGCGGCAGCTTTTCCAGCTTCTTCATGCGCGACTGGGCCTGCGAGGCCTTCGATGCCTTGGCCCTGAACCGATCGACAAAGGCTTGAAGGTGGGCGCGTTCGGCCTCCTGCTTGGCGGCATTGGCGGCGTTGAGTCGAGCCTTTTCGGCGCGCATCCGCTCGAAAGTGTCGTAATTGCCGCTGTAATAGTCGAGCCTTTGCCCGACCACGTGCACGATGGCATCGACCGACTCGTTGAGCAGGTCGCGGTCGTGCGAGATCATCAGGGCGGCATTGGGGTAGCGTTTCAGCTTGGCTTCCAGCCACAGGGCCCCTTCGAGGTCGAGATAGTTGGTCGGCTCATCGAGCAGCAGCAGATCGGGCTCGGCAAGCAACGCCCCGGCCAAAGCTGCCCGCATCCGCCAGCCACCGGAAAAATCCGAGATGGGCCGCGTCAGGTCGGCATTGGAAAAACCCAGACCACTGAGGATTTCCGCAGCGCGCGACGGCGCACGGTCCGCGCCGATGGCGTAGAGGTCGTGGTGGATTTCCGCCTGCTGCATCGGATCGGCGGTTTCCAGCGCCTTCAGAAGACTGGCGCGGCGCGTGTCGATGGCCAGAACCGCGTCGATCAGGTGCTGCGGTGAGGCGGCGATTTCCTGATCGACACTGGCCACGCGCCAGCCCTTGGGCGTGGTGATTTCGCCGCCGCCGGGCTGCGACTTACCCAATATCAGCCCGAACAGGGTGGATTTGCCGACGCCATTCAGCCCCACCAGACCGGCCTTGGTTCCCGGCGTCAGGGTCAGGCTGGCGCCATCAAAGAAGCGACGGCCATAGGCGTCGTAGGTCAGGTTGGTGATCTGAAGCATGAGACTGTAAAAAACGTCGTAAAAAAGCGGTTGGCGTAAGCCGTCGGCCTCGCTATAAGCCGCCCCAACCTAAACGCAAGACAAAACGGATTTCCCATGTCCCGTACCTTCTCCATCCTGAAGCCCGACGCTACCCGCCGCAACATCACCGGCGCCGTCAACGCCGTGATCGAGGCCGCCGGCCTGCGCATCGTCGCTCAAAAGCGCGTTCACTTCACCAAGGCTCAGGCCGAGCGCTTTTACGGCGTCCACAAGGAGCGCCCCTTCTTCGGCGAACTGGTTGAGCAAATGACGGCCGCGCCGGTCGTCGTTCAGGTTCTGGAAGGCGAAAACGCCGTCGCCAAGTACCGTGAAGTGCTGGGCGCCACCAACCCGGAACAGGCCGCCGAAGGCACCGTCCGCAAGCTGTTCGCCCTGTCGATCGGTGAAAACACCGCGCACGGTTCGGACTCCGACGAAAACGCTGCCATCGAAATCGCGCAGTTCTTCTCGGAAGCCGAAATCGTCGGTTAATCTGAGGCCTATTGCCGAAACTTAAAAACCCCGCAGGTACGCCCGGCGGGGTTTTTTATTAGAGCGATGTGCGGAAAAGTGTGAGCGGTTTTCCGTAAGAACATCGCGACAAAACAAAAATTTAGAGCGAAATGGCGTTTCCACCTAAGTCATTTCGCTCTAGCCACGAAAAACACGAAAAGCATAAAAAGGCTGCGCGCCCAAGGTTGACCGCGTTGTTCGTGATTTTCGTGTTTTTCGTGGCTAAATCCTTTGGCCGCGACCCTAATCCAGTTCAACCACCTCGACGCGGGTGCCGTTGAGCACCAGCGCCAGTTCGCCCTTTTTCAGCTTGATGGCGTCGTCGCCGAACACCTTGCGCCGCCAGCCTTCGAGCGCCGGGACATTGGCCTTGTCATCCAGTGCGATCTTTTCCAGATCGGCCACGGAGGCGATCAGTTTCGGGGCCACACCTTCGTCTTCGCAGCGCACGCGCAGCAGCACCTTCAGAAGTTCCACCACGCTGGCCGGGACCTGCACCGGCGGCGGGGCCTTATCGACCTTAGGCGCGTACTTTTCCGGCTCGGCCAGAGCCGTCTGGATCACCTCGCACAGTTCGATGCCGAATTTGGACGCCCCGAAGCCCTTGGGGGTCGAACGCAGGCGGTCAAAGGCCGCCGCATCGGTGGGCAGTTGGGTGGCGATTTCGTCCACGCCCTCGTCCTTGAGGATGCGGCCGCGCGGCTGATCGCGCTCCTGCGCCACGCGCTCGCGCCACGCCGCGACCTCCTTGAACACCGCCATGTATTTGAGCGAGGGCTTGCGCGGACGCAGGCGCTTCCAGGCGTCGTCCGGCGAGGTGTTATAAAGCTTCGGATCGGTCAGATCGGCCATTTCGGCGGCGACCCATTCGTAGCGGTTCTGGGCTTTCAGCTTTTCGACCAGCTTCGGATAGAGCTTGGCCAGATGCGTCACATCGCCCAGCGCGTACTGCAATTGCTGCTCGGACAGGGGGCGGCGCGACCAGTCGGTGAAGCGCGAGCCCTTGTCGATATCGACCTTGATCACCTGACGGACCAGCGAATCGTAGGCCACCTGATCGCCGAAGCCCGCCGCCATGGCCGCGACCTGCGTGTCGAAGACCGGGGCGGGCATGGCCCCCAGATTGTTGAAGATTTCCACGTCCTGACGGCAGGCGTGGAAAACCTTGAGGATGGCCGGATCGGTCAGCAGGTCCAGAAACGGCTGAAGATCGAGGTCAGGGGACAGGGGGTCGATAATGCCCGCGTGGTCTTCCGAAGCCGCCTGTATCAGGCACAGCTTGGGCCAGTAGGTGGTTTCGCGCATGAACTCCGTATCGACGGTGATGAACGGGGCACTGGCGATTTTGGCGCAGAAGTCGGTGAGGGCGGCGGTCGTGGTGATGGTGGGCATAAAGACGACTTTGTGCGTGAAGTGCGACGGGGATGCCCGTCTTTTTCCACGGCGATGAAGAGGGAAGACCGCACGGCGGCAATCCGGCGCACGATTTGACGATTTTGCGAATAGCTATAGCAAGTTTTTGCGGGACGAAAAGCGTCAAGCCGGTTATAGAGCGCGCAAATCACCCTCAAATCGCTTTCCGGCGCGCACACTTAAGGTTAGCTTTTATGACCGAGCCCCAATCCAACGGCCTTACCTATGCCCAGTCCGGCGTCGATATCGACGCGGGCGAAGCGCTTGTGGACGCCATCAAACCGCTGGCCAAGGCCACGCGCCGCCCCGGTGCCGAGGCCAGCCTGGGCGGGTTCGGTGCCCTGTTCGATCTGAAGGCCGCGGGCTATGACGACCCGCTGATCGTCACGACGACGGACGGCGTGGGCACCAAGCTGCGTATCGCCATCGACACCAACCGCCACGACACGGTGGGTATCGACCTGGTGGCCATGTGCGTCAACGATCTGCTGGCGCAAGGGGCGGAGCCCCTGATGTTCCTCGACTATTACGCGACGTCGAAGCTGGACGTCGATACGGCGCGCCGCGTCGTGGCCGGCATTGCCGAAGGCTGCAAGCGCGCGGGCTGCGCGCTGGTGGGCGGCGAAACCGCCGAAATGCCCGGCATGTACGAGGGCGAAGACTACGATCTGGCCGGGTTCAGCGTCGGCGCGGTCAACCGCGACAAGGTGCTGCCGAAGCTGGAGGCACAGGCGGCGGGCGATCTGATCATCGCTCTGGGCTCGTCGGGGCCGCACTCCAACGGCTATTCGCTGATCCGCAAGGTGGTGGAGCGCTCGGGCCTGAGCTGGGCCGACGATGCGCCGTTTGCCACCGAAAAATCGCTGGCTCAGGCCCTGCTGGAGCCGACGCGCATCTATATTTCGTCGGTTCTGCCGCTGATGAAGGCGGGTCTGGTTACCGGCGGGGCGCATATCACGGGCGGCGGCCTGATCGAAAACCCCGGCCGCGCCATTGCCGAGGGTCTGAAGGCCGAGTTCGATTTCGACGGCTGGACCTTCCCGCCGGTCTTCCAGTGGCTGATGCAGACGGGCAATATCGACACACACGAAATGCTACGCACCTTTAACTGTGGTGTTGGCTTCGTGCTCTATGTGAAGCCGCACAATGCCGACGCGGTGCTGGCGGCGCTGCTCAATGCGGGCGAAGACGCCTTTATTTGCGGCCAGTTGGTCGCGGAATAGGCATACACCTCCCCAGCTTGCTGGGGTATAGCGCCAGCGAAAGTATAGCTTTCGTCAGCGTTGGGACCGCACGATGCCGCATGTATGCGGCGAGATGCGGTGGTGGGGGGCAGCGCAAGCTGCGAAAGCACTGCGTTGTTGGTGCTTATCCGAGCCCCCCTCCGTCATCCGCTCCGCGGATGCCACCTCCCCCAAACAGGTTGGGGGAGTAGGAGGACTGCATGACGCACAAAACCAGAATCGCCATTTTCATCTCCGGACGGGGGTCCAATATGATGGCCCTTGTCGAAGCTGCCAAAGCCCCGGACTTTCCGGCCGAATGTGTCGTGGTGGTGTCCAACGATCCTGCCGCCGCCGGGCTTGAGTGGGCCGCGTCGCAAGGCATCGAGGCGCTGGCCGTTGATCACAAGCCCTTCGGCAAGGACCGCGAGGCGCATGAGCGCGCCATCGACGCTGAGTTGCGGGCACGTGGCGTCGAATTCATCTGTCTGGCCGGCTATATGCGTATCCTGACGCCGTGGCTGGTGACGCAGTGGGAGGGACGGATGATCAATATTCACCCGTCATTGCTGCCGAAATACAAGGGCCTGCACACCCACGAACGCGCCATAGACGCCGGGGATGCCGAGGCCGGGTGCAGCATCCACTGGGTGTCCGCCGGGGTGGACGAGGGGGCCTTGATCGCTCAGGCCCGCGTGCCGATCCTTGAGGGCGATACGCCCGATACGCTGGCGGCGCGGGTGCTGACAGAGGAACACCGGCTCTATCCCGCCGCCGTGCGCGATATTCTAACAAAAATGTAATCCGGCCGCTGTTAAGGTTTCTTGCGCAACAAAGGCGCTCATGTAAAGTCCGCAGCCTGTTATAAATTTACACAGGATGCGCTCGCATGTCGCTGAAATCCGTCCTTACCTACGGGGCCGCCTTTGCGCTGGCCGCCGTCATGGCTCCTGCCGCGCCGGGTACGGCTCTGGCCGACGAAGGCATGTGGACCTTCGACAACTTCCCCTCCGCCAAGGTCAAGGAGACATACGGTGTGACGCTCGATAAGGCGTGGATGGACAAGGTGCAGGCCGCGGCGGTGCGCCTGTCGGGCTGCTCGGCCTCAGTGGTGTCGCCGGACGGTCTGGTGCTGACCAATGCCCACTGCGTGATTGCCTGTGCGCAGGACCTGTCTACGCCGCAGACGGATTACGTCAGTGACGGCTTCGTGACCAAGGCGCGAACCGAGGAAAAGACCTGCCCCGGTCAGACGGCGGAAATCCTTTTGTCGATCACCGACGTGACCAAGGACATCAATGCCGCCACCAAGGGCCTGACCGGCGGCGATTTCGTCAAGGCGCAGAACGTCAAGTCGGCTGAGCTGGAAAAGGCCGGGTGCGGCGACGACAAGACGATCCGTTGTCAGGTGATCAGCTTCTATCAGGGCGGCGAGTACAAGCTCTATAAGTACCGTCGCTACACCGATGTGCGTCTGGTCTTCTATCCGGAATATAAGGCCGCCTTCTTTGGCGGTGACCCCGACAATTTCAACTTCCCGCGCTACAACCTCGATTCCGGCTTCCTGCGCCTGTACGAGAATGGTCAGCCGGTGAAGACGCCGCAGCACCTCAAATTCGCCACGACGGCGCCCAAGGAAAACGAGCTGGTGCTGGTGGCGGGTAACCCCGGTTCGACCAGCCGTCTGTTGACCGTCTCTCAGCTTGAAACCCTGCGCGATGTGACCATTCCGACCCAGCAACTGATGCGCTCGGAACTGCGCGGCCGCCTGATCCAGTTTGGCGCCGAATCTGAGGCCAACAAGAAGATCACCGTCGATACCCTGACCAGCCTCGAAAACGGCTTCAAGGTCTTCTATGGTCAGCAACTGGCGCTTCAGGACCCCAAGGTCATGGAGGCCAAGCGCGCCGAGGAAGTCGCCCTGAAGGCGGGTATGAGCGCGGAGGACAAGGCGCTCTATGGCGATCCGTGGGCCGATCTGTCGGCGGTTCAGGTGGCGGCCAAGGACCTCTATCTGCCCTACTATTTCCTCGACTCGTCGCTCAATTCGTCGAGCCTCTTCTCCTATGCCCGCACCCTGGTGCGTGCCGCCAGGGAGCGCGCCAAGCCGTCGGCCGAGCGCCTGCCGGAATTTGCCGATACGCGCCTGCCGCTGGTGGAAAAGCGCCTTCTGGATAAGGCGAACATCATCCCGGCGCATGAGCGCATCTTCCTCGAATTCCGCCTGCTCAAGGCGCGCGAATATCTGACCACCGATAACGCCATCACCCAGTTGATGCTGGGCAAGGAATCGCCCGAAGGCCTGTCGAAGCGCCTGATCGAAGGCACGAAGCTGGGTGATCCGGCGGTGCGCAAGGCCCTGTGGGAGGGTGGTCTGGCGGCCATTCAGGCCTCTGATGACCCGATGATTCAGTATGCGCTGAAAATCGACGATCAGGCTCTGGCGCTACGCAAGGAATACGAAGCCAGGGTTTCGGGCCCGACGCGCATCGCCGCCGAAAAGGTCGCCAAGATCCGCTTCAAGGCCTACGGCAACTCGACCTATCCGGACGCGACCTTCTCGCTGCGCCTGTCCTATGGCAAGGTGACGGGCTGGACCTATCGCGGTCAGACCGTGCCGGCCTTTACGCAGTTCGCGGGCCTTTATGACCGTGCCACGGGCAACGACCCCTATGAGCTGTCGCCGAAGTTTGCCGCCGCCAAGGGCAAGATCGACCCGAAGATCGTCTATAACTTCTCCTCGACCAACGACATCATCGGCGGCAATTCCGGCTCGCCGGTGATCAATGCCAAGGCCGAAGTCGTGGGCGCGGCCTTTGACGGCAATATCCATTCTCTGGGTGGTGCGTACTACTACGACGGTACGATCAACCGCACCGTCACCGTGGCCTCGACCGCCATCCTTGAAGCGCTGGACAAGGTCTATGACCAGAAGGCGCTGGTGAAAGAACTGACCGGTAAGTAAGTCAAAATCGCCTCCCTGTGCCGAAGGCATGGGGAGGTGGCAGGCTGCGAAGCAGACTGACGGAGGGGGATTGCGCCTTCGTCGGTTACGCGCGCGGCCCCTTGAAATCAGATAAGGCCGGGAATCGCGTCCCCGGCCTTTTTCCGTGTCATCCCCCTCCGCCTCGCAAGCTCGGCACCTCCCCATTGCTGCGCAACAGGGAGGAGAGGGGCAGACCTCAATAACTTCCCATTTTCAGGTTGAGTTTCAGCGCATTGGCCAGCGCCTTGGCGCGTTTGCGGGTCTGTTCGCCCAGGAGCAGGTCTTCCCAGCCGCTCTTGGCCTCCAGCACCAGATCGCGGCCCTGCTGCGTCAGGTGGGCGTGGCTGAGCAGGGCGCCCGACTTGGCCGAAAGGTCGCAGCCCAGCCGCAGGGCCAGACCCAGCCGTGTGGCCCGCTCAAGCCCGTCATCGCCTAGAATACGGCTGATCAGCACCGGCTCCTTGGTATAGGCGTCGCCGGAATAGCGGGTGAACAGGGTCGAGGCGAGGAAGACGCGCTCGGCGTGGTTCTGCCCCGGAATGGGGGCACGCAGCACCTGATCGCAGACGAGGTCGGCGCGGTGGTCGGGGTGCAGCAGCGCGCCCATGTCGGCCAACTTGGAGGCCGCGCGGATCAGACGCACATCCGGTATGTCGATGCCGGAGGTGGTATCGTAGAAATCGCATACCCACTGGGCCAGAGCCGGCCCCATATCGTTGCTGATGCCCTGACGCGCCCCCAGAGCAGCGCAGCCTTCGATCAGCGGGTCGCGCTTTTGTACGGCCTTCGGCAGTTGTTCAAACAGGACGCCTTCGCGCAGACCGTTGGCCGAGAAGTTGATGGTGTCGAAGCCGAAGGTTTCGATCAGGGCCTGAAGCACCAGAGCCGCATAGGCCAGATGCTCCATGCGCCGCTTGGTGACGCCGCGGATGCGTTCCAGCGAGGCGGGCGACTGGGTAGCGATCAGGCGGCAGATATTGAGGGCTTCGCGCGCGGGCAGCTCAAATTGCTGAACGATCTGAAGCGGATAGTTGGCCTTCTGCATCCAGATGATGGCGAGGTTGCGCCACGCACCGCCGACTGCATGAAAGGTTGCAAACTGAAAGCGATCCTTGTGCGGCGTCAGAACCTCACGGATGCGCGTCAGGGTCTTGTCGATATCGACCGCCGCTGGAGCCCCCAGCGCAAACGGCCCCAGGGGCAGGGTAATGCCTTTGAAGGCGTTTTCACCTTGCAGATCAATCAGTTCAAGGCTCGAGCCGCCGAGGTCGCCCACCACGCCGACCGCATCATCATGGCCGCACAGCACGCCCAGCGCCGAGTAATAGGCCTCTTCGGCCCCGCTGAGGACGCGCACCTTGAAGCCCGTTTCGGCCTCAATAGTTTGCACCATGTCCGGGCCGTCTTCGGCCTCACGGATGGCAGCGGTCGCCACGGCGTGCACCTGCGACAGGGGGTAGGAATCAACGATAAAGCGAAAGCGTTTCAGCGCGATCAGCGTGTCACGGCAGCCCGACGGGCTCAGGCGGCCGCTGCTCATCAGTTCACGCCCCAGCCCGGCCAGCACCTTCTCATTGTGCACCGGCCAGATCGAGCGACCCTCGACGCGATAGATGACCAGACGCACCGAGTTGGACCCGATGTCGATGACGGCCGTGTAGTAGGCGGCGGGCAGGGCCGTCGCGGCGGGAAGGGGGGCAAAGCTACTTTCGGGCACCGACATGATCAAACGCTTGGGGGAGATCCTTGACGCCGCGACCTCTACCGGACAGCGACGGGTTTGTCATGAAGTATTCGTGGGCGGAGAAGGGCGCATCGAGGCCGGTCGTATCAAAGCGCGTATAGGTGCCGTCTGACGACAGGTTCCACGACTGCGCCTCGTCATTGAGGTTGGCGACCATGATCTGATCTAGCACCTGACGGTGGACGGTGGGATTGTCCACCGGGATCAGGGTCTCGACACGGCGGTCCAGATTGCGGCTCATCCAGTCGGCGGAGGAGATGAAGACGCGGGCCTGATCCGACGGCAGGGCGTGGCCGTTGGCAAAGCAGACGATGCGCGTGTGCTCCAAGAAGCGCCCGACGATCGACTTGACGCGGATATTGTCCGAATAGCCCGCCACGCCCGGACGCAGGCAGCAGATGCCGCGGATGACGAGGTCGATCTGCACCCCGGCCTGCGAGGCCTGATAGAGCTTGCGGATGATCACCGGATCGACCAGCGAATTCATCTTGGCCCAGATTTGCGCGGGCTTGCCGGCGCGGGCATTGGCGATTTCCTGTTCGATCAGATAGATCAGCCCCTGCTTCAGCGTCACGGGCGAAAAGTAGAGCTTTTCCATCACGTCCGGGCGGGCATAGCCGGTGATGAAGTTGAAGACGCGCATGGCGTCGCGCCCCAGCGCCGGGTCGGCGGTAAACAGGCTCAGGTCCGTATAGACCTTGGCCGTCACCGGGTGATAGTTGCCGGTGCCGAAGTGGCAATAGGTGCGCAGGGCCTCGCCTTCGCGGCGCGCCACGACGCTCAGCTTGGCGTGGGTCTTGTACTCCACAAAGCCATAGACGACGTGCACGCCCGCGCGTTCCATGGCGCGGGCCCAGCGCAGATTGGCCTCTTCGTCAAAGCGCGCCTTGATTTCGACCAGCGCCGTGACGTTCTTGCCCTGCTCGGCGGCTTCGATGAGGGCCGCGACGATGGGCGAGTCCTTTGAGGTGCGGTAAAGCGTCTGTTTGATGGCGATGACGTTGGGGTCGCGCGCCGCCTGCCGCAGGAACTGCACCACAGCGTCGAAACTTTCAAACGGGTGGTGGACCAGAATGTCCTTTTCGCGGATGGCCGAGAAGATGTCCCCGGCATTGTCGCGGATGCGTTCCGGGAAGCGCGGCGTGTAGGGCTTGAATTTCAGGTCGTTACGGTCGGGCGGGATAAGCTGCGACAGCTCGGACATGCCCAGAATGCCATCGACAATGGTCACGTCCTGCGGCTGGGCGTGCAACTGCTCGATGATGAATTCGCGCAGGTCTTCGGGCATGGAGGCGCCGAACTTGACGCGCACCACCGAACCGAGGCGGCGCTGCTTCAGCAGGGCCTCGAACTCACGCACCAGGTCTTCGGCCTCTTCCTCGATTTCGATGTCCGAGTCGCGGATGATGCGGAAGACGCCTTTGCCCAGAATATCGAAGCCGGGGAAGATCTGCTGGGCGAACATGACCACCATGCCCTCCAGCGTGACGAATTTGCGCCGCGTGTTCTGACCGCGCGAATTGCCGCCAATCTCCCAGAAGCGACGCACGCCCGTGGGGATGGGCACCAGCGCGTAGAGCACCTTGGCATCGGCCCGGCGTTGCAGTTTCAGCGCGATACAGAAGCCAAGATTGGGTATGAAGGGGAAGGGGTGCGCCGGGTCGATGGCGAGCGGCGTCAGCACGGGGAAAAGCTGCTCATGGAAGCGCTTTTCCAGCCACGCCGTGTCGGTCTTGGTGACCTCCTTGTGATCCAGCAGGATCAGGCCATTGGCCGAAAGCTCGGCCTTCAGCTTGGACCAGATGGTCTGCTGCTTGTTCATCAGGGCCTGAGCGACCTTGTTGACGGCCTCAAGCTGTTCGGCCGGGGTGTGGCCGTCTTCGGACAGGATACGCACGCCTTCGCGCACCTGACCCTGAAGACCGGCGACGCGCACCATGTAGAATTCATCGAGATTGTTGGCCGAAATCGACAGGAAGCGCAGCCGCTCCAGCAACGGGTGGCGCGGATTTTCGGCCTCTTCGATCACCCGCTTGTTGAAAGCCAGCCACGACAGTTCGCGGTTGATATAGAGCGCATCGCCCAGCGCCTCGTCCGAGGTCAGGTCAATTTGAGACTCTGGCTGAGGCTCAGCCGCCGCCGGCGCGTTCGTGCGGATGATGTCATTGACGGTTTCGGAGGCGGGCATAGCGGTTCAGAATCCTTTTTATTATGCGCTTTGGCCCAACTAAATCTCATCCCAATCGTCGAACCAAGTCATATTTTCACTCGTCTCGATAAATTGACGGGCCAGAGACCGGGTAAAGGCGCGGCCATTGGCATATGCCTCAAGACCCGTGACAATTTTTTGGGCGTGTGCCACGGAGCGCTCCATGCGGCGGCTGAGATATTCCAGCACGTCGTCGGATGGCGTGATGACGCGCGCTTCAAACAGCTTCTTCAGCACGCTTTTCAGCAGGCTATCGTCCGGTTCCGGCATATCGACGACGCGCATGGCCTTCAGCCGCGACTCGAAATCGGGCACACGGATGGTCCATTGCGCCGGGTGCAGCCGTGACAGCAGCAACAGGCGGCCGTTCGCCGCCGTGCGGTTATAAAGGTGGAACAGGACCTCCTGATCGAAATTTTCGGCCTCATCAACCACGAACCGGGTGGCGGTGTCGGGTACGGGCACGCCGGGGCTCAGCCAGTGCGCCCCGTGCGTTTCAGCAAACACATGGCCGGCGTGGGTCTTGCCGGTGCCGGCTGGTCCGGTCAGCACCAGATGCGGGTTCAGCCATTCGGCGGGCGGCCTCAGAAGGTCGAACAGGGCGCGATTGGCGTCGGAGACGACAAAGTTCGCCGCCGCATAGGGGGCAGGCAGGGACAGGTCGAGCGGGTACTGATGCGCCATGCGCTTAACTTAGGAAGATGGGGCGCAGAAGGCAATCGGCAGGCGCATTATGGCTTTGGGTCGTTTCGGGGACTAATCTGGGGAAAAGCTACTACGGATAGACACGGAAGGCCCGAGCAGATCAAGGCGTGTGGGTCTGACTATCCGTGCAATCGCCGCAGGCGATCATCCGTGTGCATCCGAGGTTAAAATCCAAAAAAACATCTCACTTGCAAAATAAAATGAAATTCGGGGGCGGCTTTTTGCCGGGAGTCCGGACACAAGTCTTGACAATCCGCCCCTGTCATGTGCCCTAGCCCCCAACCGTTTTTTGAGCCGGATTCAGAGACTCACAATGCATAGTTACCGTACCCATACCTGCGGCGCGCTGCGCGCCACCGACGCCGGCGCCGAGGTGCGCGTGTCGGGCTGGATTCACCGCAAGCGCGACCACGGCGGCCTGTTGTTCATCGATCTGCGCGACCATTACGGCCTGACGCAACTGGTGTTCAATCCGGACAGCGCGGGCTTTGCCAAGGTTGAACGCTTGCGCGCTGAAAGCGTTATCCGCGTCGATGGCAAGGTGGTGGCGCGGGATGAGGCGACTGTCAATCCCAACCTGCCGACCGGGGCTATCGAAGTCGTGGTGTCGGATATCGAAGTGCTGTCCGAAGCCGCCGAGCTGCCGCTGCCGGTGTTCGGGGAGCCCGAATATCCCGAAGAAATCCGACTGAAAAACCGCTTCCTCGACCTGCGTCGCGAAACCCTGCACAAGAACATCGTGCTGCGCTCGCGCGTCATTCAGTCGATCCGTAACCGTATGGTGGCGCAGGGTTTTCTGGAATACCAGACCCCCATCCTGACGGCCTCGTCACCCGAAGGGGCGCGCGACTTCCTGGTGCCGTCGCGTCTGCATGCGGGCAAGTTCTACGCCCTGCCGCAAGCGCCGCAGCAGTTCAAGCAGTTGCTGATGGTGTCGGGTTTCGACCGCTATTTCCAGATCGCCCCGTGCTTCCGTGACGAAGACCTGCGCGCCGACCGTTCGCTGGAATTCTATCAGCTCGATATCGAGATGAGCTTTGTGACGCAGGAAGACGTGTTCGCGGCCATCGAGCCGGTGATGCACGGCCTGTTTACCGAGTTCGGTGAAGGCAAGCGCGTGTCCAGCTATCCGTTCCAGCGCATCCCCTACAAAGAGTCCATCGCCAAGTACGGCTCGGACAAGCCCGACCTGCGCAACCCGATCGAGATGCAGGACGTGTCGGAGCATTTCCGCGGCGGCGGCTTTGGCCTCTTCGCGCGTATCCTCGAAAACAGCGCCAATGCCGTGTGGGCCATTCCGGCCCCCAAGGGCGGCTCGCGCGCCTTCTGCGACCGCATGAATTCGTGGGCGCAGGGCGAGGGCCAGCCGGGCCTCGGCTACATCTTCTGGTCCGAGGATCAGGGCGCGTGGGGCGGCCCCATCGCCAAGAACCTCGGCAACGACGCCACCACGGCGCTGATGACGGCTCTGGGTCTGGGGCAGGGCGACGCGGCCTTCTTCGTGGCTGGCGACCCCAAGGTCTTCTACAAGTTCGCCGGTCTGGCGCGCACCAAGGTCGGCACCGATCTCAACCTGGTGGACGAGGATCAGTTCCGCTTCTGCTGGATCGTCGATTTCCCGATGTTCGAGTACAATGAGGACGAGAAGAAGGTCGATTTCTCGCACAACCCCTTCTCCATGCCGCAGGGCGAGATGGAGGCGCTCCTCACCAAGGACCCGCTCGACATTCTGGCCTATCAGTACGACATCGTCTGCAACGGCTATGAGCTGTGCTCCGGCGCGATCCGGAACCACAAGCAGGAGATCATGCTTAAGGCCTTTGAGATCGCGGGCTATGGGGCCGATGTGGTCGAAAGCCAGTTTGGCGGGATGCTCAACGCCTTCAAGTACGGCGCGCCGCCGCACGGTGGTCTGGCCCCCGGTATCGACCGCATTGTGATGTTACTGGCCGGTCAGACGGCGATCCGCGAGGTCATCGCCTTCCCGCTGAACCAGCAGGGGCAGGACGTGATGATGAGCGCGCCGTCGGAGGTGACGGAGAAGCAGTTGAAGGAACTGCATATCCGGACGCAACTGCCGATCAAGGTGAGCTGATGTGAATGGGGTGTGGGGTCCGTGACCCCACAAACCTTTTTACTTTCAAAATAAAAGCCTGCCGGAAACCGGCAGGCTTTTATTTTGAATATATGAAGACTTGGGGCCGCAGGCCCCAAACCCCATAGGTTTAGCACACCGGAACGCGGATACCCTTCGGTGCCACGGTCGTCTTGTCGCCGCAGGCCTGATCCATCATGCGCTGGGTGATGCCGCGCGCCGACGCCATCTCGGCCCCGGAGAAGTTGACGCCGCTCAGATTGGCACCCGCAAAATTGGCCCCTTCGAGATAGGCCCCGACGAAATTGGCATTGGTCAGATTGGTGCGCGCGAAATTGGCATGGCCGAACAGCGAGCCAAACCCGTTAAGGTCACGCAGGTCACCGCCCGCAAAGGTCGTACCGTTATAGATGCCGCTCGACAGGTCCGCCTGACGCAGGCGCGCTCCCGCAAAGTTCTTGCCTTTCAGCGTCTTGCCGGAGAAATCGGCCTGAAACAGGTTGCAGCCGGGGCAGGATGCGCCCGAGCCTGCACGGTCGATCTGCACAGGGTTTTGCGCCGAAGCGGGAAGGGCAAACAGCGAAAGCGCGGCCACAGCCAGAGCGATGCGTTTCATGATGGGACACCTCTTATGGTTTCGCTTGTCTTAAGCAAGAACGGGGCCTGCGCCTATACCCCGCCCATAAACCGGGGGTATAAGAGCGGTTTACAAAACCCCTCATTCCCGGTAAAGCCGCTTTCATGTTTCAGATGACCGCCACCAAAGCCACTACCAAGCCGACCCGCTTCGCGGGGCCGGTCCGGTCGTGCTGACGGTGTAAGCCAAGGCATCTGGACGAAGCCCCGCGGAACGCGCGGGGCAGGTTTCACAGAAAACCCAACACCTCGCGCCTCCCGCCAAACCTTTTTGACGCAGGAGACGTGACCTATGAACGATCAATCCCATTATACGCAGTTTCCCAATGTGGGGATAGTTGGCGCCACCGGCCTGGTCGGCGGCATGATGCTGTCCATTCTGGCTGAACGCCGCTTTCCGCTGAACAAGCTGCGCCTGTTTGCCTCGGCCCGCTCGGCCGGCAGTCGGGTGACCTTCGCAGACCGTGAAATCGTGGTGGAGGACGCTTCCGCCGCCGACTATAGCGGCCTCGATATCGTCTTCTTCTCGGCGGGCGGTTCGACCTCAAAGGCGCTGGCCGAAAAGGTGGCCGCCGCCGGGGCCATCGTCATCGACAATTCGTCGGCCTGGCGCAGCGATTCCGACGTGCCGCTGGTGGTGGCTGAGGTCAATCCGCACGCCCTGCGCAACGTCCCCAAGGGCATTATCGCCAATCCCAACTGCACGACCATGGCGGCCATGCCGGTCCTGAAGCCGCTGCACGAGGCGGCGGGGCTGAAGCGCCTGATCGCCAGCACCTATCAGGCCGTGTCCGGCGGCGGCATGGAAGGGGTCGAAATCCTGCGTGATCAGATCGTGGCGGGTGCCGACGCCTGCGCCGCTCTGGCGCAGGACGGGACGGCGGTCGATTTGGGAACGGTGCGCAAATGGGCCGTGCCGATCGCCTATAATGTCGTGCCGCTCAACTACGTGCTTGGCGAGGACGGTTATACGGAAGAGGAACTGAAGCTGCGCGACGAAAGCCGCAAGATCCTTGACATCCCTGAGTTGCAGGTAGCGGCGACCTGCGTGCGCGTGCCGGTCTTTACGGGCCATTCCCTGTCGATCAATGCCGAATTCGAGCGCCCGATGACGCCGGAGGCGGCGCTGGCCCTGCTGGCCGAAGCCCCCGGCGTCGAACTTGCCGACGTGCCCAATCCGCTGGCCGTCACCGGGCGCGATCCGGTGCAGGTGGGCCGCATCCGCCGCGATCCGACCGTGGCGCACGGCCTGACTTTGTTCGTCAGCGGCGACAACCTGCGCAAGGGCGCGGCGCTCAATGCCGTGCAGATTGCCGAAGAATGGCTGAAACAAAAGGCCTGGGCGTAAGACCCATATACCTCCCCAGCTTGCTGGGGAGGGGGACCGCGCCCGAAGGGCGGGGTGGTGGGGTAATGCGGTTCACTTAAGAATCATTCAGTAAAATATATGAGCCAGGATGGTGATTCGTTCATCATTCTGGCTTTACTTTCATGCGCGCTCGCATTGGGCATCATGTTGATTTAACGGCT
>NZ_JAQQKW010000012.1 GCF_028550395.1 Asticcacaulis currens | reverse complement strand
TTAAAGACTTAATGGCCGCGCATCCTGCCCCAAACCGCCAGACACTTCCGGGGGATGCGCTTGATCTATCGGGAGCGACCGCATGACCCTTCGCCTGATCCAGTTTGTCGATGCCCACGGAACGCGTGGTGTGGCCGCCGCCGAAGATGACGGTTCGGCGAAGATTATTCTGGGCGTGACCACGACCTATGAGCTGGCCAGGGCCGCCATTGCCGCCAAACGCTCGATTGCCGATCAGGTGGCGCAGCAGGGGCTGGGTGAGGGGGTGGACATTGCGCTGGCCCTGTCCGAAGGCCGCGTGCTGGCCCCGATCGACCATCCGGACCCGGCCCACCTGCACCTGACCGGGACGGGCCTGACGCACCTGGGCTCGGCCGAGGGCCGCGACAAGATGCACGCCAAGGCCAAAGAGGCGGGTGGCGAAGAAAACCTGACCGATTCGATGCGCATGTTCCTGATGGGCGTGAAGGGCGGCAAGCCGGCCTCGGGCACGGCGGGGGCGCAGCCGGAATGGTTCTATAAGGGCAATGGCTATGCGTTGGTCGGGCCGGGGGCCGAGCTGGTGTCGCCGGGCTTTGCCGAGGACGGCGGCGAGGAGCCGGAAATGGCGGGCATCTACGTCATTGGCGAGGATGCACAGCCCTATCGCATCGGCTTTGCGCTGGCCAATGAGTTCTCAGACCACGTGACTGAGAAGCAGAACTATCTGTGGCTGGCCCACTCCAAGCTGCGCCCGGCAAGCCTCGGTGTCGAGCTCCTGACCGGAGAGCTGCCGAGCCACGTCGAAGGCACGTCGAAGATCGTGCGCGGCAATGAAGTGATCTGGGAGAAGCCGTTTATCTCGGGTGAGGACAACATGTCCCACACGTTTGAGAACCTTGAACACCACCACTTCAAGTACGAGCTGTTCCGGGTGCCGGGCGATGTGCATGTGCACTGCTTCGGGACGGCGACGGCGAGCTTTGCTGATGGCGTGAAGACGCAAGCCGGCGACGTGTTCGAAATCGACGCCCGCCCCTTCGTCCACCCGCTCAGAAACCCCCTCAAAACCACTGAGCCGCTGGCCCACATCGCGAAGGTGGTGCGGTTGTAACGCCTGTCTTACACCTCCCCGGCACGCCGGGGAGGTAGGATTACCCTGCAAACGGAAACGCCGTGGCCGACTTGATCCACTCATCGACGGATAGGGTCTTGGTCACCGGCGGGGCGGCGCGTTCGCGGCAGTTGGGGCGTTCGCACAGCCGGCACATGGGGCCGGTTTCGACAGCCGCCGGGTTGCTGAGGTCGAGCCCCTTCGCATAGACCAGCTTGTCGGCGTATTTCAGCTCACAGCCCAGCCCCAGCGCCTGCTCGCTATAGGCCCCGCCGTCCCAGCCGCGCAGGCCCCGGTCGAGCGTGCGCGCCAGCGTGAAATAGCGCGACCGCTCGCCGCTCGGGCTTGCGGGGGTTTCGATCACCTGGGTGAGGATGCGGCCCGGCGACTGAAAGGCCTGATGCAGGTTCCAGCGCGGGCAGGCCCCGCCAAAGCGCGAAAAGGGAAACTTGCCCGCCGCAAAGCGTTTGGAAACATTGCCGGCGGAATCTATCCGCATCATGAAAAAGGGTACGCCGCGGCGGCCGGGCTGCGACAGGGTGGTCAGGCGGTGCGCCGCCTGTTCAAAACTGACGCCGAAGGGGGCACGCAGCAGCTCCAGATCGTAGCCACAGGCTTCGGCGGCGTCGTGAAAGCGGCCATAGGGCATCAGGGTCGCCGCCGTCAGATAGTTGAGCAACGCAATCTTGAACAGGCGCGCCGAGGCGAGGTCCGGGGCCTTGGCGCGTTCGACACGCGCATTCAGCTCCGCGCCGTATAGCGACAGGGCCAGTTGATAGACGATGGCAAAGACGCGCGAGGAGGGGGCCAGCGTCTCCGACAGCATCAGCCGCCGCCGGTGCGGATCGTAGCGCCGCTGATAGATCAGCATGACCGAGGCCGGCATGAAGCGCACCCCGATGCCAAATTCACTTTGCAGTCGGTGTTCGGCGGCGGCTTCGAGCGTGTGCGGATCACCGCCCAGCGCCTCGAACAAAGCCTCGCCGCGTTCATCGAAGTCCGGGAAGTGGTTATTGGCCGCCTGCACCTGATCGCGCGTCCAGTCGGCGGGCGAGTGTTCATTGAGGATTTCTGCCGAGCTGAGGTCGATCACCTCACGCACCTTGCGTTCTTTATAGGCGCGGTACAGCCGCAGCATGGCCTCGGCCACCGTGGGAGAGGCGGCGACCAGATCGGCGATTTCGCGGCGCGGTGCGTGCAGGTCCTTGAACAGCGGATCGCTCAGCACCTCGGCCAGATCGGCCTCACCCGACGGATCGGCCTCCGAGGTGAAGCTGCGCATATCGAGATCATAGGTCGAGGCCAGCTTCAGCAGCACCTGCGCCGTCACCGGGCGCTGATTGCGCTCCAGATGGTTGAGATAGGAGGGCGACACGCCAAGGTCTTCGGCCATGCGCGTCTGGGTCAGGTTCAGGTCGTGCCGCAGACGTTTGAGGCGGCCGCCCAGGAAGAGTTTGCGATCAAGTTCGGACATGGCTTAGTCCACGACCTTCAACTGAATCTGCCCGCCATTCGGTACAGCTTTAATCTGAAAAGCGACATGGCCCGCAGAAGCAATCACCTCATCAGTGGGGGCTTGAGCTATATTGTCCGCTACATATTCGCCGCCCAGAGGTGTCCAGAGCTTAAGACAGTAGCTGTAGCCCTCATGCAGATCGCCAATGGTGTCGCGTGCCATTTCGACCAAGCATCCCATTTTCCAATCCAACTGAAAATCCGCGTCCTGTAACAACAGCCTGTAATCTGCCTCCCCACTGGCAATAGGTTCGCACAAAAGGTCTTCGGGGCATATTCTCCAGCGCTGGCCATCCATAGAGCTAAACAGAACATTTCCGAAGGCGTTCACCTCCAGCACCTGATCGACTTCGAAGCCAAGCCAGCCCCATTCCTTTTGAATGATGTCGCGCATGTTCATAACGGCCTTAGCAAGGGTGATGTTTCGGTCATTTAGTCATAAATTTACAAAGCGAACAAGGTCGCCTTTTGCCAAATGACGCGGTATTTACCCGCCAAACCCTCCCTTTCTCTGATTTTTGGCGCTTAATCGTCCCATCAACAGCGCGGCCAAGCCGCCGGAAAGGAGACGTATTATGACAAATTCACCCAACTTTACACCGTTCCTGAGCCCGTTCGACCTTGTGGCCGTCTATGCGTCCTCGTTCGGCGCGGCGGCCGTCCTGTCGCGTCAGGCCGCCCTGATGGCCCACCGCGAAAGCCTCAATCCCACCACCCCCCGACCTGAGCGCCGGGATACGGAGACCCTGTCATGACCACTTTCGAGCAACTGGTGCCCAATGCCCCCAAGGGGCGCTTCGACGGCATTACCCGTCCGTACACGCCGCAGGAGGTCGAAAAGCTGCGGGGTTCGGTCCTTGTGCACAATACGCTGGCCGAGCGCGGGGCCAATCGCCTGTGGCGACTCCTGCGCGAGGAGCCCTTTATCAATGCGCTGGGGGCCGTCACCGGCAATCAGGCCATGCAGATGGTGCGCGCCGGGCTCAAGGCCATCTACCTCTCCGGCTGGCAGGTGGCGGCGGATGCCAACACCGCTTCGGCCATGTATCCGGATCAGTCGCTGTACCCGGCCAATGCCGCCCCGGAACTGTGCCGCCGCATCAACCGCACGCTTCAGCGCGCCGATCAGATCGAGCACTCCGAAGGTGGCGCCAAGCGCGACTGGTTCGCGCCCATCGTCGCCGATGCCGAGGCCGGTTTCGGCGGGCCGCTCAACAGTTTTGAGATCATGAAGGCCTTTATCGAGGCCGGGGCATCGGGCGTGCATTTCGAGGATCAACTGGCTTCGGAAAAGAAGTGCGGCCACCTCGGCGGCAAGGTGCTGATCCCGACCCAGGCGCATGAGCGCAACCTGATCGCGGCGCGTCTGGCGGCCGATGTGATGGGCGTGCCCACCCTCACCGTGGCGCGCACCGATGCGGAGTCGGCGCAACTGATCACCTCGGACATTGACGAGCGCGACCACCCGTTCATCGACCGCGACAGCCGCACGCCGGAAGGCTTCTTCCGCCTTAAGGCCGGGACGGGGCTCGATCACTGCATCGCGCGCGGTCTGGCCTATGCCAAATATGCCGACCTGCTGTGGTGGGAAACCTCGCACCCGGACCTGGACGACGCGCGTCGCTTTGCCGAGGCCGTGCACAAGGTCCATCCGGGCAAGCTCTTGGCCTATAACTGCTCGCCCTCCTTCAATTGGAAGGCCAAGCTGGACGAGGCGACGATCGCCAAATTCCAGCGTGAGTTAGGGGCTATGGGCTACAAGTTCCAGTTCGTGACCCTGGCCGGCTTCCACTCGCTGAATAACGGCATGTTCGAGCTGGCCTCCGGTTACCGCGACCGCGGCATGGCGGCCTATTCCGAGCTTCAGCAGCGCGAATTTGCCAATGAGGCGGCGGGCTATACCGCTACCCGTCACCAGCGCGAGGTCGGCACCGGCTATTTCGACAAGATCGCCATGACCATCACCAATGGTCAGTCCTCGACTACCGCGTTGAAGGACTCGACCGAAACCGCTCAGTTTCAGGCTGAGCCCGCAGAGTAAAACCCCCAGAGTAAAACCCCCAGAGTAAAACCCCCAGAGTAAAACCCGCAGAGTAAAGGAGAGTGCCGTATGAACGCTTACACCCGTCCTGATGCTATTATCGACTTCTGCCTCGCGCCGCTGAACCTCAATGCGGATGCGGCCGCCACGCAGGAAACCCGTCGTCGCCTTGAACACGTCCTGCGGACCTATCAGCTCAGGCTGGCGCAGCCGGTCGAGGTCGATTTCACCCGTATGCCGACCCTGACCATCAATGAGGCGGCCCACGGCTACGAGTAAGGGCGTCACCCCTGACAGAAATGACGCCTTTTCCACCTGCCCCTTCGCTGAACCTCGGCGGAGGGGCTTTGTTCATTTGACGCGCGGCGCGGCTTTCAGTAAGGCTTGGCCTCATCTCCCTGAGTTAGCTGGGCCTTATATCTATGAGCACCGTTCCTCCTCCCGAAGTCATCTATGTCGATGGTCACAAGGTCGCCTGCAATGGCGGCGGTGGCGCGCTGGGTCACCCGCTGGTCTATCTGGAACTTGGGGCCAATGGTGAGGTCGAGTGCGGCTATTGCGACCGCAAGTTCGTGCACAAGGACCACGCGCACGAGTACCAAAGCCCGGCACCGCGCCTCGAAGGCGATCACTAAAGCCAGCCGATCTGAGGGCATCCGATCGGCGCTTTCGTTTTTTGTTTAGCGCACTTTTTCATCCAAAAAGTGCGTCCCACTTTTTGGAAAGTGCTCTGATGAGATACCTTCACACCATGGTTCGTGTGAAAGATCTGGACGCGGCGCTCGATTTCTACTGTCGCGGTCTGGGTCTGTTCGAAGTGCGCCGCACGGTGAGCGAAAAGGGCCGCTTTACGCTGGTCTTTCTGGCGGCACCGCTCGATTCGGCCACGGCGACCGTTAATGGTGGCGACCGCGCCGCGCCGCATGTCGAGCTGACCTATAACTGGCCCGACGAAAACGGTAAGGTCGAAGACTATGCGGGCGGGCGCAATTTCGGGCACCTGGCCTATGAGGTCGATGACATCTATGCTGCCTGTCAGCACCTGATGGATATGGGCGTGGTGATCAACCGCCCGCCGCGCGATGGCAATATGGCCTTTGTGCGCTCTCCGGACGGCATCAGCGTCGAACTGCTACAAAAAGGGGCACCCAAGGCCCCGCAGGAACCGTGGGCCAGCATGCCCAATACGGGGAGCTGGTGATCACGCCACCTTGAGCGGTTCGATCTGGGCTTTTAACTCGTCGAGTCGTTCGCGCTTCGCCTTGCGCAGATCGTAGTCCTTTTGCAGGTTGAGCCAGAACTCCGGGCTGGTGCCGAGGAACAGGCCCAGGCGCAGCGCCATTTCTGCCGTGATGGCGCGGCGGCCTTCGATAATGGCTTTGATGGCCGCGCGGTCCACCTTTATGGCCGCCGCCAGCGTGCCGGGGCGGATGCCCAGATCGTCCAGAAAGTCTTCCTTCAGCAGGACGCCCGGCGGGTCGATGTCGATATAGTCCGTCATTTTCTGTGCTTTCCAGAGGCCTTGTGCTGTTTCAGTGATAGTCCACGAATTCGACTTCATAGGCCTTGCCGTCCTGCCATTTGAAGACAATGCGCCATTGGTCATTGACGCGGATCGAATAGAAGCCTTTGCGGTCGCCTTGCAGGGCTTCCAGCCGGTTTGACGGCGGAACGCGCAGATCATCCAGGCTTATGGCGGCGTGAAGGTAGATCAACCGTCGAAGTGCCTGTTTTTGCAAACTGCCATCCATGCGCTTGACGGCGATGCCCTCAAACAATTGATGGGTCTGACGATTAGCGAAGCTTTCAATCATGGTGTTGTCTATCACACAACGTATATGAGAGCAAAGCAATTGTTGTGCGTCGCGCAACATTGGCCTGCTGTCGCAATTTGACGGTTTGAATTGGCATCGTGCGCGGATGGCTTTATGAAGCCTGCACACCCCTCTTGAAGCGAGCCCTCATGTCCCCCAAACGCCTCGTCCTGATCGACGGTTCCGGCTATATCTTCCGCGCCTATCACGGCCTGCCGCCCCTGACGCGCAAGTCCGATGGCCTGCCGGTTGGGGCCGTGTCGGGCTTTTGCAACATGTTGTATAAGCTCATCAAAGAGAACCGCGGCGACGATGCGCCGTCGCATCTGGCGGTGATTTTCGACGCCGGGGCGCACACCTTCCGCAACGACCTCTATGATCAGTATAAGGCGCACCGTCCGCCGCCCCCCGAAGATCTGATACCGCAATTCCCCCTGATCCGTCAGGCGACGAAGGCCTTTGGCATCCACAATGTCGAGCTTCTGGGCTTTGAAGCCGATGACCTGATCTGTACCTATGCCCATCTGGCCGTGCAGCAGGGGTTCGAAGTCACCATCATCTCGTCCGACAAGGACCTGATGCAACTGGTCAACGATCACGTCTCCATGCTCGATCCGGTCAAGGGCACGCATGTCGGGCGCGAGCAGGTGATCGAAAAGTTCGGCGTGCCGCCTGAGCTGGTCGTTGATGCGCAGGCCCTGATCGGCGATTCGACCGACAATGTCCCCGGTGCGCCCGGCATCGGCATCAAGACCGCAGCTCAGCTTATCCTCGAATACGGCTCGCTCGATGCGCTGCTTGAACGCGCGCATGAGATCAAACAGCCGAAACGCCGAGAGGCCCTGACCGACTTCCGCGATCAGATACTGATGTCGCGTGAGCTGGTGCGCCTGCGTTGCGATGTGCCGCCGCCGTGCCCCATCGAGGAATTTGCCCTGAAAGACCCGAACGCCGCCGAACTGGGGGCGTTTCTCGCCGAGATGGAGTTCACCTCTCTGGCGCGTCGCGTCGGCGGGTCGCTGGCGACGCTCGAAACGGCGCAGGCCACCCCGCGCGACCTCAAGGCACCCGTGTCCAAGCCCCTGTTCGGCACCACGGCTCAGGTGAGCGCGCCGCGCCCGGCCACCCCCGAAGCGCTGCTGACACCGGTCGATTATGGCGCCTATCAGTGTGTTCAGGACATAGAGGCGCTGAAGGCCTATCTGGCGCAATGCCGCGCGGCGGGGGTGTTTGCCGTCGATACGGAAACCGACTCGCTGTCGGCCACGGCGTCGGGTCTGGTCGGCGTTTCTCTGAGCTGCGCGCCTGGGTCGGGCGTCTATATCCCGCTGGCGCACCAGTCGGACGATGGTGGCCTGGCCCTGTCCGGGGATGAGTTGAAACAGATCGCCCTGGTCGAGGCTCTGGCCGAACTGAAGCCGCTGCTCGAAGACCCGACGGTGCTGAAGGTGGGGCAGAATATCAAATACGACCTGTCGGTCTTTGCGCGTTACGGCATCCGCGTCGCGCCCTATGACGACACCCTGCTGATTTCCTACGTGCTCGAAGGCGGCCTGCACGGGCACGGCATGGATGAGCTGTCGGAACTGCATCTGGGCCACACGCCCATCCCGTTCAAGCAGGTCGCCGGCACGGGCAAGAGCGCCAAATCGTTCAAATTCGTCGATCTGAAACCCGCCACCGAATACGCCGCCGAAGACGCCGACATCACGCTGCGTCTGTGGCACGTGCTTAAGCCGCAACTGGCGCAAAAGCGGCTTCTGACCGTCTATGAGACGCTGGAACGCGCCATGCCGACGGTTCTGTCGGACATGGAACTGGCGGGCGTGCGCATCGACCCGCAGGTGCTGCGCATTCTGTCGCAGGACTTTGGCGTGCGTATGGGCGAGATCGAGGCCGAGGCGCACACCGTGGCCGGCCATCCGTTCAACCTCAATTCACCGCAGCAACTGGGGGCCATCTTCTTCGATGAAATGGCCCTGCCCGGCGGCAAGAAGACCGCGACGGGTCAGTGGGCGACCGACGTCAAGGTGCTGGAAGAGATCGCCGATAAGGGCACGCACGATCAGGCGCAACGTCTGGCGCGCCTGCTGCTCGATTATCGTCAGATGGCCAAGCTGAAAGGTACCTATACGGACGCTCTGGTCGAATATGCCGATCCGCAGACCCACCGCATCCATACCTCCTATCAACTGGCTTCGACCACGACGGGCCGCCTGTCGTCCAACGAACCCAACCTGCAAAATATCCCCATCCGCACGCTGGAAGGGCGCAAGATCCGCACCGCCTTCGTGGCGCGTCCGGGCCACAAGCTGATCTCGGCTGACTACTCCCAGATTGAACTGCGCCTGCTGGCCCATATCGGTGACATCGGCCAGCTTAAAAAAGCGTTTCAGGACGGCATCGACATCCACGCCCTGACGGCGTCTGAAATGTTCGGCGTCCCGGTCGAAGGCATGCCGTCCGAAGTGCGGCGCCGCGCCAAGGCCATCAATTTCGGCATTATCTACGGCATTTCGGCCTTTGGTCTGGGCAATCAGCTCGGCATCGACAATCAGGAGGCCGGTCGCTACATCAAGACCTATTTCGAGCGCTTCCCCGGCATCAAGGCCTATATGGACGCCGCCAAGGAACAGGTGAAGGCGACGGGCTATGTCGAAACCATCTTCGGCCGCCGCATCCACATCCCCGACATCCACGCCAAGTCAGCGGGCCAGCGTGCCTTTGCCGAACGCGCGGCGATCAATGCGCCTATTCAGGGCACCGCCGCCGACATCATCCGCCGCGCCATGATCCGTATGCCGGGCGCGCTCGAAGCGGCGGGCCTGACCACCACCATGCTGCTTCAGGTGCACGACGAACTGATCTTCGAAGCCCCCGAAGCCGAGGTCGAGGCCGCCAAAGCGGTGATCGTCAGGGTGATGAAACACGCAGCCCTCCCGGCGCTCGATATCTCCGTGCCGCTGGAGGTCGAGGCCAAGGCAGCGGACAACTGGGACGAGGCGCACTGACGCCTTATCCGGCTAACTACTTCCGCACCCCGGCGCTCTTGTCGCGCACGGGGCGGAATTCCGAACCGGCCTTCCATTGCGGCCAGTCGCGGGTATGGGCCAGATCACGCCCCAGCCGGTAGGCGAGGTCGATATCTTCGACCGCGCCGCTGAGGTCCCAGTCGGCGCTCCACGCATCGCAGGTCTTGTGATAGCAGTTGGCCGTATAGTCGGCGACCCAGCGCTCTCCGGCGGGGCGTCCACCTTCGATCAGATCAGCCCCGCCGCCCAGACCCATGATCAGCAGGGTCGGCACACCCCGCTTGGCCACCGAAAAGTGGTCGGCGCGATAGAACAGGCCGCGTTCGGGGGCGGAATCGGGCGTCAGGGTGCGCCCCTGAGCCGCCGCCAGCGTCGCCAGACGGTCTTCCAGATCGTTCTGCCCCATGCCGATCAGCACCATATCCTTTGCCTTGCCCGCCGTTTGCAGCACGTCCAGCGTGATATTGGCCACCGTGGTTTCCAGCGGATAGGTCGGGCGATTGGCATAGGTTTCCGAGCCCAGCAGCCCGCGTTCTTCGGCGGTCCATAGCGCAAAGACGACGCTGCGGTCAGGCCTTGGTCCCTGCACAAACTGACGGGCGATTTCCAGCACGGCAGCGGTCCCTAAGCCGTCATCATTGGCACCGGGGCGGATGGTGCGGCCCTGCGCGTCCGCCGGACCTATGCCATAGGCGTCCCAGTGCGCGCCGTACAGGATCGACTCGTCCGGACGGGTCTTGCCGGGCAGGCGGGCGATGACGTTGTGGCTCTGCACCTGATCGCTCTTGACCGCGGCCTCGATCGACAGGCGCGCATCCCCGATGGCGACCGGCTTGAAATCATCCCGACGCGCCGCCACGCGCAGCGCCTTGAGGTCCAGCCCGGCCTTGCGGAACAGGTCCTCGGCCGCCGCGCCGCTCAGCCAACCCTGAAACGGCACGGCCTGAAGCGCATCGGGTTGGCGCACCACGTCGAAGACTTCGGAATGCGGGGCGGTGACCGTGCTCCAGCCATAGCCCGCGCCCGGCGTTTCGTGGATGATCAGGGCACCGGCGGCCCCCAGACGCGCGGCAATCTCATACTTATAGACCCAGCGCCCGTACCAGGTCATGGCCCGGCCACCGAAACGCCCGGCCACCGGCTCACCGGCGGCGGCTTCGAAATCCGGATCATTGATCAGGAAGACGGCGATCTTGCCTTTGAGGTCCACGCCCTTGAAATCGTCGCGCTGACGCTCCGGGGCCTTCACGCCATAGCCGACAAAGACCAGAGGCCGGTCCTTGACCGACAGGCGCTCGACCGGGCGGGCTGTGGCCAGATAGATGTCCTGTTCGTGGATGAGGGGCTGCACACCTGCCGCCGTGCGCAGGCTCAGCAGCGAAGGTGGCGACAGGCGCGTATGGGTCAGTGGCACGGTCTGAAGATAGGTGTCGTTTTCACCGCCAGGCTCAAGGCCCAGCGCTTTGAAGCGCTCGCTCAGCCAGGCGATGGTTTTGGCTTCGCCAGCCGTTCCGGGGGCGCGCCCTTCAAAGGCATCGGAGGCCAAGACCTGCACATCCTGCGAAATCCGCGCACCGTCTAAACCCCCGGAAACCTGTGCCACAGCGCCACTAGCGGCGAAGCCGGCCATCAGGCCGAGACCGACCAGCGTGCGTTTCATGAGGGGCTCTCCGTGACCAAAGGCCTTTTATAGGTCCGCCCCCTGATGATGTGCAATCGGCATTTGCCCCTCTGCGCTTAGCTGGATAAGCTGGGGCCATGACCATTGTAAAACGCCTCGATCATTTCAATATTCAAACCCAGGACATGGCGGGCACCATCGCCTTCTATGCTGAACTGCTGAATCTGGAGGCGCGCGCGGCGCCAGAGCGCGATCCGGCGGACCGCATTTGGCTTTACGACTCCGGTGACCGCGCCGTAATTCACCTCAACCGTTTTGGCACCGATAACACCATACCGCGCGAGGTGGTTCCCGGTCATCCGACCGGGGCGATCCATCATATCGCCTTTGAATGCGACGGCTATGAAGAGACGATTCAAAAACTGAAAGACAAGGGTCTTTACTACGCCACCAATGATATTCCGCGTATTTGTTTGCGACAGATATTTGTCACCGATCCCAATAATGTTCTGCTTGAGCTGAACTTTCGTCAGTAGAGCGTTTCAATATTTACGAAACGGATTTTGAAGTTTCGTTTTTAAACCCGCATTTGTACTATAGTTAACGCTCTGTTCAGCATTAATGCGGAAAATTGGGAAGCATCCGCTCTTGATGTTCCTCCCCTATTTCCGTGTGCTCAATGTTTAAAAATTTTACCATTCGTGCGCGTATCATCGCCGCGTTCGCGCTCATCCTGTTCGGAACGGTCGGGCTGGGTCTTTTCAGCATCAACCAGTTAAACGCCGTCAATCGGTCTGTGGACGATCTGGGGTCCAACTGGCTGCCGACGGCCAATACGCTGGGGGACGCCTCGCAAACCTTTGAACTGATGCGGCTGCGCCAGTCGCAACTGCTCATTGTCGATGAGGCCGGGCGCCCGGAAATCATCGAGAATATTGCCAAGGCGTCGAAGGAGATGGACGCGACGCTCGAACGCTACAAGGCCATGGTAGCCAATAGCGACGAGCAGGCGCTTGCCGACAAGATCTATGGCACGATGGACGGCTATCGCACCAACAGCCAGCGCTATATGGACCTGGTGGCTGCGGGCGATATGGTGGCGGCGCAAACCTTCTTCATGAACGATATGCAGACCCAGGCCCGCACCCTGCGCGACGCCATCCGTGCGGACCGCGCCTATCAGGTCGAGGAAGGTAACAAGGCCGCCGCTCAGGGGATCGCCACGGGCAAGTCGGCCGCGACGCTGATCCTGATCGCACTGGCGGGCACGGCCATCTTCGCTTCCATTATCGGCTTCCTGATGATCCGCAGCGTCTCGGTGCCCATTGCCCATATGTCGGATGTTATGCGCGCCCTGTCCGGCGGTCAGACCGATGTGAAGGTGCCCAATCTGGGGGAACGCAACGAAATCGGTCAGATGGCCTCCGCCGTTGAGGTCTTCCGCCACGGCATGATCCGCAATCTGGCGCTTGAGGCCGAGGCCGTGAAGGCGCGCGAAGACTCCGAATATCAGCGCAAGCAGGCCATGCGTGAGCTGGCGGCGGATTTTGAAGGGGCAATCGGCGGCGTGGTCGATATGGTCTCTTCGGCCGCCACGGAAATGCAGGCCACGGCGGCACAACTGACCGCGTCAGCGCAGGAATCCTCAGCGCAGGCGCAATCGGTATCGGCCGCGGCCGAAGAAGCCGGCACAAACGTCACCTCGGTCGCCGGTTCGGCCGAGGAGCTGGGCGCTTCGGTGTCTGAAATCAGCCGTCAGGTTCAGCATTCGCTCGTCAAGGCGCGCGAGGCGGTGGGTGAAGCCGAGGCCACATCTGCCATCGTCAACGAACTGTCCGAAGCTGCCGGCCGCATCACCGGCATTGTGGATATGATCTCCGGCATCGCCTCGCAGACCAATCTGCTGGCGCTCAACGCCACTATCGAATCGGCACGCGCCGGTGAAGCGGGCAAGGGCTTCGCGGTCGTCGCTGCTGAGGTGAAGACTCTGGCCACCCAGACGGCGCGCGCCACAACCGAGATCAACCAGCAGATCGCCGGTATTCAGGCGACCACCGAGCAGGCGGTGCGTGCCATCGAAAATATCTCGCAAACCATCCGCATCATCAACGACTCCTCGGCGACCATCGCGGCGGCGGTGGAACAGCAGGGGGCGGCGACAAGCGAAATCGTGCAGGCCGTCAATCAGGCCTCCATCGGTACCAGCGAAGTCACGCAAAACATCACCGGCGTGGCCCGCATGGCCGAAGAAACCGGCATGGGCGCGTCTCAGGTGCTCAATGCCTCCTCCGAACTGGCGCAACAGGCGGAGAAACTGCGGGCGCAGGTCAACAGCTTCCTGACGCAGGTGCGCGCGGCGTAAGGCGGTTCAACCCTCAAATGGAAGAGCCCGGCGGTGTCGCCGGGCTTTTTCTTTGTCGCGCCGGGCCTTTATGGTCGCAAGAGCGGGTTCATGGCCAGGGCCAAACGTGTTCAGCGCCGCGGGCCGCCGCTATCAGGCCGCCAGTCCCGCCTGCACCAGCATGGGCTTCAACTGCCCCAGGGCAGCGGGATCCCCCATCAGGCTGGCGCGCACATCCGGGGCGCGCAACTGCTTCATCACCTCGGCCTTGGCCAGTTCGCTGAGCGCGCCCTGCGGCCCGGCCTGACCGGTGGCGAAGCTGAGCAGGGCGGTAATGCGCTGGATCGGGGTTTTGGAGCCTTTGAGGATATGGGGAATAAGCTGAATATCGCCGGCGATCTGCGCCCCGATCTGCCCCAGCCGCGCATGGGCGGCTTCGGTATCGGTTTCGCCAAGGCTGGCCTTGCTAACGCGTCGTTGCAGCAGGGCAAGAAGCTGAAGCCGTTGCCCCGCCGGCCGCTTGGGGTCGCGCAGATCGGTTTCGAAACGGTGCGCCGTAAGCGACGACATCAGCCAGCGCGCCGCCTGCTTCTTGTTGGCCGCGCCGACGACGTTCTCACACAGCCACAGGATGCGCTCAATCTCTTCGAGGCAGTGGGGCGCCCCGCGGGTCAGGCCTTCGACAAAGGCGCTGGACACCAGCATCTTGGAGCGTTCGATGAAAGCGTCGGAAATATCCTCGCGCTCGACCTGCTGCTGGCTGCCCGCAGTGAGCGCCAGCGCCATGGCGCGCAGGAGGTCGATTTCGCCGACCGGGTTTTCAGGCATCAGCCGCTTCACGCCGCGCAGTTCACTCAGCACATTGCGGAAGGCCTGAAGCCGCAGATCGCGGAAATGGCCCTGCCGGATCAGGCGGGCAAACTCTTCGAGGTGCGCCGGCGGAGCGGGCAGGGCGCGTCCAATGGCGCTATCCACCGCGCTCAGACGTTCAATGGCTTCGCCACTGACCATGTGGGTCAGAAAGGCCAGACCCTGGCCGAGCGTAATGTCGCTCCCCAGAATTTCGGCCAGCCCGCCCTTGCGTGCAAAAAGTTCGACCAGAGGCGTCTCAATGACGTCGAGCGCCCATTTCAACTCTGGCTTGCCAGCGATAGCCGTTGCGATGCGCGTCAGCGGCATCAGCTTGCGACCGGCATTGCGATCTGTGATCGTCAGTCGGGCCACAGCGCCGCCAAAGGCATAGCCGCGTTCCGGGGATTGCCCGAGGCGCGCCACCTGAGCCGCGATGTCGCCCGTGAGGTCGATCTCGCCGAAGACCTTTTTGCGTCCGTCACCGATGACACGGTTGATAGCCTTGTCCGACAGGTTGTTCCAGCGGCGCATGATCTCATGGATCGACGCCCCGGTCTCTTCGGACTCTGGAATGGCGATCTTCTGGATGGCGTGGGTCAGGTCGTTGGTCGAAACGTCGAGCCGTTCGCACAGGACTGGGCTGTGCAGAAGCTCAAACACGGTCGCACCCTGACGACGCAACCAGTCTTCGAGCACGCGGGCAATGGTTTCGCGGGCGTGGCGGCTGTAAAGGTCCTGCGGCGAGGTGCAGACTGGTTCGGTAGGGCTGACCACCTTGGGCTTGCTCTTAGTCTCGGGCAGACCCTCAGTCAGCAAGGTGTAGGAGCGGAATTCGCCGGTATCGTCAGAAAAGACTTCCTTGGTAACCTTAATGGCGGCGGCCCGGCGGGCGGTCAGAAGCTCACGCGCCTGAGCGATGGCGGAGTCGCGGTCATTGAGCGCGTTCTGCAATACCCAGCCCGATTGCGGCGTTTTGCGCGAGAAAACTTCGTAGTGAATTTGACCGGCCATGAAGCCCCGACACGTTTCGTCAATATTGGCTCTTTATGACCCGCTTGTCACAAATGCTGCCATTCGCGTCGAATTGTGGACGAATCCTGTTAAATTAACGTTGAAGGCGCTGTGGGGCCTGATTATGACCCCGGAGCGGCCTATATTTGGTCAATAATTGAGTGTTTGGCGTAAATGGCGTTATAGGTTTACGCCAGACGACAGAGAACCGGAGGGCTCATGGCCAGAATTACCCTTGTCGATGATGACGAAAACATTGTCACCAGCGTTTCGCTGGCGCTGGAAAGCGGGGGACACACGGTGCAGGCCTATCATGACGGTGCGGCCGGTCTGGCTGCGCTTGAAAAGGATCCGCCCGATCTCGCCATTCTCGACGTCAAAATGCCGCGCATGGATGGTATGGAGGTTCTGCGCCGCCTGCGTATGAATTCCAACCTGCCGGTCATCATCCTGACCTCGAAGGACGATGAAATCGACGAGGTGCTGGGTTTCAACCTCGGTGCCGACGACTATATGCACAAGCCCTTCTCGCAGCGCCTGCTGCTTGAGCGGGTCAAGGCCGTCCTGCGCCGCGCCGGCGTTGTCGATCAGGGCGAGCCGCCCGAAACGCAGGAAGCTCTGAATGCCAAATCGCTAAAGCGCGGCAAGCTGGTCATGGACGCCGCACGTCACGAGTGCACCTGGGATAGCAAGCCGGTCCGCCTGACCGTGACCGAGTTTCTGCTGCTGCACGCTCTGGCGCAACGTCCGGGTTTTGTCAAAAGCCGCGACAACCTGATGGATGCGGCTTATGACGATCAGGTCTATGTCGATGACCGCACCATCGACAGCCATATCAAGCGGATGCGCAAGAAGTTCCGTTTGGTCGATCCGGAGTTTGACTCCATCGAAACCCTTTATGGCGTAGGCTATCGCTACCGCGAAGTGTAAATCATGGTGTCTGGCCGCCTCCCTCAGACCTCCCCGGTTGGCTGGGGAGGCATACCGCTCGACGTGAATCGCGCCGGATGCGGTGGAGAGGGACGCGCCTGATGCCCGGCACCGAACCTCAAACTCGCCTTTTTCTGCCCCTCTTCGCACGCATCGGCTTTTTCCGGGCGCGTTTGGGGCGGCTGATCCTGCTGCTGAATCTGGCCGGGCTGCTGATTCTGGTCGTCGGTGCGCTGGTGCTCAACGAGTTCCGTCAGGGCCTCATCGACAACCGCAAGGAGTCGCTGATGGCGCAAGCGGAGACGATGGGCGAAATTATTGCCGAAGTCGCCACCGCCGGCGATCCCGAGCCTTATCTGGAGCCGCAATACGCCGTCCTGGTTCTGGGGCGCTTTGTCCCGGCCGAACAACGCGCGCGTCTGTTTGACGCCAAAGGGCACCTGATCACCGACTCCTATTCGGTGTCTGAACAGGTGGATGTGCGTAATCTGCCGCCGATCGAGACCTCTGGCCCGGACCCGGAGCGGCGCAAGGCCCGTAACCGCAAGCAGGAACTGGCGCACGAGGCACTGGAGGCCGAGGTCAGACAGGCCCTGAGCGGTGAAGCCGTCGCCTCCGTGCGCTATAACGAAAAGGGCGAAAAGGTCGTTTCCGTCTCCGTGCCGCTCAAGCGGGTCAAGGCCATACTGGGCGTTCTGACCATTGAGGCCGGGGATGTGGACAAGATCGTGGCCGCGCAGCGCTGGGCCATGTTGCCCTTTATTCTTGTGGCGCTGGGCGTCAGCCTTTTCTCGTCTCTGCTGCTGCACTGGCTGGTCAGCCGGCCGATCCATCGTCTGTCGGATGCGGCCGATGCGGTCCGGATGCAAAAGGCACGCACCTTCTCCCTGCCGGACCTCGAATCGCGTCACGACGAGGTGGGCAGTCTGGCCCGTTCGCTGCAATCCATGACCGAGGCGCTGCAAAAGCGCATGGACGACATCGACCGCTTCGCCGCCGACGTGTCGCACGAAATCAAGAACCCGCTGACCTCGATCCGCAGCGCGTTGGAGACCCTCAGCCTCGTCAAGGACGATGCGGCCAAGGCGCGCCTGATGGCGGTCATCCAGCAGGATGTGCGCCGTGCCGACCGGCTGATTACCGATATCTCCAATGCCTCACGGCTTGATGCCGAACTGGCAAGGGATGTGCCCAAACCCGTCGATGTGGGGGCGCTGCTCGAAGACATTGTCTCGCTCTATCAGCACATGCCCGACGGGGCAGCAGTTAGCCTTGACCGGCAACTGACCCCGGCGGCCTCAAAGGTGATGGGCCGCGAAGGGCCGTTGGGGCAGGTCTTCCGCAATGTCATCGACAATGCGCGCTCCTTCTCTCCCGCCGGCGGCACGGTGCGCGTCTGCGTCGCCTATTCCGATGCCGACCCGAAGCGGCCGTTGCAGATTGTTATCGAAGACGACGGCCCCGGTATCCCGGCGGAAAATCTGGAGACCATCTTCCAGCGCTTCTACACCTCGCGGCCCAAGGGGACGGACTTCGGGCGTAATTCGGGTCTGGGCCTGTCGATCTCGCGTCAGATTATCGAGGCGCAGGGCGGCCTTATCTGGGCCGAGAACCGTCTGAACAGCGACGGCAGCGTCGCCGGTGCCCGCTTTACCATCACCCTGCCGAACGTGTATCAGTAACCCATACCTATCCCTCCCTAGTAAACTGGGGAGGGATGATTATCCGGAGCCCGTAGTTGTCCCGAATCATCCTTCACGCCACGTCGCTGACCGTGCCTGTCCGCCGACAGTGGCGGGGCGTGCTGCTGATGGGGCCATCGGGCATCGGCAAGAGCGATCTGGCCCTGCGCGCCCTTGAGGCCGGTTTTCAACTGGTCAGCGATGACTACTCCGTCCTGTGGGCCTCGGGCGATCACATTTTCGCCAGCGCCCCGGACACGATTGCCGGACGCATGGAGGTGCGCGGCATCGGCATCACGCCCCAGCCCCGCCGCACCCTCACGCGCGTAAGTCTTTGTGTACACTGTCAATTATCGCCGCCGGAGCGCCTGCCCGAAGCCGAGCTGACCCCCCTATTGGGTCATGAATTACCCACGCTGAGGCTCAACCCAAGGGAAGCTTCCACTGTGGCCAAACTGCTCACCCGGCTGCGTCTTCTGTCGTGATCCCGCGGATCGGCCTTGGCACCGTCGCATTTTCGTCCTAAATCGAAAGACCTTTTTGCAGTGCAGTGAATTGGGTCTATAATCGGGCTCTTGTGCCGCTCCCCGGACTCCCCTTCCGGGACAATCGGGCGGTCACGTGTAGGGATGACGTCTATATGATCGGACTGGTGATCGTGACCCACGGCGGTCTGGCGGAAGAGTTCGTATCCGCCATGGAACACGTTGTGGGACCGCAGGATCAGGTGACGGCCATCTGTATCGGGCCCGAAGACGACGTGGCTCAGCGCCGTCAGGATATCCTCAAGGCGACCTTTGCCAATGACAGCGGCGACGGTGTGATTCTGCTGACCGACATGTTCGGCGGTACCCCGTCGAACCTAGCCATCTCCGTCATGGAACAGACCAAGGCCGAGGTGATTGCCGGGCTCAATCTGCCCATGCTGATCAAGCTGGCGACCCTGCGCAAGCTGGAAGCCCTGTCCGATTGCGTGCAGCACGCGCAGGAGGCGGGCCGCAAATACGTCACCGTCGCCTCCTACGTCCTTTCGGGTGATAACTGATCGTCACCGCCCGAATTTAACCGCAAGGCGCGGGAAGCGCCGACGGGCCGTTGGCGTCACAATGGAGGTATCCGGTGAGTGAGGAACCATCCATGACCGCTGCCTTTGCCCTGACCGAAGACCCGCGCTGGCGGGCCCTGACCACCCGCGATGCGACGCAAGACGGCGATTTTGTCTATGCGGTGAAGACCACGGGCGTCTATTGCCGCTGCACCTGCCCGTCGCGCCGACCGAAGCCGGAGAATGTGCGCTTTTTCACCAGCGGGGCCGAGGCGCAAGCCGCCGGGTTTCGCCCCTGCAAGCGCTGCACACCGGATGAGGTCAGCCCGCGCGCGCGTCAGGCGCAGTGGGTGGCCGAGGCCTGCCGCGAGATCGAAACCGCCGAGGTCGAGCCGACGCTGGACGCACTGGCGCAGCGCGCTGGCTTAAGCCCCTTTCATTTTCACCGGATGTTCAAGGCCGCCACGGGTCTGACGCCCAAGGCCTATGCCCGCGCCCATCGTAGCGGCCGGATGCGCGCCGCGCTAAAAGCCAGCGGCAGCGTGACCGAGGCGATCTATGAGGCCGGTTTCAATGCCCCCAGCCGCTTCTACGCCGATACAGCCCATGCGTTGGGCATGTCACCACGCACTTTCCGTAAAGGCGGCGTGGCCGAGGTGATCCGCTTCGCCGTGGGGCAGTCGCGTCTGGGGGCGCTGCTGGTGGCGCGCAGTGAAAAGGGGGTCTGTGCTGTATTTCTGGGCGACGAGCCGGAAGGGCTGGTGCGCGATCTTCAGGACACCTTCCCCAAGGCTGAACTGGTCGGTGGCGACGCGGCGTTTGAAGAGACCATGGCGCGTGTCGCCGGGCTGATCGAAGCACCGCAAACCGCGCTCGACCTGCCGCTCGATATTCGCGGCACCCTGTTCCAGCAGAAGGTATGGGCCGCGCTTCAGGCCCTGCCCGCCGGCACGCGCGTCTCTTACAGCGATCTGGCTGAGCGGGTGGGCCTGCCCGCCGCCGTGCGCGCCGTGGCCTCGGCCTGTGCCGCCAACAAGATCGCTGTGGCCATCCCCTGTCACCGCGTAGTGCGTACCGACGGCAGCCTGTCGGGTTATCGCTGGGGCGTGGAGCGCAAGGCGGCGCTTTTAGACGCGGAACGCTAAATTTAGAGCCGCTTGATTTGTTCTCTTTTTGTGCTATGTTCGCATTACGTTCTAAAGCGCAATCCGATAAAGTGGAAACCACTTTTCGGAAAAATTGCGCGACAGAACAAAAATTCGCTGCGGAACCGCACCATGGAAAACGAGAACATCGAACCCCTGCGCAAGATCATCCATGTGGATATGGATGCCTTTTACGCCTCAGTGGAACAACGCGATAATCCCGAACTGCGCGGTAAGCCGGTGGCCGTGGGCGGTCTGGAACGCGGCGTCGTGGCGGCGGCCTCTTACGAGGCGCGCAAATACGGCATCCGTTCGGCCATGCCGTCGGTGACGGCGCGGCGCAAATGCCCGGACCTGATCTTCGTCAAGCCGCGCTTCGACGCCTATAAGGCCGTATCGAAACAGATCCGCGAGATTTTCGAGGACTATACGGAACTGGTGGAACCGCTGTCGCTCGATGAGGCCTATCTCGATGTCACACACAATCATAAGGCCATCGCCTCGGCGACCCTTATCGCGCAGGAAATCCGGGCGCGGATCAAGCTGGCGACCGGGCTGACGGCCTCCGCAGGCGTGTCCTATAACAAGTTTCTGGCCAAGATGGCCTCGGACTATCGCAAGCCGGACGGGCTCTACGTCATCACGCCGCGCATGGGGCCTGAGTTTGTCGAAACCCTGATGGTGGGGCGTTTTCACGGCATCGGCCCGGCGACCGAAGAGAAGATGAACCGTCTGGGCATCCTGACCGGGGCCGATCTCAAGGCGCAGGACCTGGCCTTTCTGCAAAAGCATTTCGGCGTGTCAGGCGACTATTACTACAATATCGCGCGCGGCATCGACCATCGCCGCGTGCAGCCCGACCGGGTGCGCAAGTCGGTGGGGGCGGAAAACACCTTCTTTCAGGATATCTTCTCGCTGGAGGCGGCGCGTGCGGCGCTTTCCCCCATCGTGGACAAGGTGTGGCGCTACTGCGATCAGCACGGCACGCGCGGGCGTACCGTGACGCTGAAGGTCAAATATACCGACTTCCAGCAGATCACCCGCAGCTATACGGCGGCCGCCACCGTCCTCAACAAGGACGAATTGGCGCGCCTGTCGGGTAGCCTGCTCGAAAGCGTCTTCCCGATCGCCAAGGGTATCCGTCTTCTGGGCGTCACCCTGTCGTCGCTGGGTGGCTCGGAGGCGCAGGCCGAGCCGCAGCAATTATCGCTGGCCATTTAATTAAAGGTGGTGGCTATGTCCGCCCCTTCCTTGAGCGTCAGGGTGACCGGTGTGCGTTCGACCACCTCGGCCAGTCGCGCCCTCTGAGCGTCATCCAGCGCGCCCGTCAGCGTTAAAACGCGCGTAATCTTCGAGCGCTTGTCGTCCTTTGTGTGGTGCAATTCGACGTCAATCGCCTCCAGCGGCCAGCCCTTGCGCGCCGCATACATACGCAGCGTGATGCAGGTGCAGGCCGCCAGCGACGCCAGCAGCAAATCGTAGGGGGCAAACCCGGCATTGCCGCCCCCCAGCGCTTCGGGCTCATCGGCGTTCAGGCGGCGTCCGCCGGTGTCGATGGTGGTGAGAAAGTCAGTGGTACCAATATGAGCGCGCGCATGGGCCATGGAGGGTCTCCTTTGCGGCAACACTATATCCGCCGGGGCGCCCTTCCTATGGCTATTTTACGCAGCGACACCGCAAATAGACAGAGGCGGCGGGGTGCTAGAGCATTCGTCGGATCAGTTGAGCTGCCGTGTTGCTCTAATTTTTGTAGCGCCTCATGTCTTTCCGAAAAGCGGTGTTCACTTTTCGGCATGAGGCTCTAGCCAACCCAAGAGGTAAACGCATGACGACCCTGTATGGCCCTGAGGCCCGCGAACGCATCTGGTCCCTGATCAAAGACACCAGGGTGGCCATGCTGGCGACTCACACAGCGACGGGCCTGCTGCACGCGCGGCCCATGATGCCGCAAATCCGCCACCCGGAAGACAAGGCTTTTGACGGCGTGCTGTGGTTCTTCACCGGGGCCGATACAGGCAAGATGGCTGAAATCGAAGCCAATCCGGCAGCGCTTCTGACTTTTTCCGATTCGAAGGGCCACAACTATGTCGCTATGAATGGCACGGTCACGATCAGCCGCGACCCGGCGATCATTGAGGAACTGTGGTCGGCCGCAGACAAGGCGTGGTTCCCCGATGGCAAGGACGATCCCAATCTGCGCCTGCTGCGTTTCGAAGCGAGCGACGCGGAATTCTGGGACAGTCCCGGTCTGGTTGCCGCCGGTATCGCCTTCCTTCAGGCTCTGGTTACCGGTGAACGCGCCGACCCGGGCGACCACGGTCAGGCCGATCTCGACATTCCGGATTTTCCGGAGGCGCGTTCCGCCTCGCGCGGCGACGGCCCGCGCTCAGCCAGCGAACCGCTGCGCGAAAAAGTCCCGGCGTCCGTCGCCCCGCGTGATCCGCTCTAACCCTGTTGAGGCGACGGCCAAGGTGGCAAAGGCCCATAGAGAGACCAAACAAAAAAGGCAGTCACGGGATTAAAAGCGTGCTGCCGGTGGTGGCGCGGCTCTCCAGAGCTTCATGAGCCGCGCGTGCCTCGGTGAGGGCAAATCGTTGATCAATCCGTATACGGACCTTACCACTCAGGATGACGTCGAACAGGTCCTGCGCCGATTCCAGAAGCGTTGCCCGATCACGGTTATAGCCAAAAACCGAGGGCCGGGTGAGAAACAGCGAACCCTTGGCATTCAGCACCGAAATATCGACGGGCGGCACCGCGCCTGACGACTGGCCGAACGACACCATGAGGCCCAGCGGTTTCAGCACCTCCAGCGATCCGTCAAACGTGTCCTTGCCCACCGAGTCGTACACCACATCGACCTTGCGGCCGTCGGTGATTTCCAGAACGCGGGCAACAAAGTCCTCCGCGCGATAATTGATTAAATGATCATAACCGTTCTGCCGCGCCAGTTCGATCTTCGACTCAGAACCGGCCGTGCCGATGACCGTAGCGCCCAGGGCTTTGGCCCACTGCCCGGCGATCAGCCCGACGCCCCCGGCCGCGGCATGGATAAGGACCGTATGCTCCGGCCCGACGCGGAAGGTCCGCCGCAGCAGATATTGCGCCGTCAGGCCTTTGAGAAAGGCCGCCGCCGCAACCTCATCGCTAATGCCGTCGGGAACCGGGATCAGCTTGTCGGCAGCGATCAGGCGCGTCTGCGCATAGCCGCCGGGGGTCGCCGAATAGACCACCCGGTTACCGGGTTTCACGAAATCGACGCCTTCGCCCACGGCTTCGACAATGCCCGCCCCTTCATTGCCCGGCACAAAGGGCAGGGCGGTCTTGTACAGACCGGAGCGGAAATAGGTGTCGATGAAGTTGACGCCGATGGCGGTGTGACGCACCCGCGCCTCACCGGGCCCCGGATCGCCGACCTCGATCTGTTCTACGCTGAGAACCTCCGGCCCGCCGGTCTGATGTACTTGAATGGCTGTGGTCATAATCGTTTCTTTCCTCCTCCCTGTTGCGCAGCAATAGGGAGGTGTCAGCGCCATTTATGGCGATGACGGAGGGGGATGACTCCGAGGCTTCTCCCCCTCCGTCTTTTGTCGCTACGCTCCAAAATCCACCTCCCCACGCCAAGGCGCAGGGAGGAGATTAAACCACCTCGCCCGCGCGGAAAATCAGCGATGATCCCGGTTCGACCGTCGTCCATACCTCATCGTGGGTGAGGGGCTGGGTGGCGATGATGATGACCTTGTCATCGGGTGTGGTTTCCTGCGCGAAATCGACCTGCATTTCGGCGTCGATCAGGGTCGCACGACCGAAGGGGGCGCGGCGCTGGATATAGGTCAGCTTTTTCGTGCAACTGGCGTAAAGCGACCGCCCGTCGGTCAGTAAAGCGTTGAAAACGCCCATCTTGCGCAACTCGGCAAACAGTCGCTTGACTTCTTTGTCCAGAACGCGGGCCGGCGGATAGTCCATATATTTGCGCACCAACTGATCCAGAATCCAGCAAAAGGCGTGCTCGGAATCGGTGGTGCCGATCGGACGGAAAAAGCTCAGCGGCAGGGCTTTGACGCCTTTGAGCTGTCCATTGTGGGCAAAGGTCCACGCCCGGCCCCACAGTTCGCGGGTAAAGGGATGGGTGTTTTCCAGCGCCACGCGGCCGCGATTGGCCTTGCGCACGTGGGCGATGACCGTCTTGGACTTGATAGGGTAGTCACGCACCAGCGCCGCCAGCTCGGACGTCGCCGACGGGTTCGGGTCGTGAAAATTGCGGCAGCCCTTCTGCTCATAGAAGCTGATGCCCCAGCCATCGGCGTGCGGGCCGGTGGCCCCGCCGCGTTTGGCCAGGGCCGTAAAGGAAAAGCGGATGTCGGTGGGCACATTGGCGCTCATGCCCAGAAGTTCGCACATGTCTCAATACCCGGATATAAACCTCGTCTCACCTGTAACAGGCGCGCACCCCGACCGGCAAACGAGGCTTTCTATCGCGTTGGGTAAGAAGAGATACGCAACAGGATTGCCCGTTTACACATCCCGGTTTACCAATCGTTCCCGTACTGGCCGCGTTGGGGCCGCCTTATTTTTGCAACGCCTCATGTGTTTCCGAAAACCCCTTCACACTTTTCGGCATGAGGCTCTCGATGGAGACTTCGGATGAAACGCACGGCGACAGCCCAGTGGCGCGGCGACGGTATGACCGGCACCGGCACGCTCACCACCCAGAGCGGTGCCTTTACGGCCCAGCCCTACAGCTTCAAGACCCGCTTCGGCGACGAAGAGGGTAAGGCCGGGACCAATCCGGAAGAGCTGATCGCGGCAGCCCATTCGGGGTGTTTTACCATGGCCCTGTCCTTCGCCCTGGCCAAGGCCGGGTTCACGGCGGAGTTGCTGGAAACCGAAGCCGTGGTTGAGGTTACGCCCTCCGAAGCGGGCTTTTCCATCACCGCCATCACACTGAAACTGAAGGCTCAGGTGCCGGGTGTGTCGGCCGAGCAGTTTCAGGAACTGGCCGCTGGCGCCAAGGCCAATTGCCCGATCTCAAAAGCGCTGGCCGCAGTGCCGATCACGCTGGACGCTACACTGGCCTAGTGATCTGATTTTGACATTTGCTAGCACTTGCCACACGCTCAAGGGCAAGGGGCAAGTTCAGTCCACCACCACAACCCTCCCTCCCGGTAAAAGTGCCGGGAGGGAGGGCGCTTTCAGGCCGCCGTCCAGCCGCCGTCGATGGATTGCAGCGCGCCGGTGATCGACCTGGCGGCGTCCGAAGACAGGAAGAGGACCAGTTCGGCGATGTCGTCGGTTTCGACGAATTTTTTGGTCGGCTGGGCCGCCAGCAGCACGTCCTTGATCACCTGTTCCTCGGTCAGGCCGCGCGCCTTGGCGGTGTCCGGGATCTGCTTTTCGACCAGCGGCGTCAGCACATAGCCGGGGCAGATGGCGTTGCAGGTGATGCCGTGTTCGGCCCCTTCGAGGGCGATCGTCTTGGTCAGGCCGGCAATGCCATGCTTGGCCGCCACATAGGCCGCCTTGAACGGCGAGGCGACAAGGGCGTGCGCCGAGGCGATATTGATGATCCGCCCCCAGCCGCGATCCTTCATGCCCTTGAAGCTGAGGCGCGTGGTGTGGAACGCCGCCGACAGGTTGAGCGCGATGATCATGTTCCACTTATCGACCGGAAAGTCTTCGATGGGCGACACGTGCTGAATACCGGCATTGTTGACCAGAATATCGAGCGCACCCAGCTTTTGCGTCGTGTCCGCAATAAGCGCCTCGATGGCCTCGACCTTTGTCAGGTCAGCCCCGTTAAAAGCCACCTCAACGCCGAATTCCGACGCCATACCGGCGCGCAGGTTTTCGATTTCGGTCGGGTCACCCATACCGTTCAGCATCACCTTCGCCCCCTTTGAGGCCAGCTTGCGCGCGATGGCCAGTCCGATGCCCGACGTGGAGCCGGTTACGAGCGCGGTTTTGCCTGTCAGCATGGGAAACTCCTATTCGGGTTGGGACTCTGCGGGGGGGAGGTCGTCTGTCGGCGGCACCGAGGCGTTGAGCGCCTGAAGGCCGCATTGTTCGACAAAATTCATGGTGGCGCGGGTCTGGTTCTGCCCGTATTTGACGCAGGTTTTCGCCCACTGGCTCTGAAGCTCGCGCAGTTCGGCCGGATCGCGGGTCTGGGCGGCCTGCTGCATCAGCGACAGGGCATCGCGCGTAAACGCCGTGGTTTCCTGCGCATAACGGTGGGAGGAGGCCGAAATCATGCCGATGAGATTGACCAGACTGCGCGCCGCCAGTTGCTGCTGCGTGCCCATCATCTTCAGGCCCTGCTCAAAGGGTGAATGGGGTTTGGTCATCGGTCGGTCTCCCCTGTGTAGAGCGCCGGCTCCGTTCAGACTGAAGCGAAATCCGCGTTCTGTTCTTGTGTGGGCGTGGGCCAAAGCTCGGGCGCTTTTGTCTGATAATAAGCGCGTTTGCCATGACCTTGCCAGAGGTATTTATCCGATTTGTGCGCTGCAATAAAGTCGGAAATTGGGCCTCCCTGTGCCGCCCCTACATGACAGCTTTTTAACACCGCGGCCCCTTCACAGGACCAGCGGCGCGCTTTACTAAAGAGAAATGATTTCTGTAATCATTCCGCTCAAGCCGCCATCGAGGCGGCGGCCAAGGTGGCGCAGCCACCGCCCGGCGAGGGGGTAAAACAGGGACAATCACACGGTTGCGCGGGGCATTCAGCACATGACCAAGGTATTGATAGTCGAGGACGATGTCGAAGCGGCCCTGACCATGCAGAAGGGCCTGTCCGAACAGGGCTTCGACTCTGTGGTTACGCACGACGGTGAGGCGGGACTGAAGGCGCTGCGCGACGGTGAGTTCGACGTGGTGGTGCTCGACCGCATGATGCCAGGTCTTGACGGGGTGTCGATGCTGGAAATCGCACGCTCCGAAGGGATCGACGTGCCGGTGCTGTTCCTGAGCGCGCTGGGCGAACTCGAAGACCGCGTCTATGGCCTGAAGGCCGGGGCCGATGACTATCTGGTCAAGCCCTATGCGCTGGTTGAACTGGTGGCGCGGCTTGAGGCGCTTCTGCGGCGCAAGGACACGGGTGCCGTGGAAACCACTCTGCGCGTCGGCGACCTCGAAATGAACCTGATCACCCGCGTGGTTAAGCGCGGCACGTCCGAGATTGACCTGCAACCGCGCGAGTTTCAGCTTCTGGAGTTCCTGATGCGCCACGTGGGGCAGAGCGTGACGCGCACCATGTTGCTGGAAAAGGTGTGGGCCTATCATTTCGACCCGCAGACCAATGTCATCGACGTGCATATTTCCCGCCTGCGCGCCAAGCTGGACAAGGGCTTCGACCGCCCGATGCTGCATACGGTGCGCGGCGAAGGTTATCAGCTCAAGCCGTAAAATCAGGTCGTGTTCGCGCTCCCCAATCTTACGCGCTTTTCGCTGAAAGCCACCATGTTCAGGCAGACGCCGTTCCGTCTGACCCTGATGTTCATTACCGTCTATTCCTTCGTGGCGGTGCTGATCTTCGCCTATATCTACATCGCGTCTTCGGCCGAGACCAAGGCGGTGTCCGATGCGCAGGTCAAGTCGCGCATCGACTATCTGGCGGAGGTGTACCGCGAGCAGGGCGAGGCGGCGGTGCTGGAGACGCTCAGTGAGGAGGACATTACCGAATGGTTTTTCGTCAAGATCGCCTATCGCGGTGACGGTGATATCCTGGCTGAAAACCGGCGCGCCACCACCGAGGTGTCGCCGCAGGTTTTCGACCACATCCGGGAAAAAGCCCGGATTGTCGGCGCAAACGAACGGCCGTTTCAGATCAATTACCGCCTCACCGATCCGTCGGGCAAGCGCAAATCCTATGCCTATCGCGGTCAGGTGCTGACCCTGAAACCCGGCCTGTACCTCTATGTCGGCATGGACACCTCGTGGTCGGAAAAGGGCTTCGACATGGGCTTCAAGGCCCTGTGGGGCGGCGGGGTGCTGGTGATCGTGCTGGGTCTGTTTGCCGGTATGATCATCAATAACGAGGTGTCGCGGTCGGTGCAGGGCCTGATGCAGGTTTTCGATCTGGTCAAGGAAGGCGACCTCAAGGCGCGGGCGAAACTGCGCAATTCGGGGGATGAATTTGACGCCCTGGCCGAGCGGGTCAATGAGACGCTGGACCGCATGGAAAAGACCATGGGCAATCTCAAATACGCCGGCGACGCCATTGCCCACGATCTGAGAACCCCCTTGTCGCGCCTGCGTTCCAAGCTCGAAGTGTCGCTTTACGATGTCGAGAAGGACCCGTCGCAAGCCCCGGAGGTGATCGAGCGGGCGCTGGCCGAAACCGATCAGCTATTGCGCACCTTCCAGACGGTGTTTTCCATCTCGCGCCTTCAGGCCGCGGGTCAGGCCCCCGATCAGAAGCTGTTTGACGCGTCGGCGCTCGCCGAGGACATGCGTGAGTTGTTTGAAATTCTGGCGGAGGATAAGGGGCTGGAATTTACCGCCGAAATTGAGCCGGGCGTGAAGGCCTATGGCAATCGCGATTTTCTGGCGCAGGCCATGGCCAACCTGCTCGATAACGCCATCAAATATACCCAGACGGGCGGCATCACCCTGCGGCTGCGGCACAATTCGCGGCGTGAGATCGAGTTTTCCGTCACCGATACGGGGCAGGGCGTGCCCGAAGCCGACCGCGCGCGCATCACCCAGCGTTTCGTGCGTCTGGAAAATTCGCGCTCGCTGCCGGGTGTGGGGCTCGGTCTGTCGATGGTCGAGGCCGTGGCTGTGGCGCACAAGGGCCGCCTGAGCATCGACGAGGGCCCCGGTGTCTATGGCGATCAGGGGCCGGGTCTGCGCACGGCGCTGGTCCTGCCGCCAGTGGGTTAGGGGAGAGGGAATATGCGCGTAGCTCTGGGTCTGGCCTGTCTGATCTGGGTGCCGGTCATTGCTGAGGCGCAGGAGCGTCCGACGCGCGACGCCGCCGGCTATCTCGCCGATGTCACCGGCGTGTGGCGATCCCCCGACTATGGCCTGCTGGCCGAGATTCGTCGCGACGGGCTCAGCCTCTATCACGAGGCCGGGGGGCTGTGCCTGCCCGACGCCCGCGACGCCGAAGCACAGGCCGAGGGCTTTGCTGTGTGGTCGCCCGTCGAAGGGCCCGTGGCCGAGGCGGTGTTTGCCGAGGTGCCGGGCGGTACACCCTATCTGTTCGAGGGAGCGTCCGGTGTGCCTGCGGCGTGCCATCAAAAGCTGACGCCCGCCCAACGGTTTGATTTCGCGGTTGCGACCCTGCGTCAGCACTATGCGGGTTTCGCGGCGCGGCACATCGACCCTGAGGCCCTGCTGGCCGAGGTGCGGCAGGCCTATCCGGTCATCGACACGGATGACGCGCTGTGGGGCGCACTCAGCCGCATCTTCATCAGGCTCAATGACCCGCATAGCGAACTGCACGGCGTGATCGGGGGCGTGGAAATCGAACTGGCGGCGGGTGAGGCCCCCACTCTGACGGCTGTAGGTGACGCGGCCGCGCAAAAGACGTGGCTGGCCGCCTATCGCGACGGGATACTGTCCGGTTTGTTGCGCGGGCAGGGGCATCATGTGGGAAATAACCGCCTTTTCTGGGGCGTGCGCGATGGCGTCGGCTATCTGAATATTGTCACCATGGGGGCGTTTGATGCCAAGGCCGATCCGTCCGACACACAGGCGCTTGAGGCTATTCTGGACGAAGCCCTGACGGCTTTTCAGGGGACGCGGGCCGTCGTGGTCGATGTGTCCAATAATCGCGGCGGCTACGATTCCGTCAGCCGGACCATTGCTGCGCGCTTTTACGATCAGCCGCGTCTTGCCTATCAGAAACGCCCCTGGCGTGAGGGGCAGACAACGACCTCCACCTCGGTGGTGATCCAGCCGTCGTCACGGGTGCGCTATACCGGTCCGGTCTATGTGGTGACGAGCGACATTACGGTCAGTGCCGGGGAAATCTTCGCCCTGGCCATGCGGGCCCTGCCTCAGGTACGGCTTGTGGGGAGTACCACGCGCGGCGCGCTGTCGGACCAGATCGAAAAGCCGCTGGGCGAAGGGTGGCGGTTTTCCCTGTCGGGCGAACTTTATACCAACCCGCAGGGCGAGGTGCCCGAAGGCCGGGGGATCGTGCCGGACACGCCGTGGTCCGTGTTTGAAGGTCGCGGACACGCCGCCAATCTTGCGGCCTTTATCGACGGTCTGAAACCTTAGGGTCCAAACCCAATGAGGATTTGCGGCGTGATATGAGCGCAGATGGTTCCGTTTCAGGAGCCAAATCGCAGGAAGGGTGACCCCTTTCAAGATTTTGCGACGTCAAACGGGGCGATCTGCGCCATACCCCTTCGGGGCGCGGTGATTTTTGCGCCCGGAGGCGTCGGTTGTCGCTTGTGGAGGTCACTCCACGGCGCGCCAATCTCCTGTCCGGACACAAAAGTCACGTCGCGTCACGTCCGAAACCTGATTGGGTTTGGACCCTAGAGCGGATTTCGTTCGGCTTGAATCGAAGTTCCGCTTTACCGGGTTGTTTTGTCGCGCATTTGATTCCGAAGCGGCGTTCGGCGAAGCCAAAACCCTCGCACATGTTTCGCAAAGCGCTCCAGGATCAGGCCTCAGGCCTTTCCGCCGCGCCACTGACGGTAGAAGGTCGCCCACATATAGTCGAGCAACAGATAGACGAAGACCGTCTTGACGAAGGGCAGGGTCTCAATCTCCGTGAACCGCTCGACGGCAATGGCCAGCCATAGCGTGCAGATCATCACCCATCCGGCGATGAGGATTTTCTTCGGCATCAGAAGCGATTGAGCAAAGGACATGGACGCGATACTTCCGGCGGTTGCAGATAAGGCGGTAATAACGGCTCTGGCTTTATAACGGGTTAATTCAAAAACCGCGACTGTATTTGACTTGATTTCTTATTTTTTAACCTTTCCTTCTTTCGTGAAACAAAGGCGTTCACAGTAAAAGACGCAGCCCGGCGCGCAGGGGTGGCCCGCGCACCCTAAGACAAGCCCAGTCGTAAAGCGGGAAACCCAAGGCCACCCTTGTGTCTGCGATGCGATTCACCTAACACAGACATATGGCGGATATTCTCTTTTCCTCGCTGGTGGATCGACTGCATCCCTGCGGGCCGGTGCTGAACGACGGCGCGGCGCTGTACGCCTATGAGGCGATTGCCGAAGTGGCCGAGGCCGAAGGCTGGCCCGACCTGCTGCAACGCGCCGGTCCGGCCCTGATGCCGGTGCTTGGGGCCTCGCCCTATCTGGCCGGGCTGATGCGGCGCGAACCGCAACGTCTGCGCGAAACCCTGATGTCGCCACCCGAAGCGCGGCTGAAGGCCATCCTGCTGGCTACCGAAGCCCTGGCCGATCAGGCCGATACCGTCGAAACCCTCGACGTCGAGGCCGCCAAGCGCGTGCTGCGCCACCTGAAGGCCGATACCCACCTGCTGACGGCGCTGGCCGATCTGGGCGATGTGTGGAAGCTCGATCACGTCACCGCCGCCCTGACGCGCTTTGCCGACGCTGTGACCCATGCCGGGATCGCGCTGGCCGTGCGCGAAGAACGCGACCGCGGCCGTCTGATCGACTATGACATCAAGGGTGAGCGCGGCATCATGCCGGGCCTGTTCGTGCTGGCCATGGGCAAGCACGGGGCGGGCGAACTGAACTATTCGTCGGATATCGACATCACCTTCTTTGCCGAACTGGACGCGCTGCCGTTGAAAGAGGGCGTGGAGGCTCAGGTCTTTGTCGATCGGCTGGCGCGCCGCGTGTCGAACATCCTCAGTGAGCGCACCGGCGACGGCTACGTCTTCCGCGTCGATCTGCGTCTGCGCCCGGACCCGTCCTCGACGCCGACCGTGGTCAGCGTGCCCTTCGCGCTGAACTATTACGAGACGGTGGGCCAGAACTGGGAACGCGCGGCCTTCATCAAGGCGCGGCCCATTGCCGGGGACATGATCGAGGCCAAGGCCTTCATGCAGGCCCTGTCGCCCTTCATCTGGCGGCGCAGCCTCGACTATCCGGCCATTGCCGATATTCAGTCGATCAAGCGCCAGATACACACCTATAAGGTCGATGAACGCCTCGACCCCGCCGGGGCCAATCTCAAGCTGGGCGTCGGCGGTATCCGCGAAATCGAGTTTTTCGTTCAGACGCAGCAACTGATCCTCGGCGGGCGCGACCCGTCGCTGCGCTCACGCCGCACGCTGGACGCGCTCGATGCCCTGCGTCGTGCCGGGCATCTGGCCCCGGCAGTGGCCAAGGAACTGAAACAGGCCTATGTGCGCCTGCGCGACTGGGAACACCGTGTGCAGATGATCGCCGACGAGCAGACCCACACCCTGCCCGAAGCCGAGGACGAGCGGATGCGCGTCGCCGCAATGTGCGGCTTTTCCAACCTCAGCCGCTTCGATCTGGCGGTGTCGCGCACCCTGCGGCTGGTCAATGGCCACTATGGCGAGCTGTTCTCCGATTCCGAGGACCTGTCCTCGTCGTTCGGCAGTCTGGTCTTCACCGGGGTCGAGGACGATCCGGAAACGCTGAAGACGCTGGCCCGCATGGGCTTTGAGCACCCGGAGCAGATTTCGGCCACCATCCGCGGCTGGCACCACGGGCGCATCCCGGCGACGCGCACGCCACGCGGCCGCGAACTGTTTACCCGACTGGTGCCGCGCCTGCTGGAAGCGCTGAACGAAACCGGCGCGCCGGACATCGCCTTCACGCGCTTTGCCGTCTTCTTTTCGGGCCTCAGTGCCGGGGTGCAGATTCAGTCGCTGTTCCTCGCCAACCCCAAGCTGTTCAAGGCGATTGTTGAAATCATGGGCTTCAGCCCGCGTCTGGCGCAGTTCCTGTCGCGGCACCCGACCATTTTCGACGCCATGCTGGACGCCGGCTTCTTCGACCCGCTGGGCGAGGAACTGGATCGTCTGATTCAGGCAGAGGTCGAACGCGTGCCGCCCGACCCGGAAAACGCGCTGGAAAACGTGATGAACGCCCTGCGCCGCATCTGCCGCGAGCAGCAGTTCCGCATCGGGATGCAGATTCTCAACGGCCGCCTGACGACCGAGGCGGCGGGCGCGGCCTATGCGCGTCTGGCCGATGCCTGCATCACCCATCTGTCGCCGCTGGCGCTGGAGGAGGTGCGGCGGCTGGGCGGCCATCTGTCGGGTCAGGTGGCCATACTGGCGCTGGGCAAGCTGGGCGGGCAGGAGATGACGGCGCGCTCCGATCTCGACCTGATGACGGTCTATCTGCCGGACGATCCGTCGGAAATGTCCTCGATCAAGGGCTGGGGGGCAGAAACCTTCTTTGGCCGCTTCACGCAGCGCCTGATCGCCGCCCTGTCGGCCCCGACCCACGAAGGTACGCTGTACGAAATCGACATGAAGCTGCGCCCCACCGGGGCCAAGGGGCCGGTGGCGGTGTCGCTGGCGGCGTTTGAAAACTACTACACCAAGGACGCCGATACCTGGGAGTTTCAGGCCCTGACGCGTGCCCGCGTGGTGTGGGCGACGTCCGAGGATTTTGCCGACCTTGTGCGGCTGAAGCTTGAAACCATCCTGCGCGCCACGCGGTCTGAGGCGCGAACGGCGCTGGACGTGCTCAATATGCGCGCCCTGATGGAGAAGGAACGCCCGGCCAAAAATTTCTGGGATTTCAAGCTGGCCGTCGGGGGGCAGGTCGATTGCGAATTCGCCGCGCAGTATCTGCAACTGGTGCACGCCGCCAATGGCGGGCCGCTGCGCGTCGGCACGATTGCCGCGCTTCAGGCCATGCAGCGCGCCGGTCTGGCGAAGGCCGAAGACATCGAAGCGCTGAGTGCCGCCTGGCGCGTGCAGCAAAGTCTGGCGCAGGTGATGCGCGTTTCGCTCGACGCCAATGATGACCCGTCGAAAGAACCGGAAGCGTTTCAGCGCAAGCTGGCGCGTGCGGTGCATACGCGCCGTCTCGATACGCTGGAAAAGAAGCTGAAAGACCTGCGCAAACGCGCCCGCAATGCGTTTGAAACCGTGGTCGCGCCGCGCGACGAACGCTAACGACGGATTGTCGGTCTCACCGCGTAAAAGCCTGTGACAAACGGATCGGTCAGATGGCCGCAAACGGTTGCCCAAACCCTTGTTGCGTAAAGGCCCCGCTTATGAGTAATGTGACGCCTGAGGCGGACTATCGTCGCCCGAAAGAACAGGGGACAGGACAGGCCATGACCACAGGCCTAGACCCGGATGAGGCGCAGATTGAGGCCGTGGCGCGCGGAGACGCTGCCGCCACACAATCCCTCGTGGCGCGCAAACTGCCGCGCATCCTGTCTCTGGCGCGGCGTCTGCTCAATGACGCCGCCGAGGCCGAGGACGTGGCGCAGGAGGCCCTGCTGCGCCTGTGGAAGCAGGCGCCGCTGTGGGTGCCGGGTCGGGCGCGCGTCGATACCTGGCTGCACAAGGTGGCGGTCAATCTGTGCTATGACCGGTTACGGCGGCGGCGAGATACGGTCGATCATACCGAGATCGAGCTGGCCGACCCTTCGGCCAACCCGACGCGGCGGCTGGATCAGCAGCAGATGAGCCAGACGGTCGAAGCCGCCCTGGCGACCCTGCCCGAACGGCAGCGGGTGGCCATCGTCCTCTGCTACTATCAGGAACTGTCCAATATCGAAGCGGCGGCCCTGATGGAGGTGTCGGTCGAGGCGCTGGAAAGCCTGCTGTCGCGCGGTCGGCGGCAGCTCAAGGCGAAGCTGAGCGAGGCGCGCGGCGACCTGATCGGCGGATCAGCAGCCAGCGGCCGGCCGGTGTTAAAAGTCATTCAAGGCAACAAGATTTAGGAAAGGAGCGTTATGATGCACAGTCAGATTACATCCGAACGCTTCGAAGCGATCGTCGAGGCCTATGGGGCCGACCCCCAACGCTGGCCGACGGACGAGCGCGCCGCCGCCCTGCTGTTCAGGCAGCAACACCCCGAAATCGCCCGCCGCGTGCTGGCCGAAGCGCGCACGCTCGATAACTGGCTGTCTTCGGCGGATGAGGTTGAGCCCTCCGTCGCGCTGCAATGGGAGGTTCTGGCGCGCATGATGCCGGCGGGGGTGGCGACGCGTCCGGCACCGGCCATTGTGCGCCCGCGCCGGCGCTGGCTGGCCGGAGGTATTGGCTTAGCGGCAGCCTGTGCCGCCGGGATCGTGTTCGGTCTCAATATCGGCCTGATGACCCTGTCCGAAGCGCGGGCCGAGGCCGTGCTGGCCTCCGCCAGCTTAGCCGAGGTGGATAACTGGTAATGCCGGAAGCTGCCCTGCCTGTCCCGCCGAAAAAGCGGATATCGGCCCGCAGCTGGCTGGCCGTGTCGATCGCCTTCAATGTGTTTTTGCTGGGCTCGCTGATCGGCGTCGGCGTTATTGCGTCCAAGCATTTGCGGCCGAAGCCGGATCGGTCGGCACCGGCCCTGCTGCACATGATCGAAGGGTTGAGCCCCGCCAACCAGGAAGTCGCGCGTCAGATCCTGACCGATGCGGCGCTGGCCGGCGAGAGCGATATGGACCAGAGCCGCGCCTTCCGCAAATCGGCAGCAGAGCTGATGCTGCAACCGAAGCCCGACCCGGTCGCCATTCAGGCGGAAATCACCAAGGCGCGCCGCGCCGAGGCCTCGGCCAAGGACAAGATCGAAACGGCGATCATCTCGCTGCTGATCCAGTTGCCGCCCGAGGAACGCGCCAAGGTCGCGGAACCGCTGATCAAGACGCCGTTCCGCGCGCGGTCCAAGGCCTTGTCGGATGTGCGTAAGGCGGAAGAAAAGGCGAAGGCGGCGGCGGCTTCGGCCTCACGCTGACGCTTGTGGCGTGCGTGGTCGGTGAGCGGCGGCGCAGGTCAGCACGCTGGCGCACAGAAGCCCCATGGCGACGACTTCGCTGAGGTAGGGCCAGCGGCCTTCCCACAGGAAGCCATAGAGCAGGGCAAACAGCGTCTCGAACAGGATCATCTGCCCCACCAGTGTCATGGGCAGCAGGCGGCTGGCGCGGTTCCAGAAGGCATTGCCGATCACCGAACACAGGAGCGCCACCGCAGCCATCAGCCCGGCAAAGCCCCACCACTGAACGCCCGAATGTATGCCCGGCGACAGGAGAAAGGCGGGCATGGCCAGAACGAGCGCCAGTGCCCCGGTGACAAGGCCGGTCAGCAGGCTCCAGTCCTGCGATGAGATCGTGTCGAGACGACTCAGCCAGCGGCTGTTGTCCACGGCGTAGAGCGTCCAGGCGATCAGCGCGCCGAAGGCGCAGACAATGCCAAACAACGAGCCGGAGGTGCCGCCGATACTGCCCCAGACGGTGCAGGCAATGCCGGCCACACCGAGTGCCAGCGGCAGGGCCAGCCGCCGCAAGGGCACCGAGCCGTGGTCGTGACGGCCCAGCACGGCGACGCTGACGGGCAGGAGGCCGATGATCAGGGTGGTCATGGCCACGCCGCCCGACTGCACGGCCTGCGCCAGACAGATATAGTAGAGGATATTGCCGAGCAGGCTGAGGCGGATCAGGGCGCGCCAGCCCTTCATGTCGATCAGCGTGCGCACGCGGTTCCAGCGCGGAGCGATCAGGACGGCGGCGATCAGGCCATAGGCGAGGTAGCGTCCGGCGGACAGTTGCAGCGGCGTGAAGCCCGCCGCCAGTTCGGGGGTCAGAAACACAAGGCCCCATAGAGCCCCGGCGATCACGCCGCAGCCCACGCCCCACAGGGTGCGCCGGTCGCTCACAGTCTCAGGCTTCGGGTGCGGGGTTCAGTCATCTCACGCCGCCGCAATGCGGCCGGCCGTATCGGGGCTGTCCGGCGTGTCGTCGGCGCTGGCCCCGGAGGTGGTCTGGGTCAGGGGCAGGATGATGCTGACCGTGGTACCCTGACCGACGGTGGAATCGACCTCCAGACGTCCCGAGTGCATTTCGATCAGCGACTTGGTGAGGGCAAGGCCGAGGCCGGTGCCTTCCTTGGTGCGCGAGAACTGGTTTTCGATCTGTTCGAACGGACGGGCAAGGCGCTCCATATCCTTTTCGGCGATGCCGATGCCGGTATCGGCGACATAGAGGTGCATGAAACTTTCGGTCGGAACAGCGGACACGGTGATGGTGCCGCCCGACGGCGTAAACTTGATGGCATTGGTCAGGATGTTGAGCAGAACCTGTTTCAGGGCGCGATAATCGGCCTGAATGTCGGGCAGTTGCGGCAGGTGTACGCGCATTTTGAGGCCCGCCTTTTCCGCGCGCTGCCGCACAAGGCGCAGCGTATCGTCCACCACCTCTTCGACCGAAACCGGTTCAAACTTCAGCGTCATCTTGCCCGCTTCGATCTTCGACATGTCGAGAATGTCGTTGATCAGGGCCAGAAGGTGCTGGCCTGAGCTGTGGATGTCGGCGGCATATTCCTTATACCGCGCATGACCCAGCGGTCCGAACATCTCTCCCGCCATGATCTCCGAGAAGCCATTGATGGCGTTGAGCGGCGTGCGCAGTTCGTGGCTCATATTGGCCAGGAATTCCGACTTGGCGTGATTGGCCTGTTCGGCGCGGATCTTGGCCATTTCGTACTTTTTGGCGAGATCGGTCTGGATGCGGCGGCTCTGCTCCAGCTTGTCCACCATGGCCTGAAGCTGTTCCTCGTTGCGCCGGCTCATCTCCTCCTGAATCTTGATGGCGGTGATGTCGGCCCCGGTAACGACCGTGCCGCCTTCAAGGGTGCGGCTCTCGGAAATCTGAATCCAGCGCCCGTCATTCAGCTCGGCCTCGATCACGCCGTCACGCCCGTCGGCCATGGCTTCCTGACGGCGGATGGCGATGGCCATGACCTTTTCGATCAGTTCGCGCGACGTACCAACCTTGAGGAAACGCGGGTCGATATTGAAGGTCTTGCCGAAGACGGCGTTCCAGATGACCAGCTTACCGCGACGGTCCCACAGCACAAAGGCGTCGGAGACCGAGTTGATCGCCCCGGTCAGGCGCGCTTCGGCGCGCTGGGCCCGCGACTGGGCGGCGCGTTCTTCGGAAACGTCCAGCGCCACGCCGGACAGGCGGGTAAAGCCGGTCAGGCCGCGCGGTCCGGTCGCCTGACCCCGCGCATCGACCCAGATGGCGCGTCCGTTCTCGCCAGGCACACGGAAAGAGACGTCGAGCGCACCGTGCCCCTGCGCATTGACCAGCGCCTTGCGCACCGTGTCGCGGTGTTCGGGCGCGATGCGCAGCAGGACTTCGCTGGTGCTGGCCACGCCGCTGCCGCCCCAGCCGAACATGACGCCCGTGACTTCGGACATAAAGACCTGATCGCTTTCGAGATCCCATTCCCAGATGCCGCAGCGTGCCGCTTCGACGGCCAGCCGGTAGCGGGTCTCCTTGGCCTCATACTGACGGGCCGCTTCGGAATTGCGCCGGCTCTGCACGATCAGCAGCAGACCGAACAGCGCGCCGATGATCAGTGGCCCGATAAACAGCGTCGCCGTCGCCAGCCAGTTAAAACTGGCCGCCCCATCGGAGGGCACAAGGTAGAGGGTGGTCAGGCCGTTTTCACCTTCGCGCGCCGCCGCAATACGCACAAAGCCCTTTTCCTCCAGCGTGCCTTCGGTCAGGCGCGCATCATTGGCATTGTCGCGGATCTGTTCCGGCGTCACGGTCAGGGCGATGCGGATGTTTTTCCCGGTCAGGCTGTCGTCCGAAGCCCCGATGATGTCACCGGCGGCGTTGATCAGCAGCACCTGATTGTCGCGCGTATTCTCAGCCGCCCGCAGGGGGTTGTTGAGGCGCGCCACGGCCCGGACGCGTCCGGGGGCCGGGGTCCGCACCAGATAGGAGCGCGCCGTGCGCGTCAGGCGCGACCCGAGGGCCAGGGCGACAAAGCCCTTGTTTTCAGAGCGTGCCGCCTCGGTCAGCAGGCTGGCCTCGTCCTGACCGGCGCGGGCGATAATGCGGCCTTCGGCATCAATGAGGGCCAGCGAGGCTACGGCACCGCCCGACGCCTCAAGCCCGCGCTGCACGGCGGCCTCGGCCGCTTCGGGGCGGGCATCATAGGTGGACAGGGCCCCCTCCATGGCCGCGCGCGCCACCGACACGGTCTTGTCAGCCCGAAGCGCGTTCAGGCGGGCCTGCGCGTAGGCGGCAGCATCGCGCGCCGCGCGTCCGGACGAAAAATCGTTTTGCAGGCGCGCCGAAGAGACACCGGCAAACAGCATCAGCCCCAGGGCGAGGCTGAGGCCGCCCACGCGCATCCACAAGGGCATACGCGGGCTGACCTGCGTCAGCAGGCTCGACTTCAGCGACCGCTCATTTCCAGCGCCCAGCCGGAAGCGGAGGCCGGTTTGGGCCCCACCGCTGTCGGACTGTGACGAAAAAAGCTTCATGCGCGTCGGGCGATCCGGGTAGGGGCTGCGTGAGGGGTGGAAGGGGCGAAGACCGGATTTGATTCGGGTACAACTGAAAAGGTAAACGGGGCGTTAACCCTTTGTCGAGAGTCTTGCGGGACGGAAAGCGGCAGGACTGCGATTGCGCTGTGGGCAAAAAACGCCGCTTTTTGCAGCCGCCTCAGTGGCGGCGTGCGCGCAATGAGGCCCACAGACGTCATACCGCTCTAACCGGCAGCTTTTTCTTCCGCCGGCGGCGCGGCCTCCTTCGCCGGGGGCTTGTGGTCCTCGCTCCACCCTTCGCGGCGTTCCGGTCCCTGATACTTGGCGTCCTGACGACGGCGGCGGTCGGGTCCGAAATAGTTGGCGGTCTTGATAAAGGGGCGCGGCTTGTCGATGACGGCGGCCACCTTGCGGTACAGTTCCAGTGCCGTCACCGGCTTGGCGCAGAATTCATTGACCCCGGCATCGCGCGCCGCCATGACCCGCGAGCGCTCTGAGTGCGCCGTCAGCATGATGATGGGGACGTAGCGGTTGGGGCTGTCGGAGGAGTTGCGCACCATATGGACGAATTCGACCCCGTCGAGCACTTCCATCATGAAGTCCACGATAACGATGTCGATGGCGTCATTGCGCAGGCGCTGAAAGGCATCGCCCGCATCGCGCGCTTCGAACACATGGGTGGCCCCGAACCCGCGCAGAATCGTTTTCACAATGTGGATCATGTGCGTGTTGTCATCCACCACCATGAACCTGACGCGCTCAAGTCCCGCCACTCTCGCCTCCCTTACGCACATACCGGATCGGAGGCCGTTGCGGGCGGCCCCTGTGGACGGTTTTAATCGTCAAAGTTTGTCAATAGGTTAAGCGAATGTTTGCGCTAACCGGCCAGCGCCTTCCCGGCCAGTTCAGCGACATTTTTCGACAGGCCTTCGGTGCCTAAAATCCGTTCCAGTACCGCCTGCATCAGCCCCCTGTGGGGCTCGGCATAGCGTTTGAAACCGCCAAAGGCTTCGATCAGGCGGGCTGCGGTCATCGGATTAAAGCGATCGACGCTGAGGATTTCCTCGGCGATAAAGGCATAGCCTTCGCCGGAGGCGTCGTGGAAAATGGCCGGATTATTGGCGGCGAAGGCCTGCGCCACGGCGCGCCAGCGATTGGGCACCTTGCGGTCGAAATCCGGATGCGTGATCAGGCGACGCACCCGCGAAAGGGTTTCGGGGTGAGGGCAGGCGGCCTGCACGGCGAACCATTTGTCGAGCACCAGCGGTTCGGACTTAAAGCGCGCATAGAAGTCCTCCAGCGCGTCCTGATACGCGGCGCCGTGGATCTGCGACAGGGCCGACAGACCAGCCATCATGTCGGTCATATTGCGGGCGTCGTGGTAGTGCGCTTTGGCGATTTTTTGTTTTGCGCTCAGGGGCTTCGCCGCATCTCGTTCGAGAGGGGCTTCGCCCTCCGGGCGGCGTACAGCCTGCGCTCCCGCTTGGTCGCTAGTCGCTTCGCTCCTATCCGCGTCACTGTCCGGAGCGGCAACGATCAGGTCAAGCAGGGCGTTGCGCAGGGCGCGGCGGCCCGCCGAGGCGGCATCCGGGCTGAAGGTCGTTTCGGCGGGCAGGGCCGCATAGAGGGCTTCGGCATCGGTTTTCAGCGCCGCCGCCAGTTCCGCCTTGAACGCCTTACGCCGGGTATGGATGAAGGCCGGATCGACCGGCGTCAGGCTCTGGGCGAGGTCCATCTCGGTCGGCAGGCCGGTCATCAGCGCCTTGAACGCCGCATCGAGCGTCGGGTCCGTCAGGGTGGCGCGCAGCGCCTCGGCATAGTCGGCGGCGGCCCCGTGCGGATCAAGGATCAGGGCCTTGGCCAGGCTTTGCGCCGCCTCCCAGCGGTTGAACGGGTCGGGGTCGCCGCGGAAGCGCGCAAACCGGTGCGCTTCGGGCTCGGTCAGTGTGAGCTTGACCGGGGCAGAGAAGCCCCGCAGGGCCGAAATAACCGGCGCTTCGGTCACGTCTTCGAGCACCCATTGCGCCCGGGCCTCTGTAAGCACAAAGAGGGCCTCCGGCACCGTTTCGCCCGCGAAGCGGAAAGACAGCGGGGCCCCGGCCCCGGACAACAGGCCCAGCCGCACCGGGATCGGCACCGGCGCCTTATGCGCCTGCGCCGGAGTGGGCGGCGTCATCTGGCTCACCGTCAGCGTAAGGCGTTGCGTGTCGCCATCATAGGTCGCGGAAAGGCTGAGCACGGGTGTGCCGGCCTGGACATACCATTTCAGCCACGGCGAAAAGTCCTGCCCCGTCACCGCTTCGAAGCTGCTCAGGAAGTCTTCCAGCGTCGCCGCCGTTCCGTCATGCGTTTCGAAATAGTGGTCGAGCGCGCGGCGGTAGGTCTCCGCGCCGACGACCGTCTTCAACATGCCGACGATTTCCGCCCCCTTCTCATAGATGGTGGCGGTATAGAAGTTGTCGATTTTCAGATAGGCGGCCGGACGCACCGGGTGGGCCAGTGGCCCGGCATCTTCCGGGAACTGCCGTGCGCGCAGCATCTTGACGTCCTTGATGCGCTGCACGGCGTGGCCGCGCTGATCGCCGGAGAAGCTCTGATCGCGGAAAACGGTGAGGCCTTCCTTCAGGCACAACTGGAACCAGTCGCGGCAGGTGACACGGTTGCCTGACCAGTTGTGGAAATATTCGTGGGCCACGACGCTTTCGATCCGCTCATAATCGAGATCGGTCGCCGTTTGCGCATCGGCCAGCAGCAGCGAGGCGTTAAAGATATTGAGCCCCTTGTTCTCCATCGCCCCGAAATTGAAATCGCGCACGGCCACGATCATAAACAGGTGGAGATCGTATTCGCGGCCGTAGGTCTCTTCGTCCCACCGCATCGAGCGCTTCAGCGCGTCCATGGCATAGGCGGCGCGCGCACTCATGCCCGGATCGACGAATATCTTGAGGTCCACCGTGCGGCCCGACATCGTAACGAAGCGGTCTTCGAGAACGTCCAGTTCGCCGGCAACCAAGGCGAACAGATAGGCCGGCTTGGGGAAGGGGTCTTCCCAGACGGCGTAGTGAAACGTACCCTCCTCGCCACTGTCGATCAGATTGCCGTTGGACAGAAGGCGCGGGAAACCGGCCTTCGGTGCCCGCAGCCGCACTGTATATTTTGACAGCACGTCCGGCCGGTCGGGGAAATAGACGATCTTGCGAAAGCCCTCGGCCTCGCACTGCGTGCAGTAACGGCCGGAGGACATGTATAGCCCTTCCAGCATCTTGTTGTCCTGAGGATTGATCTCGACATCTATCTCAAGCGTGAAGCGATCGGGCACCCCGCTGAGGGTCAGACATTCCGGCGTGAGCGCATAGGCCTCCGGCGCCACCTCGACCCCATCGAGCCGCAGCGTCTTGAGGATCAGCCGTTCGCCCAGCAGGACCAGCGGTGCATCCGCCGCCCCGCGCCGTTCTATGCGATAGGTGGCTTTGACCTGTGTCTGCGTCGGGTGAAGATCAAACGCCAGCCGCGTTTCGGGGATAACGAAATCAGGTGCGCGATAATCGGTCAGACGGATGGGACGGGCGATATCGGTACGGTACATGCGCGCGGCGTCTCGCAAAACAGGAACAAAGGTGACAGCAGCTTAGCCGTCCATCTTTGCATAGTCTTGCAAAAAGCCAATGCCGACGTACCTAAAATTGGGTATGCCGCCCATGCGTTTCCTATTCTGCCGCAGCGGCCCCGACCTCCGGCTCGGCCTGCGCCTCTGCCGGGCGGGCTTGCGCTTCGGGCGGCGGGGTTTCGATCACGCGGCGCAGTTGCTCGAAACGGCGGGCCAGACGCACCAGCGGCTCCGGCAGGGTGGTGCCTTCGCTCTTGACATAGTCGCTCAGTTCGCGCGCCAGACGGAAAAAGCGCGGCGCGGCGGTGATCAGGCGCGCCTGCATCTCGATCAGGGCCGGATCGCGGTCATATTCCGCCCCCGGCACGCGCCACCCGCCCCAGTCATTAGGATCGGTGACGATGACTGGATAGGTGCCCGGATAAGGATGGTGGGCGCAGTCTTCGACCGGTTGCACGCGGTTGCGCGCCCGCATCAGCCGCCACGGCGTGTGGCCCGGCGCGTCGCCGGGTGCCGCCTCGATCTCGGTTTCCGCGGTCAGTTCTTCGGCGCGAAAGTCCCGGCCCAACCCGCAGTCATAGGTGACCCGGATCGGTTCCTCGAACCCCGCGACCCACACCGGCTTTACCTGTTCGATCGTCGCCCAGGTGCCAACGGGTTCGACATAGACGCGTTGATGACGATGAAAAACAGCCTTGGCCATACCGGTTCCTCTGAGGCAAACTGTACGCGGGCGAATTTGTCACATGGCGCGAAGGGGCTCGAACCTTTACGGGAAACGCGCTGACCCTCGACCCTGGTGTCCTGAATCTGAAATTCGCATGCGCTTGATACCGCTCACTGGCGAATTTCCGATTCATCAGGACATTAGCAACTTATTGTATCTCATATCGTTTTTGAATTTGAAGTTCGCCCGGCTTTCGATATCAGACTGAAGCGAACTTCAAATTCACGACACTAGCGCGCAGGGCTTAGCAATTGGTGACGGAGTGCGGTTAAGGCCTGTTAATAGATAAGCATGAGCGATCCGACCTATTCCCCCGCAGAGCTTCGCCGTCTGGTCGAACAATTCTATGAACGGGCGCGTGCCGATGCCCTGCTGGGGCCGGTGTTTGAAGCCGCCGTTGATGACTGGCCCGCGCATTTCGACATGCTGACCGCCTTCTGGAGTATGGTGATGAACGGCCCGCGACCGGACATGCCGGTCTTCAAGGGCCGGCCCCTGCCGAAGCATCTGGCCTTACCGCTGAAACGTCAGCATTTTGACCGCTGGCTGGACCTGTGGGCGGAAACGACGGCAGAGGTATTCGACGCGCCGCGCGCCGAGGCGCTGCGGGAAAAGGCCTGGCGCATCGGTCAGTCGTTTCAGGCGGCGCAGGCGATGAATGAGATATTGCGCTAGATATTTGCCCTAGCCGGACGTGTTACCGTTATCTTCGGATACGGTATATGTTTCAAATAAAACGACTTTTCTTCAATCTTGTCAGACATTTAATTTTATTGCATCACGATCATATGGCAAGCATTTGTAATTGTTCGTCATATTTGTGCGGTGCAAAAATCTGCGCCTGAACGCTCTTGCGGCGCACAAATTTTGCGCTAGGGTGGAGAAATTCCTGCCTGGGGTCTGCCGTTCGCGGCAGGTTTTGTGTGTCCTCAGCCCCGCCCGCCCTGATCCGTCGGCCCCCATCGTCCGGATCGGCCCGCCCGGTCTCCGCACACGCCTCAGGCTGCACCGACACAGATTCAGGAGGCCCGCGATGACCGACGCTATGATCGATCACGTCAAGCAGAACACCGCCATGCTGGAGGGGTTTCTCACCGACGCCGTCAATAGTTTCGGGCGCGGCAGCGTGTTGTCGAAGATCGAGGCCCTGCGCGCCGACAGCGCCGATGTCGATGACCTGAGCGAATCCGAAGCCGCCCACGCGGCGCGTGTCCTGACCTGCCTGTCCACCCTGACCGTCCTGTCCGAGGATGTGGCCAATCTCAAGCGCGTCGAGACCTTTCCCGGTACGCAGGAGGCTATTACGCTTGCCAATGCGGTGCAGCAGGCGCGCGCCAAGGGCTATTCGCAGGCCGAAATCGAAGACACGCTGAACAGTATTCTGGCCTCGCCGGTGTTTACGGCCCACCCGACCGAGATGCGCCGCGCCTCGGTCGTTGAGCGTGAATACGACATCACGCAGTTCCTGTCGGCCTATGAGCGGACAACGCGCGCGTCCGAGCGTAAGGCGCTGGAGGAAGACCTGTTCCGCGCCGTGGCGCTGCTGTTCAATACGCGCCTTAATCGCCCCGAACGGATCACGGTCGCCGACGAGATTCAGAACTCGCTGGGGGCCGTGCGCCGTGCCATCCTGCCGGCGCTGGTTGAGCTTTATGGCGACTGGAACCGCGAGATCGAGCTGGAGGGCGAACTGCCCAACGTTCTGAAACTGGGCTCTTGGATCGGCGGCGACCGCGACGGCCACCCGCACGTCGATGACACGACCATGAATTTCGCCTTCCACAATCAGGCGAAGCTGGTGCTCGACTTCTATTTTCAGCAGCTCGACAAGCTCGATATCGAACTGACCCTGTCCGAGGAACTGGCGCCGGTTACCGACGCGCTGCTGGAGCTGGCGCGCAAATCGTCCGACACCAATGTCCACCGCGTCGATGAGCCGTATCGTCGTGCCATCACCTTTATCAAGACGCGTCTCGCCTCGACCTCTCAGGCTATTCTGAAAATTCCGCACCCGCTGGCCTCGCCGCTGGCCGGAGCCTATGAGACGGCGGAAAACTTCGTGCGCGACCTGCTGATCATCCGCGATTCGCTGATCGAATATGGCGGCAAGCGGCTGGTGGGGCGCACGCTCAAAAGCACCATCCAGATCGCGCGTTCGTGCGGCTTCCACCTGCTATCGCTCGACATGCGGCAAAACTCCGCCGTGCATGAGCGCGTGATTGCCGAACTGTTCGCGCAGTCGTCGGAACTGCTCGACTATAGCTCGCTGTCGGAAAACGAGCGCGTGTCGGCGCTGGTGGCGGAACTGACCAATGACCGCCTGCTGCGCTGGCCCTTCGCCAAATATTCCGATGAGACGCGCCGCGAACTGCGCATTATCGACGCGGCGGCCGAAGTCATCCGCACCTTCGGGCCCGACGCCATCGGGGCCTATGTGGTGTCGATGGCCAAGTCGGTATCGGACATCCTTGAGCCACTGGTCCTGCTGAAACAGGCCGGTCTGGTCTATGGCGGGCCGTCGCCGCACACCATGATCCGTGTGTCGCCCTTGTTTGAAACCATCGAAGACCTTGAGGCGGCGCCCGACATCATGAAGCGCTGGCTGGGCCTGCCGGCCATGCGCTCGCTGATGGGGCGTCCGGCGGTGCAGGAGGTCATGCTCGGCTATTCCGACTCCAACAAGGACGGTGGTTATACGGCTTCGCGCTGGAGCCTGCACAAGGCCTCATCGGCTATCAAGGCGGTGTGCAATCAGAAGGGCGTGGCGCTGCGTCTGTTCCACGGTCGCGGCGGTTCGGTTGGTCGCGGCGGCGGCCCGTCCTTCAACGCCATCATGGCCCAGCCCGAAGGCACGGTCGGCGGTCAGATCCGCGTCACCGAGCAGGGGGAAATGATCGCCCGCAAGTTCGGCAACAAGACCACGGCCGGAAAGACGCTCGATTCCTTCTCGGCGGCGGTCTTCCTCGCCTCCTTGCCGGTCAAGGAGCGCGACGCCCACCACGTCAAGGAGTCCGAGGCCGAGGCGAAATACGGCCCGCTCATGGATAAGCTGTGCAAGGCGTCGTTCGAGGCCTACCGCGCCCTAGTCTATGACGACCCGCACTTCCTCGACTTCTTCCGTTCGGTGACGCCGATTTCGGAGATTTCCGACCTCAAGATCGGTTCGCGCCCGGCCTCACGCACCAAGTCGGGCAAGATCGAGGACCTGCGCGCCATTCCGTGGGTCTTTTCGTGGTCGCAGTCGCGCATGGTTCTGCCGGGCTTCTACGGCTTCAATGCGGCAGTCAAGGCGCTGGGCGTCGATGACCAGACCCTGATCGACATGTGTAACGAATGGGACTTCTTCGAAGTTTTCCTGGCCAATATGGAAATGGCGCTGGCCAAGTCGGATATGGAAATGGCCGCGCTCTATGCCGGCATGGCCTCCGATCCGGTCGAGGCGCAACGCATCTTCGCCACCATCCGTCAGGAACACGAAGAGATGACGGCGCTGGCCAAACGCATCCGCAAGGCGGGCACGCTTCTGTCCACCCATGAGCAGTTGCGCGGCTCGATCGAGCGCTCGCACGCCCTGCTTCAGACGCTCAACCGGATGCAGGTCAAGCTGCTGAAAAAACGTCGCGAAGGCAATAAGCACAAGCTGGTCAAGCTGGCCATGCAACTGACGGTCAATGGCATCGCCTCGGCCCTGCGCAATACGGGGTAGGGCGCGCGGACCGGTCGCGCGATAATACCAATTTAATACCTTGAGGCGCGACCCCGGCCCCTATATACAGCTTCCTGGATCATTATGGTTTCTGGCAGAAACATAATGATCAGGTTTTGTTTTTGCCCCTCGCCGGGCGGTGGCTTCGCCACCTTGGCCGCCGCCTCAATGGCGGCTTGAGCGGAATGATCTAGTAAAAATCATTCCGCTCTAAAGCGTAATTCCCGGCTTGACCCGCAGGCGGGCGCGCGTTATGACAGCGCTGTCAAAAATTTTTTGACGCGCCGTGACGTTTGCGTAATAAGCCGCCTGCTAAAAAGGCCCGACGTCACCTCGCCAAGACCCAGGAACCCTATCGTGAGCTTATCGACTTCTTCCGCGAACCGTAAACCCGTCTTCGTCCTTGTCGGCGGCACTGGCGATCTGGCGCTGCGCATGTTGTGGCCGTCTCTGGCCATGCTGGATCAGGACGGCTTTCTGGACAAGGACCTGCGCATCATCTCGGTGGCGCGTGAGGCGGTGGACCGCCCGGCCTTCGTTGAGCGCGTGCGCGCCGCCGTGCAAAAGCGCATCGGGGTCGATCTCGAAGCGACCACGCTCGATCAGTTCCTGCCGCGCCTCAGCCATATCGCGCTTGATGCCTCCGACCCGCAATGGGGGGCCAAGCTCAAGGCCGAACTGGGCGAGGTCGAGGCGCTCAACGTCGTCTATTTCCTCTCCGTGTCGCCGTCGCTGTTCAAGCCAATCTGTGAGCATCTGGAAAGCGCAGGCCTGAGCAAGGCCCCCAATCGCGTTATCATTGAAAAGCCGCTGGGGCGCGATCTGGCCTCCTCGAAAGTGATCAACGATTCGGTCGCCCACGCCTTTGACGAAGCGCGCACCTTCCGCATCGACCACTATCTGGGCAAGGAGACGGTGCAGAACCTGCTGGCCCTGCGCTTTGCCAACACGGTGTTTGAGCCCCTGTGGAACGCGCAGTCGATCGACCACGTGCAGGTGACCGTTTCCGAAACCGTCGGGACCGGCGATCGTCTGGGCTATTACGACGATTACGGCGCGTTGCGCGACATGGTGCAGAACCACTTGCTGCAACTGGTCTGCCTGCTGGCCATGGAGCCGCCGTCGAACTTCAATGCCGATGCGCTGCGTGACGAAAAGGTCAAGGTGCTGCGCTCCCTGAAACCGATCACCGCCGATACGGTACGCGATGTAACGGCGCGCGGTCAGTACGGTCCGGGCTTTGCCGAGGGCAAGCAGGTGGCGGGTTACGAGGCCGAAAAGGGCTCGCCCTCCAACACTGAAACCTATGTCGCCATCAAGGCCGAAATCGCCAACTGGCGCTGGGCCGGGACGCCCTTCTATCTGCGCACGGGCAAGACCCTGCCGTCGCGCACCACCGAGGTGGTGATCCAGTTCCGCCCGGTGCCGCATTCGATCTTCGGGTCGGCGGCGCAGCCCAACCGTCTGGTCATCCGCCTGCAACCGGACGAAGACATCAAGCTGACGGTGATGAATAAGGCGCCGGGTCTTAGCGCTGACGGTATGCAGCTTCAGCCGCTTGACCTGTCGCTGTCGCTGCAAAGTGCCTTCGACGGTAATGGCGACAAGCCGCCGCGCCGTCGCATCGCCTATGAACGTCTGATCCTCGATGCGCTGAACGGCAACAACGCTGCCTTCGTGCGCCGCGATGAGGTCGAAGCCGCCTGGGCGTGGGTCGATGGTATTTCGGCGGCGTGGGCCGAAGCCTATCCCAAGCCGCAAATCTACCCCGCCGGGACCAATGGTCCGATGAGCGCCTATATGCTGCTCGACCGCGACCATCGGGTGTGGAATGACTGAGGCCCTGGGCATTCACAGCCTGCGCACCTTCGACAGCGCGGCCGAGGCTGAAACCGCCGTGCTGGCGGCCATTGCCGAGGCCCTGTCGGCCGCCATTGCCGAGCGCGGTCAGGCCCTGTGGATCGGGGCGGGGGGCGGTACGCCGAAGCCCGTCTATCAGCAGTTAGATACGCTGGACCTGCCGTGGGACAAGGTGACCCTGTCGCAGGTCGATGAGCGCTTTGTGCCGGTCGATGACGCAGCCTCCAATACGAAGATGATGGCCGAGGCCGCCGCCCCGGTGATCGCCAAAGGGATGCGCTTTGAGACCCTGATCCGTGATCTCAGCGACGCGGGCCGGTGTGCGCAACAGGCCGAGACCCTGCTGCGCGGTTTTAATACCGGCGAACCGCCCGTCTTTGACCTGACTCTGCTGGGCATGGGGCCGGACAAGCACTACGCCTCGATCTTCCCCGGCCATGCGCTCAATGACACGGTCTATGAGACGGACGCGCTGGTCCTGCCGGTCGCTCCGGCCAGCGGCGGCGCAGAGCCAAAACTGCCGCGCATCACATTGACCGTGAAGGCCCTCAACCGTTCCCGCCGGATCGTGCTATATATCACCGGTCAGAAAAAGCGCGACGCGCTCATGGCCGCCATCGCCGATCCCAACCCCGACACCGCGCCCATCGGTGCCTTCCTCGCCCAATGCCCCGTGCCCGTTGACATCGTCTGGTGTCCGTAACGGCCGGCCTTCAACAGCGAAAAGATAACATGACCACCGAGCTTCATCCCGTTCTCAAGTCCGTCACCGATCGCATCATCGCGCGTTCCAAGGCTATGCGCGCCGAATATCTGGCCCGCGTCGAGCGTTACAAGTCGCGTGAGCCGCGCCGCAAGAAGCTGTCCTGCGCCAACTACGCCCACGTCGCCGCCCCGATGACCGAGGCCGACAAGCTGGCTCTGGCGCTCGATAAGGTGCCCAATATCGGTGTGGTCACCGCCTATAACGACATGCTGTCGGCGCACGCCCCCTATTACCGCTATCCGGAAAAGATCCTCGACTATGCCCGTCACGTGGGCGCTACGTCTCAGGTGGCGGGTGGCGTCCCCGCCATGTGCGACGGTGTGACTCAGGGCAAGCCCGGCATGGAGCTGAGCCTCTTTTCGCGCGATGTTATCGCCATGGGCACGGCCATTGCGCTCAGCCACGACGCGTTTGACTCCGCCCTGATGCTCGGTATCTGCGACAAGATCGTGCCGGGTCTGGTCATGGGGGCGCTGGCCTTCGGGCACCTGCCGGTGATCTTCGTGCCGTCGGGTCCCATGCCGTCGGGCCTGCCCAATCCGGAAAAGGCCAAGATTCGCACCGCCTATGCCAAGGGCGAGGTCGGGCGCGACGCGCTGCTGGCCGCCGAAATGGCCTCCTACCATTCCGAAGGCACCTGCACCTTCTACGGCACGGCCAATTCTAACCAGATGCTGATGGAAATCATGGGCCTGCACGTGCCGGGCGCGGCCTTCGTGCCGCCGCGCGGCGAACTGCGTGACGCCCTGACGCGAGCGGCGGTCGAGCGCGCGGCGAAGGCTTCGGCGCTGAGTGATGCCCCCGCCTATATGGCCGATGTGATTGATGAACGTGCCATCGTCAACGGCGTCGTCGGGCTTCTGGCCACCGGCGGTTCGACGAATCACGCCCTGCACCTGCCGGCCATGGCGCGCGCCGCCGGTATTATCCTGAAGCCGGAAGACATGAACGACCTGTCGGGTGTGGTGCCGCTGCTGGCGCGCGTCTATCCCAACGGCTCGGCCGATGTGAACCACTTCCACGCGGCAGGCGGTATCGGCTTCGTCATCAAGGAACTACTGTCGGCCGGTCTGCTGCACGGCGATGTCAACACCGTCTGGGGGCCGGGTCTGGCCGCCTATGGCAAGGAGCCGAGTTTACACGACGGGCAACTGGTGTGGGTCGATGCCCCCGCCGAATCGCTCGACCTCGACATCCTGCGCCCGGTGACCAACCCGTTCTCGCCCGAAGGCGGATTGCGTGAGCTACGCGGCAATCTGGGTGTGGCGGTGACCAAGATTTCGGCGGTCAAGCCGGAACACCGCGTCGTAGAAGGCCCCTGCGCCGTTTTTGACGATCAGGACGATTTTTTGAAAGCCTTCAAGGAAAATAGGCTCCCGGAAGGCGATTTTATTTGCGTTGTGCGCTTCCAGGGGCCAAAAGCCAACGGTATGCCTGAGCTGCACAGCCTGACCCCCTCGCTGTCGGCCATGCTGGATCAGGGCCGCAAGGTGGCCCTCGTCTCGGATGGACGCATGTCGGGGGCCAGTGGTAAGGTGGCTTCGGCCATCCATTTGACCCCAGAAGCCGTCGAAGGCGGACCGATCTCAAAACTACGGTCAGGGGACATTGTGCGCGTGGACTGTGAAAACGGGAACCTGAGCTTCATAGGTGATGAAGCGCAATTGATGGCGCGGGAAAGCGCACCCCGACCGGCGGATGCCGACGGTCTGGGGCGTGAGCTGTTCGCGCCGTTCAGGCGTCTGGTCGGCGAAGCCGTCTCAGGCGGCTCCGTTTTCTGGTAAGGTATAATGACGGCGCTTTTTGACAATCAGACCACGTTTTCAGCCTCGTCACAGGTGTTCAAAGGGCTTGTCGGTGATATCGGCGGGACCAATGCGCGCTTTGCCATTGCCGAACGGGGCGGTGGTCAGACGAAGCTGACGGAGTTCAAGAGCTTCCATACGGATGGCTATAAGGACCTGTACGCCGTCATCGACGACTATTTCGGTGGTTTGAGCGGGCGTCCGGATCTCGATTTTTCGGTCATCGCCGTGGCCGGGCCGGTCAATGACGGGGCCATAAAGTTCACCAATCTCGACTGGCTGGTGACGGAAACCGAGCTGGCGCACCACACCTCGGCGCGAAAGGTGCGCCTGATCAACGACTATGCCGGTCTGGCCTATGCCCTGCCGCATCTTCAGGACGAAGACACGCGCCGCATCGGGCCGGTACGCGAAGGCAAGGGCAATGTGCACGCCGTCATGGGCGCGGGCACCGGCTTCGGCGCGTCTGTACTGGTCGGCGGACCCTACGGACCCTATTGCCTTTCGACCGAAAGCGGCCATGCCTCGTGGGCGCCGGTCAATGATTTCGAGCGTGAAATCCACCGCTTTCTGTCGAAAAAGCACGGGCGGGTGACCATTGAAATGGTGCTGTCCGGCCCCGGTCTGGTCAATCTCTATAAGGCCGTGACAAATGTGCGCGGCGAACCGACGCTCAGCCTGACGCCCGCGCAGATCACGCACCTCGACGGTCCGGATGCGCAGGGCTCGCGCTATACGGTGGAAACCTTCCTCGATATTCTGGCTTCGGTGTCGGGCGACCTCAGCCTGTGCCACGGCGCGACGGCGGGTCTGTTTATCGCCGGCGGTATCGCGCCCAAGCTGGCCAAATATATCGACGAAGCGCGCTTCCGTGCCCGCATGGAGGCCAAGGCCCCGCTGGTGGCCTATGTTGAGGCCATTCCGTCGCGCATCATCACCCACGAATGTGCGGCCCTGATCGGGGCGGCGAACGCCTTGACGGACGCCGAAATCCTCGCTTAGAGCCAAAGCACTTCCCCTGATATCAGGGAGAGGTGGCGCGCAGCGCCGGAGGGGGTTAAACCGTCGGTATTAACCCCACCGTCTTCGACGCCTTTGGCGTCAAATCCACCTCCCCTGAAATCAGGGGAGGGACTAAAAAGGAAATACCAATGACCAAGCCGCTCGACGTTCACACCATCATGACCACGGGGCCCGTCCTGCCGGTGATGGTCATTCCGGATATCGAGATGGCCCTGCCTCTGGCTGACGCCCTGATGGCCGGTGGCATCAAGGTACTGGAAATCACCCTGCGTACCGATTGCGCGCTGGACGCCATCAAACTGATTGCCAAAGAGCGCCCGGACGCGATTGTCGGCGCAGGCACGCTGCTGACGCCCAAGGACGCCGAAAAGGCCGCCGAGGCCGGGGCCAAGTTCGGCGTCTCGCCGGGCCTGACCAAGACTCTGGCCAAGCAGGACTCCCTGCCGCTGCTGCCGGGCGTTTCGACTGCCTCCGAAGTGATGAAGGCGCTGGAATGGGGCTTTGAGCGCCTGAAATTTTTCCCTGCGGTCCCGGCGGGCGGCGTGCCCATGCTGAAGGGCATCGGGGGCCCGCTGCCGCAGGTGAAGTTCTGCCCGACGGGGGGCATTGGCCTCAACAATGCCGCCGATTTTCTGGCGCTGGACAACGTCCTGTGCGTTGGCGGTTCCTGGGTAGCCCCGGAAAAGGCGATGAAGGAAGGTCAGTGGGGCGAAATCTCCAAACTGGCCGCCGAAGCGGTGCAGAAATTTGCAGGCTAAACGCCCCGAACCCCCGGATCAGATATGATCCATAGTGTGCATTGACGGCGCAGTGTCCTTGACAAGAGGGCCTGCGCCGTTCTTCTTTGGTCTGACCAAAAAAGGCAGGAAGGGAATCAGGGGATTGGCCGCGCAGGATAAACACCGCACCGCAGAGATTCGGGCATGAGAACGCCGAAGGACCGGGGTGTGCCGGGGGCCGGCGGGACATCGACCATCAATGATGTGGCGCGGCTGGCGGGGGTGTCGATCAAGACCGTCTCGCGCGTGATGAACAACGAGCCCAATGTGCGCCCCGAAACGCGCCAGAAGGTTCAGGAAGCCGCTACCCTTCTGCATTACCGCCCGAACCTGCTGGCCCGTTCACTGGCCGGGTCACGCAGCTTCCTGATCGGCCTGTTCTACGACAACCCGAACGCCGCCTATATTACCGACATGCAGCGCGGCGTTATCACCCGGGCGCGCGAGCAGGGCTATCACCTGCTGATCGAGCCGCAGGACAGCCACGCCCCGGATCTGGTATCGAAGATTTCCAGCCTTCTGGCCACCATCCGCCTGGATGGCGTTATTTTGACGCCGCCCCTGTGCGATATGGCGGTGGTGCTGCACGCCATCGAGGCGGCGGGCGTGCCCTATGTGCGCGTTTCGCCCTTCCTCAATCCCGGTCGCTCGCCCTGCGTGCGCATGGATGAGACTCAGGCCGCCTATGAGATGACGCGCCACCTGATCGCCATGGGGCACAGGGATATCGGCTTTATCCGCGGCCACCCGGAACACGGCGGCAGCCATCAGCGTTATGAAGGCTTTGTGCGGGCCCTGCGTGAAAGCCAGATTGAGCCGCGCCCGGAATGGGTCAAGCAGGGCTACTTCTCCTACGAATCCGGCGTCGAAGCCGGGCGGTCGCTGTTTGCGGAAAAGACGCGCCCGACGGCGGTCTTTTCGTCCAACGACTATATGGCGTTCGGGGTGATGGCGTCCGCTCAGCAGGCCGGTATCCGCATCCCGGAGGACGTCTCCATCACCGGCTTTGACGACGTGCCGGGCGCCATGCTGGTGTGGCCGCACGTGACGACCATCCGTCAGCCGGTCGAAGCGCTGGCCTATGCCGCCGCCGATATTTTGCTGACGCGTCAGGAAGGGGAAGAGGGCGAACCCGCGCCACAGGCCCCGGATCGCCTGCTGCCCTTTGCCCTGATCGAACGGCAATCGGTGCGCAGGGCGTAAGCCGGTTATTTCTCGGAGGGCGGGACCATGGCCAGTGTGCAGAAGGTGAAAATCGCCTCATACTCCGCCTGAGGCATAAGGCCGACCGAGGCCCGCCTCGCATCGAGCTGGTCCGGATTTTCAACCTCAAAAGCCTTCCATTTTTTGTCGCCTATGCAGCGCCCTTGTGTGCCGTAGCGCTGAGGCCGCTTTTCAGCGACGGCGACCCGGTCATAGAGGTAGGCATAGTTGCCGGGCGAGGTCTCCTTAAGAGGAACCAAAGGCTCAAGCAGGCTCAGTACCTGTTTCTGGAAAGCGACATCGTGATCGGCGTGCTGAACCAGAACCCACGCATTTTTGTCGGCATTGGCACCGTAAACCGATACGCGGAACCACCCGATTCCGCCAGTTGCGATTTCAGCCACATTGTATTGTCGATATCTGCGGCACAGGTGTGGGCATAGATGATCGCACTGAGATAAAGATGTACCGGCTCCGCAGCGCCTTGCGCCCAAAGGCGTTTTTCTGAGGTGATCTGCGCGGAGCGCCGCTCGAACTGATCGCGCGCTACGCGCTGCGCCAGTGTGCGGCCCTTTTCGGTTGGTTCATGCTGACTGGCGGCGATCTGACCGGCCACCGCATCGAAATCGGCCTCTGTCTTTTCCTGCTTTTGCAGCAAGCCCCAGATGCGATCCCAGTCGGCGAGACGCTTTCTGGCATCGTCGCGGTAGAGGGTCCAGGTCGCGCGATCCGAAGCCGACAGGGCCAGCAGGAGGCCGGCGGAAACGGGCGCGTTCCATTGCGGCAGGCGACAGCCGGAAACCACGTCTCCTACCGGTATGTTGGCTTCTGTGTAGGCAAGGGCGGTAAGCGCCGTAAGGACAGCCCCCGTCTGATCGTCGCCAATCTCGGTCTTGAGGCTGTAATAGGTATCGAGATCCTGCGGCGGATGGGCGGCCAGTGCGCGGGCACGCTCTTCGGCCGTTTGGGCCAGTGCGGGCGTTATTACCGGCAGTGCCATCACGCCAATGGCGTAAAGTGTCAGAAAAACCCGTCTCATTGCCCCCCCGATCGTGTCAAGAGGTCAATGAAAATGCCCCTTCATGCCCAGTCTCATCAACTTATGCGTGTGGGGCGGGCTGTTAACAAGCAAAAAAAACCGGCAGACCGGATGAACCGGGCTGCCGGGTATAAGGCCATTGCCACCTGAATAATGCCAAATCCAGATGACGATTTAAAATCCTGCGGGCGCGCGACCGTGAAAAAGGGAAAGAAGCCACGCTCAGCCAGGATTTTAAACTCAGATTCGAACGGTCGGAGGGACCGTTCAAAAAGGAGCACCAACGGGTAACAAAGGATTGCGATAATCTGACAGCGCTGTCAAGTGCGTTTTTGACGAAAGCGACGATAAGCGCGGTCAAAATTCGGCGCTGACGTGAAAAAGCCAAAAAAATCCCCGCAGCGTCAATAATTTAAAGCCGGGGCTTTTTTTGACGCTGCGGGCGATAAAATCGTTTTCACATGCCTTTCCCTTGCGCGCCTAGGTGCCTCGTCGCTTGACGCTCCCTGATAGCGCTGTCATTAAGTGGGGCGGTCAGGCGTGGCGGTTGCACGCTGCCCGACCCGATATACAAATAAGACCGGCAAACGAAACGCCGCGGGAAGAAGGAAGAGAAGACATGCGCAAATCCATGAAGGGCGCGCTGAAAGCCAGCGTGCCCGCAGGCCTTTTGCTGACGGCCCTGGCGACTTCGGGCTGCGTCACCATTATCGAGAGCAAGGGCAAGGCGGAGCCGACACCTGTGGCGGCGACCCCGGCGGAGGTGGCGAAGCCCGCCGCCGTTGAGGTCAACCCCGTGTGGCCGACGACGAAGGATGCGGGTCTGATCGACGCCGATGTCGAAGCGAAGATCGACGCCCTGATGGCCGACATGACGCTGGAGGAAAAGGTCGGTCAGACCGTTCAGGCCGATATTTCGGCCATCAAGCCGGAAGACCTCAAAACATACCCGCTGGGCTCGATTCTGGCCGGTGGCAACTCGGCCCCCGGCGGCAATGAGCGCGCCACGCCGCAACAATGGCTCGATCTGGCCGACGCCTACTGGCGCGCCTCACTGGAATATCCGTCGAAGACGAAGATTCCGCTGCTGTTCGGGATCGACGCCGTGCACGGCCACTCGAACCTCGTCGGGGCGATCATCTTCCCGCACAATGTCGGTCTGGGGGCTACGCGCAACCCGCAACTGATGAAGGATATTGCCCGCGTTACCGCCTATGAAATGTCGCTGGCGGGCGTGGACTGGACCTTTGCGCCGACGGTCGCCGTGTCGCGCGACAAGCGCTGGGGACGCGCCTATGAGTCGTATTCGGAAAACCCCGCCGATGTCGCGGCCTATGCCGGTAAGGTCGTCGAAGGCCTGCAAGGCGACACGGGCGGTGATGAGGGCATAAAGCCCGGACACATCATGGCTTCGGCCAAGCACTTCCTCGGTGACGGCGGCACGCTGAACGGCAAGGATCAGGGCGACGCCCAGATCAGCGAAGAGGAACTGGCCACTATCCACAATGCCGGCTATCCGCCGTCGATCGAAGCCGGGGCCCTGTCGGTCATGGCCTCCTTCTCCTCGTGGAACGGGGAAAAGCTGACCGGCAGCAAATATCTGCTGACCGACGTGCTGAAACACCGCATGGGCTTCAACGGCTTTGTCGTGTCCGACTGGAACGCGCAGGGTCAGGTGCCGGGGTGTACCACCACCTCGTGCCCGCAGGCCTTCAATGCCGGGATCGACATGTTCATGGCCCCGGATTCGTGGAAGGGCATCTATGAGAACACGCTGGCTCAGGTGAAGTCCGGCGAAATCTCCGAAGACCGCCTGAACGACGCCGTGCGCCGCATCCTGCGCGCCAAGATCAAGGGCGGCCTGTTCACGCTGGGCGCGCCCAAGGATCGCCCGATGGCCGGTCACTGGGAAAATCTGGGCAAGGCCGAAAACCGCGCCGTGGCGCGTCAGGCCGTGCGTGAGTCTCTGGTCCTGCTCAAGAACAATGGCTCGCTGCTGCCGCTGAAGGGCGGGGCGACGGTGCTCGTTGCCGGTGACGGGGCCGACAATATCGGCAAGCAGTCGGGCGGCTGGACCATCACCTGGCAGGGGACGGGCAATGCCAATTCCGACTTCCCCAACGGTCAGTCGATCTTCGGCGGCATCAGCGACGCGGTGAAGGCGTCGGGCGGCAAGGCCACCCTGTCGGTCGATGGGACATTCAAGGGCAAGAAGCCGGACGTCGCCATCGTGGTGATCGGCGAAGACCCCTATGCCGAATTCCAGGGCGACCGTCCGAACCTCGACTACCAGTCGGGGGATCGCAAGGATCTGGCCCTGATCAAAAAGCTGAAAAAGGCGGGCATACCGGTCGTTACCGTCTTCCTGTCGGGCCGTCCGATGTGGGTCAACCCGGAAATCAACGCCTCTGACGCCTTTGTGGCGGCCTTCCTGCCGGGCAGCGAAGGCGGCGGCGTGGCCGATGTGTTGATCGGCGACAAGGCGGGCAAGGCGCGCAACGATTTCAAGGGCAAGCTCAGCTTCTCGTGGCCGAAGTTCGCCAATCAGCAGCCACTCAACCTCAACACGCCGGGCTATGACCCGCTGTTTGCCTATGGCTACGGCCTGACCTATGCCGACAAGGGTGATCTTCTGCCGCTGTCCGAAGACTCCGGTCTGAAAGACGCCGGCGTGGTCAATGTCGATACCTACTTCAATGCCGGCCGCGTGCGGGCACCGTGGAAGTTCTACCTCGCCGACGCCGATGGCGCGGTGGCGGGTGATCACGGCACGATCAAGTCGCCGAAGGGCGTGGTCACTCAGGCCACGGTCGATGCCGGGGCTCAGGAAAACGGCCGCCTGCTGACCTTTACGGGTCAGGGCAAGGGCGAGGCCTATTTTGCCAGCGACGTGGTTGACCTCAGCCGTCAATCGACCGGCGAGCTGGCCATCTCCATCACCTACAAGCTTGATGCCGCCCCGACCGGTCCGGTGCTGCTGGCGCTGGGGCGTGACCGCTTCGTCTTCCAGGAAATGAATGTGGCCAGCCTGCTGAAGGCCGACGGTCAGTTCCATACGCTGAAGGTCAAGCTGAACTGCTTCGCCGCTATCGGTCAGAACATGGCCCAGATCGGTATGCCGTTTGCGCTCCGTTCGGAAAAGCCGCTGAAACTGACCTATACGGCGGTCAAGCTGGCCTCCAACGAAGGCGATGCGGTCTGCCCGAAATAGGCGACTCTTGGCCTCAACCCACAAGGCGCGGTGGAGCCTCTCCACCGCGCCTTTTTTATGATCTGAGCCCGGATCGGATTCCATTTGCCAGAGGCCGTGGGTCGCGTTAGCTTTTCGCATTTGCGAAGGGGTGACGTATGCGGTTTTGGATCCTCTGTCTGGCGATGGTGATGAGCGTAATGATGACGATGACGGCGCAGGCGGCGGCCTATCTGGATAAAACCCCGCGCATCGGCGTCATCTCGGCCTTTGAGCCGGAATGGCAGGCCCTGATAGGGCGACTGAAAGACGCCCAAAGCTACAGCCTCAACGGCATGAAATTCGTCACCGGCACGCTGGAGGACAAGCCTGTTGTGCTGACCATGTCGAGCATGTCGATGGTCAATGCGGCGATGAATACGCAGCTCCTTATTGACCGCTTCCACGTCGAGCGCATCGTCTTTTCGGGCATAGCCGGGGGCATTGACCCGTCCCTGAAGATCGGCGATGTGGTCGTCCCGGCGCGCTGGGCGCAGTCGCTGGAAACCATTATGGGGCGCAAGACCGCCACGGGCTTCGTCAAGCCGGACTGGCTGACCTGGGCACCGGATGGCATGGAAGCCTATGGCATGATCATCCCCAATTCGGTGGTGGTGGGCAGCGCCAAACACGCGCCCGCGCCGAAGGTGTGGTTTGAGGCCGATCCGGCCATGCTGGCGGTCGCCGCTAAACTTGAGCAGACGGAACTGGCCCACTGTACGGCGGACGGGCGCTGCCTTGATCACAGGCCGCAACTGCATGTGGGCGGGGACGCGGTATCGTCGCCGGCCTTTGTCGATAATGCCGATTACCGCGACTATCTGCACCGGGCCTTCAATGCCCGCGTGGCGGATATGGAAAGCGCAGCCGTGGGGCAGGTGGCCTTTGCCAATGATGTGCCGTTCATCGTCTTCCGCAGTCTGTCCGATCTGGCGGGCGGTGACGAACACGCCAATCAGATGGCGACCTTCATGGCACTGGCCTCGGAAAATTCAGCAACAGTCGTGTGCCGGTTTATCCGGGCCTTGCCGGCACAATAAGGGCCGAAAGGTGCGCTTGCGTCTTCATACCTCCCCAGCGTGCTGGGGAGGGGGACCGCACGAAACGGCGCAGCCGTTGAGATGCGGTGGTGGGGTTAAAGCGGCGGGTTTTAACCCCACCGTCTTTGACGCCTAAGCGGCGTCAAATCCACCTCCCCTGAAATCAGGGGAGGAACTTAGAGCGGATTTCGTTAGGGCTGAATCGAAATTCCGCTCTAAGATTTTGTTTTGTCGCGCATTTGATTCCGAAAACCGTGGCACACTTTTCGGAATGCGCTCTATGGAGTGGGGACGATATGGGCTTTCTCGACAGATATTTTGGCCTGAGCGCACAGGGCACCACGGTGCGGACCGAGGTGATGGCCGGTTTCACCACCTTCCTGACCATGGCCTATATCGTGCTGGTCAATCCGGCCATCCTGTCGCAGACGGGGATGCCGCTGGCGGCGGTGGCGGCGGCGACCTGCGCATCGGCGGCCTTTGCCTCTATCCTGATGGGGCTGGTGGCCAACTATCCGCTGGCCATGGCACCCGGCATGGGGCTCAACGCCTATTTTACCTTCACCGTGGTCAAGGGGATGGGGCTGCCGTGGCAGACAGCGCTGGGCTGCGTCTTTCTGTCGGGGGTGTGCTTTCTGTTGCTGACGCTCGGCGGGGTGCGTCAGATGATCGTCAACGCCATCCCCAAGCCCCTGTTCGCCGCCGTAGCGGGCGGGATCGGCCTGTTTATCGCCTTTATCGGCCTGAAAGAGGCAGGCATCATCGTCGCCAGTCCGGCCACCACCGTGGCGCTGGGTGACCTCAAAACACCGGCCTCGGCGCTGGCCTTGCTGGGGCTGCTGATTATCGCCGTCCTGAGCGCCTGGCGCATTAAGGGCGCGGTGCTGATCGGCATACTGGCGACCACCGGAGCGGCGTGGGGTCTGGGGCAGGTGACCTATCAGCCCACGCCCTATGACCTCAAGGCGCTGACGGCGACGGCCTTTGCACTGGATATTCCGGCGGCGCTCGATATTGGCAAGACGGGCTTCGGCATCCTTGAAATCGTCTTCGTGTTTCTGTTTGTCGATCTGTTCGACAATGTCGGCACGCTGGTCGGCGTCTCCAAGCGCGCCGGGCTGATGCAGCCGGACGGCAGCATCCCGCGCCTCAACAGGATCCTGTTCACCGACTCGATCGCCTCGATGGCCGGCGCGGTAATGGGCACCTCGACCGTCACCAGCTATATCGAAAGCGCGGCGGGTGTGGCCGAAGGCGGCCGCACGGGCCTGACGGCGGTGGTGACGGGGTTGCTGTTCCTCGTGGCGCTGTTCTTCGCCCCCTATGCGCAGTTTATCCCTGCGGCGGCCACCGCTCCGGCCCTGATCATCGTCGGCGCGCTGATGATGGCCCCGCTGAGAGAGATCGACTGGGAAGACGCGGTTATCGCCGTCCCGGCCTTCCTGATTCTGATCGGGATTCCCCTGACCTTTTCCATCGCCAACGGGCTGGCCTTCGGCATCACGGCCTATGCGGTGATCAAGCTGCTGCGCGGTCAGGCGCGGCCTGGCGACTGGCTATTACTGGTGCTGGCCGGGCTGTTTGTGGCGCGCTTTATCTGGTTGAGTGCCGCTTAGGGGTTTGAAGTCCCCGTCTTGTCCACGCGATTGGCGTCATAGGCCGCATCCGGACCTTTGGCGGTTGGGCTGTCGCGGTTGGTGGCCGTAAAGGCGACGACAAATCCGATCAGGACGATCACAAGGGCGATAATGCCCCACGGCAGACGACGGCGCGGCAGGTTGCCGGGGCCTTCGGGGCCGCTGCGGGTCAGCGCGTCGCCGCGCGCGTGCAACGGGTCTTCGGAATGGGTCATGACAGGGCTCCTGTACAAAGACTCTCAGCATGCGCCCTGCGACGGAAAACCACAGTGCAAAAAGCCCGCTCGTTTGTAAGAATGCCCTATCGACGATCTGTGTTGCGTTGCATTCACAAACCCCATTGCGTTTGTAACTTTTGTTGAAGAGGCTTGCCGCTTAAGGCCTTGCGTTTTGCTGCATCGCAAACTAAACTGGAGATGTTCAGCGCGCTGCGCTGATTGCCCTTCCTGGGCGTTTCCTCCCTGTAAACTTTTAAGCCGCGCCGCAATGCGCGGCTTTTTTTTGCCCTGAGTTCGGCCAGTCTCAAAGACGCGCTCAGATGGGAATGATTTTAGATAGAAGACAAGCTCTCATAGCGCCTCCCCTGAAATCAGGGGAGGTGCTTGGCGATTACATCAAAAGGCATTCCGTTACTTCTTAGGGGGCAAATCGAAATTCAGCGTCTTGCAGCCATTGCACGACGCGCAGCCGGAGTCGCACCCCGCGGCCGGTTTGGCCGCGGGCTTGAGCCCCAGTCGGCGGGCCACGGCCTCAGTGGTTCTGGGAAACAAACGGCGCGCCATCATGGCGGCAGCCACGGCCACAATGGCGGCGACGATCAGGGTCTGGATCAGGTCGTAGCTCATCCCGCCACCAGCTTCGTTACGCTATAGGTCAGGAACGAGGCCAGATAGGCCAGAGCGAACAGGTAACCGGCCGTAATCCCGACGAACTTCCACGAATTGGTTTCGCGGCGAATGACGGCAAGCGTCGAAAGGCACTGCGGCGCAAAGATGTACCAGGCGAGAAGCGAGAAGCCGGTGGCCAGCGACCATTGCGCGGCTACCGTGGCCTGCAACTGATTGGCCACGGCGTCTTCGGAGCCCGAAATGGCATAGACCGTCCCCAGTGCCGACACGGCCACTTCGCGGGCGGCCATGCCGGGGATCAGGGCGATACAGATTTCCCACGTGAAGCCGATGGGGCGGAAGATCGGCTCGATGGCGTGGCCGATCATACCGGCGAAGGAATAGTCGATGGCCGGCTGCGTGGCATTGGCAGGCGGGCGCGGGAAGGTGGCCAGCACCCACAACAGCGTGTTGGCGGCGAAGATGACGCCGGTGATTCTGCGCATGAAAATGCCCGCACGCTCCCACAGGCCCAGCGCCAGATTGCGCGGATTGGGCAGGCGGTAGGAGGGCAGTTCCATCAGCAGCATGGCCGGGCTCTTGTCCGTGCGCAACAGCTTCATCACCCAGGCGACGATCAGGGCCGACAGGATACCGGCGATGTAAAGGCCGAACAGCACAAGGCCCTGAAAGCTGAGGACGCCCCACACCTGACGCTCAGGTATGAAGGCGGCGATCAGCAGGGCATAGACGGGCAGGCGCGCCGAACAGGTCATCAGCGGCGCGATCATGATGGTGGTCAGGCGGTCGCGGATGTCGTGGATCGAGCGCGTGGCCATCACGCCCGGAATGGCGCAGGCAAACGACGACAAAAGCGGGATAAAGGCCCGCCCGGTCAGGCCCGCCCGCGCCATCAGCGTGTCGAGCAGGAAGGCGGCGCGCGGCAGGTAGCCCGACTCTTCGAGCACCAGAATAAAGAAGAACAGGATCAGGATCTGCGGCAGGAAGACCAGCACCGAACCCACCCCGCTGATCATGGCGTCGGCGATAAAGCTCTGCAACAGGCCTTCGGGCATGTGGGTACGCACCATGTCGGCGGCCCAGCCGAACAGGCCCTCGATCCCGTCCATCAGCGGCGTCGCCCAGGCGAAGACCGCCTGAAACACCACGAACATCAACAGGGCGAGGATGGGCAGGCCAAACACCGGATTGAGCAGGACGCCATCCAGCTGATCGTCGATCTTCGCCGTAAAGCTCGGCATGGTGACGGCGGCATTGAGAATATCGCGCACCTCAAGGTGCACGTCGCGCTCGGTCCCGGCGATCTTCGGGGCCTCGATCGACTGCGTGTCGATGTATTCGATCAGGTGTTTGGCACCGCCCCCGGCAATGGCCACGGTCTGGATGACCGGAATGCCCAGCCGGGCCTGAAGCCGGTCCTGATCAATATGGATGCCGCGCTTGTGCGCCGCGTCCATCATGTTGAGCGCCAGCACCATCGGGCGGCCCAGCTTGCGGATTTCCAGCACAAAGCGCAGGTTGAGGCGCAGATTGGTCGCATCGGCCACGCAGACGATCACGTCGGGCGCGCCCACTTCGGCCACCTTGCCCATACAGACGTCGCGGGTGATGATCTCGTCGGGGCCCAGCGCATCGAGGCTGTAGGCACCGGGCAGGTCCAGCACCTTGATCGTGCGGCCGGACGGGGCGGTAAAGCTGCCTTCCTTGCGCTCGACCGTCACACCGGCGAAGTTGGCGACCTTCTGGCGCGCGCCGGTGAGCTGGTTGAACAGGGCGGTCTTGCCGCAATTGGGATTACCCACGAGCGCGATCAGCAGTCCGGACATCTCAGCACGCGCTCCTTACGCTGTACGCACCTGAACCCGGTCGGCTTCGGCGCGGCGCAGCGCGAAACGGGTAAAGCCAATCTGGATCAGCAGGGGTTCGGCCCCGAACGGGCCTTTGGCCACGACCTTTACCGGCTCATCGGCGACGAAGCCCAGTTCGCGCAACCGACGGCCGACGCGGTCATCGGCACCGAGATCGGCGACATCGACGACGATGGCGGCGCTATGCAGAGGCAGATCGCTGAGTTTCATATCGGGGACGCGGGTCAAACTTGCAAGTGAGAATGATTATAAAGTGGCTCTTACGCAATTGAAACCGTCCTGACAACGGTTTTGTCCGGGCATGTGATCTCAGGCGTCAGGTAAACGGTTTCAGATGCAATAAAAACAAGCGACTGCGCGGCCTGCGGCGGATGGCTGCACCCTTTACGAACGCCGTCTCAGTGTTTAGGAAGCGCCTGTATCGCGGAGTTTGTTATGAATATCGACGCCTTCCCTCAGCTTGAAATCGTGCCGGTCACGGGGCCGATCACCGGGGCCGTGGTGGTGCCGGGCTCGAAATCCCTGACCAACCGCGCCTTTCTGGTGGCGGCCTTGGCTAGGGGGGAAAGCACGCTGTCGGGGGTGCTGACCAGCGACGATACGGTGCATATGGCGACCGCCCTAAAGCAGATGGGGGTTGAGATCGAGGCGGTCGATGCCACCACGGTCAGGCTGCGCTCGTCGGGCAAGCTGAAAGCGCCGGCTGAGCCGTTGTTTCTCGGCAATGCGGGTACGGCGACGCGCTTTCTGACGGCGGCGGTGGCGCTGGCCGACGGGGCGGTGGTGATCGACGGCGACGCGCACATGCGCAAACGGCCTATCCTGCCGCTGGTCGAGGCCCTGACGCGGCTGGGGGTCGAGGTGTCGGCCCCGACCGGCTGTCCGCCGGTGACGGTGATGGCGCGCGGCGGCTTTTCTGGCGATGTCGTAGACATCGACGCGGGATTGTCGAGCCAGTACGTGTCGGCGCTTCTGATGCTGGCGGCCTGCGGCGAGACCGCGGTTGAGGTGCGGCTGCGTGGCGATCACGGCATCGGCGGGCGCGGCTATATCGACCTCACGCTCGGTGTCATGCAGGCCTTTGGCGCGAACGTCTCACAGCCGTCTGACGGCGTGTGGCGCGTGGAACCCACCGGCTATGTGGCGGCAGACTATCCTGTCGAACCCGACGCTTCCTCCTGCACCTATCTGTGGGCGGCCGAGGTGCTGACCGGTGGCCAGATCGACTTTCAGATGGACACGGCGGCCCTGACCCAGCCGGACGCCAGGGCGCGCGACGTCATCATGAGCTGGCCGCACATGCCCGCCGTCATCGACGGCTCGCAGATGCAGGACGCCGTGCCGACGCTGGCCGTGCTGGCGGCGTTTAACCAGACGCCGGTGCGCTTTGTCGGCATCAGTAATCTGCGGGTCAAGGAATGCGACCGGGTGAGCGCCGTGTGCGACGGGCTGAACGCGCTGCGCGCCGGGCTGGCCCACGAAGAGGGCGACGACCTGATCGTCCATGCCGATCCGGCGCTGATCGGGGCGACGACAAAAGCGGTGATCGACACGCACAATGACCACCGCATCGCCATGTGCTTTTCGCTTGCTGGGCTGATGATGTCGGGCGTGGTGATCGACAATCCGAAATGCGTGTCCAAGACCTTCCCGACCTATTGGGACGTGCTGGAAAGCCTTGGCGTGGGGTTGAAGCATCCGTAGGCTTTAGCCACCAAAAACACGAAAAGTCACGAACACTGCGCGTGTAGAAACGGCTTTGCCCGCAGGGCCATTTTCCGTCTGTGACACACACAATAATCAGACGCTTCGCGCTTAGACTGCGCGCAATGAAGTTCGTGTCTTTTCGTGTTTTTCGTGGCTAAATTTTTCTTCCCATGCCAGCATGACCCCATGCAAACCCTTCGTCGTCTTCTGCTGATCGCCCTTGCGCTGTTTACCGTGCCGGCTTTGGCACGGGCGGAAGAGGTGCGCGTCGCCGTCGCCGCCAACTTCACCGACACAGCAAAACTGATCGCCAGCGCCTTTGAAAAGAAGACCGGCCACACCGTCACCCAGAGCTTCGGGGCGTCGGGTCAGTTTTATGCGCAGATCAAGAACGGTGCGCCCTTTGATGTCTTCCTCAGCGCCGATGCCGAACGCCCATTGCGCCTTGAGGCCGAGGGGCTGACGGTCAAGGGGACGCGCTTTGTCTATGCCTATGGCAAGCTGGTCCTGTGGAGCGCCGATACCCGCGTGGACGCCAAGGGCGCGGTCCTCAGCAAGGGCGCGTTTGACAAGCTGGCCATTGCCGACCCGGCGGCGGCCCCCTATGGCGTGGCGGCGGTCGAGACCCTGACCCGGCTGGGCCTCTATGACCGCCTGCAAGCGAAGATCGTCAAGGGCGGCAATATCGCCCAGACCTATACCTTCGTGGCCACGGGGGCGGCGGAACTGGGCTTCGTCGCCCTGTCGCAGGTGCAGGGCAAGGGCGGATCGTCGTGGCGGGTGCCGGCCCACCTCTATACGCCCATTGATCAGCAGGCCGTGCTGCTGAACACCGGCGCGAGCAATCCCGCCGCCAGGGCCTATATGGCCTTTCTGCGCTCGCCGGAAGCGGTGAAGATCATCTGTTCGCACGGTTACGAGGTCCGCTGAATCCATGTGGGAGGCCATCCGCGTCACCTTGCTGCTGGCCGCCGTGACCACACCTCTGTTGCTGCTGCTGGCGACGCCGCTGGCGTGGTGGCTGGCCAAAGGGGCGGGGTGGGTGCGCGATACGGTGGCCGCCGTAGTGGCCCTGCCCATCGTCCTGCCGCCAACGGTGCTGGGCTTTTACCTGCTGATCGCCCTGGGGCCGCACAGCCCGCTGATGGCGCTGTTGCAGCCGTTTGGCGTCCGGACACTGGCCTTTACCTTTACCGGTCTGGTCATCGGCTCACTGGTCTATTCGCTGCCCTTTGCCGTGCAGCCCATACGCAATGCGTTTGAGGCCATGGGGCCGCGTCCGCTGGAGGTGGCCGCCACCTTGCGCGCCTCGCCCTGGGACGCCTTCTGGTCAGTCGCCCTGCCGCAAGCACGGCGCGGCTATGTGACGGCGGCGCTGCTGGTCTTTGCGCACACCATCGGTGAATTCGGCGTGGTGCTGATGATCGGCGGGGCCATTCCGGGGCAGACAGAGGTCGTTTCCATCCGCATCTTTCAGGCGGTGGAACAGCTCAACTTTGCCGAAGCGCATCTGATCTCCGGCGGCCTGCTGGCCTTCTCGTTCGTGGCCCTGATGATCATGCTGGTCATCGACCGGCGCTTTGGCGCGCGCTCGGCGGGGATCAGGCCATGATTCAGGTCGATCTGAGTGGTATGGTTGGTGATCTGGCGCTGTCGGTGCGTTTTGAGGCCGGGGCAGGGCTGACGGCGCTGATGGGGCCGTCCGGGTCCGGCAAGACGACGCTGCTGCGCGCTATTGCCGGGCTGGAGCGCCTGAGCGGGCGGGTGCAGGTCGGCGACGCCGTCTGGCAGGCGGAGGACCGTTTTGTGCCCGTGCAAAAACGCGCCGTCGGCTATGTGTTTCAGGAGCCCTCACTGTTCAGCCACCTGTCGGTCGAAGGCAATCTCGATTTTGCGCTCAGGCGCAGTCCGAAAACCGTCGATAAAGGCGCGATTGTCGATCTGCTGCGTATCGGTGCCTTGCTGCCGCGTCAGGTGGCGCGGCTATCGGGCGGGGAGCGTCAGCGCGTGGCCATGGCGCGGGCGCTACTGTCCGGGCCGGATCTGCTGCTGATGGATGAGCCGCTGTCGAGCCTCGATCAGGCCGCACGGGCCGAAATCCTGCCGCTGATCCGCGATGTGGCTGAGAGCGTGCCGGTGCTCTATGTCAGCCACGACCCGCTGGAGGTGGCGCGCCTCACGCAGCGGGTTCTCTACCTCCATAACGGACGCCTGAGCGAGCGCGCGGCGGTGACGCTGGACGGGTTGTCTCAGGCCGAAATCGAGGCGCTGGCGCTCAAGGCCTTGGGGTCATAATCTACACCTCCCCAACACGTTGGGAAGGTATAAAGGATTACATGCCCGTCGAGATGGCGGCGGTGGCCTCGGGCACTTTTTGCAGCTCCGAGGCCGCGACCTTGCCAACCGGGAAGCGGTCATCGTCCCACACCACATGCACCATGTCGTCCCCGACCTTACGCGCTTCGCCGTGCGGCACGATCAGGTTGTCATCGGCGGGGTCATGGCTGACCGTGCCAAGGCCTTTTTCGGCGTGTTCGACGCGCTCGCCGTCCTCAAAGCTGTGCGGGGGTATGTCGTCGGTCATGGGCACGCTCCTTGTCACAGAAGGCGCCATGATCGAAAAACCGGCATAAGGAGGCAATGGTGTAAGGCGCGCTACGGCATATACTGCCCGCCATTGATGTGCACGATCTGACCGGTGACGTAGCGGCTCATGCGATCGGAGGCCAGATAGAGCACCGTGCCCACACAATCTTCCGGCGTGCCGATGCGCCCCAGTTGCGTGGCGTTCTTCATCGCCTCCATGCGCTCGGCCGGCGTTGCCGCGTGGAAGGGCGTGCCGATGACGCCGGGCGCAATGGCGTTGACGCGGATGCCGCGTTTGGCGAGGTCGCGCGCCATGTGCCGCGTCAGATTGTGGACATAGGCCTTGGCGCAGGCATAGTGGCCCGACCCCGGCCCGCCGCCATCACTCCCGGCAATCGAGCCGACATTGATGATGCTGCCGCTGCCCTGCTGTTCGATCAGCGGCACAGCGGCCTGAGAGGCGTTGATCACGGCGCGCACATTGAGGTTCATCACCGTGTCATAAAGCGCGTCGTCGATTTCCATGAACGGACGGCGGCCGCACAGGCTGCCCGCATTGTTGACGAGGATGTCGAGCTTGCCGAGCTTTTGCGCTGCAGCTTCGACCATGCCTTTGGCCGTTTTCGGGTCGGTCAGGTCGGCCTGCACGATGACTGCCGTGCCGCCCGCAGCCGTGATGGCGTCGGCCACGGCCTGCGCGCCTTCGGCATTTGAGGCGTAATGGATGGCCACCGCCGCGCCGCAGTCGGCAAAGCCCCTGGCGACGGCGGCGCCTATGCCCGACGATGCGCCGGTGATGAGTACGGATTTGCCTTTGAGGTCATTCAACATAGGGAGTCCAGTCTGGAGTCGGCATCTGGGCCATCTGGCCCAGAACCGTGGGAGCGAGTTTGGTGAAGTCCGGATGATGGTCCGAGCCGGTGAGGGGAATAAAGCGCACCCTGACATGGGCGCTGCTGGCCGCCAGGCTCAGGGCCTGCCCCTCGCTGAAGGGGATCACGTCGTCCGCTGTGCCATGGATCACCAGAAGCGGCGCCTTGATCTGAGTCACGGCTTTCAGGTTGTCGAAGCGGTCCGGCAGGATCGGCCGGGCATAGGCCGGGGCCATGGCAGACAGGGTGGTAAAGGCCCCAAGCGTCACCACCCCGGCAATGTCTTCGCGCGTCGCCGCATCGAGCGCCACGCCGCCCCCCAGTGAATGCCCGAACAGATAGACGGGTGCGCCCGGTTGCAGGGTGCGGCCATAGGCGATGAAGGCGGCGGCATCGGCGCGCAGGCCCGTTTCGCTGGGCGTGCCCGGATTACCGCCATAGCCGCGATAGTCGGCAATCAGCAGGCCGTCACCCTGCGCCGCCAGCGGGGCGGCATAGCGGGCGGCGGTGTAACGGTTGCCGCCATTGCCGTGGAAGAAGACAATCAGTCGTTTTCCGGCCTCACGCGGCGGGTAGTAATAGCCTTTGAGGTTCAGGCCATCGGCGGTGGTGACGCTGACCTCTCGCGGGGCCTCCCCCGGCCATTGGCCCGAGGCGGGCAGGGGGTCGGGCAGATAGACATAGCTGCGCACCACTGGGGCACAGGCACTCAGGCAGGTAACGGCCAACACCGCCAGAATGGCGCGCAAAATGGGGTTCATGGGGGTCCCCTTATTCGATAATCAGCAAGGTGACGCCCTGCCGCACCAGCGTCAGGTTCAGAGTGGCCTGTCCTTTTGCCACCGTCAGCGGCGGCAAGGCTTGCGGGTGCATTACGGACACGGCTTCAAGCTGTTGATACTGATCCTGATCCGGTGAAGGCGGCGCGCCCATCCTTTGCCAGGCGGTATAGGCATTGGCGGTGGTGGGATCGACCAGATATTGCGTCACCTTGCGCGAAGCGGCCTTGCCAAGGCCGTTCAGGGTCAGGGCGATCTGCGCGTCCGGCCCTTTCAGGTCGTCGTCATTATAGTGCCAAAGCAGCACGGCGATGCGCTGACCGTCGCGCGTGGCCATGACGCCGACGTCGTTTTTCTGAGTGACGCTGGCCATTATCTCATCCAGCGGCACCTGCGCCGAAGAGGTGGCGCTGAGCCGCTCCGGCCCCAGCTTCGCATACAGGCGGAAGACATTGAGCACGGGCAGGTCGATGCCATTGGTGGCCAGTTGCCGATAGCCGGCAAACCACGGCTGATCCTCAAAGGTGAAGGCCCAGGTCAGGACGCCTTCCAGATTGACCTTATGCCGTTCGGACAGCTCCCAGATGCGGGCAAAGGAGGCTGCCGTATAGCTGGAATACATGGTGCCGTTGCGATAGCCATTGGCCTTGCCCGGACAGGCGGCGCAGCCTTCGGGGTCGCTTTCGCCAATGACAATGGCCTTGTCCTTCAGTTCCGGGACGGCGGCGATTTTTTTGAAGCCGGTGTCGATGGCCTTAAGCTGGCTGACCATGCCCATGCGGACGTAGCCCCCTTCCCTGGCATCACCGACGAAGGTCGGCTGCCCCTTGGCATGGAAGGCGAGGAAGTCCGTCGGCGTGCCGGTCTGTCCCGTGGCGTAGTTGGTGCCGGAGACGACGTGTTTTAAAAACCCGTCCATAAAGGCTCCGCCGGAACCGGCCACGTCCGGCCCACCCACCCGCGCTTCGGGCAGGGCGCGCTTGACGCCCGCAATGGCGTAGTCGTGCGTCTTGTAAAATTCTTCCGGCGTGCCCTTCCAGTAGGAGGGGCCGTTGGGTTCGTTCCACACCTCGAAATACCACGTCAGAACCTCGTCGCGGCCATAGCGTTCGACATTGTGTTTCGTCCACTGATAGACCAATTCCTCCCATTTGGCGTAGTCCTTCGGCGGAGAATTCCAGCCGCCTTCGATCAGCTCATAGCGAAAGCCCGGTCGCCACGCATGGCGATAGGGCGTGCCTTCCGGGGCCGACGACAGGGCCTCAGGCATAAAGCCGATCTGCAGATAGGGCCGCACCCTGCGCTGAAGATAGGAGTCGATGATCCTGTCGGTGATCATCCAGTTATAGACCGGCTTGCCGTCCTTATCCTCGGTATAGGCGTTGGTGGAGCCCCACTTGAAGGCCGGGGTACCATCGCCGGTATTCAGTAGATTGTGGGCGCGGAAATAGACCTGCCGGGGTTTGAGCGCCCCCAGATGGTCGAGCAGTTTCTGACCGTCCTTCATGGTGGCGTAGTTGGGCTCATCCGCTCCGAAAAAGCGCCAGACGGGTTTGAGGGGACCGGTGGTTTGGGCGGCATCCACCGTCACGGTCACCGGGAATGACTCTTGCGCCAGCGTGGGCAAGGCCAGGGCGAGCAGGGCGGTGGTTAGGGCAAGAAGGCGCATTATGGACATCCTGTGGCCCCTCTCCCGCGCGGGAGAGGGCTGAGGTAAGGTGTTACTCTTTTGCATCCAGCGTCACCGTGGCGGGTTTCAGGCCCTCACCGGAGACCGTGACGCGAATCTTGCCCTTTGTGTCGGTGGCACGCACCATGACCAACGCCCGGCCATTCCAAGCCTTGCGGCTGGGGGACGAGAAGACGGTCGAGTCGGTGGGCGAGCCATTGTCAAAGGCCGCCAGTTGCCCCGCGCCTTCGACGGTCACACTCAGGGTCTGGGCCGCATCTGGCACGCGCACGCCGTTCTTGTCCACCACCTCGGCCCGGACAAAGCCCACATGATCAAAGCCGGGTTTCAGCGCGGTCTGTTCCGCCGTCAGTCGCACCGCCACGGGGGCGGAGGCGGTCTTCAGCTCATCCTGCGCCACGACCTTCCCGGCGGCATCATAACCCACCGCGCGGATTGTGCCGGGGGCGAAGGGGACGTCGTATCTGATGGCACTGTCGTCGGCGTTCTTCGGCTTCCTGCCCAGCGACTTCCCGTTGAGGAACAGCTCGACCGTAGGCGTATTGGCGACGATTTCGACCTTTTCGCTGTGCGGGCCGTTGGCCTGCGGCGTCCAGTCATTGAGCACGCCCGGCCCCTTCGGCTGAGGCATGGCGACGCCCACCATGGTTGGCAATTCCGAGGTGTCGATCACTTCGGTGACACGGCGCCCGATCCTGACCACGGGGGTTTCCGCCCACCACGAGGCGCGCTCCCAGCCGATGGGCTTCACCACGTCCGTGCGGTCCACCAGCCCCGACGGGTTGGAAATAAGCGGCCACCCGGCACGGTCGGCTTCGCCCAGATAGTCCGCCCCGGTCCACAGGAACATGCCGGCATAGGGGGCATAGTCGCGCACCGGCACCCAGGAGGATCGGTTCTTGGAATTTTCCGTGCCGATGATCTTGCGCGTCGGCTTGTCCTTATGCGCCTGAATCAGCTCGTTTTCGCGATAGTTCTGCCCCACCACGTCCAGCAGGTCGGCCAGGCCGTTCGTATAGTCGCCGGTGGTGTTCGGGCGGAACAGGGCCATGGTCACCGGGCGCGACGGGTCTTCTTCGTGGAAGATGTTTTGCAGACGGGTCAGGATCGACTTGGCGACAATCGGATAGGGCGTATCGTGGATTTCATTGCCGATGGACCAGATGATGACCGACGGATGGTTGCGGTCGCGTTGGGCGAAATCGCGGGCGTCCAGCGACGACCAGTCGGTAAAGAACAGGTGGTAGTCCTTCGGGCTTTTGGCCACCGTCCACATATCGAAGGCCTCGTTCATCACTACGAGACCGAGGCGGTCGCACAGGTCGAGGAATTCCGGCGAAAAGGGGTGGTGCGCCGTGCGGATGGCATTGACCCCCAGAGCCTGAAGGCCACGCAACCGCCGCTCATAGAAGCTGAGCGGCACGGCCATGCCAAAGGCCCCGCCGTCGGCATGGATGGCCGTCCCTTTCAGCTTGATATTGCGGCCATTGAGCCAGAAGCCGGTATCGGCGCGGAATGCGATGGTGCGCACGCCAAAGGTCGAACGATCGGTTTCCAGCACCTCGCCCGTATCGGCCACCACCTTGACCTCGGCGGTATAAAGGTTCCCCTGACCGATATCCCACAGCTTCGGTTGGCTCAGCGCCCCTTCGGCACTCAGCTTGGTGACGCGCCCGGCGGGCAGGGTCTGCGCTGTGCCCTTGAACGTCCCGGCGGGCTTGCCATCCGGGCCGGTGAGGGTGATTTCCAGATGCGCCGTGCGGTCGGTCTTCGATTGATTGCGGAGGGCGCTTTCGACCTTCACCGCGGCCGATGCGGCGTCGATTTTGGGCGTCGTGACAAAGGTGCCCCAGCCATCGACATGGATGTCGCCAGTGACGATCAGTTTGACGTGGCGATAGATGCCGCCGCCAGCGTACCAGCGTGACGCCGGCTGCGCGGAGGTGTCGGCGCGCACGGCGATCACATTGTCACCGTCCTTCAGGTGGTCGGTAATTTCATAGCGCACGCTGGAATAGCCATTGGGCCGATGGCCGACATGCATCCCGTTGATCCACACGCCGCCGCGTTCCATAACGCCGCCTAGCTCGATAAAGACGCGCTTTCCCTTCAGGTCCGGCGTCAAGGCAAAGCTCTTGCGATACCAGGCCACACCGGTCGGTAGCCAGCCGCCTGAGCCCGTGGAGGCGGCCGTCTGATCAAACGGCCCGGCGATGGCCCAGTCGTGCGGCAGGGTGACGGGCTTCCAGTCGGCGGCCCCCCCGGCCACGCTTTCCGCGCCTTCGATATCGCCTTTGGCAAAGGTCCAGCCCGCATCGAAATTGACGGTTTCACCGGCCTTGGCGTCCGATGAAGCCAGCATCAGCGCGGCCATAGCCACGACGTATCGTTTCAGCATGTTGTTTCCCTGTTTCGCCCGCCGTTTTTCGGCCTGTGTCGTTTAACGATGTGAAGCGCCGGTGCCGTCGGGGCGTTGCGTCTTTTTGGTTAGTAATGACTGAAATTGAGCAATGGACAAGTGAATTATGTGATGATTACGGCGGGTTTGATTTTCGGTGCCGCTCCGGTGTAGCCAGAGGAAAACGGAGACATCGCATGTGGCAACCGTCAGAGATTTATCCCGATCCGTCCATCGAAAGCCTCGATCCGCGCTTTGACACGTACCGCCTGTCTCTGGCGGCGGTGGAGCGGCTCTATGAAGGCACGCGGTGGGGCGAAGGGCCGGTATGGTTCGGCGATGGGCGCTATCTGTTGTGGAGTGACATCCCCAACGACCGCATCCTGCGCTGGGACGAAGAGACGGGCGCGGTGTCGATCTTTCGCAAGCCAGCGGACTTCGCCAATGGCCACACGCGCGACCGGCAGGGGCGGCTGATTTCGTGCCAGCACGGCACGCGCTGCATTACGCGCACGGAATATGACGGCACGCTCACGACGCTGGCCAGCCATTATCAGGGCAAGTGCCTCAACTCACCCAATGATGTGACGGTCAAAAGCGACGGCTCGGTGTGGTTCACCGATCCGCCGTTTGGCATCCTGGGCGATTACGAAGGTCATCGCGCCGACCCCGAACTGCCGACACATGTCTATCGCTGGACGGAGGCGGGCTTAAGCGTGGTGACCGACGCTATCGACCGGCCCAACGGCATCTGTTTTTCGCCGGATGAGCGGCTGTGCTATATCGCGCAGTCGGGCGAGCCCAAACGCATCTGGGTTTTTGAAGTGACGGGCGACAGCCTGACGAACGGGCGGGTGTTTGTCGAATGCGCGCCGGGGCAGCCGGATGGCTTCCGTTGCGACGAAGACGGCAATCTGTGGTGCGGGTGGGGTGGTGGGCCGGGCCTCAATGGGGTGCGCGTCTTCGCCCCGGACGGCACGGCCATCGGCCATATCCACCTGCCCAATCGCTGCGCCAATCTGGTGTTTGGCGGACGGGCCCGCAACCGCCTGTTCATGACGGCGGGTCAGTCGCTGTTTGCGCTTTATGTCAACAAACGCGGAGCCTAGCATAGAAAGTGGAAATTATTTAATAAATAAATTCATAAACTTATATTTAAATTGAATTCTGGAAATAATTTCCGGAAAAATTGACCCCTTGGGCGATGAGCGGTTATCCTCGCATCAGTTAAAGAGGAAACCGCTATGGCCTACACCCCTGTCTTCGGTATCGAGGTTGATGACATCCTGTGGCGCTTTGTCCGCGAAGAGGCCCTGCCGAGCTCCGGCGTGGCGGAGGCGGCGTTTTGGGACGGGCTGGCGGGGCTGATCCGCGACTTCGCGCCGCGCAATGCCGCCCTTCTGGCGCAGCGCGACGCCTTGCAGGCGCAGATAGACGACTGGCACCGCCGCCACGCCTTTGAGCCGGTCGCTTATAAGGCTTTTCTAAGCGAAATCGGCTATCTGCGGCCCGAACCGGCGGCGTTCACCGTCACGACGGCCAATGTCGATGACGAGATCGCGCGCCTGAGCGGGCCGCAACTGGTCGTGCCGGTGTCCAATGCCCGCTATGCCCTGAACGCCGCCAATGCCCGCTGGGGCAGCCTCCATGACGCCCTCTATGGCACGGATGCGCTGGGGTCGTTTCCGGCGGCGGGCGGCTATGACGCCGCGCGCGGTGCCGCGGTGCAGGCGGCGGCCAAGGCCTATCTCGATGAATTTGTACCGCTGGAGGGTCTCAGCCACGCCGGTGTCACGGCCTATGCGGTCGTGGACGGACAGTTGCGGGCCAATGGCGCGCCGCTGAAAGACCCGTCGCAATTTGTCGGTTTCAGCGGCCCGGCCGACGCGCCGCAGTCGATCCTGCTGCGCCATAATGGCCTGCATATCGACATTCGTATCGACCGCAGCAGTCCGGTGGCCGATGCGGCGGGCGTCGCTGACGTCGTGCTCGAAGCCGCCCTGTCGGCCATTATGGATATGGAAGACAGCGTCGCCGCTGTCGATGCGGCGGACAAGGTCGGCCTCTATCGCAACTGGCTGGGCCTGACGCGCGGCGACCTGAGCGAGCAGTTCCACAAGGGCGGTCAGGTGCAGACGCGCCGCCTCAATCCCGACCGCACCTATACGGCCCCTGATGGTCAGGCCTTCACCCTGCATGGGCGTAGTCTCATGCTGGCGCGCAATGTCGGTCTGCATATGTATAGCGACATGGTGCGCCACAACGGGGAGGCCGTGCCGGAGGGGCTGATCGACCTGATGATCACCGCCCTGATCGCGCGCCACGACGCCGGCAGCAACAGCCGCACGGGCTCGGCCTATATCGTCAAGCCCAAGATGCACGGGCCAGACGAGGTGGCTTTTGCGGTCGCAAGCTTCGCCTTTGCCGAGCGCGCCGTGGGCCTGCCTGACCGCACGCTGAAGATCGGCATTATGGACGAGGAGCGCCGCACCAGCGTCAATCTGAGGGCCTGTATCGAAGCCGCCAGCGACCGCGTCTTCTTCATCAATACGGGCTTCCTCGACCGCACGGGCGATGAAATACATACTGCTATGGATGCCGGCCCGGTCCTGCGCAAGGGCGAGATCAAGGGTGCGGTGTGGATCAAGGCCTATGAGGACTCCAATGTCGATTGCGGCCTGATCGCCGGCCTGCCCGGCCACGCCCAGATCGGTAAGGGCATGTGGGCCGCCCCCGACATGATGGCCGATATGATGGCGCAGAAGATCGGTCATCCGAAGGCCGGGGCTTCGACCGCCTGGGTGCCGTCACCGACGGCGGCCACCCTGCACGCCCTGCATTATCACCGCGTCGATGTCGCCGCCGTGCAGGCGCAGTTGCGCGCCCGCCCGCGCGCTTCGGTTGATGATATTCTGACGCCGCCACTGGCGACGCGGACCTACAGTGCCGAAGAGATCGCCGAAGAACTGGACAACAATCTGCAGGGCATTCTCGGCTATGTGGTGCGTTGGGTCGATCAGGGCGTGGGCTGTTCCAAGGTGCCGGATATCCACGATGTCGGCCTGATGGAAGACCGCGCGACCTTGCGCATCTCCAGCCAGCACGTGGCCAACTGGCTGCGGCACGGCTGGGTGTCTGAGGCACAGGTGTTGGAGCGCCTGAAACACATGGCCAAGGTCGTCGATGCGCAAAATGCCGGTGATCCCGCCTATCGCCCGATGGCGCTGACCTATGACGGCGAGGCGTTCAAGGCGGCCTGTGACCTGTGTTTTGAGGGTGCGCAACAGGCCAATGGCTATACGGAGTTCATCCTGCACGCCCGGCGACAGGCGGCGAAAAAGGTGGTGGAGTTGGCATAACACCCTCTCTCCCGTTTACGGGGAGAGAGGGTTCAACAGGTGCCCGCCGATCAGCGCGCTGATGCGGGCGGCGGTTTCGCGCACCTGTTGCGCCAGTTGCGGCAAGCGCTCATCGCTGAGGCGTAAGGACGGGCCGGACAGCGATATCCCGGCGCGCGCTTCGCCATATTCATTGAACACCGGTGCGGCGACGCAGCGCATCCCTATATGCGCCTCTTCGTCGTCCAGCGACCAGCCGCGCGCCCGGATGGCGCTCAGATCGCCGCGCAGGGCTTCGGGGGTAATCAGGGTCTTGGGCGTGTATTGCGGCAGGTCGCAGCGCTTCAGCAGGGCCTCCAGAGTGCGGTCCTCAAGCTGCGCCAGCAGGGCCTTACCGATGCCGGACGCATGGGCCGAGCGGCGGTCGCCGATGCGGAAAAAGGCGCGGATAGGCGCTTCGCATTCGACCTGCGCCACGAACACCACCTCAAAGCCGTCAAGCATGGCCAGATTGACCGTCTCGCCCGTCGCCTCCATCAGGCGCAGCATTTCCGGTCGCCCGGCGGTAAGGATGCGGTTACGGCGCTGAAAGGCCATGCCGATACGCAAAGCCTCGATGCCGATGGACCATTTCTGCGACGGCTCATCCCAACTGACCAGATCGTGCGCCGACAGGGTGGCCAGAAGCCGGTGCGCCGTCGAGGCGGCCAGTCCCGCCTCACGCGACAGTTCGGTCAGGCTCATTCCGTCGTGGGCCGACAGGACTTTCAGCAGGCCCAGCGCCTTTTCCAGCGACTGATTGGTCGCCGGGGCGTCGGGCTTCAGCCGGTCTTCGCGCGGACGACCGCGCGGACGGGACGGGGTGGGTTCGGGAGACATGACCATAAATGGAAACTATTTCCAAAACGCCGCCCCGTCAAAACATTCCAGTCTATGCCTTGAGGGCTATCAGGCCTTGGTACAGACCTCGTCCGCCGAGCCCCAGGTGGCGTCATTGCCCTTGGTGTGCAGGCTATAGCCCGCGGCCTGATAGAGGGTGCCTTCGGTCGAGGGCGTCTTCAGCAGGGTGACCTTGCGGTTGCTGTCGGACAGGACCGTCACATCGGCCTTGTCGTCGGAAAAGACGACCGACAGTTTTGTTCCCATGGCGCAGGTGTAGCTGATCGGGTCGGAGACGGCGAAGTCGGCGGCGGCCGACGACATGGCGTCCTTGGCATCGGTGGCCATTTCGGACGTGGTTTCCTGTACCTCTTCGACGGCCTGCTTGGCTTCGGGCTTGGAGCAGGCCGACAGCGAGGCGGCAGTCAGTGTCATCAGGGCGACGGCAGTGGCGATCTTGCGCATGGGGGTGATCCTCCTTCAGTGGTCCTTCGGAGGTATCAGCCTGCGCGTAAGGAAACGATCAGATCGCCCCTTATCGAAGATTAACGAAAGGGAAGAAAAACCCCCTCTTCCGACGGGAAGAGGGGATGGAGCGGAATGATTTCTACTGGAATCATTCCGCTCAAGCCGCCATTGAGGCGGCGGCCAAGGTGGCGCAAGCCACCGCCCGGCTAGGGGCTAAACAAAAATCTAGATCATTATGTTTCTACCAGAAATCATAATGATCTAATCCATCAGCTTCTGCGCCAGATAGGTATATTCCAGTGCGTTCCGCTTGGCGGTTTCCTTGAGGTTGGCGGCTGCGGAGTGGCCGCCATCGGTGTTTTCGTAATAGAGGAAGGGCAGGCCCATATCCCCCATCAGCGCCGCCATCTTGCGGGCGTGGCCCGGATGCACGCGGTCGTCCTTGGTCGAGGTGACGAAGAAGGGCTCCGGATACTTCACCCCGGCCTTCAGGTTGTGATAGGGCGAGATGGTCTTGAGGAAGGCGGCTTCTTCCGGCACGTCCGGACGGCCATATTCGCCCTGCCACGAGGCCCCGGCCAGAAGCGTGTGATAGCGCAGCATGTCGAGCAGCGGCACCTGCACCACGACGGCGTTCCACAGGTCCGGGCGCTGCGTCAATTGCACGCCCATCAGAAGCCCGCCGTTCGAGCCGCCCATGATACCCAGACGACGCGGCGAGGTGATCTTGCTCTTGATCAGGTCTTCGGCCACGGCCTGAAAATCGTCATAGATGACCTGACGCTTGGTCTTGAGGCCCGCTTCGTGCCACTTCGGCCCGAACTCCCCGCCGCCGCGGATATTGGCCAGCACATAGGCACCGCCCTTTTCCAGCCACAGCTTGCCGATGGCTCCCGAATAGGACGGGGTCAGCGAGATTTCAAAGCCACCATAGGCGTAGAGCAGGGTCGGCGTATTGCCGTCCAGCTTCGTATCCTTTTTCATCACCACAAAATACGGCACCTTGGTGCCATCCTTTGAGGTGGCCCAATGCTGCTCGACCTTCAGGCCCTCGGCATTGAAGCGTTCCGGGCTGGCCTTCAGCTTGGTCACCGTCGTCTTGTCGGCGTCGGCGATGTACAGGGTCGAGGGTTGCAGATAGCCGGTGGACCAGGCGAACAACTGATCCGACTCGTCATCGGTCGAGCCGAGGCTGAGCGACGAGTTCTCCGGCAGGGGCAGGGGTTTCAGCACCCATCGGCCATTCACGAAGCTGACCGACTGCACCTGACCGGTGACGTTGGACAGGATCGACAGCACCAGATGGTTCTTCGTCTGACCGATGCCGGCGACGCTCTGATGGTCGTTCGGGGCGAAGATCACCGAAGGCTCGACGTTTTTGGGGTCTTTCAGCGCGGCCTTCAGGTCAAAGGCGATCACGGCACCGGAGGGGTATTTGGTGCCCTTGGCGCTGGTCCAGTCGTCTTTCAGCGAAAAGACGGCCTGACCCTTATAGTAGGCGTTCATTTCCGAGGTCAGCGGCAGGGGCAGCTTCACTTCGCCGGTCTCGGTGAACCAGGTCGTATCGACCTCAAAGAAGCTGGGGCGGCGCTCGGCATAGTCCATGACGTAATTGCCGTCGATGTCGCGCAGTACGGTGCGATAGGCCATCATGTCGGTCTTGTCACCGCGATGGATCTCCACCGCCTGATCGAGGCTCTGACCGCGCTTGAGCACCTTGGTGACGAAGGCGTAGCCCGACGGCGTCACTTCGCCCGGCGTCCATTCGCGTGCCACATAGAGTGTGTCCTTGTCCTTCCAGGTGACGATCTGCTTGCCTTCGGGCAGGCTGAAACCGCCTTCGACGAAGCTCCTGGTCGTCAGGTCGTATTCGCGCACCGTCACGGCGTCCTTGCCACCGTTCGACAGGTTGATCAGGCAGCGGGTGTTTTGCGGTGGCAGGCAGGACGCGCCCTTATAGACCCAGTTCTGGCCTTCCTCCTTGGCCAGAGCATCGAAGTCCAGCAGGATGTCCCACTTGGGTGCCCCGGCCAGATAAGAGGCCTTGTCCGTGCGGCGCCAGATGCCGCGCACATGGTCCTTGTCCTGCCAGAAGTTGTCGATGAAGCCGCCGGTGGCAAAGCCGGGCGAGGGGATGCGGTCGGTGGCTTCGACGATCTTCAGCACATCGGCTTCGTATTGCGCAAAGCGCGGATCACTGGTCAGGCGCTTCAGGCTGCGCTCGTTCTGCGCCTTGACCCAGGCGAGGGACTTTTCGCCCTCGACCTCTTCCAGATACTGACGCGGATCCGCCGCATCGGGCGTCAGGGTGGCGGGGTTGGCCGGAGTGGATTTGGCGACGGTGGTGATATTGGTCATCTGGGCCTGCGAGGTGAGGGGCATGGCTCCCAAGATGAGCAGCGAGGCGGCCATGCGCAAGGCCTGACGCGACAAGGACGTATTTGACATGTGGAGGGTTTCCCGTGGCTGGTTTTGTCTGAAACTAACCTCGCTTGCGCCCCCCTTGGCAAGCCCGGACGGCAATCTTACGAAAATATAATGACGAATGTGCATAAAGCACTTTACAAAGTAAAGTACTTCATCCATAACACGCTCAGGCCGCTCACACAGAGGGCCACGACGAGATCAAACGCTGCCTTATGGAGGGGCAAACCCAATGGACTCGAACACACTCAAAAGCGATATCGACTATCTCAAGTCTCTGGCACTGGATGGCGGGCGCGCCCCGGTCATGAACGGCGGCGCGCTCTTTTGGGCCGGCATCTGTTTCTCGGCGGCGGCCGTGGTGCAGTATCTGGTCATGGACGGTGTTCTCACGGTTCCCAATCCGTGGTTTCTGGCCCTGAACTGGGGCGTAGCGGCGGCCATCTATGCCGTTCTGTGTATCGCCTCCGTCGCCGCCTCCAAGCGCCGCTACGGGGTCGGCAATGCCATGAACCGCGCCATCGGTTCGGTGTGGTCGGGCGTCGGCTTTGCCATCTTCGCCCTGTTCGTCACCCTGAATGCGGCAGGCGTCGGCATGAAGGCCATGGAACAGATGACACCCCTGTTCGCCCCGGCGATTGTCATCCTTTATGGGGTCGGCTGGTGGGTGGCGTCGGTCCTGTCGGGGCGCAAGTGGATGGGTTTCGTAGGCCTGCTCAGCTTCGCCAGCGCGCCCTTCCTCGCCTTCGTCGGCGGTCAGCCGATCCAGATGCTGGGCTATGCCATCACCCTGACCCTCATTGCCACCATTCCGGGCCTGGTTCTCATGCGCTCAACGGAGGGCTGAGACATGCCGGATGAGTTCAATATCGAGCGTATCGACGACGTTATTCATGGCCGTCTGAGGCTGGGCATCATGGCCTTTCTCTCGACGGCCGGGTCGGCGGACTTCACGACGCTGAAAGCCAAGACGCAATCCACGGACGGCAATCTGTCGGTGCAGGTGCGCAAGCTGGAAGAGGCGAACTACGTCACGGTGGACAAGGCCTTTGTCGGCAAGAAGCCGGTAACGACCATCACGCTCACCGAAGCGGGCCGCGCGGCCTTTGTCGATTATCTCGACGCCATGCGTCGCCTGATCGACGAAGCGGGCTGAAACCCTATACCTCCCTGCACGTTAGTGCGGGGAGGGGGACCGCACGAAAAGCAAAGCCCCGGTTTTCACCGGGGCTTTCTTCGTTACGCGTATTCCTGAATGGACCGGACGTCGAGTTCGCCCTTAAGGCCCGATGCGATGGCCCGCACCGCCGCCACAGCGCCATTGGCCGTGGTGTAGTAGGGGATCTTCATCATCAGGGTCGTGCGGCGGATCGAGAAGGAGTCGAGCAGGGCCTGCTTGCCTTCGGTGGTGTTGAAGACCAGCGCGATCTCGCCATTCTTGATCGCATCAAGGATGTTGGGGCGCCCTTCGAGCACCTTCTTGATGGTGTCGATCTTCACGCCCTGCGTTGCCAGATAGTCGGCCGTGCCCGCCGTGCCGCACACCTCGAAGCCGAGGCTGAGCAGGGTGCGGATGGCCTCAACGATCACCGGCTTGTCCTGATCCTTGACGGAGACGAAGACGCGGCCCCCGGTCGGCAGCTTCGTACCGCCGCCCAGTTGTGACTTGGCAAAGGCGCGGGCAAAGGCGTCGATCATCTCTTCGCCATCGCGCACCCAGTCGAGGCCCATGACCTCACCGGTCGAGCGCATCTCAGGCCCCAGCACCGTATCGACATTGGCAAAGCGCGCGAAGGGGAAGACGGCTTCCTTGACCGCCACGTGGCGGTAATCGCGCGGCGTCAGGCCGAAGTACGACAGGGACTGACCGGCCATGACCTTGGCGGCGATCCCGGCCAGCGGCTTGCCCAGCGTCTTGGCCACGAACGGCACGGTCCGCGAGGCGCGCGGATTGACCTCCAGTACGTAGATCTTCGGGTCGGTGTAGGGGTTCATGATGGCGAACTGCACGTTCATCAGCCCCTTGACCTTCAGCGCGCGCGCCAGCTCGACCGTCTGACGCTCCAGCTCCTTCACCGTTTCCGGCTTCAGCGAGAAGGGCGGCAGCGAACAGGCCGAGTCGCCGGAGTGCACCCCGGCCTCTTCGATATGCTCCATGATGCCGGCAACAAACACACCGGTTTCATCGGCCAGCGCATCGGCATCGACTTCGATGGCGGCGCTTAAGTACTGGTCGATCAGCACCGGCGAGTCGCCGGACACCTGCACGGCTTCGCGCACATAGCGGGTCAGTTGCTCGTCGTCGCGGATGATTTCCATGGCGCGGCCGCCCAGCACGTAGGACGGGCGGATGACGATGGGATAGCCGACCTCATGCGCCGCCTTGAACGCCTCTTCCGGCGTGCGGGCGATGGCGTTGACCGGCTGGGTCAGGTTGATCTCTTTCAGCAGTTGCTGGAAGCGTTCGCGGTCTTCGGCCAGGTCAATGGCGTCGGGCGACGTGCCGAGGATGGGGATACCTTCGTCTTCCAGCGCCTGCGCCAGTTTCAGCGGCGTCTGACCACCGAACTGCACCACCACACCGGCCAGCGTCCCGTTCGATTGCTCAACCGCGATCAGTTCCAGCACGTCTTCGGCGGTCAGCGGCTCGAAATAGAGGCGGTCGGACGTGTCGTAGTCGGTCGAGACCGTCTCCGGGTTACAGTTGACCATGATGGCCTCAAGGCCCATGTCCTTATAGGCAAAGGCCGCGTGGCAGCAGCAGTAGTCGAACTCGATGCCCTGACCGATACGGTTCGGCCCGCCGCCCAGGATGATGGCCTTCTTACGGTCGGACGGTGCGGCTTCACATTCCGGCACCTGACCCAGAGCGCCGGATTCGTAGGTCGAATACATGTAGGCCGTCGATGAGGCGAATTCGGCAGCGCAGGTGTCGATGCGCTTAAACACCGGGCGCACATTCAGGCCGCGACGCGCAGCGCGCACGTCCTTTTCCGTGGTGCCGGTCAGCTTGGCCAGCCGCACGTCGGAGAAGCCCATGGCCTTCAGCTTGCGCAGCTCATGCGCGGTCTTCGGCAGGCCCAGCGCACCGATCTTCGATTCCTCAGACACGATGGTTTCGATCTGACGCAGGAACCACGGCTCATAGTGACAGGCCGTGTTGATCTCTTCGACGCTGAGGCCGTGGCGGAAGGCCTGAGCGATGACGCGCAGACGATCCGGCGTCGGACGGCCCAATTCGCGCACCACGGCTTCCTTGATGGCATGAACGCTGGCTGCACCGGCGACGCCGGGGATTTCGACCTCATCAAAGCCCGACAGGCCGGTTTCCAGACCGCGCAGGGCCTTTTGCACCGACTCGGCAAAGGTGCGACCGATGGCCATGACTTCGCCGACCGACTTCATCGAGGTGCCGAGCAGCGGCTCGGAGCCCGGATACTTTTCGAAGGCGAAGCGCGGGATCTTGGTGACGACGTAATCAATCGACGGCTCGAACGAGGCCGGGGTGACCTTGGTGATGTCGTTGGTCAGTTCGTCCAGCGTGTAGCCGACGGCCAGCTTGGCGGCGATCTTGGCGATGGGGAAGCCGGTGGCCTTCGACGCCAGAGCCGAGGAGCGCGACACGCGCGGATTCATCTCGATGACGATCATGCGGCCATCGGCCGGGTTCAGCGCGAACTGCACGTTCGAGCCGCCGGTTTCGACGCCGATTTCGCGCAGCACGGCCAGAGAGGCCGAACGCATGATCTGATATTCCTTGTCGGTCAGGGTCAGCGCCGGGGCGACCGTGATCGAATCGCCGGTGTGCACGCCCATCGGATCGACGTTTTCGATGGAACAGACGATGATGCAGTTGTCCGCCTTGTCGCGGACGACTTCCATCTCGTATTCCTTCCAGCCGACGATCGACTCTTCGATCAACACCTCGGTGGTGGGGCTGAGGTCGAGGCCACGCGTGACGATGTCGCGGAACTCTTCCTGATTGTAGGCGATGCCGCCGCCGGTCCCGGCCAGCGTAAACGACGGACGGATGACGGCGGGCAGGCCGCCGATGGTCTTCAGCGCCTCAACCGCCTCTTCCCAGCTATGGGCGACGGCGGATTTGGCCGATTCAAGCCCCAGCTTGTCCATGGCGTCGCGGAACTTCTGACGGTCTTCGGCCTTGTCGATGACCTCGGCCTTGGCACCGATCATTTCGACATTGTACTTGGCCAGCACGCCGTTGTTTTCCAGCGCCAGCGCCGTGTTGAGCGCCGTCTGACCGCCCATGGTGGGCAGAAGGGCGTCCGGGCGCTCCTTGGCGATGATCTTTTCGACGAATTCCGGGGTGATCGGCTCGATATAGGTCGCATCGGCCACGTCCGGATCGGTCATGATAGTGGCCGGGTTGGAATTGACCAGAATGATGCGGTAGCCTTCCTGACGCAGGGCCTTACAGGCCTGCACGCCGGAATAGTCGAACTCACAGGCCTGACCGATGACGATGGGCCCCGCGCCGATGATCAGGATGGACTTGATATCTGTACGTTTGGGCATGTCTCGGTCTTTCTTTACTTTGGGGCCGCGTCCGGTCCGAAAACCGGCGCTGGCTTAGGGGGGGCACACCGCAAGGGACTGGGCGCGCAATAAGGTGCGGGCAGCCGTAAAGCTGTCCGTGTAGCGCTTGTTTCTGTTTTCAGGCTAAGCGGGTGCTTTAGTGCCTTAAGGGGGGGGATGCAACCCCTTTTCTCACGAAGATCGAGGTGAGGCTTTCGCGTCATGGCGAGGGTGAAAGAACAGTGGTAGGGTTAAGGCGTGCAATAGCCGGGAGCGGGGAATGCAGGTGGGTTTCAGACAGGCTTTGGGACTGATCCTGTGCATGGGTGCGCTCATGGATGGCAGCGCGCTGGCCAGCCCCCGGACGACGGTGGCCCAGGTGCCCGCTGACAAGACTGACCCGTGTAGCCCTCCGGCGATCCGCCGGGCGGCGGCGCAGCAAACGGCACCCGCCCTGACCGGTTGCCGGTACGAGGCGGTCGCCGCACCGGTGACCCGGTTTTTCATGACCTTGCCGGTGGCGCGCAAGACGGAGGATGAGGCCCCGATGGGGACGATCATCGGCCAGAACCCTCAGGCCGGACAACCGCTCAAGCCGGGTGGGCGGCTGGTGCTCAGTGTCTCGACAGGCCGGGCACCGAAAATGGAAGACGGCACATCTGTGGGTTCGGCAGGGGAGACATCAAACTCCGCAGGCTCTGTCTCTACGCAGAGCGTACCGGAGCGTCCCGACACGCCGATACCGCAGGCTGAACCCCCGGCCACCCCCTCGTCTCAGGCGTCCGAAGTGCCGCCGCCGGCGCTTCCCGCTGACAAAACGCCCCCTGCGCCCATAGAAAACGCGGCACGACCACAAGAGACGACGCCCTTGCGCGACATGCCCACGCACATCCCGTGGCTATGGATCGCCGCCGTTGTGGCGCTGGTGCTTTTTGCAGGGCTGGCCGGCGCCTCGGCACGGAAGCCACGCCGGATACGCGGCCGCGGCGGCTTGGCACCCAATGTGTCGCTGCGTCTGACGCCTGGTGCGGCGCGGCTAAAGGTCCGCGGATCGCTGGTCAGCGGACGAAAGGGGCGCTCATGAACGAGACGATCAACGATCTTCTCACGCCCGAAGCGCGTCAGCGGCTGGAGGCGCAGGTCACAAGGGCTGCGGACAAGGATCGCGCGCTGCGTCGCTTCCTGAATGGCGTCCCACTGGCCAAAGGTCTTATTCGTACGGCTCTGGATACGGCTTTGCGCAGCGATCCGTTTGCCCTTCTGGCCGAGGGCTGGCGCACCTCAAAGGATATTCGTACCTTCTATCAGGGCGAACGCGCGCAACTGGGGGAGCCGGTCGTGGTAAAACTGGCCGCGCACGATATCGAGCGCGACCTGACGCCGGAAGTGGTGATCCATGTGGGGGCCGAGCGGCGTTTTCCGCTCAGGCTGGCCCTGACCCTGTGCGGGGCGTTCGAGGGTGTCGAACTGTCGATCCTCGACAGGGATATGATCGCCGTCGGGTCTGGGCGCTGCCATCTGTCGCTCAAGCTCCGCGTGGCAGGGCGTACTCTGGAAAGCCTGACGCTGGGCAAACTGACCCTGCCGGGCGAGCATCGATTGACGCCCGCCCTGCCGCTTTACAGCTAAGCCGCCACCTTGGCGTCGCGCATGTATTGCGCAAAACGCTCAAACAGATAGAGCGAATCGACCGGGCCGGGCGAGGCTTCGGGGTGGTGCTGGACGCTGAACACCGGCTTCCCGGCCAGAGCGATACCGCAGTTGGTGCCGTCAAACAGCGAGACGTGGGTTTCGACCACACCGGCGGGCAGGCTGTTGCGATCGACCGCAAAGCCGTGGTTCATCGAGACGATCTCGACCTTGTTGGTGGTCAGGTCCTTCACCGGGTGGTTGGCGCCGTGGTGGCCCTGTTCCATCTTGAGCGTCTTCGCCCCCAGCGCCAGAGCCAGCATCTGATGGCCAAGACAAATGCCGAAGACCGGCAGACCGGCTTCGACCAGCGTCTGAATCTGCGGCACGGCATAGGCCCCGGTGGCCGCCGGGTCGCCCGGACCGTTGGACAGCAGCACGCCATCGGGCTTCATCGCCAGAATCTCTTCGGCCGGGGTTTGAGCCGGGACGATCTTTACCGCCGCACCGACGCTGATCAGGGCGCGCAGGATGTTCTGCTTCACGCCATAGTCGATGACGACGACGTTGAAGTCCGCCTTCTGACCGTCCTTATGGCCCTCGGACCACTTCCACAGGTCGGAAGTCCACTGCGCCGCCTGCGTCGAGGTGGCGTCCTTGGCCAGATCCAGCCCGACAAGGCCCGCCCACTCGGCGGCCTTTTGCGTCAGGGCGGGGATGTCGAACTGACCTTCGGGGTTGTGGGCGATTACGCCGTGCGGCATGCCCTTTTCGCGGATGCGCTTGGTCAGCGCGCGCGTGTCGATCCCGGCGAGGCCGACCACGCCGCGCGAGGCCATCCACGCATCGAAGCTGAGGGTCGAGCGCCAGTTGGCGGGCGGCGTCGGCACGTCGCGGAAGATCGCGCCCCTGCCGGCCCGGCGGGGGTCATCGCCCAGTTGCTCCACGTCTTCGGCATTGACGCCGACATTGCCGACGTGCGGGAAGGTGAAGGCGACGATCTGATCCATATAGGACGGATCGGTGAGGATTTCCTGATAGCCGGTCATGGCCGTGTTGAAGCAGACCTCGCCCAGCGCATCGCCGGTCGCGCCACAGCCCAGGCCCTGAAACACGGTGCCGTCGGCCAGAACCAGAACCCCCGTAACGCCGGGAAGAAGGTCAGTCATGGTCAAATACTCCTATAGGAAGGCCAGAGGCGGGCAGGGCTGCGGGTAAACGGCCGCACACATAGGGATTTGGTCCCGCCGGGTCAATGACGAATTGCCCTCGGGCGGTCACGATTGTGCGCGGGGTCTGTCGCTCTGCGTAACATACCGGGACTCTACCGTGGAAAAGCCCGATTTCGCCTCATTGCGGCTTTATTTGGCGGCGATAGGTCTCGATCTTTTCCGGCGGGGGATCGCCCGGCGCGGTTTCGACTGTCTCGAAACGTCGCCTCCACCTTTGACGCGCGTCCTATCCACAAGGCTTGACCTTTGGGATGCGTTTACGGGAGAGCCCTGATGTATCGAATCTTTTTCCTCAATGCCGAAGATGCCGAAGTGACCTCGGTGCCGTGGGGATCGGACCTCAATCTGGCCATCGACCACGCCAAGGCCCACCTGCCGGCCCACAGCCGCTGGCACGGCGCGACTCAGGCACGCATCTACGACGTCAACACGCAGCAACTGGTCTTTCAGTACCCCAATCCGTGATGTGTGCCCTCTCCTCCGGGGAGGAGAGGGTCTTTTTGAGGTTTATGGTTCGGCGACCACCAGCCTGACGATGCGTCTGACCAGAGGCAGCACCATCAGAAGTGTGGGGAAGGCGATCAGCCAGGACAGGCCCCAAGCGGGCAGCTAATGGCCGATAAAGCCTGCGGAAACCCCCACAGCCTTCAGCGTCGAAATCAGCGACACCACAAAAGTCATGAAGATCGACAGGATAAAGGGCAGGGCGAACGCGCCATAGCGCGCCGGTAAGCGTGGAAACAGCATAGTGTCTCTTTCGGGAATAATGTCAGCACAGGGCACCTTTGATCAGGCCCCGTCCACTGACGGGGGGTGAGGTGCGTTGCTTGACGTTGCACGCTTACGGTCGGTTGCCGACGCCATCACTCTAGCAAAGGCGGTGAACGGGGGCAAGTCATGCCGCGGATGCCCCCGTCACCGCCTGAGCAATCGGCCTACGGGATGTCGATCTGAAACGGGGCGACCGGCAGGTCGCTGGCGCTGAAGAGATTGACATAGGGCGAGTCGGCCCAGCCATAGCGGACCTGTCTGGCCGTCGCCGCGCCTTTCAGCACCACCGCATCGCCTTCGACCGTGGCGCTGACATAGCGGCAGGCGCCGTCGCAGGCTTCAAAACCGATGGCCTGATCCGATGAATAGGTCAGGAGCTTTCCACCCGTGTCGCGGAACCGGATCACCACATCCGCGCCGCGGCGGGTGGCTGAGACGGGTTCGGGCGACAGGGCGACGGTTTCGCCATAGGCCGCCTTGCGCATCCCGAGCGCCACGCGCTCACCCACCACCTTTTTCTGAGTCGGATGGATGTCGGTGCGGTCGCCCACATCGAGGCTGACGGCCATAGCGGTCTTCGCGTCGGCATCGACACTCAGGCGCTGGGATTCGCGTAAGGCCGCCCATTGCGACGGGGCGGGGCCGTTCACCACCGGCCCGAAATTGGCCAGTTGCACGACGACGACGGGCAGGTCGGGTTGACGGAAGCTGGCGCGCCAGTCGGCAAACAGGGCAGGCAGCAGACGGCTATATTCCCTGGCATTACTGGCATTGGCTTCGCCCTGATACCAAGCCACCCCCTTAAGAGTATAGGGGGCGATCGGCGCGATCATCCCGTTATAGAGGGTCGCCAGCCCGGAGGTGGGCAGCCACGGTGTGGTCGGCACATCGCTGAGGCCCGACATCGGTGTGGAAATTTTGTATTTCCATACTTCCGGAATCTGAATAATATTGCCATCGCTGAGGTAAAGTCCGCGGGGCTTGGGGTCACCCCACATGCCGCCACCGCCGCCCGTATCGACGGCGCGCAGAGCGATGACATTGCGTCCGGCCTTCAGCACGCCTTTAGGAATCTCATAGCGACGCGGTGTATTCCAGCCTTCGCTGGAGCCTATGACCTGACCGTTGATGAAGGTGGTATCGGCATCGTCCACCGCCCCCAGCACCAGCGTGGTGGCCGATTTGACCTGCGCTGCGCTCAGGGTGATCTCGCTGCGATACCACACCACGCCGTCAAAACCCGCAAGGGCCGGGTCGCCCGACTCTTCCCAGAAGTGCGTCGTGTTCATGGTCTTCCAGTCGCGGTCGTCATAGGTGGCGGTCGCCCATTGGCGCTTTTCGGCCGCCTGAGGTTCGTGGGTATCCCACCAGGTCTGCGTCACCTTTTGCCAGCCCTTTTGCGCCGCCTGCGGGTCGCGGGCATAGAGGTTCAGCGTCTCAAGGCCGGTATCGTAGCTTTTGAGCTGACGCAGGGTCGATTGGCTCAGCCACGACTGGATCATGGTGCCGCCCCACGACGAATGGATCATGCCGATGGGGACGCCCGTCTTTGCCGCCAGCGCCTTCGACATGTAGTAGCAGACGGCGGAGGTGTCGCCGGTCGTTTCCGGTCCGACGGCGCGCCACGCCGGGGCCTTGGGCAGGTCGCTCAGCGGGCCGGCGGGTTGCGCGTCCTTTTCGACCGTGACGAAGCGGATACGATCATTGGCCGAGCTCATGATCTCGTTATAGGCATTGGTGGCGTATTTGGTGGTGAACTCCATGTTCGATTGCCCCGAACAGAGGAACACGTCCCCGACCAGAAGGTCTTTCAGTGTTGCTCCACCTGCCAGGCTGAGCTCGTAAGGGCCGCCTGCGGGCAGGGGGGACAGGGTCGCCTCCCAGCGGCCCGATGCGTCGGCCTTTGCGGTCGCTGTCTGACCGGCGATGCGCAGCGTGACCGTTTCGCCCGTGTCGGCGAAGCCCCATATCCGTACCGGGGCCTCTCGTTGCAGGACGGCGTGATCGCCAAAGATGGCGGCAAAACGCGGTGCAGCTTCAGCCGTCGCAGGCCCCGTCAGGGGGGCGATCAGGGACAGGCTCAGCAGGGCGCTGGTCAGGCGCAGGGATGTCAGTGTCATGGGACCGTCTCCATTGCGTGGGGGGGATAATCGTCGCTCGGTAAGGGCCGTGACGCACAGCCGCGTCCGGTCGGTTCAGACGTGAGTCGCGATCCGCAGGCGAGAGTCGTTACGCGCATTTGGGCGGTCATAAGGTCGTCTTCCCTGATCGTCTCGCTTCTGTTTTTCGGTCGAGATCGCGTCTTAGGCTTATGACAGCGTTTACTTTTTTTCAAGTGAGAATTTATTTCACCAATGAAAGCAAGGGGTCCGTCCCCCTTTACCTTTGCTGGTTTGACGTGCGACAATTGTACGAGTGTATCCGATTCAGCGTCCTGTGGCGCGGCACGCAAGGGGTAGAGCATTGGCGCGTAAGGTCAGTCGTCGCGGCGGTAATATCGTCACCATTCATGACGTGGCCCGGCATGTCGGCGTGTCGCCTATGACCGTGTCGCGCGTCATCAACGGCGAAAAGAACGTCCGCGAAGAGACACGCAAAAAGGTGGCCGAAGCTATCGAGGCGCTGAACTATTCGCCCAATATGGCGGCGCGCTCTCTGGCGTCTCAGGATTCGTCGCGCATCGCCCTGATTTATTCCAACCCGTCCATGTCCTTCCTGTCGGAACTGCTGCTGGGCATACTGCACCAAAGCTCGCAAAGCGGCTGTCAGTTGATCATCGAAAGCTGCGAAGGCCCCGAAGGCGTGGCCGACGTGCTCGACAAGCTGAAATCGCTGGGGGTGGATGGCGTGGTCCTGCCGCCCCCTCTGTCGGATTCCACGCGCGTGGCTAAGGCCCTGCGTGAGATGGGCCTGCCGTTCGTCGGGGTGGCGACCTCGCGCCCCTCGCCCGATGCGGCCAGCGTCTCCATCGACGATTTCAAGGCGGCCTTTGCCATGACGCAGCGTTTGATCGCGCTGGGTCATCGCCGCATCGGCTTCATCAAGGGTCACCCCAACTCCTACTACAGTCAGTTGCGGCACGAGGGCTACATCGCCGCCCTGACCAAGGCCGGTCTGACGCCGGAAGACAAGCTGGTCGGGCAGGGCTATTTCACCTATCGCTCCGGCTTCGATGCCGCCGAAAGCCTGCTGATGCGCGATGAGCGTCCGACGGCCCTGTTTGCCTCCAATGATGACATGGCCGCCGGTGCCGTGGCCTCGGCCCACCGGCTGGGCCTCGATGTGCCGAAGGATGTGACGATTGTCGGGTTTGATGACACCTCGATGGCCTCCTCTGTGTGGCCGGAACTGACCACGGTGCGTCAGCCGATCTCGGACATGGCGTCTTTGGGGTTGAAGATGCTGCTGGAGCAGATTCGCACGCGCCGTTCGGGGCAGCCCTACGCCCCGGTGCACGAAATCCGCGACTTTGCCATTATCGAGCGTCAGTCATCTTCCCCGCCGGGCGAAGACGCCACCGATTGACGCGTTACAAAATACACCCGCACGGGTCTCGCCTCTTGACAAGAGGCCCCGACTTCTGTGAATGGTAGCGCTATCACTCGCCTGTTTTCAACACGGCCGTCGCCGTGGAGTGTGGCGTGTGCAAAAAACAGAAATAAGTCCGGGGGTTTTCACCCGGATGCTACAGGTTGAGCAGAGTCCATTTCCTTCCGGCTGCCCGGACGATTCGTAACAGCAAAGGTTCGTCACCATGACCGATTCCCTCCCTGCCGCCATGCTCCCGGTGGATTGGCGCGACGCCACGCTGGTGGGACGTATTCTTCTGCCCGAAGGCCCGACCCCGGTCCTGGTCAGGGGGGGCGAGGTGTTTGACATGAGCGCGGTGGCTCCGACTGTGGCGCAGCTTCTCGCCGCGTGGCCGGAAAAGGGCGCTCCCGCGGGGGGCAGGAGCCTCGGTAAGCTCGAAGACTTCGCGTTCCAGAAGTCCTGGGAAGGCCAATCGACCCTTCTGGCCCCCATCGACCTCCAGGTGGTCAAGGCGGCCGGCGTGACCTTCGCCGTGTCGGCGGTGGAGCGCGTGATCGAAGAACGCGCGCGCGGCGATTACAACAAGGCTCAGGCCATCCGTGACGATCTGGCGGCGCGTGTGGGCGGCGATATCCGCTCGGTCGTGCCGGGCACCGAAGCGTCCGCCAAGCTGAAAGAGGCGCTGATCGCCGATGGCCTGTGGTCGCAATATCTCGAAGTCGCCATCGGCCCGGATGCCGAAGTCTTCACCAAGGCGCCAGTCCTGTCGTCGGTCGGCTGGGGCGAAGAGGTCGGCGTGCGCTCCGACTCGACCTGGAACAACCCCGAACCCGAAGTGGTGATGGTCGTTGATCCGAAGGGCCGGGCGCTGGGTGCGACTCTGGGCAATGACGTCAATCTGCGCTGCTTCGAAGGCCGCTCGGCGCTCCTGCTGGGCAAGGCCAAGGACAACAACGCCTCGTGCGCGCTGGGGCCGTTCATCCGCATGTTCGATGAGGGTTTCACGCTTGATGATGTGCGTTCCGCCGTGCTCGATCTGCGCATCGACGGACCGGAAGGCTATGTGCTGGAAGGTCGCTCCTCGATGGACCAGATCAGCCGCGATCCGCTGGAACTGATCCGTCAGGCGCTCAGCGAGCATCATTATCCGGACGGCTTCGTCCTGATGCTGGGTACGCTGTTCGCGCCGACGCAGGACCGTGACACGCCGGGCCGCGGCTTCACGCACAAGGTCGGCGACATTGTCACCGTGACCTCGCCGAAGCTCGGCACGCTGGAAAATCGCGTCACCACCTCGAAAGACGCGCGCGCCTGGACCTTTGGTATTGTCGCCCTGATGCAGAATCTGGTTTCGCGCGGCCTGCTGAAGGTCGAAACCTTTAAGGCCGACGCGGCCTAGATGTAATTAAACGTGCATCCTTTATAAGAAACGCAGAAGCCGTTTCCGGGTGCCCCTTGGTGTTTGTTTGTAGAAAGTCCAGAAGACATGTCGTCTGCCATCTATCCGAGCCTGAAAGGGCGTAAGGTTCTCATCACCGGCGGGGGGTCGGGTATCGGCGGAGGGCTGGTCAAGGCCTTCGTCAATCAGGGGGCGAAGGTGCATTTCATCGACCTCGTGGATGAGGTTTCCGCCACCATCGACACGGGGGTTCTGGGCGTTGCGCCGGTCTATCATCAGTGCGACCTGACCGACACGCCGGCGCTGGAAAAGGTGCTGGCGACCATTCAGGCCGACGGGCCGGTGACGATCCTGCTCAACAATGCGGCGCGCGACGACCGTCATTCGCTGTCGGAAATCACGTCGGAATTTTTCGACAAGAATATTGGCGTGAACCTCAAGCATATGCTGATGGTTACCCGCGCCATTGCGCCGGGCATGAAGGCTGCGGGCGGCGGGGCCATCATCAATTTCGGCTCGATCTCCTGGCACCTCGGTCTGCCGGACCTGACGCTCTATGAAACGGCCAAGGCCGGTATCGAGGGCATGACGCGCGCTCTGGCCCGCGAACTGGGCCGTGACAATATCCGCGTCACCACCATCATCCCCGGCAATGTCAAAACGCCGCGCCAGATGAAGTGGTACACGCCCGAAGGCGAGCGTCAGATCGTTGAAGCCCAATGCCTCGACGGCCGTATCGAGCCGCAGCACGTGGCCTCTCTGGCCCTGTTCCTCGCCTCTGACGACGCCGCCCTGTGCACCGGCCACGGCTACTGGATCGACGCCGGTTGGCGATAAGCCTGACCGAGGCGGTTTCGGTGGTTTGACTTGTTTATGCCTCCCTGCCCCTGGGGGCGGGGAGGGGGACCGTTTGATCTAGCAAACGGTGGTGGGGGAGGGGGTGTTGCCTCACTCTCCGTCGGAGGAAACCCATGACCCAACTGTTCCAACCGACCTGTGTTCTCGACCTCAGGGCCACGCTGGGCGAAGGACCAGTATGGTCGGCACGCGATCACGCCCTGTGGTTCGTCGATATCAAACAAAAGCGCGTCCACCGCTACGATCCCGACATCGGTTCGCATCAGTCCTTCCTCGCCCCGTCCGAGCCGGGCTTCCTCGCGCCCAAATCACGCGGCGGCTTTGTCGTTGGTTGCAAGACGGGCCTGTACGATTTCGACCCCAAAACCGGCACCTTTACCCTGCTGAGCCATGTCGAGCCGGGCCTGCCGACCAACCGCCTCAATGACGGCTTTGTCGATGCCAGGGGCCGCCTGTGGTTCGGGTCGATGGACGATGATGAAGAAAAACCCACCGGTCGGCTCTATCGCTACGACGCGCGCGGCCTGAAGGTGATGGACGACGACTACGTCATCACCAATGGCCCGGCGGTCAGCCCGGACGGCAAGACCCTCTATCATAACGATACGCTGAAAAAGCACATCTACGCCTTCGATCTCGACGACCACGGCGACATCCATAACAAGCGCCTGTTCGCGCAACTGGACGCCACGGGCAAAACCGGGGGCAAAACCGGCGCGCACGGCGAAGGCTATATGGATGGCCCGATCGTCGATAGCCTGGGCCAGGTGTGGGTCGGGCTGTTCTTCGGCTGGGGCGTGCATGTCTATGCGCCGGATGGGACTCTGATCCGCAAGGTTGATCTGCCGGTGTCGAACGTCACCAAGATCGCCTTTGGCGGCCGCGACCTGAAGACCGTCTATGCGACGACGGCGGCCAAGGGCTTAAGCGCCGATGATCTGAAATCGCAACCGCTGGCCGGGGGGCTGTTCAGCTTCCGCAGCGACGTGGCGGGTCAGCCGCAAAACGAAATAAATTTCCTCTGAGGGCAATCCATGAGCCGTAAACCCGCGACCCCCAATGGCCGTTTCCGTTCACAGGAATGGTTCGAAGCCCCCGGCCATATCGACATGGCGGCGCTCTATCTGGAGCGCTTCATGAACTACGGCATCACGCCGCAGGAACTGCGGTCGGGGCGGCCCATTATCGGTATCGCGCAGTCGGGGTCGGACCTCAGCCCGTGCAACCGCATCCACCTCGATCTGGCGCAGCGCGTGCGCGAAGGCATCCGCGATGCGGGCGGCATCTGCATGGAATTTCCCTGCCATCCCATCTTTGAAAACTGTCGCCGTCCGACTGCCGCCGTCGATCGCAACCTCAGCTTCATGACGCTGGTGGAAATCCTGCATGGCTATCCGCTCGATGCGGTGGTGCTGACGACCGGCTGCGACAAAACCACCCCGGCGGGCATTATGGCCGCCACCGCCGTCGATATTCCGGCCATTGTGCTATCGGGCGGGCCGATGCTCGACGGCTGGCACGACGGCGATCTGGTCGGTTCCGGCACGGTCATCTGGCGCTCACGCCGCAAGCTGGCTGCCGGTGAAATCACCGAAGACGAATTCCTCGAGGCCGCCTGTGCCTCGGCCCCGTCGGCGGGGCATTGCAACACCATGGGCACGGCCTCGACCATGAACGCCGTGGCCGAAACCCTTGGCCTGTCGCTGCCCGGCTGCTCGGCCATTCCGGCACCCTATCGGGAGCGAGGGCAGATGGCCTATGAGACGGGCCGCCGCATCGTCGAAATGGCCTATGAGGACCTCAAGCCCTCAAAAATCCTGACCAAGGCCTCTTTCCTCAACGCCATTGCGGCGGTGGCGGCGCTGGGCGGTTCGACCAATGCTCAGCCGCACATCGTGGCCATGGCGCGCCACGCCGGGGTGGAGCTGACGCCGGAAGACTGGATGGCGGCCTATGACATCCCGCTGATCCTCAACATGCAACCGGCGGGCAAGTATCTGGGCGAGCGCTTCCACCGTGCGGGCGGCGTCCCGGCCATCCATGTCGAGCTGTTGAAGGCCGGGATGCTGGACGGCACGGCGGCGACGATCACCGGCAAGACGATTGCCGAAAACGTCGAAGGCCGTGAAACCCGCGACCGCGAAATGATCCGCACCGTGGCTGAACCGCTGATGGAGCGGGCGGGCTTCCTGGTGCTCAAGGGCAATCTGTTCGACTTCGCCATCATGAAGACGAGCGTGATTTCGCCCGAATTCCGTCAGCGTTATCTGTCTGAACCGGGCCGCGAAGGCGTGTTCGAAGGCCGCGCCATCGTCTTTGATGGCTCGACCGACTATCACGAGCGCATCAATGATCCGGCGCTGAATATCGACGAGCATTGCATTCTGGTCATCCGCGGTTCCGGCCCGGTCGGCTGGCCGGGGTCCGCCGAAGTGGTCAATATGCAGCCGCCCGACGCGCTGCTGAAAAAGGGTATCACCTCACTGCCGACCATCGGCGACGGGCGTCAGTCGGGGACGGCGGACTCCCCCTCCATCCTCAACGCCTCGCCCGAAAGCGCGGTGGGTGGCGGGCTGGCCTGGCTGCGCACAGGCGACACCATCCGCATCGACATCAATACCGGGGCCTGCGACATGCTGGTCTCCGCCGAAGAGATCGAAAAGCGCAAGGCGGACGGTATCCCGGCCTATCCGGAGTCCATGACCATGTGGCAGGAAATCTATCGTCAGACCGTGGGCCAGTTGCACACGGGCGCGGTGATGGAACCGGCGCTGAAATACACGAAGATCGCTGACAAGATGCCGCGGCATAATCATTAGTCAAAATCTCCTCCCTGTTGCTGCGCAACAGGGAGGAGGGCTGTTGCGCAGCATTTTTGCGGTAAAACCTAGTCCTCAGATGTTAGCGCTATCAGCTTTTCACTTGCCAGACTGAAAATTTAAGGCACATTAACCACGCCCGCCGCGCGGTGCGCTAAAGAACCGGTCTCACTTTTTGAGAGAGCGGTCTTTACGATTCGCTGCGCGCGGTTCAGTTTCATTGCGCCTATCCGCCACGCCCGACCACCAACGATACACAGGGACCAGAGAGCGGAAGGTGTCACACGTCTGCAATCCTTCGATTGCACTCAGGGAAGGGAAAATTGAATGTCCTCATCACTTGGAAAGGTGAATATGGGGCTGGTCATGGGGCTCGCCATCGGCGCGGCTCTGGGCGGCCTCCTGTTCGGCTACGATACCGCCGTGATTTCCGGCGCGGAAGAAGCCATCGTCCATAACTTCGTCACGCCGCGCACCGACCTCACCGAGGTGGCGCGCAACTCTCTGGCCGGTACGGCCATCGGCATCGCGCTTCTGGGCTGCGTGCTGGGCTCGCTGATCGCCGGGCCGCTGTCCACCTCGCTCGGCCGTCGCGCCGGGATGCTGATTGCGGCCTTCCTCTTCTTCGCTTCGTCGATCCTGTCGGGCTTTCCGGAACTGGGTCTGGCGCCTATCGGCGGTCTGGGCGTTGAGGGTCTGACGCCCTTCATGATCTATCGCTTTATCGGCGGGGTGGCCATCGGCATGGCGTCGCTGATTTCGCCGCTGTACATCGCGGAAATCGCCCCGGCGAAGCAGCGCGGCCTGCTGATCACCTTCCAGCAGATCGCCATCGTCGGCGGCATGTTGCTCGTCTATTTCGTCAATCTGAAGATCGCCGAATTCGGCACGGACGAGTGGGTACTTTCGACTGGCTGGCGCTACATGCTGGCCTCGGCCGGCATCCCGGCGGCCCTGTTCTTCCTCGCCGCCTTCCTGATGCCCGACACGCCGCGCTGGTACGTCATGAAGCAAAAGGAAGACAAGGCGCGCAAGTTGCTCAGCGAACTGAACGACCCGCAGGAAGCGCAGGCGACCATGGACGAGATCCGCGGCTCGCTGAACGAACATTCGGGCAAGCTGTTCTCCTTCGGCGTCGGCGTCGTCGTGATTGGCGTCCTGTTGTCGGTGTTTCAGCAGTTCGTCGGCATCAATGCCGTGCTCTATTACGCGCCGCTGATGTTCAAGAATATCGGTTCGGGCACCGATCAGGCCCTGTTCCAGACCGTGCTGGTCGGCGCGGCCAATGTGGTGTTCACGCTGGTGGCCACCTTCACCGTCGATAACTGGGGCCGCAAGCCGCTGCTGATCCTCGGCGCTCTGGTCATGGCTGTGTCGATGGCCGCGCTCGGCATCCTGTTCCAGCAGAAGCAGGAAGGTACGCTACTGCTGTACGCCGCCATGCTGTACATCGCCGGTTTCGCCCTGTCGTGGGGCCCGGTCGTGTGGGTGCTGCTGGCTGAAATGTTCCCCAACTCCATCAAGGGTAAGGCCATGGCCATCGCCGTGGCGGCTCAGTGGATATCGAACTACATCGTCACCTGGTCGTTCAAGGTGATCGACGGCGACAGCGCGCTGAACGCCACCTTTAACCACGGCCTCAACTATTACGTCTATGCGGCCTGCTCGGTGCTGGCGGCGGTCTTCGTCTGGAAGTTCGTGCCGGAAACCAAGGGCCGGACCCTTGAGGCGATTGAAAGCCTGTGGAAAAAGTCGTAACATAAAGAGACACAGTAAAGGGCGGCGGAGCTTCGATCAGGCTCCGCCGTTTGCGTCTGAAAAACAAAATTATGGAAATGCCACATGATCGCTCTTTCGACGCTGACCCTGACGGCGCGCGAAACCGCGCTGGAATTGAATCCGGATCTGGGCGGGGCCATTGAAGCCTTACGCCATAAGGGTCGCGACTATATGCGCCCAACGCCGGAAGACGCGCGCGACGTGCTGGAGACGGCGTCGTTTCCGCTGGTGCCCTTCTGTAACCGCATCCGCAATGGCAGCTTTTCTGTCGGCACGCAAAAGGTCAAGATGGCCCCCAATCTGGGTGACCATCCGCACACCCTGCATGGTCAGGGCTGGCGCGCGCGCTGGAGCGTGGTTGAGCAATCGCCGTCGCGGGCCGTCCTGACCTATCGTCATCAGCCGGACGAATGGCCGTGGGCCTATGAAGCGCGGCAGGTGTTTGAGCTGCGACCGGCCGGCCTGCGTGTCTGGCTGAGCGTCAAGAACCTCAGCCCCACCGCCATGCCCGCCGGACTGGGCTTTCACCCCTATTTCAACCGCACGCCGCGGACGCGGCTCAAGGCGCAGGTGGACGGCGTGTGGATGGCGGATGCCGACTGCCTGCCGACCGAATGGCACGCCGGTGTGTGGCGCAAGGACTGGACGCTGGGGGATTTCGTCAACGACACCGGGCTGATCGACCATTGTCATACGGGCTTTGCCGGGCGCGCCGATATCTATGAGGACGGTACGCCGGTCCTTACCTTACGCGCCTCACCGGATTGTCACTGGCTGCACATCTATGTGCCGCCGGGCCAGGACTATTTCTGCGCCGAGCCGGTCAACCATATGCCCGATCCCTTCCACCACGCCAATTCCGGCCTGCGCTGCCTCAAGCCCGGCGAAGTGGCGCTGATCTGGATGGATATAAGCCTGCACAGTTAGGCCTATTTCGTGCGGGCTTTCAACGGGTACGAAATAATAAGGGTCAGCGGCTCATCGCCCATCTGTGTGATGCTGACCTGCGCCCCCTCATAAAGATAAGCCGTCATGCCCTCGGTGAGGGTATGGGTCACGCCGTCCGATTCCACAATGCCGGTGCCGGAAACGACGTAATAGACCTCATCGTGGTCGATAGGGTGAACGCCGATGGCCGCGCCCTTATGCAGGCTGCGCTTGCGGAACTCCATACTGCGCTGTGGGGCCTTGTCGCTGATGCGCCAGGCGGTGGACATACCGATCTTACCGTGCGGAGGAGCCTCTTCGACCACCGTGTCCTTTTCGTCGATAATGACCATGGGCGGGGCTCCGAGGGCGAACGAAGGCAGGGCGATCAGCGCAACCGCAAAGATCAGGCGCATGGGGTTCCTCCTGTTTGGGAAGAGTTAGCCACGAAACGCAGTTCGGCGCAGCCAAAAACACGAAAAGACACGAACTTCATTGCGCTGATTAATCGTGCGAAGCGCCATAAATTACGCTTGCCGCAAATAATCAGAAGCCCTTCGGGCCCCATGTTCCTACGGTTCGGAGTTGGTGATTTTCGTGTTTTTGGTGGCTAAAAAGCCCTTACATCACCCAACCGCCGTCGATGATGTGGGCGCGGCCTGTGGTGAATTTGGATTCGTCCGAGCCCAGATAGACGGCCAGTGCCGCCAGTTCTTCCGGCTTGCCGAAGCGGCCCATGGCCTGACGCGCGGTGAAGTCCTTATAGGCCTGCTCAAAATCGCCCGTGTCGTGCAGGCGTTGCAGCAGCGACGGCGTCTCCACCGTGCCGGGGCAGATGGCGTTGCAGCGGATGCCCTGCGCCACGAAGTCCGCCGCCACCGACTTGGTCAGGCCGATCACCGCCGCCTTGGTGGC
>NZ_JAQQKW010000011.1 GCF_028550395.1 Asticcacaulis currens | reverse complement strand
CAGGATCAAACTCTCAAGTTGAGACTTCTCTCTGCTGCTCTTCGCTCTTTGCTCACCAAGCCCCTAAAGGCTCAGCAATCACTGCGTAGTTCTGCGTTCATATTAACGAGTTCCCACATATAGATCAGGGCCTAAACCCCAACCCATAAATGGTTGTCTATTAAAAGAGACCGCTCACAACAGTAGTCGTCATCAGACCACCGCCGCCTGCGTTTCCCTTCCCCATTCTACAATGTCAAAGATCAGAAATCCGTTTCAGCGTTAAGCTTCGTAAAGATTTCGTTGCCGCCGTCAGCGGCGAGGAGGCGGTTTCTATTCGAACCCCCGATCCGCGTCAACGGTCTTTTTCGGTTTTCCACAAGGTCGTGGCATTTTATTTGACGGCCCTTGCGGATGTCGCGCTATTTTTACATTTATATCAGCAGCTTAAATAAAATCGGGCGCAGAAATTTTCTTTCCGCGCCCGCTGATTTTGTCCGTTCACCCCAGAGAGATCAGGGCAGTTGGGCGATCTGCCCCCAAAAGCGCACCACTTCGCGCACGGTTTCGGCGTAAAGGCCGCCGTCGAACGGCTTGACCACATAGCTGCTGGCCTGACGTTCATAACAGTCGCGGATATCGCTCGGCGATTCCGACGAGGTGAACATCACCACGGGAATAGCGCGAAAGTTCGGATCGGCCTTGATCTCGCTGAGAAACATCTTGCCGTCCATGCGCGGCATGTTGATATCGAGCAGGATCAGGTCCGGCCGCGGCACCTCTTCGAAACGCCCTTCGCGGCGCAGGCACTCCAGTCCCTGCTGCCCATTGCCCGCCACCGACACCCGGCACGACGGCGTCGCGGTGCGCAGGGCGCGGCGAGTCATTTCCACATCGCCTTCATTATCCTCGATCAGCAGAAGTTCGAGCGTCATGACGTCTCCGGTTCAGAAATTACAAACGGGCCGGTTGCGGCAGGGTGAAGCTGAAGGTCGTGCCTTCGCCCGGCTTTGAGGTGAAGCTGATGTCTCCGCCATAGAGGCGTACGAACTTGCGACAGGTCGAAAGGCCGATCCCGGTGCCCGGAAACTCGTCTTCGCTGTGCAGTCTCTGGAAGATGGTGAAGATGCGATCGGCATAGGCCGGGTCGATGCCAATGCCATTATCCGCCACATCGAAACGATAGGCCTTACCAGCGCGACGCGCCGAAACGTGGATTTCCGGTGTCCGGGTGCCGTCCTGAAACTTCAGGGCATTGCCGATAAGGTTCTGCAGCAGCACGCGCATCAGGGTGGGCGAGGTCTGCATTTCCGGCAGGGCGCCGCAAGTGACACGGGCGCGCTGGGCCTCGATGACACCGGCCAGACCCGCACAGACCTCATCGAACACGCGCCGCGTATCAACCGCCTCAACCTCTATGGCTTCGCGGCCGACGCGCGAGAAGTTGAGAATGTCGCCGATCATGCGGTTCAGTCGCGTGGCGTTATCGCGGATATATTGCACATAGCGGCGTCCGTCTTCGTCCAGTGACTCTACCGAATCCTCCGCCAGAAAGCCCGCATAGATGTTCATCATGCGGACCGGCTCCTTCATGTCGTGCGAGCAGACATAGGCGAAGCGCTCCAGCTCTTCGTTCGACTGACGCAAGGTGGCGTTCAGTTGCAGGATCTGCTGCCGCTGGGTGTAGAGGTCGAGATAGACCTGCACCTTGGACTTGAGGATGTCGGGATTGATCGGTTTGAAGATATAGTCCACCGCGCCGATGGACGCGGCTTCGGTGGCGTAGTGGTCTTCCTTGGAAATGGCCGTGACAAAGATAATGGGTACGCCCTGCATGGAGGGGCGGGTCTTCATCAGGCGGGCGGTCTCAAAACCGTCCATGCCGGGCATCTGCACATCGAGCAGGACGATGGCGAAGTGGCGTTCGAGCACCAGGCTCAGGGCCGCCTCACCCGACTCGGCGGTGACGATATCGGCCCCCAGCGGCTTGAGCAGGGCTTCGGTCGCCAGAAGATTCTGCCAGCGGTCATCGACAATGAGGATAGAGGGCCGCTGGGCCTCTCCCCAGACCGCGGATGGTGTCTGAGCCGTCCTGACTGTCGTCATATCAGTCTCCGATTGCCCTTTGGCGAGAGGAACCTAAAACAGATCGCGTGCGGATTGAATCGAAAAATGGGTGATAAGCGCCTGTTTTATGATCTTTATCAGGCTGAGCTTGCCACTCTCTCTGTCGTGACACAGCTTCCCTTACAGAGTGTTCACAACCTGCGCGCGGCCCGCCATTTTCGTCTTATGCCTTTGCGCCCAGATTTCCGGGTGAAAGGAGATAACATGACGGAACACCGCTCCCCCACGCCCGAAGAGATCAGCCGGACCGCCGAGCAGAAGGGCCACGACAGCGATCCCTTTCCGCCGGAAGGCACGACGGACGAGCACCTGCTGCATCAGGACAGCCAGCGCCCCCTCCGCGAGAATGAGCGCGTCAAGGCGACGCGCAAGGCCCTGCGGCGTATCCGCAAGCCGAAGACCCACCTGTAAACGATGACAGTCAATACTGATTTTTTACGGTCCTTACGGGTAAGGACGGGCCGCGTCATTGAAGTGCGGCCTCCGTAAAATATCATTGTTCTCAAAGGTTTGTTATGATTGATTGTCAAGAACGCAAGGGCAGGGCGGCCACGGCACCCGCGCCTTTGAAAGTGCTGGTCGTTGACGACAATCAGGCCTCGGCCCTCACCTTAAGCTGGGCCATCGAATCGTGGGGCGATGAGGTGCGGACCTGTTTCGACGGTCTCAGCGCCATGGAGACGGCGCGCAGCTTCCACCCCGACGTCGTGCTGCTCGATCTGGGGATGCCGGAAATAGACGGCCTGAGTGTGGCGCGGGCCCTGCGCGCCGATCCGCGCACGCGCCGCTGCAAGATTATCGCCCAGACCGGTTGGGGCGATGCGGGCCGACGCCGGGAAACGGCGCAGGCCGGCTTTGACCTGCATCTGGTCAAGCCCATCGACTTTACGGTCCTGCAGGACATGTTTGAGCTGTTCCGCCTGATGCCCAGCCGTTAAATCAGAAACCACGACGGCAACTAGGACGATTGCTCAAAAATAAACGTTTGCGCGAAACGTTCTCATAAATTAAACTCAAATATTATGCCAATACAGGCTGTAAATCTCCGTTTGTCGCAATATGCGACACTGAGATATTTTGCCACATTATTTATATTTGCACAAAAGATAGACGCGACAATCGCTTAATACATCATTTATTATTACGAGCGCGATCATCCCCTAACGCCGTTATGGCGGCTGGAGGATGCACATGAACATACATTCCGTAAAAACGAAGATCGTCGCCCTGTCGGCGCTCTGTCTTCTGACGGCGACCGGGGCCCTGGTTGGTTTCGGCATATTTTCGTCGGGCAAGACCGCGCACTTTGTGAACCAGAATGTGCAGGGCCTGCTGGATCGCAACAGCAGCGAGTCCCTGACGCGGCTGGCCGATGCGCAGGCCGGGACGATCCGCACCGAGGTCGATACGGCCTTTTCCGCTGCCCGTAACATGGCGCGCAGCCTAGAAGTCATCGCCGGTCCGCGCGGCGTGCCGCGCGCGCAACGGCGTCAGCACCTGAACCAGATCCTGCTGGGGGTGCTGAAAGACAATTCGCGCTTTAACGGCACCTATAGCGCCTGGGCACCCAATGCGCTGGACGGAGCCGACGCGGCCTATGTCAACCGCAAAGAAGCAGGCTCCGACGCCACGGGCCGCGCCCTGCCCTACTGGACGCGCAATGCGCAGGGCGAGATCGCGCTTCAGCCGCTGGTCGAATACGACAGTCATGACCGCCACGCCAACGGCCTGATCAAGGGCGGCTGGTTCCTCAGCCCGCAGGCCAATGGCAAGGAGAGCATCCTCGCCCCCCTGCCCTATATCGTACAGGGCAAACACGTCTTTCTGGCCACCATGTCGGTGCCCATCGTCATCGACGGCCAGTTCAAGGGCGTGGCCGGGGCCGATTTCGATCTGTCCTTCGTGCAGGTTCTGGCCCAGTCGGTGAAGAAGTCGATCTATGAGGGCAAGGGCAATGTGACCATCGTCACCTCTGACGGGCTGGTGGTCGCCTCAAGCGCCTTCCCCGACGCCGTTGGCGGCTCGGTGCAGTCGGTCGATCCGTTGGCCTGGCGGGCGCTGGACACCGTCAAAGGCGGGCGCTCGGCCGTCGATTTCGACAAAAAGAACGATCAGATGCGCGTCTATGCCCCCATTCAACTGGGCCGCAGCGGACAGTTCTGGTCGGTGATCATCACCGTGCCGCGCACCGTCGTCATGGCCGATGCCGACAAGCTGTCCAATGCGCTCAAGGCGCGCGGCGGCAGCGACTCCCTCTGGGAGATCGTCTGCGCCCTGATCGTGGCGGTTCTGGGGATCGCGATGATCGCCGTTATGGCCAATAATGTCGCCAACCCCATTGCCCGCCTCACCGAGGCGCTGGGCCGGCTGGCCTCTGGTGAAAAGCTGCGCGAAATCGCCGGGGCGGGGCGCAAGGACGAGATCGGCGACATTTCGCGGGCGGTTGACCGCATCCGCATCGTCACCGAGGAAGAGGCCCTGCAAAAGGCCGCCGATGCCGAGGCCGAACGCCAGAGGCAGGATCAGGCACGGCGTCAGATGATGCTCAAACTGGCCGATGAGTTTGAAAAGTCGGTGGGCGGCATCGTCTCTCTGGTGTCTAGCGCGGCCACCGAAATGCAGGCCTCGGCACAGCAGCTGACCGCCACCGCGCAGCAGGCTTCGGCGCAATCGGTCGCGGTATCTGCCGCCGCCGAAGAGGCCGGGGCCAATGTCACCTCGGTGGCCTCGTCCGCCGAAGAACTGGGTGCCTCGGTCAATGAGATCGGGCGTCAGGTCGAAACCTCGGCCAGCATTTCTTCGGAAGCCGTGGAAGAGGCCAGCGGCGCGGTGCGGCTGGTGGACGAACTGAATACGGTGGCCGTCAGCATCGGCGGCGTGGTCGATCTGATCGCCGGGCTGGCCAGCCAGACCAACCTTCTGGCGCTCAACGCCACCATCGAGTCGGCGCGCGCCGGTGAAGCGGGCAAAGGCTTTGCCGTAGTCGCTTCCGAGGTCAAGGCGCTGGCCGGTCAGACGGCGCGGGCGACCACCGAAATTTCGGACAAGATCGCCCACATGCAGGAGGCGACCGCCAAGGCGGCGGCGGCCATCTCCAACATTTCCGGCACCATCGCCCACCTCAACCAGACCAACACCATCATCGCCTCCGCCGTCGAACAGCAGACGGCGGCAACGCAGGAGATCGTGCAGGCGGTCAATCAGGCCTCGGTCGGGACGCAGGAGGTGACCACCAACATCACCGGCGTGGCCATGGCGGCGGAACAGACCGGCACCTCTGCCGTGCAGGTGCTGGGGGCGTCGGCCGAACTGGCGCAGCAGGCCGAGCGGCTGCATCAGGAGATGGACAAGTTCCTGCAAACCGTGCGCGCCGCCTGAGGCCCCGCATGAGCTGAGCCTAGAGCGGAATGATTTCAAATGGAATCATTCCGCTCAAGCCGCCACTGAGGCGGCGGCCAAGGTGGCGGAGCCCGCACCCGGCGAGGGGCTAAACAAAAATCCAGATCATTATGTTTCCACCAGAAATCATAATGATCTAGGGGCGGGACCGTCGAACGGCCCTGCCCCCGGCAAGCCGCAGGGTAAGCGTAATGACTCAGTGATCCGTCACGCCGATTGCCCGCGCCGCCAAAACGACGCATACTCAGGCGCATGACAGGCAAGCGCAGAATCCTGATCCTGGGGGGCGGTACGGCCGGATGGCTGGCGGCGGCCTATCTGGCGCGCTATTTCGACATCAAACGTCAGCCGCGCCTTGAGATCGTGCTGGTGGAATCACCGGAGATCAGCAGCGTAGGCGTCGGCGAAGGCACCTTCCCCACCATTCGCCAGACGCTGAAATTCATCGGCATAGACGAAGCGCCCTTCATGCGGCGCACCACGGCCACCTTCAAACAGGGCATCCGTTTTGCCGACTGGGTGACGACGCCGGTCAACGGGCGGCACGAACACTATTTCCACCCGTTCGAAGCCCCCTACTATACCGAGGGCGAAGGGCTGGTCCCTTACTGGCTGTTGCAGGACGAGGCGACGCGCAAGCCCTTTGCCGAGGCCGTAACGTTTCAGAAGCGCGTGGCCGAGGCGCGGCGCGCGCCCAAACGCCCGCACGAAGGCGATTTTGCCGGGCCGCTGAACTACGCCTATCATTTCAACGCGCATCAACTGGCCGAGGTGCTGGCCGAACGCGCCGTCGCCCTGGGGGTGGCGCATAAGCCGGCGCGGCTCGATGGGGTGGTGCTCGACCACACAGGGCAGATCGACCACATCGTCGCCGAGGGCGAGGTGCTGACGGCGGACCTCTATATCGACTGTTCGGGCTTCCGGGCCGAACTGATCGGTAAGGCGCTGGGGTCGCCGTTCCGCTCGGTGCGCGGGACGCTGTTCACCAACAAGGCGCTGGCGTGTAAGGCACCCTATGAGCGCCCCGACGCCCCTATCGAAAGCTACACGGTGGCCACGGCCCATGCGGCTGGCTGGACCTGGGATATCGGCCTCGATGGGCAGCGCGGGATTGGCTATACCTACTCGACCGACCACACGAGTGACGACGAGGCGGAAGCGACGCTGCGTCGCTATGTGGGCAGCAAGGCCGCGGTGAACCTGCGTGAGATTGCGTTCGAGCCCGGCTACCGCGAGCGCCCGTGGATCGGCAATTGCGTGGCGGTGGGGCTGGCGGGGGGCTTTATGGAGCCGCTGGAATCGACCGGCATCGTGATGATCGAGGTCGCCGTGGCCATGATCGCCGAGATGTTCCCGCACGCCGGGCCAATCGACGCCCCGGCCCGTCGCTTCAATTCGCTGATGACGGCGCGTTACGAGAATATCGTCACCTTCCTCAAGCTGCACTACGCGCTGAGCCACCGCAGTGAGGCCTTCTGGCGCGACAATGCCGATCCGCAAACCTGGCCTGAGCGGTTGCGCGAGTTACTGGAGCAATGGCGTTACCGGCCGCCCAGCCGGTTCGACTTCCTGATTGACGTCGAAACCTTCGCCTTCTTCAACTATCAGTACATTCTCTACGGCATGGGCTTCCGGACCGATCTCAGCGGGGCGCGAGACCACTTCCCGCATGTCGAGGACGCCAACCGGACCTTTGCCAAGATCCATAATTTCGGCGAGCGCGCGACGCTGGACCTGCCGCCGCACCGCACCCTGATCCGCCAGATCTACGCCGAAGGCTTTGCGGAGTCGGCATAGCTGCTCTTCTTATACCTCCCCAGCTTGCTGGGGTATAGCGCAGTGAAAGTATAGCTTTCGCCAGCGTTGGGACCGCACGAAGCGAAGCTGAGATGCGGTGGTGGGGGTTCTTTCTGATCTTAACCCCAAACGGATGTTAAACCTTTGGAGCGATGTGCGGAAACGGAGTTCGGCGAAGCCAAAAGTGTGAGCGGTTTTCCGCACATCGCGACAAAAACAAAAATTTAGAGCGAAATGGCCATTCTACTTAAAGTCTTTTCGCTCTAGTCCGGCGACCTGTCCGGCAAGGCCCCAAGCTCGCCGCTTTCGCGCGCCTTGCGGCCATAGACGGCTTCGAACAGCGGCGAGGCCATGACCGTGGTGACAATCGCCATCAGCACCAGCATCGAGAACAGGGCCGGGCCGATAATGCCCTTTTGCAGGCCGATATTGATGATGATCAGCTCCATCAGCCCGCGGGAATTCATCAGCGCCCCGATGCCCAACGCCGTGCGGTTGTCTTCGCCGGTCAGGCGCGCCGCCGCATAGCAGGCGCCGAATTTAGCGAGGATCGACACGGCCAGAATGGCCAGCGCGATCAGCAGCAGTTCAAGATTGTTGACCATATCGAGGCGCGTGTTCAGCCCCGAATAAGTGAAGAACATCGGCAAGAGCAGGATGACGGTCAGCGGCTCGACCTTTTTCTTCAACTCCTCGGTAAACTTGCCACGCGGCATGACCGTGCCCAGAATGAAGCCACCGAAGATGGCGTGGATGCCCACCGCGTCCATTACAAAGGCCGAAGTCGCAAAGGCGATCAGGGTAATGGCCAGAACCGTGTGGCTCATCTCACCCTTTTGTTCAACCATGCGGCCCAGCGGCGCCAGAAGCGGCTTGCCCGCGAACACCACGAACAGGGTCCATAACAGGCCGCCGCCGATGGCCAGCACGGCGATACCCGGCCCGCCGCCAAAGGTGGCCAGCACGATGGCCAGCACGCACCACGACACGGCGTCGTCAAAGGCTCCGGCCGTCAGGGACAGGGTGCCCAGCGACGAATGGGCCAGACCGCGCTCATTGATAATGCGCGCCAGCATGGGGAAGGCGGTCAGCGCGATACAGGCCCCCATGAACAGGGTGGCATTGAACTGCGAAATGCCTTCGGCAAACAGGCCCGGCACCGTCAGAAGCCAGGGCGTAATCAGCAAGGCCATCAGAAACGGCACCGTAATGCCCGAAAACGAGACCGCCGCAGCGCTTTTGCCCTTTTGCGCAAAGTGGTCGGCGCGGAAGGTGCAGCCGACGAGGAACATATAAAGACCCACGCCCAGTTGCGCCCCGACATAGAGGACGTTGCGGCTTTCCTTGGGGAAGATGGCCCCCTGAAGATCGGGGAACAGAAGCCCCAGAAGAGATGGCCCCAGAATGACCCCGGCGATCATTTCGCCGACCACCTGCGGCTGCGCCAGAAACTTCTGACCCAGCCAGCCGACCACGCGGCACGCCAGAATGATCAGGCCGATTTGCAGGAAGAAACGGATGCTGAAGTCGTTGGCATTATAGGTGCCATTGGGCCCATGCGGCGACAGGAGGGTGGTGATGGTCTCAAACGTGTGAGCCCACATGTCGGGTGTAGCGACGGTCATGCGAGTCTGTGATCCCCTGATTGATCTGTGTTCGGCCTTCTTTTGAGCGAGACCGGTGGCTGAGACAGACACAGAAATCACGCCGGACGCAACCGGTTGCCGGCTAAAAAAAACGTTTTGAAATACCGCGTTTGAAAATTGTTGCTAAAGGGTCACGATGTAGTAACGTAACTACATGTTAGCGCGCTCATTTGTAGCAACGTAGGTGCAAATTGACGACCTTTTCCAGCCGCGAGTTTAATCAGGATGTCGGTAGCGCCAAACGCGCCGCCCTATCGGAGCCTGTGTTTATCACTGATCGGGGCAAGCCGACTCACGTCCTTTTGAGCTTTGAGGCCTATCGCGCCCTGTCGGGGCAGACGGAGACTCTGGTCGATCTGCTGGCGCTCAGCGAAGGGGTCGCGATTGACCTCGACGCCGCCCGCGCCGGGGATGGCTGGGACCGTCAGGGAGGGGTTTAATGTACCTGCTCGATACCCCCATCGTTATGGAACTGCGCAAGGCCAAGTCGGGCGACACTGATCCCGGCCTGACGCGCTGGGCGTCTGGTATCGGGCGTCAGCACCTGTTCCTGTCGGTGCTGAGCCTGCTGGAGATGGAAACCAGCATCGCCGCGGCCGAAAAGCGGGATGCCGAAAGCGGGCGTCTGCTGCGGCAATGGCTGGACGAACAGGTGCCGCGCGCCTTTGAAAACCATATTCTGCCCATCGACGCGGCGGTGGCCCGACGCCGGGCAGCCCTCCATATGAGCGATTCCCGCGATGCGCTGATGGCCGCGACCGCCGCCGTGCACGGCCTGACCCTCGTGACCCCCTCACCGGCTGCCTTCAAGGCGGGCAAGGTCAAGACCTTCAATCCGTTCGGCTATACGCCCGAAGAGGCCGACACCTCCGCCGACTGGCGCGAAGCTTCACGCTCCGGCCCGCAATGGTTCCGCAACCTGTTTGTCAGGTTTTAAAACGCCGCAATGACCGCACCATTATAGGTCTTGGCGATGAAATCCTTGACCTTCTGAGAGGTCAGGGCCTCGGCCAGCGCCTTGATACGCGGGTCGTCTGTCTTGTCGGCGCGCGCCACCAGATAGTTGATGTACGGGCTGTCCGAGCCTTCGATGATCAGGGCGTCTCTCTTGGGGTCCAGCTTGGCATCCAGCGCGTAGTTGGTGTTGATCAGGGCCAGATCGACCTCCGGCAGGACGCGCGGCAGGGACGGCGATTCCAGCTCCTTGAACACAAAGCCCTTGGGGTTACCGGCGATGTCTTTCAGCGTCGCATTGATACTGTTAGGGTCTTTCAGCGTAATCAGGCCGTTCTTGTGCAGCAGGATCAGGGCGCGCCCGGTGTTCGAGGCGTCATTGGGCACGGCGATGACCGCGCCCTGCGGCAGGTCAGCAATCGCCTTATGTTTGCGCGAATAGCCGCCAAACGGCTCGACATGCACGCCGACCACGGTCACCAGCTTCGTGCCGCGTTCCTTATTGAACGAGTCGAGATAGGGCAGGGTCTGGAAATAGTTGGCGTCGATCAGGCCCTGATCGACCTGAAGGTTCGGCTGCACATAGTCGTTAAAGACCTTGATATCGAGCGTGATGCCCTTGGCCGCCAGATCGGGGGTTATGACCTTGAGGATTTCGGCGTGCGGTACGGCGGTGGCTGCGACGCTGAGGACATTGCCCTTGGCGGCCGGCTTGCCGCAGGCGGCCAGAGCAGAGGCGGCAACACCGGTCAGGATCAGATGACGACGAGACAGCATGAGTATCTTCCTTATTTCTTCGAGACGCGCGCCACCAGCGCATCGCCCAGCATTTGCAGCCCCTGAACCAGGGCAATAATCAGCACCACCGTCACCACCATGACATCGGTCTGGAAGCGTTGATAGCCATAGCGCACGGCCAGATCGCCGAGGCCGCCCGCCCCTACCACGCCGGCCATGGCCGTATAGGAGACGAGCGCGATGGCCGTCACGGTCGCCGCCGCAATCAGGCCCGGCAGGGCTTCGGGCAGCAGGGTGTGCAGGATGATCTGACGCTTTGAGGCTCCCAGCGCCTGCGTGGCCTCGATGACCGAGCGATCGACTTCGCGCAGGGCGTTTTCGACCAGCCGCGCGAGAAATGGCGCGGCCCCCAGCACCAGAGGCGGAATGGCCCCCTTGACGCCCAGGGACGTGCCGACCAGCGCCAGAGTGACCGGGATCAGCAGGATAAACAGGATCACAAAGGGGATGGAACGCAGCACATTGACCGCAAAACTCAGCAGGCCATAGAGGAGCGGATGGGGGCTTAAGCCCTGACGGCTGGTGACCGACAGCCACACCCCCAGAGGCAGGCCCAGCGCGAGACTGAGCAGCAGGGACGCCCCGACCATGCCGAGCGTCTCACCGCTGGCGCGGGCGATTTCCGCCGGGTCGATATTGGCAAAAAACTCAGGCCCTATCATTGGACCGCCTCCGTCACGCTGACGCCGCGCGCCCGCAGACGCGCCAGCGCTTCGGCGCGGTGAGGACCGGCCATATCGACGATCATATGGCCATAGGGGCCGGATTTGAGGTGCGACACCTGCCCGGACAGCACGCTGAAGCGCGCCTGAAGCCCCTGCACGGCCGCCGACAGGGCGTCGGAATAGACTACCTCGCCGAAATAGGTCAGGGTGACCGCGCCTTCGCCCACCCCGTCGGGCGGCGGCGGCAGGATGTGCTTCGACAGGGCGCGACCGGCGGCGCTCACCGGGGCGAACAGCACCTGTTCCACTGTGCCGACCTCGGCCAGCCGCCCGTGATCGAGCACGGCCACGCGGTCGCACACCTGACGCACCACCTCCATCTCATGCGTCACCAGCACGATGGTCAGGCCCAGTTCGCGGTTCAGTTCGGCCAGCAGCGTCAGTATGCCCTGCGTCGCCTCCGGATCGAGCGCCGAGGTCGCTTCGTCACACAGCAGGATGTCCGGCGCATTGGCCAGGGCACGGGCAATGGCCACGCGCTGCTTCTGGCCACCCGAAAGCTGCGCCGGGTATTTCTGCGCGTGGGCGCTGAGACCGACGCGGTCGAGCAGATCAAGCGCCCGCTGGCGGCGGGTGCCGGACGTGCCCGTCCCGGCCAGCTCCAGCGCATAGGCGACGTTGTGCAGCGCTGTCTTGCTCGACAACAGGCCAAAGGACTGAAAGATCATGCCCATCTTGTGCCGCAGGGCCGACAGGGCGCGCGCATCCAGACCGCTGAGATCGACGCCATTGACCTCCACCCGGCCTTCGCTGGGCGTTTCCAACCGGTTGAGCAGGCGGATCAGGGTCGATTTGCCGGACCCCGACGGGCCGATAATGCCAAACACCTCACCGCGCGCGATATCGAGATCGACGCCATCCAGCGCCGCCTGCACGCCGCTTTTGGACACGAAGCGCCGGGTCACGCCACGCAGCGCGATCACCGAAGCCGGATTGTGCACATCTGAAACCATCAGGCGGTCTTAAAGCGCCTGTTCCGGCCTGTGAAGCGTGTTTTTCTGCGCCCACGAATGACGCTTACTAAACTGGCGGACACAGCGAGAGCGCGGCGTCTCAAAATAGTGATCGTTTTTGACATAATTTGAATATTTCAAATGTGAAAATTGCGCACGGCGTCAATTTTGAGGCAGTGACTTTGAGGGAATCAAGCACTTTCTTCTGCATACCAAGTATATACAGATTACCGGTAAAACCGTCCCACTTTTATATGTATTAAAAAACGATTATCGGAGTGAATTACAGTTTATTTACCCCGCATTGACGACACATTGTCGCCCCATTTCGTCAGCGTTTGACATATTGTGTGGCATTTTTGCCTGTGAAACGTCGATATTTGACATTTTCATAAAAATAGCCGCGCTATTTAAGGCGCAGGACTTGACTGATCGTTTTTGATCGTAAATGTTCGCAGCGCTGATAAATTGATCATCGCGCCACGAGGGTACCAACCCAAGGGCACGCCCGCGACACCCCACGGGCAAACGATGAGGGAGACTCGCCCCCTTCAGGAGCCGTTTGTGTGGCTCCACCGCCTTCCCCGCTCCGGTCCTGCGTCCCTGCACACCGATGGCCTGCGGACGGCGGCGCTCCGGCCTGTCTCCCGTTTCGATGTGTCCGCCGGTGTCGTGCCCGGTCGTCCCCCTCCCCGGACGTGAAGGCCGGGCCACCGTCCCGCAGATTGCTCAGGAGCCCCAAAGGTATGATCCGTCGCCCCTCCCCCCGCTTCCTTTCCTCGCGCCTGAAAAGCGCCTCCGCCCTGACCGCAGTCGCCCTGCTGGGCCTGTCCGGTGTCGCCCTTGCGCAGGAGGCCGCCCCCGCTGCCCCGGCACAGGAAGAGATTGAAACCGTTGTGGTCACCGGCACACGCGCCTCGCTGGCCTCGGCCATCACGCGCAAGAAGCGCGCCGCCACCGTATCGGACTCCATCGTCGCCGAAGATATCGGTCAGTTCCCGGACAAGAATGTCGGCGAAGCGCTGGGCCGCGTGACCGGCGTGCAGTTGTCGCGCGACATGGGCGAAGGCAATCAGGTGTCCATCCGCGGGGTTGAGCCTGATCTCAACCGCGTGGAAATCAATGGCATGAGCGTCATGTCCACCGCCGGCAATCTCAACGTCTATGGTGGGGGTGGCCGTTCTAACGACTTCCGCGAACTGCCGTCCGAAATCGTCAAGTCGATTGATGTGTTCAAGGGCTTTACCGCTGACATGACCGAAGGCGGCATCGGCGGCACCGTCGCCGTAACCACCAACCGTCCGCTCGATTTCCGCAAACCGACCTTCTCCGTGACCGCCTCCTATCAGAATCTGGATACGGTTGATGGCTGGACGCCGCGTGCCAACCTGTTCGGAGCGACGAAGTTCCTCGATGACCGTCTGGGGGTGATGGCCAATGTCACCTATGACCGCGTCAATACCCGCGGCGACTATTACGACGGCAATTCGTGGGCCCGACTGGCGGACTTTGACAATTCCGCCGAAAAGACCGCCAGCTATTATAATCAGGGCTACGGTCAGTCCGTCAGCGATGCCATAGCCGCCGTCACGACCAAGGCCGCCTGTGCCACCCTGACCACGCCGGACGCCAGCAAGCTGACGACGGCTCAGGCGCGCACGGCCTGCGAAACCCAATGGTACGACTATAGCCCGCGCGTGCCCCGCTACCGCGTATGGACCCGCGACGATGAGCGCGTCTCGGCAGAGTTTCAGGTTCAGTACAAGATCAGCGACCGCATGGATGTGTGGGCGGGCTATCAGCATAATCGCCGCTCGCAAACCCTGAACGACATCAATTACGGCACGGGCTTTACTTCGCTCGACGCGCTGAACTATTCGGCCAACGGGGCCAACTGTGCCCGCGTGACGGCGGCCACCGCCGCCAAAACGCCGGGCATCAAGGTCGATGCCAACCACAATGTCACGGAATTCGTCATCGGGGACTGCGTCACCACCGCCAACCGTGGCGGCAACAACGCGTTCAGCGTCTCGTCACGCGACTTCAGCTACACCTCGACCTCAAAATACCTGCAATATGGGCTGAACTATCGCGGTGAGCGCTGGCGCGTCGAATTTGCCGGATCGAACGCCGAGACGGAAACGCTGAGCCAGACCAACAATGTCAGCGTCAGCTACAATACGCCCGGTCTGAAGGTCACGATCGACCCCAACACCTCCGCCCCGATCTTTACCTTCGCTCAGGGCTATAGCCCCGCCGATGCGTCAGCGGTGAGCCAGTACCAAATCCAGTATCGTCCGTCGCAGTCGGCCAATTCAGAAGATCAGTACAAGCTCGACTTTACCTATGATACCGACCTGCCCTTCCTCAAGGGCGTGAAGTTCGGTGGACGTTACACCGATACCGTGACATCCGGCTATGGCTATGGCGGGTTCATCGTCAATGCCGGGTCCGATCTGGCCAGCGAGCTGGACAATACGGTCATCTATGCCAACTCGGTCAATTCGACGGCGACGGTCAGCAATAGCGCCACTGCGGATCAGACCGCGCCGGCCTACGGCAACCCGTACCAGACCAGCTACTGGAATACGACGGAGACCTGGTCACGGGCCTTCTCCAATCAGGTCTTTGCCAATGCGATGACGCCCCTGCCGTCAAACTTCTATTACGGCGGTACCAGCAACCTGCCGTCTAGCTGGCTCTACCCGACCTTTAATCAGGTCGCGCAGTATCTCGATACATCGCACTTCAATCTGGACAATCTCTACACCACCGTCGGCAGCGACGGAAAAACCTACAGCCAGATTCCCTACAATGTGAAGGAAGTCACGGACGCGCAGTATGCCCGCTTCGACTACGGCTTCCCAGCCTTCGGTCTGGAGTTCGAAGGTAATTTCGGGGTGCGTCGCGTTCATACCGAAACGACGGCCAGCGGTCAGAACACGCGTCGTGAAACGCGTCTGGTCAATGGCGTCGCGACCACGGCCATCGTGTCCAACACCCAGACGACGATGACCAAGGACTATACGGTGTGGTTGCCGAGCTATAACATCAACACTTGGATTATCCCGTCGCAACTGAACATCCGCGCCGGCTTTGCCAAGCTGATGGCGCGTCCGCTTGTCAATTATCTTCAGCCCAGCATCGACTGCACCATCAACTACACCAATGATGGGACGTCGGAAGACGGCCCCGATAGCTGCAATGCCGGTAATCCGGGTCTGAAGCCTTATCGCGCCGATCAGTCCGATATTTCGGTGGAATGGTATCCGAACCGCGACACGCAGCTTTCGGCAGGCTTCTTCTACAAGAACATCAAATCCTTCTACATCGCCTCGCGCACCAATCTGGGGCAACAGGATGTGTTCGGCGACGGCACGCTTTATTACTACAACAGCTATATCAACGGTCAGGGTGCCAAGATTTCGGGTCTTGAACTGACCGCCAAGACCGCCTTCACCTTCCTGCCGGGCTGGCTGTCGGGCTTTGGTGCCGACGCCAACTATACCTATCAGGAGGCCAAGGATGTAGGCGTTTACAGCCAGCTCGACGGCTCCGAACTGCCATATCCCGGCCTGTCTTCAGACAGCTACAACGTCACCCTGTGGTACGATAAGGGCCCGATCAATGCGCGTCTGGCCTATAATTACCGCTCAAAATATCTGGTGACGGCGGCCGACACCTCGCTCAATCCGGTGTTCAAAGACCCGACAGGTTATCTGGATGGCAAGGTCACCTGGAAGCCGGGCCCCAAGGGTCTCAGCCTCTTTATCGAAGGGAAAAACCTGACCGAAGAGGACGAGTCCACCTGGGCAGGTGATATCCGACTGATCAGTACCGGCTATTCCGGCCGTCGCGTCTTCTTTGGCTTCACATACAAGAATTAAAGTCCGTTTCCTCCCTGACCTGTCACCCGCCGCCTGCCCCCCGCAGGCGGCGGTTTTTTGTGTTTGCACGGTTTTTATGCCCCGGCGTCACGGCGGCATTTCCGCCTTATCGGACGAATGAGAGGGTAGGGCTCAGTACAGGGGGCGTCCTGTCCCCAAAGACCGAGGAGCCTGATTATGAACGAAAATTCCATTGGCTGGCTGACAGCCCTGATCGTCGGTGCCTTTGCCGGCTGGATCGCCGAGCAACTGATGAAGTCCGAACAGGGTCTGTTCATGAACATCCTGCTGGGTGTTATCGGGGCCGCCGTGGCGAACGGGCTTCTGGCCATCCTCGGCATCTCGTTCGGCGGGGTGATCGGTTATCTGATCGCCGGTGTCATCGGGGCCTGTCTGCTGATTGGGCTCAGCCGCATGTTGCGCGGTCGCCGGGCGTAAGGCGCTCAACGCGTTGACCTGAAAAAAGCCTGCTCCGCGAGGGGCAGGCTTTTTTCAGATCTTACGGTTTTCAGGCTTTGAGAAACCGCTTGGCCAGCGCCTTGCGCCGCGCCTCACCGGCGGCACGGGCCTTTTCCACCTCGACCAGTTCGGTGGTCGCCAGCAGGTGTTCGATCACGCGGTCCATATGCTCACGCATGGCCTGACGTGCGGCCTCGGGGGAGCGTTGTTCCAGCGCCTCGATAATCTGGCTGTGTTCGGCGACGCGCGCCTTCATGCCCAGATTGGCCGTCCGCGCCAGAATATTGCGCGCCAGTGGCGAACGGTAGCGCCAGTCCCACAGGTTTTCGACCGAGGACACAATGGCGCCGTTGCCCGTAACCTGAGCGATCAGCATATGAAATTCGCGGTCGGCGCGTTCGGAAATGGCCGGAGACGGGTCTTCCATGCGCCGGGCCAGCTTTTTCAGCTCATCCAGTTGTTCATCGCTGATCAGGGTGGCCGCCAGCGCCGCCACCTCGCTTTCGAACAGGCGGCGCGCCTCGATCAGCTCAAAAGCGCCGATCTCGGAATCGGACATGGGCAGGGGATCGGGCGACACGGCCTTGACCACGATGCCATGGCCTTGGCGCGCTTCAATATAGCCCAGGATTTCCAGCGCGATCATGGCCTCACGCAGGGTCGGGCGGCTCACCTTGAACTGCACCGCCAACTCGCGCTCGGTCGGCAGGCGGTCGCCCGCCGTATAGACGCCGGAGCGGATTTCTTCGGCGATGGAGTCGGCGATGCGTTTATAGCGTTTGCGAGTATCAGACATGGGACCGTTATCAGATTCGCCCGACTATGCCCCATCAGCCGCCGTTTTGAAACGGAAAAGACAGGAGGTCGCGCCGCTTTTTGGCCTGACCAATAAGACAGTCGAGTTTAACCAAGTGGGGCAAAGCTCTGCACATCACAATTTTAATGGCTTTTGTAACGAAGTTTCGGGTGTTTAAGCCTGTCTTCAGATCGAAAACCTGCTTGATCCCACGCAGTTTGTGCTTGCCATCGGGCGTGCAAAGCGGCAATAAGGACTGAATAGGTCATACCAATTTAAGGCGTCCGTCTCATGAAGATCGTATCGGCAAAAGTCATTGTCACCTGCCCCGGCCGGAATTTCGTCACCCTCAAGATCCTGACGGACGAAGGCGTCTATGGCATTGGTGACGCCACGCTGAACGGGCGTGAGCTGTCGGTCGTCTCCTATCTCGAAGACCATGTGATTCCCTGCCTGATCGGGCGCGACCCGCAGCAGATCGAGGACATCTGGCAATATCTCTATCGCGGGGCCTACTGGCGTCGCGGTCCGGTGACCATGTCGGCCATTTCCGCCGTCGATATGGCCCTGTGGGACATCAAGGGCAAGATCGCCGGCCTGCCCGTCTATCAGCTTCTGGGCGGCCGGTCGCGCACCGGCGTCATGGTCTATGGCCACGCCAACGGCACCACTATCGAGAACACCATCGAGGTGGCGCAGGAATACAAGGCCATGGGCTATAAGGCCATCCGCCTGCAATGCGGCGTGCCGGGGCTGGCCTCCACCTACGGCGTGTCGAAGGACAAGATGTTCTATGAGCCCGCCGATGCCGACCTGCCGACCGAAAACGTCTGGTCCACCGAGGCCTATATGCGCGTGGTGCCCAAGCTGTTTGCCGCCGCGCGTGAAGCCCTGGGCGAAGAGGTCCACCTGCTGCACGACGTCCACCACCGCCTAACGCCGATCGAAGCCGGGCGTCTGGGGCGCGACCTTGAACCCTATCGTCCCTTCTGGATGGAGGATTCGGTCGTGGCGGAAAATCAGGACAATTTCAAACTGATCCGTCAGCACACCACGACGCCTCTGGCCGTCGGGGAAATCTTCTCCTCGATCTGGGACGCCAAGGACCTGATCCAGAACCAGCTGATCGACTATATCCGCGCCACCGTCGTCCACGCGGGCGGCATTTCGCACCTGAAAAAGATCGCTTCGTTTGCCGAGCTGTACAACGTCCGCACCGGCTGCCACGGCGCGACCGACCTGTCGCCGGTGTGCATGGCGGCGGCCCTGCACTTCGACGTCTCGATCCCGAACTTCGGCATTCAGGAATATATGCGCCACACGCCGGAAACCGATGAGGTCTTCCCGCACGGCTATTATTTCGACAAGGGCGACCTGATGGTCTCCGAAACGCCGGGCCTCGGCGTCGATATCGACGAAGACCTGGCGGCGAAGTATCCCTATAAGCGCGCCTACCTGCCGGTGAATCGTCTGCAGGACGGCACGCTGTTTAACTGGTAAAAGATCATACCTCCCCAGCTTGCTGGGGAGGGGGACCGCACGAGATCGCAAAGCGAGCGAGATGTGGTGGTGGGGGCATTTCAGATATCATGCAGATAATCTGACAAGGCTTTACCCCACCTCCGTCGATTCCGGCGGCATCCCCCCCTGATTTGGCTTCGCCGAACTGGCGTTTCAGGGGAGGAACTTAAAAACCGCACCCGCAAAGCGGGGCACCACAGGAGGGAAGATGCGTAGGCTTATCCACGCGCTGTGCGCGCTTGTCTGTCTGCTGGCGGCCCCGGCCTTTGCCGAGGACGGTTACGATCTGTGGCTGCGCTACAAGCCGGTGGCCAGCGCCCACACCCTCCCCCGTGCTATTGTTGCTCAAGGCACCCCCTCGCCCACGGTCAGCGCGGCGGTGGCCGAGCTGCAACGGGGCCTGTCCGGCCTGTCCGGGCACACGGTTTCCGTGGCCCGAAATGTTAGCGCTCCCTCGGTCGTTCTGACGCGGAATGCGACGCCCGATGCGGCGCTGGGCCGCGAAGGCTATGCGATCCGTAACGGCCGTCAGAACGGCCAGCCGATCGTGCGCATCCGCGCCAACAGCGATATTGGCCTGCTGTACGGGGCTTTCGCTTATCTGCGGCACGTCCAGACCGGGGCCACCGCCGACACCACCGACGTGCCCAAGGTCAAACTCCGCCTGCTCAACCACTGGGACAATCTCGACGGTACGGTCGAGCGCGGCTATGCCGGCGCGTCTCTATGGGACTGGTGGCGGCTGCCGGACCTGAAGGACCCGCGCTACACCGACTATGCCCGCGCCAATGCCTCCATCGGCATCAACGGCACGGTGCTGAATAACGTCAATGCCAAAGCGGCGTCGCTGACCGCGCCCTATCTCGACAAGGCGGCGGTGCTGGCCGACACCTTCCGCCCCTACGGCATCCGCGTCTATCTGTCGGCGCGCTTTTCGGCCCCCATCGAACTGGGGGGTCTAAAGACCGCCGATCCGCTCGACCCCGCCGTGCGCGCCTGGTGGAAGGCCAAGGCGGATGAAATCTACGCCAAAATCCCCGACTTCGGTGGCTTCCTCGTCAAGGCCAATTCCGAAGGCCAGCCCGGCCCGCAGGACTACGGCCGCACGCACGAGGACGGGGCCAATATGCTGGCCGAAGCGCTGGGGGACCGCGGTGTCGTGATGTGGCGGGCCTTTGTCTATAAGGCCGAGGTCGCCGACGACCGCCACAAGCAGGCCTATAGCGAGTTCAAACCGCATGATGGAAAATTCGCCCCCACTGTGCTGGTGCAGGTGAAGAACGGTGCCATCGACTTTCAGCCGCGGGAGCCCTTCCATCCGCTGTTCGGGGCCATGCCCAAAACGCCGCTGATGGTCGAGTTCCAGATCACCAAGGAGTATCTGGGCTTTGCCACCCATCTCGCCTATCTGGGTCAGTATTACGAGGAAACGCTGCGCGCCGACACTTTTCAGAACGGCCAGAAGGGCTGGAGCGTCGCCCGCGTCGTGGAAGGCGAACATCACGCCCTCAGCGGTATGGCGGGCGTGGCCAATATTGGCACGGATCGCAACTGGTCCGGTTCGCACTTCGATCAGGCCAACTGGTACGCCTTCGGGCGGCTGGCGTGGAACCCGCAAGGCTCGGCGCGCGACATCGCGACCGAATGGGCGAAGATGACCTTCACCCCCGACCCGCGCTTTGTGACGCCCGTCGTCGCCCTGATGATGCGCTCGCGCGAGACGGTGGCGGACTATATGACGCCGCTGGGGCTGCATCACCTGATGGACACGGGCCACCACTACGGCCCCGGCCCGTGGGTCGATAATCTGGGCCGGCCCGACTGGAACCCGGTCTATTACCACAAGGCGGACGCCAACGGCATCGGCTTTGACCGCACCAAAACCGGCTCTGATGCCCTGAGCCAGTACGACCCACAGGCCCAGAAGGCCTGGGCCGATCCCAAAACGATGGATGAGCGCTATCTCCTGTGGTTCCACCACCTGTCGTGGGACTACCGGACGCGCTCCGGACGCCCGCTGTGGGATGAACTGGTCCTCACCTATGACAAGGGAGCGAAAGACGCCGCCGCGATGCAACAGACGTGGGCGGCGATGAAGCCCTATGTCGATGCCGAGCGCTTCGAGGCCATCGCCAGCACCCTGCGCATACAGGCGCGCGAAGCCAAATGGTGGCGCGACGCCTCTATCGCCTATTTCCAGTCGAAGTCGGGCCGCCCCCTGCCCGCCGGGGTGGCGGCACCCGCAAAGTCACTCGACTATTATAAATCCCTGAGCTTTCCCTATGCGCCGGGGCATCACTAAAAAAATTTGGGCGAAAGGTGATCCAGCTTAAATCCCGGCACGTATAATCTCCTTTTTTCAAAATAAATAACTGAACTTTATAAGTTTTTTATAAAAGCAGCGTTCGATTTTAACGCGCGCTTTACCAACGGCGTAACAATGCTACGTCAGAAGTTGCGTAAGGTTTTGCCATGCTCGTTAAATCGAAGACCGACCACCGCCCGCGCTATGAGGCCCTGTCGCGGACCCAGGCCATCATCTGCTTCACGCCCGATGGGACCATCGAAGACGCCAATGACCGCTTTTGCGAGGCCATGGGCTATAGTCGCAGCGAAATCATCGGGCGGCACCACAGCCTGTTCGTCGATCAGGCCTATGCGGCCAGCGACGACTATCGCGCCTTCTGGGCCGATCTGAAGGCCGGACGCTTCCGCTCGGATGAATTTGAACGGCTGGGTAAGGGCGGCAAGCGCGTCACGCTTCAGGCCACCTATTCGCCCATCGAAACCAACGGCCGCGTCACCGGCGTCATCAAGATCGCCACCGTCGTCGAAAGCCGCAAGGCGCAGCAGGAACGCATCGCTCGCCTGCTGGAGACGCTGGACAAGCTGCCCGTACCGATCATGACCTGCGATCCGCAGACCTTCGTCATCGACTACGCCAATGAGGCTTCGATCCGCATGATGGGCAAGATCCAGCAATATATCAACGTCAAGGCCGATGAGATCATCGGTTCCAAGATCGACGTCTTCCACAAGGTGCCGGAGCATCAGCACCGGATGCTGAACGCCATGGGCAGTGACGGCCATCAGACGACGATCAAGGTCGGGCCGGAATATCTGGAGCTGAAGATCAACCGCATCGCCGGAAGACCCCTGCTGGTGTGGTACGTGGTAACGCACCGGGTGGCCATGGCCAAGGGGATGGAAGATACGGTCGCTGAGATGACGCGCGTCGGCGATGCCGTCACCTCGCAGGCCGGTGAGCTGTCGGGCTATGTCCGCGAAACCATGACCCTGACCGCTACCGTCGCCAATGCGGTGTCGGAACAGGCCACCGCCATCCACGAAGTCGCCATGCGCACCACCGACGTGGCCCGAGAGGCCGAGGCGGTCGAAACCGCCAGTATCGGCACCAAGCATCAGCTCGAAGGTCTGACCGGTGCGGTCGGCAGCATTTCGGACGTGGTGTCCACCGTGTCCTCCATCGCCGAACAGACCAAGCTGCTGGCGCTCAACGCGACGATCGAGGCGGCGCGCGCCGGGGCCGCCGGTGCGGGCTTTGCGGTCGTGGCTTCTGAGGTCAAGGCCCTCTCCGAACAGACGGCCAAGGCCACTTCGGAAATCGGCAAGCGCATCGAGGCCATTCAGGCCGAAACGCGCAAGACGGTCGATACGGTGTCCGGCGTCATCAACGGCATCGGACAGATCAGCCAGCTGGTCAATTCGGTGGCCTCGGCCACGCAGGAGCAGCGGGCCGTGGCGCAGTCGGTCTCCGAAACCATGGGCCGCGTCGCCGAATATGCCGAAAATACGGGCAAGTCCGCCGAGCGGGTGGCCGGCATTTCCGACACGGTGCGCGCCACGGCGCAGGAGCTGAGCAGCCGTCTGGCGGAGTTCGTCAAGAAGGAATAGAGCGATAGGTCGAAAAGTGTGAGCGGTTTTCGACAAAAATATCGCCACAAAACAAAAATTTAAAGCGGCATGAGGCTGGCATTGAAAATCATGCCGCTCCAGGCGCGGCCACCCGGCCATAGCTGAGCGCCGTTTGCGGTATACCCACCTCAAACGGCGTCACCTCAAAGCCGAAGCGCTGCGTCAGCTTGTAACCGTCGATATGGTAGGGGCGGTCGAACAGGAAGCGCATGTCGTGCAATTCGCGCATAAAGGGCGTGACCAGCCCCAGCACGGGCAGCAGGCTTTGCGGGATGGCTTGGATCCGCGCGGGCTTCCCCAGCGCCTCAGCCCCCAGCGCGATCAACTGACGCGGCGTGCGCGTCGGCGCACTCGGCATATGCCAGACCTGACCATATTCGGCTGCCGGCAGGTCGAGCAACAGGGCCATGGCGCGCGCCACATCCGGTATGTAGGCGAAATCGTGCGGCGTATCCGGCGGGGCGATCAGTTGCGCGGGCTTACCCTGAGCCAGCCGCCCGAAGACCAGATCGCCCAGATGGCTGTTGCTGACGCCGGGACCGTAGAAATCCGGCACGCGCAGGGCGCTCATCACCACCTCGCCCTTCGCCGCCGCCGTCTGCCACTGGTCTGAGATGGCACGGCGCACCGCCGGCTTGCCGCCCCAGCGGGCATAGGACGTCGTTTCCGAAATCGGCCCGTTTTGCGGTCCGTACATATAGAGATTATCGAAGAAGAGCGTTTTCGCACAGGTCTCGCGGGCCGCCTTGAGCAGGTTCGTCATCGCCACAGGCCAGCTTTGCCGCCACACGGCGGTCGAATACTCAAAGCCGATGGTGATGACGATGTGGGTCGCGCCGCGCGTCACCGCCTGCACGGCAGCGGCATCGAGCACGTCCGACGCCATGAAATTCACCCCCGGCGGCAGGTCTTTGGGGCGCTTGCGCTGGGTGATCAGGGGACGGCGGCCTTCGGCGACCAGACGTTCGGTGAGGCTGCGGCCACCGGGGCCGTAACCAAAGATGACGATTTTCTCGGACATGACACACTCCTGTGACTGTCCCCAAGATAAGGCCGGTTGAACTATATCAAAAATGCATTATTTATATAAGCGTTATGCAAAATAAGAATTTAGCCGCCGTCGATCTCGACCTGCTGCCGGTGCTAGAGGCCCTACTGCGGCGGCGCAATGTCACCCACGCCGCGCAGGAGGTGGGCCTCAGCCAGCCGGCCGTCAGCCGGGCCCTTTCGCGGTTGCGCGACCTGTTCGACGATCCTCTGCTGATCCGCACCGGCGGCGGCCTGACCCTGACGCCGAAGGCCGAGCGGCTGGCCCCGCAGGTGGCGGCGGCGCTTGAGGGCTTGCGCGGTCTGTTTCGTGAAGCGGGCTTCGACCCGGCGCAGGAAAGGCGCACGATCCGCCTGGTGGCCTCCGACGTGCACGCGGTGCTGCTGTTGCCGCCGCTGATGGCGCGGCTGGCGCACGAGGCCCCCGGCATCGACGTGCAGGTCTCGGCCTATGGCCCGGATACGGTCACCCGGATGCAGCAGGGACGGCTCGATCTCGCCTTTGCGCTGGAGACGACGCCCCTGCCCGTCGGGACCGAAACCCTGCCGCTGGGGGAAGACCGGCTGGCGCTGGTGATGCGACGGGGGCATCCGCTGGCCGACCGGCCCGTCACTCCGGAGGATTATGAACGCTTCCCGCACGCCGCCATCAGCATTTTCGGCGATGGTCAGTCCGAGTTGGACGCGGCGCTGGCGGCGCGCGGCCTGTCGCGCCAGATCGCCCTGACCACTCCCTATTTCATGGCGGCGCTGGCCACAGTTGGCCACAGCGACCTTCTCACCACCCTGTCCGCAGCGCTGGCGCAGCGCATGGCCGACAGTTTCGGCCTCGTCTGCCGCCCCACACCCCTGGCGCCGGAGCCCATGCGACTGGTGCTGGTGTGGGACCGTCTGCGCGGCCGCGACCCGGCCCTGATCTGGTTCCGCGAACGGCTGCGAGACGTGGCGGCGGAGGTCTATTCGGTCACCTGATACCAACGTCCGAAGATGCTGACCGCATCCGGCCGTTGAAGACACCGAAAAACCGCAATTAGCGCTTACGGTGATTTGTGTCCGGACTGGCGAAGCGCCGTCCCTGACTCTTATCCCCCCCTTCTCGTTCTGGCTGCGCCCGCTTCCACGCCGAGTGCGCTCCAACCCTTTTTAAGTCCGCCCCTCAGCGGACAGGAACATCATGTACACATCTCTTACCCCAACGGCTCCGAACGGCCGTCACGGTCGCATTGCGGCCCCTCTTCACCGCGCCTTTGATCCCGAAAACCGTTGCACACGTACCGCAATGCGCTCTGAGCGCCCTATTCCCACGCCGCCCCTGTTTACGCCGGAAGAATTGCGCCGCCTTGTCGCTGAAATGATAGACTAAACGAAAATAAAATAGGCCCCTGTCGCTTTTGGGGCGAAACTTATTTCAAGCTGTGCTATAGTAAAATCTCGAAACACAGACCGCTTTGTCTGATTGCCTGTATTGGCCTCTCCCAAGCATTTCTTTTTTCGAACGCCCCGGTTTTCGGGGCAGACGGCGCACGTCTATATGCGAACGGAGGCCAACATGGCTGTCGGTATTGTAAAGTGGTTCAACCCGAACAAGGGTTTTGGTTTTATTCAGCCGGAAGACGGTGGCAATGATGTGTTCGTGCACATTTCGGCCATCGAACGCGCTGGCTGGCGGATGCTGGTCGAAGGCCAGAAGATCGCCTACGAGGTCCAGAGCGACCGCGGCAAGGCGGCAGCGGTCAATCTTCAGGCCGCTTGACTCTGCGAAGCCCGGCGACCCCGCCGGGCTTTTTTATTTGATCTAAGGAGCCTGCACATGACCCCTTTCCGTTCCCCCGCCGACACCTGGGATTCCCTGTGGCCGACCGTGGGTGAGGCCGGGCTGGTCAATGCCCATGTGCCTGCCCGGTTTGAAGTGCGCTTTGACGGTCAGCTCTGGCAGGTGCTCAAAGACCGTGAACCCGTGGCGCATCATAGCGAGCGCAGCGAGGCTATTCGCGGCGTACGTCAGGCCATGCAGCGCCTGTTTGCCGCCGGCAAGTCGGCGCAGTGGCGACTGATCGCCGCCAACGACTGATCCGCCTGTTGTCTGAAACGGTTTTTTGAAAGCTCTCCTCATGACCTATTCGCCCGCTGTTGTCCCCACCACCGACGCCCTGTCCGACATCGCCGATCTGGTCGATGCGTTGCTGGTGGAGCCGTGGGAGCCGCAGAAGGTGACGGGTCGGCGTCGTGAAGCCTGGGCGCAACTGGCACCCCTGATCCTCAACGGCATTACGCTGTCGAAATTCGACACGCCCGCGTTTGATCGCCTGATGAACGGCCACATGCCCCTGCTGCGGCGCAGCCGTGACCGCGTCTGGACGGCGGCGTTGTTCGTCGTGGCGGCCGCCCTGTCGCGCTCGGAGCCGGTCGAGTTCCGGCGCTTTCTGTTCAGTCCGCCCTTGCTGAACGAGATGGCGGGCCTCAGCCGCATTATCGACTACATGGTCCGTCTGTACGCGGGCTCGACCGACTTCCGCCCGGAGTTGCGGCGTCAGGTCATCAACCTGATCTTTGATCCGGTGGAGGAGTTGGCGCGCGCCAGCGACCTGAGGCAGGTGGTGGACTTCGTCGCCGCCCGACTGGCCGATATTGACGGCTTTCAGCCCGACCTTTCGGGCATCAGCCTCGACCTGATGGGGGCGGTACTCGCCGCGCGGCGCGGTGTGTACGATCTTCGCCACCAGATTCGTTAATCACTCTTCCAAGGCCGCCCGTCGCCGCGCCAGTTCGGTCGAAACGGCGCTCATGCTGGCCTTGTCGAGCTTATACATCAGCAGCACAGCGACCGAGATCAGGGCCGCGACCGCCGGCGCCAGCGACATCAGAACGGTGATAATGCCCTTGGTTTCGACGGTCTGCGGACCATTGGCGACGTAATCGACGGCCTTCAGGCCCGCGCCGATCAGGTAGGAGGCCAGCGCCCCGCCCAGCTTCTGCGAAAAGGTCGCCGCCGCATAGGTCATGGCCGTGGCGCGCCGTCCGAAGCGGTATTCCGTATAGTCGGCTGCGTCGGCATACATGGCGTAGGCCAGCGGCGATTTCGGCCCCAGACACAGGCCGATCAGTATTTGCACCCCGAACATCAGCCCGATCTGATCCGGCGGGATGACGAAGAAGCTGGCCGACAGGACGGCGACGACGCCCATCAGGATCATCATCAGCCGCGGCTTGTCGATCCCTTTCGTCATCATGGGCGTCAGGAGCGCACCGGCAGCCAGCGCCACGCCGTAAGAGGTCAGGAACGGCCCGATCAGGTCCTCACGCCCCACCACATAGCGCATATAGTAGGCCGAGGTGGCCATGCGCAGGGTAATGGTCACCATGATGACCAGAGCCAGCGCAAACAGCACCAGCCACGGCTTGTTGCCGAACAGGTCGCGGATATCGCGCCAGGGACTGGAGACCTGCTGCGGCGGCGGGCTGATGCGTTCGCGCGTATTGAGGACGACCAGCGCCATGATGGCCACGACCGCCACGCCGTAGATGGCCATAACGATCGGCCAGCCTTGCGCCGGATTGGCCCCGCCAAAACTTTTGACCAGAAGCGGCGTGGCGTAGGTGACGATGGTGCCGCCCAGAAAGCCGCCGACAAAGCGGAAGGAATTGAGCGTGGTGCGGTCCTGCCCGTCGGCGCTCATCACGCCGGACAGGGCGCTGTAGGGGATGTTGGCGATCGAATAGACGATCATCAGCAGATTATAGGTCAGATAGGCATAGACCAGCTTGCCGTCATGATCGAAGGGCGGGGTGAAGAAGCACAGCACCCCCAGCACCGCCATGGGCGCGGCGGCCCCGAAAATCCACGGACGAAAGCGGCCCCAGCGGCTGCGCGTGCGGTCGGCCACGGCCCCCATGATGGGGTCGGCAAAGGCATCGAGGACGCGGCTGATCAGCAGCATGGTCCCCGCCGCCAACGGGTCGAGGCCGAAGACGTCGGTGAAGAAGATCAACCCGAAGGCCGAAATGGTCGTCCAGTAGAAGTTGAAGCCCAGGTCGCCTGCGCCATAAGCGATCTTTTCGCGCAAGGATAGACGGTCTGTTGCGGCCATTTCGTTCCCCTGTGGTGCCGCTTTTTTGCGGTTTTCGTCAGACTAGGGCACTGTTGACCGCTCTGCAAGCGCCGATACGTCAACGTTGTCATGTGACGCGACATAAAGGTCACACCTGCGCACCGCTATGGACAGAGACACGCATCGCGGTTAAGCCTGTTTTATCATATTTTTTGCGCGCGTGCCCGTGTCCCGTATCACCATCGTCGATCTGGCCCGCCTGTCGGGCGTCTCCATCAAAACCGTGTCGCGGGTGCTGAACAAGCAGTCGGGCGTGCGGCCGGACAAGCGCGCCGAGATCGAAAAGCTGATCGCCGAGACGGGGTTCAAGCCCAATCCCGCCGCCCGCGCCCTGTCGGGGTCGCGCAGCTATATGATCGGGCTGATTTTTGAGCGTCCGGTCACCCACTATTACCAGCACGAGCTTCAGATTGGGGCGCTCGATGCCTGTCACCGGGCCGGCTACCATCTGATTATCGAAGGGGTGGCGGAACTGCGCCACTTGCCGCGTGCCCAGATGAAGGCGCAACTGGCCACCTCGCGCTTTGACGGCGTGCTGCTGGCCCCGCCGGTGTGCGATGACGCAGCCATGATCGACCTGTTCGATGAGCTGGGCGTGCCTGTGGTGCGCATCTCCCCGGTCCAGCATTTCGAGCGCAGCCCCTATGTGTTTATGGACGATGTGGCGGCGGGCTATGAGCTGACGCGCTGGCTGATCGAACTGGGCCACACACGTATCGCCTTTATCGAAAACCTGCGCGGGCGCGGCTCCAATGCCGACCGCAAGGCCGGCTATCTGCGCGCCCTGTCCGAGGCCGGGCTGGCGGCGCGGCCCGACTGGGTGGTGCGCGGCGATGTGCGCGTCAATAACGGCTTTGACGAGGCCGAAGCCCTGCTGTCGCAGGCCGACCGCCCGACCGCCCTGTTCGCCGCCGCCGACTATATCGCCTTCGGGGCCATGGCCGCGGCGGCCAAGCTGAAACTGTCGGTGCCTGAAGACGTCTCCATCGTCGGCTTCGACGATGCGCCGGGTACCAGCAGCGTGTGGCCGCCGCTTTCGACCGTGCATCAGCCGATGAAGGGGCTGGCCGAAGAGGCGACGCGCCTGCTTCTGGAGCGCATCAACGGGCGCGACGTCCCGGCGGCGCAACAACTCGACTATTTCATCGTCCGTCGCGGGTCCGCCGCCGCGCCCCGTAAAGCGTAAATATCAACCCGAAACAGACCGGCCTTAATTTGGCTGCATAGCCGTCTCACAGTCCCCCTCATGCCCCTGAAACGCCTCGCCCTTTCCGGTCTGATCCTTGCTACGCTGATCGTCACGCCTGTGGCGGTGTGCGCGGCGGATGATGAGATCGTGGCCACCAACCACCCCAAGGTGGCCCTTGACACCCCGGCCCCTGCGGGCAGCGTCACGCCGGTGACCGCCGAAGACACGGCCAAGGCGACACAGGCGCAGGTGCTGTCGACTCTGGACGGGACGCGCCCCCCTGAGCGCCGTCAGCCGACCTCGTGGGGCCGCGACGATGTGGACTCAGGGCCGCAAAAGCGTCAGATTCACGGCGAAGCGGGTGTGTCCATCGGCACCGGCGGCTATAAGAGCGCCTATGTGGCGACCCTGATCCCGGTAGGTGAAACCGGCACGCTGGGCCTGGCCTACAGCCAGACCGATCACGGAAAGAACAACTATCTCTATGCCGATCCTTACGGCTATGGCTACGGGCCGGGCTATGGTCGCTATGGGGCGTCAGCTTACGACGACGCCTACGGATACGCCCCTTATGGCTATGGTCGTGGCTATGGCTATGCGCGCGGCGGTACGTCGAAATCCCTGTCCATCTCGCTTGACTTCAGTGATCGCAGCAAGGACCGCGACCGCGACGAAGACTGCGACAGCGTGCGTTATGAAGGCGCCCGTTATGACAGCGCAATGGGCGACCCCATCTGGGGCGGCTATCGTCCCTCCCGCCGCGTCTGCACCAAGACCACCCACTATTCCGACTAGAGCGAAATGACTTTAAGAGGAATCGCCATTTCGCTCTAAATTTTTGTTTTGTCGCGATGTTTTTTGCGGAAAACCGCTCACACTTTTGGCTTCGCCGAACTCCGTTTCCGCACATCGCTCTAACGCCTGTTCGCGCGATTTCGAACCGGGTGATACGCTGTCCGTGTGCCGTACATGATGAACGCCCTGACCGAACGCACCGGCTATTACACCGCTCTGGCGCTGGGACTGGGTCTGGCGACGGGCTTTGCCATCGTCTTTGGCTATCTGTCGCCGGATTCCTGGTACTATATTCTGATCGCGCAGGGCCTGCGTGAAGGGCACGGCTGTGCCCTCTATGGCCACTATCTGTCGGCCTATCCGTGCGGTTATCCGGCCCTGCTGGCCCTGACGGCCCCGACCTCTGACCTGCCGGTGATGATGGTGTCGTCCAAGATCACCAATCTGCTGCTGATGGGGCTGAGCCTGACCTGCGTGGCCGCCGCCCTGCGCCACCGTCTGGCGGCGGCCTTTGTGGTGCTGAACCCGATTACCCTGCACCTCTTCATGTACACCTGGTCGGAGAACCTGCTGCTGCTGTGCGTCTGCGCGACGTTTCTGGCGCTGACGCGGCTGACGGAAGATCCGACCTCGCGCAAATGGATGGCGCTGCTGGTGGTTGGCCTGATCGTCGGCTGCTTCGCGCGCTATTTCTTCGGCCCGTTCGCCTTTATCCTGTTTCTGGTGGCCGGGGCGGTCTATGGCCGCCGTCTGGCGATACGGGTCCTGCCCGCCTTTGCGGTGGCAGGCCTCGTCTATCTGGCCTATCAGCACGTCAATACCGCCCTGACCGGCTACCCGACCGGGATGCCGCGCCTGCCCGCGCCGGAAAGCCCGACGCTCCTGGTGCGCATGTTTCTGGGGGCGGTGGCGGAACTGGGCTGGACGCTGGTCATACCGTTGCTGCTGGCCATTGGCCTGTCGTGGCGGCAGATCCGCTTTGAGCGGACCGCTCCGCCCGATGCGCCCGCAAGAGCCGCGGTGTTTTTGCTGCTGGCCGGCGCAGGCTTCCTGCTGCTGGGTTTCGTTTTGCGCGCCTCGACCTATTACGACTCCTATGACGAGCGCACGCTGGGCTTCGGTGTGGTATTTGTCGTCGCCGGCCTGATCGCGCGTTTCGTTCACCTGCGTCGCCCCCAGTCGTGGCCGGTGCTGGCCGTGCTGGGGCTGGCCCTGTTCAGCCCCCTTAATGCCGACGAAGACTCGATCCCGCAGGGGCTGGCGCAGCTCCGTGACGGCCATTACCGCTTTGCCCCCGCCACCCTGTCGGCTTTTCAGCGCCAGGGCCCCCCCGTCGATACGGTGGTCAGCTTCGCCCTGCCCGCCACGCCCGCCGACCTGTGGAACGTCGATCATATCCGACAGTTTTATTACGGCGGAACGACGCGACTGATCTCGCCCGATCTGGCCCCCGATGCGGTGCCGGAAACCGCAGGCGCGTTTGTCAACCGCGTGCGTCAGGCGGCCAGCGGACGCTGCTTTGTCGATTTCGCCGCCTTCCCCGACCGCGACCGTTTCGATCTCTATCTCAACGTTACCATACCCACCGATCAGCCCCTGTTCGGCGGCCCTCTCAAGGCCAAGCCGCGTATGGACCCGGCGCTGAAAACCTATCTGAGCGGCATCTTCCAGCCGGGCGCCTTCCTCCCCTGCGCCGAGGTGCTGGCCCTGCCGCAAAGTCAAGCGATACCTGAGGCGGTCCCGCACAACTGAGAGGTCTGCGTTGCGCAGCGTGGCCGCGAAAACGGGTTTCCTCTTTGGAGCGACCTGTTTTAGATTGATCCGACAACGTTGTCGCCACAGGAGGCCTCATGCAACGCCGGACCTTTCTGCTCGCCGCCACCGCGTCCCTGCTGACGCCCGCCCTCAGCCGCGCCGACAGTCAGTACCGGGTGCTGGTTCTGGCCATGCCCAGCAAGTACCATTACGAATATATCCCCGTGGCGCGCGACAGCTTTGAGCGCCTGTCGAAGCTCCATGCCTTCGACCTGAACTGGACGCACGCGGCCTCGGTGCTGGAGCAGGACCTCAGCGCCTATGCCGCCATTGTGCTGCTCAATACGCCGGTCGAAGACCTCAACCCCGCCCAGCGCGCAGGCTTTGAGGCCTATATGGCCGGCGACGGCAATGCGGTGATCGTGCACCGCGCCGCCATCGCCCTGCCGGTGGGAAGCTGGGCGTGGTACGAAAGGCTGGTCGGGCGCACGGTCGGGGTGCACCCCATGCTGCAAACCGGCGTGGTGACGGTCGTGGACAAGGGCTTTCCCGCCACCTTCGGCCTGCCGGAGCGCTGGATCTGGAGCGACGAATTCTACACCACGACCAACCCGTATCAGGTGCCGATCCACCCCGTGCTGAACGTCGATGAAACCAGCTATGACCCGCGCAAGATCTGGCCCGGTCAGGTCTCCGAGCCGATGGGCAGGGATCATCCGATCGCCTGGTACCACCGCCCGCAAAAGGGCCGGGTCTTTGTCACGACGCTGGGCCATACGGTCGAAATGTACCGCGACCCGACCTATCTGACGCACCTTATGGGAGGTCTCTACTGGACAGCGACCGGGCGTGGTCAGACGCGCTGACCACGCCCGGCAACCGCATCAGAAGCGCATCCGCACCCCGCCATTGAGCACAAAGCCGTCGGTCGGGGCCCAGGCCTCGACCGTCCAGCGTCCGTCGGCGGCCCTTTGTCGCCGGACCAGCGGATCGTGCCGCGTCTGGCGCACATTGAGCAGGTTCTCGGCATTGAGGAACAGGCGCACCTTACCCACCACGCGTTCGCCCAGCAGGCCCAGCTCCCAATAGGGTTTGCTCACGCTCCGGTACGGGTTGTCGTCCAGAGTCTGACGCCCGGTATAATAGGCCTCAAAGCCGATGCGCCCGATGTCGTGTTCCTCCCACATGGCGACGAAGCCGCCGGTGTGTTTCGGCGTCGTCGGCTGAGCGCGGCGGCCGCTGCCCGACGGATCGGGCTCGGTGGCATCGACATAGACGTAGGAACCGGTCAGGGTCAGCGCCTCATGACGGTAACGCAAACGCCATTCCGAACCGCGCGTGCGCGTCACGCCCGCCGCATTGACCAGCCTGACCGAGGCCGGGCCGGTTTGGCGGAGCTGCACCGCATCGTCTATGTCCGCACCGAACAGGGTCATATTGGCCTCGATCGGTCCTCTGGCATAGGTCAGGTCGAGCGAGGCCGTGCGCGCCACCTCGGGCCGCAGGTCACCCAGCGGCTCCAGCCGGCCAAAGCCCGTGGCCTCGATGGCCTCGACAAAGGGCGTGGGCGCATGAAACCCGCGCCCCACTGAGGCCCGCACCGTCCAGGGACCCGGACGATAGAGCAGAGACAGGCGCGGACTGAACTGCCTGCCGTAGCGGCTGTGGTCATCCAGGCGGGCACTGGCCGCCAGCGTCAGGCGCTCCCCCATCGTCTGCTCCACCTGCCCGAACAGGCCAGGGACGCTGAAGTGATAGTTGAAGCCGCTGAACCCCTTGGAATGGTAGTGGTCGGACTGAAAGGCCACCCCGCCCACCCAGGCGGTCGGCCCCGTCTCGCCCTTCAGCGCCGCCTCGGCAAAGCCGGTCAGGTGCGAGTCGCGGTCAATGACCTCACCGAAGCGGTGCTCGTGCCGCTGGGTCATGGACGAGGCGCGCAGGCTGAGCGTACCCAGCCCCTGAAGCGGAAACTGCGCCGTAACCCCGGCATCGACGCGGCGCGAGGCCTGCGTTTCGGGAAAGGCCGTGCCGTCCGGGACCGTGCGCCCGCTGAGCGTGCCGCCCTCGCGCTGTTCGCGCATCGCCCCCAGCGTCAGCAGCGCCTTCGCCCCGTTGTCCCCGTACCAGAACAGGCGCGGGCGCAGCGTCCAGCGCTCAAAACCCGCCATGTCGATCCAGCCATCGCCATCGAGATCCTTGCGCGCCTGACGGTGATAGCCGCCGGTAAGCGAATAGCTGAGGCTCTGCGTCGCCGGGGCGGAGCTATAGGCCGTGACGTCCTGCCCGCCACGGTGGGTCAGGTTGAGCAGGACTTCGCTTTCCGGCTCAGGGCTGGGGCGGCGCGAGACGAGATTGATCACCCCGCCCAGCGCCGAGGCCCCATAAAGCGCCGAGACCGAGCCCTTGATCACTTCCACCTGGCCCAGATCGGTCGGTGGAATCTGCAACAGACCGAGCGACTGCCCGCCATAGAGTGGCAAGCCGTCGGTGAGCAGCAGGGTGTAGCGCCCGGCCATGCCCTGAATGCGGATATTTGCCGCCCCCAGCGACGGCGCGGTCACCTGCACGCGGATGCCCGGCGTCTCATTGACGAGGGTCGAGATATTGCCGGGGGTCATCAGGCTCTTTTCGTCGATCTCTTCGCGGCCGATGACGTCAACGCGGATCGGCTCGTCCTGAAGCCGGCGACCGGCGCGGGTGGCCTGAATCACCACCTCTTCGATGGCGTCTTCCGGCTGAGGGGGGAGGGTTTGGGCCTGTGCGGACGTTACGCTGGCAAGCAGAGGCAAGGCTGCAGCCGCCAGAGCGCAATCCGATAAAGTGGGCACCACTTTTCGGAAAAATTGCGCGACCAAACAAAAATTTAGAGCGGGATGACGTTTCGATCTAAAATCATCCCGCGCCAGAAGGGGCAAGGCCCCGTATGGGTAAAACATGGGAAAACCCGTAAAAATGAGCAAGCAAGGGCGTGGCGCGTCGAAGCGCGGCGCGTCGGTTCATTTTTCAGGGTTTCAGCGCGGCGGCGGGGCCAGCGGGCGGTAGCTCAGGCCGACGCTGTGGCGGTGACGCGGCTGGAAATCCAGCGCCTTCACGCTCGGCAAATGCATAAACAGGAAGCTGGCGGTGGCGATGGCGGCGCAGTGCTGACCGCAGACCTTCAGAGATGCGGCCCCCTTGTCGGCGCAGCAGGGCGCTTCCGACGACCGGACGTGCAGGTGCAGATGGGTGTCTTCGTGATGCGCCCAAGACCCCGCGCGTTCGGGCGCGTGCAGACCCGACAGCATGGCCAGCAGTCCCGCCACAATCACCATCACTTTGAAGAGGCCAGAGCGCATGGGGTGTTTATAGGCACCGCACCTCGCCACCGCAAGCAGAGGTTTCAGCGCTTTTTCCACACCCTTACGTAATCGACCTCAAAGGTGCGCGGGAAGATGCCGTCATCCACCTCACCGGCCATATTGCCGCCAATGGCCAGATTGAGCAGCAGGAACTGTGGCTTGTCGAAAGGCCAGGCACCCGGCTGATCGGTTTTGGCGTAGCTGTGGTAGGGCTGCCCATCGACGAAGAAGTCGAGCTTTTCCGGCGTCCACAGAAGCTGATACTTATGAAAGGCCGTGCAGGCATCCGGAACGTTCAGCGTATTGCCGTTGCCGGACCCGCCCACCGTGTCGATGGTTTGGCGGTTATGGACCGTGCCGAATATCTTGGTGGGCGTCTTGCCCACGTGCTCCATAATGTCGATTTCGCCCCCGTCCGGCCACGGCCCCTCGGTGCCAAGCATCCAGATGGCCGGCCATGAGCCCTGACCGCAGGGCACCTTGGCGCGGATTTCATAGAAGCCATAGAGGAAGCTGACCTTGCCGCGCGTGATCAGGCGTGCCGAGCTGTAGTCCTGCCCGCCGTAATCGGCGCGGTCGCTCAGGCGCTCCTTGCGCGCGGTGATGCGCAGCGTGCCGCCCTTCACCTCGGAATTTTCCAGCCGCCCGGCGGCGTAATACTGCTTTTCGTTATTGTACCAGCCGGTGCGGTTGGCCTGCGTGTCATAGACCCAGGTCTTGGCATCGGGCAGGCCGGGCGTGTTGAACTCCTCGGCCCAGTCGAGCGCATAGCCCGCCGGAACGGGTGAGGTCGCATCGGCCGCCCGCGTCTCAACGGCCACCGAGAGGGCGGTCAGCGTCACCGCCGACAGAATCAGGGATTTCAGCATGGCGTTTCCTTTGTTTTTATGCCCTCCCGCCGAAGGCCAGGAGGTTTAAGATCACTCTACCCTTACCATACGGCTCTTGCGGCGGCCATCGGGAGAGGTAACGCGCAACTCCACCGGGCCGCTCACCGCCACCGGCCCCGTATAGGGTGTCCATTCGCCGCCTGCGAGGCGGTATTCGATGGGCGTAGCGGCGATTTCGGCATTGGCGAATAGCTGGCCGCCTTCGATCTTTGCACCGGGTGGTGCCAGACGATAGGCGATATCCGCCTGATCCAGAAGCCGCAGATGCACGCCCAGCCGGTCGCGGAAACCTTGCCACTCACCCAGCACCGCCTTGGGATCGACCTTGCCGTCGCCATAGGTGTAGCTTTCCCCCGCCTTGTACGGCGCTTCCCAGCCTGCCCGGTGCCAGGCCCGTTCCGCCAGCGGCAAAAGGCGCGGGAAGAGACGGTATTCGGCCGCGTCGTCCGTGCGCACCACCTCGGACCACAACTGCCCCTGAAGACCGGTCAGGCCGCGCCCGGGCGCATAGGGCGTTTTATCGGCTACCGTCGTCCCCTGCCCGCGGATATCGGTCAGCAAGGAGGCATTGGCCGGCAGGTTTTCCGGCTGGAAGCTGAAAATCTTGTAGATGTCCGTATCGCGTGACGCCCAGTCATAGGCGATTTCGTCCGGGTCCGGTGCGGGCGGCATGTCAAAATAGGTGATGTCGGGCACCGACAGCACGACTTCCCAGCCGCGATTGGCCTGATCGTGCGCTTCGGTAGCTGCCGTGCCGAGGGTGGAACTCCAGATGTTAGACTGCACGATCTTTGGCATCCGCGCGGCGTCCGTGTGGCCCATGCCGTCGCTCCAGCCCGCCGTCTCGATGCCCTTTTCGGCCAGATAGGCCGAGACGCGCTCGATGAAATAGGGGGTGAGCTGAGACGCTTTCAGGCCGTTCTGCGCCATAAAGGCCTGACAGGCGGGTGACTGTGTCCACGCCCCCGCCGTCTCATCCGCCCCGATATGGTAGCGCTTCAGCGGCACACCGGCGGCCTGATGCAGCTTCATCGTCTCGTCGATCACCTTGTCGATAAAGGCGTAGGTGGCGGGCAGGCAGACATTGAGCGTATTGTCGTTATAGTGCTGGATCGAGCGATAGGCCGTGGTGTCTTCCGGTTCGACCAGCCGATATTGCGCCGCCCCCGCCGCATCACCGGCGGCCATCAGACGGCGATAGCGGACCTCCATGGATTTGATCGCCGCACGGCTGTGGCCCGGCATGTCGAAGGACGGTATGACCTCGATGCCGCGCGCCTGCGCCGCCTTGAGGATGTCGATATAGTCGGCCTTCGAAAAGTAGCCATTGACCGGCGTGTCGCGCTCCGGCCCGGCCCCCAGTTGCGGCAGCAGGCAGGTCTCTTCGGCCGGGTCGTGGCAGCGATAGGCGCCCACCTGCGTGAGTTCCGGCAGGCCGTCGATTTCCAGCCGCCACGCTTCGTCGTCGCCCAGATGCAGGTGCAGGCGGTTGAGCTTATAGGCCGCCATCTGCTCCAGCGTCTCGAGCACAAAGGCTTTGGAGTGGAAGTTGCGCGCCACGTCGATATGCAGGCCCCGGAAGGGCAGGCGCGGCGCGTCTTCGATGGTCATACGCCGCACCTGAGCACCATCAAAGGCCGTTTGCTGGGTCAGAGAGCGCAGGGCGTGGTTGGCCCCCGTCGTCGATCCGGCGCGGATGCTAACGCTTTTGCCCACCGTCAGGCGATAGGCTTCGGGGCGCAGTTTCGGGTCGATGGTGACGCTGAGCACCGGTCCCCGCCCCTCCCCGGCCCCGGCCCGTTTCAGGGCCTCTAAGGCGGGGATGAGGGCGTCGCGGCTCAGACCTTTAAGGCGCAGGTCAAACCCCTTGCTGAGATCGAGCGGCGCGCCCTTTTGCAGGGTCACCCTGGCCGGGGTGGGCAGGATCACCACGGCCGGACGGGTCAGGGCCACGTTGCGCGACGCATTGCGTTCATAGGCGCGTTGCGGCGTCAGCCACTGCGTCCTGTCAGTGGGGCTCTGGGTGCCCAGCTTCGCCTCATCGGTCATGGGGGCGACAAAGGGCAGGGTTTCCAGCCCGCTTTCGGGGTCGATCACCACCTTCGTCGCCGCCACGGTGCGCGCCGTCAGGCCCGATGCCGCCACATAGGCATTGGGCATGACCAGACCGCGCGCGTAAAAATGCCCCTGCCCCCAGATGCGAACCGTATGCGAGGCACCACCTTTCAGCGTCACCCCCGGCTTGGGCGTCAGGGCATAGAGGTCGCCATTGACCTGTTTCAGGTCGAAGATCTCGCTCTCATAACGCACAAGCCCCGCCACATAGGAGACATAGAGGGTCCAGCCGCCGGGCAGGTCGCTGCCTTCGGGCAGGGTGAGGGTCAGGACCGACAGGAAACAGGCCGCCTTGTCACAGGTCTGACGGTTATCGGCGATCTCCCAGCGATAGCCGAGCCGATCCCCCAGACGGTCCAGTGTGGCCTGATCCAGCGATGGCAGGGGCGGGGCGACCGTCGGCAGGACGGGCGGGGCCACAGGGGGGGGCAGTAAGCTGGCGCAACCGGCGGTCAGGGACAGGGCAAGGGCCAGTGTGCTCAGGCTGACGGAATGGGCAAAGGTCATGGGGGGCTCCCTGTTTGACACCTATGTGACGGTGGATTTTCCGCGAAATCAAGCCCAAAAGTTATAGGGTGGAGCGGCATTGGTTATAACCAATATAACAGATAGCTAGCGGATAGCTTTTGCAAGCCCCGCTTATCGACTTGACATTCGCGCCCAAATATGAGAACAAAAAAGGAACTGACGGAGGGTGCGATGAGCCGACTGTATGATGGAGCGTGGGTGCTGGTGGCCGGTCAGGCGGTGGCGCAGCCGGCGATTGAGTGCCTTAAAGGCATATTTCGCGTGGCGGACAGCCTTTATGGTGAAGATGGGCGCGCGGTGGACCGGGTTTTGGGTCGTCCGGCCATTCAGATGATCCTCGACCGTGAAACGGCGCGTGAAAATGGCCTTCTGCCGGGGTAATTTTTAACCCCCTTCCGCTATAGACAGTCCCCTCCCCTGCTGTACTCTGTGCGCCATGACCCCTGCCCTGACCGCTGCCAACGACAACTGGCCGCCCGAAGCCGAACTGATCGCCGAAACCGTTGCCGCCTATGAAGCGTCCGGCCGCACGCGGGCCCAAGCCCTGGCCGATCTGCGCCGCGCCGTGCAGGCCTTGCGCCGCAACGGTCTGCGCTCGGCCCGCGCCCTTAAGGGGATGGAGTAAGAATTATAGCGGAATGATTTCTATAATCAGTCCGCTCAAGCCGCCATTGAGGCGGCGGCCAAGGTGGTGGAGACCGCACCCGGCGAGGGACTAAAAAAGCTGGATCATTATGTTTATCATAATGATCTAGCGGAACAGACCGCCCAGCAACTTACCAAGTCCGTCCTGTCCCAGCAGGTTCGGGGCCGCCTCGGCTATGGCCTGCGGCAATTGCCCGCCCTGCGACAACTGATCGACCACACCGGGCAGGACGTCGCCCAGTTGCGCCGGATCAATGCCCAGTGACCCGGCCAGTTGATTGACGGTGTCCGGCCCCAGCGCCGATTGCAACTGCTCCAGCGATATCGGCAGGTTGGCGCCATTCGACACCCACGACTGCACCACCTCAGCCAGACCGCCCTGCTGCAACTGACCCAGCACGTCGCCGATCAGGCCCTGCCCACCCAGTTGCTGCGCCAGACCGGCGAGGTCGAGATTCCCCAGATCGAGCTTGCTGCCGAGGGCGCCGAGAATATCGTTCAACATGATCCGCTCCGTGTGTGTTCCCGTCCTACCTTGCTTGGCGAATCGGGCGGAGTCGAGTCAGGAGATGTGGTCACCGATCCCCCGATAAGCGCTTCCCGAAAAGTGCGCCGCACTTTTTGGATAAAAAAAAGCGCGTTAAACCAAAAATTTAGAGCGCGATTTCGATTCAATTTGAACGAAATGCGCTCTAATCGCGCAAACCTTTGCCTCACGCAGATGTTTTCAGCCGCGGGCGCGCAGCGGAATCTCCGTGATCACGTCCGACAGCGCCTTCAGGCACGCCACCCCCAGCGCCTGAGAGCGGGCCGGTGACCAGCCCTCAACGGCGTCCGGTGCGTCGTCATGGTCCTTGAACGGCATTTCCAGCGTCATGGCGATGGCCCCGAAGCGTTCGGCCACGGCATTGGTCGAAACGGTCAGATTGGCCTGCCCCGGCGCATCGACCGCATAGCCATAGGTGGTCTGGAAATCGGGCGTGCGCGCCGACAGGGCGCTCAGATAGCGGCGATAGAGGGCGTCACGCTGCGGCGTCCACGACGGAATGCCCTCAAATCCGGCCATAAAGACGTGCGGGATGGCTTCGTCGCCGTGCACGTCGATGGCAAAATCGACGCCGGTATCGTCCATGGCGTTGCGGATGGCCAGCACTTCCGGGCTCTTTTCCGCCGAGGGCGCGGCCCACTGCCGGTTCAGATCGGTGCCGGCGGCATTGGTGCGCAGGTGCCCGCGCGCGCTGCCGTCCGGGTTACAGTTGAGCACGATGTAAAAGGTCGCCGCCGCGCGCAGGGCCACGGCCTCCGGCGCGTCGCTGCACAGCCAGGGAATGGCCCCCTCCATCCACCATTCGGCCATGGTCTCGCCCGGATGCTGACGCGCATAGAGCCACACGATACGCGGCCCCTCCCCTACGCTGAACAGGTCGAGATCGTGGCCATCGAGCGTTTGGCCCAGAACCCGGTGTCTCATGCCCGGCAAGGTCATCACCCGCTCGACCAGCGCCCGGTGACGGTCACTGTCATAGGGCGCGAAATAGGCCACCCACAGGGTTTCAGAGGTGGGCCGGTGACGGATGGTCAGCACGCCGTCGGCATAGGTGGTGTCGGCCTGCGTCCAGTGGGCCCCATCGCCGCTGATACGGGCTTTGTAGCCCTCCCAGCCGCCCGTATAAGCCGATCCTCCGGCATTGGTCAGGCGCAGTTCCAGATCGACGCCTGAGGCCCCGTCCACGCGGAAATAGAACCATTGGTAATAGTGCGACTGATGATCCGGACGGATAGCCAGATCGAAACGTCCGCCCCCGTGCGCCTGCACCACCTCGATATTGCCGCCATCGAAACCGGAATGGATGCTGACCGCCATGTCGCGTCTCCGCAAGGGGTTGAATATACTGATCGTTTCCATAGCGACCGAATCGCAGGCCGTCACGTCATTTCCGGCCCGTGTTTTAAGGGGAGCACGGGCTATCGGGGGATCAGTGACGGCCGGTTTTCGCCGCAATCCCTTGGACTCCAAGCGACTCCGTGTCTTGTGGGGTCGTTTTTCAGCATCAAAACCGTGGCCTTACGGCTGAAATCAGAGCCTGACGGGTATATCTCGGCGGTGTTGCAGGCGGTCACTATAAACCCACGCGCTGAGGTCAAAGAACTGGACGCCGTGAACCGTAAATCCCGGTGACTGTGCTGTTCCGTGACTCTGTCGGTCGTCTGTTAACTGCCTTTCCCCGTAGATGTCCGCCTGAGCGACCCTTCAAAGGTCGCACAAGGCGGACCGCGCACGGACCTTAATACCGCGCCCCTCTCGCTGTTAAGAGAGTCTGTTAGTGAATCTAGTTAAATAGGTTAAGGGAAAAAACAGCCGGAATTCCCCTTTAAAATCAACAAGGGTACCTTTTGTTAATCTTTGATACCCCGTCACTTTGTCACTGATCCCCCGCGCAACGGGTCTTCGTTCCCCCGTGCAGGCGGTCACTCTTCCCCCGATAAGCGGTCCGGGAAAAACAGAGTATTTTCCACAGCTTGCCCGCAGCTTTTTAACCCTGTTTCCGCGGCAAATCCGGTCACCATTCCCCCGAAAAGCAGCTTTGGAGGGCAAAACCGCAGAAAAACGCCCGCCGGTCACCGTTCCCCCGACTCGCCTTGAGCGAATCGGTCACTCTTCCCCCGTCAATCCGGTCACGCATCCCCCGATAGGGTGGTCACTGTTCCCCCGACGAATCGGCCTCAAAAAGTCACCGATCCCCCGACACCGTTTTCTAGAACCGTTTGTGCATAAGGCCGTCGATTTCCAGCGCCCGCTGGTCTTCGGCGGTCTGCCGTTCTAGGGTTTTCAGCGCGTCGCGCACCCTCACCCGCTCCTCCATGTCGCGCTTGATGAAATGCACGGCGGGTGAGCCGTCATTGGTCTTGGTCAGCGTCATCTCGTATTCCGGCAGGGCGTTCTTGGCCACGATGCGCTTCAGGAGGTAGGTAAACTGCTTCAGCGGGCTGTCTGAGCCCGTTTTCTCGTGCAAAATCGCTATACGGCAGGTCCAGCCGCCCTCCTGATCGCCGGCGTGCTTGCGCGCCACGCGGTAAAGGGCGCGCTCCATGCCGCCGGTCAGCAGAAAGTAGTCCTGATGCATGGTCAGCAGCGAGCGTTCGGTGACGATCCCCTGATAAACCCAGTCGGACAAGGTGATCGAAATGCCGCGCGGCGCCTCGGTTTCCGGGTCCACCTCCAACTGAAAGGCGTCGATCCAGCCGAATTGCGCCTTGTCCTTGCGTTTGGGCGCACGCAGTGAGGTCTGGATGGTCGTCGATTCCAGCCTTTGCAGCGCGGCGTTCAGTTCCTGATAGGATTTGCCGCCCGTATCGCGTTTTATGGCACGCAGCAGATCATAAGACGTCGTCTTAAGAGTCCGCGGCAAGTCATTGACTCCCTGCTCTTTCAGGCGATTGAGCACCGAGGCCGCCCAGATCATGATATCGGCGTCCCAGATGGTGGCGATGCCGAATTCGGCATTGCCGGAGACCTTCACCCAGGTGTCGCCATCGGGGCTGGTATATTCGATCGGTTTCAGCCGCTTGCGCTTGGCGAGGCTGAAAAACGGCCGTTCCATCAGCTCGCGCTGGTCCTTCAGCGACATGTCGCTGACGAGCGGGATAAACAGGTCGAACTGCGATTCGGCGGCGCGGCGGGCCATGATCAGATCCTGCCCTCGGCTTTCAGTTTGTCTTCCAGCGCCTCGACGGCCTGCTCGAACACCTGCCCCAGCACCAGACCCTGCGCGTCCGCCACAGCATAGAAGCGGCGCAGCGCCTCGTCCGTGACCTTCAGATTGAGCTGACGGTTACGCCCGGTGCGGTAACGGCGTTGCAGAACCGGCTCAGGCGCCGCCGGTACGGCCACGGCCTCACGGCTGGGGAAGCCCCTCGCCTCGGCGACGGCGCGCAGAGACTCCTTGTCCGGTTTGGGCTTTGGCCGGGCGTCAAAGGCCGACAGGTCAAGATCGTCGTCAAAGATCGAAGCGCGTTCGGACATGGATTAAGCGACCTCCTGAGCCGGAACCGCGTCCGGATTTTTCAGCAATTCAATGGCTTCGGCGACAAAAGCACGGGCATTGGCCACGGCCTTGTCGATATTGGCGACCTGCGACGGGTCCAGCGTTTCCAGCGCCCCGCCGAACGAGAACATGGCCTTGAAGGCCTCGCGCTCGTGCAACTGCGTGTCGAACAAACGGATGCCGTGGGCGCGTAACTGCTCGTGAATGGCCGACAGGGTGCGCGGCTTGATGATCGGATTGGTGCGCGTCAGCAGCACCGCGTGCGGAATCGGGCGGCGCGACTGACGCTCGGTATTTTTGATCAGGCTGAGCGCCTTGGCCGCCTGCTTGGCATCAAGCTGCGAGCCTTGCGTCGGCACCACCACCAGATCGGACGCCCCGATGGCATAGGCCACCGTCAGCGACGCCGTGCCTTCGCAATCCACCACGACAAACGGCGCCTCGGCGGCCGCCTCCTCGATCTTGTCGAGGATGTTTTCCTGATTGGCGTCGGACACGATGCGGATATTGGCCGGACAGCCGTTTAACTGCGACCAGGCGAGGATCGGACGATTGGGGTCGGCGTCTATAATAATGACCTGCGTCTTACGCGCCAGTTGCGTGGCCATCAGCGTCGCCGCCGTGGTCTTGCCCACGCCGCCCTTGGGCGAAATGAAGGAGATGACCGGCATGTCAGGTTCCTCGTGCTGGCTTTGACGCGCGGATGGCAGCTATCGGATAGCCACCGGCTAGCGCGCACCTTTTGCGCAAAGGTTAATGAAGTGTTAATTCTGTTGGTGCGCCGATTCTGACGCAGGGTCCAGACGGAAGGCCTCCGACAGCTAACGGAAAGCTGTGCGAAAGTCGCCCGATAGACAGCGGCTATCTCACCGAAAGCCCTCAGCTAGACGACGGACTGCTGCCTGTTAGCTTTCGGTTAGCCATAGCCTAGCTTCCCAATAGCTAACGGAAAGTTAATAGCTAACCGAAATCCAGCCGATAGCCCGTGCATAGCTTTCGCATGGCTATCGGATACATAACAGATAGTTGGTAGCTATCTGTTTTTGGTTGGGATGACACCTCACAGTGGCTGAATGAGGTTTCATCTCAATAAGCTGTTGAATAAATACAGGATAGCCTTTGGCTATCTTTTGGGTATCTGATAAAGAGCTTCCGGCGGGCAGGGGCACAGCCCCTGCACCCGGAACGAGGAGGGGCGTTTGGACAAAGAGATCAATAGTGCCCTGTGGCGCTTTATCCGTCGCGACACCTCCGTCTCGGCTTTTGAGGCTTGGGTCTATGCTCATGAAGCCGCGCTCAGCACAGCCTTAGGGGCATAGTTCATTTCAAGCTGCTGGAAATGAACTATGCCGATCGCAATCAGGTCGAAGACATGCGCGAACAGCTTGAGGCGCAACTGCGCCCGGCCCTCACGTGCGAATGTCCGGCCGTGGCGGATGAGGATGTCATTCCAATGGGAGGAAACGGGCGTGACGGCCGGTTCTTCGCCTCAGTGAACGAAAGCACAAAGCCTGCTGAGGACCTTTGGTGGCTATGGCTGGGAAGATGTCAAACCTGCCGCACCGACTGGCTGATCGCTCAGGAGGAGCGCATATATGATGACTTTTTCGTCGTGCGCGTAACGCCTGAGACAGCGGATGCGATACGCAATGTCGCCCACTGGCCGCAGCGTTGGCTAACCTATGAAGGTGTTTTACGCACGTGGAGGACGCTTAGTCGGCCCTGTCGATTTTTGGACTATATGGCTCCTTCACTGTTGTGGACCGTCGAAGATATCCGCCGAGGGCGTCCCGACATCACTGTCGCTGAAATGGCCGATCTGCTGGGTATAGAGGAGAGTCACGTCAAAGATATTCTGAAATATCAATGCAGTTAGCTGGAGGCTATCCGATAGCTAGATGACGGGCGCGAAATCTCGATCATACCTCCCTAGCTTGCTGGGTGGGGGCCTTCCCTAACTTCAACGACACGATACTGTGAAAAGCCGGCAAGGCCCGCGCCTCTGCGCTACTGGTAAATGCCCCCAATCTATCCCCGCCGGAAAAAGCGCGGTTACCCTTGGGCGCATGACCGAGACGACGGACATGGCAGCCCCTTTGACCCCGGAACAGCGGCGCGCACATTTGCGTGCCTATGCGGACCGGATGCTGAGGGCGCTGACCGCGATGGACGCACCCGAAACGCCGGACGAAGTCGCCAAGGGTATCCGCACGGCGCTGATGATCGAGCGTCTCTATGCCCGCTGCGATGCGTCCGAGCGGCAGGCCCATAGGCAGCCCATCGCCGCCGTTGACAATCAAAAGCTGCAAAATACGCCCGACGAACCCGGCCACTGGCTGGACCGCGATCCCGTCGGTGAACTCAAGGCGCAGATTGAACGGATGAGGGCCGCGACGCGCGCCCGGACACAGCCGCATCCCGAAGCTAAACCTCAGCCCGCGTCCGTACCGCCGGTGGAGGCTAAACGCGAACCTCGGATGCCCAAGCCGCCTTCGCGGCCTCTGACGCCGCAGGAGGCGGCCTTGCGTGAGCGCGTCCTGAACACAGTGGCCATCCCCCGACCGCAAGATGCCTTGCTGGCGTACCACGATTTCGGTCTGATCCATGATGAGGATGTGGAAATCATCCACGGTGACTGGCTCAGGGCCTTTTATGCCAGGGGCGAGACGCGGGAGACGATCCTGAAAGGGCTCAAGCAGTTTAGCCGCGCGGACCTCAACCTGTTGTGGCCTGATCTCTTCCCGCTGGATACCGGGTGAAGGAGTCACCACGAACGACACCAACGCCACGAACCTCTTTGTGCTGAAACGCCTGGCCCGCAGGGCCCTGACCTTTGTGCGGCCTGCGCGAGTGAGGGGCGCTGCGCGCCGAAAGTCTTTGAACCACAGATTACACAGATGGCACAGATTGGCGCTGCGCGCCTATGCGTTACGCAGACACGGATAATCTGTGAAATCTGTGTAATCTGTGGTTTCTATAAATCTTGCGTGGCAAAACACAGCATTTGATACGTCAGGCGCAGGCCTGTGCCACAGGCTCGCGTTCGTGCTTTTTGTGTTTTTGGTGGCCAAAGCCCTTCCCCACGTCAAACTGAGTCATCAGCAATCGCGCACCGACATCCGGGGTCCGGGGTCAACTGACCCCGGAAGCCTTCCCCTTGCCCAAAACCCAAACCCCAAACCCAGCTCACCCCAGCAGGCTGGCGGCGATATTGATGCACAGGGCGAGGATGGTGGTGTTGTAGAAGAAGGCAAAGACGGCGTGGCCGAGATTGAGGCGTCGCATGGCTTTGGAGGCGACGGAGACGTCGGCGGTCTGGGCGGCGGTGCCGATGATGAAGGCGAAATAGGCGAAGTCGAGATAGTCCGGTTCGCAGTCTGCATCCGGGAATTTGAGGGGCGGGGGCTCGGCGCGGCGGATGGCGATGTAGTAGGCGTGCGCGTAGTGCAGAGCGAAGGTGGTGTGCACAAAGACCCAGGTGGTGACGATGGTGGCACCGACCAGCGCGAGGTCGAGGCCTTTGCTGAGCCCGGTTTCGTCGTGGGCGGCGATCAGTTCGCTGGCGATGGCGACGACGCAGACGGCGATGGCGGCCCCGGTAAGGCCCAGAATGGTCCACTTGCCGACATCCTGCGTTTCGGCGCGACGGCGCATATCGGCGGTATTGGCGGTCATCATCAGCCGGGCGAGGGCGATGAGGTAGAAGAGGGCCGCGCTGTTCCACGCGACCAGCACGCTTTGCGACAGGCGCAGGTCGGTGAGGGTGCCCAGAAGCGTGCCCAGCCCGAAGGCGAGGGCGATGGCGCGGCTCAGCCACGGGCGGGTACGCAGGGTGCGGACAAAGGAAAGGGCGGTCATAGACAATGCTATGACCGCCCGTCGGAAAATGTCCAGTAGGGGAGGGGGCTTAAACCGTCTTCGTTACCTTGTTGAGGTGCGGCGGGCTGTCGGGATTGAGGCCACGCGCCAGCGACAGGCGGTTGGCGAGGCGATAGAAGCTCTGCAGGCGCAGGATGGGCTCAAGGATGGGCTCGGCGGCCAGGGCGGGCAGGGTATAGGCGCCCGGCGTGGTGTCGGCCAGCCACACGGCGGCCCCGCGTCCGGCAAATTCCGCGGCCACGTCGCGCACCCCGTCGCCGGCCGTGTCGGAGGTGGCGAAGGCCAGCACAGGGAAGCCCTGATTGACGATGGCCATCGGGCCGTGCCGCACCTCGGCGGCCGAGAAGGCCTCGGCGTGCAGAGCGCAGGTTTCCTTGAGCTTCAGGGCCGCTTCCTGCGCCACGCCGAAACCGTAGCCGCGGCCGATGACGAAGAGGTTGCTGGCGGCGGTCAGGGCGGGGAGGGCGGCGGACCAGTCGAGGTCGAAGGCCTGACGCATCTGGGCGGGCAGGGCGGCCACGGCGGCCTTGAGGGCGGCTTCGCCGGACCATTCGGCGGCCAGGGCGGCAAACCCGGCCAGCGCCGCGAGGCACGACTTGGTGGCGGCGACCGACAGTTCCGGTCCGGCGCACAGGGGCAGGACTTCGTCGGCGAGGGTGGCCAGGGGCGCGGTTTCATCATTGACCAGCGCCACGACGAAGGCCCCTGCCGCCTTATAGGCTTCAACGGCGGTCAGCAGGTCGGGCGAGCGGCCCGACTGCGACACGGCGATGCACAGGGTTTCGTCGGCGACGACCGGGGCGGCATAGACCGAGGCCACCGACAGGGCGGCGGAGCTGACCGGCACGCCCGTCAGGGTCTCGATGACATACTTACCGTAGGTGCAGGCGTGGTCTGACGAACCGCGCGCACAGGTGACGACGGCCCTGGGCGGCTGGGCCTTCAGGCGCGCGGCGATGCGGCTCAAAGTCCCGGCATTGCGCGTCAGGAAGCGTTCGACGGCGTCGCCCCCTTCGGCTGCCTCGCGGAACATCAGAGTCGTGGTTTCATCCAGCGGCGCGGTGACGGAAGCGAGGGACATGCGGGCGGTTCCTTACAGTTTTTTGATACCAATATCGTATATTGGTATTACTATCATTGGCCATCTGACGCAACCCTTATCGCAAACGGGCATGTTTTGTAACTTTTGCCCGGTGTTTTCGGCCTAAATCGTCAGGTAATGCCAATTAAAGGTCATAACCAATATTGTCATTGGGCTGTGATTGTGTCAGTTTGGCAGACGTAACCGGGTCTTCCCTCAACCTTCCCGGCCCCTATGGAGTGGTCTGCCTTCCCACGGCGGCCACCCCCTTTTTTTGCCCTTCGCCTGCCCGTAAGACGCCTGACAGGTGAGAATGTGTCCGCAAAGACACAAAACGAGGGCATTGCGCGCGATTTCGCCGGGTGGGGGCGGCGGTTTTCGGAGTTACACAATTCCGTCACCTAAGTTTGTGCGTTCTGTCACACAGCCTCCCTATAAGGCCGACTAATGGCATGGGCGTGTTCAGAAGGGGGCCTCCCCAACGCGCCGCTGCGTTGGTCTGGAGAGATGCAAATGAACACTTCCACGAAATTCCGCCTGGGTCTTCTGGGCTTTACCGCGGCTGTCGCTCTGGCGGGCTGCTTCGGTGCCGACAACGTTGCTTCGCCGGGCGAAGGCGTCCTGATCGGCGGCGGTTCGTCCTCGTCTTCGTCGTCTTCTTCCAGCACCTCGGGTGTGGCGGCCGCTTCGTGCCCGACCGGCACCGACAATATCGGCGTCATCACGCTCGCCGGCGGCGCTCAGGCCCGTAACTGCCAGCTGCCGACCACCATCACCGGCAACCTGACGCTCGCCAAGCTCGACGGCGTCATCTACTCGGTGTCGGGCCGCGTCAGCGTCGGTGAGGACATGGGTCCGAACGTGAACGCCCCGATCGCCGGTGCGCGTCGCGGCGTCCTGACCGTTGAGCCGGGCGTCACCGTCTTCGGTTCGGCGGGTCTCGACTACATCGCGGTTCAGCGCGGTTCGCAAATCTTCGCCGAAGGTACGGCGACCAACCCCATCATCTTCACCTCCAAGAACAACGTCACCGGCGCTTCGACTGCGAACTCGATCGGCGAGTGGGGCGGTCTGGTCATTCTTGGCCGCGCGCCCTCGAACTCCTGCGCCACCGACGCCGTTCCGACCAATCTCGACGGTTTCAACAACTGCGGTGCAACCTTCGAAGCAGTGGCTGGCCTGAACTTTGGCGGCAACAGCCTCGCTGACAACTCCGGCACCCTGAAGTACGTGCAGGTCCGCTACACCGGCTATCAGGTCGATGTGGGCAAGGAACTGAACGGCATCACCCTGGCCGGCGTCGGTGCAGGCACCACGATCGATTACGTGCAGGTCTATAACTCGTCGGACGACGGCGTCGAATTCTTCGGCGGCTCGGTCAATGCCAAGCACCTCGTGCTGGTCGGCAACGACGATGAGCAGTTCGACACCGACAACACCTGGTCGGGTTCGGTGCAGTGGATGATCGCCCTGCAGGCGGCCCGCAGCTCGAACGGCTCCTTCGCCTTCGAAATGTCCTGTAACAAGGGTGGCAACGGCGGCATCCGCTCGATGTGCCCGACTTCGGCGGCGGTCAACACCGGCACCCTGCGCCCGTTCACCTATCCGAAGGTGTCGAACGCCACCATCATCATGAAGAACACCCTCAACACCCAGGCGCTGAAGCTCGACACCGGCACGGGTCTGCTGCTGATGAACTCCATCATCCGCACCACCAGCCCGTCGTCGAACTGCCTGCTGGTGCAGGACGACAACACGGTGATTGCGCAGGTCGCCTTCCGCTCGGTCATGGGCATCTGCGGTGGCATCGCTTCGGTTGGCGTTCAGTCGGGGGCTTCGAACACCGGTCAGACCCTGCCGACCGTCGCTCAGGCCGAAGCCCTGTGGAACACGGGTAACATCACCCGCGTGTCTTCGGTCACCTCGGTTCTGCTGCCGACCGTCACCAACAACTCGATCGGTACGACGACGACCCTGACCAATGACATCATCAACGGCGCGACCGAAAACGCCGTCCCGGTTACCAACCCGACCATCCTCAACGACGCGGCCAACAACAACCTCGGTTTCTTCACCAACCCGACCTATATCGGTGCCGTGAAGGACGCCAGCGACAACTGGTACAAGGGTTGGACCTGCGGCATGGGCACTGGCGAGAAGTCCTGCCAGTAGCAGGCGCAAGCGCGGCGGGGGAAACCCCGCCGCAACGCGCTCTGCTCTCCAAGTCCTTCAGCAAAGGTTGATCCCATGAAACTGCAAACTCTCTCCCTCGGCGCCTTGCTGATGGCTACGACGTCTCTGGCGGCTGTCAACGCCGCGGTGGCGCAAGACCAAAACCAGGCCCAGACGGCCGCCGACCAACCGGCGGAAGCCGCCACCGGCGACTCCAACGCCAGCCCGGCCAACGAAATCACCGAAGTCGTCGTGCGCGGCAAGAACCTGCCCAAGACCATGCGGCGCACGGCGGAAGTCACCTCGATCCTGACGTCCGAAGACCTCAAGCGCACCGGCGACGACAACGCCGCCACCGCCCTGACGCGCGTCGCAGGCCTGTCGCTGGTCGAAGGCAAGTTCATCTATGTGCGTGGCCTTGGCGAGCGCTATTCCTCGGCCCTGCTGAACGGCGCGCCGCTGCCGTCGCCGGAGCCGCTGCAACGCGTCGTGCCGCTCGACCTGTTCCCGGCGTCGCTTTTGGGCCGCGTCTCGGTGCAAAAGACCTATTCGGCGGAATATCCGGGTGAATTCGGCGGCGGTGTCGTCGATCTTCAGACCGTGGCCCTGCCGCGCGACAACTTCCTGAGCCTCGGCATCGGCACGGGGTACAACAGCGAAACGACCGGCAAGAAGACCGTTACCTATTTCGGTTCGGCCACCGACTGGCTGGGCTATGACGACGGGGCCCGCAGTCTGCCGGACCCGCTGCGCGATGCGCTGGCCAAGGGCAAGCTGGTCAATCCGAACAACTACCCGGCGACGGGCGCGGGCGCGACCAGCGAGTTGCAAAAGATCGGTCATTCCTTCACCAATGCCGACCTCAACCTGCTGCAAATCGGCCGTCCCACCCCGAACTTCAGTGTGAACGGCAGCGCCGGGCAGACCTATACGGTTCTGGGTGGCAAGCTCGGCGTTGTGGCTGTGGCCGACTTCTCCAACAACTGGTCGGTAAAGGACGGCATCCATTACGAGGATGACTATCAGAACACGGCCAATAATGTCTCGCTGAACAGCCTGCTGTCGCTCGGCTATACCCACGGTGCCCACACCCTGAAGTGGACGGGCATGTATATCCGCAAGACGACGAAGTTCGCAGCTACCCGTGACGGGTTTAACTCCAACGGCTTTTTCTATCGCAAGGACCGTACCGGCTGGTATCAGCGCGAACTGGGCCTGAGCCAGATCACGGGCACGCACGCTCTGACGCCGAAGCTGGTGCTGGACTGGACGGCCTCCTACGCCGTGACCGTGCGCGACACGCCGTATGACAAGTTCATCAACTACACGCTGGATACCTCCAACGCGGCGACGAAGGGCCTCTATTTCACCGACCTGCGTAACGGCGGCGGTAACGAAACGGCCTTCTCTAACCTTAAGGACGTGGCGAAGTATCTGGGGGCCAACCTGACCTGGGACTATAGCCTCGGCGAAGGGCGTGATGGCAAGCTGATGGCGGGCGTCTCGGTGCTCGACAACCAGCGCGACTATCAGCGCCGCGCCTTCGAGTTCAAGTCGGTTAATGACTCGCTGGCCAAATATACCCGCATTGATTACCTCTTCTCCGACTACAATATCCGCCCGGACTTCCTGCAACTGTGGGAAACCGGTTCAGACTCGCCGCAAGCCTATAAGGGCGGTCTGTTCGTGTCGTCCTACTACGTGAAGACCGATCTGGAAGTCATTCCGCTGGTCCGCGTCGCTGCCGGTCTGCGTTACGAAGTCGGCAAGGAGCGCAACGATCTGCGCTTCCTCTATCAGACGAACACCAAGCCGGATCGTGCCTCTACCCAGATCAAGGAGACCTACCTCCTGCCGTCGGGTACGGTGACCTGGAACTTCAAGGACGACATGCAACTGCGTTTTGGTGCGTCCAAGACGATCGGCCGCCCGCAGTTCCGCGAACTGGCCGAGCCGACCTTCCGCGAAGCCGACAGCGACCGTTCGTACACGGGTAACCCGCTGCTGAAGGACACCGAGATCACCAACCTCGATGCCCGTTATGAGTGGTATTACGGCGCGGGCGAATACCTGACCGCCGGTCTGTTTCACAAGACGCTGGACAAGCCCGTCGAAACCATCTCGACCGGTACTCAGCTCCAGCAGACCTTCGTCAACGCCCCGAAGGCCAATATTCAGGGCTTCGAAGTGGACTATAAGGGCCTGTTCGAAAGCCCCATCAAGGGCGCTTTCTTCGAGAGCAAGCAGTGGCTGGTGCAGGCCAACTACACCTTCACCGACTCCAGCGTGAAGGTAAAGACGGGCGACAAGATCGCCTTCAGCCGCACCACCTTCCAGCCGGTCGAGGCCAGCCTGTACATCAAGGACGGCGCCAAGCTGCAAGGTCAGTCTGACCACCTTGCCAACGTGCAGTTCGGCTGGGAAGACAGCGAAGCCAAGTCGCAGGCGACCCTGCTGCTCACCTACGTCAGCGAGCGTATCTCGGTGCGCGGCTCGGGCATTGTCGGCGACCCTGACATCATGCAGGAGCCGGGCACGCAGGTCGATTTCGTGTGGCGCAAGGGCTTCGACGCCTTTGGTCGCGGCCTGAACTTCCAGCTTGAGGCCCGTAACCTGACGGGCACCGAGTACAAGGAATATCAGACGATCAACGACAAGCGCGTCTATGTCGATCGCTACGATCCGGGCACGTCGGTCTCGGTCAGCCTTTCGACGCAGTTCTAAAAAAGAGGCCGTCCGGTTCGCCGGGCAGCCTTCTTGCTACTGACAAAAAAGCCCTCCGGAGTGATCCGGAGGGCTTTTTTCTTATCTTGAAGGTCACTGAACCCCCGACAGTGTCGGGGGAACGGAGACTATTTCGCGGCCTTGGCTTTTTCGTCTTCGCTGAGGCGCTGGAACAGCAGATCGACCATCTCCTCGGCGTTTTCGTCCGTGGCGGTCGAGGCTTCGACGCCGCAATAGCTCTGGTCCGGCAGGCGGCCCCAGACGACCAGCGGCGCGTAGTAGCGGGCGAGGTCGCTCAGCGCCTCGTGCTGATCCCTGGCCGCCGTGTCAGGCAGGACCAGCATACCGTCAAAGCGCTGCGAGCGGACAAGGTCCTTCAGCGCGCCCTGACGCTTGGCCGGGGTCTTGAGCACCAGCAGCTCATAGCCGCGCTTGAAGACGGCCTGGGTGAGGGCGCCCATCATGCTCAAGAGGTGCGGGTCGCGCAGCTTGCGGTCGCCGTCGTCGGGCAGGACGAGGCCGATGGTGCGGGTGCGCTTCAGACGGAGGTTACGGGCGGCCTGATTGACGACGTAGCCATGTTCCTCGGCAATCGCCGCGATCTTGTCACGCAGCGGCTTCGGGATCAGGGGGCTTCCGGCCAGGGCCCGCGAAACGGTGGACACCGAGACGCCGGCCATGCGGGCGATATCGGCCATCTTGAGCGGCGCGGTGGTCGAAAGAGTCTCTGTGGTCATTGTCTCCTCAAGGGGTTCGGATGGGTCCGGAACAGACGCATCAGCGCGCCAGCCAGCCCCCATCAACGGGGATAATAACTCCGTTTACGTAATTTGACACGCGGGAGGCCAAAAAAACCGTCGCGCCACCCAAATCTTCTGGCGTCCCCCAGCGGGCGGCGGGAATCCGGTCGAGAATCGCCTTGGCGCGTTCGGGGTCGCTTTGCAGCCCTTCGGTCAGTTCCGTAGCCATATAGCCCGGCGCGATGGCGTTGACATTAAGGCCTTTGGACGCCCATTCGTTGGCCAGAAGCCGCGTAATCCCGGCCACGCCCGACTTCGACGCCGTATAGGAGGGGACGCGGATGCCGCCCTGAAACGACAGGAGGGAGGCCGTATTGATGATCTTGCCGTGGCCCTGTGCGATCATGTGGCGACCGGCGGCCTGACACATGAAGAACAGGGTCTTGAGATTGAGGTTCATCACCGCGTCCCAGTCTTCCTCGGTAAATTCCGTGACGTCGCCACGGCGGATCGACCCGGCATTGTTGACGAGGATGTCGAGCCCGCCCATGACGCGCAAAGTTTCGGTGATAATATCCTCCACCGGCGAAATGGAGGTAAGATCGGCGCGGATAAAATGGAACCGGCGTCCCAGAGCCGTGACCTTTTCGGCGGTGGTGTCCGCCCCCGACGAGCCGACGGCGCAGATATCGGCCCCGGCTTCGGCCAGAGCTAGCGCCATGCCCTGCCCCAGTCCGCGATTGGCTCCGGTGATCAGCACGGTTTTCCCGGAGAGGTCGAACATCGAGGCAGCGGACATGGCATTTCCTGAGTAAAAAAGGGCGTGATTAATTTTGATCTATGATGATTGAACGGGATTGTCCACGCATTGTCATCGGGCTTGGCCCCATGCTAGAGCAACAGATATTGCTTTTCCATCCTTTGCGTTCCGCCTGCTGAGTCTGCCATGATCATCTCCGCCTCGACCGATTACCGCGAAGCCGCCCGGCGTCGGCTGCCGCCCTTCCTGTTTCACTATATCGACGGCGGGGCCTATGCCGAGCGCACACTGGCGCGCAATGTATCGGACCTTGGCGACGTGGCCCTGCGCCAGCGCGTGCTGAAGGACGTGTCGTCGCTCAGTCTGGAGACGGAACTGCTGGGTGAAAAGCTGTCCATGCCTATCGTTCTGGCTCCCGTCGGCCTGACCGGCATGTATGCCCGGCGCGGCGAGGTGCAGGCGGCGCGCGCGGCGCAAAAGGCCGGCATCAACCTGACCCTTTCGACCGTCAGCGTCTGCCCCATCGAAGAAGTGCAGGGCAGGTGCGACAAGCCGATCTGGTTTCAGCTCTATGTGCTGAAAGATCGCGGCTTCATGAAGAACGCGCTGGAACGCGCCTGGGCGGCCGGTATCCGCACGCTGGTCTTCACCGTCGATATGCCGGTGCCGGGGGCGCGCTACCGCGACGCCCATTCGGGCATGAGCGGGCCGAACGCCGAAATCCGCCGCCTGTGGCAGGCGGTGACGCACCCGCACTGGGCCTTTGATGTCGGCCTGATGGGGACGCCGCACGATCTGGGCAATGTCTCGAAATATCTCGGCAAGGCCACGGGTCTGGCAGACTATATCGGCTGGCTGGGGGCCAATTTCGACCCGTCGATCTCGTGGAAGGATCTGGAATGGATCCGCGACTTCTGGAAGGGCCCCATGGTCATTAAGGGCATACTCGACCCGGAAGACGCCAAGGATGCGGTCAGCTTCGGCGCCGACGGCATTGTGGTGTCCAACCACGGCGGACGGCAGCTCGATGGCGTCCTGTCTTCGGCACGGGCGCTGCCGGCCATTGCCGACGCCGTGAAGGGCGATCTGACCATTCTGGCCGACTCCGGTATCCGCACGGGCCTTGATGTAGTGCGCATGATCGCGCTGGGGGCCGACGGGGTGCTGCTGGGCCGGGCCTTTATCTATGCCCTGGCCGCCGGGGGGGAGGCGGGGGTCTCCAACCTGCTCAGCCTGTTCGAGAAGGAAATGCGCGTCGCCATGGCGCTCACCGGCGTCAAGTCGATCCGCGAAATCGGCCCGCAGTGTCTGGTGCCGGGGGGCATGACTGTCAAAGATTGACAATTTTGGGGGCGGGCGTATCCTTTAGAGCGGAATGATTTCTAATGGAATCATTCCGCTCAAGCCGCCATTGAGGCGGCGGCCAAGGCGGCGCAGCCGCCGCCCGGCGAGGGGCTAAACAAAAATCTAGATCATCATGTTTCTACCAGAAATCATAATGATCTAGTCAGGAGATACGCCATGACCCTCAACATAAATCTGACGCCGCGTCTCGAAGATATGGTGCGTGAGAAAGTCGCGGGCGGCCTGTATAATAATGCCAGCGAAGTGATCCGCGATGCGCTGCGCCTGATGGAAGCCAATGATCGGTTTCAGGCGGCCAAACTTGAGGCGTTGCGCGAGTCGATCCGTGAAGGCATCGAAAGTGGTTCAGCAGGGGAACTGGATATCGAAGCCATCAAGGCAAAAGGTCGCGCCAGAGCGAAATGACCCGGATTTTAAAGACGGCACGGGCGGAAGATGATCTCGAAGCCCTGTGGCTTTATACCAAGGGTCATTGGAAATGACTCTTGGTATTCCGTTCGAGAATTTCTCATGTAGCTGATACATATGAGAAATTCTCGAGTTTTCAACGGCCGGATGCGGTCAGCATCTTCGGCCGTTGGTATTATATTCCCAAAGATCGTCCTGACGCTACGGATAAGATGCTGGATCGCATTGCCGAAACGCTTAGAAAGTTGTCTTTGCATCCCGACATGGGGCGACCCCGACCGGAACTCTACGCTGAGCTGCGCAGCTTTCCGATCCGGCCCTATGTGCTTTATTATCGTCCTGTAGAGCAGGGTATCGAACTGGTGCGGGTATTGAATGCCGCTCGCGATATGCCTGCCGCCTTTGAAGCTTAACCGAAGCGGCCGCCGATATAGTCGGAGGTGCGTTCGACCTTCGGCTTGACGAACAGTTCTTCGGTTGGGCCGTATTCGACCATCTTACCCAGATACATGAAGCCCGTATAGTCCGACAGGCGCGCCGCCTGTTGCAGGTTATGGGTCACGATGATGATGGTCAGGTCGCGCTTCAGCTCTTCCAGCGTGTCTTCCAGCTTGGCCGTCGAAATGGGGTCGAGCGCCGAGGCCGGTTCGTCGAGCAGCAGGATTTCCGGCTCAACCGCGATGCCGCGGGCGACGCACAGACGCTGCTGCTGACCGCCCGAAAGCGACAGGCCGGACTTGGTCAGCTTGTCCTTCACCTCGTCCCACAGCGCGGCGCGGCGCAGGGCCTTTTCGACCACCTCGTCCATCTGCGATTTCGACTTCTTGTGGTACAGCTTCACGCCGAAGGCCACATTGTCATAGATCGACATGGGGAAGGGGGTCGGCTTCTGGAAGACCATGCCGACGCGGGCGCGTAAGCTGGTCAGATCGACCTTGGGGCCCAGAATGTTCTCGCCATCGACCAGAATCTCGCCTTCGGCCCGCTGACCCGGATAGAGGTCATAGATGCGATTCATGGTGCGCAGCAGGGTGGACTTGCCGCAGCCCGACGGACCGATCAGGGCGGTGATGCCGTTGCGCTTGACCGGCATGGAGACGCCGAACAGCGACTGATGCGTGCCGTAGTAGAAGTTGAGGTTCCGCGTTTCCAGCACAAGCTGATCGGCCGGGGGCGGGGTGATGACGCTTTGGAAATCGGTGTCGGACATGACGAGGCCTTACTTGTGATCTTTGTCGCGGGCGAGCCAGCGCCCCAGAATGTTGACGCCCAGAACCGCCAGCGTAATCAGCAGCGCCCCGGCCCAGGCGAGGGTGTTCCACGTCTCGTAGGGGCTCATGGCGAAGGGATAGATGGCGCCCGGCAGGCTGGCGAATGGCTTCGACATGTCGAAGCTCAGGAACTGGTTGTTGAGGGCGGTAAACAGCAGCGGCGCGGTTTCACCCGAAATACGCGCAAAGCCCAAGAGGCCGCCGGTCAGCATACCCGCCCCGGCCGCCTTCCAGATGATGCTGCGCACCGTGACCCATTGAGAGGCCCCCAGCGCCATACCGGCTTCGCGCAGGGCATTGGGCTGAAGGTTCAGGATGTCTTCGGTGGTGCGGGTCACGATGGGCGTGGCGAGGATGCCGAGCGCGATCGCCCCGGCCCAGCCGGAGAAGCCGCCCATGGGGACCACGACCCACCAGTAGACGAACAGCCCGATCAGGATGGACGGGGCCGACAGAAGCACGTCATTGAGGAAGCGCACGACGTGGCCATAGGGGGTGTTGCCGCCGATTTCGGCCAGCCACGTCCCGGCCAGCACGCCGATAACCACGGCAATCATCATGGCGACGCCGCACATCAGAATGGAGCCGACAATGGCGTTGCGCAGGCCGCCGGGCGAGTCCGGGGCAGGGGTGTCGGCGGTGAACAGCATCAGGTCCACCCCGCCGACGCCCTTGGTCAGCAGCGAGAACATGATCAGGGCCAGCGCGGCGAGAGCGACCAGCGCGGCCCCGGTGCAGATAACGACGAAGGCCTGATTGGCGAATTTGCGGCGAAGGGCGCGATCCATGCTCTTGCCTCCCTTAGTAACGCTGCGAGGACAGGAGCGCCCTGGCGATGGCCAGAACGGTGAAGGTAATCAGGAACAGCACCAGACCCAGCGCGATCAGCGAGGCGAGGTGGACGCCCGAGGCTTCGTTGAACTCATTGGCGATGGTCGAGGCCAGCGTCGAGCCCGAAGCGAACAGCGAGTCCGGGAAGCGGTGCGAATTGCCGATGATGAAGGTGACGGCCATGGTCTCACCCAGAGCGCGGCCGAAGCCCAGCATGACCACGCCGATCATGCCCTTCTTGACGTAGGGGATCAGCACCGAGCCCACCACTTCGTAGGAGGTGCAGCCGAGGCCGAAGGCGGCTTCGCGCACCTGCGGCGGGATCGAGCGGAACAACTCACGGAAGACCGCCGACATATAGGGCAGGATCATGATGGCCAGCACGATGGAGGCCGTGAAGATATTGGCCCCGTTGGGCACACCGGCCAGCAGCTTGCCCCAGAAGCTTTCGGGGTCGAGGCTGGTCAGAATGGGCAGTTGCACCGTGCGCGCAAACCACGGCGCGAAGACGAACAGGCCCCACATGCCATAGACGATGGAGGGGATGCCGGCCAGAAGCTCAATGGCGGTCGAAACCGGCTGGGCGATGGCCTTGGGGCAATACTGGGTCAGAAAGACCGAGACGCAGACGGCGATGGGCAGGGCAATGGCCAGAGACAGCACTGCCGTGATCAGCGTGCCGACGATGGGACCGGCGGCCCCATAGACCTCGGTGACCGGGTTCCACGTGCTGGAGGTCAGGAAGCCGAAGCCGAACTTGGAGATGGCGGGCCAGCCGCCGATCATCAGGGCGACGATCAGGCCGCCCAGAGTCAGGAGCAGGGTCGTCGCCGCCGCGAAGGCGAGGCCGCGGAAGATCGGGTCAACGGGATCAGGGTGGCGGGCGCTCTGAAGAGACATTGGGGTTTCCATAAGCTTACTGAGCGGAGGCGGCAGAGGCCGCCACGGCGGTGGCGGCGGTGGCCGGGGTATAGACCGGCTTACCGTCCGGACCGGTGATCTGCGACCACTGGGCGCGCATCATCTGCTTCACCTCAGGGGGCAGGGGGACGTAGTGCATCTTGGTCGCCAGGGCGTCGCCATTGGTATAGGCCCAGTCGAAGAAGGTGAGGGCGGCGCGGCCGCTGGCCGGCTTGTCCTGCTTTTTGTGCATGACGATGAAGACGGTACCGGTGATCGGCCACGCCTGAGCCCCCGGCTGATCGAGGAGCAGAAGCTGATTGCCGGGCGCGTGCGCCCAGTCGGCACCCGCTGCAGCGGCGGCAAAGGCTTCGATGGACGGGGCGATCATATGGCCGTCGTGGTTTTGCATATTGACGACGGCGGTGCCGGTGCGGGCGGCGACGGCGAATTCGACATAGCCGATGGAGCCAAGGGTCTGCTTGACGAAGGCCGAAACGCCTTCATTGCCCTTGCCGCCCAGGCCCACCGGCCATTCCAGCGCGTCCGAGGCCCCGACCTCTGCCTTCCACGTCGGGCTGACCTTGGCCAGATAGTTGGAAAAGAGGAAGGTGGTGCCCGACCCGTCGGCGCGGTGGATGACCGTGATCGGCAGGTGCGGCAGTTTGAGGCCCGGATTGAGGGCGCGGATGGGCGCGTCGTCCCAGCGCTTCACCTTACCCATATAGATATCGGCCAGAAGCGGGCCGGTCAGGTTGAGCTGGCCGCTCTTGATATCGGGCAGGTTGACGATGGGCACGATGCCCCCCATGACGATGGGGAATTGCAGCAGGCCGGATTCGTCGAGATCGGCAGGCTTGACCGGCTTGTCCGTCGCGCCGAAATCGACCGTTTTCACCTTGATCTGACGCACACCGCCGCCGGAGCCGATCGACTGATAGTTCAGACGGATGCCGGTGGTCTCCTTATAGGTTTCGGCCCACTTGGCCCCCAGCGGCGCAAAAAAGGTCGAACCCGCACCGGTGATGTCGCCCGCCGCCGGCGCGTCCTTGCCTTCAGCGGTCGCCGCACCCTTGTCCGAGCACGCGGTCAGCAGGAGCAGCGCGCCAAGCGCCAGGGCGAAGGGTTTGAACATCTACTCGTCTCCGATGATCCGACGAACACGCTTCCGGTGAGGATGACGTATCCGAATCCAACCACCGGTAAATCACCGCTGCGTTAAACAAATATGACGCAAGGGTAAACGGCAGGCGGCGCTGTGAAGCTGAGGCGGCGTTACAACAGTTTTATGACAGTTGTGTGAATGTCGCCAGAGGGGCGACTGGTCTAAACCGCCCGCACGGCGCGCAGGAAGGTGTCCACCGCGCTGTTGAGGCGCGCGGTTTCTTCGGCCAGATGCGCCGATTCCGCGCTGACGCAGGCGGCGGTCTGGTCGGTTTCATCGGCGGAGCGATGCACAAGTTGCAGGGTGCGGCCCACGGCCTGAGCGTCGGTGGCGGTCTGTTCGATGGTTTCGCCGATGCGGGCGGTCAGGCCGGTCTGCGCCTCGACGGCCTGAGCGACGTCTTGCGCCGTGCGGCCCATATCCGTGATGATGCTGCGGATGGCCCCGACGCTGTCCACCGTGTCGCGCGTCGCCGACTGAATGTCCTGAATCTGGCTGGTGATGCGGCGGGTCGCTTCGGCGACGCGTCCAGAGAGGGTCTTGACCTCGGCGGCCACCACGGCAAAGCCGCGCCCGGCGGCCCCGGCACGGGCGGATTCGATGGTGGCGTTCAGCGCCAGCAGGTTGATCTGACCGGCAATGTCGTCGATCAGCCCGATAATGTCGGTGATCTGCGCGGAGCGGGCCGAGAGCGAATCGAGCTTGGCCGCCGCGTCGGCGGACCGGTGCGCCGCTTCGTGAGCAATGGCGTCCGAGCGGGCGCTGCGTTCGGCAATATCGCGGATGGCGAGGCTCAGGGCCTGCGCCGCTTCGGCAACGTGGCGGGCGCGCTCCTGCGTGTTGCGCGTCGCCGTGGCGGCGGTTTCGACGCCTTCGCGGGTACGGATGGCGATTTCCGAGACATCGGCGGCGCGTTCGTGCAGACCCTCCACGGCCTGTCTCACACCGTCGAGAATACGGCAGGCGGTCTGTTCAAAGGCGGTAGCGGCGTCCGACATAGCGGTGCGGCGGCTGGCCTCGGCCTGAAGCGCCGTGTGTTCGGCGCGCAGGCGGTCGTGCTCCATGGCCTGCAATTGCTGCGAACGGGCGGCGTTTTCCTGACGCACGCGCTCCGCCGCATGGCGGTGGCGTCCGACCATCAGCCCGGCCGCAATGGCCGCCAGTGCGGCGACGCCCAGACCGATGAGCAGGGCGTTGCGGATGCCTTCCAGACGTTTCAGATAGGCGTCCACGCGGATATCGACCCCGACCAGACCGACAAATTGCCCCTTGTCCACCAGCGGCGCATAGCCCGACAGGAAGGTGCCCCATTTGTCCGTATAGGTTTCCGCCTCGACCTGCGGAGCCTGGGTCTCAAAGGCCTTTTCAAGCACGGGGGTGCGGTTGTCATAGGTTTCCATCACGCCGGTCGGCACGATCTGATCGCCGGGCTTGGGGATGGAGGCGTCCATGATGAAGTGGGTCTTACCGTCCACGCGGATCATGGTGTAGATGTAGGCGAGGTCCGGATTGCCGCGCAGCAGGGCGAAATAGGGGGCGCGCACGTGCTCGTAATCGGCATTGCCCTGATCTTCGGGGCGGGTGATGCGGGCGTGGGCGGTGGTGTCGGTCAGTTGCGCCGCGCTGACAGCAACGCGCATCAGATTGGTGCGGACTTCGTTTTTCAGCGCCGAAGAGGCGGTCAGATAGACCGCCAGACCGGTGACGGCGGCGGCGGCAAACAGGGTGCAACCGGCAATCAGCCCGTCGCGCCAGCCCGCGCTCCACCCGATACCCAGACGTTTAAGCATAGCCGCCCCCCACATCCCGCCCGCGCACGTCTGTGCCGGCTCGTTTTCTGAACTGAACGTCCAGTAACCGTTCGTTTTTTAATGGAGGGTTAAGCCGGCAGGTGCTGAGCCCCAAAAGCTGTTTATGGTGCTATTTTGCCGGGTGAAGCCGCGTTATTTCAGTATGAAGAGCACTTTCAGCACTTCGCGCAGTTCGCTGGCCAGCGCTTCGCGGTCGATGTCGGGATTGGAAACGGCGCGGATCATCATACCGTCGAACAACATGCCGATGATTTCGCCGCGCGCATCCATCCGCTTGCGGTCGCATCCTGGATTGAGGCGGTCGCAGAGGTTGCGGCCCAGTTCGCGCTCCTGCACGTCGGCGGCCTGAACGATAGCGGCAACGCGCGGATTGCGCGCCGCTTCGGCCAGCACCTCAAGCGCCAGAGCGCTCTTGTCCGGGCCATATTTGTGGTCCAGCGCGAAGTCCACGGTGAGCAGGATCTGATCCAGCAACTGATCGTCCGGCGTGTCGTCCCATTCGGCGAACTTGGCGCGCATTTCGGCCAGATCGTTGGCGACGATGGCTTCAATAATGGCTTCTTTATTCGCAAAGTAGCGATAAATAACGCCGACACTCATTCTGGCTTCGGCGGCGATGTCGGCCATGGAGGCACCGTGAAAGCCGGAGCGTCTGACGCAGCGCAGCGTAGCGTCGAGAATTTGCTGGCGCCGCTCCTCACGGCTTTGGCGCGACCGCGGTGCGACAGGGGAATCGGTAAGAGGGGACTTCAAAGCTGTACTGTTCATCCGCGGTGGCAAACCCTTCGTAGATAAGGGAGTTAACATTTTTTAATGTTATCTCTGCGCTTGACATACACCAAAAAGCCGCGTAAGGCCAGAAAAAATGAGAATGATCGTTCACTCTCATTTCATGCTGACACTTTCTTGCGCCTAGGTGCGACAGGTGTAGGGCTTGTTTTGCGTTGCACACTTTGATCTGCGCCGACGTATAAGGCGGCATTTACAAGTGACAGAGTTCAGAGGTCGGAGGCGCTCAGCCTCTCTGGCCGCTGCTATGATATTTCGTTCCGGAGAGAACCCGCATGAGATCGCAATCCCCCCTTATGAAATCCGCAGCGGTGGTGCTGGCGCTTGGCCTCACCCTCACGGCCTGCGGCAAAAAGGAAGGCGGCCCCGGGGCGGGCGGCATGGGCATGGGCGGGCCGACCGAGGTCGGGATCGTCGTGGTGGCCTCTGAGCCGGTCAATCTGACGACCGAGCTGTCGGGTCGGACCTCGGCCTACCTTCTGTCGGAAGTGCGTCCGCAGGTCAGCGGCATCGTCAAGGCGCGCCTGTTCACCGAAGGCAGCTATGTCAAGGCGGGTCAGCCCCTCTATCAGATCGACGCCGCGCCGTTTCAGGCCTCCTACGCTCAGGCGCAGGCCACCGTCGCGCAGGCCGAAGCCAATCTGACGGCGGCGCGCCTCAAGGCCGAGCGCTATGCCGAGCTGGTCAAGATCAACGCCGTGTCGAAGCAGGACAATGACGACGCGCAGGCGCAGTACGCTCAGGCCAGGGCGACCGTCGCCGCCGGTCAGGCCGCGCTGCAAACCGCCGGCATCAATGTCGGCTACACCAAGGTCATGGCCCCTATTTCGGGTCGTATCGGCAAGTCGAACGTCACGCCGGGTGCTCTGGTCACGGCGGCGCAGGCGACCGAGCTGACGCGCATCCAGAATATCGACAATATCTATCTCGACATCAATCAGTCGGTGACGGAGCTGATGGCGCTAAAGCGTGCGGCGGCGGCGGGTCAGATCGGCGAAGCGACGACGGCGGATGTCGAACTGGTCCTCGAAGACGGTACGGTCTATCCGCTCAAGGGCAAGCTGCAATTCTCGGACGTCAGCGTCGATGAATCGACCGGCACCGTGACGCTGCGCGCCCTGTTCCCCAACCCCAACGGCGTCCTGCTGCCGGGCATGTATGCCAAGGCGCGCATCGTGTCGGGCGTGGTCGGTAACGGCATTTTGGTGCCGCAGCCGGCGGTGACGCGCGATCCGAAGGGCAATGCCACGGTCATGGTGGTGTCGAAGGACAACAAGGCCGAGCCGCGCCCGATCAAGGTGGCGCAGACGGTCGGTGACAAGTGGCTGGTGACCGAAGGCTTGCAGGCGGGTGACAAGGTGATCGTGGAGGGTCTTCAGAAGATCCGCCCCGAAGCGCCGGTCAAACCCGTCAGCGTCGGCGCGGCCAAGGAAGCTCCGGCGGCCGCGGGTTCTGCTCAAAAAGCTAAGTAATTCAAGCGTTTTAAATAAAGGACTGACGATGCGACGCCCGAAGTGTGTCCGTCGTCAGCCCTGATACTCCGGTCCCGGCCTGTGTTGGCCTGCTTTCTCCGTTTCATCGGGCGGGACCAGACCTCCATCTGCCAGACCTCCATCTGACTGCATCCGTTCCTGCAAAGGCACCGTCATGATCTCGCGTTTCTTTATCCACAGACCGATCTTCGCCTGGGTGGTGGCCATCGTCATCATGATGGCGGGCCTTCTGTCCATCGCCAACCTGCCGATCGCCCAGTATCCGCAGATCGCCCTGCCGCAGGTGTCGGTCAGCGCCTTCTATCCGGGCGCTTCGGCCAAGACGGTCGAAGACTCGGTGACCCAGATCGTCGAGCAGCAGATGAAGGGCATTGACGGCCTTCTCTACATGAACTCGACCTCGGATTCGAGCGGTGCGGCGACCATCACCCTGACCTTCAAGGCGGGGACCAATCCCGACATTGCGCAGGTTCAGGTGCAGAACAAGCTGCAATCGGCGACGCCGCTCCTGCCGCAGGAGGTGCAGCAGCAGGGCCTGACCGTGGCCAAGGCGACCTCCAGCTTCCTGATGGTCGTCGGGCTTTATTCGGAAGACCCCAATGTCTCCGAGCATGACCTTGGCGACTATATGTCCTCGACCCTGGTCGATCAGCTCAGCCGCGTCGATGGCGTCGGCACCATCCAGAACTTCGGGGCCCAGTACGCCATGCGTATCTGGCTCGATCCGGCCAAGCTGACCAGCTACAGCCTGACGCCGACCGACGTGATGAACGCCATCCGCGCCCAGAACACGCAGGTCTCCGCCGGGCAACTGGGCGGTCTGCCCGCCGTGAAGGGCACGGTGCTCAACGCCACGATCACGGCACAATCGCGTCTGACCCGCATCGAACAGTTCCGCAACATCATCCTCAAGAACACCGCCGGCGGGGCCGTGGTGAAGCTGGAGGACGTGGCGCGTGTTGAGCTGGGGGCGCAGCAATATACCGGGGCGGTGAAGTTCAATGGCCGTGAAGCGACGGGTGTCGCCATCAGCCTGGCCACCGGGGCCAATGCGCTGAACACCGCCAATGCCGTGAAGGCCAAGATGGTCGAGCTGGAGAAGAACTTCCCCAAAGGGTACCGCTATGTGGTCCCCTTCGACACGACGCCATTTATCGAGCTGTCGATCCATGAGGTCGTGAAGACCCTGATCGAAGCCGTGGTGCTCGTCTTCGTCGTCATGTTCCTCTTCCTGCAAAACTGGCGCGCCACCATCATCCCGACCATCGCCGTGCCGGTGGTGTTGCTGGGGACGTTCGGCGTGCTGGCGGCCTTTGGCTATTCGATCAATACCCTGACCTTGTTCGGGCTGGTGCTGGCCATCGGTCTGCTGGTCGATGACGCCATCGTCGTGGTGGAAAACGTCGAGCGCGTCATGCACGACGAAAAGCTGCCGCCTATGGCCGCGACCATCAAGTCGATGGAGGAGATCACCGGGGCCCTGATCGGTATTGCGCTGGTCCTGTCGGCGGTGTTCATCCCCATGGCCTTCTTCGGCGGCTCGCAGGGCGTGATTTATCGTCAGTTCTCGATCACCATCGTTTCGGCTATGGCCCTGTCGGTGGTGGTGGCCCTGATCCTCACCCCGGCCCTGTGCGCCACCCTGCTCAAGGCGTCGGACGCCGACCATTCGCAAAAGAAGGGCTTTTTCGGCTGGTTCAACCGCAACTTTGACCGCATGGCCAATGGCTACCGCAACACGGTGGGCAAGATCCTCAATCAGGGTGGCCGTTACATGATCGTCTTTGCGGTGATCGTCGGCCTGATGGCCTTCCTGTTCACCCGCATCCCGACCTCCTTCCTGCCGGATGAGGATCAGGGCATCCTGTTTACCCTTGTCCAGCTTCCGCCAGGGGCGACGGACGAGCGTACCGGTCAGGTCATGGATCAGGTCGGCGCGCACTTTGCCAAGGACAGCGCCGTGGAATCGGCCTTTACGGTCAGTGGCTTCTCGTTTGCCGGGATCGGTCAGAACGCGGGTATGGCCTTCGTCCGCCTCAAGCCGTTCGAAGAGCGTAAATCGGCCGACATGAAGGCGCCCGCCGTCGCCGGGCGTGCCATGGGAGCGTTCAGCCAGTTCCGGGATGCCATGGCCTTCGCCATCATCCCGCCGGCCGTCTCCGAACTCGGCAACTCGTCAGGCTTCGACCTTCAGCTGAAGGATGTCGGGGGTCTGGGTCACGAAGCCCTGCTCAATGCCCGTAATCAGGTGCTGGGTATGGCGGCGCAGAATCCGTCGCTGATGGCGGTGCGTCCTAACGGCATGGAAGACACGCCGGAACTGAAGCTCGATATTGATCAGGTCGCCGCCGGTGCCATGGGCGTCAGCCTCAGCGATGTCAATGCCACGCTTTCGACCGCGATGGGCGGGGCCTATGTCAACGACTTCATCGACCGCAACCGCGTCAAGAAGGTATTTGTGCAGGCCGATGCGCCCTTCCGCATGAAGCCGGAGGATCTGAACCAGTGGTATGTGCGTAATGCACAGGGCCAGATGGTGCCGATGTCGGCCTTCACGACCGCGCACTGGGCCTACGGCTCGCCGCGACTGGAGCGCTATAACGGCGCGCCGTCGATGAATATTCAGGGTATGGCCGCACCGGGCAAGTCGTCGGGTCAGGCCATGGCCGAGATGGAGAAGATCATCGCGCAACTGCCCCCCGGCATCAGCTATGAATGGACCGGCCTGTCGCTTCAGGAGAAGCAGTCCGGTGCGCAAGCCCCCATGCTCTACGCCCTGTCGATCTTCGTCGTCTTTATCCTGTTGGCCGCCCTCTATGAGAGCTGGTCGATCCCGGTGGCCATCGTCATGGTCATTCCGCTGGGGGTGCTGGGGGCGTTGATTGCCACCCTGCTGCGCGGCCTGTCGAACGACATCTACCTTCAGGTGGCCCTCTTGACCATCATCGGTCTGTCGGCGAAGAACGCCATCCTTATCGTCGAGTTTGCCAAGCATAACCACGAAAGCGGCATGAATCTGATCGACGCCACGCTTCAGGCGGCCCGCGTCCGCCTGCGCCCGATCATCATGACCTCCATGGCCTTTACCTTCGGCATCCTGCCGCTCTTCTTCGCCAATGGCGCGGGGTCGGGCAGCCAGAACGCCATCGGTACGGGTCTGGTCGGCGGCATCCTGTCGGCCACCTTCCTGGCGGTGTTCTTTATTCCGCTTTTCTTTGTCATCATTGAAAAGATGTTCAAGGCGGACGAAAAGCACCTTAAGACTCTGGCGGCGGAGCGCGAAGCTCTGGCGGCGCTGGAACAGTCGCGTCACAACCGTGAGGACCACTAATGACTAGCTCGCTTAAACTCGGTCTGATGCTCCCGGCCACGGCTCTGGTCCTCAGCGCCTGTACGATGGCGCCGAAATATGAGCGCGGCACCCTGCCGGTGGCCGATCAGTTCCCGACCCCCGCCACCGCGCAGGGGGCCTCGGCAGAAACCCTGCCGTGGCAAAAGGTCTTCCTCGACCCGCGCCTGCAAAGCGTCATCTATGAGGCGCTGGTCAATAACCGCGACCTGCGCATCGCCACCCTCAATGCCGAGCGCGTGCGCGCCCAGTACAGCGTGCAGCGCGCCGGCCTGTTCCCCGGTGTCAATGGCACAGTCAGCGGTCGTCAGGCTAAGGACACTCCGGATAGCTATAGCGCCGATGTCGGGGCTTCGTGGGAGTTGGACCTGTTCGGACGGGTGCGATCGCTGAGCAATGCTGCGCTCAACACCTATTTCGCCTCGGCTGAAAATCAGAAGGCGGCAAAGGTGTCGCTGATTGCGTCGGTGGCGACGGCGTGGCTGACCCTGGGCGCCGATCAGGAGCAGTTGCGCCTGTCGCGTGAGACCCTGCGTCTGCGCGAAGAGAGCCTGTCCCTGACGCAAAAGCGTTTCGACCTCGGTGCCACCGACGCGCTGGGCCTGCGTCAGGAGCAGACCCTGACCGAACAGGCGCGCGCCGACGTGGCGCAACTGGAAGCGCTGGTGCAGCAGGACAAGAACGCCCTGCGCCTGCTGGTCGGGGTGGAGGTCGATGCCGCCAACCTGCCCGATGCCCTGCCGGAAAATGCCGTGCTGAGCGACCTGCCGGTCGGCCTGCCGTCGGACGTCCTGCTGAAGCGCCCGGACGTGGTGGCCGCCGAATTCGATCTGAAGGCTGCCAACGCCAATATCGGGGCGGCGCGCGCCGCCTTCTTCCCGCGCATCTCGCTGACCGGCGCGGTGGGCAAGGCCTCTACCGATCTTAACAACCTGTTTGACGGGGCCGACACCTGGAGCTTTGCGCCGTCGATCTCGGTGCCGATCTTTGCCGGAGGGGCCAATGTCGCCGGGCTGGAAGGCTCGAAAAAGGCGCGTGATATCGCGCTTGCCACCTATGAAAAGTCGATCCAGACCGCGTTCCGCGATGTGGCCGACGCTCTGGCTGTGCGTTCGACCATCGACACCCGCCTGACGGCCCAGACCCGTGTGGTCGAGGCGGCCAGCGAAACCGAGGCCCTGTCGCGCGCCCGTTTTGACCGCGGTGTGGATTCGCGTCTGACCCTGACCGACGCCCAACGCACCCTCTATGGCGCGCAGCAGGGGCTGATCACGACGCGCCTGACCCGCGTGCTGAACCTGACGCGGCTCTATTCGGCCACCGGCGGAGGCCTGCAATAGAGCGGTTTGCCGTTTGCGCTTTGACCGCCTGAGAGACTATAGATACCGGTCTCTCAGGCGGTTTTTTTATGATCTCACTCAATCCTCATCTGACCCTTACGGTACAGTCTCTGGGTCAGGAGGCCCAGCCTCTGGTCATTGTCGATGAGGTGCTGACCGATCCGCAGGCCCTGATCGCCGAGGCCGATGCCGCGGCCTTTCGCACGCCGGCACCCGGATCGCGCTATCCGGGTCTCAACGCGCCCCTGCCCGATGCCTATAAGGCGGTGGTGGCGACGGCGCTTCTGCCCCGCCTGTTGCCGATTTTTGGCGTGACGCCTCAGCCGTTGCCCCTGTTCGGCTTTTTCGGGGTGGCGACGCAAGGGGGGGCCGATATGGCCGTGCGTCAGGCCGCGCCGCATATCGACGCCTTCAATCTCAACAGCTTTGCCAGCGTCCATTATCTGTTTGCAGGTGATCTGGGCGGGACGGCCTTTTTCCGCCACCGCGCCAGCGGGCATGAGCTGATCACCCCCAGCCGCAGCTATAGTTTTGAGCGCGCGCGGCGGCTGGAACTGGACGGCTTCGAAGGGACAGGTGCTGCGGCGCGGGGGCAATTCTACGAAGAGATTGCCGCGGTCGAGCCGCGTCTCAACCGGCTGATCTTCTACCGCGCCGGGCAGATACATTACGGCGAGGTGCGGTCAGACGAGGGGCGGCGTCTGACGGCCAATCTGTTTTTTGGTATCCGATAGCTATCCCGAAGCGCATTCCGAAAAGTGTGCAAGGGCTTTGAAATCAAAGGCGCGATAACACAAAACGTCAGACGAAAATCAGGCCTCGCGCCGCCGCAGTTCCGCCGACGGCGCAAAGCGCCGCAGATAGTCTTCGTGGGCGGGCAGGGTGTCGGCACGGCTTTCCACCATCTTGCGCCAGCGGCTCATATGCAGGCGCAGGTCGGTGGGGTCCACGCTGTCCACGGCCGGGTGAACGGCTTTGGGCAGCAGTCCCTGACCCATCAGGACGGCCAGCCAGCTCGTGTCGCGGAACAGCTCCGGGTCGCGCGCCACCACAATCGCCGTTTCCCGGAACATCTCGAGCCGCTCTTTCAGGCTGTCGGGCATGTCCATGGCCTGCACCCACTGCCAGAACGGCGTGTCGTCGCGCTCGCTCACCTTATAGTGGGCGATCAGGAAGTCTTTGATATTGTTATAATCGAACAGCACCTCCTTATTGTACTGCGCGACGACCGACGGCACGATGCCGGTGCGGGGGAACAGGGCCAGAAGGCGCGTAATGCCTGACTGCACCAGATGGAGGGCGGTCGATTCCAGCGGTTCGAGGAAGCCGGAGGCAAGACCGAGCGCTACCACATTCTTGTCCCAGACGCGCTTGCGGTGGCCGGTGACAAATTTCAGCAGGCGCGGATCGGCCAGAGGGGCGCCGTCCAGACAGCCCAGCAGACGCGCCCTGGCGTCTTCGACGCTGATGAACTGATCGGAGAAGACATAGCCATTGCCCGTGCGGTGTTGCAGCGGGATGCGCCAGGTCCAGCCGGCTTCGCGGGCCGTGGCGCGGGTGTAGGGGGTGATGTCGGCGACGCGCTCACACGGCACGGCCACGGCGCTGTTCATCGGCAGCCAGCGCGACCAGTCTTCGTAGCCGCAGTTCAGCGCCCCTTCGATCAGCAGGCCGCGAAAGCCGGAGCAGTCGATGAACAGATCGCCTTCGAGGCGGCGGCCATCGGCGGTGACGACCGCCGTGACAAATCCGGTTTCCGGATGCTGTTCGACGCTGACGATGCGGCCTTCGTGGCGGATGACGCCGCGTTCGGCGCTGTAATTGCGCAGGAATTTGGCATAGAGGACGGCGTCGAATTGAAAGGCATAGTTCAGGTTCGGCTTGTCGCCTTCCGACATCAGATGCCCGAAGCGGCCCTTATAGGCGGCGACGGTCTCCAGATTATACTGCGTATAGTCATAGTCCCCGCCGCGACGCCACCAGTCGGCCAGCCAGTAATGGTGGAAGGGGAAGCTCTCGATTTCCCGCCCGCTGTGGCCAAAGGGGTGGAAATAGCTGTGGCCGCGGGCGCGCCAATCGACGAACTCGATCCCCAGCTTGTAGGTGGCGTGGGTTTCGCGCACGAAGGTGGCTTCGTCTATGCCCAGAAAGTCGTTAAATTTGAGGATGGGTGGAATGGTGGCTTCGCCGACGCCGACAATGCCGATTTCCTCCGACTCGATCAGATCAATCTCCAGCGTGTCGCCCAGCGCCTTGGACAGGCCTGCCGCGGCCATCCACCCGGCGCTGCCGCCGCCGACAATCACAATCTTCCTGATGGTCTGTTGCATCCGATAAACCCTATACAGTCGCTGCCCGTGATACGGCATCCGGGGTGGGCATGGTTTCAACCTGTTTGCGCACATAGCCGAGAACGCTCTGGAAATGGCGGATCAGGTCAGGTTCGGCGATCTGATCCGCGCGCACATCATAGGCGGCGGGCAGGCGGCCGTGACCCAGACAGGCCGCGATCCACCACGCCTCGTCGAAGGTTTCCTCATCATACATCGGCATGTGCCCGCAGGCGGAGAACAGCTCCAGCCGGTAGGCCAGTTCCGGCGGCAGGCTCTGACTGCGCAGACGGTCCCAGACGGGCTGGTCGCGGCGCTTGTTGAGGCTGTAGAGGAGGATCTGCGCGTCGCGCAGGCGCGCATAGACCTGAGCCACCGTGCGGTTATAGACGGCGCTTTCGAGGCCGCCCGTATCCAGCGGGAACAGGGCCGTCAGGTGCGACAGGCCAAACAGCAGGGCGGGCATACGCGCACTGCCCAGGGGGTCGAGCACGGCGGCGGCGTCGCCCAGACCGATGACATTGCCCGACCAGGCGCGGCGCTGCCCCGCCTCAAACGGCGTGACGGTGGCCTGCGGATTGAGGCTGACCCTGGCGACAGTGGCGGCGGCTTCAAACGCTTCGTCGTCGGACAGCTCATCGGTGGTGTACACCTGTTGCAGGGCCGTGTAGTCGCGCAGCGGAAACAGTCCGGTCCAGCCCGAACGGAAGGCGGTAATCTGCGCAAAGACCGGGAGCGGCGTAGCGGGGGCGGCATAGCTGGTCAGCAGGCGGTCGAACGGCAGCCAGTGCCGCCACGAGGTGAAGCCGGTCTCCGGCATCTGGCTGAGCAGGCGGGCCTCGCTGCCGGTGGTGTCGATAAATAGATCGCCTTCGACGGTCTGGCCATCGGACAGGACCACGGCGGACATCTGCGCGCCCTGCACGACCGGCGAGACGTGCGCCGCCGGCAGATGACGGACGCCGCGTTTGAGGGCCACCTGACGCAGCATTTCGCCATAGGGGGCCGCCGGCAGATGATAGCCGCGCCCGGCCTCGGCAAAGCCGCTCAGCTCCGCCTCGCGCGTCAGCAGGCGGCCGTGTTTGGCGCAGGCGGCGTTGATGGCGAAATCTTCATAGGCCACCGACAGGCCAGAGGCGCGGGCGCGCAGCCACAGATGATGGAAGGGCACGTTTTGCACTGCCACGCCTGTGCTGGAATAGCCCACAAACACCGGGGGGGCGTTTTTGGCCCAGCCGACATATTGCTGACCCAGCGTAAAGGTGGCGCCCAGCGCCCGCATCAGCACCTCTTCCTCCAGCCCCAACTGGGCGTGGAAGCTGGCCTGACTGTCCAGCGTCGGCAGCACCTCGCCGGGGCGCAGCAGCGACGGCAGCTCGACGGCGGTAAAGCTCAGATCACTGCGCGCGAAGGTGCGCTGCAAGACCGCAGCGGTCAGCCACAGGGCTTCGTCGCGACCGACGATCACCACCTTGCGAACGGGACGGGGCGGGGCGTCAGTCATGGGTCACCCCGCTGTCCGGATCATAGCAGTGCCCGGCGACAAAGTCCGCGTGGCTGGGCAGAACGGCCAGATTGGCGTCGATCTTGCGCTTCAGGCGTTTCAGATAGTCGCGTATGCCGTCCTCCCCCAGACCGTCGGCCTGCGGGTCGAAGGCGGCGGGCATGACGTCCTGCCCCATGAAGACGGCGATCCAGCTCGCCGGTGAAAAGAGGCCGTCCTTATAGCGCTGCACATAGCCGCGATGGCGGAACAGGGCCATTTTTTCGCGCAGGCTGTCCGGCACCGGCATGGTGCGCACATAGTCCCACAGGGGGCCCTCACTGGCCGAATTGGCGTGGTAGTGCAGGATCAGGAAGTCGCGCACCCGCTCGTATTCGATGTCGATCAGGCGGTTGAATTCGCGCGCCAGCGCCGGGTCGAAGCGCGTGTCGGGCATCAGACGCATCAGGAAGGTCAGGGCGATCTGCGACAGGTAGATGCTGGTCGATTCCAGCGGCTCCAGAAAACCGGAGGCCAGCCCCAGCGCGATCACGTTCCTGTGCCATGACGCGGTCCGGCGACCGGCCTGAAAGCGCAGCAGGCGTGGCTCGGCTTGAGCCGGGGCATCGAGCGCGCCCAGAAGCACTTCACGCGCGCGGTCTTCCGTCGAAAAGCGGCTGGAGAAGACATAGCCGTTGCCGGTGCGGTGTTGCAGCGGGATGCGCCATGTCCACCCGGCTTCGCGGGCGGTGGCGCGTGTGTAGGGCGTCAGGTCGTCGGTACGTTCGCACGGCACGGCCAGAGCGCGGTCGCAGGGCAGCCACGGCGTCCAGTCTTCCCAGCCGAGGTTCAGGGCCTGACCGGCGATGACGGCGCGGAAACCGGAACAGTCGATAAACAAGTCGCCGTCCACGCTGCCGCCACTGGCGAGGGTCAGGCGTTCGACAAAGCCGGTTTCGGCGTTCTGATCGACGCCGGTGACCTGTCCTTCGATGCGCTGCACGCCGCGCGCCTCGCACCACTGGCGCAGGTAGCGGGCATAGAGGACCGCATCGAAATGGTAGGCATAGTCGTAGGTGGAGCGGATCGACTTCGGGTCTTCGACCGGAAAGTCAAAGCGGTTTTCGCGCGCCAGCCGGATGGGGAAGGCATAGTCTTCGATGGGGCCGGGGTCCATGAAGGTCCGCGCCTTCAGCCAGAGCTGGTGGAAGGGGATGCCGCCCGCCGACTGACCGTGCACGCCGAAGGGGTGGTGATAGCTCTGCGACGCCCCCCAGCCGCGAAACTCGATCCCCAGCTTGAAGGTGGCGTTGGTGGCCCGCATGAACTCGGCTTCGTCGAGGCCGAGCCAGGTGTTAAAATCGCGCACCTGCGGCAGGGTGGCTTCGCCGACGCCGACAATGCCGATCTCTTCGGACTCGATCAGGCGGATCGTGCAGGTGCCCGGCGCGAAGGCCCGGCTCAGCGCCGCCGCCGCCATCCAGCCGGAGGTGCCGCCACCCAGTATGGTGATATTGCGAAGGGGGGCCATGCCTGTCTCACCCGTGTTTGTTAGGAGGTTTTGCGCGTTTCTGAAGACAACGACCACACTTAAAGCAGGTTACGTTCCGTGTGAATGGAGACCTGTCTCCAGGCGGTTGCCTGATGGTGCTGTTTTCCCAAAACGAAGGTCGGCCAAAAGGGTCTCACCCGATCAGAGTGCACCCGGCGGACATCGTCCTTTTGCGCCTGTTCCTTGCCGTCCCCCAAGCCTTTCCCGAAGCCTTCCCACGTGGATAAAAACAGGACGCACCACCGTTGTGTGATGCGTCCCGACAAGTTTTTCCGCAACTTACGGAGGGAGAGATTGCGCAGAAACCGAAACCCCTGCGCAGGGGAGGCACCGTCCGTACCCCGGATAAGAGGTGCGGACGGCTCAGGCTTAGAACTTCAGACGAACCTGCGCCTGAAGGCGACGGTCGTTCTGGAACCAGGCATTCGGCAGAAGCAGGCGGGTATCGTTCGGGCTGCTCTGAGTGGCCCCATCGACCTGCTGCATCAGCTCGGTGCGGGTGTTGAGGAGGTTGGTGCCTTCCAGCGACACTTCGACCTGCTCGTTGAAGCGGTAGGCCAGACGGGCATCGAGATAGCCTGCCGACTTTTGCCAGATCGGCAGAGCGATACAGCAGTCCTGCGACGTCACGAGATATTCCGAACGCCAGTTATAGGCCAGACGCGCCGACCATGCCCCCTTTTCGTACATACCGACCAGGTTGAAGGTCTTGTCCGACAGGCCTTCCAGCGGCAGATCGGTGAACGAATTGGCCGCGACGGACGTGCCGCCACCCGTTTGGCCCGCCGTGCCGTCGCCGGAATTGACGACGACGTTCGACGACTTGATGCCCTTGTTGCTGAGCATGGTATAGTTGACGTCGATGCCGAGGCCGTTCCACGGAGAGGGCAGGTTGTCGAAGAAGCGCTTGTAGGCCAGTTCCCAGCCCTTGATCGCGCCGCCGTCCGAATTGATCGGGCCGCGGGTGCGCACGCTGCGCGTCACGCCGTTGTTGGTGACGTTACGGAAGTAAACGCCCTGCGTGATGTAGTCGTGGAACTGTTTATAGAACAGCGAGAAGGTGAACGAACCGGTCGAAGAGAAGTAGTTTTCGAATGACAGGTCGAACTGATCCGCCGTCACCGGCTTCAGGTACGGGTTGTTGGCATCCGCCGTATAGGTCAGGATCAGGCTCTGGATATTGCTGGCATTGGCCGGGGTGACGGGAAGCGCATTATTGGCACAGACGACGGTGACGCCACACACCAGCTCCGACTGAGACGGGATGGTGAAGCCCACCGACGTATAGGCCTTCAGGTTGCCGATGTCGGGGCGCGACATGGCGCGCGAAGCCGCAATCCGCATAAACCAGTCGTCGGCGATACCGATACGGGCGTTGAAGCTGGGCAACCAGTGCTCATGCGTGGCCACGTTCGGCGCGCGGTTGGTATTGACGGCAATAAAGTTGCGATCGGCCTGGGTGATGAAGTAGGTGGAGTTCAGCACCGTCCGTGTCGTCGTTACACCGTTGACGGTAGTAGCAATATCGCTCGTCGGCGTCGTCGCATAGACAATGGAGCCCGCCCCGAAGTTGGTGCCGCCGATGCTTTCGTTATCGGTCTTGACGTAGCGCACGCCGATATTACCCGTGACCGGGAACTTGCCGAACAGCAGGGCTTCGTCGCCACCGAACTTCAGTTGCAGATAGGCCGCCTTGGTGACTTCGGACACTTCGGCGATTTCAGCCGGACGGAAGCAGCCATCGACAAGGTTGGTGCGCTTGCACACCGGCACCCAGGCGTTGGTGCCGCCCGCCGTATAGGCCGTGCTGTTGAAGGTGTTGGCCAGCTTTTGCTGGTCCTTCAGCAGGTCCATGGCGAAGAAGACGGCCGAGCTGGCGTTGGTGCGATCGCCGCCGAAGAAGTCGGGGTCCAGCGTGCGCACGCCATAGGCGTTCTTGTTCGGGAAGTTGGCACCGGTGATGAAGTAGTTGTCGTAGGTGTTGTTGTCGCTCCAGGTATTGGTGACGTTGGCCCAGTTATAGGTGGTCCAGCGCACGGTCTGCTCACGGTCGGCGTAACGGACGCCGAACTTCAGCATGTTGAGCCAGGGCGAATCGAAGCTGTACTGCATATCGGCGCGGAAGGCGTCTTCGGTGCCGTCCGAATCGGTCACGTGGTCCATGATGTCATGGATACGGTAGTTTTGCGGATTGGCGACCCCGCCGGTGGCCATGTTGAAGTTCGAGCCGTTGGCGATTTTGATTTGCGGCAGGTCCCCCGTCAGATCCCAGGTCGTATCGGCCTGCGTGTTCATATCGACGGTGATGTCGTAATTGGTCTGGGTCGCTTCGACGTGCTGGATGTCAAAATTGGCCGTCAGCTTGTCGTTAATGCGCCACTTCAGGTTAAACGAGGTGTCGCGCGTGTCATTGACGCTGTCGCTGTAGCGGCTGCCCGTGCTGAAGGTCGTGCCGTATCCCACGGGGCTGTAGCAGGCCTGCCAGTTATAGCAGGCGAAGAAATCGTTGTCGGCGAGGCCCGTCGGGGTGCGGGCGGCACGGCCGAACCAGGTATCCGGCGTGCTGAGCAGCGTGCCCTTCTGCAGGAAACCATTGGAGTCGAAGGTGCAGGTCGTACCGGCCTTACAGGCCGCCGTATTGCCCGTCGCCGTGTTGACGTACTCGATATCCTTAGCCCATACGTCCACGGGGACGTTCGAGGTGGAAACATATTCTTCCCACTGCTCGCGCTTCTTGGACTGGTTATATTGCAGCGTGGCGGTAATATTGCCGTCGTTGCTCTTCCACTGGGCAGCGGCGGCAATGCCGTCGCGCACGCGGTTATAGACATTGTCGCGCAGGGCGATGCTGGTCGGGATATAGCGCTTGTCCGAGGTGCCCCAGATGGCCGGGGCCTGCACGACCGCCATACGACCGAGCTGGATGCCTTCCGAATTGGTGTTCACTTCGGAATGGGCGGCGTTGATCATCACGCCGAATTCGCCGAGGTCAGTCTCAAAACGGTCGGAATAGATGCCGGAGAAGGTGGCCGCACCCTTTTTGGCCAGGTCGCCATAGGTGTATTCCGCTGTCGCCGCCAGCAGGCGACCCTTCTGATCGAACGGCAGGCGGGTGCGCAGATTGACCGTACCGGCGATACCGCCTTCGATCAGTTCCGCGGTCTGGTTTTTATAGACATCCACGCCACCCATCAGTTCCGGCGAGACGTCCGACCACGACAGGCCACGGTTGGAGTCGGCGGTGAAGATGTCACGGCCGTTAAATTCCGAGCGGACCTGTTGCAGGCCGCGCACCACCACGCCCGACGGTTCGGCCGAGAAGTGCGCCGTGTCGCCCGTGGCGGCAAAGCGGTTGACGGTGATGCCGGCGACGCGTTGCAGCGCTTCGGCGACCGACTTGTCGGGGAAGGCCCCGATGTCGTTGGCCGTGATCGAGTCAACGACCGTGTCGGCGTTCTTCTTGATCTGCTGCGCGCTTTGCAAGGCCTTGCGCGCGCCGACGACGACGACTTCCTGAGGCTCGTCCGCCTTGGCAGCGGTTTGCGCCTGAGCCGCACCGCCCATGGCTATGCCTGCCGAAATCAGAAGCGCCATAGCGGAAACGCCGTGCTTCAACTTAACTGTCATGATTCAAGTCCTCCCTGACCGCTCTTCATCTCAAAAAAAGGGTTCCGGGGAGGCAGAATTGCGAAAGCAACACGACACTGCGTGTGCTTTGGCCCGTCGATGAGCTTCCCGAAACCTGTAACCACTTTTTTATTGCCCGCCCGTCCATGACACGCGGGATTAACCAACAGGCCGAAGCCTGACAGCGCTGACATTTATAGGATTATAATAAGTGGTGGCTTTTGAAAATGGATTAAAACAATTTGATTTAAAAAATATTGACCAGCGTTGTCATTTCAAACAGGGTTGTTTTTGCAGGGTTTGAGAAAGATAAATAAAAACAAAATTTTAAATTAAAGCCTGTGCGTGGTCGATGCCAAGGCCTGTCTCGGAAATGTAACATTTTTGCCGCATTGGTTTTGCCGTTTAAACCCTGGACGCGGAAATTTTACGCCGTAAACCCTGCCCTTTGCCGGTGTTTGGCGCTATCAAACGGCGAATCCCAAGCCGCCAGCCGGCGAGGCACCAACAGCTGTGATTAAAGACGATGGGAGGCCGGATGAGCCGCGAAGTGGAGGCGATCGAGCGCGCCGATGAGACGACGATGCGGACGCGCATCCGGCAGGCGAGTGCGCCCTTTGTCGTGCGCGGGCTGGTCGCACACTGGCCCGCGGTTCAGCGGGCGCAAGAAGGCGTCACGGCGCTGGCGACCTATCTGCAAGGCCTCGACAACGGTCGCCCCGCCGGGGTGCTGACGGCCAGTGCGCACCTGAAAGGTCGCTTCGGTTACACGCCTGATCTGGAGGCGCTGAATTTCAGCCGCGCGCAGCAGACCCTTTCCGAGGTGGTGGCCACCCTGATCCGCCTGAGCGGCCATCCCATGCCGCCGGGTCTTTATCTGCAATCGGCCCCGGCCCGCGACCACGCCCCTGACTTTGCCGCGCAAAACCCCATGCCCCTGCTGCCGCCGGAGATCGGGCCGCGTCTGTGGATCGGCAATGCGACGCGCGCGGCCCTGCATAATGATCACGACCTCAACCTGGCCTGTCTGGTAGCTGGGCAGCGGCACTTCCTGCTGTTCCCGCCGGAACAGGTCGCCAACCTCTATATCGGCCCGTTAGGCCATACGCCTTCGGGACGTCCCATCGGCATTGCCGACCTCGATACGCCCGATTTCGAAACCTATCCACGCCTGAAACAGGCCTTCGTGCACGCGCAGAGCGTGACGCTGGCGCCCGGCGACGTCCTGTTTATCCCGCGCTACTGGTGGCATCAGGTCACGGCCGAGGGACCGTTCGGTATGCTGGCCAATTTCTGGTGGGGCAGCTATGCCAACCCGCTGGAGGACCCGGCGGTGGTCTTCAATCAGGCCCTTGCCGCCATGGCCGGCCTGAGCGCGGCCGACCGCGCCTACTGGCGTGAGATGTTCCGCCTGCACATTGCCGATCCTCAGCCCGACACCTTTGCGCACCTGCCGCCGGAAAGCCGTCAGATGAATGAGGCCGAACGCCGGTCGCTTTTGTCCGGCATCGAAGGGGTGATGCGCCGTCATTTCGGCCCCCCGCAGCCATAGCGCCGCTTTGTCGGATGGCGCTCTAAATTTCTGTTTTGTCGCGTTTTTTCACGCTCAACCGGTATCCACTTGAGCGAAAAACGCTCTAAAAAAAACGGCAGGCGCTGAGGCCTGCCGCTTTTTAACGTCTGTGGTCTGAGGCTTACGACGCCTTGCGCGGCTTGCGGGCGGCCTGACGGCCACCGGTGCCGAGGCCCATCTGCTTGGCAAGGTTGGAGCGCGCCGCGGCATAGTTGGGGGCGACCATCGGGTAATCCTTCGGCAGGTTCCACTTGGCGCGGTATTCTTCGGGGCTCATATTGTACTTGGTGCGCAGGTGACGCTTCAGCGACTTGAACTTGCGACCGTCTTCCAGACAAATAATGTAGTCGTCCGAGATCGACTTTTTGATAGACACGGCCGGGGTCTTGGCTTCTTCGACCTTTGCTTCCGGTTCGCCGGTCAAACCGCCCAGCGCCTTGTGCACCGAGTGAATCAGAGCGGGCAATTCAGACGCGGGTACCGAATTATTACCGACATAGGCGGTGACAATATCGACAACCAGATCGGTCAGCTTGTTTTGTTCTTCCATAACCAAGAATCCTTGTTACCTTTCCTTCCCCAAAACAGCAGTTTGCGCGTGAAGTCAACTGAGGCGATCTAAAAAAACGAAATAAATGCCCTTCGGGCGAAGTTTCCAGTCTCTGAAACCCCGGATAATTGTGTTCACAATAGTATAGAGAATAGGGCATTACTGCGTCGCAACGTCTATCCTTCCGTGTAGTGGGGCCGCACTTGACTTAGGGTAACCGCGGCCCCCGCTTACGGACGCGTTTGCGGCGGGCGCACCGGGTTGGCGCGGGCGCTCATCCCATCGGGCAGCCGTACCTGATAAGGGCTCCAGTCACTGCGCGGCGTCGGATAGTCGGTAGAAATATACTGGGCACCGGAGGCCAGCGCCCTGGCGAAACGGCGAAGATCGTTACGGCGCGCTTCGGTTGTCGAATCGTCGGCACGGGTGCGCACCATAAAGCCCGCCTTCACCGCCGCCTGAATACGCTCAAACTGTTTCACCGGGTCGTTGAGGGTGAAATAGGCGGCGTGGTCGGCGTCTTCCGACACCGAATTGACGAAGACGGGCAGGCCCTCCAGCGAGGCATGGCCGCGCATATAGACGGCCACCTTTTGCGGCCCTTCGTCCAGCGCGAAGAAGACCTTGCCGCGCGCCGCCTCCAGCGCGGGCCAGCCGCCGGCCATCGCCCCTTCGCGCAGGGTTTTGTGCGTGCCGCGCACCTCATCCGGCGTAATCAGGCGCTCAGGCCCGAAGACCGAGCGGATTTCGGCGTCCAGCGCGTCAAAGGCCTTCGCGTCGTAATCGAGCGGCTTGACGCCACCGTCGAGGCTGGGGGCACCGTCCTTGGCGTTCATCATGATCAGCAGCGGCACGTGACCGGGGTGGGCGTCGGACCAGTCGCGGATCTGTGTCAGGCACTGGACGAAGGTGTGGCAGTGGCTGCGCACATCGACATCGGGCATGTGCAGCACCTTGAAGCCCGGCCTGTCCATATCGCTGCCGTCATAGGGTTCGCCGCTGATCTGCGGCAGGCGGGGATGGGCGTAGCGGTCACCATCGGGATCATAGACGAAGTCGATCTCCAACTGACGCATTCCCAGATCGAGCTGCGTCGCCAGAGGCAGGTGGCCGTAATCGAGCGACTGTGCCCCCTGCGCATTGCGTGCGGCGATCAGGGCCAGTTCCTTCGGCGGAATGGCGATCTTGTAGCTGTTGTGCGTGCCCACCGCCTGAAGGTCGTTCATGTGCAGACCGGCGGGGGCGGACGGTTCCAGAGATTGCGCCGCTGCGACGACGGGCAGGGCGGTGAGGGCGGCGGCAAAGGCCGCCATCAGCAGGCGGGTCGAACGGCGGGTCATGGGCGTGCCCTTTTTCAGTTGTCAAAAGCGTCTGTAGCGCCCGTATCACGCTCAGATGACAAAACGACGCCAAAAGCCAGGCGAACACCGTTAGATGTGCGGTGTCATCAAACTGTATTATGTATGACAAGTCATTTTCATAAATAAAACTTAAGGCCGCCTTAATCCGTCGCGTCCTCCCCTTTGCGACGGTTTTGGGAGCTGTTTTCATGTCTGTTTCGCAAAAAACGCTGCTGGCGGGGGCCGCCTTCGGTGTCCTGTCCCTGTCCCTGTCGCTTATCCACGCCGCGCCGGCTTTGGCGCAAACCGAAGAGGTCAACACGGTGTCGCCGGCGGGCGATGAGGCGCAAGAGGTCGTCGTGCGCGGCTTCCGCAAGTCGCTGGGTCAGGCGCGCGCCCTGAAGCGCAATTCGGATATCGTCTCCGACGTCATCGTCGCTGAGGATATGGCCAAATTCCCCGATCTGAACCTCGCCGAATCGCTGCAACGCCTGCCGGGCGTCGCCATCAACCGCGAAGGCGGCGAAGGCCGTCGCGTGTCCCTGCGCGGTCTGGGGCCGGACTTCACCCGCGTGCAGCTCAACGGCATGGAAGTGCTGGGCAATGTCGATTCGCCGATGGATTCGCGTGGTCAGACCTCGCGCGACCGTGCCTTCGACTTCAACCTGTTCGCCTCTGACCTGTTCAACAAGGTCGATGTGAAAAAGTCCTTCTCGGCCGAGCAGGACGAAGGCGGCATGGCCGGGACGGTCGGTCTCTATACCGCCAAGCCGTTCGACTATAAGCCGGGCCTGAAGGGCGCCTTCTCGCTGCAAGGCGGGACCAATTCCAACACCGAAGACTTCCAGAAGCGCGGCGCGGCCATGCTGTCGTACAATCACGACGGCAAGTTCGGGGCCCTGATCTCGGTCGCCTATGGCGAGCGTCAGACGCAGGAGCAGGGCTACAACACCTACGGCGCGGGCAATCAGAAGGCGCGTGCGGAAAATGTCAGCAAGCTGAGCGCTGCCGATCAGGCGCTGGCCACCGCCGGCCTGCTGGTCTTCCAGCGCGGCAACCGCCTGTCGGTGTGGGGTTCGGACCAGACGCGCCTTGGCATCACCGCTGCCCTGCAATGGCGTCCGGTCGAAAACCTGACCCTGACGCTCGACGCGCTGCACGGCGAATTCACCAATGACCGCGACGAGCTGCACCTGGCCACCCGCGCCAGCGTCGGCTCGACCATCCTTGGCACGGCCATGACCCATTCGGGCATCCCGGCCTCGGCGCAGAAGGCCCCCAGCCTGAATTCGATCAAGTACGATTCGTACTACAGCGTCCTCTATGCTGACGTCGATAATACGGTCTTCGCTACCGAAACCCGCCGTCAGAAGGCCGAAAACACCTTCGATCAGGCGGTCCTGACCGCCGACTGGCAGGTGTCGGACTCGCTGAATATCAACGGCCATATCGGCAAGGAAAAGTCCACCTACGACCTGCCCTATTCGGACAAGTTCTATATGGAAGCTTTTGGCGGCCTGATCACCGACTATACGCAGGATCCGTTCTACGGTCGCAATACCTACAAGTGGGACACGACCGACCCGAACAACTACCGCGCCCACGAAATCGACTTTTTCAGCAGCTATCAGACGACCGAGCTGGAAAATGCCGAGATCAACGCCGTCTATGCCTATAGCGACAGCCTGACCTTCAAGGGCGGCCTGTCCTATCGCAGCTTCAAGAATTCGGGCCGTCAGTACACCAATGACGACCTGCTGAAGGGCGAGTGGGAAAACGGCACCTGGGGCAGCCGTCCGGACGACAAGGTCAACAGCTATTACAAGCTGTTCACCGGCCATAAGGACCAGTCGTGGGTGATTGCCGACTTCGACAAGGCGCTCAACTATTACGGCGTGACGCGCACGGTGAACTGGGTGCGCAATGCCGATTACAGCGTCACCGAAGACACCAATGCCGCCTATGCCCAGGTCGATTTCAAGAGCACGCTGGGGGGCCGTCCGGTGCGCGGCAATTTCGGTCTGCGCGGCTATGAGACGGAACTGACCTCCGAAGGCTTTATGAGCGTCAACGGCACGACGAAGCCGGTGACGACGTCGAAGACCTATTCGGGCACCCTGCCGGCCTTCAACCTGGTGGTTGAGGCATCCGACAATGTGCAGGTTCGCATGGCCGTGTCGCAGAACCTCAACCGTCCGTCGCTGTCGGCCTATGCCATGAACGGTACGGTCGGCAATGACACCACCACCAACACCATCACCGTCTCGACCGGCAATCCCAATCTCGAACCCTATAAGTCGAACGAGTACGACTTCGGCGTCGAATGGTATTTCGGTCGCGTCGGCATGGTTACCGGCGGCGTCTTCCATAAGGACATCGACAATCTGGTCGTGTCGAAGAAGGTGACGAATGTCTCCTACGCCTCGACCGGCCTGCCCGAAGGTCTGAGCGCCGGGGTGACGGCCAACAGCACGGTCAACGAATATACCCGTCCGATCAACCTCAATAACGTCAAGCTGACGGGCTTTGAGCTGAGCGGTCAGACGGATTTCGTCTTCCTGCCCGCGCCGTTCAACAATCTGGGCATGGTCGCCAATGTCACCTTTATCGACACCACGACGATCAATTCGGTGCAGGGCGTCGATGTGAAGGGGCCGCTGTGGGGCGTGTCGGACGTCAACCACAACCTGACCATCTATTATGAAACCGCCAAATGGGGGGCGCGCGTCTCCGAAAACTTCCGCTCGGACTATCCGATCGACGGCGGTGGCTTTGCCTCGACCACCTATGTGGACGCGGCGGCCTTCTGGCAGGTGACGCCGAAACTGCGCCTGACGCTGGACGGCATCAACCTGACCGACGAGAAGGAAATCCAGTACAACAGCTTCTGGCCGGGCGGCGACGCCGCGCGCGGGGCCAAGCGTCTGTGGAACACCACGACGTCGGGCCGCACGGTGTTTGTCGGCCTGAACTGGCAGTTCTGATCTGACGTTCGGCTCTGAATGAATAACCCCGGGGCGAAGGCTCCGGGGTTTTTTAGCGTCAGGCGGCGGTCTCGCTCGTCATGCCCGCGTCGAGAATATCGCTCAGGCGCTGCGGGCGGCCCAGCAGATAGCCCTGAAGCTGATCCACGCCCAGCGTGCGCAGGGTTTCGCGCTGTTCGTCCGTTTCCACCCCTTCGGCCACGATGGTCAGGTCAAAGGCACGGGCGATCAGTATGGTGCTTTCGATAATGGCCTTACTCTGACCGTTGAGGTCGGCGACGAAGGACTGATCTATCTTGATGCCATTGGCATTGAGGTGGCGCAGGCGCGACAGAGACGAATAGCCGGTGCCGAAATCGTCGATATGGATATGCACGCCCAGCGTCTTGAGGTGTTTGATCGTCTGGGTCACCTGTTCGATATGACCGTCATCGAAAACGCTTTCGGTCACTTCGATCTCCAGACAGGACGGGGCCAGACCGGTACGCGCCAGTATGGACACCAGATGCAGCGCAAAGGTGTCGAGCGTCAGTTGTTTGACCGAGACATTGACCGCCACCTTGGCGGTGAGGCCTTTGCGCCGCCAGTGGGCCGCATCGGCGCAGGCGCGTTCCAGGACCCAGTTGCCCAGTGCGACGATGCGGTCGGTGTCTTCGGCCAGACGGATAAATTCATCCGGTCGGATGAGGCCCAGTTGCGGATGATGCCAGCGACACAGGGCCTCATAGGACAATAGCGCCCGGGTGCGGGCGCAGACGATCGGCTGATAGGCGACCTGAAGCGCGTCGCTGCCGATGGCTTCGCTGAGGGCGCGGCTGAGGTTGAAGCGGCGACGCAGGCTTTCGGCAAAGGTTTCGTCAAAGGCCAGCGTCCGGCCGCGGCCGCTGCGCTTGACCTCGGTGGTGGCCAGATCGGCAGCGTGGATGATGTCCGGGAAGGTCTTGTCATGGTCGGGATGACAGGCCCAGCCGATACTGACCCCCAGTTTGAGGTCGGTGCCTTCGATGTTCAGCGGAATATCGACGGCGTGCGACACGGCGTCGGAGACCTGATCGACAAGGTCGTTGAGGTCGCCGTTAACGGGGCAGGCCAGAACAAACTCATCACCGCCCCAGCGCGCCAGCCGGGCGTCCGCCGGGGCCACCGCCTCGATCTGACGGGCGATGGCGCTCAGCACCTTGTCGCCGGCCTCGTGGCTGAGGGCGTCATTGACCTGCTTGAAACGGTCGAGATCGAGGAAGAAGACGGCCGTGCGGCTGGTTGGTGCGTGCGCCAGGCGCTTCTGGTGCCAGTCGAACAGGCCGTAACGGTTGAGAAGGCCCGTCAGCTTGTCCGTATGCGCCAGTCTGGCCAGACTCTCGGTGCGCTCGATCACCTTTTCCTCCAGCGCGTGATTGACCTCGCTGAGCTGCTTGATCAGGCTGAGATTGCGGTCTTCGAGAGTGAGATTACGCACCAGCAGGCGATGATTGCCGCGAAGCGTCACCAGCATGACGCCGCAGAAGATCAGGCCCAGCAGGCCCAGGGTGCGATGTATGTGGTCGTGGGTCAGGAGGGTCAGGGAGGCGGGCAGCAGCAGCAGGCCGATATAGACGCTGCCGGCGCGCGCAAAGCTGGAGGTAACCCCGGTGGCGCCGCCCGCCAGCGCCGACAGGATGATCAGGACGGCGTACTGCGCTTCGACGGAGGCCGTCTCAGGATGTTTGGCAAACAGATAGAGGGCCAGAGCCGACCACAGGCTGCCGGACACCAGCAGGCCCGCCGTGTAGCTGGCCTTCCAGGACTGATAATCGCTCTTGCGCCGCCAGTTACGCTTGTCCTGATGAAAACGCGCCCACGAGCCGCCGCGGATCAGGATGACCGTTATATGCACCACCACCCATCCAAACAGCAGAGGATGGTTTCCAACGTCGAGCAGAAGGCTGGTCCCGAGCACGCAGGCCAGATTGACCACCAGCATCGGTCCCAGGGTGCGATAGGCCTGACGCAAAAGGTGCGGGTGGTACGAAACAGAGCGGAACAGGTTGGGCATAGGCAATCGGCAGACAGGTTACCCCGCCTTTTGATAACATTGTCATGTTAACGAACCGACAAGATTGACCTTCCAATTCCGGAAAACGTCACGACCCGGCCTTGATCGCCATGCTGAGGATCAGGATGCCGATGGCGATAATCTGGGTACGCACGCGCCATTCCATCGCCTTGTTGAGCCTGGCGCCCGCCTCCTTGCCGTTCTGGGCAAAGGCGAACATGCCCATGATGAAGGTCGCCAGCACGACCAGCAGGGACAGGCCGATGGCGATATTGACGATGATATCCATTGCGTGACCTTTCCGGGCGGACAGAAAAGAGGTCCGGAACGCAGCTCCGGACCTCTGTACAGGCAGGGTTATTTCGGCAGAACGACCTTGTCGATGACGTGTATGACGCCGTTCTTCTGATAGAGGTCGGTTGTGGTGACGGTGGCCACACCGCCCGCTTCGTCGGTCAGCAGCACCTTGCCGCCCGACAGCGAGGCAACCAGCGTATCGCCGCTGACGGTGGTGATGGTGTACTTGCCATTATGGGCGTTGATGGCGGCGATCAGGTCGGCGGCCTTCACCTTACCGGCGACGACGTGATAGGTCAGGACCTTGGTCAGCTTGGCCTTGTTTTCCGGCTTCAGCAGCGTGGCAACCGTGCCCTGCGGCAGGGCGTCGAAGGCGGCATTGGTCGGGGCAAACACCGTGAAGGGACCGGGACCGGACAGGGTGCCGACCAGATCGGCGGCCTTCACCGCCGCGACCAGCGTGCTGAAGTTCGGATTGCCGGCGGCGGTCTCGACGATGGTCGTGGTGGGCTTGGCGCCGTGATCGTGGGCCATGGCGGCGGCCGGCAGGGTCAGGCTGGTGGCCAAGAGGGCGATGGTCAGCTTATGCAATAGATTGCGCTTAATCATGGGTTTAGTCTCCGTCTGTTGGGGGATGCCGAACGTGGCGATAAACTCGAAATCAGAAGCGCTTCTGGATACCTATACGGCGCGTGGCGACGTTTAGATTAGAAGACTAAAGCGGAAGGATTTCTTTCAAATCATTCCGCTCAAGCCGCCATTGCGGCGGCGGCCAAGGTGGCGGAGCCCGTACCCGGCGAGGGGCAAAAAAATGCGAGATCATAATGTTTTTGCCAAAAACATTATGATCTAGCGCACCGGTCGGGCCCCCAAAGCGCGGGCGAGGCGCGACAGGGTGGGACGCACGGGCAGGAAGGCGCGGTAGGCGCGCTCAAGACACCACGCCACGCCGGGCAGGCGGGCCAGCCGCGCCAGCCAGCGCCAGCCGGGCACCTGCGACCAGATGGCGATGAAGGCCTGTGCCCCGGACAGTAGCGAGCCATCGGGCTGACGCACGTGCAGGCGTTTCAGCGCCGCCTCACGCGGCAGGTCGGGCTCAGGCGTCACCGCGTGGTCGGCCACATCGACAAAGCGCAGGGCTTCGCTCGCGCGCGCCGAATAGTAGCGGATTTCGGTGGAACAAAGGGCACAGGACCCATCGAAATAGACGGTCAGGCCCTCGCGGCAGACCGTGCCGCAGGCGGCGATTTCGGGGGCGGGCGTATCGGAGGGGTCGGGTGTCTGGGTCATGCGCGTTCTACGCACGAGCGCGCTGTTTAGAGCGATATGTCGAAAAGTGTGAGCGGTTTTCGACAAAAATATCGCGATAAAACAAAAAAATTTTGAGCGGGATGAGGCTTCTATTTTAAAATCATCCCGCTCCATACGGGTTTACCGCACCTCGATATAGACCGGGCTGCCATAGACCCACAGGTCCGGCCACGGGTTTTCACCCAGCGGATCGGGCAGGGGCTCGGCCTCATCGGTCGCTGTGCCGCGCAGACGCAGATAGGCGTCGGTGGTGGCGGTAAAGGCCCAGTTCAGGGTGATGACCTCCCCCTCGCGCGTCCAGTCGGCGGGGGTAAAGCTCTTCACCACGCGGGTCGTTGGGTTGCGCTCAGCCACCTGTCCGGTCACGTCCCCCATGATCAGGTCCACGCGCTCTAATTGCGGGTGATCGCCGTGGGCGTTCGGCCCGGCGGGCGTGCGCAGGCGTACCGAGACGCGCACCGTCTGGCCCTTTTTGACCTCTGCCGTGTCGCCCAGATTGGCCCCGGCGATGTCCATATCCAGTTCGCTGACCAGATCGCCGGTGGCCACGAAGACGCGGCCCTTGCGCAGGCCGTCGAGAATGTCCGCCGGGTCCTTGCGCGCCTTGACCCAGGTCTTGGCGTACTGACCGGGCCAGAAGTCTTCGCCGCCGTCGGCGACATTGCGGTGCGAGTCCGAGGTGGCGGTAACCACGAAGTGGCGGCCTTCGCCCAGAAGTCCGTCCCACACGCCGCCCAAGCGCGCCGTCATGGCGTCAAACCCGCCATAGGTCGGCGACTGCTCGTAATAGCCGCGCTTGCGCAGGGTGTCGGGCGTCGCCCCGATCTTGAGGCTGGCCCCCTGATGGCCCGGCGCGCCTTCCATGCCGATGGCGACGTCGGGGGCGGTGTCCATCCATCGGCGCAGGGATTGCGGCGTATGGCGGCCATAGCCATCGGGCGAAGACGCGCCGCGCGACGGGTGATTGGCGATGACGAGCGGGCGGGGGGTCAGCCCCTGCATCTCGGCCAGCGCCGCGATCATGCGCGCCGGGTCGTCACGGGCCGGGTCTTTCGTTTCATGGGCCGCATAGGTGCTTTCGAGATGGCGCAGCGTCTCGGCCTCCTGCGGGTCGATGGCCATGATCAGGCTCGAATGGTCGCCGCCCGGCGTATCGAGTTCCATACCAAAGAACTGGATCAGGTCCGGCACTGCCTGACGCGCCTGTAAAAACTCCGGATAGGCCTGTTCGTAGCGCAGTTTCGACAGGCCTTCGCCACCGTGGTCGATCAGCACGACCCAGCTCAGGCCGTACTGGCGGGCGTGGCGGGCATTGTCGGGCAGGGTGTAGATGCCGTCCTTGCCCAGCACATAGGTGCCGTCTTCGGCGCGCTTGCCGGAAAAGCGGCTGTGGACATGGTGATCCCCGGCCAGCCAGGCGCGCGCCTCTTCGGCGTGGACGCGGCCGGTGAGAGCGATCAGAATGGTCAAGGCAAGACAGGGCAGACGCATGAAAAAAGCTCCCGGAAACGGGAGCTTCTTACCGTTCGAGTGTGACGGTTTTGCTGCGCTGGGGGGGGGCATACCAACGAAGGCATACCCAGAGTCATTTTCAATGACCCTGGGTATCAGGCCCGCTTGTCGTTCTCGAATTCCTTGCGCAGATCGTAGAGCGTTTCGGCGATATGCGCGTGCATCAGTTCGGACGCCTCTTCGCCCTTGCCGCGCATCCACAGATCGAGAAGCGTGGAGTGTTCCTGATGCGCGCGGTCGTCGCGGCCGGCGGGCTCAAGGTGCTTGGAGACGTAGCGCTCGGCGATGATGTTGAGGCGTTCGATGATCTGCAAGGTCACCTGACGGCCCAGCGGGCGCACCAGCGACAGGTGGAAGGCGCGGTTCAGCCGACCGACTTCGCTCTTGTGATCTTCCGAGGCGGCACGGTCCAGCGCCTCCAGCGCCTCACGGGCCGCCTTGTGGTCGGCGGGCGTAGCCAGGGCGGCGGCCTGCGCCACGGCTTCCGGCTCGATCTTCAGGCGCAGGGCATAGACTTCTTCGGCCTCAGAGGCGGTCATGGGGCGCACGAAGAAACCGCGATTGGCCTGAGAGCTGAGGAGGCCTTCCTGCTCCAGACGCACCAGCGCCTCACGCAGAGGGATCTTGCTGACCCCCAGCTCCGCCGCCAGGGCGTCCTGACGGATGGCGACCTCCACGGGCAGGGACCCGGAAATGATCCGGTCCCGGACGAGGGTAAAGATCTGTTCGGAGAGCGTTTGAACGACCAGCGCCATGGGGAACTCTTGTTTGGGTTTATATGTTATACGCTTCTGGTAACATTGTGTCGCTAACGCTAACAAGTCAATATCTGTAACCTGATTCTGCGTATAATGTGAGCCGCAAACCCTTTGTCACAAACGCCCGGAGCGGGCAACGGCTATCCGCGGCCCGCTCCGTTGACGGAGTGAGGGGGCTGAGCGGTCAGACGACCTGAAAACCGTCCCAGAACTGATCTTCGCGGTCGATCCAGATCGTGTTGAAGCCGGTTGAGATCGCCGAGCCTTCGATGGACGGGATGATGGCGGGCTGACCGTTGAGATCGACCTCTTTCGTCACCACGCCGGTAAAGCGGCTACAGATATAGCTCTGGTGGATAAAGGGCTCTCCCACCTTCAGGCGGCCCGTGGCGTGCAGGTGCGCCAGCCGCGCAGAGGTCCCGGTGCCGCAGGGCGAGCGGTCGATGGCGCGTTCGCCGTAAAAGACCGCGTTGCGACCGTGGGCGGGCGTCGCGTCCCCCTCCGCGTTTTTGGGGGCGTCGGCCCACAGGACGTGGCTGACGCCGCGAATGGTCGGGTCGAGCGGGTGCACGGGCTCATAGACCTCACGCACCAGGGCGCGGATGGTGCGGCTCAGTTCGATGAGGCGCGCGGCCCCCAGAGCGTCGAGGCCGGTATAGGGGCCGTCTTGGGTGGGCTCGATAATAGCGTAGTAGTTGCCGCCGTAAGAGACATCGAGCGTGATCGCGCCGAAGTCCGGCACGTCTATCTCAATACCGGTTTTGGCCAGATAGGCCGGGACATTGGTGATCCTGACCGCCGTCACCCTGGGGCCGTCGGTTTTATAGTCGATGTCGATAAGCCCGGCGGGCACTTCGAGCTTCAGCCTGCCCGGCGTGCGCGGCGTGATCAGGCCGTTTTCCAGCGCGAAGGTCACCATGCCGATGGTGCCGTGGCCGCACATGGGCAGGCAGCCGGAGGTTTCGATAAACAGGATACCGGCGTCGGTGTCCTCGCGCGTCGGCGGATAGAGGAAGCCGCCCGACATCATGTCGTGACCGCGCGGCTCATAACACAGTCCGGTCCGGATCCAGTCGAAGCGGGTCAGGAAGTCCTGCCGCCGTTCGGACATGCTGGTGCCGCGCAGCAGCGGCGCACCGCCCGCCACCAGACGCACCGGATTACCGGCGGTGTGACCATCAATGCAGAAGAAGGTGTGACGCATAGGGGGCCTCATAAAAAAGTCTCCCGATAAATCGGGATACTTTTTCATGTAAATCAATAAGGACGCGCCGGAACCGGAGCGCAATCCGATAAAGTGGCATCACTTTTCGGAAAAATTGCGCGACTACCAAAAAGTTGAGCCGATTTCGACTTAACCTAAGCGAAAAAGGCTCAACGGCGGCCCGTCGTTCCGGCGCGGATTTTATACCTCCCCGCTGTGCGGGGAGGCGGACCAGACCGCGTAGCGGTCTGGAGGTGCTTACGCCGCCTTGTTGATGCTCAGCGACGGGCGCGAGGCAGCGGCCTCTTCGACCATTTTGATGATCTGGGCGCGGCGCTCACCGATCAGCGGCATACGCGGCATCCGCACGCGCTCGGAGCCGCGACCCATGACCTGCTCGGCCAGCTTGATCGACTGCACCAGATCGTGCTCGGCATCGAGGTGCAGCAGCGGCAGGAACCAGCGATAGATTTCGAGCGCGGTCTTGGTGTCGCCCGCTTCCAGCGCCTTGACCAGCATGACGGATTCGTGCGGGAAGGCCGAGGTCAGGCCCGACACCCAGCCCTGCGCGCCCAGCAGCAGGCCTTCATAGGCCACGTCGTCGAGGCCGGCGAAGATCGAATAGCGGCTGCCAAAGGCGTTATAGACGTCGGTGAAGCGGCGCGTATCGGCGGCGGATTCCTTGATCGCCACGATGTTCTTCACCGGGCGCAGCGCTTCGAGCGCATCATTGCCGATATTGACGCGGTAGGCGGTCGGGTTGTTGTAGAGCATGATCGGCAGGGCGGTGGCATTGGCCACCTGCGTGAAGTGCTCAACCAGCTCATTCGTCTTCGGCACATAGACCATGGCCGGCAGCAGCATCAGGCCATTGGCACCGATTGTTTCGGCGTCGCGGGCAAAGGCGACGGCGCGCGGCGTGGTCAGTTCGGAGGTGCCGACGACGACCGGGACGCGACCGTTGACGACTTCGACGATGGCCGACAGCAGCATACGCTTTTCGTCGGGTTCCAGCGAATTGTTCTCGCCGCAGGTGCCGAGCGCGATAATGCCGGTCACGCCGTCCTTGATCAGGTCGTCAATTACGCGCTGGCTTTCCGGCACGTCAATGGATAGGTCTTCTTTGAATTGTGTGGTGACCGCCGGAAACACGCCGCGCCAATCGACATTCATTGTTTACTCCAACTGCTTGCGTAAGAATATATACCGTATACAATATGCGATGATGCGGCGCAAGAAGGAACGTGCATTTGTCTAGGGTCATCATTGTCGGGGGCGGAATCGTCGGTTTGTCCGTCGCCCTGGAACTCCAGAAACGCCGCGGTGACGTGACAGTGCTTGATCCGGAATCCCCCCGGAAGGGGGCATCATACGGCAATGCGGGCCATATTGCTATCGAACAGGTGGAGCCGCTGGCGTCGTGGGGTTTGATTCGCAGCGCATGGCGGCGCTGGTTCGCACGCGGCGGGGCCTTGTCTTTTCCCGCCGCTGGTGTTGCGGCGTGGTTACCCTTTGGTCTGCGGCTGATGGCCGCAGCCGCCCCGGCCCGCTTTGCCCACGGCAAGGCCGCCTTGTCGGCGCTGATGGGCGAGGCCATGCCGGCGTGGCGGCGGCTGGTGCAGTCGCTGGGTGCGCCCGACCTGATCTGCGAAGACGGCCACTATGTGGTCTGGGAGAGCGAGGCGTCGGCAAAGGCCGGTCTGGCCGCCTGGCGCGAGACGGATACCGGTTCGGCGCGTTTCCACGTCCTCACCCCGGACGAAAGGGCGGCGGTGTCGGCCCTGACGCCGCGCCCCCTGCACGGCGGCATCCGTTTTGAGAATACGGGTCAGGTCGCCGATAATGCGCGCCTGCTGGCCCAGATGGAGGCGGCGTTTCTTACGGCAGGCGGGCAGGTCGTGCGGCAAAAGGCGGTGGGGCTGAGCCTGCGCGACGGCCATGCGCAGGTCGAAAGCGATGACGGCCTGATGCGGGCGGCGGAATCGGTGATCATCTGTGCCGGGGCGCGCTCAAAGCCTTTGATGGAAGGGATCGGGCACGCGGTGCCGCTGATCGCTGAGCGCGGCTATCACATCCAGAGTGCCCGGCACGGCTGGCCCGCCGGGATGCCGCCCGTGGTGTTCGAGGACCGTTCGATGATCGTGACGGGCTTTGAGAGCGGTTTGCGCGCCGCCAGCTTTGTCGAACTGAACCGGCCCGATGCCCCGCCGGACGCGCGCAAGTGGCAGAGGCTGCGGCAACACGTCAGCGAACTGGGCCTGCCGATGGATAGCGAGGTGGCGGAATGGATGGGCATACGCCCCACCCTGCCGGACTATCTGCCCGCGATCGGCCGCAGCGACAAGGCGCAGAATCTCTACTATGCCTTCGGGCATCAGCATCTGGGCCTGACGCTCGGGCCTCTCACCGGCGAGATCGTCGCCGCCATGGTCGAAAGCGGCACGGGCCCGCAGGCCTTTGATATCAAGCGTTTTGCGTAAAGGATACGGATATGAGCATTGGCGGTTCCACCATCGAGGCCGAACTGGCGACGCTAAGCCCGCCGGTCGCGGCGGCGGCGATTGACGATTACGAATACCAGGCGCGTCTGGACAAGGCGCGGCGGCTGACGCGCGATATGGGCGCGAAGGCGCTGCTGATCGGGGCGGGGGCGTCTTTGCGCTATTTCGCCGGGGTGCCGTGGGGGGCGTCGGAGCGTCTGGTCGCCATGCTGCTGCCCGTCGATGGCGAGCCGCTGATCATCTGCCCCTATTTCGAGCGCGGGTCGCTGGAGGCCGATCTGAAGATTCCGGCGGAACTGCGCCTGTGGCAGGAGGACGAGAGCCCGCACGCCCTGATCCGATCGGCCATGCAGGACCTGGGCGGCGGTGTGCTGGCCGTCGATCCGGCGATCAGCTTCGAAATGGTCAGCCGCCTGATGCGCGAAACCGGCCTTGAGGTGCGCGAGGCCTCGGCGGTGATCAATGGCTGCCGCATGTATAAATCGGCGGCGGAACTGGCCCTGATGCAGCAGGCCAAGTCGATGACCGAAACCGTGCACCGGGCTACGGAGCGCATCCTGAAAGAGGGCATCACCACGACCGAGGTGATCAACTTTATCGAAGCCGCACACCGTAAGATGGGGGCGGCGGGCAACAGCTTCGTCATCGTGCAGTTCGGTCACGCCACCGCCTATCCGCACGGCCTGCCGGGGGTGCAGACCTTGCGCGAAAACGACCTCGTCCTGATCGACACGGGCTGCTACGTGCAGGGCTATACGTCCGACATCACCCGCACCTATGTCTATGGGCAGGCGACGGCGGAACAGCAGCGCATCTGGGACATCGAAAAGGAGGCGCAGGCCGCCGCCTTTGCCGCTGTCGAGGTGGGCAAGCCGTGCGAGAGCGTCGATTACGCGGCGCGCGCCATTCTGGAAAAGCACGGGCTGGGGCCGGATTATCAGTTGCCGGGCACGCCGCACCGCACGGGCCACGGGATTGGCCTGAGCATCCACGAACCGGCCTATCTGGTGCGCGGCGACCAGACGCCCTTGGCGCCCGGCATGTGCTTTTCCAACGAGCCGATGATCGTGGTGCCGGAGCGCTTCGGCATCCGTCTGGAAGACCATATGTATGTCACGGAATCAGGGGCGAAATGGTTTACGGAGCCACAACCGGCCATCGACCGGTTGTGAGGAGAAGCTCAACATGTCCGCATATGAGTCAGAATTCCGCGCTGAGGTCGAGGCGGCTCTCAAAGAGGCCAACGCCCCTGACGCAGTGTGGGTAACGCATGAAGAGGTCAAGGCCAATATGGAGCGTCAGAGACAGGCATTTTTGATCCGTCTTCGGGAGGCAGAACCGAAGACTTAGAGCATTCGTCGGCTCAGTTGAGCCGCCAAATGGCTCTAAGTTTTTGTTGGGTCGCGCAAATTTTCCGAAAAGTGCTATCCACTTTATGGGATTGAGCTCTAGATTCTACCATTGCCATATTGTATACCGTATAATAATCTGCCCGAAAACGACGAATAAGGGCAGATCATGGTCAGCAAGGTGGGGGCGCGGGGCGTCCTGTACGCGGTATCGGTGTCGTGTCTGGCGCTTGTGGCGGTAACGCCGGGGCAGGCTCAGACGGCGGCAGAGCTGAAGGCCATAGCCGAGGCTCCGCCGCCCGATGTCACCGGTCGCGCCGAGTGGGAGCAGCCCGAAGTCATGGCGGTCAATCGCCTGCCGATGAAGGCGACCTTCTTCAACTATGAGAGCGTGGAAAAGGCTGTGGCCGGGCAGATGGCGGCTTCGGCCAACTATCTGACGCTCGACGGCACCTGGAAATTTACCCTGTCCAAAACGCCGGAAAGCCGCCCGGTGGACTTCTATAAGCCCGACTTCGATGTCTCCGGCTGGGGCACGGTGCAGGTGCCCGGCATCCTTCAGGCGCAAGGCTATGGCGTGCCACTGTTCAGCGGGGCCGGCTATCCGTTCGGGGCCAATCAGCCCTATGTGCGCCACGAGGTGAACGAGGTCGGGTCCTATCGCCGCGACTTCGACCTGCCCGACTGGCGCGGCAAGGACGTCTTCCTGCATATCGGTGCGGCGGGGGCGGCCTATTATATCTGGGTCAATGGGCAGAAGGTCGGCTATTCCGAAGACTCCAAACTGCCGTCGGAATTCGACCTGACGCCCTATGTCCGGGCGGGTAAGAACACCATCAGCATCGAACTGTATCGCTACGCCGATGGCTCCTATCTGGAGGATCAGGACTTCTGGCGGCTGTCGGGCATCGAGCGCTCGGTCTATCTCTATGCCGAGCCCAAAACGCGGCTGGGCGACTATACGGTCACGGCTCTGCTCGACAAGACCTATACGGACGGCGTCTTCGCGCTGGAGGCCGAACTGAAAGGGGTCAAGGGGGCGGGGACCATCACCGCCACCCTTTATGACGGTAAGGCTGTGGTGCTGACGGCCAGAGGGCGCGCCACTACGGACAAGCCGGCGCACCTGTCGGGCACGATCAAAAACGTCAGACAATGGTCGGCGGAGACGCCGAACCTCTACCGCATGGTCATCGAATACCGTGACGCCAAAGGCGCTCTGGTCTCGGCCACCTCGAAAAAGATCGGCTTCCGCACCATTGAAATCCGCGATGGCGAGGTGCAGGTCAATGGCAAGCGCGTCATGATCAAGGGCGTCAACCGCCACGAGCACGACCCCCATACCTTCCGCGTCGTGTCGCCGGAAACGACGCGCAGGGACATGGAGCTGATGAAGCAGGCGCACGTCAATGCGCTGCGCATGTCGCACTATCCCAACGATCCGCACGTCTATGATCTGGCCGACGAATACGGCCTCTATGTGATGGATGAGGCCAATATCGAGAGCCATACCTATATGGCCATGATCGCCGACATCAATCAGCGCTACAAGGCGCAACTGGGCTATAAGCCGCACTGGTACGCGGCGCACCTCGACCGCGTGTCGCGCATGGTCGAACGCGACAAGAATGTCACCTCGGTCGTCTTCTGGTCGCTGGGCAATGAGGCGGGCATTGGCCCGGCCTTTGAGCGTGCGGCCGCATGGGTGCGGGCGCACGACAAGACTCGCCTGCTCAACTTTCTGGGCTATGGCACGATCGGCGAGGAGCACCGCCCCAATGCCTATGTCGATATCTACGCCCCCATGTACGACAGCCCCGTCAAGATGGCCGACTATGCGCAGGACAACCGCTACAGCCAGCCGATGATCCAGTGCGAATACGCCCACGCCATGGGCAACAGTCTGGGCAATCTGGAAGACTACTGGGAGACGATCCGCGCCTATAAGAAGCTGCAAGGCGGCTTTATCTGGGACTGGGTCGATCAGGCGGTTATCCGCAAGGACGACAAGGGTCGCGACTACTGGGCGCAGGGCTTCGACTTCCCCAAGGGCGAGTGGGAAGACGACTCGACCATCGGCGACGGCGTGGTGCAGGCCGACCGCACGCCGGACCCGGAATATTACGAGCTTCAGAAGGTCTATTCGCCGGTGGTGTTCGAAGGCGATCCCAAAACGGGGACGCTAACTGTCGTCAACCGCAACGACCTGATTGACCTGTCCGGCTATGCCTTTGGCTGGAAACTCGAAAAGGACGGGGTGACGGTGAAGACCCGCACCTTGACGGGCGTCAATGCCCCGGCGGCAGGCCGCGCGACGGTGCCGCTCGATCTCGGTACCATAAGCTATGACCCGGCAGCCGAATATGTGCTGACCGTTTCGGCCGTGGCCGCCGATGACCGTATGCCGGGCGTGCCGAAAGGCAGTTCGATGGGCTGGACGCAGTTTGTCCTTCAGACAGCGCGCCCGGCGGCCCTGACCGCCAGCGGGCCGGTGAAAGTCACCCGGACGGCGGCAACCGTCGAACTGAGCGCCGGGCCGTCGCGCCTGACGCTCGATGCCAAGACCGGCCTGCTGAGCGCCTATGCCGTCAACGGGCAGGTGCTGCTGAGCGGCGGTACGCCCTATTTCTGGCGCGGGCCGACCGATAATGATATTGGCACGGGCGTGGTGACCAGTCACGCCATCTGGAAGACCCTTAGCGAAAAGCGCACGCTGGAAACGCTGGAGGTGTCGGATGCGGGCGACGTCAAGGTCGGCTGGCGCGTCGGGGCGGGATCGGTGCGCTTTACGACCACCTGGCACCTCTATGGCGACGGCACGCTGGATGTGAAGGCCGACTATGTGCCGCTGCGTGACGACCTGCCCGATCCGCTGCGCGTCGGCCTGAAGTTTGCGACCAACCCCGCTCTGACCGATCTGCAGTGGTACGGGCGCGGGCCGCAGGAATCCTATGCTGATCGCAAGACCGGGGCGGCCATCGGCCTCTATCAGGGCAAGGTGGCCGATCAGTACCACAATTACATCCGCCCGCAGGAGTCGGGAAACAAGACGGATGTGCGCTGGATGGCCCTGACCACGGCGACGGGGCAGGGGGTGCGCGTCACCGGGCATCAGCCCCTGTCGGCCAATGCCCTGGCCTTCCCGGTTGAGGACCTCTATCAGCAGCCGGTGGGGCAGCGCCACTCGTCGGACATCGCGCCGCATGGCGACGGTACGCTGATGATCGACGCGCTTCAGACGGGTGTGGGCGGCGATACGGGGTGGAATACGGTCGGGCGTCCGCACGTCAAATACCGCATCCCCAATGCGCCGCTGAGTTATGGCTTTACGCTGCGCCCGCTGGGTCAGTGAGCGGGTGGGGCGGTGGTGCCGCGCACGATCAGGCTGAACTCCAGCCGGTGCGCTTCCTTGGTCCGCACGGCCAGATCACCGCCCAGCCCCTTGACCAGAATATCGACCGCGCGTTCGCCCATATCGGTTATCGGCTGACGGATGGTCGTCAGGGGCGGCCAGACGCTTTCGGCACCTGGGCTGTCGTCGAAGCCCACTATCGACAGGTCGGCCGGAATGGACAGGCCGAATTTCGCGGCGGCGGTCATCAGACCGAAGGCGACCAGATCGCTGCCCGCAAAGATGGCCGTCGGGCGGTCGGCCTGCCTGAGCAGGGTTTCGCCGGTTTCGATGGCGCCTTTGGCCGTGGCATTGCTGACCGTGATCAGCGGATAGGGCGGCACACAGCCCTTTTCTCGGAAGAAGCGCGTATAACCGTCATAGCGGTCGATACTGGCCCCCGTTTCCTGAAAGCCGACATACATGATCTGCCGGTGGCCCAGTTCCCACAGGTGGGCCATGACCTGTTCGGCGGCCTCCGTGTCGTTCATGTAGATGAAGGAGGAGCGTTCCAGCGCGACGCGCGGGGCGATGCGCACATAGGGGATGCCCAGTTCCTCGATAATATCGAGAATGAAGGGGCTGTCGCACATGGGGGGCGGCACGACGAGGGCATCGAAGCGCGACGAGCCGAGCCGGCGCAGCACGCTCTGCCGGTCCTCCGTCTCCATATCCCGGCACGACTCCATGATCATGTGATAGCCGTGACGGCGCGCGGCGCGCAGCACCCCCGTTTGCAAGGCGCTGTAGTAGTAGTGGATTTCGTCACTGAAGACGAGCAGCCCGACCAGATAGCTGCGCGAGCCGGGCAGAGACCGCGCGGCGGCATTGGGCTTGAAATTGTGCGCATCGACAATCGCCTGCACGCGGGCGCGCGTGGCGGCCCCGACGCCGGTTTCATGATTGAGCACGCGCGAGACCGTTTTGATGGAGACCTGCGCCTCCCGCGCAATATCAATAATGGTCAGTTTTCTCATGAGGCCGCGCAGGGTGGAGGAGATATATTTTTCCTCTGTTCTCAGACGAAGTAAACGCCTTTTATGCCCGGAGCGGATGTCAGACCCTGGCCCGACATCCGCTGCGGGTTCTGCTCTTTTAAGGTTTGCGGGTGGCGGCCTTCATCTGCGCGCTGGCGGTCAGGCCGGTATCCTCGGCGTCCTGGGCCACGGTGATCTCATAGCGACCGGCGGGCTGTACCCACTTCTGCGCCTTCGCATCAAAACGCGACAGCAGGCGCATATCGGCGGAGAGGGTGACGGTGGTGCTCTGACCGGGGGCTAGATCGACCTTGGAGAAGGCGATCAGACGCTTGGCCGGGCCGTCCGGCCTACGGTTGAGATAGACCTGCGGCGCGTCCTTGCCGCGCACGCTGCCCGTATTGGTGACCTTGAAACTGACGCTCAGGGTGTCGCCGCCCGTCACCTTGACATCGCTGTAGGCGAATGTGGTGTAGGACAGGCCATGGCCGAAGGGGAACAGCGCCTTTTGCCCCAGTGCGGCAAAGCGGCGATAGCCGACATCGGACCCTTCGTCATAGCGCACGTCGAAGACCTGACCGTCCGGCAGGCCCAGACCCGGCAGCTCGGCGCGCGGATACTGGGTGATGGCCGTGGGGAAGGTCACGGGCAGGTGGCCCGACGGATTGACCTTACCGGTCAGCACATCGGCAATGGCTTCGCCGCCGCGGTCGCCCGAATACCACGCTTCGACCACCGCCGGGGTCTGCTTCAGCCACGGCATGGCCACGGCCCCGCCGGTTTGCAGCACCACGACCGTCTTCGGATTGGCTTCGGCCAGAGCCGCGATCAGGGCGTCCTGACCGTTCGGCAGGCTGAGGTCCGGGGCGTCGTCGCCTTCGGCCATCCACTGATTAGCGAAGACGATCACAAGATCGGCCTCTTTGGCCTTGCGCGCCGCTTCGGCGGCATAGCGGCCCGTGTCGAAGCGGACGGTCGTCTGCGGCAGACGCTCCTTGAGCGCTTTCAGCGGCGAAGAGGGGTGGAAGTTCATGCGGTTAAAGGCCGCCATCATGCCTTCGCCACCGACGGGCAGGGCGATCTGTGCCGCGTCGGCGGTGACCTGAGACGAGCCGCCGCCGGACAGGACGCCCGCATCGGCGTGGCCGCCGACCACCAGAATGGTTTTGGCGCTGGCGGCCAGAGGCAGGAGGTTGCCCTCGTTTTTGAGCAGGACGATGCCTTCGGCGGCCGTCTGACGCGACACCTCGGCATTGGCGGCGCGATCGACGTTGACTGCGGGCGGCGCGTCGAACAGACCGGCGGCGAACATCGAGCGCAGGATGCGGCGGCTCATGTCGGAGACGCGGCTGGCGGGCACGGCCCCGGTCTGCACGGCGGCCTTCAGCGGATCACCGAACCACACCTGCTTGTCGAGCTGTTCGCCCGACTGCTGATCGAGACCTTTGAGCGCGAAATCCGTCGCCTTGACCGCCCCCCAGTCCGACATGACATAGCCCTTGAAGCCCCAGTCGGTCTTCAGAACCTTGTTGAGCAGGAAGTCGTTGCCGCAGGCATAGGCCCCGTTGACCAGATTATAGGCGCACATGACCGAGCCCGGCTGACCCACCTCATGCGCGATCTGAAAGGCCAGAAGGTCGGATTCGCGCATAGCGGCTTCGGAAATGACGCTGTTGGCGAAGTTGCGGCCCGTCTCCTGATCATTGACGGCAAAATGTTTCATGGTGGCGATCAGGTTCTGGCTCTGGATGCCCTTGATGGCCGCCCCGGCGATGTGCCCGGCCAACAGCGGGTCTTCGCCCGCATATTCGAAATTGCGCCCGCCGCGCGGATCCCGCGCCAGATTGACCCCGCCGGCCAGTTGCACATTGATGCCGCGCGAGCGCGCTTCCTGACCCACCACGACGCCGCCCTTATAGGCCAGGTCGGTATTGAAGGTGGCCGCCAGCAGCAGGCTGGAGGGCAGGGCGGTGGCCGTGTCGCCGGGGCGCACATTGCCGGGATTGGTGACGCCCAGAGACGCGTCGCTTTCCTGCTGCGCCGGAATGCCGAGGCGCGGCACACCGGCGATATAGCCCGCCGAGCCGATGGCCCCTTCGGGTAGCTTCATGCCGGGGAAGAAGGGGATGGCCATCGGGCCGTGCAGCAGGCCGAGGCGCTCATCCAGAGTCAGTTCCTTGTCCAGCAGGTTGGCGCGCTGATCGGGGCTGAGGGTGCGGTCCTGCCACGGCTTTGGCCCAGGGGCCTGAGGCGTGTTTTGAGCGTGGGTCGCCCCCACGCAGAGGGCCAGAAGCAGGGCGGTGGCCGAAGCGGCCCGCAGGGTTCTGGCGCGTAAAGCGGTCGTCTGTGTCATGATAGATCCCTGTTGTGTAAGCCCGTCCGGCGAGAGGGTCGCACGTCAGGCCATTGCTTTTATGTGGGCCGAAAGCCACGCGGGACACCGATCGGTCTGGCGCGAGCTCCGGGACGTTGCCGGGCAGAAAAGCGGCGTTTACGGCCATATTTTGGGACAACGTTGTCTCAAATAGTCGCGGTTTTTGCGCTTCGTCAAGGGTTTTTGCCTCCCCTGACCCCAGGCGAGGCACCGATGCGAGGGTCTGGCTTTCACGGGGGAGAGGTGTAATTTACGTATAAAAGCCTTGCCCGAAGGGGGCGGGTCACCGGTGCGCGTCCCGCGCTTAAAATCGCTGAGCACCTTATTAAAACACTTTATTTTTAAGAATTCTTTGGTCTTTCCGGGGCGGCGGTGACGGTCGGCGGCACGGGTCAGTCTTTGGCGCGGCGCCCTTGTGGGGCAAAAGTCTCCGTCCTTTCAATGGTCTCTCAGTTCGGGCGAAGGGTCGATGGTCTGCGTATTGACAACGTTATCCTAATTCGTCAGGCTGTGGGGACGTGGAAACGGTTGAGCGGGGATGGCTTCAGCCGCAGGGGCAGGGCCTTCGGGGCGGTCACCTCTGTCGGGCGGGAAGATGACCTGGGCTCGGGCCGCCACGGCGTCCACAGTGATGACCCTATAAAAACAAGACCCCACAGGGGTCACAGGCGAGGAAACAACATGGCTAAAGTGTCGCTTATGTCCGCCAGCCGTATGGCGCTGGCGATGGTTGCCGGTAGCGCGGTGACAATGTCCGCCCTGCCGGTTCTGGCGGCCGCACAGGCGCCGGTCGAAACGGTGTATGGTGCGGTGAAAGGGGTCACCGCCGACGGGGTGGAATCGTTTAAGGGCATCCGCTTTGCCGCCCCGCCGCTGGGCGAACTGCGCTGGCGTGCGCCGCAGCCCGCCCCCAAATGGTCGGGGGTCAAGCTGGCCGACACCTTCGGCAATGACTGTATGCAGACGCCGTTCGGCGGGGATGCCGCCCCCTTGGGGGCGAAACCGGCCGAAGACTGTCTGTACGTCAATGTGTGGCGTCCGGCCGGGGCCACCAAGAGCGCCAAACTGCCTGTCATCTTCTGGATCTATGGCGGCGGTTTCGTCAATGGCGGTTCGTCGCCTTCGGTCTATGACGGCTCGTCCTTCGCCCGCAAGGGCGTCATCATGGTCAGCGCCAACTACCGTCTGGGGCGCTTCGGCTTCTTCGGCTTCCCGCAACTGACCAAGGACAATAAGGATAACGGCCTGCTCGGCAATTACGGCTATATGGACCAGATCGCCGCGCTGAAATGGGTCAAGGCCAATATCGCGGCCTTTGGCGGGGACCCGGACAATGTCACCATCTTCGGTGAGTCCGCCGGGGGCGGTTCGGTGCACACCCTGATGACCTCGACCCAGTCGCAGGGCCTGTTCGCCCGCGCCATCGTGCAGTCGGGCGGCGGGCGCGGCAATTTGATGGGCAACCGCACCCTGTCCGAAGACAAGCCCGGCCTGCCGTCGGCGGAAACGCTCGGCGTCAATTTCGCGCGGCGCAAGGGCATTCAGGGCACAGGGCCGGAGGCGCTGGCGGCGCTGCGCAGCCTGACGGCGGAAGATGTCAATGACGGCCTGGGCATGATGACCATGAGTCAGGCCACGCAGACCTATGGCGGCCCGATGGTCGATGGCGTTATCGTCAGCGACTCGCCGCAGGCCGTCTATGAGGCCGGGCGTCAGGCCAAGGTGCCCTTCATGATCGGGGCGGTCACCGCCGATATCGGCTTTGGCTTTGCGCCCAGCAAGGACGCAGCGTTTGCCGCCTTCGGTCCGCTGGCCGACAAGGCGCGCGCCGCCTACGATCCGGACGGCAGCAAGTCCTTGCAGCAGGTCAATACCGAAATCGCCATGGACAAAACCATGGTCGAGCCGTCGCGCTTCGTGGCGGCCACGCTGGCGGCGCAGGGCCTTCCGGCCTATGAGTTCCGCTTCGGCTACGTGGCGGAATCGATGAAGGCGGAATGGAAGACGGGCACGCCGCACGCCACCGAAATCCCCTATGTCATGAACACGGTCAAGGCCAAGTACGGTGACAAGCTGACGGCGGCTGACGCGAAGATCGCCGATCAGACCAACAGCTACTGGGCCAATTTCGCCAAGACGGGCAATCCCAACGGCCCGGGCCTGCCCCACTGGCCGGCCTATGACGCGGCGAAGGACGAGCTGATGCTGTTCACCGCCGAAGGCGTGCCGGTCAGTCAGGTCGATCCGTGGAAGGCGCGCATGGAGGTCACGGCCGCGGCGGCGTCCCTGCCGCCCGCGCCGCCGCCGCCGACGCGTACCGCCGATGGCCATTTCGGCAGCAAGGTGTCGCCGCTGGGGGATATGCTCGACGATGCCGCGGCCAAGGCCGTGCTGAGCAAACATATTCCCGACGTGGTGAACAGCCCGCAGATCGGTATGGCGCGGGGCCTGACCCTGCTGGCGCTTCAGGCCTATATCCCCAGCCTGACCGACGCCCTTCTGGCGAAGATCGACGGTGATCTGGCGGCCCTTCCGGCCAAAAAATAAGCCCAAAAAAAAGACCGTCTGGCGCGCGCCCGGCAGCGGGGGCTCGCCAGACCTCATAATCCTATCGACAGGGAATTCAGGATGACGTTCGTGAAGCGCTCTCTCATTGCCACGGTCGCCCTTGGCGCCATGCTTGTGTCCGCGGCTCCCGCTCTGGCGCAGTTCGGCCCGCCGCCGCCCCCGCCGCCGCCCAAGGCAACGCCGTGGACAAACACGGCGCTCGATGCCCATACGCGCGCCGAGCTCCTGCTGAAGGAGATGACGCAGACCGAGAAACTGGCCCTGCTGATGGGGCATTTCGGCACCAATGCCGAATGGATGAACCTGCGCGGCGATATTCCGGGTCTGGGGTGGAAGATGCCGGCGGAGGCCCGTCCGCAATCGGCCGGTTTCGTCTTCGGTGTGCCGCGTCTGGGCATCCCGAACCAGTGGCAGGCCGATGCCGGTATCGGTGTCGCCTCTCAGGCCGGGCCGGCGCCGCGCCTGCGTACCGCCCTGCCGTCGGGGTTGGCCACCGCCGCCACCTGGGACCGTCAGATGGCCTTTGCCGGCGGGGCGATGATCGGCCGCGAAGCGCGCCTGTCGGGCTTCAATGTGTTACTGGCGGGCAGCGTCAATCTGGCCCGCGAACCGCGCAATGGCCGCAATTTCGAGTATGGCGGCGAAGACCCGCTGCTGGCCGGGGTCATGGTGGGTGAGCAGATTCGCGGCATCCAGTCGAACCAGATCATTTCGACGCTCAAACACTTTGCCTTCAACGATCAGGAAACGCACCGCAACTCGGCCTCGGCCAATATTTCGGACAAGGCGGGGCGCGAATCCGACCTGCTGGCCTTTCAGTACGCGCTGGAAGTCGGCAAGCCGGGGGCCGTGATGTGCGCCTATAACCGCGTCAATGGCGTCTATGCCTGCGAGAACGATTACCTGCTCAATACGGTGCTGAAAAAGGACTGGGGCTTCAGCGGCTTCGTCATGTCGGACTGGGGCGCGACCCATTCGACCATTCCCGCTGCCAATGCCGGCCTCGATCAGCAATCGGGCTATCCGTTCGACAAGGCCCCCTATTTCGCGGGCGCGCTGGCCGATGCGGTCAACAGCGGTCAGGTGCCGGAGGCGCGCCTCGATGACATGGCGCGGCGTGTCCTGTGGGCCCTGTTCTCGACCGGGGCCTTCGACAAGGCCGTCGAGGTGAAGGAGGCCGAGATCGACTTTGCCGCGCACGGCAAGGTGTCGCAGGCCGACGCCGAAGCGGGCATGGTGCTGCTGAAAAACGAGGGCGTCCTGCCGCTGGCTGCCAGTGCCAGAAAGATCGTCGTGCTGGGTGGCTATGCGGATCGTGGCGTGCTGTCGGGCGGCGGTTCGTCTCAGGTCTATGGCCACGGCGGCAATCCGGTGGCCGATCTCAACCTGGGGCCCAAATTCTTCCCCGGCCCGGTGACCTATTATCCGGATGCGCCGGTGGCCGCGCTCAAGCGTCTCACCAGGGCCGAGGTGGTCTATGACGACGGCAAGGACCTCAAGGCGGCTGCCGAACTGGCCCGCAGCGCCGATGTGGTCATCGTTTTCGGCACCCAATGGACCGCCGAGGCGATAGACGCGGCACTGAAACTCGATCAGAACGGCGACGCCCTGATCGAGGCCGCGGCTGCGGCCAATCCCAACACCATCGTCGTGCTGCAAACTGGCGGACCGGTGCTGATGCCGTGGCTGTCGAAGACACGCGCCGTGCTGGAGGCCTGGTATCCGGGAACGCAGGGCGGGACGGCCATTGCCCGCGTCCTGACCGGGGCGGTGTCGCCGTCGGGCCGCCTGCCTCTCACCTTCCCGGTGTCGCTGGATCAGTTGCCGCGACCGGTGCTCGACGGGCTGGGCCAGCCGGACAAGCCCGTGACCCAGATCAATTACGAGATCGAAGGGGCCGCTGTGGGTTATAAATGGTTCGACCGGCAAAACCTCAAACCCCTGTTCGCCTTCGGCCACGGCCTGACCTATTCGCGATTCGCCTATAAGGGCCTGAAGGCCGATCTGCGCGACGGTACCCTGTCGGTCAGCCTCACGGTCGCCAATACCGGCAAGCGGGCCGCTGCCGATGTGCCGCAAATCTATGTGGCGGCCCCGCAGGCGGCGGGCTGGGAAGCGCCCAAGCGTCTGGCGGGCTGGGACAAGGTGGCGCTGAAACCGGGGCAGAGCCGCACCGTGACCGTGCCGGTCGATCCGCGCACCCTCGCCACCTACGATCCGGCGGGCCGCCTGTGGCGGATCAGGGCCGGTACCTACACGGTGGCGGTTGGGTCGGCGGCAGATGCTCTCGGCCCGAAGGTCGAGGTGACGCTGCCGGAGGCGACCTTCGATGTGAAAGGGCAGCGACTCGCCGGAAACTGATGGTTTCCTGGCGACGCGCCTGCGCCGGTCCGGCTCCCCCCGGACCGGCTTTTCTTATGGTGGCTTCCGGCAAAACGCCGGGGCCACACGATAGGTTGACTTATTTGTATATAATATACAAAATGCCCTTTTGTGGTGATGCGAAGGGGCAGAGGGTCATGAAGCGTTGCGTCCGGATTTCGGCCCTTGTGGCCCTGAGCCTTCTGAACAGCACGGCCCTGATGCCCACCGGGGCGGTGGCGCAGACACTGGCCGCCAAGGCTGCCCCCAGCGTGACCGCCTACGAAAAAGCCATCGGCCTGCGCGAAGCGTGGTCCGGTCTGACGCGCGATATAGCCGAACCGGCGCAATGGCTGGATGGCACGCAGACCTTCATCTACCGCAAGACGGTCGCAGGCGGGTTTCAGTTCATCCGTATGGACGCGGCGACGGGGCAGAAGCAGGTGGCCTTCGACCACGACCGGCTGGCCGCGGCCTTCAATGCGGCGGCGGGCACGGCGTTCAGCGGCCTGACCCTGCCGTTCACGCCGCCCTTTTCGATGACGCAGTTCAGCGATGGCGGCCAAAAGGTCGCTATCCGCTGGGATGAGGCGATGTGGTCTTGCGATCTCGTGGCCTATCTATGTGAAAAGACCGTGGACCGGCGGCAGGATCGCGGCTTTTCCGGCGTGGTGCGCGACCTCAGATCACCGGCTGACAATACGCCCAAACCCTCACCGGACGGTCAGTGGCTGGCCTTTGTCGAAGGCTTCAACCTCGTCATCCGTCCCGGCGCCGGGGGCGAGACGATCCGCCTGTCCACCGACGGGTCGCAGGGGCAGTTCTACGATCCGGAATCGATCCAGTGGTCGCCGGATTCGCAAAAGATCATCGCCTATCGCGTCCAGCCGGGCTTTCGCCGCGAAGTGGTGCGGGTCATCTCCTCGCCCCCCGATCAGGTGCAGCCCAAGGTCGATACCCAGCTCTATGTGAAACCCGGCGACCCTATCGACATCGACCGGCCCGTGCTGTTCGAGGTCAGGACGCGCCGTCAGATCGAGATTGCCACCGATCTCTTCCCCAATCCCCTGTCGCTGAGCCATCTGAGCTGGCGCAAGGACAGTCGCGGCCTGCGCTTTGAGTATGATCAGCGCGGCCATCAGATCTATCGCTTGATCGAGGCCGATGCGGCGACGGGCCGGACGCGCGTCGTGGCCGAGGACCGCTCGGACACCTTCATCAACAGCTACAGCCGACGCTTCAGCTACGATGTGGGGGGTGAGGGGCGCGAGCTGATCTGGATGTCGGAGCGCGACGGCTGGAACCACCTCTATCTGTACGACGCCATGACCGGCCAGGTGAAGACGCAGATCACGAAGGGTGAATATGTGGTGCGTCAGGTGCTGAAGGTCGATGACAAGGCGCGCCAGATCTATTTCGCCGCCAACGGCAGGCGTAAGGGCGAAGACCCGTACTTCCAGCACTATTACCGCGTGGATTTCGACGGCAGAAATCTGACACCGCTGACCACGGCCCCGGCTTATCACGATGTCAGCGTCTCGTCGGACATGCAGTACTATACCGACACCTATTCGCGGGTGGACCTGCCCAATGTGATGGAGCTGCGCCGGGTGGCGGACCGCAGCCTTGTCACCACGGTCGAAAATGGCGATATTTCGCGCCTGACGGCGGCGGGCTTCAAACCGCCGGAGGTGTTTACGGCGAAAGGTCGTGACGGCAAAACCGATATCTGGGGCGTCATCGTGCGCCCGACCAATTTCGATCCGAACACAAAATACCCGGTCATTGAAAACATCTATGCGGGGCCGCATTCGTCCTTTGTGCCCAAGACCTTCTGGCCCTTCGGCCCGCACTCCAGCGGCGACAAGGTGATCGGCATGCAGTCTCTGGCCAATATGGGCTTCATTGTGGTGCAGATCGACGGCATGGGGACGCTGAACCGTTCCAAGGCCTTTCATGATGTGGCGTGGAAAAACCTTCAGGATGCGGGTTTCCCCGATCGCATCGCCTGGCACAGGGCGGTGGCCGCCCGTTACCCTTATTACGACATCAGCCGGGTCGGCATCTATGGCGGCTCGGCGGGCGGGCAGAACACGCTGAGCGCCCTTGAGGAATATCCTGACTTCTACAAGGCCGGGGTCGCCTATGCCGGCTGTTACGATAACCGCATGGACAAGATCGACTGGAATGAGGCGTGGATGGGCTGGCCCGTCGATGCCAGCTATGCCCGCGCTTCGGGGGTCGAAAACGCCCATAAGCTGAAGGGCGACCTGCTGCTGGTCGTCGGCGAACTGGACATGAATGTCGATCCGGCTTCCACGCTTCAGGTGGTCAATGCCCTCATCAAATCGCGCAAGGATTTCGACCTGATCGTGGCGCCGAACGAAGGCCACGGTGCCTTGCGCAATACGGGCGATGTCAATTACGGCCTGCGCCGTCAGTACGACTTCTTCATCCGCCACCTGCAAGGCGAAGCGACTCCGGCGTGGAATGCGCGCCCTGACACCCTGCCGAAAACGAAGTGACAAGATGACCGAGACCGTAAGCCTGACCCTCGACGACGCCCGTGCGCTTAGTCTGCGCACCCTGATCGGTAACGGCTTTTCCGAAGCCCATGCCGAGGCGATCACCGCCACCATTCTGGCCGGGCAGCGCGACGAATGCCATTCGCACGGCCTATACCGCCTGCTGGTGTGCGTGGCGACGCGCCGGGCGGGCAAGGTGTCGAATGCCGAACCGCTGATCAGCGACGCGGCACCGGGGCTGGTGCGGGCGGACGCGCAGGGAGCCTATTCGCTGCTGGCTCTGGCGCGCGGCCTGCCGCTTCTGGCGCACAAGGCGCGCACGCAGGGGATTGCCGCGCTGGCCATCACGCACTGCTACCACTTTTCGGCCCTGTGGCCGGAGGTCGAAGCCATTGCCGCCCAAGGTCTGGTAGGACTGGCCATGACGCCCAGCCACGCCTGGGTCGCGCCGCATGGCGGCACAAAGGGCGTGTTCGGCACCAATCCGCTGGCCTTTGCCTGGCCGCGTCCGGAAGGTGAGCCGTTTGTGTTTGACTTTGCCACCAGTGCCGCGGCGCGCGGTGAGATTGAACTGCACCGCCGGGCGGGCAAGCCTATCCCCGAAGGCTGGGCGCTCGATAGCGACGGCCAGCCCACGACCGACGCCGAAGCGGCTATGTCCGGGGCCATGCTGACCTTTGGCGGGCATAAGGGCTCGGCCCTGTCGGCCATGATCGAGCTGATGGCCGGGCCGCTGATCGGGGATTTCCTCAGTCTGGAATCCTACGCCTACGATGCGGGGCAGGGGGCGACGCCCTATCACGGCGAGCTGCTGCTGGCCATCGACCCCGAGACCTTTATGGGCGGGGCTTACGCCCACCATGCGGGCCGGGCCGAGGCGCTGTTTGACGCCATAGTGGGGCAGGGGGCGCGCCTGCCGTCGCAACGCCGCTACGAGGCCCGCGCGCGCACGGCGGCCACGGGGAGGGTGAGCATCCCCGCTCAGCTCTATGCGGATATCGTGGCGCTGACGGTTTAGTTTATCCGTGGTGACATCTTAATCTTGCAGCGCTTTCACAATCTGGCGTTTCAACCTGCGACGCATGGGGGCATCCAGCGGGCCGTACAGGCCTTTGTCGCGCGGGGTGAGGTGCGCCACCGGGTCGCCATTCTCACCGAACACATAGTGGGCGAACAGGTTACGCCACACGCTGCGTTCGGGCTCAGGCAGGTCGCGTATGGCCAGCAGGGCGTGCAAAAAGGCCTCAGACGGCGCGGCGTCAGGCACAGGTGCGGCCTCCCACCAGTAGTTGACCAGCACGTTGAACGGCGACAGCGAGCGCACCTGATGCCACCAGCCGTAGGGGATATAGAGGGCGTCCCCGGCCTCAAGCTCGATATCGACACGCACGGCCTGCGCCTTGGCATAGCGCGGGTAGCGGCTGAGGTCCGGGCGGTCGATATCGACCATGCTGACCGGCACGCCGCCGATGGTGCGTTCATAGGGTCCGGGATAGAGGTTGGGGAGTTGCTCCGGCGGGAACAGGCTGAAGCGTCGCCGCCCGGCCACGACGCAGGCGATATTGTCGTTCAGATCGTAATGGGTGCGTGTCACCACTGCATTGCCGATCCAGATGCGCGGGGCGACATCGGGCAGCAGGTCAAGGCGGTTCTCGGCGGCAAAGCCCGGCATCTGCGACGCGATGGGCGTCGATTGCAGGCTGATGGCCAGAGGGTCGGCCTTGTCGCGTTCGCCCAGCAAGCGTTCCAGCACCTCCGGCACGGTCGCCGGGCCGTGGCTGAAATTGGAGACGTGGGTGTCGAAGCCGTAGAAAAACGTGCCCCTGGCCTGCGGGGGTGCCACATAGACCCCCGCCTGGGCTCCGCTGTCGTGGCTTAGCAGATAGTCGGCCAGCGCCTCATCCGACGTCCGGCCCAACTGCACGGCGGGCCAGTCCGCCACCACGCCTTCGAGCACCGCCGGCTTGCACGCCGGGCGGATATGCTGCGCGAACACGGTGCGATCCGGGCGGTTATACCGGGCAAGCGAAGCATCGTGGGACATGGCGAACTCCTGCAACGTAAAGGCAAGGGGGCAGTGAAAAAAGCCTGTGCGTGCGTATTGTATACTTTATGTGACTAAATCGTATAAAATATATTTGACGCCTTCGCAGAACGATGTTTAGCTTTGCATATGTCAGAATTGTTTCCGAATGGCGTGGCTGAACCGCGCTGTCCGGCCAGTCAAGGGGATCAGCATGAAAAAGCTTACGACGCGGTCGTTAATTATGAGCAGCGTGGCGGCCTCCGCCATCTTTAGCGGCTGGGTGGCGGCCCCCGCCATGGCGCAGGCGGACGGTGCCAGTCCGGCCGTCGAGGAGGTGGTGGTCACCGGTACCCGCATCCGCCGTCCGAACCTCAAGAGCGCGTCGCCCATCACCACGGTCGATGCCGCCGAAGTGAAGCTTCAGGGCTCAACAGGCGTGGACAGCTATCTTGCCAAGCTGCCGCAGATCGAGGCCGGGAATAACGAAAACCAGTCGAACAATTCCGACGGTACGGCGGGCGTCAACCTGCGCAGCCTCGGTGGCAACCGCGCGCTGGTCCTGATCGACGGTCAGCGCTTCCTGCCATCTCTCGGTGTGGATCTCAACTTTGTGCCGTCGGTTCTGGTTGAGCGCACCGATGTGCTGACCGGTGGGGCCTCATCGGTTTATGGCTCGGATGCCATGTCGGGCGTCGTCAACTTCATTATGAAAAAGCGTCTGGACGGCGTCATCGTCGATGCTCAGTACAGCATTTATAACCACAAAAACGATAACGACTATTTGCGCGGCATTCAGGCGGCCCGAGGCTTTAAGCTGGCCGATAAAAATGTCTGGGATGGCAAGAAGTACGACTTCAATATCGCCGCTGGCGGCCGCATCAACGAGGGCAAAGGCAACATCCTCGGTTATTTCGGCTATCGCAAGATGGAAGCTGTGCGGCAGGACGCGCGGGACTATTCGAACTGCGCGCTGAACTTCGCCGACGACAAGGGGTCATCTTTCGCTTGCGGCGGCTCGGGCAACCATGCCTACGGCTGGTTCCGCCCTCTGGACGATCTTGCCGGGGTTAACAAGAACCAGAACTGGGCCAATGCCAAGGATGGCTCGAAGACATGGGTGCCCAACGATTCCAGCTTCGCCTATAATTACGCCCCAGATAATTATACGTTGCGTAATTCTGAACGCTATCAGGCCGGTGGGTTCCTTAACTATACCTTCAATCCCCACGCTGAAGCCTATGGCAGCTTCATGTTCATGGATGATCATTCGATCAGTCAGGTCGCGCCGTCGGCCATCTGGTCGGGCCGGGCGTTTGACATCAATTGTAATAACCCGTTCCTCAGTACGTCGCAGGCTTCTATGCTCTGTGGGTCGGCAGCAGGCAGCAGCACCACTGTAAAAAGCTGGGTATCGTTCCGGGCCGCCACCGGTGAGCCACGCCGCAATGACATGCGCCATACCAACTATCGCTTTACGGCGGGTCTGAAAGGCGAAATTATCGATGGCTGGCGCTACGATGCCAACTATATGCACGCGATAACCGTAGGTCAGTTCAACTATCAGAACGACATCAATCAGGATAAGGCGGCGCAGGCGCTTCAGGCGGTTCTGGTCAATGGACAGGTCGTGTGTAAGGACAGTTCCAACAACTGTAAGCCCATTGACGTGTTCAGCGCCAAGGGCCCTTCATCCGAAGGCTATGCCTTTATCTATGCCCCGACTTTTACCCGTAACGAACAGACGATTGACGTCTATAACGCTTATGTCAGCGGCGATCTCGGCCAGTATGGTGTCAAGTCGCCTTGGGCCAATGACGGCGTGGCCGTGGTGGCTGGTCTTGAACACCGCACGGAAACGCTTGATGTAAAGCTGGACGAAACTCAGCTTTCTTACGCCACCAATGCTGATGGCAAGGTATCGGTGGATGAATGGTTCACAGAATTCGATATACCGGTGGTAGCGGACAAGCCGCTGATCCACTCGCTGAACCTAGCTCTTGGTTACCGCAAATCGACTTATAATACATCCTCCTCTACCTCCGTCGGGTCGGAAAAGAAGACCGAAACCTCCAAGTTCGAGGTTCGTTACGCACCCACGACCGATATTCTCCTGCGCGCCAGCTATAACCAAGCCATGCGAGCGGCCAATATTACCGAGCTGTTCGCGGCTCAGGGCGTGGGCAATGTGGCCCTGATTGATCCCTGTTCGGAAAACAATCGCGTCGCCAGTCTGGAACAGTGTCAGCGTACAGGCGTAACGGCTGCGCAGTATGGAACGACAACGCCCCCCATCAAGCGCAGCACTATTCCCGATACACCTGCCGATGTGGGTACAGCACTGGGTGGCGGCAATCCCGATCTGAGCCCCGAAAGGGCCAAGACGACCACCTTTGGATTCGTTCTGACACCGCGCTTCGTGTCCAATCTTGTGCTCAGCGTCGATTATTACAAGATCCGGATTGAGGACTATATTGGGTCGGTTCCGGCTCAGACGGCCGTATCTCAATGTATCGAAACCGGTAGCGCCTTCTATTGCGGCCTGATCCATCGTGATCCCATCACTGGTGCGCTTTACGGTTCCGACAAGAAGGGCGGTTATGTAATTTCCACTAATGTTAACACTGGTTATCTAGAAACCAAGGGAATCGACATTACGGCCAACTATCGTCTGGCAACCGGCTACGGTGATGTGAACTTTGGCTTTGTCGGCACTCTGCTCAATGCCTTGGAAACCGAGGTGCTGCCGGGTCTGGGGTCTTATGACTGCAAGGGTCTGTACGGTGGCACCTGCGGTCAGCCGTCTCCGAAGTGGCGTCATAATCTGCGCGCCACCTGGACGGTGCCGTGGGCGGATCGCTTCTATGTACCGACCAGCGTCTCGCTCAACTGGCGTCATTTTGGTGGCACGGAACTCGCCACCAATACCAATGATCAGTATCTGACCGGCACCAAATCGACGATAAATGCTCGCATCGGCAACTATGATTATTTCGATCTTGCCGTGACCAAGGACCTGCCGCACGGGTTGGTGCTGCGCGCCGGTATCAACAACCTGTTCGACAAAGACCCGCCGGCCATCATGAGCGGTCTGCTGGTCGAAAACGGTAACGGCAACACCTTCCCCAGTACCTATGATCCATTGGGTCGGATGTTGTTCGTCGGCCTCTCGGCGAAGTTCTGAGCCCACTCGGCCGGTGTCGTTTCACAAATGACACCGGCGGTATCGGTAGTAGCGTAAGCGTTTCTCACTCTCCTCCCTTCCGGCGTCATTCCTCCCGCGCCGGGGATATCCCCCCTGGGCGGCAAACCTCTGTCCCTGACGGTTTGCCGCCATTTTTTTGTCAGAGCGTGTTTCTGAAAGCGCTCGGGAGACGTCCATGACCCCCGGATTTCATCGTCGCGCCTTTTTGCAGGGATCGCTCGCCGGGACGGCGGGCCTGGGCGCCGCTTCGGCGTCGGCTGCGCCCCTGTTGCCCGCCCTGGAGGCCCTGAGCACGGTAAAAACCGACGGCCTGACCCCATTGGCGCAGTTCACCGCTCATGGCACGTCATGGACCGCGCATGAGGATCAGACGCGTCGCGACGGCCCGATCGTCTTCACCTGTGACAAGGGTGCCTTTTCCCTGTCGAAGCGCCCGGAGGCGGTGTTCGACGACATCACGCCCGCCTATCTGGGGCTGGCGCTCAAAGATATCTGTCAGGCCGATGCTGATCTGCTGGCCGACAAGCTGCTGGCGCACGGCGACGATCCGGACCCGGATGAGGTGCGCCGCGCGGCCCCGCCGGCCGGCTGGAACTTCACTCGTGAGTCGCTGTGGTGGCGGATGCCGTGGACGACCTTTGTCGGCACGACGCAGCAAGGCGATACCATGCCCGTCTTTCCCAACGGGCGCACCCGGACCTTTCGTCCAGAGCACGTCTTTCCCGAACTGAGCGGTGACGATAAGGTCTCCCGCCGCTGGGAGGGGCTGCTGGGCGGCTGGCTGCCCGCGGTTCACAAGATCATCGAAATCTCGCCGACGCGACACTACGACCTGCTGGTCTTTGCCGATGTGACGGCGACCGACAAACTGGTGGTGCAGACCTGGCATCGCACCATCCAGTACGACCACGGAAAGCCGGTAAAGACGGCGTTCGGCCATTCCTACGCCCCGTTCCCGCCGCGCCGCGTCGAGCCGACCGCCGAGGCCTTTTACGAGGGGCTCCTGACCTTTGCCGGTGACTGGCAGGCGCGCCTGAAGGATCAGGCGAAGCTAAGTATCCCCGATACCGCCCTGTCGGACATGGTCAGCCACGCCTTTGCCAAGGAGCTGATGGTGCGCCCGCAAGGCGTCTATCCCAAATATGGCGTGGTCGATCGCGACTATTTCGGTTCGGAATATGACGGGTTTCAGGACACCTTCACCTCATCGCTCTACGCCAATCTGGAGTGGGGGCGCTTCGATCAGGCCAGGGCCGTCCTGATCAACTATTTCGAGGACTTCGTCTTCGCCGACGGGCAGATCAATATGCGCGGGCCGGAGGTGGCGCAGTTCGGCCTGACGCTCAGCCTGCTGGCGCGCTATCTGCGCTATACGGGCGATACGGCGACGCTGAAACGCTTTGCCGGCAAGATCGAAAACACGGCGGCCATCCTCACCGAACTGCACGACGTGGCGCTGAAAAAGCCCGTCGGGGACGCCGGTTTCGGCCTGCTCGACGGCTGGAGCGAGTCCGACGCCTGCCTGCATCCGGACCCTTCGGTGTGGTGGAAACCCTACTGGAACAATTCGGCCTTTGCCGTGCGCGGCTGGCGCGACATCGCGGCCGTCTGGGCCATCATTGCGACGGAGCGGGCAGGATTGGCCGCCGACTGGAAGAGGCGCGCCGACACGCTTCAGGCGCAACTGGTCAAGACCCTGCGCGCCAATATCCGCCACGACCTGACACCGCCCTATGTGGCCATCCTGCCGGGGGCCACACGGACCCATCGTCAGGCCATGATCGAATCCGCCCGCACCCAGACGGGTAATGAACAGGGCTGGGCGCACCGCGCCTATGCCGAACTGCTGCACGCCGACGTCCTGCCCGACGATCTGGCGCAGACGGTCATCGACGCCGTGCGCGGGCATGGCGGCACGGCCATCGGCGTACTGGCCAATTTCGGCCCGCCCAGCGACGACAGCCGCGACCAGTTGGGCTTTATCTCCTACGGCTATGCCCAGCAGTTGCTGCGCTCGGACCGCATCGAGGAATACCTGCTGTTCCTGCACTCGCACCGCTACCATTCGCATACGCCGGGCACTTGGGTGGCGGGGGAGGTTACGGGCATCACCGGCGGCCTGCCGCTGTTCTGCATCCCGGCGCAACTGACCATCCCCAAGCTGGTGCGCTGGGCGCTGGTGTTTGAGGCCTCGGACGCAGACACCCTGTGGCTGGGCCGCGCCGTTCCGCGTCAATGGCTCGCCTCCGAACAGCCCATCGCCATCACCGGCGCGCCGACGCGCTGGGGGCCGGTCGATCTGCACCTGCAAAGACAGGGTCTTATGCTCAACGGCGAGGTTCGCCTTGGCGGCGCGACCCGGCCCTCAGAGGTGCGTCTGCGCCTGCGGGCGCCGAAAGAGATGCGGCTGGCCTCGGTCACGGTGAACGGCAAAAAAGCGGTCGTCGAGGGCGAAGATGTGGTGATCCGGCCTCAAAACACGCCTCTTCGCGTGCAAGCCCGCTTGCGCAAGGCGTAAAAGTTGCGTTTGATACGAGTGGCGCGCGACCGTCAAATGGGCAGTTGACAGTTGGATGGTTGACAGGCGCAATAAAAGCGACACAAATCGTATACGAAACGGGGATCGACGCCGCGGCGTCTTGTTTAAGGGACTTTTCATGGGACTGTTTGGACCGCTAAAACCGCTGCATCGGGCGGAAGAAGACGGCAAGGCGCTGGCCAAGACGCTGAGCTGGCCGCATCTGATGGCGCTGGGTATCGGCGGCATTATCGGCACTGGCATCTACACCCTGACCGGGGTGGGGGCGGGGCTGGCCGGGCCGGGGGTGCTGGTCTCCTTTGCCCTTTGCGGTCTGGTCTGCGCCTGCGCGGCGCTGTGCTACACCGAAATGTCTACCCTGATCCCCGCCGCCGGTTCGGCCTATACCTATACCTATTCGGCCATCGGTGAGGTGGCGGGCTGGGTCGTCGGCTGGGCGCTGATCCTCGAATATTCGCTGGCCTGTTCCAGCGTGGCGGTCGGCTGGTCGGCGCACCTTGTCGGCTGGCTGAATGAGGGGATGGGCCTGCAATTGCCGGCCTTCCTGCTCAATGCGCCGCACGCGGGCGGCCTCGTCAACCTGCCGGCGGTGCTGGTGTCGCTGGCGGTGATGGGCCTGTTGATGATCGGCGCGCGTGAAAGCGCCACGCTGAACATCCTCTTGGTTATCATCAAAATCGTCGCGCTGGGGGCCTTTATCGTCCTCGGCCTGCCCGCCATTCAGGCCGGGAACTACGATCCGTTCGCCCCCTATGGCTTTATCGGTCAGCAGATCGGCGGCGAAAAGGTCGGCATCATGGCCGCCGCCGCCATCGTCTTCTTCGCCTTCTTCGGCTTCGACGCCGTCTCGACCTCGGCCGAGGAGGCCAAGAAGCCGGGCCGCGACCTGACCATCGGCATCCTCGGCTCCATGGCCGTTTCGACCCTGATCTACATGCTGGTCGCCGGTGTGGCCGTCGGCGTCGCGCCGTTTCAGGAAATCGCCAACAGTGCCGAGCCTTTGCCGCATATTCTGCGTGAGATCGGTTATCCGGTGGTGGCCGGTCTGGTCGGCCTCGCCGCCATTGTCGCCCTGCCGTCGGTCATTCTGGTCATGATGTACGGTCAGAGCCGCATCTTCTTCGTCATGGCGCGCGACGGCCTGCTGCCGCAGGCGGTGGCCAAGGTCAACAAGAAGGGCTCGCCGGCCCTGATCACCCTGATCACCGGCATCTTCGTGGCCATCTTCGCCGGTTTTGTGCCGCTGAAAGAAATCGCTGCCCTGTCGAACGCCGGGACTCTGATCGCCTTTATCGCCGTGGCCCTGTCGATGATCATCCTGCGCCGCCGCTTCCCGGACCTGCCGCGCACCTTCAAAACCCCGGCCTACCTGCTGGTCGGCCTTGCGGCGATCGCGGGCTGCGCCTTCATCTTCTACAGCCTGCCGATCCAGAGCCAGCTCTTTACCCTGATCTGGATGGCGATTGGGCTGGTCGTCTATTTCTCCTACGGCAAGTGGCACAGCCGCCTGAAAAAGGGCGCGTAGGCGGCCTTACAGTCAAACGCGAAAGGGCGGGGTACACCTCGCCCTTTCTGTGTACCCTGATAGAGGTAACCACAGATTTCACAGATTACACAGATGAGTTGCCCGAGGTCGTCCAGACCACGCCGCATGACCGCGCTTTGATCTGTGTAATCTGTGAAATCCGTGGTTTTAGCCTAACGTCCCCGATAGACATTCAGGTCGATGCCGTAACGATTGACCTTGTCATAGAAGGTCTTGCGCGGCAGTTTCAGCACCTCCATCACGCTGCGCACCTGTCCTTCGTGGCGCTCCAGGGTTTCGCGCAGCAGGGCCTCTTCGTAGCGCGCCACCTGTTCGGCCAGACCCGGCGCATCGTTTTCCGCACCCGGCAGACTGTCGTCTATGCCCAGCGCATAGCGTTCGGCATATTGCTCCAGTTCACGCACATTGCCGGGCCAGTCGTGCTGGCGCAGATGGCTCTGGGCCTGAAGGCTGAGGCGCGGGGCCGGGCGACCCAGACGCGCCGCCGCCGCCAGCAGGAAGTGCTGAAACAGCAGCGGAATATCCTCGCGCCGTTCGCTGAGCGGCGGCACGCGCAGGGTCACGCCGCTCAGCCGGTAATAGAGGTCGGCGCGAAACCGCCCGTCGCGCACGGCCTGCACCAGATCAATGCGCGTGGCGGCAATGACCCGGATATCGACCTGCCGTGGGCTTTCGGCCCCCTCCGGCCACACCTCGCGCGTTTCCAGCACGCGCAACAGCCGCGCTTGCTGGCTGAGCGTCAGCCCCTCGACCTCATCGAGGAACAGCGTCCCCTTATGCGCCTTTTCGATGCGTCCGATCAGGCGCGGGGCACCGGGGCGCAGGCCCTGTTCACTGCCGAACAGCTCGCTCTGAAAGCGCTCCTCGTCCAGCGCCGCGCAGCCGATATGCACAAAGGCCCGGCCCTTGCGGGCACTGAGCGCGTGCAGGGCGCGCGCCACGCGGTCCTTGCCCACGCCGGTATCGCCGCTGATCAGCGTATCGACCTCGGCCTCGGCGACGCGCACCACCACGCTTTTCAGATGGGTCATGACGGCGGAATCGCCCAGCAGGGGGTAGCGGCTGTCCTGATCGGCCAGTTGGGCATGGGCCTGCCGCAGGCGGCGGTTTTCCAGCACCAGTTCGCGCGTCTGCACGGCGCGGCGCACGCTCTGACGCAGATCGTCCTGCGCAAAGGGCTTGGACAGGAAGTCATAGGCCCCGTCCTTCAGCGCCTGCACGGCCATCGGCACATCGCCGTGCCCGGTCATCAGGATCACCGGCAGGTCAGGGTCGAGAGCGCGGATACGCGCAAAGACCTCAAGGCCGTCCATGACCGGCATCCGCACATCGGTGATCACCACGCCGGGGAAGGTCCCATCAAGGGCCTTGAGCGCCTCGGCCCCGCTGGCAAAGGCCTGCACGCTAAAGCCGTCGAGGCGCAGGGCCTGACTTTGCGCCGCCAGCAGGTCGGCATCGTCGTCAATCAGGATCAGGGGCGCGGTCACAGGGGTCATGTGCGGGGTCATGAGGCTTTACGCAGGGTCAGAATGAAGGTGGCACCGGTCTCAGAGCTTTCCGCGCTGAGCGCGCCGCCGAAATCGCGCAGAATGTCGTGAGCGATGACGAGGCCGAGGCCCAGCCCCTTGGGCTTGGTGGTGACGAAGGGGGTGAAAAGCTGCGCCTGTACCTGCGGCGGCAGGCCCGGCCCGTTATCGGCGACGCGCAGGCGCACCTGATCGCCGTCGGCGCTGAGGCTGAGGCGCACCTGCGCGTCGGGCACCCCTTCCAGCGCCTCGAAGGCGTTTTGCAGCAGATTGACCAGCACCTGCTCCAGCCGCACGCGGCTGGCCATGACCCGCAATTGCGGGTCGATGGGGTCGCAACGGAGGCTGACGCGATGGTCGCGCAGGCGGCTTTCATTGAGCAGGATGGACGAGGCCACCGCCTCTTTCAGCGGCACGGGCTCAACCTCGCTGGAGGCCTTGCGCGAAAAGGTGCGCAATTCGCCGGTGATGTGACCGAGGCGGTCGCACATGCGGATAATGGCGCTGAGGTTTTCAGCAATGATCGCCTTCGCCCCGCGCGCTGACGGTGTCTGGCTGGCGGCGGTTTCGGCCAGTACGCGGATGGTGGCGACCGGCTGATTGATTTCGTGGGCCACACCGGCGGTGATCTGCCCCAGACTGGCCAGCTTGTTGGCCTGCACCAGATCGGCCTGAAGGCGACTGAGGCGTCGCTGGGCGGTGCGGCGTTCGCGGATCTCCTTCGACAGGCGGTCATTGGTGGCGCTCAGGGCCTCGGTGCGGGTGGCGACATCGCGCTCCAGCCGTTCGCGGTATTCGGCTTCGCGCGCCGCCGACAGCCGCCTTTGCCGCAGTCTGCGCCATTGCCAGGCGCTCAGCGTCCCCAGCAGGCCAAAGGCCAGAGCGGCGGTCAGGGTGGCGGCGATGGCCGTATCGCGCGCCGCCTGATCGCTGCTGATGACGTGCAGCTTCCAGCCGACGCCCGGCAGATCAATCACCGTGTCGATCTGACGCGCCGACAGGGCGGGGAGGGGCTTGAAGCGTCGCTCCGGGTGCGCCGTCAGGAAGACCTCACCCGTGGGGCCGGTGACGTAGGTGTCTTCACCCAGCCCACCCCAGGTGGCCTCGATGGGGTCGAACTCCATCTTCACCACCACCACGCCCAGCCGGCGCCCGGAGGCGGTGACGGCGCGGGCAAAAAACAGGCCGGGCTTGCGGCTGACCGTGCCCAGCGCGAACTGTGTCGCCGTGCCGTTCGTCATGGCTTCGCGGAAATAGGGCCGGAAGCTGTAATTGCTGCCGACGAAGGAGACGGGCAGGGCCCAGTTGCTGGCCGCCACCGTCTGGCCGGAGGCCTGAATGATATAGATGACCGAACTGCGCGTCTGGGTGCGCAGTCGATCCAGCTTTTTCGAGACACCGCTATAGAGCGCGGGCCGGTTGCCGAGCAGCGCGGCGGTCACGTCGCTGTCGTCGCTGAGGACCAGCGCCACCGTCGCCTGCCGCTCCATCTCGCTTTGCAGGACGGCGGCGCGCAAGCGGGCCCGCGTTTCGACGTCTTCGGAGACGCTGCGCAGGGCGCTGGTATAGCTCAGGCTACAGACGCCCCACAGGACCAGCCCCAGACCGGCCACGCAAGCGAGGCCGGCGAGGATCAGCAGAGGCCGTCGAATCTGGCGCGGTACAGGGGGCATATCTCCCTTATAAGCCTTTGCGAATTTTCGCACAATGTCCGGGTTACATGTGTGAAATTCCACACAAAATAGGGGCCTGTCTTTGCTATAAATTTTTAAATTTCAATGGATTAATGAAAACAGGCCGAAGTGTGGGCACAGGGGTGGTGCCGGATTATGGTGCGTTAACAAAAACCACCAAAGGGTCGAGGAACACCCATGCAGATGCATACCCCAACGGACACGCTGACCGCGGCCGCGCCGCGCAAGCGTCCTTTCTACACTCATCTCTATTTTCAGGTGCTGGTCGCCATCGCTTTGGGCGCGGCTATCGGGCACTTTTACCCGCAGACCGGCGAGGCGCTGAAACCGCTGGGTGACGGCTTTATCAAGCTGGTCAAGATGATCATTTCCCCGGTCATCTTCCTTACCATCGTCACCGGTATTGCCGGTATGGGCTCGCTGAAAGGCGTCGGCTCGGTCACGGGCAAGGCGTTTGCCTACTTCCTGACCTTCTCGACCCTGGCCCTGATCGTCGGCCTGATCGTCGCCAATGTGGTTCAGCCCGGTCACGGCATGAATATCGACCCGGCCACCCTGCACAATGAGAAGGTGACGGAATACGCCGCCAAGGCGCACGAAACGACCCTGATCGGCTTCGTGATGGACATCATTCCGACGACCTTCACCTCGGCCTTTGTCGAAGGCAACATCCTTCAGGTGCTGTTTATCGCCATCCTGTTCGGCATCTCGCTGATCTTTGTCGGTGAGCGCGCCAAACCGCTCGTCAGCCTGCTCGAACTGGTCAGCGCCGGTATCTTCAAAATGGTGTCGATCCTGATGAAGGCCGCGCCCATCGGGGCCTTTGGCGCCTTTGCCTTCACCATCGGCAAGTACGGCATCGCCTCCATCATCAATCTGGCGGCACTGGTCGGCACCTTCTACGCCACCTCGGCCCTGTTCGTGATCGTCATTCTGGGCGCCGTCTGTGCGGCCAACGGCTTCTCGATCTTCAGGCTGATCAGCTATCTGAAGGCGGAGCTGCTGCTGGTGCTCGGCACCTCGTCGTCGGAGTCGGCCCTGCCGAGCCTGATGGAAAAGATGGAGGCCGCAGGCTGCAAGCGTTCGGTCGTGGGCCTTGTCGTGCCGACCGGCTATTCGTTCAACCTCGATGGCACCAATATCTACATGACGCTGGCCGCCCTGTTTATCGCTCAGGCCACCAACACCCACCTGTCGCTTGAGCAGCAACTGCTGCTTCTGTCGGTCGCCATGCTGTCGTCCAAGGGCGCAGCCGGGGTGACGGGCGCGGGCTTCATCACCCTGGCCGCCACCCTGTCGGTGGTGCCGAGCGTGCCCATCGCCGGTATGGCCATCATTCTGGGCGTGGACCGCTTCATGTCGGAATGCCGCTCGATCACCAACTTCATCGGCAATGCGGTCGCCACCGTCGTCGTCAGCCGCTGGGAAAAGTCGATCGACATGCACACCTTCCGCGCGGCGCTGAGTGGCAAGCCTGTGGTCGAGGCCGAACCGGTCATGGCCATCCACGGGGCTCCGGCGGGTCTGCAACTGGGCGAAAAGAGCGCGGACTAACCTTTTAAGGATGGAACCTTCCGGCCATCCCCCGGCCGTGTCCCCCCGACGTGGTTCCATCCTGACTGACCCGTGCCGGTGTATCGGTTCGAGCCTCCGGCACGGGTATTTTTCCCCTAAACCCTTTCTTCTCAAATTCATGCGAGACTGCCTTGCGGTTTCGCAAACGGAGACCCTCATGTCTGCGAACACTATCCGTTTGTCGGCGGCCCTGCTTGTGGCCCTTCCCCTAACTCTGTCTCAGGCCGCGCAGGCCGCCCCGGCCGCCAGGCCTGAAAGGATCAAATATTCCGCTGAGGTCAAACTGCTGAGCGACGGCATCTATCGCGGCGTCAGCCAGACCGAGGGCCGCCCGCAATACATTGTGGGTGGGCAGGCCGCTTACGGTAAGTTCTTTGCCGGTGTCCTGTACAAGTCGATGCGCGACCGCACCACGGGCGTCGATAACCAGACCCAGGCCATCCTCGGTTACAAGACCAATCTGGCAGGCAATGACATCGTGGCCCGCGCTATCTACAAGCAGTATAACGGCACCAAAGCCGGCATTGATAATGAGTGGATGGAGTACGAATTTACCGCCACGCGCAAGCTGACGAAAAGGCTGAGCGGCAAGCTGAACTTCGCCTATGCCGACGACAATTACGGCAAGGCAAAGACGGCGACCTACACGGACCTGGGTCTCGACTATAAGGTCACGCCCAAACTGTCGTTTCAGGTGGCCAATGGCTTCCGTCACAACCGGCACAGCGTCGATTACACCAGCTATCTGGCCGGGGTGAGCTATGCGGTGACGCCAAAATTTATGGCCAGCCTGACCTTCACCACGACCGACAAGGGCGATCTGGGCGACAAGTACGGCGAGTCCACCTTCATCACCCTGTCGAAGAAATTCTAGAGCGAAATGACTTTAGGTGGAAGCGCCATTTCGCTCTAAATTTTTGTTTTGTCGCGATGTTTTTGCGGAAAACCGCTCACACTCTTCCGCACATCGCTCTAGATTTTAGAAAGACTAAAGGCGAAACGGGCGCCGCCCAAGGCGTCCGGATCGCCGGGACTGAGCGGCAACAGGCTGAGGTCCGAGCCGTGGCCCTGTACGATCTGCCGGGCCAGACTGAGGCCCACGCCCGTACCGGTGGCCTTGGTGGTGAAGAAGGGCATGAAGACCTGACGGCCATGTTCGGCCGGGATGCCGGGGCCGGAATCCTCGATCAGTATGGTCAGGTCATTTTCCCCCGCAGCGGCGCGCAGGCGGACCCTGGGGTCGCCGCCCTTTTCGAGCGCCGCCTGTGCCGCATTGTTGAGCAGGTTCCCGGCGCACAGCCACATCTGATCCTCGTCCATGCGGACCCTCACCTCCTCGGGCGGCACCTCCCACAAAAGCCTGACCCCCTTGTCGCTCCACTGAGCGGTGAAACTCTCGTGCAGCACCTCCAGCCATTCCGACAGGCGCACCGGTTGCAGGCTGGGCGGCGGCAGACGGGTCAGGGCGCGATAGGCATTGATGAAGTCGTGCAGGCCTTCGGTGCGCGCTACCACCCGCTCCAGGGCCTTGATGGCCAGTGCGCGCGATTGCGGTGTATCGTCGGTGAGCAGGTCGAGCGCGCTCTTGCTCATCGAAGCCACGGGCGTCAGGGCGTTCATCAGTTCGTGATTGAGCACCCGCAGCAGGTCACGCAGCGCCGTGGCTTCGGCGGCGCGCACATCGGCGGAAATATCGGTCAGGATGGCCAGTTGCGAGGTCCGCTCATCCTCGATCAGCTCGTTGTGCTGAACGGCAAAGGTGCGGCCTTCCCAGACGATCTGCTGCCCCGGCGCAAACAGGTCGCCACCATCACCGACAAGCGTGCGGCGCACGGCCAGAGGCAGGGCGTAGGCGACGCCGAACAGTTGCCGTGCCGCGCGGTTGACGGCAATGATCTGACCATCATCGGTTTGCAGCAAAAGCGGCGAGGGGGCCTGATCGAGCAGCATCTGAAGCCGTCGCCGCCCCAGCTCCGCCGTAAAGATCGGCGCGGGGCTTAGCCGGGCGCGCAGGCGTTCACGCGCCAGATGGAAGGCCGGGCTGTTGACGCCCGCCACGGCCAGACCGACGGCGGCCAGTCCGCAAACCAGCGCCGTGGCGTAATAGCCCTGACTGAGGGCCAGCCACAGCCCGACCCCCAGGGCGAAGACGCCCACCTGCGCGACAATGCTGAGCCAGATGCGATGAGACCCCATGCGTCACAGACCGTGCTTTTCCATGCGCCGGTACAGCGCCGCCCGCGTCAGGCCAAGGTCCTTGGCGGCGTGCGAGATATTGAACTGATGCCGGCTGAGCGCCGCCTTGATCAGCTCACGCTCCGAGCGCTCCAGATTGAGGTCCTGCGGCGGCAGATCGGCGGGGACGCGCGGCGGCGTCTCAATGGCGGCACGCAGGGCGGCCACCAGCCGCTCATTGTTCCACGGCTTGACCACGAAATCCTGCGCCCCCAGCCGCATGGCCTGAATGGCGATGCTCATGCCCGAATGGCCGGTGACGACGACGACCGGCAGGTGCGGGGTCTTATTGAGCTGCTCCTGCAGGAAGGCCAGCCCCGCTTCGCCCGATGTATCGCCGCGCCGGTAATTGAGGTCGAGCAGCAGCACGTCCGGCGTCTCAGACTCCAGCAGGGCGCGCGCCTCATCCGGCGACTGCGCGCTGCGCAGGGTGAAGCCCTGCCGCGTCAGGACCAGCTCGGCCGCCGCCAGAATGTCGGGGTCGTCGTCGAGAAAGACGGCGCGCGTCAGAGGGGGTGTTTCGGCTTCGGAGGGCATGTTCGGATTCGGACACCTGCGGGGCGACTTAAATCCTGATTTGAGGGCAAAAATCGACAAAAAGCAAGCAAAATGAATTATTTATATGAATTGAAAAGGCTGTGTTAGCGTTTTAACATGCCCGATAACGTCCTCTCATCCTCCACCACCATGGACCGCAAGCGCGCCAAACCCTGGTATCGCCGCCGTCCGTTTCAGATCACCGCTGCCGCCGTCGTCATCGCCACGGCGGGCCTCGCCTTTTACCTGACCCTGCCCAAGTCGGGTACGGTAACGGTCGAGGCCCGTACCCTCGAATCCGGGGAGGTGGTGCGCGCCCCCTATCAGGACTACGTGCCGCTGCGCGCCGAAGCCGTGCCGCTCGACACGGTCTATATCACGGCGGCGACCGCCGGTCGCGTGCAGGCCGTGGCGGTGAGCGACGGCGATCGCGTCACCAAGGGACAGGCGCTGGTCTATCTGGTCAACCCCGCCCTGACGCTGGATGTGTCGGCGCGCGAAGCCGATATTTCGGCGCGTCTCACCGACAATTCCAACCAGTTGATGGCGCTGAAAACCGCGCAGGAAAGCCGCGAACAGGCGCTGGCCGATGCCGCCTATGCCCTCAGCCGCGCCGAGCAGGAGTATCAGAAGCGCCAGACCCTGCTCGACAAGGGCTTCATCAATGCGGCGGCGGTCAAACCCTATGCCGATGAGGTCGCCTATCAGCGTCAGCGCGTGGCGGCGCTCAAGACCGCCCAGACGCCGGACGCGCAATTCTATGCCGGTCAGCGCCGTCAGGTGCAGGACAATGCGCAGGATCTGCGTCGCAATCTGGGGGAGGTGCGTCGCGGCCTCGACGCCCTGACCCTGACCGCCCCGGCGGCGGGCCGCCTGACCGCCTTCAGCCTCAAGCCGGGGCAGGCGGTCAAGGAGGGCGACGCGGTGGCGCAGGTCGATTCCGAAGGCAGCTACAAGCTGCGCGCCGAGGTCGATGAATTCTACCTGCAACGCCTGTCCGAAGGCCAGAAAGCCGAGGCCAGCCTGCACGGTCAGACGGTCAGCGTCGCCGTTTCGAAAGTCTTCCCGCAGGTGACCAATGGCCGCGTGGTGGCCGAATTGCAGTTTGTCACGCCGCCGCCCGCCGATCTCAAACGCGGCGAAACCGTCGATATCCGCCTGAGACTGGGTCAGACGACGCCGGCCATTCTGGCCCCGTCGGGGAGCTGGCTGACGGAATCGGGCGGGGCGTGGGTGTTTGTGCTCAACGCCAAGGGCGATCAGGCCAGCCGCCGCGCCGTCACGGTGGGCCGCCGCAACCCCGAACAGGTCGAAATCCTCAGCGGCCTCAAACCCGGCGAGCGCATCGTTACTGCCGGAGTCTCCAACCTGCGCAATGCGCAATATCTCCACATCAAGTCGGACCCGAATTCATGATTGAGCTTCAAAACGTCTCCCGCCTGTACCGGTCCGATGAGATCGAAACCACGGCCCTGCACAATATCAACCTGACCATCCGTCAGGGTGAATTCGTCGCCATTATGGGGCCGTCGGGCTGCGGAAAATCGACCCTGCTCAACACGCTGGGCACCATCGACCGCCCGACCTCCGGAGCCTATCTGTTCAACGGGGTCGATCTGGCCAAACTGAGTGAAGCGAAGCTGGCGCAGCATCGCGCCCGCCATCTCGGCTTCATTTTTCAGAGCTTCAATCTGGTCGATGACCTGACCATCTATGAGAATATCGAGCTGGGCCTGCTCTATCGTCAGGGGCAGAAGGGGTCGCGCCGTCAGGCGATTGAAACGGCCATGGACCGCGTGGGCATCGCCCACCGGGCGCGCCACTTCCCGCATCAGTTGTCGGGCGGTCAGCAGCAGCGCGCCGCCATTGCGCGCGCCATTGTCGGCAATCCCGACCTGATCCTGGCCGACGAACCGACGGGCAATCTCGATACCGAAAACGGCGCGCAGGTCATGGACATCCTTAAAGGTTTGAACGCCTCTGGGGCGACCATCATCATGGTCACCCACTCGCCCAGCCACGCCGATCAGGCCAGCCGCCGCGTCGATATTCTCGACGGGCAACTGGTGGCCTCTGTCGCCCAGATGTTGTGAGGCCTGATATGTTACGCTCTGTCCTGATCGCCTTCTGGCGCTCCTTCACCCGACATCCCCTCTATGGCGGCCTCAACCTTCTGGGCCTCAGTCTCGGCATCGCCGTCTTTATCGCGCTCAGCCTGCTGGTGCGCTTTGAAACCGGCTATGAGACCTGGAGCCCCGAACGCGCCAAAATCTATACCGTCGGCACCCGCTATTTCTTCCCCGGCATGACCGATGAGGTGCGTATCGGGGGCATGGGTGGCCTGACCGAAGAACTGAAGGCCAGCTATCCGCAACTGGTCACGGTGCGCGACTGGTCGAACCCGGTCACGGTGCACAAGGGGTCGGAGGTCTATTCCGAGCAGATCGAGCTGGTCGATCCGGAGTTCCTGACCTTTTTCGGCATGCCCATGCGCGCCGGAGACGCGGCTACGGCGCTGAATGATCCCGGTAGCGTGGTCATCAGCGAGGAAAAGGCGCGTAAGTATTTTGGCACGGTGGATGCGGTGGGCAAGACCCTGACGCTCAGCGATGCCGAGGGGCGCAAACCCTATGTGGTCAGCGCCGTTATTCGCGATCTGCCGGAAAACAGCGATCTCAAATCGGGGCTGTTGCGGCGCCTCACGCCGCAGCGCACGGCGATGGAGACCGACACCTGGCATCACTGGGGCTCGGTGCAGCTTTGGGCCTTCCTTAAATTCGATACGCCGGCGCAGGCGCACGCCTTACAGGCCCAGTTGGACGCCTTTACCGACCGTCAGGTGGGCAATAATTTCGGCCCCGGTGTCAAGGGCAGCAGCCTGATGAAGCTGGTGCTGGTGCCGCTGGCCGATGTTCACCTGATCGACCCCAAGCAGAAGGCGGCCATCGTCACACTGGGTCTGGTCGGCGTGGTGGCGCTGGTGCTGGCCCTGATCAACTACGTCAATCTGGCCACGGCACGGGCGGGCCTGCGGGCGCGTGAAGTGGCGGTGCGCAAGACACTGGGGGCGCGTCCTTCGGCCTTGCGGCTGCAATTTCTGGGGGAGGCCCTGCTGACCCTGCTGCTGGCCTTTATCGTAGGCCTGTCTCTTGTTGAACTGACCCTGCCGCTGATCAATGCCGCCGGGGGCCTGTCTCTGGCGCTCGATTACACGAAAGACGGGATATGGCTGGCCGGGCTTCTGGGGGTGGTGCTGTTGGCCGGTCTGGTCGCGGCCCTCTATCCGGCCTTTGCCCTGTCGGCCTTCAAACCGGCACAGGTGCTGGCGTCGAGCCGCACCCCGGCGGGCGGCCGTCTGGGGATGCGCCTGCGCGAAGGCCTCGTCATTCTGCAATTCGCGGCGGTGGTGATGGCCTTCACCCTGATGCTCGGCTTCATCAAACAGATCGAGCATATCCAGTCGGCCGATCTCGGCTTCAAGCGCGACGGCCTGCTGCTGGTCAATTCGATCCGCGACGTCAATATCAATGCCGCACAGCGCGAGGGCTTTCAGGCGGCCGTGCGGGCCCTGCCCAATGTCACGGCGGTCAGTATCGCCAATGCCATTCCGGGCGATCAGAACACGGTCAACAACTCCAATATCGTTTTGCCGGGACAGCGCGACAAGCTGACCGAATCGCCGACGGTCAACTGGTCGGTGGTCGGTCCGGGCTATTTCGATCTGATCGGCATCAAACTGCTGGCCGGGCGCTATTTTGATCCGCGCTTTGCCGAGGATCAGACGTGGGTGGGTGACAAGGCCGAGCCGGGCCGGGTGACCAATGTCGTCGTCAGCCGCCTGACGGTGCAGCGTCTGGGCTTCAAGACACCACAGGCCGCTGTGGGGCAGACCGCGCGCTTCTCTGATCATACGGTGCGTATCGTCGGTGTGGTCGAAGACGCGCGCTTCTATCATCCGTCGGAGCCCATTCCGGCCAAGCTGTATATGTTCGATGCCCACGTCGCCTACGCGGCCGTAGGCTTTGTCCGCTATGCCGGCGTCAGCGAAAGCGTGATGCGTGAGCGTCTGCGCAAGGTGTGGCGTCAGGTGGCCCCGGACGTGCCGTTCGAAGTCACGTCGGCCTATGAGAACCTCGACAAGTATTATAAGCCCGAACGCGACCGCTCCAACCTGTTCGGGGTTGGGGCCGGGGTGGCGGCGCTGATCGGCTGTATCGGGCTCTACGGTATGGCAGCGTTCAATACCTCACGCCGGGCCCGTGAAATCGGCCTGCGCAAGGTGCTGGGGGCGTCGCGCGGTCAGGTGGTGCGGCTTCTGACGCTGCAATTCCTGCGCCCGGTGCTGATCGCCAGCGTCATCGCCTGGCCTCTGGCTTGGCTGGCTCTGGGGCAGTGGCTGTCGCAGTTTGACGACGCCATCGGCATCAGCCCGCTGTTCTTCCTTATCGCCACGGCGGCGGCTCTGGCCATCGCACTGGGGACGGTGGGGGGGCTGGCGCTCAGCAGCGCCTCGACCGAACCGGGCAAGGCGCTCAGGCATCAGTAAGAAGATCAGGCATCAGTAAGAAGAAAGGCCCGCTCCCTACAGGAGCGGGCCTTGTTTTTTTTAGTTCTTCAAAATCTTCTCTTCCGGCACTTTTTCGAGCCGGGGGGCAAGCGTATGGATGACCAAAATGGCGATCAGATAGGCCGAGCCTGCGACAATGAAGATGGGCTGGTAGGATTTGAACAGCTCCAGAATATAGCCGTTATAGGTCGTCATCAGCATACCGCCGATGGCTCCGGCCATACCGCCGATACCGATGACCGAGGCCACGGCCTGCTTCGGGAAGAGGTCCGACGGCAGGGTCATAAGATTGGCCGACCACGCCTGATGCGAGGCGGCGGCCAGCCCGATAATGGCCACGGCCCCCCACAGATTGCCGACGAACTGCGCCGCGACGATGGGGGTGACCAGAAGCGCGCACATCAGCATGGTCGATTTGCGCGCCGCATTGGGGGTGCGCCCGGCCTGCAACTGCTTTGACGAGGCCCAGCCGCCGAAGATCGAGCCGACGTCGGCCAGAATATAGATGGCGATCAGCGGCGGCCCGAAGGTTTTAAGGTCAAGGCCATGACGTTTGTGCAGAAAGTCGGGCAGCCAGAACAGATAGAGCCACCAGATGGGATCGGTCAGGAACTTGCCCAGCGCATAGGCCCAGGTCTGAGGGAAGGTCAGCAGCTTGAACCACGAAATTTTGGCCGCGGGCGTGGTGGTTTCGGTGGCGGTCGTGTCGTCCGACTGGATATGCGCCAGCTCGGCGGGCGAGACGCGCGGGTGTTCCTGCGGGCGGCGATAGATGATCATCCACGCGATCAGCCACAGGGCGGTGATAATGCCGATGGAGATGAAGGCGGCGCGCCACCCGAAGGCCAGCGTAATGGCCGGCACGACCAGAGGGGTGACGATCGGCCCCAGCGCCGTCCCGGCATTGAAGATGCCGACGGCCTGAGCGCGCTCCTTTTGCGGGAACCATTCCGACACGGCCTTGAGCGAAGCGGGGAAGGAGCCCGACTCACCGAAGCCCAGAACGGAGCGGGCAATGGCAAACTGCGTCACCGAATGGATCAGGCCGTGGCCGATGGAGGCGACGGTCCAGATGGTGAAGGCTACCGCGTAGCCGATGCGCACGCCCACCGCGTCGATAATGCGCCCGAAGGTCAGAAAGCCCACCGCATAGAAGCACTGAAACCAGAACACGATGTGGGCATAGTCGATCTCGGTCCACTTCAGCTCATCCTGAAGCGTCGGCTTCAGAATGCCGATCATCTGCCGGTCGATATAGTTGATACCGATAGCGATGAACAACAGGGCGCAGATCACCCACCGATAGCGTCCGATTCCCTTTGTGGAATAGACGAGGTCCGGCCTTTGGTTCATGCTGACGTTTCCTTTTCTCTGTACGGCATTGCTAGCTTTTGTTTTGTCGCGCATTGTCCGAAAACCGTTGCACCGTTTTCAGAAATGCGCGCCAAGAGGCTTTTGATTGTTTTGGGGTGTCTGTGACACCGGTGGCGCAACCTATGCCGACCTTTGCCGGTATGAAAAGGGGCAAAACGTCCGTTGGGGAAATAAAAACGATTGCGCACCTGTCGGGACAAGGGCCTGACCCGTTGGATGAGACGGTGGATATCCGATAGCTACCTTTATATCGGGCGGCCCGATACCCACAGCCGGTGCGGGAAAAACATCGCGCTGACGCTTTTTTGAAACGCCGCGCTTTCGCTCGCCCGTGAAACGGCTATTGTCCCGTAAAACACAATACAGAGAGGGAACCCCAAAATGACCATCAGCCGTCGTGAAACGCTCCGTATGTCCGCAGGTCTGTCCCTGCTGGCCCTGCTGCCACCCATTGCCGAAGCGCAATCCACGAAGCCGGCGGGCCATGATCTGCGCCTATGGTACCGCGAACCGGCCAATGAATGGACCGAGGCCCTGCCGCTGGGCAACGGGCGGCTGGGGGCCATGGTGTTTGGCGGTGTGGCGCGCGACCGGCTGCAACTGAACGAAGATACGCTGTATGCCGGGGCGCCGTATCAGCCGGCCAATCCCGACGGCCCGGCGGCTCTGCCGGAAATACGCAAGCTGATCTTCGAGGGTAAATATGTCGAGGCGCAAAAGCGTATTGACGCGCACTTCATGGGCAATCCGGTCAGTCAGGTTTCCTATCAGACGATCGGCGAACTGACCCTGACCTTCGGGCCGTCGTCGAATGCCAGCGGGTATCGCCGTGAGCTGGATCTGACGAAGGCGCTTTCGACCGTCACCTATCGTCAGGACGGCGTGACCTATACCCGCGAAACCTTCATCAGTCCGGTCGATCAGGTGCTGGTGATGCGCCTGAGCGCCGACACACCGGGGAAGATCAGCTTTCAACTGGGGTTTGAAACGCCGCAGGTGGCGACCGTGGCCATCGAAAGTCCGCAGGAGATCGTGCTGTCCGGGCGCAATGGCGGCCACAATGGCAAGGACGGGGCGTTGCGCTTCGAAAGCCGCGTGCGCGTGGTGGCCAGCGGCGGTCAGCAGAGCACCGGTACGGATGAGCTGGTCGTGACGGGGGCCGACAGCGCAATGGTCTTCATGGCGGCGGCTACCAGCTTCAAAGCCTTCCGCGACGTGTCGGGCGACCCGACCGCCATCACCCAAGACCAGATGGCCAGGGCCGCGACGCGTTCGTTCGACGACCTCTATGCGGCGCATCTGAAGGCGCACAGCGCGCTGTTTGAGCGTGTCAGTGTCGATTTCGGCCGTACCGAAGCCGCCGATCAGCCGACAGGGCAACGCATTGCCCGCTCACAATTCCAGAACGATCCGGCGCTGGCGGCGCTTTATTACCAGTACGGCCGCTATCTGCTGATATCGTGTTCGCGACCGGGCACGCAGCCCGCCAATCTGCAAGGCCTGTGGAACGAGAAGCTGAACGCCCCGTGGGGCGGCAAGTACACCATCAATATCAATACCGAGATGAACTACTGGCCGGCCGAGCCCACGGCCCTGCCGGAACTGACCGAGCCTTTGGTGCGACTGGTGAAGGAGATTTCGGTGACCGGGGCCGAAACGGCCAGAATCATGTACGGGGCGCGCGGCTGGGTGGCGCACCACAATACCGATCTGTGGCGGGCCACGGCACCTATTGACGCCGCCTTCTACGGCACCTGGCCGATGGGCGGCGCGTGGCTGTGCCTGCACCTGTGGGATCGCTACGACTATGGCCGCGACACGGCCTATCTGAAAGACATCTATCCGCTGCTCAAAGGGGCATCGCAGTTCTTCCTCGACACGCTGGTGAAGGACCCCGCGTCCGGTTACATGGTCACGGCGCCGTCGATTTCGCCGGAAAACGAACACAGGTTCGGCACCTCGATCTGCGCCGGGCCGACCATGGACATGCAGATCCTGCGCGACCTGTTCGCCAATACGGCACGGGCGGCGGACATCCTCAAAACCGATGCGGGCTTCCGCGCTGAGGTCCTGGCCATGCGCGACAGGCTGGTGCCCAACCAGATCGGCAAGGCGGGTCAGCTTCAGGAGTGGAAGGACGACTGGGATATGGAGGCACCGGACCTGCACCATCGCCACGTCTCTCACCTCTACGGCCTGTTCCCGTCGCACCAGATCACCACACGCAAGACGCCGGAACTGGCGGCGGCGGCCAAAAAGTCGCTGGAGCTGCGCGGCGACATGTCCACCGGCTGGGCCATCGGCTGGCGCATCAACCTGTGGGCGCGGCTGGGCGAGGGGGAGCGCACGCACAGTATTCTCAAGCTGCTGCTGGGGCCGGAGCGCACCTATCCCAACATGTTCGACGCCCACCCGCCGTTCCAGATCGACGGCAATTTCGGGGGCACGTCGGGCATGACCGAGATGCTGATGCAGTCCTATGACGATCAGATCATCCTGTTGCCCGCCCTGCCGACCGCCTGGCCGAAGGGACACGTCACGGGCCTGAAGGCGCGCGGCGGCTTTACGGTGGACCTCCACTGGGCCGACATGACGCTGGAGCGGGTGACGATCCGCAGCGCCTTTGGCGAAAAGGCGACGCTGGTGCTGGGCGATGATCGCCTGCCGCTGGCGCTGAAAAAGGGCCAGTCGGCGACCTTTGGCCTGCGGGCGGGAGGGCTTGTCCGGACCGCCTGAACGCGGGGTCTTTCCGGTTGACGGATTGCGCGCAAATGAATGAAGATGCGCGCAATTAACAAATACGGGGAAGGACAGGTGCCATGACCACGAACCGGCGTCACGCGCTCACAGGTCTGGGGATGGGGGCGTTTCTGTTCGGCGCGCCCGCCGGGGCCGCCCCCGCTAAAAACGGCCCCGCCACGTGGCGCAAGGGGATAGAGGGTCAGCGCCAGCCGGATCTGGGGAACGGCACCTTCCTCAACCCGATCATGGCCGGGGACCATCCCGATCCGTCGATCCTGAAGGACGGCGACAACTATTACATGACGTTTTCGACCTTCGACGCCTATCCGGGTCTGGTGATCTGGCAGTCGAAGGACCTCGTCAACTGGCGGCCCATCGGTCCGGCCCTGACCCGCAATATCGGCTCGGTCTGGGCCCCGGAACTGTGTCAGCACAAGGGCCGCTACTACCTCTACATCCCGACCAAGAAGACCTCGGCACCGGGTTCAAAGACCACCTCATGGGTGATCTGGGCCGACCGTATCGAAGGTCCGTGGTCCGAGCCCATCGACCTCGACCTGCCGCGCCATATCGACCCCGGCCATGCGGTGGGCGAAGACGGATCGCGCTGGCTGTTCCTGTCGGGCGGTGACCGGGTGCGCCTGTCGGACAACGGTCTGTCGAAGGCGGGTGAGGTCGAGCACGTCTATGATCCGTGGCGCTATCCGTCCGACTGGGTGGTCGAAGGCTTTTCGCCCGAGGGCCCGAAGATCACGCGCCACGGTCAATACTACTACATGATCCTGGCGGTCGGCGGCACGGCAGGCCCGCCGACGGGGCATATGGTCATTGCGGCGCGGTCGAAGTCTATAAACGGGCCGTGGGAGCACCATCCGCGCAATCCGCTGGTACGCACGACGTCCGCGGGAGAAAAGTGGTGGTCGCGCGGCCACGCCACGCTGGTCGAAGGGCCTTCTGGCGACTGGTGGGGCGTGTATCACGGCTATGAAAACGGCTTCTGGACGCTGGGGCGGCAGACGCTTCTGGCCCCGGTAACGTGGTCAAAGGACGGCTGGTTTGATTTCGGCGGCGGTGACCTGTCGGAGCCCATAAAGAAGCCCAAAGGCGGCAAACCGCATGGCTTTCAGCCGGTGCACGGACAGGCCTTGTCTGACGATTTCACGACCGACAAGTACGGCATTCAGTGGAACTTCTTTAACCCGTCGCCGGACGAGAAAAGCCGTATCCGCCGCGAAAACGGCGTGCTGCACCTCACGGCGTCGGGCGAGGCCCCAAGCTCCGGTGCGCCGCTGATCACCATAGTCGGTGATCCGGCCTATGAGATCGAAATGGAGATCGAGGTCGATGCGGGCGTGCGCGCCGGACTGCTGCTGTTCTATGACACCAAGCTCTATTGCGGTCTGGGGTTTGACGCCCAAAACTTCGTCACGCATCAGTACGGCATCGAGCGGGGACGTCCGGCCCATGACTATGGCCGTCGGATGCGGATGCGCTTGCGTAACGACCGGCATATCGTGACCTTCGACACCTCGGCGGACGGTCAGACCTGGCGGCGCTTTGACCGCGGCATGGAGGTGTCGGGCTATCACCACAATGTGCGCGGGGGCTTCCTGATGCTCAAGCCGGGCTTCTATGCGGCCGGGCAAGGCGAGGCGCGCTTCCACCACTTTCGATACAGAGCGCTCTAGATCATTATGATTTTTGATAGAAACATAATATCTAGATTTTGTTTAGCCCCTCGCTGGGCGGTGGCTTTGCCACCTTGGCCGCCGCCTCAATGGCGGCTTGAGCGGAAGGATTACTAAGAAATCATTCCGCTCTAATAAAGCTCGCTGGAAATGGCCTGTGCCGTCTGGCGCAGGCGCTCCAGCACCTGCGGCTTGTCCATATGGCAGACTACGTGCGTCATGAAGGGCACGATCAGGGCGGCGACGGCGTGGTGTGAGCGGGCGGCGAAGATCGGCACGGCCAGATCGACAATGCCCAGCGTATAGGCGCTGTCGCGCACCAGATAGCCCTGACGCTTCGCTTCGCGCGCCTCATCGAGGAAGGCGCGCAGGACGGGGCGATCAAGGCGGCCGCGCATGGTGTGATACCAGTTGAGCTGATCGCGCAGGGGCAGGAAGCCGAAGATCAGCCGCCCGGACGTGGCGGTGGCCGCCGGGGCACGGAAGCCGACCTTAACCCCGAAGGCGGTCATGCTCTCGCTTTCGGCACGGGCGATGGCGACGATGTGTTCGCGCGACAGGACGGTCATGTGGCACGACTGCTCGCTGTCGCGGGCCAGGGCGCGCATATGCGGCAGGGCCGTTTCGATCAGGCTCTGGCGCGGCGGGTAGAGCATGCCGAAATCGAACAGGCGGCTGGTCATGGTGTAGCGCCCGGCCACATCGCGCCGTAGATAGCCTCTGGCCTCCAGAGTCAGGATCATGCGGTAGATTTCGGCCTTGGAACGCCCGACACCGGCGCAGATGTCTCCGATGCTCAGCGCGCCCGGCCGTCCGGCCAGAAACTCAAGAATCTCAATACCCTTTTCGAGGGCAGGGGCGCTGTAGGTCGGTTCGGACATTACGATTCCATCGGTTTATCACACCGTGATAGCCGTTTCGCACGGAGGCGTCAAAAGGGCTCCGCGGACCTTTGGTCGCAGGCAAAAAAAAGCCGCGCACTCGGCGCGGCCAGTTTACAGGGAGGAAACGCCCAGGAAGGGCAATCGATGCAAGGCATCGAACACGATCATCATATATGCTGCGATGCGGCAATTGCAAGGCGAGACTGTGTCAAGTTCAGTTACAAATCACAAAAAGTCTGTGAGGGGTTACACCTCCACCAAGGCCTTGATCACCCCGGCTTCGGGGGCGGTCCAGCCGGGCAGGACGTCGGGCAGGTCGTTGAGCGTCGTGCGGTGCGTATTGAGCGCCGCCGTGGGGATCAGGCCGGCGCGGATAGCACTCAGTACCTCTTCAAAGTCTTCCACCGTGGCGTTACGGCTGCCCAGCAGGGTGGTTTCGCGCTTGTGGAACTCCGGATCGTTGAAGGTGATGTCGGCAGAGACGACCGAAATCAGCACATAGGTGCCGCCATGCCCGACATAGCCGAACCCGGCCTCGATGGCCTTGGGCGAGCCCGTGGCGTCGAACACCGCGTCATAGAAGTCGCCATCGGTCAGGGCCGACAGCTCATCGCGCGTGGTGGGTGACAGCACGACCCCATGGTCCATGCCGAGCGTCTTCAGGCAGACCTCGACGCGCGTACCCTGTCCGTCCAGCACAGTCACTTCTGCGCCTTTCAGCTTGGCGAAGAGGGCCGTGGCCATGCCAATGGGGCCAACCCCGGTCACCAGCACGCGCTGACCGGGCTGCACCTGCGCGCGACGCACGCTGTGGCAGCCGATGGCGAGAAATTCCAGCATGGCGGCTTCGTCCAGCCCGATACCCGTGGCCGGGAAGACGAAGGCTTCGGGGACGCTGAGATATTCGGTCATGCCGCCGTCGCGGTGCACGCCCAGCACCTGAATCTTCATGCAGCAGTTGGGACGGCGCTTGCGGCAGGCGGCGCAGGTGCCGCACGACAGATAGGGCATGATGTACACCACATCGCCGCTATTGAGCGCCGAGCCTTCCGGGGCCTCGGCCACTTCGCCGGAGAGTTCGTGGCCCATGACGCGCGGATAGCTGAGATAGGGCTGGGTGCCGCGAAAAATGTGCATGTCCGTGCCGCAGATGCCGACGCGACGCACGCGAACCAGCACTTCACCGGCCTGTCGCACCGGTTTGTCGCGCTGAATGCGCACCAGCTTGCCGGGACTTTCGCAGATGACCGTATCCATGGGGAACCCTCGTGGTGACTACAGGGGTGTAGCTACAGCGCGCCCGTGTGGGTGTCAAATATGAAATAGAGATTTAATCGTAAACAATTGTGTGGCGGCTATTATAATCTGTTGCCGAAAGTGTCCGACCTTATGTCTGACAAATAGGCGTTTCCGTTGCGTCATCCGGCCAAATCTCTCACTATGTGAGGGTACCTGTAGCGATGTGTCGAAAAGTGTAAGCGGTTTTCGACAAAAATATCGCGACAAAACAGAAATTTAGAGCCGGATTAGGCTTCCGTTTGAAATCATCCCGCTCTGGCCGACGGACCACGCCATGACCTCGATTGCCGACCACCCCCTACGTCAGACCTTAAGCGACCTCATGCACGAACGCGCCCTGCCGGTTCTGTCGGCGCCCGTCGCCTTGCGTAGCTGGGTTCTGCTGGTGGACGATGCCGAACGCGCGGCCGAGGCGGCGTGGGTCGAAGGGCTGAGCGAGGCCTCGCCCGAAGACGGCCGTCTGGCGCAGATCGGGGCCGAAGGCGGCCGCATCTGGGAACGCCACGGCGAGTTTTCGACTTGGCTCGGCTATACGGCGGAGGCGGCGGCGCTGACGGCGGCCTCAGAGCGGCTGGGCTTTGGCGTGATCCGCGCCGAGGGGTTCGACTGGCTGAGCGGGGCACCGGGGCGCGTGTTCCGCAGCGTCGAAATCTCGGTGATGACCGAGGCCCCGGACCCGGCGCGATTGAGTGCCTGTCTGTCCCTGTCCACCTGCGTGAGCTGCGAGGTGTTTGACGGACGCGCGCGTCTGTGGACCGATTTTCGCGGCCACGACACCGGGGCGGGGCGTATCTTCATTCACGATCGCGGGCTTCAGAACGACGAGCTGTCGCGCCTGTTGCAGACCCTGATCGAGATTGGCCACTACCGCAAGCTGGCCCTGCTGGGCTTCGGTGAGGCGCGCGCCGTTCTGACCTGGCTCAAGGGGGCCGAACGGACTCTGGTGGACATTACGCGGCAGCTCAATGAGGGGCGCACCTCGCAGGAGGTCATCTATGAGCGCCTGACGGCCCTGTCGTCGGATGTCGAACAGCGTGTCAATGAGGTGGGGTTCCGGCTGGGGGCAACCGAGGCCTATGCGCGGCTTGTCGAGGATCGCCTGACCTCCTTGCGCGAACGCCGCGTTGAGGGGTTTTCCACCATGCGCGAATTTATCGAGCGGCGGCTTCAGCCGGCCATGCGCACCTGCGAAGCGGCCTCGGCGCGGCTGGGGGACATTTCCAGCCGCATCGGTCGCATCGGCGACCTGCTGCGCGCGCGGGTGTCGATCTCGCTGGAGACGCAGAACCAGTTGCTGCTGCAAAACATGAACGCGCGCGCCGAGCTTCAGGTCAAGCTGTCCGAACTGGTCGAAGGGCTGTCCGTCTTTGCCCTGTCCTACTACATCATCAACCTGATCAAATACGTGCTGGAGCCGCTGGTTGGCCATTCTCCGGCAGCGACGGCGGGCTACAGTGTCGGGGTGATCGTCGTGCTGCTGGGGGCGTGGCTCTTTATCCGCCGCCGCAAGCGGCACCTGAAGGCGGCGTAAAAAAAAGCCGCCCGGTGAGGGGCGGCCAGTGAGACGCATCAACGGGGAGCCGAAGCGTCAGGAAGGCTTATTTCACCTGATGCCAACGGCCGAAGATGCTGACCGCATCCGGCCGTTGAAGAAACGAGAATTTCTCATTTGTATCAGCGACATGAGAAATTCTCGAAAGGAATACCAAGAGTCATTTTCAATGACTCTTGGTATGAGGCCAGCCGTCGGAGAGCTGACGGCGCACGGTCGCGATGTCCGGGGCGTCTTTCCAGCGGATGCCGATGTCGCGGTGCGCCGCCCCCGGTCCGGTCGAGCCGCTTTCAAAGAAGCGCGAGTCCTGCGGATGAAAGACCGCTGTCTTGCTGCCATCGCGCGCCGTGCCGCCCATGCTGGTCCAGTGGTCGGGGTGGATATGGGCGTCCATCACGCAGTCGATAAACAGGGCCTGCCCCACGGCGTTGGGATCGGCATAGCGCCCGTCCGGGAAGGTGGTGGTCGGGTGCCAGGGCCGGGCCAGCGCCACCGCGCCGTCGGGCACACCGGCTTCGCGCGTCAGGCGCGAGCGATAGACGACGAGGCCGATGGGCTGGCTCAGGGGCGTGGAGGGGGCCAGCAGGAAGGAATGGAACTCCCCCGGCGGGGTGGGCGCGCCGCGATTGCGGGTGCGCAATTCGCTGTCTTCGATCAGAAGCTGCCCATTGCCGAAGATGAAGTCGATATTGCCGGCGATCAGGCTGTCGCGGATCACCGCCCGCCTGCCATTGGCAAACAGCGTGTCCTGATAGCCAAGCATCGCCGTCTTGCGGAACAGCACGCGGTCGCTGTCAATATCGAGCAGCACGGCGACGGCCTGCGAATTGCCAATCTTCTGCGGGTCGCCCGCCGGCCGTGCGTCGTTGCTGAGGTAGTCGAAGGTGTTTTCGACGGTCAGACCCTCCACCGTCACCTGATCGGCATTGATCGTCAGGGTCGCCGAGCCGGGCGTGCCCCACTTGCGGCGGTGATACTTGCCCGCCGTTTCGGCCACGGCGTCAAAGTGCAGGCGCGTGCGTTTCGCACCCGCGCCTTTGAGACGCACCTTGGGGCGGCTGACCGTCACTTTTTCATAATAGTCGCCCGCCGCCACGTCGATTGCGACCCAGGTGTCGCTGGTGTCCGCCTGCGCGGCGTCGAGCGCGGCCTGCACCTTTGTGAAACAGGCTTTTTGCGCGCCGCAGTCGGGGCGCACTTTGAGACGGGTGGCGGCCTCGGCGGGGAGGCTCAGCGCGGCAAGGGTCAGACAGGCGACGGCGCTGGCGAGCAGGATGGGGCGTACAGACATGAGCTCAGGGTTCCGACAGAAAACCGTCAATCAGATCGACAATGCGGCTGAACCACGGATCGAACAGCCAGATGTCGTGGGGGGCGTTGTCAAATGTGGTATAGCGATAGGCAATGCCCTGCGCTTTCAGCCTGGCCTCGACGTCTTCGTGACCGGCGGTAAAGCGTGTCAGGCCGCTGCTGATCACCAAGGTCGGCGGGGCGGCGGCGCTGACGTGCCGGGCGGCACTGGCTTCGCGCCAGCGGTCGGGCACCTTTTCCATGGCACCGCCCAGCCACAGACCGGCGGCCGAGTTGTCCCCGGCGGCGTTTTCATATTGCAGGGCCAGCGGCGTGGTGAAGTCGAGCACGCCGTCAATGTCGATCAGGGCGCTGACCCGCGTGTCGTCACCGGCACGGCTTTTGTAGAGCGGGGTGTCCGCCGTATAGGCCAGAAGCGCGGCCATCTGCCCGCCGGATGAGGCGCCGCCTATGGCCAGCCGCTGGGGGTCGATGCCAAAGGTCTGCGCCTGCCCCTTCACCCAGACAAGGGCGTCATTGACGTCGATCAGACCCGCCGGATAGGGGGCTTCGGGCGACAGGCGAAACTCCGGCAGGAAGACGGCATAGCCGCGCTGCGCCAGCCGGGTGGCCAGAGCGTAGAAATGCGACTTGTTGCCCGACCGCCAGCCACCGCCGTGCACCAGCAGGATACCCTTGCCACTGGCGCGCCCGGCAACGGGCAGGAAGACGTCGATATGCAGTTCGCGCGCGCCGATGCTCTTGTAACGGCGATCGAACAGCACCTTTTGTCCGCTCTGGAACTCGGCCACCGGCCAGCTTATGCCCGCATACTGATCCTTATAGCGCTCAAACCGCTGCGAGATGGTGTAGCTGTCGTCCACCGGGATCAGGTCGGCGGCGAGAGCGGGGGTCAGGAGCCCCAGACCCAGCACACCGGCGGTAAGAGCGGGCAAAAGCCGCATGGTTTACTCCTGTAAAGGCGGCCACCGGCGGGTGCCGATGGCCGCTTATTTATTAGTATTTGTACCGCAGGCCCAGAATCCACTGCGCCCCGGTGTGGGTGTATTCGCGCGTCAGATCCATGTCGCCGGTGTCACCGGTGCCGTAGATGCGCTCCACTTCGTCGGTGATGTTGATGCCTTCGAAGGTCAGGGTCAAGCGCGGCGTGACGTTGTAGAAGGAGGCGAAGTCCACATGGGTGGGGCCGTATTTGCGCTCCTGCACGTGACCATTGCCTCCCGGTTCGCTGAGCAGAAAGTCGTCCCGCTTGTTGACCGACAGACGCGCCCCGAAGGTCTCGGTGTCGTAATAGACGGTCAGGTTATAGGAGTTGGGCGACAGGCCGGTGGAGTCTTCGGCCGAGACGTGGGTGTAGTTCGACGCGATGCCCAGCTTTGACCACGGCCCCGGCAGGAAGGTGAAGGGCTGATTATAGGTCAGTTCGAAGCCCTTGACGCTGTTGCCCTTGTCGCTGTTAACCGGGATGGTGAAGGTGTAGGGCACCTTGGCCGGGTCGGCATTGTAGGAGGTGTCGTACAGCGGGTCGGCGTAGATGGCCGGCCAGAAGGACGGGTCGATCATCTGCTTGACCACATCGGTCTTCAGCGAGCGCACAATGTCCTTATGGAAGACGGTGAAGGCCAGAAGCCCTTCGTCACCGAAATACCATTCGACGCCCAGGTCCAGATCGTTCGACTCGTAGGGCTTCAGCGACGGGTTGCCGACATTGCCGACCGTGCGTGTGGTGTAGCCGAAGACGGGGCCGGCAATGTTCAGCGAACTGAGGCCCGGACGGGTCATGCTGCGGCCATAGGAGGCGCGCACCACAAGGTCGCTGCGCACGTCCAGCGCCGCATTGATCGACGGCAGATAGTTGTCGTAATCGACATTGACCTCGACCGGCGTACCGCTGACCTGCGCCTTCGAGCTGACCTTGGTCTTGACGTAGCGCAGACCGGCATTGGTGCGCAGGCGCATACCGGCGATGTCGTATTCGGCGTTCAGCTCGCCATAGGCCCCAAGGGTTTCTTCGCCGACGGTCCAGCCGGCCCCGGCATTGTTGGTATAGCCCGCCGGGATGACGCCCGCCGCGGCAATGGCGTCGAAATCGGCGACGCGGAAGGGCAACAGGCCCGGACCGTCCAGCCCCTTGCCGAAGTTGGAGACGGGGAAGGGACGGGTATAGCTGGACGGATTGAAGCTGGGCGTCGCACCGAGGCCCTCGCCATAGCTTACCTTGCGATCATTATAGCTGAGACCGGCCTTCAGCGACACGTTGTCGGCATTGTAGGTGGCGTCGAAGCGCGAGGTGAAGTTTTCCTTCTTCACCGTATTGATGCGGTTCGAAGCCGTCAGGGCGTTGATATAGTTGCTGGCCTTGTTCGGATCATAGCTGCCGAAGCTGATGCTCGGCACATAGGCATTGCCGCTGTAGTCATAGGCGTAATAGTGCGGCACCGAGCGGTAGTAGAAGCGCAGTTCCGTGCGGTCGGCATCGTCCACCGCTGACCCGGCCATGGCGTCGAGCGTCAGGCGCTCATTGACCTTGAAGCGGCCAGACAGGACGACCTGATCAAAGGTCGATTGCGAATCCTGACGGCGGCTTTCGTACCACGAGGTGACGTCGTTAAACGCGGCGGCGACCATGGTCTTGCCATCGCCGCCGATCTTGAACGACAGCGGCGTCTGACCGGTAAAGTTACCGGCGGTGCCGTGCGTCAGCAGCCATTCCATCGAATTATAGCTGTCGCGGTCATTGGTCAGTTCCGAATGCAGGACGTCCAGCGTGATCAGGGCGTTTTCCGAGGGCTTGTATTGCAGCGAGCCGGTGACGCCGATGCGCTTCTGATCATTGCCGAAATAGTCGGCGCGCGGCAGGCGCGGAGCCCACAGGCAATCGAGCGGATCGCTGGCCCCGCAGGCTTTCGGCGTCCCGGTCACGGTCGGGTTGGTCTTGGCCCACGAATCGCCATTGGCGTAGGGCGAGGTCCAGCGCACGCTGGAATAGCCTTCCTGATGCACGGTGCGGTTGGAGGCCGCCACCGACAGAAGCGCCCCGAACTTACCGTCCGCAAACGTCTTGCTGACCAGCAGGGCGACGCGCGGATCGGCCTTTTGATTGAGGGTGTTGTAATTGGCCTGCGCCGAGGCGGAGACGGTGAAGTCCTCACGGAAATCGAAGGGGCGCGCCGAATAGAGGTTGACCGTCCCGGCAATGCCGCCTTCTTCGGTCGAGGCCTTTTGCGACTTTTCGATGTCGATACGGTTGAACAGTTCCGAGGCGAACAGGTGGAAATCGAAGGCGCGGCCCGCATTGAGGGTGACGCCGCCGCTGTCGAGGCCGTCGCTGCTGGCCGGGACTTCCATGCCGTTCAGGGTGGTGCGCGTAAAGTCCGGACCGAAGCCGCGCAAGGTGATATTGCGGCCTTCGCCGCCTTCGCGCGACATAGCCACGCCCGGCACGCGCTGGATGGATTCGGCGAGGTTGAGGTCCGGCATCTTGCCGATATCTTCGGCGACGATGCTTTCCACCGCATTGGCGGCGCGGCGCTTGATAGAGCGGGCCTTGCTCAGCGAACCGCGGATACCCTTGACCACGACCACGGTTTCTTCGGGCGCAGCGGCGGGCTCGTCAGAGGCGGTGGTGTCGGCCGCATAGGCGGTGCGGGTGATGGGGATGGCGTTGTCGCGCGCCGCCGGGATCTGCTCAGCCAGAACAATAATGCCATTGGAGCGGGTAACCGGTGTCAAATTCGTGCCTGCCAACAGGCGCGACAGGCCTTCGCGCACCGGCATATTGCCCTGAACGGCGGCGGTCTGCTTGCCCTTCACGACCTTTTCCGGCGCCATAAGCTGGATATTGGCCTGCTGGGCGAACTGCGGAATGCCGCGTTCGGCCGCCTGAGCCGGGACGTTGAACGATTTAACCCCCTCCTGTGCCACAGCCGGTACGGCGGAGACCATAAGCAACGTGCCGCCCGCGAGCAGCAACGGGCCATTAAACGCGCGCATAAATGCATTCGTCATCAGATTATTCCCTGTAGGAGCGCCCCGTGGTGCGCATTATTATTATTGAAGGTCCCGATTATTATAAAATTTGGGCCTTCCTCAGTTACGATGCCTGGCAAACGGACTTCCGTATGCGGGACATTTATTTTTTTATGCCGATCACTATGGCCTTGTCGGTCTTATGGATGTCTGCGCCAAAGGCTTCGACCACGGCCCCCGAAAAGGCTTCCGGATCATTGGCGCTCAGCCGCCCGATCAGGCGCTCGCGCCCCAGGGCCTCATCCTCGATGACGATCTGGATGCGGTTATAGCGATTAAACTCTGCCGCCACCTGCGTCAGGGTCTTGCCGTTCAGGGCAATCTGCCCTTCGCGCCACGCCAGATCGCTGTCGATGGCGTCGGGGGCGTGGCTGATCCGGACCGGCTGATGCTCGCGTAGAACGGTGCGTTCCCCTGCGTGCAGCAGGACGGCTTCGCGGGCATCCCCGACCGACCAGGCCTGCACCGTGCCCTCGGTCACCTGAACCTCGACACCGTCGGGACGTTTCTTGACCGAAAAGGCCGTGCCGACGGCCCTGATGCGGCTGGGCCCGGCGCTGACGATAAACGGACGCTGGCGGTTATGCGCCACCTTGAACCACGCCTCGCCCTCGATCAGTTCGATGCGTCGCTCGCTTTCGGCCATGTCGATGCGCAGGCGGCTATCGGTATTCAGCGTGGCGATCGAGCCGTCGCTCATGGGCAGGCGGCGGATTTCGCCCATGCGCGTCACGGCCTCGTCCTGACGCAAAGCAAAAACGGCCAGAAGACTGGCGGCGATCAGGCCCCCACCGGCAGTGGCCGCCGTCAGAAGGCGTCGGCGCGACAGGGTCTGCCACAGGCCGGGGGCGGAATCCTGCCACGTCGCGGAGGGGCCGAGCGCCTGCGCGCGCGACAGGCCGTGCCAGCCCGCCTCCGCCCGCAGCAATGCGCCGCGCCGACGCGGGTCACCGGCCAGCCATGCGTTCAGCGCCGCCGCGTCCTCCGGCGAGAGCGGACGTGGCTTGACCGCCCACAGGCTGGCCGCGTGCGCAATCTGCTCGCTAGTTTCGACCGGCGTCGGTACCACGCATAAACTCCTTTCGGGGCTGGAGACGGGGTTCGTCTTCGGCCATGGCCTTCATGATCAGACGCAGCGCCTTGGCCGCGTCATTTTCCACCATATGTTCGCTCAGGCCCATACGGCGGGCGATTTCTTTCTGGGGCAGGCCCTCGATCTTGCGCATTTCGAACACCTGACGGCAGCGCGCGGGCAGGGTGGCGATCACCCGCTTCAGACGCGCCAGATCCGAGCGCGCCACGCTGACCTGTTCCGGCGAGGGCAGGTCGCTCATGACCTCCAGCCGGTCGATCTCGTCCACGCTTTCGATGCGCACGATGCGCGCCCGACGCAACCGCATCAGGGCGATATTGCGCGCCACTGTGAAGAAGTAGGCGCGCGGCGACGTGATGTGCTCAATGGCCGTCAGTTCCGCCATGCGGCAATAGGATTCCTGAAGAATATCCTCGGCGTCGTCGCGCCCCAACCGGGCACGCATCAGCCACGCCCGCACATCCGCCTCATGAGGCAGGATCTGCGAAGCCACCCAGTGGATGATGTGATCCGGCGCGGACTCCATTCGGGCCTCCCGATACTATGATGCCTGAGCGGGCGGCTTCCGTAAATTTAAGTTCGCTTTTTGGCTGGATCATTATTTGTTTAGCCACTCGCCGGGCGGTGGCTTTGCCAGCAAGTCGGGTGTCTAAGGATTTTGGCCACGAAAAACACGAAAAGCACGAAAGGCTGCGGTATTGATCTTGCCCGAAGGGCCATTATTGAGCCGCCCAGAGATACGCTTGGCGCTTCGCGCCGAAGGATGAACGTCGCCGTTCGTGCTTTTCGTGTTGTTCGTGGCTAATCTTCCAACCTTACACCCGCAGCGCCACCTCATAGGTGGCCTGTGTCTGGGCGGCGATGTCGTCGAGGGTGACATCTGGGGCCAGTTCGACCAGCACGAGGCCTGAGCCGTCGGGCTTGACCTCAAACACGCCGAGCGTCGAGATGATCAGATCGACCACGCCCGCC
>NZ_JAQQKW010000010.1 GCF_028550395.1 Asticcacaulis currens | reverse complement strand
TCGCCGCCAGGTCTATAACGTTCAAGTAACCAAACCCTTCATCCACACTCCTCAACACAAAGACCGGTCCACACACTCAGGCCGGTCTTTCGTTTAACCAGACCCCTCTGGTTATCACGTGTCGCGGGATGGAGCAGCCCGGTAGCTCGTCAGGCTCATAACCTGAAGGTCGTCAGTTCAAATCTGGCTCCCGCACCCATTCTTCACTTACACGAAAGCCCGCCACAAAACGGCGGGCTTTCGTGCGTATGGCGCTCAGAATAGACACAAAAAAAGCCCACCCAACCGGTGGGCCTTCTTCGATAGTCAGGAGAGGTGTCTTCTTCCCTGTAGCGGGATGATTTTAAGCCGCGACGGTTTTGAGGAAGTCGTCGATCGTCTCCACCAACCCGGCCTTTTCATCTTCCAGTTCCTGAGTGCTCTGACCCACGCGAGAGGCGGAGTGTTTGGTGCGTTCGACGGATTGCGCCATCATCTGCACGCTTTGCTGGGCATTGGCGGTGCAGCCCGCGGCCTTGGCGACATTTACCGCGATTTCCTGCGTCGCCCGGCTTTGTTCCTCTACGGCGGCCGAGATGGCGACGGTAAAGTGCTGCACCTCCTCCATCTTGCCGGCGATGGCCTTGATCGAGTCCACAGCGGTCTGGGTTTCCGACTGGATCTCCGCGATCTGCGCCGAAATATCCTGCGTCGCGCGGCTCGTCTGATCCGCCAGCGCCTTGACCTCGGTGGCCACCACCGCGAAGCCCTTACCGGCGTCTCCGGCACGGGCGGCTTCGATGGTGGCGTTGAGGGCCAGCAGATTGGTCTGAGAGGCGATGTTCTGGATCAGGTTGACGACGTCGCCGATCCGTTCCGAAGAACGGGCCAGACGGTCGATTTTTTCCTGACTTTCGGCGCTGACGCGCGTCGTGTCCTGTACGACGGTCTGCGACAGCGAAATCTTTTCGCTGATGTCGGCAATCGACGCCGCCAGTTCTTCGGCGGCAGCGGCCACGATCTGCACATTGTCCGTGGCTTCGAGCGTCGCGGCCGAGGCGCTTTGCGATTGTTCCGCCGTCTGGGAAGAAATGTCCTCGAGGGTGGCGCTGACATCCTGCATCCCGCGCGTGCTGTGGTGCAGGGCGGACAGGGCCTGATCTATGCGCGCCTTGAACCTCTGGATCGCATTTTCAAGGCTTTCGCGGCGCGTGCGTCGTTCGATACGACCGGCTTCGGCCTGGGCTTCGGCGGTTTCGCGGTCGCGCTGAGCCAGACGGAACCCGTCTATCGCCCGCGCAATGGCACCGATCTCGTTCTGCTTTTGTGTATGGCCCACCTGCGTATCGAGGGCGCCGCCGGCAATACGGCCCAACTGGTCGCTGAAGTCGCTCAGGGGGCGGATGATGAAGCGCAGCACAAACCACAGGCCGCCCGCCACCAGCAGGGTCAGGAGCGCGCCCGCCAGCAGCATATAGAGTTGGGTCGCATGGGCGCTGCGCACGCTGGTCTCGCTGGCGACCCTGGCCGTGTTTGAGATGGACTGGTTCTCGGTGTCAACGAGGCTCAGAACTGTATTGAGGGCCTCATATTCGGCCTTGGCCGTTCCGTCGAACGTCCCCATGAAGGCATTGCCCGCCGATGTGCCGCCCTGAATATAGGCGTCGGCCATGGCCTGCCCCGTCTGATAATAGGCCGGGAACTTCTGTTCCACGGCCTCCAGAGCCGACTGGATATCTGCGAGATGGAGGTCCCTGGCCAGCGCCTTGGCGTGGGCGATGCGCTCTTTGAACTCGGTGGCATTTTTGGCGGCCTCACCCGGCCCGTCGTCCAGTCCGTCCAGTCCCCGCGTTGCGGACACATCAGTCAGGAACTGCTGGACCTGAACCACATTGACCTGAATCTGCTTGGCGGTGAGGGACAACTCGCCCATCAGGGCCTTGCGAGCATTCGCTTCCTGCGCGATTCGCGCCAGCCGGATTTCGTGCTGGAGCGAAAAGAAGAGCAGGGCGCAAAACAGGCCCAGACTGCCGATCAGCAAGGCCCCCGCAATTTTTATCTGTGACGACAGCAAACGCAAACTACTCTCCCCATGGTTGATAAGCCATTGTTATTTGGTTTATTTTCTAGGAGACACCGGTTAATCCCGAATTAAATCGATTTCATGCCGCGTTATTTTTGCAAATAAGGGGCTCAGCCTGCGGCTGTTTATGTTCTCGTTTAAATTGAAATTGTGAGACTTGACGCGTTTTTACTTTTTTGATTTTCGGGCCAATATTTCTGAGACATTTCCTTTTTCGTGTAATTCGTGCGTATTCATTTTCAGAGGCATGTTTAAGTGCGCCTGATTTGGGTTTTTTGGGGGGTTAATCTGCATCAAGAGTTGTGAACTGGACTGAGGGGGAAGGGTTTTGTTTTCTGCGTCGCTTGTTGATGAAATTTATGAGGCCAGTATTTGCAGCGATAAGTGGCCGATGGTGCTGGATGCACTGGCGAAAAGCTGTGAGGCCCAACTCGCCGTCATCGCGTCGTTTCACGGGGGGCACCTGAACCGCCTTGTCGGCAATCCGAAGGGCGTGGCAATGGTCAATGCGTGCTACGAGCAATACGAACGTATGCCGGTCAAGCCGCCACCGCGTAACATCCGGGCGCTCAGGCTGTTTGAGCGCCGGCATTTCGGCTTCGTTGCCGAACCGGACTTTTTACCCGAGGCCGAGGCACTGGAGGATTTCGAACTCCGCACCTTCGTCATTCCGCAAGGCCGCTATCCGGGGGTGGGTACCTTTATCGACGGGTTTGTCGATCATAATGTGCTGATTTCGGTTGAGGGCTTTGAGGATCCGGCGCACTGCTACCGGCTGGTTTCGCCTCTGGACGTCCTCCGACCCCATCTGTGTCGCGCGGCCGCCCTGTCCACCCGTCTTCAGATGGAGCGGGCAGGGGGCATGACCGAGGCCCTGGAGCGGATCGGATTGTCTGCGGCGGTCGTGACCCGGTCAGGGAAGGCGCTCAGCGTCAATGCGGGCTTTAATGTCCGCATGGGGCCTTATCTCGATGATGTTCAGGGGCGGATCAGGCTCCGGGATGCGGAGATGGACGGGGTGTTCCGGACCAATCTCACGGCCTTGCTGGACCATTCACCGCGCGCGAAGTCCGTTCCCCTGCTGTCGGACAAGGACGAGCGCCCGCTGATCATGCACCTGTTTCCGGTGACGGGCGATGTGCGCGACCTTTTCGCCTCGGACACGGTTCTGATCGTCATCGCCGGTGAAGCGCGCGAACAGTTGACGGCGCCTCTGGTGCAGCAACTGTTCGATCTGACGCCGGCGGAGGCGGGGCTGGCCCTGCGCATTGCGGGGGGCGACTCGCTGGAAGAGATTGCGGTCGAAAGCGGTAAAAGCATTCATACGGTGCGCAATCAGACCAAATCCATCCTGATGAAAACAGGCATCCAGTCTCAGAAAAAGTTGGTTTCGGTTCAGAGGGATCTGTCGATCTGAGGGCGTGACCGGAGACGCAAAAGACCCCGGCAGCGACTGGTTCCGCTGCCGGGGTCTGCCGCTTCGTCTGGATCAGGGCACGAAGCTGGGGTTCACGACGGCCCAGAAGGCCGATTTCGGCTTACCCGTCGTATCGAACAGCAGAGGATGGTTCAGCCGGTTGACGGGGTAAGAGGTCAGCCAGGTATGATTGTCGGCCACGCCCCAGGTGGTGACAGACTTGACGCTCGGCTGGCTGGCGAACAGGTCGTACATGGCCCGGTATTGCGCTGCCTGCGCTCGGATGCTGTCCCAGTAGGCGGTCGTGCCTTCGGTCAGGCTCGGGGCGCAGCCGGTGGCGGGCGTACCGTAGCAACTGCCGGGGTCAGAGCCGTAGAGCGACACATCCAGCTCCGTGACATGGTTGATCAGGCCGCGGGTTTCTACGGCCTGAAACGCGGCGCGGACATTGGCCACCGGCGGCCAGGTCGTGGTGATGTGCAACTGATGACCGATGCCGTCGAGCGGCGCTCCGCGCGTCAGCAGCGTGTCCACAATGCTCATCAGGCGCGCCAGCTTGTCTGTATTTTCGGTGCTGTAGTCATTGATAAACAGCTTGACCGTCGGATCGGCGGCGCGGGCGGCCCGCAAGGCGATTTCGATATAGTCGGCCCCCAGCACCTGATACCAGCGGCTGTTGCGATAGGGGCTGCCGGCCGAGTCGCTGGTCGGTTCATTGACCACGTCCCACGCATAGACCTTGCCTTTGAAATAGGTCACCACGTCGGCGATATAGCGCTCAAGCCGCGCCTGCACCGTCGCCCTGTAGGTGGCGCTGGTGCTGTCGCCCGCAAAGAACCAGTCCGGGGCTGACTGATGCCACAGCAGGGTGTGGCCGCGCACGGCGATATTGTTGGCGCTGGCAAAGGCGATGACCTGATCGGCGAGGGTGTAGTTATAGACCCCGGCGCTGGTACCGATGGCCAGCGGCTTCATGCAGTTTTCGGCGGTCATCGAATTGGCGTGCGTTTTCAGCACGGGCTGTGAAATCGCATTGTTGATCTCGCTCGGTTCCGCCGTCATGCCGACCAGAAACTTGCCGTTGAAATAGGTCTTGAGCGCCGGGGCCGTGGCCGGGTCGGGCAGGGTGGGGCCGCTGGCGGAGGCGGTGCTGGAACTGGAGGAGGCAGAGCCGGACGATACGGGGGAAGAGACGCCGCCGCCCCCTCCGCCGCCACCGCCACAACTGGCCAGTGCCGACGCACCGGCCACCCCCATCAGCAGGCCGCGCCTGCTGAGCTGTGCAGAGATATTCATGTTCACTCCCGGTATATCTTTTTGTTTTTGTTGAAGACAGGACGCGCTTGCCTCCACATGATGAGAATGACACAGAATATTTGATAGCGGTACCATAAAAAATGAAGGCCGGAGGGGTTGCCTCCGGCCTGTGATGTTTCTGCCCTGAGGTTACCGTGTGCGGGCTATTTCAGCAGGGCCGCGTCCCCCCAGGTGACGGCAGCGGGAGTGGCGCTCGGGCTGGCGCTGGTGGCCACCAGTTCGACAAGGCGGACCCCTTTCAGATCGGCGGAAAGCGCCTGCGGGGCCTGCCCGAAGCGCAGCGGCTGAGACTTTACCAGCAGCTTGCCATCGCCATAGACGGCGAAGGTCACGGCCTCAGTGGTGTTGAGCGTGGAATCGTCCACCCCGACACGGGCTTCGAAGCGGCGATCGGACGGTTGCACCCGCACCTCCAGCCGCGAATTGGCAAGGATGCCGATACCGCTGCGGAAGGCCTTGCCGGCGACCTGAAGCTGGCGACCATAGGGGGAGGCATCGGCCTGCGCCCCGCCCCAGCCGGTGTAGGCCGGAATGTCGCCGCGCCCGCGCGTGCCGTTCCACGGGCTTTTCATGCGATAGATGAAGGGGTCGGCCTGCGGCACCACGACGCCATCGACCGCCGGGTTGACGCGGCCGGGCAGGTCGGAGAGATATTGCCCGTTGCTCAGCACAGGCGTTCCGCTGGCCATGAAGATCAGGGTCTGATGCGGAGCGAGGTGAAATTTGGCCTCGCCGGTGAAGGGGGCCTGATCGGCCTGCGTCCACAGATCGCGCAGTTTGACCGGCTGAGTGCCCAGATATTTCAGGTGCTCGGCGGTCAGGATGACGTCCTTGCCCTCCGCCGTGCGGTTGAACAGGGCCACGGCCTTGCGCGTCGGGTCTGTGCCCACGGTCTTGATCAGGATCTGCACATCGTCACTGTCATAAGCCAGGACCGCCTGATGGCCGCCCGCATCCTGATTGAGCGCGATGATCGCCTCATTGCCAAAAATCTGCATCAGCTCCGGCGAGGCCTGACTGAGGTCGTAACCGATCAGCAGAGGCGCGTTGATCATGGCCCACAGTGCGAAGTGTGAGCGCGCTTCGACCAGGTGGTTCGCATCGAACTCACCATGGCCGATAAACAGCATGTCCGGGTCGTTCCAGCTTCCCGGATGGGCATAGAGGGCGCGGGTGGCCGCCGAATCGAAATTGGTCAGCAGGCGCGACCAGGAGGGGGTCAGGTCGTCGCTGGTGCGCGACAGATTGCCGACATCCTTGCCCCAGGCGCGCACATCGGCGGAGCCCCAGGCGCACAGCGAAAACACATAGTCGCCGTCCGGATTGCTGGCCTTCAGGCTGGTGCCGATTTGCTTATACAGCGCTTTGACGGTCGGAATATTGGTGCGGCTGATCGACTGGAAATCAATCAGCGGCGGCAATTCGCGATAGGTGCCGGCCTTGACGCGCTCGGAGTCGGCCCCGAAGGCGCGCACGCCGCAGCCATCGACCTTGATAAAGTCGAAGCCCCAGTCCTTGAAATAGAGCGAAATGTCCTGCTCGATATGGCCGTAAAGCCCGACTTCGCGCTCCAGCACCGTGCCTTCGGGCAGGTTCGGGGTGTTGGGGCCGCCAAAGGCCTGAGAACAGGCATTGCGGCCAAGATCGGAATAAATACCCGCCTTCAGGCCCATCTTGTGGATGCGGTCGGTAAAGGGGCGCAGGCTGGTTTCTTCGGCGCCACCGACGGCGGCGGAGGGAAAGAGCTGGCTGCGCACCTGCATCCGGCCGTCCGACTGACGCCGCTTCAGCCACCAGCCGTCGTCTATATTGATGTAGCGGTAGCCCTTGGCCGCCAGCCCACTCTCGACAATGATCCGGGCGGAATCGAGCACCCGCGCCTCGGTCAGGTCGGTGCCAAAGGCGTTCCACGAACTCCAGCCCATGGGCGGGGTCGCGGCGCGCCCTTCGCTATAGGCGCTCCACTTACCCGTGGCGGCCAGAGGGTCGGCCGCAGTCTCGGCGTGAGCGGCGGCGGTCAGGGCAAGACCAACGGCCAGCGCCACGGGGGCGGCGTGTCTCGCAAGGCGACGAAGTGCAGGCGTCATGGAAAACCTTTCGGGCGCAAAATCTGGGACGGTATGGCTTGAGCGGCCTGATCCCGGCGGAATCCGTCCGTTCAAGCCGCCAGTGAGGCGGCGGCCAGGGTGACGGGCAGGGACATGCCGGCGCGGTAATAAGCGCAAGGCGAAGAAGATGGCTGTCCCTGATCGTCGCAGGCTTATTATCAAGCGCGAATATCGCGTTTTGGCCGCCTGTTGCCCCAAGGCTATTATATCAGACAATTTCCGTCAATCGCCCAGAGGCCTATCGACCTTTTGACAGGTCTGGCCTCACACCATGCCCCATGCACCCGCTGAACGGCGTTTTTTGGCTTGATTCCCGCGCCTATTTGTCAGAGGTTTTAGTCTATAAACACACAACAACAGGGTGAGAGAGATGCGACAGTTCGGTATAGCGCTGGGGGCTTTGGCGCTGGTTTTCATGGCGGGTTCCGCAGCGGCACAAGCGGTCAGGACGGAACAGATCACCGTCCATAGCCGCGCTCTGGAAGGCAATCTGGAGGGCAATTCGGCGGACCGCAAGGTGACGGTTTACCTGCCGCCCGATTACGATTCTCATCCCAAAAAGCGGTATCCGGTCATCTATGCCCTGCACGGCTATTCGATCAATAACGAGATCTGGTCGAAGGAAATCCGCACCCCGCAGACGATCGACGGCGCCTATGCGGCGGGCGTCAAGGGCATGATTATAGTCCTGCCCAGCTCGCAGACCCTGCACAACGGCTCGATGTATTCCAGTTCGGCGACGACCGGCGACTGGGAAGGCTTTATTGCTAAAGACCTTGTGGCCTATATCGACAGCCACTACCGCACGCTGGCCACTCGTGACAGCCGCGGTCTGGCCGGGCATTCGATGGGCGGCTACGGCACGGTGCGTATCGGCATGAAGCACCCGGAAGTGTTCAGCGCCCTCTATGTGATGAGCCCGTGCTGCCTGTCGGCGCGCGGCAGTTTGCCGCCGGAAGAGGGACGCAAGCTGGAGGCTGTCAAAACCCCCGAAGAGGCGCAGAGCCTCGGCTTTATGGGACGCGCCACCTTCGCCGTGGCCTCGGCCTGGTCGCCCAACCCCAAAAAGCCACCCTTCTATGTCGACCTGCCGACGAAGGACGGCGAGACCCAGCCCGATGTGATTGCCCGCTGGGCCGCCAATGCGCCCCTGTCGATGGTGCACCAGTACATCCCCAATATGCGGCAGTACAAGGCCATTGCCTTCGATGTCGGTAATCGCGACGGGCTGAAGACCGATACGGAGGCGCTGCACGTCACGCTGGAAAACTACGGCGTGGCCAACAGTTTCACGCTCTATGACGGCGATCACGTCAGTGGCGTCGCCGACCGCTTCCAGAACCACGTCCTGCCGTTCTTCGCCAAGACCCTGTCCTTTGCACCCGCGAAAAAATGAGGGGGTTGCGCCGCACCGGTTTAGGTGCGGCGCAATAGTCTGACATTTGTTTTGACATTATGCGGTTTCGTGTTAGCGGTATCATAATGGCCGGATAAAAGGTCAAAACACCGCGCACGGCGCACGCCGTCCGCACCTAAAAATGACAGGGAGATATAATGAAACCGCTCGTTCTGACAGGCGTATTGTCTCTACTTGCCCTGACCCTGCCTGCCGCTGCGCAGGAGCGGGTGTCGGTGACGGTGGACGCCACCAAGCCGGGAGCCAAGATCGACCGCCGCATCTTCGGTCAGTTTGCCGAACACCTCGGCAGCGGCATCTATGAAGGCGTGTGGGTCGGTAAGGACTCCGCCATTCCCAATACGCGCGGCATCCGCAATGACGTGGTGGCGGCGCTGAAAGCCATCAAGGTCCCGGTCGTGCGCTGGCCCGGCGGGTGCTTTGCCGACGAATACCACTGGCGGCGCGGCATCGGTCCGGAGCGCAAGCCGATGATGAACGCCAACTGGGGCGGCGTGATCGAGCCCAACACCTTTGGCACCGACGAATTTATGGACTTCGCCACTCAGGTGGGGGCCGAGGCCTATATCTCGGTCAATGTCGGCTCCGGCACGGTGGGCGAGGCGGCCGAATGGCTGGAATATATGACCTCCAGCACGCAAGACGGCATCGGGGCGGAACGCGCCCGGAACGGCCATGCGGAGCCCTATAAGGTGGCCTTTGTTGGGCTGGGCAACGAAAGCTGGGACTGCGGCGGCGCCATGACGCCGGACTTCTACGTCAGCCAGATGAAGATGTATGCGCGCTTTGTGCGCAACTATAACAAGGCCCAGCCGATGCAGCGCATCGCGGTCGGCCCCAGCGGTCCGGACACCGCCTATACCGAGGCGGTGATGAAGTCCTACAAGGGCCGCAGCTGGGCCTGGGATATCGAAGGCCTGTCTTTGCACTACTACACGACCGGCGGCGGTTTCCCCGTGTCGCAGAAGGCTACGGGCTTCGGCGAAAAGGAATATGCCGTCATCCTTCAGGATACGCTGAAGATGGACGAGCTGGTCAAGACCCACTCCGCCATCATGGACAAGTACGACCCGGAAAAGAAGGTGTCGCTGGTCGTCGATGAGTGGGGCGCGTGGTACGTGGCGACCCCCGGCACCGATCCCGGCTTCCTGATGCAGCAGAATACGCAGCGCGACGCCGTGCTGTCGGCGCTGAACCTCAACATCTTCGCCCGCCACGCCGACCGCGTGCGCATGGCCAATATCGCCCAGATGGTCAATGTCCTTCAGGCCATGATCCTGACGGACAAGGAAAAGATGCTGCTGACGCCGACCTATCACGTCTTCCGCATGTACGTGCCGTTTCAGGACGCCACCTTTATCCCGGTAACGCTGAATGCCGGCACCTACAGCTTTGGTGACATCAGCCTGCCGCGCGTCGATGCGCTGGCGGCGCGCGGGACGGACGGGAAGATCTATCTCTCCCTGACCAATCTCGACCCCAGGACGCCGGTGGATATCGACGTGGCCAGCCTGAACATCAAGGTGAAGACCGCGACCGGTGAGACCCTGTCGGCGGCGAAGTTCGACGCCTACAACACCTTCTCGGACCCGGAGACAGTGGCCCCCAAGCCGGTCACGGCGAAGATGAAGGATGGCAAGGTGATGGTCCGCCTGTCCCCCGCCTCGGTCACCGTACTGACCCTGCAACCCTGATCCTCTCCGCGCCGCATCAGTCAGACCCTGATGCGGCGCAACGGTTTTCAGTGCGTTTTCGCGTCCCCGGCCACGCCTGCCGTGGCCTGTCTTTGCACGCATCTCTATACTTTCAGAGGCTCCCATGTCCCACCCAACTCCCCCCTCCGTCTCGCGCCGGCAGGCTCTGGCCGCCTCGGTCGCCACCGGCCTGCTGACCGCCGCCCCTGTTCTGGCGCAAACCGCCAAGCCCATTGCCTCGACCCTGAGGGCCGGGCAGGAACGCCCCCCTATCAACCCGTTCATCTATGGGGGCTTCCTTGAGCATATCGGCGACCTCATCAACCACAGCCTGTGGAGCGAGGTGCTGGACGACCGCAAATTCTATAACCCCATCACCGCGACGCCGCCCGCCAAACCCGAAGGCCGGCCGGGCCGCAACCGCGACAGCAACCGCTGGGTACCCGTCGGCCCGGAGTCAGCGCTGAGCATGGACCGCAAGACGCCGTGGGTCGGCGCACAGTCGCCGGTCGTGCAGCTGAGCGCGACGGAGCCGCGCGGTATCGCCCAGTCGGGTCTGGCGGTCGCTGCCAAGGACTATGTGGGGCGAGTCGTCATCGCTGCCTACGGCAGGGCGGAAGTGGCCGCCACCCTGATCTGGGGCAGCGGCCCGGCGGAGCGTCAGACGGTCCGGGTCGAGGCGGGCGCGGACTGGCGCAAGGTGCCCTTGCGCTTTAGCTGTCAAGCGGCCACGACCGAAGCGCGGCTGGAAATTACGGGCACGGGCACCGGCACGTTCCGCGTCGGGGCGGTGTCGCTGATGCCCGCCGACAATGTCAAAGGCTTCCGCGCCGATACGCTGGCCCTGATGCGCGAGATCGACTGCAAGATCCTGCGTATCCCCGGCGGCAACTTCATCTCGGCCTATGACTGGAAAGACACGATCGGCGATCCGGATACCCGCCCGCCCGTCTGGGACCCGGTTTGGAGCTTCGCTCAGCCGAATGATGTCGGCGTCGATGAGCTGCTGCAAATGTGCCAGATGATCAATGCCGAGCCGTCGTGGTCGGTCAGCACCGGCTTCGACGGGCCGCGTTCGGGGGCCGAGCAGGTCGAATACATCAACGGCAGCGCCGACACGCCGTGGGGCGCCAAACGCGCCGCCAATGGCCATCCGGAACCTTACCGCGTCAAATACTGGAACATCGGCAATGAGATGTACGGCAACTGGCAGATGGGGCACATCCCCCTGAAGCAGTATGTCATCAAGCACAACCAGTTCGCCGACGCCATGCGCAAGGTCGATCCGTCCATCTACATCATCGCGCCCGGCGGCTTCGTGGATGAGATGACGACGGGGCAGGGCATCTTCGTGGCCGGTCAGCCCAATGTCGAGTTCGGCTCAGACCGCGACTGGGCCAATGGCATGATGACGCACGCCTGGGGGCGCTTCGATGCGCTGGCCACCCACGCCTATCCGCCGGAAAACAAAAAGTTCGACATGGCGACGGGCAAGCTGTTCGACGTGCAACGCCCGCTGGTCGAATGGGCGCGTCAGCCCGCCAACCGCGTCCTGACCATGGTCGAATGCTGGGAAGAGTATAAGCGCCGCCATCCGGCGCTGAACGACGGCAAGGTCAAGGTTTTCTTCGATGAATATGCCTACAGCTTCCGTCAGAACCTGAAGACCTGTCTGGCGCTGGGCATGTGCCTGCACGAATTCTTCCGCCACACCGACTTTATCGACATGGCCGGTTATACCATGGCGACGGGCTGGCTGGATTTCGACCGCACGCGCTCGGTCATCAGCGCCACCGGCCGCATGTACCAGATGTACAATCAGCATTTCGGCACGATCCCTGTCGAGGTCACGGGCGCTTCGCCCGTACCGAAGCCCGACTTCCCTGCGGGCGGGGATCAGCCCCGTGTCAATGCGGGCAGCGCCACCTATCCGCTCGACGTTTCCGCAGCCCTGACGGCGGACCGCAAGGCGCTGATTGTCGCTGTTGTGAATGCCACGGAGCAAGCCCAGAGCCTTGACCTCAAGATCGACGGCTTCAAGGCGCGCAAGGGCGGCCGCTGCTGGAAACTGACCGGCCCCGACCTTGAGGCGCAAAACGCGGTGGGTAAGCCGGAGCAGGTGGCGGTCGTCGCGGGCCGTTTCCCCGCCGGGCCGCTGCGCATCGCCCCCATCAGCATCGAACTGTATGAATTCGTCCGCGCGTAAGCCAAGGGAGGACACCATGACACCCAATCGCTATTTTACCGCAGCCGTACTGGCGGCCCTGATGTCCGCCGGGGCGCTGCAACCGGCGGCGGCACAAAACCCGCTCGATGCGCCCGGCTATCAGGATGCCTCCAAACCGCCTGAGGCGCGGGCCGCCGACCTTGTGTCGCGCATGACGCTGGAAGAAAAGACGGCGCAGCTGATCAACGATGCCCCGGCCATTCCGCGCCTCAATGTGCGCGAATACAACTGGTGGAACGAAGGCCTGCACGGGGTGGCCGCTGCCGGTTACGCCACCGTCTTCCCGCAGGCCGTGGGTCTGGCCGCCACCTGGGATGAGCCGCTGATCCACCGCGTCGCGGAGACGATCAGCGTCGAGTTTCGCGCCAAATACCTGAAGGAGCGCCACCGGTTCGGCGGTTCGGACTGGTTCGGCGGCCTGACCGTGTGGTCGCCCAATATCAACATCTTCCGCGATCCGCGCTGGGGCCGGGGTCAGGAAACCTATGGCGAAGACCCTTACCTGACGGCGCGCATGGGCGTCGCCTTCGTCAGGGGGCTTCAGGGCGATGATCCGGTCTATTACCGCACCGTGGCGACGCCCAAACACTATGCCGTCCATTCGGGCCCGGAAGCCGGTCGTCACCGCGATAATGTCAATCCGTCGCCCTATGACCTTGCTGACACCTATCTGCCGGCCTTCAGGGCCACCATCACCGAAGGGCAGGCCGGTTCGATCATGTGCGCGTATAACGCCATCAATGGTCAGCCCGCCTGCGCCAACGAAGACCTGCTGGTCAAATATCTGCGCAAGGACTGGGGCTTTAAGGGCTATGTCGTGTCCGACTGCGACGCCGTGGGCGATATCTATTACAAGACTTCGCACGCCTATCGCCCGACCCCCGAAGAAGGGGTAACGGCGGCCTATCAGGTGGGCACGGACCTCATCTGCGGTAATGCCAATGAGGCCGACCACCTGACGCGCGCCGTGCGTCAGGGCCTGCTGCCGGAAAAGACGCTCGATACGGCGCTGATTCGCCTGTTTACCGCGCGCTTCAAACTGGGGCAGTTCGATCCGCCCGCAAAAGTTTTCCCGAAGATCACAGCCGAGGATTACGACACGCCCGCCAATCGCGATTTCTCGCAAAGGGTCGCGGAGTCGGCCATGGTCCTGCTCAAGAACGAAAACAACCTGCTGCCGCTGAAGGGTGAGCCGCGCCATATCGCCGTCATCGGGCCCAATGCCGATTCGATGGACTCGCTGGTCGGCAACTACAATGGCGATCCCTCGCACCCGGTAACGGTGCTGTCCGGCATCCGCGCCCGTTTCCCCAAGGCGACCGTCACCTATGCGCCGGGATCGGGCCTGATCGACCCGGTGATGGCGGCCGTACCCGACAACGCCTTCTGCCGCGACGAGGCCTGCACCCAAACCGGCGTGACGGTCAGCCATTTCGCTACCCCCGATATGGGCGGCGCGCCGCAGACGACTGGCAGCGAAGGCGGGATGCGTCAGGTCTGGGCCGGTGAAAACCGCAGCGGGGCCGTGCGCTATGACGGCTATCTGACCGCACCGGAGACAGGCGAATACCGCTTCCGTTACGACGCGCACGGCGGCTATCGCATCTGGGTCAATGACAAGATGATCGTCGATGCCTGGCGGGTGGACTGGCGGCCTTCCATCGCCACCGGGACCGTGCGGCTTGAGGCCGGGTCGCGCAACCGCATCCGCGTCGAATCCTTCCAGCGCCAGCCGAAGGGCGAGGAGACGCTGATGTGGAGCCTGCCGTCGGATACGGGCGCGCAGGCGGCCGTGGCCGCTGCAAAAGAGGCCGATCTGGTGGTCTTTGTGGCGGGCCTGTCGCAGCGCGTCGAAGGCGAAGAGATGCGCGTCGAAACCGAAGGCTTTTCGGGCGGCGACCGCACCAGCCTCAACCTGCCGCCTGCCCAACAAAAGGTGCTGGAGCAGGTCAGCGCCGCCGGTAAGCCGGTGGTTCTGGTCCTGATCAATGGCAGCGCGCTGGGGATCAACTGGGCGGACAAAAACGTCCCGGCCATTGTCGAAGCCTGGTATCCGGGCGGGCAGGGCGGGGCCGCCGTGGCGCGTCTGATCGCCGGGGACTACAGCCCCGCCGGTCGTCTGCCCGTCACCTTCTACCGCTCGGTCGATCAGCTTCCGGCCTTCAACGACTACAGCATGAAGGGGCGCACCTATCGCTACTTCCAAGGCGAGGCCCTCTATCCGTTCGGCTACGGCCTGTCCTACACCACCTTCCGCTACGCGCCGCTGACCCTGTCGGCGCGTCAGGTGGCCGGTGACGGTCAGGTCAGCGTCTCGGCCGATGTGACCAATAGCGGGTCGCGCGACAGCGATGAGGTGGTGCAGCTCTATGTCAGCTATCCGGGCCAGAAGCTGGCGCCCATCCGGGCGCTCGCGCGCTTCGAGCGTATTCATCTGAAGGCGGGGGAGACGAAAACCGTGCGCTTCACGCTCGACCCGCAGGCGCTCAGCACCGTCAATGCCGATGGCTCGCGCTCGGTCAAGCCGGGCAAGGTCGAGCTGTGGCTCGGCGGCGGGCAACCCGTGACGCGCAAGGGGCTGCCGGCAGCCGCCGGCGTCAAGGGCACCCTGACCGTCACCTCGTCCCACCTCATCAAACCCTGATTCGGAGATCGTCCATGACACGCTTTCTGGCCCTGACCCTCGGCGTGGCTGCCGCCGCTCTGGCCTTCGCCGCCGCCGCCGAAGAGACGGGCACGGGGCCCTATCCGGCCGTGTTCGAAGAAGACCCGACTCTTCCGGCACACGTCGTCTATCACCCGCAGACCCTGTCGGCCCTGAAGGGAGAAAAGCTCGGTCTCTACGTCTTTGGCAACGGGGCGTGCAGCCGCGACGGCACCAGTTCCAAAAACCATCTGCTGGAAATCGCCTCGCACGGCTATCTGGCCATTGCGCCGGGCACCATACCCGGCCCCAAACCCGCGGAGGCCCCGCAAGGGCCGCTGCCGGGGGGCCTGAAGGCTGCGACCTCACCCGACGCCCTGACCGAGGCCATCGACTGGGCGCTGAAGGAAAATGCACGCAAGGGCAGCCCCTATTACCAGCGGCTTGATCCCAAAAAGATTGCCGTATCGGGCTTTAGCTGCGGCGGGCTTCAGGCCATCGCCATCGCCAAAGACCCGCGCATTGCCACACTGGTGGTGATGAACAGCGGCGTTTTCAATGCGGGCAATCCCATCGCAGGCCTGAACGTCGATAAGTCGATGCTCAATGACATCCACGGCTCGGTGCTCTACGTCCTCGGCGGGCCGACCGACATCGCCTATGCCAATGGCAGCGACGACTATAGGCGCATCACCCATATTCCGGCGGCGCATATCGACATTCCGGTCGGGCACGGCGGCACCTACATGGACCCGCACGGCGGCATCGGGGCCGAGGTGGTGACCCACTGGCTGAACTGGAAGCTGAGGGGCGACAAGGTATCTGCGGCCAAATTCGTGGGCGAGGCCTGCGGCTATTGCCAGGACAGCCGCCTGACCTACGCCCGCAAGAATTTCTAACCCCCTCAGAGCGGGATGATTTCTGACGGAGTCCTTCCGCTCTAGCGCAGGCGCACGCGCAGGGACTCCCCTGAATAGCTGACCTCCGTCCCTTTCCCCGGTGCCAGAGGCGGCTGATCCGGGGAGAGGAGATGCAGGCGTAACCGTTTGCGCTCGGCCATACCGTTGAAGCGGCCCTGCCGTGCCCCGATGTGCAATTCGCCGCGCCGGTCGTCCCAGCGCAGAGCGATCAGGCTGCGCGCCCCACCCTCATAGTCATAGGTCACGCCGTCATCCTCATAAAGGTCAAACCCGCCGTCGCGGCCGGGGAAGACGAGAATATCCAGCACCTCCCCGGTCAGGTCAGCCGTGGACTGCGCGACAGGCCCTAAGGGCAGGACGCTGCCCGCCCGTACATGCACCGGGATCTGCGTCAGGGGCGCGGGGACGCTGTGCGTCTTTCCGCCGGCGCGGTGCGCGCCGCTCCACAGGTCGAACCAGCCGCCGTCCGACTGTGGCAGATAGACCGGCCACGCACTGACGCCCGGTTCGACGACCGGTGCCACCAGCAGATGGTCGCCGAACATGTAGCTGTGCCCCTGATCGAGCGCCTGCGCGTCGCGGCGGAAATCGAACACCAGCGGACGAATCAGCGGCATCCCCGCCCGGTGGGCCTGCGCCGCCAGACTGTAGATATAGGGGAAAAGGCGGTAGCGCAGGTTGAGATAGGTGCGCGCCGCGCCTTCGACGGTTTCGCCATAGCGCCAGAATTCGGTATCGGTCATGTAGCCGTGCACGCGCTGCAACGGCAGGAAGGTGGCGTACTGGAACCAGCGGATAAAGCGCTCGTGATAGGCCGGGTCGGTATATTGCGACGGCCCCGGACGGAAGAAGCCGCCCGCATCGACCGTCCAGTAGGGATAACCGGCGGCGGCCATGTTGAGACCGGCAGGAATCTGCCGCTTCAGTGTCTCCCAGTCATTGCCGATATCGCCCGACCAGGTGGCGGCGGCATAGCGCTGCTGACCCACAAAGGCCGAGCGCGTCAGGATGAAGACGCGGCGATCCGGATAGTCGCGCCTTTGCCCCTCATAGACGGTGCGCGAGACCTGAAGCGGGTAGCTGAGTCGTACCCGCTCACCGGCCCCGGCATGGGTTTGCCGCCCGACCAGATCGTCATTTTCCGGCTCCGTCGCGTCCTGCCACCAAGCGTCAATGCCCAGCGACGCCAGACGCTGGCTCTGGTTCTGCCAGTAAAAGGCGGCCGCCTTCGGGTTGAAAAAGTCGATCCAGTCGGTGTCGGGGATATAGAAGCCCTTATCGGCCATAAGCTGCCCCAGTTCGGCCTTGCGATCGACCTTCGACCACACCGACAGCATCAGGCGCAGGTCCATGCCGTGCAGGGTGTTTATCAGCGCTGCCGGATCGGGGTAGTGCGCTTCGTCAAAGCGCATGGCGTTCCAGCCATACTTCCCCCAGTACTGCCAGTCCTGCACCATGACATCGACGGGCAACTGCCGACGGCGGAAGTCTTGCGCCGTTTCGAGGATCTCCTGCGAAGAGTGGAAGCGCTCCCGACAATGGAGGTAACCATAGGCCCATTTGGGCAGAATCGGGGTCGTTCCGACCAGTTTTCCATAGGTTTTGAATATGTCTGCGGAATCGGGCCCGGCAATGACCACATATTCGATGGCGTCGGCCACGTCGGCGCTGAGGACGGTGGTGTCCTGCGCGCGCTCATAAAGAAGGGTGGGGGCGTCTTCGGCATTGGCCTTTACGCGGAGGGTATGCGGACCGGCACTGAGATCGGCCAGGAAGCTGGTCGTCGGCGGCAACCACAGATTGGTCAGGTCCGTATAGGGCTTGCCGTCAATTTCGACATAATGACGCGAAGCCATCTTGCGCCCGATATCGAGCTGAAAGGCATAGCGCCCGGCCGCGCTCAGGTGGATGTGCGCTTCGAAGAGCGCCTCGGTACGTGCCTGCCGCGCATTGCCGCTGCCGGTGGTGACATCGACCATCTGACCCTGTGCCGCCACATCCACCTTCTGCAGGGCGACGCTTTGCGACGGCGGGTTCAGTTCGCACTTGCCGCTGTTCAGCCAAAGCAGGCCGTAGCCGCGGCTGGACAGCAAAAAAGGCAGGCTGATCTGTGTGTTGACCTGAGTCAGGCGGCGCGGAAGCTGGCGCAGATTGAGCGCGCCGTCCTGAAAACAGCCTGTACCGTAGAGATGTTCATCAGCGGGGGATTCGAAGGCCTGACGGGCGATCAACACCGTTTCCGCCCCCAGTTTCGACGGCGTCAGGCGGCGCGCCTGCGCCGTTTCGCTGAGCAAAGGGGTGTCCTGACCATCGAAGAATCGCAGGCGGCCGTTCGCGTCGATATCGCAGCGGATGCCGGGCAGGCGCAGGCTGACCCGCCCCGCGATTCGCTGCTGACGCGGCTTAGGACGGTGGCTTTGCGGCAGAAGCAGAGGGTGGGGATCGCTGGTCAGGCTCTGATTCGCCCGCGCAAAACGCACATGAAAGGCCCGGTCGCTCAGGGCCGTGAGTGACAGCGTCCCCTCTCGCGTCACAGCCATGTAATCCGCCCGTCGCCGGGGGGCGCTCAGGGCCGATCCGGCGGTTGCAGACAAGGCCGTAGCCGCTATTCCTCCGACTAATAGCTGTCGGCGGTCGTAAAGGCGCTCGGACAGATTTACTTTTTTCATAGGGCATCCTTTGAGACTGAGGGAGCGGAAAAATCATACGCGCGGCACTTGTCTTGCGGGGTGCACTCAACCCAATGGCACGGCACCCTTGCCCCCAGAAGGCGAAAATGCAGTCAGATAATTTAATTTAATCAGATACTTATACGCACATTACAGAAAATTTACATACGGGTCGCTCTGGGGATAGCCCACCCCGAAGTCGCATGATAAGGTTGTCATTGCGGTAAAGGTGGACATTCAGGGACTACGTCAAAGTGTCGCAATCTGGCAACTCACGTAATATTTGATAAGTTGTCCGACCTTTCCCATTGAAAAAATGGGACCGCTATCATACCGTCGTTACGTTCATACGTATCGGGTGCCAACACGGGGCAACTGGAAAGGGGCACAGCCCGGCACGTCAGAGTACACCAGAAGAAGTCAAAAAATCGCATCCCGTTCTACCGGGGCACAAAATACCTCGCGACCAAAGTAGTCAGTCGAGGCAGGGAGAGTTTAAAACATGAAACCAGTGAGCGGCACTATTGCCCGTAATCAATCCGTCGTGTCCGGACGTCAGGGCCTGAATGGCAAACTGCTCGGTTCCACGGCGCTGGCCGTGGCGCTTCTGTCGTCGCCGGCCTTTGCTCAGGACGCGGCCAAGACGCCCGCTCCGGAAGCGGCCAAGGATGATGTGCAGACCGTCGTCGTGACCGGTATCCGCGGCGCTCTGCAATCCGCCGCCCAGATCAAGCGCAAGTCGGCCACCTTCGTCGATTCCATCACCGCCTCGGACGTGTCCGCCCTGCCGGACCTGTCGGTCGCCGAAGCGCTGCAACGCGTCCCCGGCGTGACCGTGACCCGCTTCACGCTCGGCGGCAGCCCCGACTTCCCGTCGCCCGAAGGTCGCGGTAACCTGATCCGTGGTCTGGGCTTCGTGCGTTCGGAGTTTAACGGTCGTGATGCCTTCTCGGCCAATGGGGGCCGCGCGCTCGACTGGTCCAGCATCCCGCCGCAGCTCGTCGGCGCGGTCGATGTGTTCAAGAACTCTTCGGCGGACCTGATCGAAGGCGGCATCGGCGGCACGATCAATCTGCGCACGCTGGAACCCTTTGACCGTAAGGGCTATTTTGCTTCGGTTTCGGCGGACTTCAACTATGGCGATCTCGCCAAGAAGTGGTCGCCCTCCTACAATGCCGTGGTCAGCAACCGCTGGCAGACGTCGAATGGTGAATTCGGCCTGATGGGGTCGTATTCGACCTCGAACCTGAAGTCGATGATCCACGGCTGGCAGCAGCCGGCGCCGATCCCGCGCGGCCCGAATACCGGTAACGTGCTGGAATCGAACGAACCGGCCAGCGTCACCACCATCGTGCCGGGCAAGACCGTCGGGGCCATTCTCGGCTTCCAGATGCGTACCAACGAGGTCGAGCGTGATCGCTCGAGCACCTACCTGGCGGCGCAGTGGAAAAACGACACCATGCGCCTGACCGGTAAGTACATCCGGGTCATCAATGAGAGCCAGGGCCTGGAATATACGCTGGAATCCTTCCCGGATGGCGGCAATAACCAGCGCTATTCGGTCACCAACGCCACCTTCGATAATACGACTCTGTCGGGTCTGAATCGCTGTAACGTGCCGGCGGCCAGTGCAACCCGTCCTGTGGACTATTGCGAAACCCAGTTCCCGATCAATGGCGGCCTTATGACTTCGGGGCTGGTCACCAACGATTTTGACAGCTGGACCGGTGCCTATGGTCTGGGTGTCGCCGTTCTGGGGATCGGCAAGACCGAGCGCACCACGACGGACGATATCAGCCTGAACTTCAAGTGGCGTCCGTCTGATCGTCTGTATGTCGAAATCGACGCGCACAAGACGACGGCCAGCGCCACCTCCAATGAAATGTGGGGTGGTTCGCAAACCTATGCCAACGCCTTCATTGTGCCGGGCCTCGACAATCCGCAAGTGACTCTGACGGCCGATCCGCGCACCAAGATCAATGCGGGCCAGATTGCGGGCAATACCGTTGTCGGTACGGACGGCAGTGGCAATTCGGTCTATCGCATCATGCCCGGCTTCCAGAAAGGTATGAACGACCCGAACGCCGCCTTCTGGCTCTATGCCGGTGAAGGTCACCGCGACGGTGACGGTGAGCTGACCGCCGTGCGCGCAGACGTACAGTACGACTTCGAAGCCGATTCGTGGTTCAAGTCGGTGAAGTTCGGCGTCCGTCACTCGGAACGTTCGCAAACCAACAAGGAAATGGATGTCAACTGGGGCAGTATCGCTCCGGCGTGGGAGGGCACTGGCCTCGGCGTCTTCTCGTCGCAAAAGACGCCCGCCTATGATCAGAAGGATTTCAGCGACTTCTATCGGGGCGGCGTTCTGCAAGGACCGAACACCCAGTTCTTGGTTATTCGCTCCGACCTGCTGCTCGACCCGGTTGCCATGCGCAACTACGTCTATAACGAGCCGACCTTCGTCAATGCCGATGGCAGCCGCAAGTCGGGCTGGCGCACCCAGCTCGGCGCCGATGGCAAGCCAAACTACGATCCGGCGCGCGTTTCGGACATCGTGGAAACCACGAACAATGCCTACCTGATGCTGAACTTCGGTAAGGAGTTCGACAACGGCATGTCGGTTGATGGTAACTTTGGCGTCCGCTACACGACCACGAACCTCGATTCGAGCGGCTTCATGGCCTATCGCTCGATTGACGCCGATGCGCAAACCGCCTCAACCACGGCGGCTCCTCGCACAGCCGACGCTGAATCGCGTGACTCGGTTCAGGACTTCCTGCCCGAAACGACTCGCTATCTGTGTCCCGGTCTGCCGGCTACGGCGACACCGGCCTACTTCGCGGCTTGTCCGGCAGGTCAGATCGGCAAGTCTGAAGCCCGCACGGTGTCGGTAAAGGATGACGCTTACTGGCTGCCGTCCTTCAACATGAAGTGGAACCTGAACAGGGACATGCTGATCCGCTTCGGCGCCAGCAAGAATCTGAGCCGTCCGAACGTTCAGGACATGCGTGCGGCTCAACAGACGAGTGCGGTGACAACGCGTGTCGCGTTCCCGACCATCACGGACACGACCGACCCGCTGTATCGCGTGGACCGCGGGGCGCAAAACATCACACTTGACCAGATCCGGGTCACGGGGGGTAACCCGCTCCTGAAGCCGACGACCGCGATCAACTATGACCTGTCCTTCGAATGGTACTTCCAGGGCGGTACGGTCTCCGCAGCCGTCTTCAAAAAGGACCTGAAGAATATCATTCAGGGCGGTGACTACACCCTCGGCTCCATCAAGCTGGACGGCAAGACGGTGAACGTCGTTTACGGTGGTCCGGTCAATGCTGACCAGGCCAAGCTGCAAGGGATCGAACTGGCCTATCAGCAGTTCTATGACTTCCTGCCGGGCTGGATGTCGCACCTCGGTCTGCAGACCAACTTCACCTATATCGACTCCAGTGCCACCCCGCCGCCGGCCTATATCGACGCCAACGGCGATGGTGTGCCGGATGACTTTGGCACCATCTATCGCTTCGGCGTCGATGATCTGCTGGGTCAGTCCAAGTACATCTTCAACGTGGTCGGTATCTATCAGGACAGCAAGTGGGAAGGCCGTCTGGCTTACAACTGGCGTTCGGAAAACCTGACCTCCTATCGTGACTACATCACCGGCGACCCCATCTATAATTCGGATGTCGGTTTCCTTGACGGTTCGATCAAGTACAATGTCAACCGTCAGTTCCAGGTCAGCCTGAACGCCTCCAACCTGCTCGATACCAAGAACAAGGCGGAAGCACAGGTTAACAAGAACGGGGACCGCGTCGATCGCTTCAGCTTCCTGAACGACCGTCGCTTCGTTCTGAGCCTGCGTTACCAGTACTAAGGGTCGCAGCCCGAAACCCCGATACGGGCAAGGGGCGGAGTGTCTCCGCCCCTTGTTCGGGCAGGGCGTAAGGGGATGCAACCGTATGGATCATGACGGTGCAGTGCGTGCCCATATCAGCCCCCATAGGGTGGCGAACCGTTTTCAGTTCGTCCGTATGTCCACGCCGCACATCGCTCAGAGCGAAAGGGAGCTTCTCATGAAACTACTGGCCAAACTGGCTGTTGTCCTCGCCCTGGGCACGGTGGCTGTCGTGCCCGGTGTGGTGGCGGCCAAACCGCCGGTTTACAAGGCGGCCGGACCCAATGGCGGTCTGGGCTATACCAATACCAAGGTCGAAGAAAACCGCTACGTCATCACCTATACGGGGGATGCGCGGATGAAGGCCGATGTGGTGGCGAATTATGCCCTGTTGCGGGCGGCTGAGTTTACCACTGAGGCGGGCCATGAGTGGTTTGCCGTTCTGACGACCTCGGTGAAGGAAATCGAAGTCGGCAGCGCTGAAGACGTGGCGTCGCGCACGGGGGCCTTTATCGGCAATGTGACCGCCAGCAGCGGCGCGGGATCAAACCAGAGCGCGGGGAGTGACAGCAGTATTCCGATGGGCCCGTCCACGGGCGGCTTCGGCGGGGGCGATGTGCCGCCGGCGGTGCTGGAACGCTGGAAACCGAGAAAGGTCTCTCAGGCCGTTCTGCTGATTCAGGTCGGCAGCGGCGATCAGGCCAGCTTCCCCGGGGCGACCAAGCAACCGGAAATCTTCGAAGCCAAGAAGACGGCCGAAGAAATCCGCGCCTCGGTCAAGTAATGGCTCGGCTTGTCTTGAGGCGCAAGCGGGCTTTGACTTGAAGCGATGCGCGCCACCTTGCCTTGGACTTGAAAGGCCAAGCCGGTGATATCTGCCATCTGATTTCAGTGTTTATCCTGCGCGTGCGTTCGATTTAAAATATTATAAAAGTAACGCGTTTAACATTGAAAATATTTACGGTGCTTGTTATGTAATTATTGGCAGCAATTTGCCTCCCAAATTGACATGCCGCTCTTTCATACTGCGCCGCGCTCCCACAAGCGCGGCGCTTTTTTTGTATATTTGCGCCGTTTCGACAAATGACCTGTTGAAATCCTGTATTCCGCGAATATGTTTCTTTAAAAAGAAAGACGTTCGGGCGTGCGGGTCACGCGTATCCGGAGGGCGAAAAGCAGGTTTCTCTGTTTGCCGCCGGGCCTGAGCGTCTTCGGGAGGTAGAGTAGGCATGGACGTAAGTGTGCAGCATATCGGGCAGTCCGGGGCGCGGGTGGTCGTTATCGACGACTTTCTCAATGAAGCGTCGCGCGTTGTCGATATGGCGGCGGCGTCCACGCCCTTTCCGCCCGAAGGTCAGACCGCCTATCCGGGCCGGCGGCGTCAGATCGGCCCCGAAGATCCTGCCTCGCCCTACGTGATGGGCGTGCTGCAGAAGGTGGCGCCCGTCATCGGTCAGGCCTTTGGCGTCAGCGGTTTTGGCATAGTCGAAGCCAGTTTTTCGATGGTCACCACGCCGCCTGACGCCCTGAGTCCCGTTCAGCGCCTGCCGCATTTCGACTGGGCCGATCCGCGTATGGTGGCGGTGCTGCATCATCTGCATCATCTGCCTGATACCGGCACGGCCTTTTATCGCCATATCGCCAGCGGCATAGAGCGCGTCGATGCCGAGAGCGCGCCGCGTTTGCGTCAGGCCATGCGCGATGAAGATGAGCGGCTGGGCGTGTCGTCCGGCTTCACCGCCGAGACCAATGACCGGTACGAAAAGATTTTCCACGTCGAAGGCCGCTTCAACCGCCTCGTTATTTATCAGGGGGCGCTGCTGCACTCCGGCTATATCCCGCCGGATTTCGCCTTCAGCGACGATCCGCGCACCGGGCGTCTGACCGGTAATATTTTCGTGCGGCTCAATGACACATAGCTCGTGCGGCCACTGCACACGTACCAATCGTTTTTCAGACCCGGAAACCCCCTGATCTCTCAGCCTCCACAGGACCCTGCGATGCGTGAAAACCCGGAAGCGATCAAAAGCGTCTGTATCCTTGGCGGAGGGACGGCGGGCTGGATGGCGGCGTCGGCTCTGGCGCACAAGCTACAGGGCCTGCCGGTGTCCGTGACCCTGATCGAGTCCGAAGAGATCGGCACGGTCGGGGTTGGTGAGGCCACCCTGCCGCATATCCGCAGTTTCAACGCGGCGCTCAATATAGACGAAGTGACCTTCATGAAGGCCACGGAAGCGACCTTCAAGCTGGGGATCGAATTCTGCAACTGGGGGCGTATCGGCGACCGCTATATCCACCCCTTCGGCGACTACGGCACGCCGATCGACGGCATCCCCTTCTATCAGTACTGGCTGCGCCTCAAACAGATGGGCGAAGCGGGCCGCCTTGATACCTATGCCTATCCCATCGCTATCGCCGAAGCCAATCGCTTTCGCCATCCCGCCAGCGACCCGGCCCAGATCGAATCCACCTTCGGCTATGCCTATCAGTTTGACGCCGGTCGCTATGCGGCGTTCCTGCGTCGCTTCGCCGAAGGGCACGGCGTGATCCGCCACGAAGGCAAGGTCGTCGATTGCCAGTTGAACCCTGACAATGGCCATGTCGCCGCGCTGAAACTCGATAATGGTGCGGTGATCGCGGCCGACCTGTTTGTCGATTGTTCGGGGTTTCGGGGCCTGTTGATCGAGCAGGCGCTGAAGACCGGCTATGACGACTGGAGCCAGTGGCTGCCGTGCAATCGCGCCGTCGCGGTGCCTACGGAATCCCGCGGCGGCCTGACGCCCTTCACCCGCGCCACCGCACTGGAAGCCGGCTGGCAGTGGCGCATCCCGTTGCAACACCGCACCGGCAATGGTCACGTCTATTGCAGCAGCTTCATCAGCGATGAGGCCGCCCATGCGCGTCTGCTGGGTAATCTCGACGCGCCCACCCTGGCCGATCCGCGTCAGCTCTATTTCACCACGGGCCGTCGCCGCCAGTTCTGGAACCGCAATGTCGTGGCCATTGGTCTGGCCGCCGGCTTTCTGGAGCCGTTGGAATCGACCTCGATCCACCTGATTCAGGAAGGCATTACCGAGCTTCTGCAAATCTTCCCGGACAAGCATTTCCGGCAATCGGACATCGACGAATACAACCGCCGCATGGGCGTCAATTTCGAGCGGGTGCGCGACTTCCTGCTGCTGCACTACGTGGCGACGCAGCGCGACGATACGGAGATGTGGCGGTATTTCCGCAACATGACCTTGCCCGACAGTCTGGAGGAAAAGATTCAGGCCTGGCTGACGCGCGGCCACCTCATTCGCTATGAGTTCGGCGTCTTCCTGCCGCCGAGCTGGGTGGCGGTGATGCTGGGGCAAAACCTGATCCCGCGCCATTACGATCCGCGCGTCGATCGCCTGTCGTCGGACGAGGTGCGTCGCGCGGGGGACGCCCTGAAACAGCGCGTGTCGGCGGCTGCGACGGCCACACCGGATCATGGGGCCTATATCCGCAAGATGGGTGCGGCCTCCGACACCGTCCCGCTTCTGGCGAAAGGCGCGTAAGACCATGACGACTGCAAACCTGCATGTGGTGGTCTGTGGCGGCGGACTGGCCGGTCAGATGACGGCGGCGGCGCTGGGGGCCTATGCCTGTCCGACCCTGACGATAAGCTGGCTGAGTGAGGGCAAAGACCCCGACACGGACCTGTTTTACGGCCATCTGGCCCCGCCCGATGCCTACCGCTTCAATCTGGCGTGCCGGGTGGCAGAGCCGGACCTGATCCTGCACAGCCAGACGGCCCTGTCCTTCGGCACGCACTACCGCCACTGGGGGGCGCAAGGGCTCGACTGGGTGCAGGCCTTTCATCAGCCGTTGCCGGTGCTGGAGGGCGTGCCGTTTCATCACTATCTGACGCAGCAGGGGCAGGGCGCGCTCGAACCCTATCTGGTTTCGGCGCTGGCGGCGCGGCGCGGCGTCTTCGCCCATCCGCCCGAAGACCGTAACCACCCCCTGTCGCGCGCGGAGTATGGCTATCACTTCGAAGCGGCCGATTACGGTCGGCGTTTTGAGCGTGCGGCCCTGAGCGCCGGGGTGCGACGGATTGAGGCCGCCATCGCCGCCGTGGAGGCCGCAGACGGCCATATCCGCGCCGTGCACCTGAGTGACGGTCAGAGTCTGACGGCGGATGTATGGATCGACGCCAGCGGGCCGCACGCCGCCCTGTTGTCACGCCTCGTCCCCGAAACCCTGGGGCATAGGCGGCTGACGGCGCGGCAGGTGCGATCCGACGCGCCGCCGGCGGGCGGTGGGGTGACGGTGGTGACCGGGATGCCTGAGGGCTGGCAGGCCCAGACCCCGCTGCGCGCCGCTCTGCTGACCCTGACCGTTAGCGAGGCCGACAGCGCCACGCCCGCAGACGCTTCGGCGCGCACGGCCACGCTCACCGTGGGGCAGCGTCGTGCCGCCTGGGCGGGCAATTGCGTCGGTATCGGTCAGGCGGCCTGCGTCGCGGAACCTCTGACGCCCGCCCCGATGATCCTGTTGCAGCGGGATATCGAGCGGCTGCTGGCCCTGTTGCCCGTGACAGCGGACCTGTCGGTCGAGCGCCGGGAGTTCAATCGTCAGGCCGAGGTCGACTACGCCCACGCCGGCCTCTTTATGCGCGCCCTGTTCACCGCCGCGCCGCTGGACGGCTCGGCCTACTGGCAGGCCGCGACGGCGGAGCCCGAGGATGCGCGGCTTCGCCTCAAGATCGAGCAGTTCGAAAGTCGGGGCCTGCCCGTCGCCTTCGACCTCGAACCCTTCAGCCGCGAAGACTGGCTGATCCTGCACTATGGCATGGGCCGCCGGCCCGCCCGCTATGACCGCACCGCCGACCGCGCCGATCCGGCCCGCGTCGAGGCCTATCTGGCCGCTCAGCGCCGCGACATCGACGGTGTGGCCCGCGCCTTACCGCCCCACCATCAGTATCTGGACGGCCTGACCGGCTATCTGCGTCAACAACAGGGACAAACCGCGTGACCTCGTACCTCAAGGAGATCGTGATTCTGGGTGGCGGGTCCGCCGGGTGGATGACGGCGGCGGCCCTGTCCAGTCTGGTCGATTCGCAGAAAGTCTCGGTCGTTCTGGTCGAATCCGATCAGATCGGCACCATCGGCGTCGGCGAAGCCACCATACCCGACATCATCAACTTCAACCGGATGCTGGGGATTAGCGAAGACGCGTTCATGAAGGCGACCCATGCGACCTTCAAGCTGGGGATCGAATTTGTCGATTGGGGGCGCAAGGGGCAGGCCTATATCCACCCCTTCGGCACCCACGGCGTCGATATGAACGGCTTTGACTTCCACCAGTACTGGCTGCGGGCGCGGCAGGGGGGCCATACCCACCCGATCGACGACTACAGCATGAGCGCCGTCGCCGCGCGTCAGGCGCGCTTCGACCTGCCCCCCGCGGGGCAGAATTCCCCGCGCGCCCACATCCGCTACGCCTATCATTTCGACGCCACCCTCTATGCCCGCTTTCTGCGCAGCTACGCCGAACAGCGCGGGGTGCGCCGCGTCGAAGGCAAGGTCGAGCGCGTCGTTCAGAACCCCGACAGCGGCGATATCGAGGCCCTCGCGCTCGACAACGGCCAGACCCTCACCGGTGAGCTGTTCTTCGACTGCACGGGGTTCAGCGCCCTGTTGCTGGGTAAGACTCTGGGTGTCGGCTATCACGACTGGAGCCACTGGCTGCCCTGCGATGCGGCGCAGGCCGTCGCCTGCACCCATGCCGGGCCGCTTCTGCCCTATACGCGCTCGACCGCCCGTCCGTCCGGCTGGCAGTGGCGCATCCCCACCCAGTCGCGCACCGGCAATGGCCATATCTACAGCCGCGCCTTCATGGACGATGGTGAAGCGACGGAGATATTGCTGGCCAATCTCGACGGCGAGGTGATGGGCACCCCGCGTCAGATTCGCTTCACTGCCGGGCACCGCCACACCTTCTGGAAAAACAACTGCATTGCGATCGGCCTGTCCGCCGGTTTCCTTGAGCCGCTGGAATCGACCTCCATCTATCTGATTCAGGAGGGGATCAGCCGCTTCATCGCCCTGTTCCCAGATGCCTCCCTGCCGGCGGTGGTGCGCGACGAGTATAACCGCCACATGCGCACCGAGTTCGAGCAGGTGCGTGACTTCATCATCCTGCACTACAAGGCGACCGAACGCGACGACACGCCCTTCTGGGACTATTGCCGCACTATGAGCATCCCCGACAGCCTGACGCACAAGATCGAGCTGTTCCGCACGGCGGGCCGCACCTTCCGGTACGAAGAGGAGCTGTTTGCGCGCACGAGCTGGGTGGCCGTCTTCCTGGGGCAGGGCATCGTGCCGCAAACCTGCGATCCGGTCATTGCCCATCTGCCGTATGACACGGTGGTCCGCAGTCTGGAGTCGATGCGCGCCGCCATGGCCGCCGAGGCCGCGCGTATGCCCACACACGCCGCCTTCCTGCAATCCTACTGCCCCGCTGTGCGGGCCTGATCGTGCCGAACCCCGAAGAGACCATGCAAGACCTGAGAATACGCAAGATTGTGATTGTGGGCGGCGGCACCGCCGGATGGATGGCCGCTGCGGGCATGTCCAAGCTGATGCCGTCGCGCGAAGTGGCCATCCGCGTCATCGAATCCGACGCCATCGGCACGGTCGGGGTGGGCGAAGCGACCATCCCGCACATCCATTATTTCAACCGCCTGCTGGGGCTGGATGAGAACGAATTTATCCGCAAGACCAATGCCACCTTCAAGCTGGGGATCGAGTTCGTCAACTGGGGCGGGCTGGGGCAGAGCTATATCCACCCCTTCGGTGCCTACGGCGCCAATATGGATGGCATCCACTTCCACCATTTCTGGCTGCGCTATGCAAAGATGGGCAAGGCCCCGTCTCTGGATGCCTACAATCTGATGATCCGTGCCGCGAAGGCGCACAAGTTTCAGCGCCCGGACCCAACGCGCCTCAATGCGGCGCTCAACGGCATCTCCTATGCCTTCCATTTCGACGCCAGCCTCTATGCGCGTCTGATGCGCGAACTGGCCGAAAAGCGCGGTGTCACCCGCACCGAAGGCCGGATCACCCGCGTCGTGCAGGACCCGCAGTCCGGCCATATCGACAGCGTCGTGCTGGAAAGCGGTGAGACGGTCGAGGGCGACCTGTTTATCGACTGCTCCGGCTTCCGCGGGCTTTTGATCGAGCAGACTCTTAAGGCCGGCTATGACGACTGGAGCCATTGGCTGCCGTGCGACCGCGCCGTGGCCCGCGCCTGTGCTAGGGTCGCCGACCCTATCCCCTATACGCGCTCGACCGCCAAGACGGCGGGCTGGCAGTGGCGCATCCCGCTTCAGTCGCGCACCGGCAACGGCCACGTCTATGCCAGCGCCTATATCTCCGACGAGGCGGCGCTCGACAGCCTCAACAGCGATCTGGATGGTGCGCCGCTGAGCGAGCCCAACTTTCTGCGCTTTACCGCCGGCATCCGCCGCGCGCCGTGGACAAAGAATGTCGTTTCGATCGGTCTGGCTTCGGGCTTCCTTGAGCCGCTCGAATCGACCTCCATCCACCTGATCCAGACGGCTATTGCGCGGCTGATGGCCAACTTCCCGGACAAGAGCTTCAATCAGCCGGATATCGACTATTACAATGCGCGCACGCGGCTGGAGTTCGAGCAGATCCGCGACTTCATCATCCTGCATTACAAGGCGACCGAGCGCGACGACACGCCGTTCTGGGCCTATTGCCGCCATATGGAGATACCGGACACCCTGCGCGAGCGGCTGGCCATCTATCAGGAAAATGCCCGTCAGTACCGCCACGACAATGAGCTGTTCAGCGAGGTGAGCTGGCTGGCGGTCATGCACGGTCAGAATGTCCGCCCCAAACGCTACCACCCTATTGCCGACATGATTCCGGACGAGGAGCTGATCCGGCGCATGACGCACCTCGAAGACGAGGTGACGCGGGCTCTGGCCCTGATGCCGGATCATCAGGCTTTTATCGACCGCCATTGCCGCGCAGCGGTGTGAGGGTGGGTTCCCTCCGGTAAGGCACGCTGTGATCACTTACCGCTTGACAGGTGCGGCCCGACACCTTCAGCCTGAGCCTGAAAACGGCGGAGGTGCCTGTGCGCGTGCTTTTATGTCTGGCCTGGGGGCTCATCGCCTCTTCGGCGGTGGCGGCGGCCCCTGTGGCGCAAACCGTCTTCGTTAATGGCAAGGTCCTGACTGTCGATGCCGCCGATACGGTGGCCGAAGCCGTGGCGGTGCGCGACGGGCGCATCGTGTTTGTGGGCACCTCCGCCGCCGCCAGGGCCCATATAGGCCGCCGCACCGAGGTCATCGACCTCAAGGGGCGCACCCTGATGCCGGGGCTGGTGGACGGGCACATGCACCCGCAATCGGGTGGCCTGCGCACGCTGGGCTGCAATCTCAACTATGAGCGCCTGAGCCGAGAGGCGTTTCTGGCCCGGATTCAGGCCTGTCTCGACGCCGAAGCCGACGCGCCCGATGACCGCTGGCTGGTGGTGATCAACTGGTTCCAGCAGGACATGATCCCGACCGGCTATGCCCCGACGCGCGCCGAACTTGACACGCTGCGCACCGCTCGTCCGATCATGGTGCGCTCGTCCTTCGGCCATTCGGCTCTGGTCAACAGCCGCGCGCTTGGCGTGGCGCAGATCACGCGCGACACCCCCGACCCCAAAGACGGCCGGATCGTGCGCGACGCGCAGGGCGAGGCGACCGGTCTGCTCGAAGACGCGGCCCAGTCGAGGGTGCAGACCCTGATCCCGCCGCCGGACGCCGCAACGCATCTGAAAGCCGCGCGCATTGCCCTCGGCCTGATGGCCGAACAGGGGATAACCACCTTCCTTGACGCCTATACGGATATCGAAACCCTGACCGCCTATCAGACGCTCTACAGGCGCGGCGACCTGACGGCGCGCGGGCATTTTGCCGTGCTGATCGACGCCGGCGAAACCTATGACGCCAAAGCCGCTGTCGCCGAGGTGGTGCGTCAGCGCGGTCTTTACGACACCGGGGATCAGGGGGCGAAGCCTGCCCTGCGCATCCATACGGCCAAGCTGTTTCTCGATGGCGTGATCACCGCCCCGGCCTTTACCGGCGTCATGGTCGCCCCCTATTTCGAAAACAGCGGTACCGAGGCCGACCCGCACTGGCGGCCCGGTCATAATCGCGGCCCCAGGCCCTATTTCACGCCGGCGCAACTGAGCGACACCCTGGGCCTGCTGGCCGAGGCGGGGATAGACCCGCACATGCATGCCGATGGCGACGGGGCGGTGCGGCAGGCACTCGATGCCGTGGCCACCCTGCGCCGTACCCATCCGGACAAGGACATCCGTCCGGCCATCGCCCATGCCGAGATCGTCGATCCGGCGGACTATACGCGCTTTGCCGAACTGAACGCGCTGCCCGTCCTGTCGTTTCAGTGGGGCAAGCCTGCCGCCGACACCATCGAAGGTGCGCGGGAGCCGCTGGGGCCCTATCGCCACGCCCTGATCGAGCCTTCGGGCCTGCTGGATATTTACGGGGCGCGTCTGACCTTTGGCAGCGACTGGCCGGTCGATCCTCTGGACGAATGGTTCGCGCTGAAGGTGGCGGTCACCCGCACGGCGGCGAAGGCCGATCAGGGCAAATATCCGGGGCGGCTGGGCGTCGATCCGGGCCTCCCCCTGCGCACGGCCCTGCGGGCCATGACGCTGGGCTCGGCCTATGCCCTGCACGTCGAGGATCGCGTCGGGTCGGTGGAGGTGGGCAAGTGGGCCGACCTCATCGTGCTCGACCGCGACCTGACCGCGACCGATCCCGAAGCGCTGGGCGACACAAAGGTCGTCCTGACCCTGCTGGGCGGCCGGACGGTGTACCGGCGGCCCTGAACGTAAAAAAGCCGGAGGGCTTACCTCCGGCTTTTCTGTCTTACATCTTGTAGGTCAGGCGGATCGTGCCTTCGCGCCCGATGCCGTCAAACCAGCTATGGTTATAGTAGGGGTAGCCCGTCCAGGTCGGGTCATAGACCGGCTTGGTATCGAACAGATTGCGCACCGAGAAGGACACGGTGGCCTTGTCCGTCACATCGTACTGGATCGAGCCGTTGGCGATCGAATAGCTGCTGACATAGGCGTCTTCGTCATAGTTCGGCGTGCGATCCACGTAACGGCCGCTCAGGGTCGCCTTGAACGGCCCGTTGCGCAGGCTGACGCTCAGGTTCGACTTGTTGCGCGGCAGTTCGTAGCCGCTGGTCGGGGTCAGCATGCTGAAATAGGTGTCCCCGGCGTAGCGTTGATAGTCCTGCTTGATCACATAGGTGTGGCCGCCCGACACGTCGATCTGACCGATCGGGGTGTCGAAGCCGAAGCGCAGGCTGAGATCGAGGCCGGAGGTCTGCTGGCTGGCCACATTGATCGGGTTGATGAAGATCGACATGATATCGCCGCCGCTGTTGCGCTTGACGCGGCTGAGGGCGTCCTTACAGGTGGGCGAGTTGGGGTCCACTGTGGCGCCGGTGGTGGTCGAACCGAAGCGGCAGTCGGACTCGGTCTTCAGCACCGTGGCCATTTCCAGATCTTCGACCTGATCCTTCATCTCGATCTTGTAGTAGTCGAGCGAGACGTCGAAGCGGCGCGACGGAGCCCAGACAAAGCCCGCCGTGAACGAGGTGCCCGTTTCCGACTTCAGGTCGCGGTTGCCGACGCGGCTTTTGATGATGCGTTCGGAATCGAGCGAACAATCGCCCAGCGGCACGCCGGGCTCTTCGGTGCGGCATTTGAACTGATCGACGACGCTGGGGTGTTCGTTGCCCGGACCGGTATAGATATAGTGCAGGTCCGGCGCACGGAAGGCCGTGCCATAGGTGGCGCGCAGCAGCAGCGACTTCACCGGGCGGTATTCCAGCCCCGTATTATAGGTCACCTTGTCCGTGTCGCGCCCGGCGAAGCCGAACTGGTCATAGCGGGTGGCGAGGCTGAGCGACAGGTTGGACAGAAGCGGGATCTGGAACTCGGCGCCGATGGCCTTGTTGCTGCGGCCGCCCTTGCCGTCGGCATCCTTCCAGCCCCAGTAATAGTACTGCGTCGCCAGCGGGTCGGGTGAGAGGTCATAGCCCTGACGACCGGCTTCGGCCACGACGGCAAAGCCCACCGGGCCCGCGGGCATCTGGAACAGTTCGCCGGTCGAGAGCACGGCCTTGAAGCTGTTGGTCCAGGAAGACGGCTTATAGATGCTCTTGACCACCAGCGAGTCGTATTCGGCCGGCGTCAGCGGCGTATAGAAGCGGTCATAGCTGGGGGCAAAGATGGGATAGCCGTCGGCGTCCGTCCCAAGCTGGTCACCGAGGAAGAACTTGGTCGCCTTGGCATTGATCAGCAGCGGGAAGGCGATTTTCGACTCGAAACGGCTGAAGTTGAAGGCGAGGTCATAGGACCACTTATTGCCTTCGCCGAACGTCCCGCGGATGCCGGGGCTGAGGGTGAAGGTCTGCGAATCGACCTGACGCATCCCCTTTTCCAGCCCGCCCATTTCTTCCGGGGTAAAGGTGCGGTTCCAGTCTTCCAGTTGACCGCTGTTGGCGTTGTAGAAATAGCTGTCTTCGTTGTCGCTGCCCGGCTGATAGTACCAGGTCAGGCGCGGCCGCATCAGCTTGACCTTGCTCTTGGCCGCCTGAATATCGGCAAACAGGGTGGTGGTGTCGTTCAGCTCATAGGTGAGGGAGGCCAGACCAGACAGCTGTACGCGCTCGGATACCACGGTGCGGTAGGCCACACCGGCGGTCGAGCCGCAGTAATAGCCGTAACGCGGACGTAAGGCATACTGCATGGTGCCGCCGCTCAGGCCTGAAAGGGCGTCGCAGGTGGCCTTGCCCGGATCCAGATAATCCTCGTTTTCGTCCTGAATCATGAAGTTCCGCTCAGGCAGTTGCGAGCGGGCGGTCGGTGCGTCCAGCGTCGAATCCTGACGCTCGCGCTGATAGCCCCACAGCGGACGCTGATTGCGCACCTCGACACCGAAGACGGCGTGGAAGCGGTCGGCGTCGAAGCCCGACGAGACGCTCATCTCCAGCGACTTGCCGCCGCCCTGTTCGGTAAAGCCGTGCGAAATATCGAAGGTGGTGCCGTCCGCCTTCTTCTTCAGCTTGAAATTGACGACGCCCGCAATGGCGTCAGACCCGTAGATGGCCGACGCCGAACCGGACAGGATTTCCACGCTATCGACCATGCCCATCGGGATGTTCGACACGTCGGTGAAGTTGCTCTTGCCGTTGAACGGCATGGGATAGTCGGCGATGCGGCGGCCATTGACCAGCACCAGGGTGTGGTTGGGACCAAGGCCGCGCAGATTGACCTGCTGACCGCCGGGCGAGAAGTCCGCCCCGTTGTTCGACTGCTGCCCCTGCACCAGACCGGTGTTCTGCGTCACCGAGGCCAGCAGGTCCGGCACGTCCTTGAACGCCTTGTCCTTGATGGCCTGAGCGGTGATGGTGGTCACCGGAGCCGGGCCTTCCTTCTGGGTGCGCGGAATGTTGGAGCCGATCACCGTGACGGTGGTGATTTCCGGTTCTCCCGAAGCCTCTTGCGCTGCGGCACAGACCGGTATCAGGCTAGTGCCTGCCAGCAGGGCGATCTTGAGCATGGCGGGTAGATGTGATCTCGACATGGGGCACTCCACAGCTCTGGGGCTAAAGTAACGGGGTTATGGGCGCGCGGTGCCACGCGCCGCATTTCTGTCGGAATGTGATCTCAGAATGTAAATTTCTGCAATCAGATTGTCTTAATGGCTTCACAAACCCGCATATGTGACACATTAATGTAACGCTGGGTCAATATCGTTACGGAGGCAATCATGTCGCGTCGCCTGCCTATCCTGTTGTTTGTGATCGCAATTTTGTGCACTGCGGTAACGCCCGTGGCGGCGCAGGGGTTTTGGGGGGCGAAAGGCTATAAGGCCTTCCTGATCGGCGACCCGCAAAAGCCGCGCGAAAAGGCCCCTCAGCCCGGTCTGATGATGGCCGGAGGGGGCGAATGGCCGGTGGACGCCTTCCATTGGTTCGCCGACAAGACGGGGCATGGCCACGTCGTCGTGCTGCGCGCCTCGGGCACGACCAGCACGGCGGATGAGATGTATAAGCAGATTGGCGGTTTTGCCTCGATCCGCACCTTCGTCTTTACCGACCGCAAGGCGTCAAGCGATCCGGAGCTGCTCGACGCGCTGAAAAAGGCCGACGGCATCTTTCTGGCCGGCGGGGATCAGGCGAACTATGTGCGCTTCTGGAAGGGCACGCCCGTCGAGGCGGCGCTCAATGCCCACGTGGCGGCGGGCAAGCCTTTGGGCGGCACCTCGGCGGGTCTGGCCGTGCAGGGGGAGTATGTGTATGGCGCCATGGACGGCGGCAGTATCGGATCCGAAGAGGCGCTGAAAGACCCGCTGGGCGCGGCAGTGACCATGGAAACCGACTTCCTGCGCTTCGACCTTTTGAAAGGCATCGTCACCGACACCCATTTCAAGGAGCGCAAGCGTCAGGGGCGGCTGGTCACGTTTCTGGCCAAGGCGCAGCACATGGCCGGGCGGCCTCTGACGGGCATCGGCGTGGACGAGCAGACCGTGCTGGCGGTCAATGGCGACGGTTCGACGCAGGTCTATAGCAATATCGGCGGCTATGCCTGGGTGTTCGAAGGCGTCACCCCCCGGGACCTCAAGGCGGGCACGCCGCTTTCCGTGGACAATATCAAGGTCACGGGCCTTGATAAGGACAGCACGTTTAACGTCCTGACGCGGCAGATCGGGCATCCGGCCTTCGTCAAACGCTATACCGTCAACCATGGCGTCATGCGCGAAAAGAAGCGCTGGGCGCTGGCCATTCATGGCGGGGCCGGGGTCATCGAACGCGAAAAGCTGTCGCCGGAGAAGGAAGCGCATTATCGCGCCGGGCTCAGCGCGGCGCTGAGCAGCGGTCAGGCCGTCCTCGACAAGGGCGGCACGGCGGTCGATGCCGTCGAAGCGACGTTGCGCGTGCTGGAGGACAATCCGCTGTTCAATGCCGGAAAGGGAGCGGTCTTTACCGCCGACGGCGTCAATGAGCTGGACGCGGCCATCATGGACGGGGCGACGCAAAAGGCCGGGGCGGTGGCGGGTGTCACGCGCACCAAAAACCCGGTGTCACTGGCCCGCGCGGTGATGGAAAAGTCGCCGCACGTCCTGCTGGCGCGCGACGGAGCCGATCGTTTCTCGGTCGAAAAGGGACTGGAACAGGTCGATCCCAAATACTTCTTCACCCAACCGCGCTGGGACCAGCTTCAGGCGTGGAAGGCGAGGAATCTGGCGGCGGTGGATCAGACACATCTGTTCGGCACGGTGGGCGCGGTGGCGCTCGATCAGGACGGGCATCTGGCGGCGGCCACCTCGACCGGCGGCACGACGGGCAAGCGCTGGGGCCGGGTCGGCGATTCGCCGATCATCGGCGCGGGTACCTATGCGAAGGATGGCGCCTGCGCGGTATCGGCCACGGGGACAGGTGAGTATTTCATCCGCGAATCCGCCGCGCGTCAGGTCTGCGACCGCGTGCTGTGGAAGGGCCAGACCATAGCCGAGGCCGCACAGGACACCATCATGGCGGTTGGCGCCATCGGCGGCGACGGCGGCCTGATCGCCATGGATGCCGCGGGCGAGGTAGCGTTCGGTCTCAACGATCTGGGCATGTATCGCGGCACGGTATCGGCCGAAACCCCGGTGAAAACGGCTATTTTCGCGGACGAAAAATAGTGTAACGTCTGCTAAAGCCGTGTGCCGGAAAATGGACACCCCTTGTCGGCATAAGGTTTTACGAAAGTGAAGAGCGAGGCGGCGGTTCAACGGGGCCGCTAAAGGCTCAGACTCCATGTTTCAGAAAGCGCTTGAATGGGGACGCGCAAGGCCACGCCTGACATCGACGCCACCGACCGCCGGTTACTGGCGGCGCTGCGCGAGGATTCGCGCCTGACCGTCTCGCATCTGGCCAAACAGCTCGAAATTCCGCGCACCCAGGTCTATGCACGGCTGGCGCGGCTGGAGGCGGAAAAGATCATTGCCGGCTATACGCTGCGCATGGGGCAGGCCTTTTCGCGCACGCGGATGCGGGCCCATGTGATGATCAAATGCCTGCCGCGCTTCAATCTGGAGGTCGAGACCGAGCTGGCGCGGCTGAGCGAGGTGTCGGCCATCTACGCCATCAGCGGGGAGTACGATATCATCGCCCTGCTCGAAGCGGCCAATGGCGAGGAGGTCAACGACCTTATCGACCGTATCGGCCTGCTCGAAGGGGTGGAACGCACCACCACCTCGGTCCTTCTGGCGACCAAGCTGGAGCGCTAACCGCCTCAGAGTTTGTCGAAGACCGACCCCATGCGCGGGGCGAACAAACGCTCATAGGTGCGCAGCAGATAGTTGTCGGTCATGCCCGACACGTAATCGCAGATGACGCGCGGATCGTCCGAGGCGGCGGCGTAGCGCGCGTACTGATCGCGCGGCAACAGGCGTTTGGGGTCCGATTGCAGGGCTTCGAACACCGCCACCACCATGGCCTGCCCCTTGAACTCCAGATGCTGCACGCTGGGGGAACGGATCACCTCGTCAAACACAAACCCCTTGAGCGCCTTGAGAAACCGCGCCTGCCCGTCGGGCAGTTCGACGCGGTAGCGCAACAGCGGCTCGGCAAAGGCATCGTCTTCGGCAAAACGCGCGTGGGTGATGAAATGCCCGACCAGCCGGTTGACATAGTGCTTGCGCGACCCCGAGCCGCCGAACAGGGCGCTGACCATGCCTTCATAGACATTGTTGCCGCTTTCGTGCGGATAACGGGCCTTGAGCGCATCGAGAAACGAGGTGCAGACGCTTTCGGGTACGGCGCGGCGAAAGGCGCTTTCGCTGACCAGGGTGAGCGCAATGGCGTCTTCGAGGTCGTGTACGCCATAGGCAATGTCGTCGGCCACGTCCATCAGGCTGCAATCGAGCGATTTGTGCCGCGTGGCGTGGTGGCTGTCGGGTTGGGTGTCCAGCGCCTGAAACCGCGCTCGGTCCTCGTCGGACAACAGGTCCAGCACCCAGTCCACCACATCGGTTTCGCTGTCGAGATAGCCCTTGGGTGGCTTTGAGGCGCGGCAGTCGATAATGTCGATCGTGGTCGGCCCGCGCATCAAAGCGGGTTTGCGCGCCGGGTGGGCCGCCTTCGACAGGGCAGCCGGGTATTTCAGCACACCCAGAAGCGTCCGCCGCGTCAGATTGGCTCCGGCGTTTTTGGAGAAGGTCTCAAGCCGCGACAGGATGCGCAGGGTCTGGCCATTGCCCTCAAAGCCGCCGTCGTCGCGCATACAGTAGTGCAAGGCCACTTCGCCGCCGTGACCGAAGGGCGGATGGCCGAGGTCGTGGGTACAGCCGATCGCCTGAATCAGCGCCCGGTCGGGCAGGTGGGCGGCGGCGGGATGCTCAGAATGGTGAGTCTTGAGCTGCTTGTTGAGGCTGCCGCAAATCTGCGCCACCTCCAGCGAATGGGTCAGCCGCGTGCGGTAAAAGTCGCTGTCCCCCAGATTGAGGATCTGCGTCTTGCCCTGAAGGCGGCGGAAGGAGGCCGAATGGATGATGCGGGCATAGTCGATATCCCCGGCATCACGGGCGTCATCGGCTTTGGCGGACCAGTTTTCGCGGCGGGCGTACCAGGACATCAGATTCGTTCACGGCAAAAAAAGGAGACTTTAGGCGGGCCGGGGGCCTGCCGCCAGTGACGAATCCCTGCTGACGCGCTAAAGAGGCTAAAACTCAGAGGAATACCCCATGCCCCGCCGTTTCTGCTTTGCCCTCGACCTGCACGACGATGCCGACCTGATCACGCGTTACAAGGCCTGGCACGCGCCCGGTCAGGTGCCGGGACCCATCATCCGCAGCATCCGCGAGGCCGATATCCAGTCCATGGAAATCTGGCAGGCGCATGATCGCATGTTCATGATCATGGAGGTCGGCGACACCTTCGCGCCGGACGCCAAGGCCGCCGCCGATGCGGCTTCGGAAGACGTGCAGGCGTGGGAGCGCCTGATGTGGGAATTCCAGAAGCCCCTGCCCAAGGCGCAGCCGGGCGAAAAGTGGGTGCCCATGACCCGTATCTTCGATCTGGGCGAACAGCCTTAAATGTAAGGTCTGAGGGCCGCCGCCAGAACCGGCACCTGCGCGGTGGCCAGCCCGGCCAGATTGACCCGTCCTGACGCCGCCATGTAGATGCTGTGCTGGGTGCGCAGGCTCAGCACCTCTTCCGGGCTGAGCGGCAGGGTCGAAAACAGGCCGTTCTGCCGCGTCAGAAAGCCCAGACCCGGATGCGCCGCCGCCAGCGCCGTGCGCAGGCTGTGGACACGCAGACGCATGGCGTCGAGTTCGTCGGACCACATTTTCGCAAGCGCCGCGTCGCTGAGGATCAGCCGCACCACAGCCGCGCCGTGATCGGGCGGCATGGACCACAGGGTGCGCGCGAGGTTGATCAGATTGCCGCGCAGCCGCTCACGCCGGGCCGCATCGCGGCACTGATAGAAGAGGGCGCCGACGCGATCCCGGTAAAGGGCGAAATTCTTGTTGCACGAATAGGCGATCAGGGCTTCGGGCACCTGTTTCAGCAGATCACGCATCGGCGCGGCATCGGCTTCGAGGCCCTGCCCCAATCCCTGATAGGCGAGGTCGATCAGCGGCAGCAGGCCGCGTTCGGCGCACAGGCCGGCCACCTCACGCCACTGCTCCGGGCTGAGATCGGCCCCGGTCGGGTTGTGACAGCAGGCGTGCAGCAGAACGATGTCGCCGGGTGCCGCACCTTCCAGCGCCTTGCGTAAGGCAGGGAAGATCACCGACTGCGTGTCGCGGTCGAAAGAGCGGTATTCACGGATCGTCAGCCCGGCGTCTTCCAGCAGGGGGAAGTGGTTGATCCAGGTCGGCGTCCCCACCCACACCCTCGCGCCGGGCCGGGCGCGGTTGAGCAGCTCTGCCGCCAGCCGTAGCGCCCCGGTGCCGCCGGGCATCTGCACGCCGCTCAGTGCCGTATCGCCGCGCCGGGCCTCACCGAACACCACCGGGATCAGCGCCTCGACAAAGCCCATATCGCCCGCCGTCCCCAGATAGCTCTTGGAGGTCTGGCTGTGCAGCAGGGCGGCTTCGGCCTGTTTGACGGCGGCCATGACCGGGGTATGGCCCTGTTCGTCCTTATAGACGCCAACGCCGAGGTCGATCTTGTCGGCGCGCGGATCGGCCCGGTGCAACTGGATCAGCTCCAGCAGGCTGTCGGACGGCTGATCCTTCAGGGCGGCGAAGAGGGGGGAGGCGGTCAGGGTCGCGGTCACGTCAAAGTCCAGTTCAGATAGCCAAGATTTCAGGCGGTAAAAATCTGCCCGTTGCGCACGGCGACCGGCCAGGGGGTGAGGGAGGCGCCGGGGCAGGGGCCGCCGACGCATACACCGTTTTGAATGTCGAACAGCGCGCCGTGCCACTGACAGCGGATCAGGCCGGCATCGGGCGTCAGATAATCGTCCAGCGTCTGGCACAGCGGCAGACCGGCGTGCGGGCAGGCATCGACATAGCCGTGCACCGTCTGGCCCCGCCGCACGACAAAGCCGTGAAAGCGCGCCTCGCCCGCCTGAAGCACATAGTTGCGCGCGGTGCCGTCGGTTATGCGCTCAAGCGGCCCCAGCGCGATACCGGGGCGTACCTGCGTCAGGCGGGGCAAGGTGGCGGTCATGGCGCGACCGCCGGAAGGATGCGCGCCGTGCAGGGACCAAAGCCGATAGAGACAAATCCCTCGGCCTCGGCGCGGGCAAACAGGCTCAGCTCGTCGCCGTCTTCTAGGAAGCGGCGTGTTTCTCCCGACGGCAGGGTGAGCGGCGACTTGCCCCCTTCGGTCAGTTCCAGCAGGCTGCCCGCTTCGTGCGGTTGCGGTCCGGAGAGGGTGCCGGTCCCCAGAAGGTCGCCGGGGCGCAGATTGCAGCCGCCGCTGGCGTGGTGGGCGATGATCTGCGCCACGGTCCAGTACATGGCCTCCTCGGCGCGCGATTGCGCCAGTTCGACCGCTGCGCTCAGGCCCGGCGTGCGCAAACGGGCCCCCTGACGGATGCGATAGCCGCCTTGCGCCTGATCCCCGGCGTCGCTCAGATAGGGCAGGGGCGCGGGATCATCGCTGGCGCGAGGCAAGGGCGCGGTGTGGAAGGGGGCCAGCGCCTCCGCCGTGATCACCCAGGGCGAAATCGTGGTGTGGAAATTCTTGGCCAGAAACGGCCCCAGAGGCTGATACTCCCACGCCTGCACGTCGCGCGCCGACCAGTCGTTGAGCAGGCAAAACCCGGCGATCCGCTCAGAGGCCTCGGCTATCGGGACCGGCTGACCCAGCGGGTTTTCGCCGCCGATAAAGACCCCCAGCTCCAGCTCGTAATCAAGGCGCTGCGTGGGGGCAAAGCGCGGGGCGTCGGCGTCCGGGGCCTTGATCTGACCCAGAGGGCGCGTCACCGGCTCACCCGACACGCGCACCGAAGAGGCGCGGCCGTGATAGCCGATGGGGACGTGTTTGTAATTGGGCAGCAAGGGGTTGTCGGGCCGGAACAGCTTACCCACCGCCGTGGCGTGGTGGATGCCGACATAAAAGTCCGTATAGTCACCGATCTCAGCCGGGAGATACAGAGTGCAGGTCTGCGCCGCATAGAGGTGCGGTGACACGGCCGCATGATGCGCCGCCTCACTTAGCAGGGACGAAAGACGCTGACGCAGGGCGCGGCGCTCAGGGGCCGGGCGGGCAAACAGGGCGTTGAGCGTGCGCGCGCCGAACGCCGCCGCGTCACCCTCGATCAGTCCCGCTTCAAAGAGGCCGCGCAGGTCGAGGATATGATCGCCAATGGCGGTCCCCAGACGGCGGTCGTCGGACCCGTCCGGCGCAAATACGCCCAGCGGCAGGTTCTGAATCGGAAACTCAGCGTGGCCGTTGGCGTCAGGCAGCCAGCTTGTGCGGTCCGCGTCGTGTGTAAAGTCGATCATGGCAGTCGGGCCTTTTCAAAGCCGCCCCAGCCGGCGTCATAATCGCCTTGCAGACCCGGCAGGGCGAGGGCCTGAGTGGTGGGGCGCAGCACAAAGCGCGTTTCAAACATGAAGGCCATGGTGCCTTCGTACCGATGGGGTTTCAGGTCCGCCGATACCCCCGCGTCATAGCTGGCGCGATCCGGGCCGTGGGCGTTCATGCAATTGTGCAAGGACGCGCCACCGGGGGCGAAGCCTTCGGCCTTGGCGTCATAGACGCCTTCGATCAGGCCCATAAATTCGCTCATGACATTGCGGTGGAACCACGGCGGGCGGAAGGTGTGTTCGGCCACCATCCAGCGCGGTGGGAAGATCACAAAGTCGCAATTGGCCGTGCCGGGTGTGTCGGAAGGCGCGGTCAGGACGGTGAAAATCGACGGGTCGGGGTGGTCGAAACTGACCGTATTGATCGTGTTGAAGCGCCGCAGATCATAGCGGTAAGGACACAGATTGCCGTGCCACGCCACCACATCAAACGGCGAATGATCGAGCGTCGTGGCCCACAACTGGCCCTGAAACTTCTGGATCAGTTGATGCGGCGCGTCTTCGTCTTCAAAGGCGGCCACCGGGGCTTCGAAATCGCGCGGATTGGCCAGCCCGTTGGCCCCGATGGGCCCCAGATCGGGCAGGCGGAAGGCCGCGCCGTGGTTTTCGCAGATATAGCCGCGCGCCGTCCCTTCCGGCAGTTCGACGCGGAATTTCAGCCCGCGCGGGATCACCACGACGCTGAGCGGTGCCGCCTCGATCACCCCACATTCGCTGATGATTTTCAGAGCCCCTTCCTGCGGTACGATCAGCGATTCGCCATCGGCATTGAAAAAGGCGCGCCGGGTCATGCTGGCCGTGGCGGCATAAAGATAGACCGTCACGCCGGTCTGGGTCGCCACATCGCCATTGGCGGCATAGGCCGTCATCCCGTCGATAAAATCGACCGCGCCCTGTGGCGTCGTCAGCGGCGACCAGCGCAGGCGGTTGGGCGAAGGCGGCGGGCCTTCGGTACGCCAACCGGGGGCCTCCAACGGCGCGAAGGCCGCGTGCTGCGCCGACGGCCGCAGACGATAGAACCAGGTCCGGCGGTTTTCACTGCGCGGGGCGGTGAAGGCCGTACCCGAAAACTGCTCGGCATAGAGGCCGAACGGCACGGCCTGCGGCGCGTTCTGGCCCACGGGCAGGGCACCGGGCACGGCCTCGGTGGCGAAATGATTGCCAAATCCGCTGAGATACGCGCGCATCACGCATCGACCGAGATGACGCCGCGGCGGATCTGATCGAGTTCGATCGACTCGAACAGGGCCTGAAAATTGCCGTTGCCGAAGCCCTCATTGCCCTTGCGCTGGATGATCTCAAAGAAGATCGGTCCGAACAGGTTTTCGGTGAAGATTTGCAGCAGAATACCCTCTTCGCCGACATTGCCGTCGATCAGGATGCGGTTGCGGCGCAGCCGTTCAAGGTCTTCGCCGTGGCCGGGCACGCGCTTGTCCACCAGCTCGTAATAGGTTTCGATCGTGTCCTGAAGCCGCACGCCGCGCGCCCGCAGCTTTTCCACCGTGGTGTAGATGTCGTCGGTGGTCAGCGCCAGATGCTGGATGCCTTCGCCCTTGTATTCTCTTAGATATTCCTCGATCTGGCTCTTGTCGTCCTGCGACTCGTTGAGCGGGATGCGGATGGCCTTGTCCGGGGCGATCATGGCCTGAGAAAAGAGGCCGGTGGCCTGCCCCTTGATGTCGAAATACTTCTGCTCCTCGAAGCCAAAGATGCGCGAATAAAAGTCCGACCACACGCGCATCTGACCGCGATGCACATTGTGCGTGAGGTGGTCGAGCAGGTCGAGCCCGACGCTGTGCTCGCGCTCGGCAGCCTCCGCCCCCGGTACGGCGAACCAGTCGGCATAGAGCTGATCTGTGTCGGGGGTCAGATAAAGGTAGGAGCCGCCGATGCCCTGAAGGACAAAACTGCCGTCGCCCAGCGTACCAGCGGCGGCGTCGGCGGCCTTGGCTCCGCGCGACAATGCGGCCTCAAAGGCGGTTTTTGGATCGGCGACGCGGAAAGCCATGCCCGACGCCGAAGGGCCATGCCCCTGACGGAAGTCGGCCGCCTGACCGGTCGCCTCTTCGTTGAGCAGCAGGTTGATACGGCCCTGTTTGTAACGTGTCACGGCCTTGGACGGATGACGCGAGGCGGCGACAAAACCCAGGCGCTCGAAATGGGCGCGCATGGCGGCGGGGTCGGGGCTGGTGAACTCGACAAACTCAAAGCCGTTCAGACCCAGCGGGTTGTGCGGAGTGATGGACATGGCGACCTCCTGTTTGTTTCCTTTGATATAGTATCTATTGCAACAATTTAAAAAATCCAGTCTCTTTTTCGTGAGGTGGCTGGAGAGGGCGCGACGTGAGGCCTAGTCTTCCGTCATGCGCGCCCTTATCCTCCTGCCGCTTGTGGCAGCCTCTCTGATGCTGTCTGGCCTGTCCCGGCCACAGGTCAGCCATGCCCCGTTCGGCGTGACGGCGGGCGGTGAGGCGGTGGAACGCTACACCCTGCGCAACGGACGCGGCTCCGAGGTGTCGGTCCTGACCTATGGGGCCATTCTCGATGCGGTGCGGGTGCGCGACCGGCGCGGGTATTTGGATAATGTGGTGCTCGATCTGGCCGACCTGAAGGCGCATGAGGCGCGCGCCAATTTCAGTGCCTTGGTCGGACGCTTCGCCAATCGCATCTCCGGAGGTGGCTTTACGCTGGACGGGCAGCGGGTGGTGCTCGACCTCAAGGGCGGGATCGTCTCGCACGGCGGCAGGCCGGGCTTTTCCGGGCGGGTGTGGACCGCTGAGCCCTGTACGACGCCGGGGTGCCGCGCCGTGACACTGCGCTATGTCAGCCCCGATGGCGAGAATGGCTTTCCGGGGACGTTGCACGTCTCGGTGACCTATAGCCTGTCCGACGACGACACCCTGACGCTGGATTATCGCGCCACGACGGACAAGCCGACCGTGATCAACTTGACGAACCACGCCTATTTCAATCTGAGCGGGGCGGCATCGGGTTCGACCGACGGCCACTATCTGCAACTGAAGGCCGAGGCTATCACCGCCTTGTCGGACAAGAAGCTGCCGACGGGGGCCTTGCGCCCGGTCGCGGGCACGCCGTTTGATTTCCGTCGGCCCGCTCAGATCGGTAAGCAGATCGTCAGGGCCGACCCGCAACTGAAGATCGGCGGCGGTTTTGACCATAATTTTGTGCTGAACAAACCCCAACCCGGCGCGCTGAGCGTGGCGGCGCGGGCCTGGGACCCGAAAAGCGGGCGGACGCTGGAAATGAAGACCACCGAGCCGGGGTTACAGCTTTTCACCGGCAACGGCTTCAATGGCACGCTGAAAGGGCGGGCGGGCAATCGCATCTGGCCGCGCGGCGGCTTTGCGCTGGAAACCCAGCATTTTCCCGACAGTCCCAACCACCCGGAATTTCCTTCGACCGTGCTGCGGCCGGGCGAGGTCTTTCATTCGGTGACGACGATCCGCTTCGGCACGGCGAAGACGCTGAAACAGGCGTTTCCGGATTAAAAAACCCCGATCTTGCGACCGGGGCCTTTTTATCATCCGATTTTGGCCGGTTCGAGCTTCGGCATCAAAAGATGCACCGCCAGAAGCGCCAGAAAATAGCCCGTCGCCGCATAGACGAAGATGGGCGTGTAGGAGCCGATCTTGTCGAGCACGAAGCCCGCATATTTGGCCATGGCCATGCCGCCAAAGGCCCCGAACATACCGCCGATCCCTACGACGGAACCCACAGCGCCATTGGGGAAGACGTCCGACGGCAGGGTGTAGAGATTGGCCGAAAAGCCCTGATGCGCGGCGGTCGCTACACCAATGATGGCCACGGCGACCCACAGATTGTCGGCCATGGCCGCGACGCCCACCGGCAGGGCCAGAGCGGCGCAGATCAGCATGGTGACCTTGCGCGCGGCATTGACGCTCCAGCCGCGCTTGATGAACTGCGACGACAGCCAGCCGCCGCCCACCGAACCGATGTCGGAGAGGAGGTAGATGGCCACCAGCGGCGGGCCAAAGGTCTTGAGATCAAGGCCATAGCGCTTGTGCAGGAAATCCGGCAGCCAGAAGAGGAACATCCACCAGATGGGGTCGATCAGAAACTTGCCCAGCGCATAGCCCCAGGTTTCCCGGGCACGGATGACCCTGCCCCACGAGACCTTTTCGACCGTGACCACCGGGTCCTGTTCGATATGGCTGAGTTCCAGCGCATTGACTTTTTTATGTTCGCGCGGGCGGCGATAGACCAGCCACCAGACGGGCAGCCACAGAAGGCCGACAGCGCCGGTAAAGATAAAGGCCGCCTGCCAGCCGAATGTCAGGGTAATGGCCGGAATGACCAGCGGCGTGACAATGGCGCCGATATTGGTCCCGGCGTTGAACAGGCCGACCGCAAAGGCGCGTTCGGACTTGGGGAACCACTCAGATACCGCCTTGACGCCGCCGGGGAAGGCCCCGCCTTCGCCGATGCCGAGGAAGACGCGGGCGATGATGGCGTCTTTCAGCGATGACATGGCCGCGTGGCAGATATGCGCCGCCTGCCAGATGACAAAGGCCAGAGAGAAGCCGATGCGCGCCCCGAAGCGATCCACGATCTTGCCAAAGGCCAGATAGGAGAGGGCGTAGGCGAACTGGAACCAGAAGACCAGATCGGCATAGTCCAGCTCGCTCCAGCCGAATGCCGATTGCAGGGTCGGCTTGAGCAGGCTGACCGTCTGACGGTCCACATAGTTGATGACCATGGCCGTGAACAGCAATGTCACGACCAGCCAGCGATAGCGCGTCGCGCCCGCCGGGGCGTGGGTGCCCGAAGGTGGCTGCATGGCGGTTTCCTTTTATTTTGTCTTGTTTTCGTGAGTGTCTTTGGCGTTCAGGGCCCCGATCAGCGCTTTCATATTGTCGATATAGGCGCTGGTCGAAATGCCGATGACGGGTTTATCGGCGAGGTAGGGCGAGGTGTCGGTCTTGTCGCCGACGTGCGTCGAGCGGTAATCGCCCTCGGCCGGCGTCGGCGAACCATCCCCGATATACGGGTTGGAGGTCGATTTCAGCTCGGTCGGCCACCAGCCGTCCTTGTTCAGCGACTTGACCAGCTGATCGGCGGTTTCGGCGACGCGGCTGTGGTTGAGGTCGGAATCACTGTGTTCCTCGATCAGGAAATAACGCGGCAGCGGCTTGGCCACGCCGTATTTCAGCGGCGAGTCTTTGGAGGCCTCTTCCGGCGGGGTGGCTTTCAGCTTTTCATAGTCCTGACGCAGCTTGGCAACATTGATCGAGCGCGTCGAGCTGTAGTGGCGCAGTGTATGCTCCGGAGTGTAGTCGGCATAGTAGTGGCCATTGACAACGTTAGAGCCTTCGCGGTGCGTATAGAGCGCCTTGTTGGTGCCCAGTTCGACAAAGGACGGATAGAGGGGCTTTTCGCCGGGCAAACGCACCGAGTCGAGCCAGTCGAGCGCTGCCGGGATGGGCGCCAGATATTTGCTGTCGCCGGTGAGCTTATAGAAGTCCATCAACTGCCGGATGGCGCTGGCGGTGGTGTGCGCCGACAGGGATTTCGGCTCATAGGTCCGCGCCCCGGCGGGCTTGAGATCGGGCGTATATTGCAGCGACCAGCCGGCCTGGGGCGCGCCGTTTTGCGCCAGAATATAGATGTTCATGCCGCGGTTTATGGCATCGAGCACGCGCGTTTCGCCCAGCGCCTGATAGCAGAGGATCAGGAAGTGGACATTACCGGCGGCCACATCGTCATTGAAGGTGATGTACGACGTGTAGTCCGGCTGACCGTGGTGCGAAAACTCGTATTTCAGCGGATACCGCTGCGGCCAGCCGCCATTGGGGTACTGGCTCTTGAGCACGAAGTCGATCGCCTTTTCGAGCGAGGGTTTGTACTTCGGGTCGTGCTTTTCGAGGTAGAGACGCAGGATGAAGGTCATCGCCTCCACCGTGCCGTCGTCGTCATAGGTGGCATTGCCCCAGTAGTGCTGGAACTCTTCCATGCGCCAGGCGTTCTTGCCGATGGTGTCGTACCACTGCTTCGTCGAGGCCTCGCCGCCGAAGTCGATGAAATAGTGCCAGCCGCCATTGTCCTGCTGACCGAAGATCAGGGCGGCAGCGGCCTTTTCGGCGGCGGTGTAGTAATACTCATCGCCCGTGGCATGGTAGGCATCGAGGAACAGTTGGCCCATGGTCGCCGTGCCCGGCGGCTGCACCCAGATCATGCTGGGGCGCGCCTCAAGCTCCCCCCAGCGGCGCGACATGTCCGGCAGATAGGACCACACATAGCCGCCGTTGGTCGAAACGGTTTCGACCATGAACGTCGTGGCCTTGCGCATGGTCTTTTTGATCGCGCTGTCCGACGGCTGAGGGGCGGCGTCGGCGAGAGGGCTGCACAGAGCCAGACACAGGCCCGCGAGGCCTGCAATCGATTTAACAAGGGGGCGCATGAAGGTCCCGTCTTTCCCGAATGTTTCCGTATGTTCTTGGTCTTTTGCCCAGCTTATACGGTAATGACACCGGTTTCCAGCGCGTCCGCACAAATTTTTTTCCTGTGCGCGGGGTACCGCTCAGTTGGGCAGGGGATAGGGCGAAAGGGCGGCGCTGAGGCGGCCGATGCTGACGGGCTTTGACAGGTTGCCGTCCATGCCGGCGTCGAGGCAAAGCTGACGCTCGTCGATCAGGCCCTGCGGCGTCAGGCCGATGACAACCACGGGCGGGATCAGGCGGCGGCGTTCCAGATCGCGGATCTGTCGCGTCGCCCGTACACCGTCCATATCTGGCAGGTCGATATTGAGCAGGACCACCGGCCCCCGGCCCGACAACAGGGATTCCAGCAGGGCCTGCCCGCTGGTCACCACCTCGGTCTTCAGCCCCAGATCGTCGAGCAGCGTCACGATGAGATCGGCGCTGGGGGCGTGCGGTTCGGCCAGAAGGATGACAGGGGCGTCGGACGCCATGAACAAGCGGACCTTTCGGGGGGAGGCGCAGGCTTATCGAAACCTTGCGCCCCTGTGCCTAGCCCGATATGGCGGCATTGTATGTGCACTCGTACACATAAGGGGTAAAGGTAATGAGGCCCCGATGGACACGCTCCACCCCGAACTTCTGAGCAGCAATTTGCTGATGGCGCTGCGCCCGGCCGACCGGATGCGGCTTCAGGCGCGCATGGAGACGATCACCGCGCCGCGCGGCATGGTCCTGTTCAATGCCGGGGACGTGGTGCGCCACGCCTGGTTTCCGCTGGGCAGCACACTGGTCGGGTTCCGGGTGCTGCTTGATGACGGGCGCGGGGTCGAAACGGCGCTGGTCGGGCGCGAAGGCGCGGTCGGCGGCATCGTCAGTCAGGGACGGCTGCCCGCCTTTTCCTGCGCCGAAGTGCAGTTTCCGGGCAAGCTGCTGCGCATTGATCTTCAGGCTCTGGAGGCGCTGAAAAGCGAGTCCCTCACCCTGCGCTACTTCTTTGCCCGCTATTCCGACTGTCTGCTGGCGCAGGTGTTTCAGTCGGTGGCCTGTAATGCCACCCACACGATCGAACAGCGCGCGGCGCGCTGGCTCAGTCTGGCGCTCGACCGCACCGAAAGCGCGACAATTCCGCTGACGCAGGATCAGTTGTCGTCTATGCTCGGCGTCGGACGGGCCTATGTCAGCCGCGTCATGGGCGTGATGCAGCGCGACGGTCTGCTGGCCACGGTGCGCGGGCGGGTCGAAATCCGCGATCCGGCGGGGCTCCGGCAACGCGCCTGTGGTTGCGGGGCGCAGGTGCGGGCCCATTTCGACGAGGTGCTGGCGGGTGTCTATCCCGCCGCCGAAGACAGTGAGATCACCGCCAAATGAAACTGCATGGCTATTTCCGCTCCTCCGCCGCCTGGCGTGTGCGTATCGCTCTGGCGCTGAAAGGCCTCGACTACGATCAGGTGTTTGTCCATCTGCGCCATGGCGACCAGCGCGCGCCCACCTATCTGAAAGTCAATCCGCAGGGGCTGGTTCCGGCGCTGGAGGTGGAGGACGGGGCGGTGCTGACCCAGTCTCTGGCTATCTGCGAATATCTGGATGAGGTCTATCCGCAATCGCCCCTGCTGCCGGGCACGGCGCTGGCGCGGGCGCGCATCCGCGCCTTTGCCTACGCCATTGCCTGCGAAATCCACCCGTTGCAGAACCTGCGTGTGCTCAACCGACTGAAGGCGCTGGGGCAGGACGAGGCGGGCGTCAGGGCGTGGGCGCAGGAAACGATAGCCACGGGCTTTGATGCCTGCGAAGCCCTGCTGGACGGACAGGCCGGACCTTTTTGCTTTGGAACTGAGGTGACTCTGGCCGATATTTTTCTGGTGCCGCAGATGGCCAATGCCCGCCGCTTCGGCGTCGAACTGCGCTGGCCGCGTCTGACAGAGATCGAAGCCGCCTGCCTCCGCCATCCGGCCTTTGAGGCCACGCGACCTGAACGGCAACCCGACGCCGAGTGATTGGGTTTGGACCCTAGACCGGGTTGCGGTATAGCCGACCCTTTTCGACCACCAGAATGATGCTGATGGCTGTCAGGCCCAGCCCCATGGCGGCCAGCGGCAGAAGCCACACGCCGCCGGACCAGAACTGACCGATCCACGCCCCGATCAGACCGCCGCCGACCATCGACAGCACCCCCTGAAGCGAGGCCGCCGTACCCGCGACGTGGCCGACCTTTTCCATGGCAATCGCTGTGAAGTTGGAGGTGCACATGGCCATGCACATCATGGTCAGGCCTTGCAGAAGCGTGAAACTGATCAGGGTCTCATAGCCCAACAGCGCCCACACCACGTGGATGGCCGACAGGATGATCAGGGCGGTCAGCGAGCGGTGCGACATGACGCGCGTCCCCAGTCGCTCGACCAGCCGGATATTGGTGAAGGCCCCGACCGCCATGGCGCCGGCGCACAGGGCGAAGACCAGCCCCAGATAGCCCGGCTGATGAAACACCTCTTCGAAAATCTGCGGCATCATCGACAGATAGCACAGGATCATCGACGTCATCACCATCACCGCCAGCCCATAGCCAAGCGAGGTGGGCTCAGAGGCGATATAGCGCGCCACGCGGAGGAACTTGCCGGGAGACGGGGCGAAGCGCTGTTCCACCGGCAGGGTTTCCGGCAGGCGCAGGCCCACCCACACAAAGACCAGCAGACCGGCAATGGTCAGGGCAAAGAAGATGCCGCGCCACGGAAAGCCCAGCATGATCAGCTGACCGAGGCTGGGGGCCATGATCGGCACGGCCATGAAGATGACGTGCGAGGTCGAGAGCACCTTGGCCATGCGCGCGCCGGAATAGAGGTCGCGGATGGCCGACCGCGGAATGACATTGGCCGAGGCCGCGGCTATGCCCTGAAAGAAACGCAGCAGGATCATGTGTTCCAGATCGGTGACCAGCGACACGGTCAGCGACAGAAGCACATAGACGATCAGGCCGCCCAGCAGCACACGGCGGCGTCCCAGCCAGTCCGACAGGGTGCCGCACAGAAACTGACCTATGCCCATCCCCATGAAGAAGACCGAGATGATCAACTGCATACGGTTGGCATTGTCGATGCCGAAATCCGCCGCCATGTGCGGCAGGGCGGGCAGCATGGTGTCCACGCTCAGCGCCGTCGCGGCCATGCAGGCGGCGATAATGGCGACAAATTCGGGAAAGGGCGGGATGTCCCTGGGGGGCAGCTTCAACATGACGCGCTCCCTATAGCCGGGTGACGCTGCGAAAGAAATTATGAGTTTGAGAAAAAGCACACGTCCGGCAAGCTGAGCCGATGAACAGCGAAGACATGGCTCTGATCCTGCTGGCTGCCGGCCATTCCCGGCGCTTTGGCGATGAAGACAAGCTGATGGCCGATCTCGACGGCCGGCCGCTGGGTGTGCATATGGCGGAGCGCCTTTGCGCCCTGAATTGGCGGCAGAAACTGGCCGTTGTCGTGTCGGATGAGCTGCGGAACACCCTGACCGGGCTTGGGTTTGAGACTCTGACTCCGCTACCGCTGGCAGGCATGGGCGACAATCTGGCGCTGGCGGCGCGTCAGGTGGGCGGGGCCGCCGGGGTGGTGGTCTGTCTCGCCGATATGCCCTTTGTGCCCCTGACGCACATCTCGGCTCTGGTGAGCGCGCTCGGTGAAGGTATCACCATTGCCGTCAGTACCGTCGGTGAGGCGAAAGGGCCGCCTGTGGCCTTCTCTGCAAACCATATCGGGGCCCTGCGCGCCCTCAGCGGCGATGCAGGGGCGCGACGGATACTGATCTCAGCCGCCGTTCAAACCGTAAGCATAGAGGCTTCATGTGACGCGTTATCTGACATCGACACCCCGGACGATCTGGAGCGGGCGCGCGGACGGTTTGGATAAAGCAAATGTCACTTTGCGGGCGGACCAAATCCGCTAAGCTGGCCGGATAACAAAGAGATATCAGGGGAGGCTGTGTTGAAATTCACCATCAATGGTAAGGCCTACGATCAGGACGTGCCCGAGGATATGCCGCTCCTGTGGGCGCTGCGCGACACGTTCGGGCTGGTCGGCACCAAGTTCGGCTGCGGTATTGCCCAGTGCGGGGCGTGCACGGTCCACGTCGATGGCACGCCGGTGCGCGCCTGTATCACGCCGGTCGGCGCCGTCGAAGGCGAGGCGGTGACCACCATCGAGGGCATTGGCCAGACCAAGGAAGGCAAGGCGCTTCAGGCGGCCTGGCTTGAGGTCGATGTCATGCAGTGCGGCTATTGTCAGGCCGGGCAGATCATGACCGCCGCAGCCCTGCTGAAAGAAACGCCGAAGCCCACCGATGCCGATATCGACGTGGCCATGGACGGCAATCTGTGCCGTTGCGCCACCTATACCCGCATCCGCGCGGCGATCAAAAAGGCCGCCGGTGTGGCGCTGGCCGATACGCGGGAGGCCTGAGCATGGACGATGTGAAGATTTCGCGCCGCCTGTTTGTCTCTGCGGCTGTGTTGGCGGGCGGGGGGTTTGTCATGGGCTTCGGGGCCTCGCCGTCCGAAGCGCAGTCGGCCGCCGCGCGCCTGACCGACTACGTCGCCGTCGCCCCTGACGGGACCGTCACCATCCGCGCCAAGAACCCGGAGGTGGGACAGGGCGTCAAGACCATGCTGCCCATGATCATCGCCGAAGAGATGGACGTCGATTGGGCGCAGGTGCGCGTCGAAACCGCACCGGTCGATGAAAAAACCTATGGCCCGCAATTCGCGGGGGGCTCGCTGACCACGCCGATGAATTACGAGACCATGCGCCGGGCCGGGGCGGCCGCGCGCGCCATGTTTCTTCAGGCCGGGGCCGAGGCGCTGAAGGTGCCGGTGGCGGAGCTGAGCGCCGTGAAAGGCACGGTCGTGCACAAGGCCAGCGGCAAAAAGCTGAGCTACGGGACGCTGGCGACGGCGGCCGCGAAGGTCCCCGTTCCGGACCTCAAGACCGTCGCGCTGAAAGACCCCAAAACCTTCACCCTGATCGGGCAGTTCAAGGGTGGCGTCGATAGCCCGAAGATCGTCAGGGGCGCGCCCATCTTCGGCATCGACACGGTGGTGCCGGGGATGAAGTACGCCATACTGGCCAAGCCGCCGGTCTATGGCGCGAAGCTCAAATCCGCCAATCTCGATGACATCCGCAAGCTGCCCGGGGTGGCGCAGGTCTTCACGCTGGAGGGTAAGGGGGATTTCCACGGGATTCAGGACTGTGTCGCCATCGTCGCCGATCAATGGTGGTACGCCAAATCGGCGCGCGACCAGCTTGATATCGTCTGGGACGAGGCCATCGGTGTGCCGCACGATACGGCGACCTATGCGGCGCAGGCAGAAACCCTGCTGACCGGCAGCGGCGAGCCCATCCGTGACAAGGGCGATGTCCGGACGGCGCTGGCGGCGGCGGCCAAAACCGTCGAGGCTGTCTATGAGACGCCCTTCATCCCGCACGTGCCGCTGGAACCGCAGAACTGTACGGCGAGAGTAACGGCGGACGGCATCGAAATCTGGGCCCCGACCCAGTCGCCCGGCGGGGGCCGGCGACTGGTGGCTCAGACCCTGGGCGTGCCGGAAGAGAAGGTCACGGTGCACATGGTGCGGGGCGGCGGCGGCTTCGGGCGGCGGCTGGAAAACGACTATATGGTCGAAGCGGCGGCGGTGGCGCAAAAGGCCGGGGTGCCGGTCAAGCTGTTGTGGACGCGCGAAGACGACATCGCCTACGACTACTTCCGGCCCGGCAATTATCACCGTCTGCGCGCCGGTCTGGATGGTGCGGGCGGCCTCAGCGCCTATCAGGCGCACGGCGTGACCTTTGCGCGCGGCGGCAAGACTGCGCAGGGGGCTGGCATAACCCCGGACGGTTTTGCACAGATCACCGTGCCCAACTACCGGCTGGAGCAATCGCTGATCGAGACGCTTGTCCCCACAGGCTATTTGCGCGCGCCGTCGTCCAATTCTCTGGCCTATGTGCACGAATGTTTCCTCGATGAGGTGGCGCACGCGGCGGGCAAGGACCCGTTCGACTTCCGCCTGCACCTGATTGAAACGGCCGGTAAGGGTCCTGCGGCTGAGGGTCGTGGCCCGGACTACGATCTGAAACGGCTGAAAGTGATACTGGATACGCTGAGGACGCGGTCGGGGTGGGACAGGCGCAAACCGGCGGCGGGTGAAGGCTTTGGCCTGGCCACCTATTTCAGCCATCGCGGCTATTTTGCCGAGGTGGCCAAGGTGCGGGTGAGCCCGGACGGCACGTGGCGCGTCCTCAAGGTGTGGGTGGTCGGCGATGTCGGGTCGCAGATCATCAACCCGGCAGGCGCGATCAATCAGGTCGAAGGCTCGGTCATCGACGGTATTGGCGAACTGCGTCAGGCCATCACCTTCGACAAGGGGCGCGCGGTGCAGGGCAATTTCCACGAGGTGCCGCTGATGCGCATGTCCGAAGCGCCGCACATCGACACGCACTTTGTCCTCAGCGACAACCCGCCGACCGGGCTGGGCGAGCCGGCCCTGCCGCCGGTCATTCCGGCTGTGTGCAACGCCATCTTTGCAGCGACGGGTGTGCGCGTGCGCAAGCTGCCGCTGACGCCGGAGGCTTTGGCGAAAAAGGCGTGAGCGAGGTTTTCGACATCGCGGTCCCGGCCTATGCCGACTACGTGCTCGACGATCTGTGGCGCTGGCGAAGCGAAGGGCTGAAGACGGCGCTTCTGACGCTGGTGGCCATCGACGGCGCGTCGCCCCGACCTCTGGGCAGCCAGATGGCCGTGGCCGAAGACGGGCGTGCGGTTGGGGCCATTACCGGCGGCTGCGCCGAACAGGCTCTGGTGCGTGACGCGCTGAGCGCCATCGCCCGCGGCCGCAATCATCTGGAACGCTACGGCGAAGGCTCGCGCTTTCGTGACATCGTTTTGCCGTGTGGGTCGGGGATCACGGTTAGCTTCGATGTGACCCTGAGCGATGCGGTCCTCGCGCGGTTGCGAACGGCGCGCCAGCAGCGGCGTGAGGCCGTCTATGTGTGGGACAGGGGCTTTGAGCGGCTCTACCGGCCGCAACCGCGTGTGCTGATTGTGGGGCAGGGGCCGATTGTGCCGGTGCTGGCGCAGATGGCAGGTCTGGGTGAGTTCGCCACGGCGGTGGTGTCACCCGACGACACCACGCGCCAACGCAGTCGGGCCGAGGTCATCCGGCCCTTAAGCGCTGCGTCCGGCAGCGTCCTCACGGGTCTGATCGACGCCGCCACCGCCGTCATCAGCCTGTTCCACGACCACGACTATGAGCCGGAGATACTGGCGACGGCCTTGCGTTCAGAAGCCTTCTATATCGGAGCGCTGGGCAGCCGTCGTACCCATGCCCGGCGCATCGAAACGCTCAAAGCCCTGGGTTTTGACGCGCCACAGATCAACCGTATCCGAGGGCCGGTCGGGCTCGATATCGGGGCGAAAACGCCGCCGGAAATCGCCGTCTCCATATTGGCGGATGTGATCCGGGCGTGGCGGGGCTAATTGGCTTTGAGATAGGCGATAATGTCGGCGCGCTTCTTGGCGTCCCTGGTCGGGGCCATGGCCATGGTATTGCCGGGAACAGTGCCCTTCGGATCGGCCAGAAAAGCGTCCAGTTGCGCCTCGCTCCACACCGGGGCACCCTTCATGGCCGCGGAATAGCTGAATTTCGGGTCGTTGGTCCCGGCCTTTTTGCCGACAATACCGGCCAGAGACGGACCGATACCCGTCGCCCCCGGTTTCACCGAATGGCAGGACATGCAGGCCCCAAACGCCCGTTTACCCGCGACGGCGTCCTGCGCCTGCGCCGGGGTGAGGGGCAATACCAGCAGCAAAGCGCCGGCCAGCGGGGTCAGGCATTTCAAAATCCGGAGCATGGCGATCCTGTGCGGGCTTGAGGACGGGCCTGTTCGTTTTAGCAGGCCCTGCGCCCGCGTAAATATGGAAATTGCAGTCAGCAGAGCCAACGTCCAGACACAAGAAAGGCCCCGTAAAAGGGGCCTTTCGAAAGTATTTAGACTGGTATTAGAGCCAGTATCCGAACAGCCAATCCCACATGATATGCCTCAATCGATCACGGTAAAACAGCCCTATCGCTGTGAGCGCATGGTTAACACTTTCTAAACGCCTTTACAAGCATTAACCAAGAATTTTTACGCGCGATTAACCCGTTTTTTCTCGCAACGGACGAAATTCCCAAGGAAATCAAGTTAAGTGGAGGTTTGAAAGCGTGCACACAGACTGTAATATCTACCCAGTAAGGTTAATGTCCCGCGTTTCATTGCAAAACCCATGCCAAGACTGTGTGGCGTAAGTAAAAAAGACCCGCTGCGAGGTCACAGCGGGTCTTGAAAATTTACGTTAGGTAAGGTTAGCCGTGGCGGAGCTGTTCGGCTTCGGCGGCCATGCGCGCCAGGAACGCCTTGGCGTCCATCGGTCGGGCGATATAGTAGCCCTGACCCGTATCGCAGCCCATGCGCGACAGAAGCGACAGGACTTCGAGCGTTTCGATGCCCTCGGCCACAGCCTTCATGCCCAGCGCGTGCGCCAGTTGGATGGTGGATTTCATCACCGCGCGATCGGCCTTGTTGTCGCAGATGTCCTGCGTGAAGCGGCGGTCGATCTTCAGTTCGGTGGCCGGAATCTTGCGCAGATATTCCAGCGTGGACAGGCCGGTGCCATAGTCGTCGATCGACAGGCCGATGCCCATATCGCGGAACTCCGCCATCAGCAGGCTGGGGGTTTCGTTCTGGGCGATGGCGTGCGTCTCGGTCACTTCGAGGATCAGGCAAGACGGCGGCACCTGATGCCGGTCAAGCGCGGCCTTCACCATGTCCATGATGTCGCGCGACGTCAGGAGGCTGGGCGAAATATTGACCGAGATGCGAAACTCCGGCTGGGTCAGCAGAACGGTCTTGGCCACCTTCAGCGCATCATTGAGCACGAAATCCGTCAGGCGGTCGATGCGCCCGTGGCGCTCAGCCATTTCGACGAACTCCAGCGGGCTGACGGGGCCGCGCGTTTCATGCGTCCAGCGCACCAGCGCCTCGGCCCCCAGCAGTTCCTTGCTGTAGAGGTCCATCTTGGGCTGATAGGCCACCCAGATCTTGCCGGCATCCAGTGCGTCGTCCAGTTCGCCCAGCAGTGACAGGTTCCATTCCTTTTCGCTGATCTGCGACGGATCGTGCAGACGCCAGCGCGTGCCATCCTGTTCCGCAGAGTGGGCGGCGGCCAGGGCGCTGGTCAGGCGGTGGGAAACGGGCAGGTTGAATTCCCGATCGACGCCAAACGAGATATCGACGTCGAAGGAATTGCGGGCAAAGCGAATGGGGCTACGAAAGATGACGTGTAGGGCGGTGAACTGTTCGATCAGCAGGTCGTGGTCGTAGAGGTTCGACAGCCAGAAGAAATTGCCGTCATCGCCGTGGTAGAGCTGAGCCCCGCCTGCACCCAGTTCCAGGCGCGCCACGATCTCCTTGACCAGCAGGCGTTCGGCTTCCGGCGGCAGGGCGCTGACCATTTCGGCATAGCGGCGGATGCGCGCGGCGACCAGTTGGCGGCCATCAAGGTGGTCTTCGTGGCGGATAGCATTGGGGGTGTACAGGCCCGACACCGGATTGATGGTGCCGCCCTTCTTTTCCTGAGCGCCGAAGCGTCGCCACAGAATATAGATGCCGGTCAGGAACAGCAGGGTCATCCCGCCCATAATATCCGTGAAGATGTTAAAGCGTTCCAGTACGCCCGGCACGATCAGCAGAACGGCCACGGCGCCCAGCATCACCAGCCGCTTGCCGCGCTTCATGCGCGGATTGAGCAGCCAGGCCGCGATCCCGGCCGCAAACAGCCACCCTGGCAGCCAGCCCAGTTGCAGCGGGCGGCCATGTTTGAGCGTTTCGGCGGCCAGCACGACAACGGTCGCTGTGGGAGACTTATGTCCCTGACCGAGAACGCGCAGTTGATCGCCAAGGCTCGGGTCATTGAAGCCGATTATCACATCCTTGCCGCGGAAAAGGTTGGCCTTCGCCTTGCCCGTAATCACGTCCGCAGCGCTGGCATAGGCCACGGTGCTGCTGTCATAGGCATAGTTGATCGAGAAGGTTTCCTTCGTATTGCCATAGACACCCGACAAAACGGATTCCGCGGAATCGAGGGCCTGACCTCCGATTTCGGTTTTGTAAGGGACCTTGGACAAACCGCCCCAGAAGGCCACATAGCGCGCCAGAGATACGGTCTGCGCCTCGTTACGGATAACTTCCGGCGGCAGGATATAGGTCACGCGCTTCGGCCCCAGACGGTAATCGGCCTTGGCGCTGACGAAGACGCGGCCCGGATGGCGAGCAAAGGTGTCAGCCAGCAGACGGTTGCGGCTGTCGCCCTGATCGGTCAACGGGGTCATTATAAAAACGCGGCGGGCCCCATCGGCAAACAGACGCTCGGTCAGGCCGGCCATATGGGCGTGCTTCCACGGCCACGGGCCCAGCGAAGCCAGGGCGGCATCGTCCACACCCACGACGACCATTTCGCCGCTAACCGGCATTTTCTGAAAGGAATTACGGGCGGCCCGCAAAAACAGTTCCAGCGGATGGCCCAGTTCAATAAGGGTCAGCACAGCGGACACAGCCAGCAGCACCAGAAGCGCGACTGATTTACGCAAGCGATCCCTGAAGGAAGTCGGGGTGTTGGGTGACGTCATGATGCAATACCTCGGCCAGCCCATAGTGCGCGGAATGTGTTAGTATTTTGCAAATGTCGCGCGGTGTTGATCTTATCTCTGGCGTTGACCTTTGATTAACCATAATTTTTAAACCGCGCAGGCAAGTGTTAAATCTGTTTATACTGTGAACTTTAGTTGCGGATAGTTTGCGATCCGGCGCGCGCGTTCGGCAAGAGCGGCTGTCCTAATTGTAGTATTTTTGTTACAGTCGCTTGTGTTCACAGACAAAAGGGCGGGTGGGCGACGGCTTTCCCCCATAGGCGCGTATCACAAGGCAGCGCAACCCGCACGGGTTGCCTCCTTTTGTGCAAATAAAGACAAAGAAATTCCACAAATGAAAATGCCCCCGCCTTACGCCGCCTTTCTGCTGGCGAGCAGTGCTTTGAGTCTTGTCCTAAGCACGCCCGCTCTGGCCCAGACACTCCCCCCGACCTCGCCCAGCCCGCCGTCCGCTCAGACGGTCCCGGTCCCCCCTAACCCCCCTAAACCCAATGAAACCCGCCCCGCGACCAATCCCGGGGAGGTACCCGCTACGGGCTCAGGCGAGGCCATCGAAACCGTCACCGTCACCGCCGCGCGCCCCATAACCAAGATCGACCGCGATGTGTATGACCCGAAAACCGATCCCGATACGCCGGTATCCTCAGCGGCCGACGCGCTGAACAAGGCGCCGGGCGTCAATGTCGATCCCGACGGCAATGTCACCCTGCGTGGCAATTCCGGCGTGCAAATCCTGATCGACGGTAAGCCCTCGACCATGATGCAGGGCGATTTCCGGGCGCTTAGCCTGCAATCCCTGCCCGCCGACGATATCGACTCTATCGAAGTCATGACCAGCCCGTCGGCACAGTTCGGCGGTGAAGGCGGGGCCGGTATAATCAACATCGTGATGAAACGTAACCGCTCGCTCCGTCCGACCCTTGGGCTGCGCGTCAGCGCCGGCAGCGAAGGCCGCTACCAGTTCGGGGCCAACGGCAGCTACGGCAAGGGCAAGGTGATGTTCAACGGCGGCGTGTCCGTCAATCACGATGTGCGCGACACCTCCGGCACCAGTTCGCGCCAACGCATTTCGCCCACGGGCACCTCTGTCTATAATACGGCCAACACGTCGCGTCAGACGACGGACACGGGGGGCATGAGAGGGGCCGTGACGATCAATGCGACGGACAGGGATACGCTCAGCCTGCAATTCAACGCCAGCAAGAACCAGCGGGAGAACGAGACGTTGCAGTCCAACGTCGATATCAGCCCCCTCGGCGTCCAGACCAACAGCTATGATCGCCGTGACGATGCCCGTAATGCGCAGGATCAGGGCGGGCTCCAGTTCAATTTCAACCATCAGGGCGATCAGGACGGGGAAACGTTCAAGGCCGATGTGCGCCTGTCGTCGAGCGAAAACACCAGCCGCACCCTGTCCGACTATAGCTATGTCAATCCGGCGCAGGACCGCCGCACCCTGCGTAATGGCGTCAGTTCGCAGGACACCCTGGCCCTGAGCGCCGACTATAACCGTAATCTTCTGGGTGGCACCTTTGCGACCGGCTTTGAGCTGAGTTCCAGCCATTCCGAAGCCGACAACGCCCAGTATAATATTGATCTGTCGAGCGGCGCGCAGACGATAGATGCGCGGCGCAGCAACACCTTCGGTCAGGATCAGGATCAGGCCGAAGCCTATGTGACCTATCAGCGGGCTATCGGCGACAAGTGGACGGTACTGACGGGTCTGCGCGCCGAAAACACGCAGGTCACGCTCAATCAGAAGACCACCAGCACCTATCTCAACAAAAGCTACACCAACTATCACCCCAGCCTGGCGGTGCAGTACATGCTGACCGCGCGTTCCAAGCTGCGCTTCAACTACAGCCACCGCATCAACCGTCCGAACATCAACGATCTCAACCCCTATATCGTCTATTATGATGAGCGGAATGCGCGGTCGGGCAATGCCGATCTGAAACCGTCGGAAACCCATTCCAATGAACTGCGCTATGAGTTCAATGACCGGGCCCGCAACCTGACCTTCACGGCGACCTACTTCTATCGCAAGAGCGAGGATCTGTTTGTCGAACGCAGCCTCTATATCGACAACAATACCGTCCTGCTGACGCGCCGTGAAAACGGCGGCGAGGGCAAGGAGAACGGCGTTGAGCTGATGTATAATGGCCGGATAGGGACAAAGTGGGACGTCAATCTTCAGGCCACCTATCGTCAGGAAGAACGTCCGCCGGTCAATTCGACCCTCACCACGATCAATAAGGGCGACTCGGTGTCGGGTCGGCTGCGCCTCGGGTATCGCGCCACGGCGAACGACCGTTTCCAGCTCAATCTCAATGCGCAGGGCAGGCAACTGACCGGGCAGGGCTACAATGATCCGTCCTACCGCTGGAATGCCAGTTACAGCCGCAAGATCAGCAACAAGCTGAACCTGACGGCCAGCGTGCAAAATCAGGGTAAGCAGCGCACCCTCATCGATACCGATACGGTCAAGTCGGTGTCCGAGCGCGATCAGGGCGGGACGACCTTCATGATCGGCCTGCAATTCAATCCGTTCGGCATCGGCGGCGGCAACCGCGACGGCGGGGCGCGACCGGGTGGCCGCGGGGGCGGCAACTGGGGCGGCGGACCCGGCGGCGGTTTCTGAGGTTAGAGCGGAACGATGTCTGATGGACGCGTTCCGCCCTGCGTTTTGCCCGGGCTCCCCGGAACGCGGGAGGCGAAGCGGGTTGACCCCGTGCGGATTTACCCTCTATGGTCGGCGGAAACCATGGGGGAAGAGCGGTTCTAATGCGCGCGACGGCCATCACGACCGAAGCCTCTGCGTCAGCAGCGGCCAGCGCGGTGTCACCCGTGGCGCAGACCTCGCCGAACAGCGTGACGGCGGCCGATGTCTCCTCCGCTGAAGCCCTGATCCGTAAGGTCAACGCAAACAGCCTGCTGCAAACGCAGTTTTCCAACACCCCGCCGCCCAAGGAAGCCGATATTGGCTGGCTGAAAGCCTTTCTGGAATGGCTGGGCAAGGTCAGCAAGGTTTTTGGCGATTTGCTGGAGCCCATCGCGCCCATCCTGCCGTGGCTTCTCTACCTGCTGTTGTTCGCGCTGGTTATCCTGCTGCTGTCGCCCTTGGTGCGCGCCTTCATCAGCGGCAAGGTCGAACGCCTGTTTCAGCGCGACAGTCTGAAGGCCGATGCGCCGTGGCGACCGACTGCCGAAGCCGCCGCCGCCCTGATCGAGGAAATCGACGCCCTAGCGCAGAAGGGGGCCTATGACGAAGCCGTGCACCTGTTGCTCAAGCGCTCCGTTGCCGACCTCAACGCCTATCGCCCGGATCTGGTGCGCAAGCACTATTCGGCGCGCGACATCGGCAAACATCCCCTGCTGCCTGAAGACGCCCGCCCGGCCTATGCCGAAATCACCCGCTGGGCTGAAAAGAGCTTCTTTGCCGGTATCCCCGTCGGGCGCGAAGGCTTTGAGGCCTGCCGCAAGGCCTATGTCGATTTCGTCGCCTCCGAGCATCTGCCGAAGAGGCCGCAATGAGGCGTCTGCCCTTTCTGAAAAACGGCCTGCCGCCCGCCACTCAGTTTCTGCCCATCATTGTCGGCGTGCTGATTGCGGGCCTGTTCCTGATGGTCGGGCTGGTGCTGATCACGCCGCATCTGGAACCGCCGGGGCGCGGTCAGGCGGCCAATGTCACCGGCTATTCGGCGCAGGGTTTCAAGGGTTTGCGCGACGTACTTGAGGCGTCGGATTACAAGACGTCTCTTACAAGGCAAGCCTCGGGGCCGCAGAGGATCAGCGATCTGGTCATCGTGACTCTGGATGGTGACGGCGCCCTGTTCAATGACGATCCGGAATATACCGAACCACAGCCCGTACCGGAGGAGAGCGCCTCTTCCAGTGCCCAAGCGACCGCTTCGGCGTCAATGACCAGCGCGGATATGCAGGCAAAGGCCAAACAGGCGCAGGCGGAAGCCTCCGCATCGCGCGCCGCTCAGGAGGCTTCATCGACGTCGTTTCAGGCCGAGGATCAGGCGAAAAAGCGTGACGACATCTGGCCGACCCCGAGCGCTGAAAAGTCTGACCGCCTGCTCTATTATCCTGTCGGCAAGGTGGTGCTGGTCGTCGCGCCCAAATGGGCCGCCGGCCCCATGCCGTCGCATCCGCGCTGGGACATCAACCCCAGCTTTCAGTCGCCCAACAGCGTTTTTGCGCAGTTGGCCCTGCTGTCTCCGGTTCGCAAAAAAGCGGTGCAGGAAGACGGCGAGACGCGCTACAAGATCACTTATCAACGATTGAATTACGCTCTGGGACGTGCCCCGCTCGGCCGTTACAAATCCTATGCCCTCAGCCCGGCAGAGGGTCAAAAGACCCTGACCAAGGCCTATACCAGCGGGCGCATCCGCGGGCTGCAATCGCTTAGCGGGCCGAACCTGACGCCGCTGCTGCTCGGCCCGGACGGCGAAGTCCTGCTGTCGCGCGTCAACGCCATGCCAGGCGAAAAACCGTTCAAGGCCCCGGTCTATCTGCTCAGCGAACCGGACCTGATGGACAATCAGATGCTGGCCGATGCGGAGCGCGTGGCGGGGGCTCTGTCCATCATCAAAGCTATTGCGCCCGGCGCGAAGACCGTCGCCTTCGACGTGACCTATAATGACCTCGCCTATGAGCAGGACCTGCTGCACCATGTGTCGCGCGTGCCCTTTATCGGTGTGCCCCTATGCCTGCTGGTGCTGGCCGTCGCCATGCTGTGGTCGGCCTATTCGCGTTTTGGTCCGGCGCATGATCCGTCCACCGACACGCCGCACGGGCGCGGCGTCACCGTGCTGGCCGACAATGCGGCGCGTCTGATCGCCAAGGCCGGGCGTGAGCCGAAACTGGCCCCGGCCTATGCGCAGCTCGTGCGCGATCAGGCACTCAAGGCTCTGGGCCTCGGCCGTCACAGTGCCGGGCCGGACGAACTGGCCGAGCGCCTGAGCGAAAAACACAATACCCCGGAACGCTACAGCGCCCTCAGGGCCGAGGCGGACCGCCTTTCCAACCCTATGCAACTGCTGAGCTGGGCGCGCCGTCTGCACGCCTGGAAGCACCAGATAACGGAGCGCTAGATGCAGATTTCCGACGTTCACAACCTGTCGGCCCGCCTCAAGGGCGAAATCGGCAAGGTCATCATCGGTCAGGCCGATACGGTCGAACTGATGCTCACCGCCCTGTTCTCCGGCGGCCATGTGCTGCTCGAAGGGCCTCCGGGCACGGCCAAGACCCTGTTGGCGCGGGCCTTCTGCCGCTCGCTGTCCCTGCGTTTCGGACGCATCCAGTTCACGCCGGACATGCTGCCCGCCGATATTCTGGGCTCCAACCTGTTCAACTTCCAGACCTCGACCTTTTCCCTGACCAAGGGGCCGATCTTTTGCGATCTGCTGCTGGCCGATGAAATCAACCGCACGCCGCCCAAGACGCAGGCCGCCCTGCTGGAGGCCATGCAGGAGCGCAAGGTGACGCTCGACGGCACGCGCTATGATCTGGGCGACCGTTTCATGGTCATCGCCACCCAGAACCCGATCGAACAGCAGGGCACCTATCCGTTGCCGGAAGCGCAACTGGACCGCTTCCTGTTCAAGCACGTACTGGGCTATCCGTCGGCCAGCGAAGAACGCCGCATCATCGACGAGGCAGGCAATTCGGCGGTGACACTCGATCCGGAACAGGCGGGGATCGAGGCGGTGCTGGACGCGGCGACCCTGGCCGAGGCCATCCGCGTGGTAACGACGGTGCGCCTCAACGACGCCAATCTCGACTACATCGTCAGCCTGATCCGCGCCACGCGCGAAAGCCCGTCTCTGGCGGTCGGCGCTTCGCCGCGCTCCGGCGCGCTGCTGGCGCGGGCCGCGCGGGCGCGCGCGACGCTGGACGGGCGTGACTACGTGCTGCCCGACGACATCAAGGCCCTGTACCTGCCGTCCATGCGTCACCGCGTGCTGCTGTCGCCCTCGGCCGAAATCGAAGGACAAACGGTGGACGGCGTGCTGCAAGGGCTTCTGGAGCGTATCGAGATCCCCAGATGATCCATCCGACGCCGCGCCTGATCCGCTTATTGATCGCCTGCGTCCTTCTGGGCGCGGGGGTGGTCTTTATGGCGCCTGCCGTCTGGTGGGTCATGCCGGTGATCATGCTGGGGCTGATGGCGCTGGCGGTGTTTGAGGGGGCGTTTGCGCCCCTGCCGTCGCATCTGACGCTGGATATCCCTCTGCCGCGCCGCATCGGGGTCGGGCGCGACTATGGTTTTGCCTACGCCGTGCGCTTTACGGCGCGCACGCCAAAAAAAATCGAAATTCGCTGGGGCGTCTCCCCGCGCCTGCAAACCCCGCAGGCCGGTCTGACCCTGAGCCCCGATGCCGGTGTGTTCAAGGGGCAACTGAGTTTGCGCGCCACGGCGCGCGGCAAGGCGGCGGTGGAAACCGCGCATCTGCGCTGGAGCGGCGCTCTGGGCCTCGGCTATGTGCAGAAGATCGTGCCGTTGAAGGCCGAAATGGTGGTCACGCCGGATATTGAGGGCGTACAGCAGGACGCCGCCGCCCTGTTTTCACGGGACTCCGTTTATGGGGTGCGCGTGCAGAACCAGTTGCACAATGGCTCCGAATACCACGCGCTGCGCGAATACGACTCGTCGCAGGATCATCGCCGCATCGACTGGCGCTCCTCGGCGCGCCACCTCAAACTGCTGTCGCGCGAGTTTCAGACCGAGCGCAACCACCATATCGTGCTGGCCTTCGACACGGGGCGCCTGATGGGTGAGCCGCTGCTGCGGGTCAAAAAGCTCGACCGCGCCCTCTATGCCGGTCTGCTGCTGGGCTATTGCGCGCTGAAAATCGGCGACAATGTGCGCTCTTTCGCCTTTGCCGCGCGGCCATACCACAATGCGCCGCTGCTGGCCGGGACGCAGGCCTATGAGACGCTGAAGGCGCAGTTGTCGGGCCTCGACGACCGGCCGGAAGAAACCAACCACACGCTGGCCCTGGCCGATCTGGGGTCAAAGATCGCGCGGCGCTCGCTGATCGTGCTGTTCACCGACTTTATCGACGAAATCAGCGCCGACCTGATGCTCGAAGCCTTGCAGCGCCTGTCGAAAAAGCACCTGATCGTTTTTGTCGCCTTCCGCGATGAGGTGCTGGAAGGGCTGGCGGCGTCCGAGCCGCAGGCCGCTGATGACGTCACCCGCGCCATCTTCGCCCGCCGCCTGTTGCAGCAGCGCGAAACCGTCCACGCGACGCTGCGCCGCTACGGTATCGAAGTGCTGGAACCGACGACAGAGGCCATGGCGGTGCAACTGGTGCTCAAATATCTGGAAATGAAACGGGAGGACCGGTTGTGAGTTTGCGGTCTTCATACTCCCCCGGCGAGCCGGGGGAGGTGGATTCGAGGCCGCAGGTCTCGAAGACGGAGGGGGGCTTGCGTTTCTCTCTGCATCATCATTCCCGTGCCGTTAAGCCAGAGCCCCCACCACCACATCTCGCCAGCAGGCTGGCTCGTGCGGTCCTCCGCCCCGGCAAGCTGGGGAGGTATAATAGAGATTGTGCCCATGTCTGATCAGCCCCCTCTGCAACTCAAGAGCCAGAAGTTCCGCGAAGCGCGTGAAAAGGACTGGAAGGCGCTGGCCAAACAGATCGACCGCGCCGAAAACGGCGGTTTGCGCAAATTCACCACCGAGGAATTGCTCGAACTCCCGGTGCTGTACCGTTCGACCGTGTCCTCGCTGTCGATGGCACAGTCGATTTCGCTGGATCACAACCTGATTACCTTCCTTCAGGCCCTGTGCGCGCGCGCCTACGTCTATATGTACGGCCCGCACGCCCGGCCCGGCGTGATGGTGCGCGACTTCTTCCTGCGCGACCTGCCGCGCTCGGTGCGCGCCCTGTGGGGGGAACTGGCCCTGTCTTTCCTTTGTCTGGCGCTGGGGATTGTGGGCGGCATACTGATGTGCATGGCCGATCCGAGCTGGTACGACCCGCTGGTCGGCGGCATGTCGCAAGGGCGAGACCTGAACGCCAGCGTTGATGACCTGCGCAAGACCATTGGCGGAACGGACAACGGCGAACCTCTGGCGGCTTTTTCGGTCTTTCTGATGAGCCACAACACACAGGTCACGCTGTCGGCCTTTGCGCTGGGGGTTATCGGCGGCCTGCCGACGGCCTTCCTGATGATTGTCTTCGGCATGTCGGTCGGAGCGATGGTGTGGCTGTTTGCCTCCAAAGGGCTAGGGCCGGATTTTGTCGCCTGGTTGTCGATCCACGGCACGACGGAGCTGACGGCGGTCGTCATCGGCGCGGCGGCGGGCTTTCATCTGGCGCGGCGCATCATGTTCCCCGGCCACCTGACGCGTAAGGCGGCCCTGTCCGACGCCGGGCGACTGGCCGGGACGGCCATGCTGGGGGCCATGCTGATGCTGGTCATTGCCGGCTTTATCGAAGGGGTGGCGCGTCAGACGGTAACCGAGATGTGGGCGCGGTTTGCCTTTGGCGGCGGGATGGCTGCGCTGTGGCTGTTTTATTTCCTGGCCGTTGGGCGTGCGCACAAGGTCCGTCCGCAGAAGGTGACGCATGGCCAGACCTGACCTGATGAAGGGTGGGGCAGTGACCCTGCCGTCGCTGAACGGGCCGGTGACGCCGGTGACGACGCCCGAAGGCGTGGTCCTGTCGTTTCGCACCGCTTCTTTCGCCTCGCGTCTGGCGGCGCTGCTGATCGACTTTCTGATCATCGTTCTGGTGCCGGTCCTGCTGGTGATCCTCTATATCCTTCTGCCGTTCGAACATGTGAAGTTCGACAACGTGAACATGGATCATCCGTTTGTTCAGGCTTTGCTTATCCTGTTTGTGCTGATCGGCTTCTTCCTGCGTTCGGGCTATTTCACGCTGTTCGAATTGGGGCCGCGCGCCGCCACGCCGGGCAAGCGCATCATGAAGATCCGCGTCATTTCGCACGATGGCGGCCACCTGACGCCGTCCGCCGTCATTACCCGCAACGCCCTGCGCGAGGTGGAGCTGTATCTGCCATTGACCCTGGCGCTTCAGGCCAGCGTCAATGGCGGCTGGCTGTCTCTGGTCGCGCTGATCTGGGCCCTGACCCTCGCCCTGTTGCCGCTGTTCAACAGCTCACGGGCGCGGCTGGGCGATTTCCTGGCCGGGACCCGCGTCGTCCATGTGCCGCGCGAACGCCTGAGCTTCGATCTGGCCGAACAGGCCCCGGTGGGCTCGCCGGGGCTGATCTTCAGCCCCGAACAGATCAGTGTTTATGGTGAAAAAGAGCTGGTTGTGCTCGAAGAGGTCCTGCGTGAGAAGCGTCCGCCCACCCTGCGCGCCGTCGCCGACCGCATCAAGACGCGCATCGGCTGGGTCGAGCCGAAGATCGCCAGTGAGGTGCCGTCGGACGAAGCCTTCCTGCGGGCCTATTACGCCGCGCTGCGCGCTCAGCTTGAAGGGCGGATGCTGATGGGCCGCCGCCGCAAGGACAAGTTTGACGACTAGATCCGCTCTGATTCTGGGCAAAGCCGTTTCAGTTGAACACATCGGCGGCGCTGTCGGCAGGCTGGCCTTCCCTGGCCTGACGCAGGCAGACATAGGCGGCGACGCTGAACACCAGCGAAAAGGCGTCGCTCATCGTGCTGATCAGGGTGGACGCTCCGATGAGCAGGGGCTGGGGCAGGCCCTCACCCACAAAAATCAGCGGGGCCTCGGCAATGGCGCCCACGACCCATTGCAGCAGGCCGAGGCACAGATACACCCCCAGCAGCGACCAGCGATGCCCGCGCGTCAGGTCGAAGCTACGCTGTATGGCCTCGAAAATGCCGGTCTTGCCTTCGGCAATATAGGCGGTGCAGGCCACCGACAGCGCCAGCATCAGTATAATGCCCGGAACGATCAGCAGGAGGAATCCGAGCCCGATCATCAGGCCGCACAAAACAAACAGGATCATCAGGGGAACAATATTCACCAGACTGCGCCGCAGGGCTTCACCCAGTCGCCACTGCGTGCGGGCAATGCCGGTCACCGCAATCTCCGTGATGACCGAATAGTTGATGAGGTAAAGCGCGACGCTCAGCACCGCATAGAGGGCCGTCGGCCAGCCCTGAGTGAACAGGGATTCGAACAGGCTGTCCGTCGTCTGGCCCGTCAGATTGTAGAGGTACAGAGCCCCAAGTACCGACGGCAGGCCCATAATGAAAAAGGCCGTGCCGAAGACCAGCACGAAGTGACGGCCCAGAAGCTCGAAACTGCGGTTGAAAATAGCTGAAAACATCGTCACCCCCCGGACAGGCTGGCGAGCCTAGTATCGTGAATTTGAAGTTCGGTTCATTCTGATATCGAGAGCCGGGCGAACTTCAAATTCAAAAACGATACTAGATACAATAATTTGCTAGTGTCCTGTTGAATCTGAAATTCGCCAGAGAGCGATATCAAGCGCATGCGAATTTCAGATTCAGGACACTAGCCCGTGCGTCCGGTCCTGACAAGCCGCGCGCAGATCAGCCCCAGGTCTCCTTCGCCCCCTTGCGGCGCGCCAGGGTGTGGGAGATGGCATTGGCACGCGGCGGGATTTGCGCGGCGGGCTTACCGAACAGCCAGCCCTGACCGTGGGTGATGCCGAGATCGCGCGCCAGACGCACCATGTCTTCGCTCTCGATCATTTCGCCGATGCACTGACACTTCAGTTCATGGCACAGGACGCTCAGCGAATGGATCAGGGCGCGCTGACGCGGCTGGGTGAGGGCGGTCTTCAGGAACGGCCCGTCGATCTTGATATAGTCCACGTCGAAGCGGCGCAGATAGTTATAGGCGGCGGCCCCCGACCCGAAATCGTCCAGACAGATCCTGTAGCCGCGACGGCGCAGATCGGCGAGGAAGCGCGCGGCGTCCTCCACATCTTCGACCATGTGCGATTCGGTCAGCTCGAACATCAGACGGTTTTTCAGCGACGGCTCGGCCTTCAGACGCGCGCTGAGGCGGTCGCGGAACTGGGCGTTCTGAACCGACAGGCCGGACAGGTTCACCGCGATCGACTCGCCGGCATATTGCTTGAGGGCGGTGATCGCCTTGTCGCAGACGGCCAGATCGAATTCGACCGCCAGACCCACCTGCTCGGAAAACCGCACCGTGTCGTAGGAGTCCATGCCGCCGTTGAAGCGCAGCAGGGCCTCGTAATGCTGCACCTCGCGCGTGGCGATGTCCACGACCGGCTGATAATGCAGGGTGAACTGACCGGCGGCCAGTACGGCCTTGACGCGGGCATACTGATCCACGGCGGCGCTGATGGCGGCGTTCAGGCTGTTTTGCAGGTCGCGCGCCTCTACGGTCGCCGTCTTGGTAAACTTGTCCACGACGTAGGAGAGCGCCTTGGCCACGCTGTCTTCGCTGAGGTGGGTGGTGTCGAGCGACAGGGTGACGATGCTGGACGAGACGCGGTCCTTCTTGACCCCGGCATTGTTCAGCACCTGCTGAATGTCGCCCATGAGCTGCGCTTCGCTGACCGAATCGGGCCCCTGACCGGACATCAGGCCGAACTCATCGTCCCCCAGTCGGGCCGCCGCACCGGTCGGCCCGGAGGAGGCGCGCAGCAGGGCACCGATTTCGCCCATGAGCTGTTCCGAGCGCGATTGCGGCATCTCGCCCATGGCATCGCTGAGGCCGTTGAGGCGGATCAGTTGCATCTCCTGCAACATGGCCGCGCCTGAACCGGCATCGCCCGGCTTGATCGAACGCGAGGCCATGTGCTGAAATTCGCACAGGTCGAGCAGGCCCGAAATATCGTCGCGTTCCGGCAGCGCCTTGACCAGTGGCTCCGACAGCACGGTCACCGTCACATAGGTTCGGCCGCGATCGGGCAGATAGCAGGCCCCCAGATTGACGTGGATCGGCTTGCGGCCATCGGGTTTTAGGCGCACCGTCGCCGGGTCTATGCGGCCGATTTCGCGCGCCCGGGCCAGAAGGCGGGTGACCAGAAACCGGTCGGCAGGCGGGAAAAGGGAATCAATCGCCTGACCTTTGACGCTTTGCGCGTCTTCGGCCAGAAGGGCATTGGTGGCCCCGACCGTGCGGGCGATTTTTCCGCTGGAATCGACCTCAACCAGAAGATCGGCCGCCGCCAGAGAAAAGGCGATGTAACGGTCGCGCTGGTTTTTATAGTCGTCGCGGTCGGGCATGCAGCCAAAAGTCCTTGTGCCGGTGCATACCCACCGATGATAGCCTCGTCACCTAAGCAGAAAATACTTAATAAAGCCTCTGCAAAACGCTTGGCGCACGTTGACAGTACAGACTTGTCTGTCAGAATCTACAGCCTTCACAAGGAGCGTTGGATATGGCCGGAACCAAAACAGGCGTCAGGGATCGTATTCTTCAGACGGCCTTGCCTTTGTTTATCACCCAGGGCTTTCGCGCCACGGGTATTGACCGCATCATCGCCGAGTCGGCGGTGGCCAAGGCCAGTTTTTACCGTCACTTCCCGTCCAAGGACGATCTGATCCTCGCCTGTCTCGAACGCGGCCATATCTCGCATTTTGCCGCCCTGAAGATCGCGGTGGAGGCGGTGGAGGTCAAATCGCGCCCCCTGTCCCTGTTCGATGCCTTGCCGGACGTGTCCGAAGCGACGATGCGCGGCGACCTGCTGATCACCGCCACGGTCGAATTCGGAACGGCCAAGCCGGCCATTGCCGATGTCGTGGCCGCCGCCCGGCGTCAGTTGCGCGAATGGTTCGACGCCTTGCTGACCGAAGCCGGCTACGCCGATATGGCCGAAACCCTGTCGCACGAGTGGCTGCTGCTCTATGAGGGGGCCATGATCGGTGCCCTGCGCGAAACACCGGCTCAGGCGGCGCGCTGGGCCCGCGCCAATGCCGAGCGCAGCCTCCAGCAGATCCAGCTCAAGCGCCTTCTGAGCAAAACCCTGCCGGGAACCTGAAACGATACGTCGAAACGAAGGTCCGCGAAGCCAAAAGAGTGAGCGGTTTTCGACCAAACACCACAGCCAGATAAAAACGAGAGCGGGATGGCTAAAACCCTCCCGCTCCGGACCCGCCCTCTGCCGCCCATCGCTGTTAACACAATCGAAAAGCCTTCCGTGGCAAGGCTTTTGAGAAGGTGTGCAAAACGTACGCTGTGGGACACGGACCATGCTGAGAGTGATAGCCTGTTTACGGGATCAGCACGACTGGGCGCTGGTCGTGCTGGCAGCGATTGTCTGCGTTTCGGCCTCTTTTACCGCGCTCCGACTGGCCCGCCGGGCGCAGGACCAGTCCGGGGCGGAACGCTGGCGCTGGGTCGCCACCGCCGGGCTGGCCGCCGGGTTCGGCATCTGGGCGACACACTTTATCGCCATGCTGGCCTATAGCGCCGGTGTGGCCACCGGCTATGATCTTTTCAAGACCTTCCTGTCCCTGCTGATCGCCGTCACCATCACCGGTTCGGGGATTGCGCTGGCCGTTTCCGAAACGAAAGCCATTTGGCGCGGCGTGGGCGGGGCCCTGCTGGGTCTGGGCGTGGCGGGTATGCACTACACCGGCATGTCGGCGCTCATCGCTCCGGCTCATATCGGCTGGCACACGGAGCTGGTCGCGGTCTCCGTTCTGCTCGGCATGGTGTTTGAGGCCGCCGCCCTGTGGCTGGCGACCAGCCGTTACCGCTATGCGCAAAGCGGCGCCACGGGCCTGATGGTGCTGGGCATTGTGGCGCACCACTTCGTCGGCATGGGCGCGGTCGATGTGGTGCCCGATCCGCGCATCGGCACGGGCGGGCTGATGCTTGATCCGGGCAGTATGTCGATTACCGTCGCCGTAGTGGCCATTGCGGTCATGGGCCTGTGTATCATGAGCCTGAGGCAGCGTCAGCGCTTCGAGGCCGTTGTCGCCGCCAATGAGCGCCACATGCGTATCCTGATCGACTCCGTGCGCGACTACGCCATCTACATGCTCGACCCGCAAGGGCGCGTTAGCAACTGGAACGCCGGGGCGCAGCGTTTCAAGGGCTATGAGGCATCGGAAATTGTGGGGCAGTCCTTCGCTATCTTTTTCCCCGAAGCCGACCGTCAGGCGGGTAAGCCTCAGGCCATCCTTCAGGAAGCGCTGACGCAGGGCCGCTACGAAGAGGAGGGGCAGCGGGTGCGCAAGGATGGCACGACCTTCCTGGCGCATGTGGTCCTGACGCCGATGTTCGAGAGCGACGGCACGCTGATCGGTTTTGCCAAGGTCACCCGCGACATCACCCAGCGCCGGGCCGAGCGCGATAAGCTGAGGCGCACCACGCACAATTTCGACACCGCCCTGTCGCATATGTCGCAGGGCCTCAGCCTGTACGACGCCGATCATCGCCTCGTCTTCGCCAATCCGCGCGTTTACAGCATGTTCGGCAATGACCCGAACATGGCGCGTCCGGGCACGCCTTTCCGCGAGGTGCTGGGCAATATTCTGCGCCGCGCGGGGGCGACCGACGCGCAGATCGAGGCGCGCTATCAGACGCATATGGCGCTGATTGCCCAGCCTGAAGGCGGGACGCTTGTCTCTGAAACCCCTAATGGGACGGTCCTGTCGGTGACCTACCGGCCTCTGCCGGAAGGCGGCTGGGTGACGACCATCGACGACATAACGGCGCGTCGCCGCGACGAAGACCGCATCGCGCACATGGCGCGCCACGACGGCCTGACGGGGCTGCCGAACCGCGAGCACTTCAACCAGCACGCCGACCGGGAGCTGGAACGCGCGGCGCGTATGGGGCAGAAGGTGGCGGCGGTCGCCATCGACCTGGACCGATTCAAGGAAATCAACGATGTGCGCGGCCACGCCGCTGGCGATCAGGTCCTGAAAGTCATTGCTGAGCGCCTGCAACGCCTGTGTGGCGACACCGAGTTTGTGGCGCGCATCGGCGGCGACGAATTTGCCTGCGTCAAGGCGTTCGCGGAAGCGCGCGAACTCAGCGATTTTGTCAGCCGTCTGGACGCGGCCTTGCACGACCCTATCGACCTTGACGGGTTTGAGGTCTCTCCCGGCGGGTCGATGGGCGTGGCCGTCTATCCCGACGATGCCGACGGGCGTGAGCCTTTGATGAACAATGCCGATCTGGCCCTGTACCGGGCCAAGGCGCAGCCGCGCATAAACGGCCATGAGGCCGTCTGTTATTACGAAGCGCGTATGGACGAGGCTGCCCGCGACCGCCGCGCGCTGGCCAAGGACCTGTGGCAGGCCATCGCCCGTGACGAGCTGCGCGTCCACTATCAGGTGCAGCGGTCGGTCACGTCGCAGGCCATTACGGGCTATGAGGCCCTGCTGCGCTGGCAGCATCCGCAGCGGGGCTTCGTCAGCCCTGCCGACTTCATCCCTGTGGCCGAGGAGTGCGGGGCCATTCTCGACATCGGTGAGTGGGTCCTGCGCACCGCCTGTGCCGAGGCCGCCACCTGGGCCGATGGGGCCAAGGTGGCCGTCAACCTGTCCCCTGTGCAGTTGACCCATCCCGATCTGGTCGGGCTGGTGCAGTCCATACTGATCGAAACCGGCCTGTCGCCGCGGCGTCTGGAACTGGAAATCACCGAATCGACCATCATCGGCGATAAGGCGCGCGCCCTGCATATCCTGCGTCAGATCAAGGGCTTCGGCGTCACCATCGCCATTGACGACTTCGGTACGGGCTATTCGTCGCTCGATACGCTCAACGCCTTCCCCTTCGACAAGATCAAGATTGACCGCTCCTTCCTGATGGAGGCCGAACAGAGCCCGCAGGCGCGCGCCATCATCCGCGCCATTCTGGCGCTGGGGCGCAGTCTTGAGGTGCCGGTGCTGGCCGAAGGCGTGGAAACCCTCACACAGCTTGAACTGTTGCGCAGCGAGGGTTGTGACGAGGCGCAGGGCTATTATTTCGGGCGTCCGGCCGCCCAGGTTCTGGCGGAAACCGCCCCGGAGCGCCTGACGGCGTGATCTGTAGCCACGATCGAAGAGGCTGAGCGGACCCGGCCGGATTATAAATTTTGAAACCGGATGTTGGAACGGGCGACGGATTTGTAAGCGCCTACCGTAACAGCTAGTGGTGCACATCCTGTTCTGGCCGCAAGCGCGCCGCCTCTGGCCCTTGCGGCTTTTTTTCTGCGAGCCGATCAAGGCTTGTCACGGGCACGGATGTGGGCCAAGACACCTGACCAGAGACGTCGCCTGACCAAGGGTTTTCATGCTGTCCCGCTTCTTTATCGACCGTCCCATCTTTGCCTGGGTGGTGGCCATTGTCATCATGCTGGCTGGCCTGCTTTCGATCCGTACCCTGCCGGTAGAGCAGTACCCGGACATCGCCCTGCCGCAGGTGCGGGTCAATGCCTCCTATCCGGGGGCGTCGGCCAAGACGGTCGAAGATTCGGTGACTCAGATCATCGAACAGGGCATGACCGGGCTTGATCGGCTGAAATATATCACGGCCTCGTCCTCAGACAGCGGTTCGGCCAATGTCACCCTCGTGTTCGAAGCGGGGACCAATATCGACACCGCTCAGGTGCAGGTGCAAAATCAGGTACAGGCCGTCATCAACCGCCTGCCGCAGGACGTGCAGGCGCAGGGCGTGCGCGTCAACAAGGCGTCCAACAACATCCTGCTGGTCATTTCGCTCTACTCGACCGATGGGTCTCTGACCAATGCCGACCTGGGTGACTATCTGGTATCCAATGTGCAGGACACGCTGGCCCGCGTGGACGGGGTGGGCGAAAGCAATGTCTTTGGCTCCGGCTATGCCATGCGGATCTGGCTCAACCCTGAAAAGCTGGTCGGGTACAATCTGACGCCCGCCGATGTGGTGACGGCCATCCGCGCCCAGAATGCACAGGTGTCGGCCGGACAACTGGCGGCGCAGCCGACGACCGACGATATCGCGCTGAACGCCACCATCACCTCGCAGTCGCGCCTGACGACGGCGGATGAGTTCAAAAACATCATCGTCAAGAGCGATACGTCCGGCGCCACCGTCTATCTGCGCGATGTGGCGCGCGTCGAACTGGGGCAGCAGAGCTACGACTCGATCAGCCGCATCAACGGTCAGCCTGCGACCGGCATCGCCATCAGCCTCGCCACCGGGGCCAATGCGCTGAAGACCGCCGAGCTGGTCAAGGCCGAGATGGAAAAGCTGTCCAAGACCTTCCCCAAGAATATCGCCTACGCCATCCCCAACGACTCGACCGACTTTATCAAGCTGTCGATCAAGGAGGTGGTGAAGACCCTGATTGAGGCCATCGTGCTGGTCTTTATCGTCATGTACCTGTTCCTGCAAAACTGGCGCGCCACGCTGATCCCGACCATCGCGGTGCCGGTCGTGCTTCTGGGGACGCTGGGGATTCTGGCGGCCTTTGGCTATTCGATCAACCTTCTGACCATGTTCGGTCTGGTGCTGGCCATCGGTTTGCTGGTCGATGACGCCATCGTTGTCGTCGAAAACGTCGAGCGCGTGATGCACGAAGAGGGACTCGATCCGAAGGCCGCGACGCGCAAATCCATGGACGAGATCACCGGGGCGCTCATCGGCATCGGTCTGGTCTTGTCGGCCATGTTTGTGCCCATGGCCTTCTTCGGCGGCACGCAAGGCATCATCTATCGCCAGTTCTCGATCACCATCGTGTCGGCCATGGCCCTGTCGGTGTTTGTGGCCCTAGTGCTGACGCCGCCGCTTTGCGCCACCATCCTCAAGCCGGTCGATCATCAGAAGCACGCCCAGAAGAAGGGCTTTTTCGGCTGGTTCAACACGAGTTTTACCCGCGCCAGCCACGGCTATATGGGCTCGGTGGGCGGCATTATCCGCAAGCCGCTGCGCTATCTGTTCGTCTATGCGGCGGTGGTGGTGGCCTGCGGCATGATGTTCCGCGTCCTGCCGACCTCCTTCCTGCCGGATGAAGATCAGGGCTTCATGCAGACCATCATCCAGTTGCCCGTCGGCACGACGCGCAAGACGACGGACAGCGTGGTAGCGAAGGTCGAAGCCTATCTGCAAAAAGACCCGACGGCGCGCTACGTCTTTGCGCGCGTTGGCTCCAACGGGCAGAATCAGGGGCAGGTCAATATCCGCATGAAGCCGTTTGAGGAGCGCAAGGGCAGCGACCTGCGCGTGCCGGCGGTGATCGAACGCGCGCGCAAGGAATTTGCCAAGCCTGAATACCGCAATGCCCGCATCATTCCCACCCAGCCGCCGGTGGTGCGTTCTCTGGGGGATGCGTCGGGCTTCTCTTTTGTGATTAAGGATGTCGGCGGCGTCGGGCCGGAGGCGCTGTTGTCGGCGCGCAACGACTTTATCCGCCGGGCCGAAAAGGACCCGCGTCTGGGCTCGGTGCGTTCGGGCGGACAGGACTACACGCCGCAGCTCAAGATCGACATCAATAAAACCGCCGCCGGGGCGATGGGCGTCAGCGTGTCGGACATCAACGCCATGCTGGCCGCCGCCTGGGGCGGATCCTATGTTAACGACTTCATTGATCGCGGGCGCGTCAAGCGGGTCTATGTGCAGGCCGATACCCCCTACCGTATGCGTCCGGAAGACCTGAACCGCTGGTATGTGCGCAACAGGGACGGGGCCATGGTGCCGTTCTCGGCCTTTGGCGCGACCCGCTGGCAGGCCGGGGCTCCGACGCTGGAACGCTATAATGGCTCGCCCTCGACGGGCGTGCAGGGCGCGGCGGCGGACGGTGTGTCGTCGGGCGATGCCATGGCCGCGGTCGAGGATCTGGCCACCGGCCTGCCCCAGGGCACGGCGATCGAGTGGACCGGCCTGTCCTTGCAGGAACGCGAGTCCGGGGCGCAGGCCCCGGCGCTCTATGCGCTTTCGGTGCTGGTCGTCTTCCTGCTGCTGGCCGCTCTCTACGAAAGCTGGACCATTCCGTTCTCGGTCATTCTGGTCCTGCCTCTGGCGGTTCTGGGGGCGCTGGTGGCGACGTGGGCGCGCGGCCTCGACAACGACATCTTCTTTCAGGTCGGGTTGCTCACCACCATTGGCCTGTCGTGCAAGAACGCCATCCTGATCGTCGAGTACGCCCGCACGCTTCAGGAACGCGGCATGGGTCTGATCGACGCCACGCTTGAAGCCTCGCGTATCCGTCTGAGGCCTATCCTGATGACCTCGTTCGCCTTCACCTTCGGCGTCCTGCCGCTGGCTCTGGCCAATGGGGCCGGGTCGGGGGCGCAGCACGCCATTGGTACGGGCCTGATCGGCGGGGTTCTGTCGGCGACCCTGCTGGCCATCTTCTACATCCCGCTGTTCTTCGTGCTGGTGCAAAAGCTGTTCAACCGCAAATACCGTAACGAAGTCAAAAAGGCCTGAGCCGGCCTGCGAACCGGTGCGCCCCCTGCCGAACCCGGCGGGGGGCGTTGTTGTGTCCGGAGCGTAAAAAACAGTGGCGACGGTGCGCAGGTCATGTTAGCGTTATCACAACGATAAGCGGCAAAAGCCACACCCGTTCGAAACCCCGCCGCAGAGCGGGATTCGCCAAACGCACAGTGAGAGGAAACAAAACCATGAACTTGACCGGCTCTTTCCGGCAGGCAAAACGTGACCTGTCGAAGACCCTTGGCCTGGCGCTTCTGGCCGTGGCCACAACCGCCCTTCCGGCGCTGGCCCAGAATGACAAGATGGTGCCGATCGCCATTCCGGCGCAGCCTGACGCCATTGTACTGAATACCGGGCCGCTGCCCGGCGCGACGGCGACGGAGTCGTGGCACAGCCAGTACGGCAGCGTGTTCGCCCGTAACGTCACCGTGGCAACCCTGACCCCCTTCCTGCCGTCGCCGGAAAAGGCCACAGGGGCCGCTGTGATCGTCGCCCCGGGCGGCGGTTTCCGCACCCTGTCCATGCAGAACGAGGGCTGGGACGTGGCCAAAGCACTGGCCGACCGGGGTGTGGCAGCCTTCGTGCTGAAATACCGCCTCAACCAGACGCCGCAGGACATGGCCGGCTTCGAAGCCTCGATGCGCGAGATGTTCGCGGGCGCCGCCCGTCCGGCACCGCCCCCACCGGCACCAGGCGCAGGGGGTGCCGAAAATCCGATGATGCGCATCGCCCCGCAGATCGCCGATGCCCGGGCCGCTTTTGCGCTGGTGCGTTCGCGCTCCAAGGAATGGCATATCGACGCCGACCGTATCGGCATGGTGGGCTTTTCCGCCGGGGCCATGCTGACCATGGCGACCACTCTGGCCGGTGAAGATGCCAAGCCGGCCTTTATCGGTGACATTTACGGCCCGCTGGCGGCGGTAAACGTTCCGGCTGACGCCCCCCCGCTGTTTATCGCTCTGGCCGCGGATGATCCGCTGTTCGCCCACGGCGACTTCGGTCTGGTGCAAAGCTGGCAAAAGGCCAAGCGTCCGGTCGAGTTCCACTATTATGAGCAGGGCGGCCACGGCTTCGGCATGTATCAGAAGGACACCACCAGCACCGGCTGGTTCGATGCCTTCGTGCGCTGGATGACCATGCACGGCTATCTCAGCAAGCGTAAATAACCGCCCGCGTCCAAACAGGGCGCCCTTAAAAGCCAAAGGCTACCCGGTCGTGCGCCGGGTAGCCTTTTTTGACTGTATGTCCGCCTGTAAATCAATCCAGTGCGCCGATAAAGGGCAGGCCGCGCAGACGCCCGCCATCGTCCAGACCATAGCCGACCAGATAGCGCTTGGGCGCTTCCCAGCCGACATAATCGGCTTCGATCTGGCGCTCGACGGGCTTTGAGGCCATGACGGCGGTCAGCACCTCGGTAGCTCCGGCGCGCAGCAGATGGTCGCGGGCAAATTTCAGCGATGCGCCCGTATCCAGCACATCGTCCATGATCAGCACCTGCTTGCCTGTGACCGGGCGTTGCAGATCGGCGCGCAGGATCATCTCGCCGCTCTGGCGACCGTCGCCATAGGAGGACAACCACATCGAATCGAAACCGATACCCAGACCGTGGCGGGCCAGAGCGCGCGTCAGGTCGGCGGCGAACCAGATGCCACCGGTCAGAAGGCAGACGCCGACCGTGTCTTCGGTCAGGCGAGGGGCCATCTCCCTGGCCATAGAATCAATGCGCGCGGCGATATCCGCCTCGCTCAGGAGAATGTCGTAGGTCATGTAAACTCGGTAAAAGCTAGTGATGAGCGTCGGCAGAGGGCGCGCCGTGCGCGGGCCGCAGCTCGGCTGGCTTTTCCGTAGCATGGTCAGTCGCGGTTGTCGCGTCTCCATGCGCGTTTTCCGCCGCGGGCGCGGCGTCGTCATGTCCGGCCTCGGCCGCGGCCGCGTCGTGGCCGCCTTCCGGAGCCGGTGCGGCGGCGTCGTGACCTTCGGCCCCCTGCGCCGCTTCGCCGTGCCCGCCGCCGGTCCCGTTCATCAGGGAGGGACGCACGCGCGCCAGATCCTTGGCCGCCTGCATGTCGAAGGCCAGCTTGATATTCTTGACGCGGTTGGCCGGATCGGGAATGTCAAAGGTCAGGATGCGCGTTTCATTGGCCTCCAGGGTCAGGCCGAGGGGCGGGATGAGGGTCGTATCGAGCGGATGCGAGTCCTTGTCCATCAGATCGACGCGCACCGGCGGCACCGGATTGGCCTCATCGCGGATGTTTTTGACCTTCAGCGTCACCGTGGCCACGAAACGCCCGCCGCGCAGCGTGTTTTCGAGCTTCGAGTCCAGCACGTCCAGACCGGCGGCATTGACCGGTATCCCCACCGCCGCATAGGCACCGCCCAGACGCGGAAAGGCGCGCACCAGATCGACGCGCAGCAGGAAGGCCGTGCCCAGCATGACGATGAAGGTGGCCGCCAGCGCCCCCCAGATGACGCCCTGCGCCATCAGGGCCTTATGCCGCTTCTGGCTTTCGATCATGTCGCGGTACAGCGACGGAATCTTCTTCGCCTTGACTTCCTTCAGCCCGGTGGCAGGCTTCTCCACGGCCTTTTCGATCGGCAGCTCGATTGGCTCTTCAGGCTTTTCCGCGTGCCAGGTCGTCTTGCACGACGCGCAGCGCACGGTGCGGCCCTGAGGCCCCAGTTGAGCCTCATCAATCGCGTAACTGAGCGCGCATTTGGGACAGGTCAGAAGCATGCCGGACGAATCACTACATAAGGCCCGTTAACCAAACGGGTGCTTAACCTTTTTGGCCGAAAAGCATTAACAAGACCTCAAAACGCGATTGCGAAACCCGTGGTAACAGCCTCCGCACACGACGATCTTTTCGAGCCGGATCACAGCCAGGTGGTTGTGTTCCGCGACGTCGGTGTGGGCTATGAAGGGGCCGGGCATACCGGGCACGATCCTGAGCATTACATACTGAAAGACTTGAATTTTACGCTGTCGTCGGGGTCGTTTCACTTTCTGACCGGGCCGTCGGGGGCGGGTAAGACGTCGCTTTTGCGTCTGATCTATCAGGCTCAGAAACCTTCTGTGGGCGAGATCAGCCTGTTCGGCGAAAGGCTTAACCCCAGCGACCGCAAACAGACCGCCGAGATGCGTCGCCGCATCGGCATTGTGTTTCAGGATTTTCGTCTGCTGGAGCACCTCGATGTGTTCGATAATGCCGCCCTGCCCCTGTTCGTGCGCGGCGAAGACCCGCGGCGATTCGAAGCCGATGTCATCGAGCTACTGACCTGGGTGGGGCTGAAAACCCGCCTGCACGCCATGCCGGATGTGCTGTCGGGCGGCGAAAAACAGCGGCTGGCCATTGCGCGCGCCGTCATCAACCGCCCGACCCTGATTCTGGCCGATGAGCCCACGGGCAATATCGACCACGCCATGGGCCTGCGCATCATGCGGCTCTTTATCGAGCTGAACCGGTTGGGGGCGACGGTGCTGATCGCTACACACGACGAAGCGCTGATCCGCGCCTCCGGTATGCCGGTACTGGAGCTGCGCGACGGGCGGCTGTTCCGGCGCGACCTGACCCAGACGGTGAGGGGGGCGACATGACCGCCGGGAAACGTCTGCGCCGTCGCGATCTGCTGCCCGATCAGGATACGCGCGAAGTGTCGCTGCACTATGTGATCGCCGTGCTGTTCTTTCTGGCCGCCCTGTCGGCCCTGATCGCCCTGGCTTCGAATCGCGCGGCGTCGGGCTGGTCGCGGGAAATCCGCGCCGAGGTAACGGTGCAGGTGCGCCCGACAGGCCTCGAAAGCGGCTCGGTGGCGGCGGCCCGCGCCGCCGAGGTGCTGGCCGGGGTGCCGGGCGTCAAGGAGGCCGCCGCCATCGAACCGGCGCGCGCCAAGGCCCTGATCAAGCCGTGGCTGGGCGATGCGGTGCTTGAGGACCTGCCACTGCCTAATCTGGTGGAGGTGCGACTGGATGAGGCGAAACCGGCGAAGGCCGCCGCCCTGTCGGAGGCGCTGTCTGAAAAGGAAATCGACGCCACTATCGACGACCATTCGACCTGGCTTCAGGATATTGAAACCTCTGCCCTGATTATTCGCCTGATTTCGCTGGGGATATTTCTGCTGATCGCCAGCGCGGCGGCGGCGGTGGTGGGCTTTGCCACACGGGCCGGTTTGATGGCGCGCGCCAACATGGTCGAGGTCTTAAGCCTGTGCGGCGCGACGGACAGCTTTATCGCCGGACGGTTTCAGTTCCGCTTCGCGCGCATGGCTGCGATTTCGGGTCTCTTGGGCGGCGTGGCGGCGGGGCTGGTCATGGTGGTGATCAAGTTCACCGGATCGTCGCAGAGCCTGTTGCTGGCTTTGCCCTTTTCGTGGCTCGACCTCGTCGTTTTGTTACCCTGTCCGTTGCTGGCCGCCTTGATTGCCGCGGGAACCGCGCGTATCGTAACCCTGAAGATGCTGGGGAAAAGCTGATGCGCCGCCTTATGGCCGTGGTTTTGGTGGTTGGACTGTGGCTGGCGGGGCTGTACGCCTTCGCGGATCGCGTCATCCATTCGACACCCGCCGCTGAACCCGAAGAGGCGGCCGACGCCATTGTCGTCCTGACCGGGGCGTCGGACATGCGTATTAAGGAAGGGATGCGTTTGCTGGAACGGCGCAAGGGCGCGCGGATGCTCATTTCCGGCGTCAACCGCGAGGTGAAGCGCGAGGAATTGCTGCCGGTCACCGAAGGTTCCAAAAAGCTCTACGAATGCTGTGTCGATCTCGGTTACGAGGCGCAGACCACGCTCGGCAACGCCTATGAGGTGGCCGAATGGGCCAAGGCCAAGGGGTTTGACGATCTGATCGTGGTCACCTCCGATTACCACATGCCGCGCAGCCTGCTGGAGATCAAGGCGGCGTTGCCGGGGGTCAAGCTGCACGCCTATCCGGTAGCGACCCCGACGCTGGATGCGCGCGCCTGGTGGAAGTCCTGGCGCAGTTCGCGGGTGCTGATCATCGAATACAGCAAATATCTGGCCATACTGGCGCGTGACATCGTTTCGAACTTCACCGGTTCGGGCAAAAACAATGAGACCGGAGCCGAGGCTTCGGCGGAAGGTTCGGCCTCTTGAATTTCCTGCGTTCTATCGTTTTCGTCGTCTGGCTTTACGGCCTGGTCGTGATCGTCGGCCTGTTGGGCACGCCCTTCGTGCTTGTGTCGCGGCGGCTGAGTATGCAGATCGTCAAGCTGTGGGCGCATCTGGTGCTGTTTGGCCTGCGCTATATCTGCGGCGTGAAGGTCGAATTTCGCGGGCTGGAACACCGTCCGAAAGGGGCGGCCCTCATCGCGGGCAAGCACCTCAGCATGCTCGATACGATTGCGCCCTTTGTCGTGCTGGACGATCCCTGTTTTGTCCTGAAGAAGGAACTGACCTGGCTGCCCTTCTTCGGCCTCTACATCTGGCGCACGCGCATGATCCCTATTCGTCGCAAGGACGCCGCCAAGGCCCTGCGCGCCATGGTCACCGACGCCCGCGACCGGCTGGAAAACGCGCGTCAGATCCTGATTTTTGCCGAAGGGACGCGCTCCGAAGTCGGGCAGGACCCGGAATATAAGCCGGGCGTGGCCGCGCTGTACCGCGATCTGGCCTTTCCCTGCCACCTGCTGGCCACCAATTCCGGTCAGTGCTGGCCCGCGCACGGCATTGTCCGCACGCCGGGGACGGTGGTGTTTGAATTCCTGCCGCCTGTCCCCGCCGGGATGAAGCGCGGCGAATTTATGAGCGAGATCAAGGCGCGCATCGAGGGGGCGTCCAACGCCCTGATTGCGGAAAACCGCCCGTCTTGAACATGATGCCTTAAACACAAAAACGCCGGACAGGCAGATCCTTGTCCGGCGCGTGTGTGTCTATGTGCGCGTGCCTATTTGCACTTCTTCTTGCAGTCAATCCAGGCGGCCCGGCATTTCTCCTCTGCCGTGCCGGCCTTCTGACAGGCCTGATAGGTATCGTTGCACTTTTTGCGGCAATCGGTCTGAGCATAGACCGAGCCGGTCAGTAAAGACGATGCCGCGATCGCAGCGACTGCGATCTTCCCGATGATTTTCATTGGACGCCTCCCTTGGCGATTTTTTCCCAATTTCACGTGCCTTAACCCGATTTCGAGCGGCACTTTTTCGCTCTGACCGATGTGGGGCAATCGGCCATTGGTTAACACTTTATCCCAAATTCGGGATTCGCCAAGAGGGAGAATAACATCGGTATGACTCTACCGATCAGTGTGCGGCGACCATAATCAGCAGGCCGAGCGTCAGGCCGAGGTTTTCAGCACGGACGGTCTCACGGCTTTTCAAATTCCTGAACGATCTTCAGCGCCGAAATCTGCATGACCAGTTCGGCATTCTTATCCAGTTCGCCGGTGTCGTCGATGCGCATCTGGGTCAGCTTGCGCTGGGCGTCGCTGTCGCTGACGCGAGCCAGATACAACAGCTCTTCCCTGCTGAGATTTTGCGCGTGGCCGCGCGCCGTCAGCAGAAGAATCTTGTCCCCCAGCTCGGTGGACACGGTCGCCACTATGGTCGCCAGACGGTAGCGGTCGCTTTCGTTGAGGCTGTTGACGTCGATATATTTGCCGACCTCGCCGATGATCAGGCGCATATGCACTTCACCGACAAAGTGGCGGATAATGGCTTCGGTGCCGTCGATTTCCAGCAACTGATGCGCCAGCTCGACGCGCTCGGCAAAATCGCCGGCGGGCTTGGCCGGGCCAACCGGGCCGACATCCTGCGCCGTGGCCATGACCACGGGCGGCGGGCTTTCGATCATATCGACCGACGGGGCGATTTCACCGGTCGGCTGGGCCACCGGGGCGGGGTTGATCCTGGCCTGAACCGATGGCGCGGCTACCGGCGGTGCCGCCTTCACGGGCTGTGCCGGTGCCGGATTGTCGGCCGCCGGGCTCTGTTGCGGTTCAGGCGCCGGGATCGGCGGGTTCACCCGCTTTTGCACGGGTTTGGGCGCAACCACGATGCGCGCCCCGGGTTCGCGTTCCGGCTCCCGCGCCTGCGCGCTCACCGCCGCCGTCAGCCCCAGAAGGCACACACCGGCCACCATGCGTTTCAAATACACCACAAAAACCCCCATCTACCCTTGCCCTGACTCTTTCGGTTAACCCGAAATGGCTTCCTTGAACGTCTTGATGATCTTGATCACCGCTTCGACCATGTAGCTTTGGATTTGCTGGGCATTGGCGTCAGGATTGGCGAACTTGCTGGCGTTGTATTTGGCCGCGACCGGGCCCGAATTGGCGCTGATCAGGGTCAGGATTTCTTCTTCGGTAAAATTGGCGGACTGGGCGGCGGCAATCTGGTCGATAATGCTGACCTCGGCCTCTTTCAGCACCCGATCGGCGATCTGATTGAACTTCAGCTCATCGGCGGGGCTCAGCGACTTCGCCCCCTTGCGCTCCAGAATGACCAGTCGCACAGCGGCCTTGGTATTGGCCATGATCATATGCACGTTCTTGCTGGTGCCGTTGGTGTCCATCAACTGCTTATAAAGCGCGATGCGACGGCTCTTGCGCGCGGCCGCGGCCTTGTCTTCCGGCGAAACCGTGGCGGCCGCCGTACCTTCGAGGCGCGGAGCCATGCCGATCAAGGTCGGATCCAGCTCGATCTTCGGGGCCAGGGGCGCTTCGGGGGTGACGAAAGACCCTTGCAGCGAGGGGGGCACGACCGGCTGCGCCGAAGGTTTCTGCCCCGGGGTGGTCATCGCCGTCGTCTGGGCCACAGCCGCCGGGCTCAGCCCCTGAGCGCACAAAACCGTCCCCGCGATCAGCAGCCCGGACGTCAGAACACGCATGTACGACATTTTATACCCCCAAGCGCCCGAAACCACTCAGGCCTTGGCAGGGACGTTAACCAATTCCCGGGCGGGTGGCAACGGGGGAATCGCCTTGCGCGAAACAGCCGTCTCCCGGATGTGATGTCCGGGAGACGAAAGGGCTGTATTCACGGCACTCAGATCAGCGCGCCGTGGCAGTGCTTGAACTTCTTGCCTGAACCGCAGGGGCACAGCCCGTTGCGCGAGGTGCTTTCCCAACCGGCAGGCAGGGCCGAGACGGGCAGGGCGGCGCGCTGTTCCGGCGTCAGGTCGTCGCTCAGTTGCGGGGCGCGTTCGTTTTCACCGGTCAGCGGGTTGAGGTGGATTTCCTCAAACCGCACGGGTTCTGGCTCCGGCTGACCCTGGAAGCGGATTTCCACGGTCATCAGCCAGCGCGTCACATTGTGGCGCAGGTTGACCAGCAGGGTCTCGAACAGGGCGAAGGCCTCGGTCTTGTATTCGTTCAGCGGGTCGCGCTGACCGTAGCCGCGCAGACCGATGACGGCGCGCAGGTGATCGAGGTGCATCAGGTGCTCGCGCCACTGCATGTCGATCATTTGCAGCAGGAAGTTCTTTTCCAGCGCCTTCATCTGATCGGGGCCCAAAAGCTGGAGGCGTTCCTCCATCTTTTGCGCGGCGATGGTCTGGATACGCTCTTCGATTTCCTCGTTGGCGATACCTTCTTCGGCGGCCCAGTCTTCCAGCGGCAGGTCGAGACCCAGCAGGCGCTCGCACTGTTCCTTCAGCCCGGCAATATCCCACTGCTCGGCATAGGCCTTGGGCGGCAGGTGACGGTCCACAAGGTCGCGGATCGTCTCTTCGCGCATTTCAGAGACGATTTCCGACAGGTCTTCGGTGTCCATGAATTCCTGACGCTGCTCGAAGACGGCCTTGCGCTGGTCATTGACCACGTCGTCGTATTTCAGCAGGTTCTTGCGGATTTCATAGTTGCGTTGCTCGACGCGCTTCTGGGCGGTGGCGATGGCCGAGTTGAGCAGCTTGTGCGTGATGGCTTCGCCCTCTTCGACGCCCAGAGTCTTCATCATGGCGTTGAGACGGTCACCGGCGAAGATGCGCATCAGATCATCTTCGCAGGACAAATAGAATTTCGAGGTGCCGGGATCGCCCTGACGACCGGTACGGCCGCGCAACTGGTTGTCGATACGGCGGCTTTCGTGGCGCTCGGTGCCGAGCACGAACAGACCACCGGCGGCCAGCGATTTCAGCTTGAGGTCGGCGATCTGCGCCTCGACCTCAGCCTTCTTGGCCAGAAGTTGCTCGTTGGACACGTCCACACCGGCTTCGGCCTGCTCTTCCACCCATTTCTGCACCCGCAGATCGACATTGCCGCCCAATTGAATGTCGGTACCGCGACCGGCCATGTTGGTGGCGATGGTCACCGCGCCGGGCACGCCGGCGTCCGCGATGATATAGGCTTCGTTTTCGTGGTGACGGGCGTTCAGCACATTGTGCGGAATACCCTTGCCCGATCCGCGCACCACGTCGTAGGCGGCATCCCCCAGCTTGGCCAGCTCCTTTTTGTCGAGCTTGGCATATTCCGGCTTCACGGCCCTGGTTTCGATGTCGTAGGCATAGGTCTTGAGGAAGTCCGACAGGGCGTCCGACTTTTCGATCGAGGCGGTACCGACAAGGATCGGCTGACCGCGCACATAGCAGTCGGCGACCTGATCGGCGATGGCCTTGAACTTTTCGCGCTCGGTGCGATAGACCTCATCGTCATAGTCGATACGCTTGATGGGACGGTGCGTCGGGACTTCGAGCACGTCCATCTTGTAGATATCGCCGAATTCCGCCGCTTCGGTCGCCGCCGTACCGGTCATGCCCGACAGCTTCTGATACATGCGGAAATAGTTCTGGATGGTCACTGAGGCCAGGGTCTGGTTTTCCGGCTGGATGGCGACGGCTTCCTTGGCTTCGATGGCCTGATGCAGGCCTTCGGACAGGCGGCGGCCCTGCATCATGCGGCCGGTAAATTCGTCGATCAGGACGATTTCGCCATCCTTGACGATATAGTCCTTATTGACCGTGTAGAGGGTGTTGGCGCGCAAAGCCTGATTGGCGTGGTGCACCAGAGAGACGTTGGCCGCGTCGTAAAGCCCGGCCGTGTCTTCGGCCAGATGCCCGCCCGCCGTCAGCATTTCTTCGAGGCGCTCGGAGCCCGCTTCCGACAGCAGGACCTGACGCTGCTTTTCGTCCAGCTCGAAGGTGTCCGGGTCCTGGATCAGTTCCTTGATCAGGGCGTCCAGCACCTTATACAGTTCCGAACGGTCTTCGGTCGGGCCGGAGATGATCAGCGGGGTCCGCGCTTCGTCGATGAGGATGGAGTCCACTTCATCGACAATCGCATAGTGGTGGCCGCGCTGCACCATTTCCTCGCGGTTATAGACGAGGTTGTCGCGCAGGTAGTCGAAGCCGAATTCGTTATTGGTGCCGTAGGTGACGTCGGAGGCATAGGCCGCCTTGCGCGCGCCCGGCGACATGCCCGACACGATGACGCCGGTGGACAGGCCGAGGAAGCGATAGACGCGGCCCATGAAGTCGGCGTCGCGCTTGGCCAGATAGTCGTTGACGGTGATCAGGTGCACGCCCTTGCCCGTCAGCGCATTGAGATAGACGGGCGCGGTCCCGACCAGCGTCTTGCCTTCGCCGGTCCGCATTTCGGCGATGCCGCCCTGATGCAGGATCAGGCCGCCGGTCAGCTGAACGTCGTAGTGACGCTGACCGATGGAGCGCCAGGCCGCTTCGCGCACCGTGGCGAAGGCCTCTTCCAGCAGCGAATCGAGCGAGGCGCCATTGGCAATGCGTTCGCGGAAGAGGACGGTCTGATGCGCCAGCTCCTCATTGCTCATCGCCTTCATCCGGGGTTCCAGCGCATTGATGCGGGCGATACGCCCGTTCATCGACTTGACCTTGCGCTCGTTAGCGGAGCCGAACAGAGATTTGGCGAAAGCCAGCATGAGATACCCGACGATTAGATTTCGATATTTTGTCCTGTCCGCCTTGGTCGGACACACCTGTTTGGAGAATATCAAGGTGTCACGGTTATGGCGTAATAGGGCAAATAGGCGTGAGCCGGCGCTTTTCAAGCGCGGGGACTGACTTAGGCTTGCGCTTGCGATCTGTCAATGTAAGTTGGTCGCACAGAATAGCGGGGATGCTTTCGGTATGCAGCGTTGGATGAAGCTCAGGCAGTTGGCGGCGGTGGCCCTTGTGACTCTGACGATTGCAGGGTGCGACAAACCGACCCTCGATGAGCGCCCGCCGGAGCCGGGCGATGTCGCCGTGGCCCGTATCGACGGCCATACCATCTGGGCGTCCGACGTGCGCTATGAGGCGGTTCAGCAGGGTCTGATCGGCGATGGCGAACCCTTCGATCTGGCGTCGCCCCTGTTTCGCCGCACGCTGGAAGAGGTGATCGACCAGAAGCTGCTGGCGCAGGCGGCGCTTAAAAAAGGCATTGACCGGACCGAACTGGCGCAGCGGCGCATCGCGGCGGCGCGTGAGGACATTCTGGGTCACATGCTGCTGGAACAGAGCGTCGATGCGGCCATCGACGACAAGAAGGTCAAGGACCTCTACGAAGAACAGGTCAAGCTGGCGCAGAAGTCCGAGGAAATCCGCGCCCGCCTGATCCTCGTCAAGACGCGCCCGGAAGCCGACAATATCCTGCGCCAGCTTCAGAGCGGCAGCCTGTTCGAGGCCATGGCCATGGAACGCTCCATTGATCAGGCGACGCGCTTCAATGGCGGCGATATGGGCTATTTCACCACCGACGTTATCCCGGAAAGCTATCGCGCCACGCTGATGACGGCCAAGCCGGGTCAGGTGGCCGGGCCGGTGCAGATCGACGGCGGCTGGGCCGTGTTCAAGGTCGAGGAGCGCCGTCCGGAACAGCCGATGACGATTGAAGAAGCGCGTCCGGGTATCGTGTCGGCGCTCAAGCTGGAGCAGGTGCGCGGCCTGCTGGGCGGCTTGCGCGATGGGGCGCGCGTTGAATTTCTGGTCAAGGGTCTGAGCAGCAGCGAAGACCGTGAACCGGCCTCGGCCCCGGCGGGGGCAGCTCAGGCCAGCGCCAGTGCCAGTGAGGCGGGCGACGATGTCGGCGAAGGTCCGGAAAAGGCCTCGACCTCGGCCTCATCGGCCGCTTCGCGCGCAGCGGCGAAAAAGTAAGCCCCGAACCTCTGCACAAAAGCCTTCACAGCGTCATGATTTGGGGCTAAGCCGCGCACTTTGATGTCCCCTTCACTGGAGCTGCGCGCCATGACCAAGCCGCCGTCGCCGACCGGCAAAACGCCCGATACCTCTGCCGCGGCCTCCGGTCAGGAACGCGGTCAGGTGAACCCGCTGGGGGCGGCGCTTGATCCGCTGGCCAATGCGCTGAAAAAGGCCGTGCAGACCGGGGCCGAACTGGTTGGCGTGCATACGGCCGCAACCGCTGAGCCCGCCAAACCGGCGACCGGTAAGCCGGGGCTGGCCGTGTCGCCGCTGGCCGTCGATCTGCCGCCCATTCCGCCGGTGGGTGGCGTCGATATCGCCATTGCCCGCGCCGGTTTTTACAAGCACGTCCGTCCTGATCTGCTGGTGATGAAGTTCGCCGAAGGCACCACGGCAGCGGGCGTCTTCACGCGGCATAGTATCGGTTCGGCCCCGGTCGATTGGTGCAAGAAGCAACTGGCTGCCAATGAAGGCAATGAAATCCGCGCGCTGGTCTGCAATGCGGGCTGTGCCAATGCTTTTACGGGTAAGCTGGGGGCGGATGCCGCGCGCCGCACGGCGGCGGCCCTGGCCCGGCGGCTCGATTGCCGTCAACGCGACATTATGCTGGCCTCGACCGGCGTGATCGGCGTGGTGCTGGACGATGCCAAGATCGCCGCGCAACTGCCGCTGATCGAAGAGTCGTTCAAGGCCGATGCTTGGCACGCGGCGGCTCAGGCCATCATGACCACCGACACCTTCCCCAAGGGCGCTTACGAAACCGCCCTGATCGACGGCGTAGAGGTTAAGATCGCCGGTATCGCCAAGGGGTCGGGCATGATCGCGCCGGACATGGCGACCATGCTGGCCTTTATCGTCACGGACGCGACCCTCTCTGCAGGTGTGCTGCAATCCCTGCTGGGGCTTTATACGCGCACCACCTTCAACAGCGTGACGGTCGATGGCGATACCTCGACCAACGACACGGCGCTTTTGTTTGCTACGGGCGCGGCGGGGGCCCCGAAGATCAGCCGCGCGGGTGATAAGCGTCTGGCCGACTTCCGCGACAAGCTGGAAAAGGTCATGCACAGCCTCGCCACCCAGCTTATCCGCGACGGTGAAGGCGCGACCAAGTTCGTCAAGGTCACGGTGACGGGGGCCTCCTCACCGGCGTCGGCGCGCAAGATCGCCAAGTCGATCGCCGAAAGCCCGCTGTGCAAGACCGCCTGGGCCGGCGAAGATGCCAACTGGGGCCGCATCGTCATGGCGGTGGGCAAGACCGAGGAAGAGGTGGACCGCGACCACCTCGCCATCCGTTTCGGGGAGCTTGTGGCCGCCGAACACGGCGCCGTGTCGCTGACCTATGACGAGGCGGCGATGAGCGCCTATATGAAGAAACAGGAGCTGGAAATCAGCGTCGATGTCGGCGTCGGCCGCGCCTCGGCCCACGTCTATACCTGCGACCTGACGCATCGGTATATCAGCATTAATGGTGACTATCGCAGCTAATCTCCTCCCCTGCGAAGCGGGGGAGGTGCCGAGCCTGTCGAGGCGGAGGGGGCACGTCTATGAAAACCGTACTTGTCGTTGCGGCGGCCCTGATCGACAGTGACGGGCGGGTGCTGATCGCCCAGCGTCCGGAAGGCAAGTCGCTGGCCGGGCAGTGGGAGTTTCCCGGCGGCAAGGTCGAGCCCGGCGAAACTCCCGAAGCGGCGTTGATCCGTGAGCTTGAAGAAGAACTGGGTATTACGACCAGGGCCGCCTGTCTGGCCCCCTTCGTCTTTGCCTCGCATACCTATGAGACGTTTCACCTCTTGATGCCGCTGTATCTGATCCGCCGCTGGGAGGGCACGCCGCAGCCGAAGGAACACACAGCGCTGAAATGGGTGCGGCCCAAAGACATGCGCGACTATCCCATGCCCCCGGCAGACCTGCCGCTGGTGGCGTACCTGAATGATTTTATTTGACGGTTTCTCCGCAGATCAGAGTCCCTCCCCTGATTTCAGGGGAGGTGGCTGCGAATGAAATGAGCAGACGGTGGGGTTAATACTGCCGCTTTTAACCCCACCGCCTTTTGTCGCTAATGCTCCAAAATCCACCTCCCCTAAAATTAGGGGAGGAACTGTTTCAGAGTTTCCCCTCTTTCACCCCCAGCGCATCGGCCAGACGTACCTTGGCGGAGCCCGGACGCAGTGGCTTTTGCTGGCTTTCGTGCGGGGTCCAGCCGGACAGGGTGATGATCTCGAACGTGGCGCGCACGCCGCCTTCCGGGTGCGGATAGCGTTCGGCGTAAAGTTCAAATGCCCGGCTGAGGATGGCGCGGCTCAGCCCCTTGCGCGGGCGGTCGAACAGGATGTTGGTTTCCCCCATGGCCCGCAGATCGCGCAGCAGGCTGAGCGGGTGGGCGTAGCTGACCACCACCTTGTCTGTATCGACGACGGGCATGTTGAACCCGGCGCGGCGCAGCAAATCCACGCAGTCCGGCCCTTCGGCAAAGGGGGCGACGCGCGCCCCCGTCCCGCCGCGGATTTCCAGTTCGGCCTCCATCAGCACACGGCGCAGCTCGTGCAGGGTCTCGCCGCCGAATTGCGAGGCGATCAGCAGGCCGTCGGGCCGCAGGGCGCGGCGCAACTGCACCAGCACGCCGGGCAGGTCGTTGGTGGTGTGAAAAGCCAGAGACGACACCACCAGATCGAGCGTGTCATCGCCAAAGGGCAGGGCCTCTTCGTCTAGCACGACGGCGGGGCGATGGCGGGCCGACAGGTCGCTTTCGATCAGATAGCCGATCTTGGCGGCCACCTCCGGCGTCCCGGCCAAAAGTTCGGCAAAGCGGCCATCGCGGCGGCCGATCTCCAGCGCCACGTCGAAGCGGCGGTTAATGGCCGCAAGCGTGTCGATCATGTCCTCGGCGCTGCGCCGTTTCAGGAAGTTGGCTGTGGTGAAATCGCCCGCCGTGCGGTCGAGGCGGTGACGCAACAGTTGACGATCGAAGAGGCGCGGTGTTGTCATGCTGTGCAGATATCGCGCATCCCGGAAAGTGTGAAGCGGTTTTCGGGCCAAGATGCGCGACAGCTTAAACGGGGTGGGGATGCGGCTGTCCATAGACGGGCTGAAAACGTGGGTGGCGGAACAGGCGCTCATGCCGCGTCTGCGCGAAGGCGGGACCCGCCTGTTGGATGCGCTTTATCCGCGTCAGGCGCTCAATCACGACCCCGATCTGCGGAATTCAGCGGGGGTAAAAGACGCGGTGCAGGCCGGCGGCCTAACGGCGGACGACTGGAGCGCCATTCGCTTCCTGACGGGGCAGGGCTGCGACATGTGCGCCCGCCCGTTTGAAGGCGGGGTGTTTCTGGGGGCCGGGGCGCTTTGTGAGGGCTGCACGCAAAAGCCGTTCCCGTTTCGCCGTGGCCGCGCCGCCTGTCTTTATACCGAGGCTTCGAAGGGCCTGATTCTGGCGTTCAAACACGCGGACCGGCTCGATCTGCGGCCCATCCTGTCGGGCTGGCTGTCGCGGGCCGGGGCCGAGCTGATGGAGAAGGTCGATGTGATCGTGCCCGTGCCCCTGCACTGGCGCAGGCTGTTTCAGCGCCGCTATAATCAGGCGGCGGAGCTGGCCCGGCCTCTGGCGCGGCAGTATCAGAAGGACTTTGTGCCCGACGCCCTGATCCGACAGCGCGCCACTTCGGTGCAGTTCAGCCGCGCCCGCACGGCCAGAGGCCGCCGCGAAGATCGTTTTGAGAATGTGAAGGGGGCCTTTGTGGTAACGGCCTCCGGCGCGCGGCGTTTGCGCGGACGGCGGGTGCTGCTGGTCGATGATGTTTTCACCTCCGGTGCTACGCTCACGGCCTGCGCCAAGGCTCTGCGCGAGGCCGGGGTGCGTGAGGTCGATGTGCTGGTGCTGGCGCGCGCCGTGCCGGCGGCGGAGGTCTAATCCTTATACCTCCCCAGCAAGCTGGGGAGGTATGAAGAGGCATAACGACCTGTTATTCCCTGTCACGCGTCAGCCACAGGTCCGTCTTTAAAACTTGCAAACCCTTGCCTATATGATGGTTTGTGACAAGGTTGCGTTTTGACTGTGGACCCCCATGCCGAATATTGAAATCTATACCAAGCCCTATTGCCCCTATTGCGAGCGCGCCAAGGCGCTGCTGGACGCCAAGGGGGCTCCGTATAAGGAAATCGTTGCTTCGAACGATCCGGAACTGCGCAAGGAAATGAATGAGCGGTCGGGGCGCGCCACCTATCCGCAAATCTTCATTGACGGTCTGCACGTCGGTGGCTGCGATGATCTGGTGTCGCTCGATTCGCGCGGCGGTCTGGACCCTCTGCTGGCGGTATAGATGGCCCACGCCGCCCCCCTCAAAGTCGCCCTGCTGCAACTGAACACGCCCGCCGACCCGGTCCGGGCGTTCGATCACCTGAAGCCGCTCTATGAAACGGCCGTGGCCGCAGGGGGGCAGCTTATCCTGACGCCCGAATGTTCCAATCTGATGGAGCAGCGCAAGGACAGGAAGGCGCAGGTCGTTACCACGCTGGAGGCGGACGCCTGTGTGGCGGGCGTCAAGGCGCTGGCGGCGCGGTATCGCGTCCCGACGCTCTTGGGTTCGGCCATTGTCCGTTCGCCGGTCGCAGGCGAAGACCGGGCGGTCAACCGGACCGTCTTTTTCAACGAGGCTGGCGAAGAGGTCGCCTTTTACGACAAGATCCACCTGTTCGACGCCACCACGCCCAATGGCGAGGTCTATCGCGAGTCGGCGGGTGTCTGCGGCGGCGAACGGGCGGTGATTGCGCCGACGCCGTGGGGCGGGCTGGGCCTGACCATCTGCTACGATGTGCGCTTCGGCTATCTGCATCGCGCTCTGGCGCAGGGCGGGGCATCGATGATCGCGGTGCCGGCGGCCTTTACCGTGCCGACCGGGCAGGCGCACTGGGAGGTGCTGCTGCGCGCCCGTGCCATCGAAACCGGCTGTTTCGTCCTCGCTCCGGCGCAGGGCGGTCTGCACGAGGATGGCCGCAAGACCTGGGGCCATTCGATGATCATTAATCCGTGGGGTGAGGTCATGGCGCGGCTCGACCACGACCACCCGGCGGTGCTGATGGCCGAGATCGACCTGTCGGAGGTCGAACGCGCCCGCACGGCCATCCCTCAGTTGCAACACGACAGGACCTTTGTACGCGTATGATCCGGTATGCCCTCAAATGTGCGCATGAGCATGAGTTCGAGGCGTGGTTTTCCAATTCAGCCGCCTTTGACGAGCAGAAGACGCGGGCGCTGATCGAGTGTCCGCATTGCGGCAGCGCACAGGTCGAAAAGGCGATCATGGCCCCGATGGTGCGCACCTCCGAAGCCGTCGAGAGCCGTCAGTCGGATATGCGCAAGGCCGTGGCCGAGGCCATGCACCGCGTGCGCACGCATGTAGAGCAGAATTTCGACTATGTGGGCGACAGCTTTGCCCGCGAAGCCCGCGACATGCACGAAGGCCTGGCGCCGGAACGTCCTATCTATGGCGAGGCCAGCCGTGACGAGGTGCGTGAACTCATCGACGACGGTATCCCGGTCGCTCCCCTGCCGATTCCGGCGGGTGAAACGCCCAAGCCCAAGACGCTGAACTAATCTCCGCCTCGTGACGGCAGAACAGTCCGGCGGGATTAACGCTTTTTTGGCCGGGCTCTTGCATAAGGGGAGACGAAGGAGCCGTCATGAAACACCTTGCGCTGATCGCCATTCTGCTGACGACGCCCGCTGTGGCCGCGACACCGACGGTCAATCCGCTGTCGAAAGAGCCCTTCTATGCGGCTATCGTCCGGGATGCCGGTACGCTGAAGGCGCGCACGGTGCGTATGGCCCAAAGCCCGTCCCTGACGCTTCTGACCTCAGCCGGTTTCAAGACCTATGCGCGGGAGATCAGCACCCTGTCCGAGCGCAATCTGAAAGGCCATCTCGACCTCAAGGCGCGCGGCACGGACAATGACCTGAAATGCGTGCTGAAAGGGGTGTCGCTCGACCTGCCGCGCAAGCTGGCGGCCATCGAGGCAGCAAAGACACCGGATGCGCTCAAGGGCGCGCTGAACGACATGGCCTATCTGCTGGAAGACAATATCGAGGTGATCGTCACCCCGGCGACGGCGGATTCGGGGCTCGATTGCGTAATCGAGTTCGGCAATTCGTAGGGCTTTTTTGCCACGAAAAACACGAAAAGCTGGAAAAGGCTACGCTCATGTTGTGCCCGAAGGGCGGTTGTTTATCTTAGAGCGGATTTCGTTCAGGCTGAATCGAAATCCCGCTCTAACGCTCTGTTTTGTCGCGCATTTGATTCCGAAAACCGTTGCACACTTTTCAGAATACGCTCTAAGCACGCTCGGATGTTTCGCGCTTCGTCGTAGGTTCAGTCTGTAATTTTTTCCAGCTTTTCGTGTTTTTCGTGGCCCATTACTTCTTCAATACCGCAACCACATCTTTGGTGTTCAACAACTGCCCCAGCACCACCGGATCGGCAGAGTTGCGCCCATAATAGACATAGAGAGGCACGCCGGAACGCCCGTTCTGGCTGAGGTACTGCGAAATGGCCGCGTCCTGATTGGTCCAGTCGCCGACCATATAGACTGTACCACTCGATTTGATGGCATCGCGGAAGGCCTGCGTCTCAAACACCAGCCGTTCATTCACCTTGCACGTCACGCACCACGCAGCGGTCAGATTGATCAGAACCGGGGTGTTCTGCGCGCGCAGTTCGGCGATGCGGGCGGTCGAAAAAGCTTCGTGATCGACGGCTACCCGCACGGGCGTATCGGGCTTCTGCACGGCGGCGGTGGCCGCGACGGCCAGCGCCATGACGATGAAAACAGGCCGCAAAATACGCGGGCCCTTAGGCCACCACAGGCCGACCGTCAGGAGCGCACAGGCAAGTCCCAGCGCGAACAGGCCAAGGCCTGACACCTGCTGCGCAAAGACCCAGCCCATCCACAGGGCGGCGGCGTACATGGGGAGGGCGAGAATATGCCGCAAGCGGTCCATCCACGGGCCGGGCCGCGGCATACGGCTGGCCACCGCCGGGACGTAGGTGATCAGGAAGGTGAGGGCGACGACCGGCAGGGCAAAGCCCAGCCCAAGTGCGAGGAAGATGGCAAAGCTGACCACGCCCCCCTGCGCCAGGGCCACGCCGATGGCGGTGGCCATAAAGGGAGCCGTGCAGGGAGCGGCGACCACAACGGCCAGCACGCCGGTCAGCAGCGCCGTCACATCGGGATTGGCGACCGACAGACGCCCGCCCGCCAGTGATTGCAGGCCGGAGCCCACCTCGAACAGGCCCGACATGTTGAGCGCCACGGCCAGCAGCAGCAGCGAGAGACCCGCCGTCACCCACGGCGATTGCAACTGGAAGCCCCAGCCGAGCGCCGAACCGAGCCAGCTCAGCAACCCGCCCAAGGCCGCAAAGGTGAGAAGAATGCCGACGCCGTAGAACAGCGACTCACGGCGGCCGGCGGCACCCTCGTGCCCGGCTCTGGCCAGAGCCAGCAGCTTCATCGACAACACCGGAAACACGCAGGGCATCAGGTTGAGAATCATACCACCGACAAAGGCCAGACTCATCGCCGCGACCACCCCCATCAGGTTAATCGCCGGGCGCGCCTGTGGCGGTGCCCCGAGGCCCCTGGCAGCGGCGGGCGGCGTGCCTTCTGTGGCGCTGATCTGATAGGACCGGCCGGACGCGAAGCGGATCACCGCCTCAAACGGCGCTTCGGGCGATGCCTTGGTTTTCAGCGAGACCGTAAAGCCCTGCGGCCCCAGTTCGATCGCCTGTTTGGCCGACGGGTCGATCACGCCACCGCTCAGCGGAAACAGATAGGCCCCGCCGGGATGGGCAAAATCGTTGGCCGCGCTGGCGTCGCTCGGTGACAGCAGGCCGAGCGTCAGGGTATCGCCGGACACCGCGTAGCTCGCCTGTGCCTGTACCTTTTGCGGCAAGGCGGCGCGGGCGGCGCTGAAATCGGTGACCGGCTCAGGTTTTGGCGTCACTTTGAGATCGAACGTCAGATTGACCGTCTCTGGCACGCAGACCTTTTCGCAGACGAGAAAATCGACCTGTGCCCTGATCGGCAGCACGCCGTCCTTGAGCACCGAACCGTTGGTGAGCTTGGCCAGCAGTGCCGTTTCGCCGCTATAGCCGAAATTGGTCAGCCCCATATAGGGCTGCACTTCGGGGGTCGGGAAGACCAGTTCCGACACGGTGACGCCAGTGGGCAGGGTCCATGTGACCTTCGGGGCCAAGCCCGTATCGCCGGGGTTTTGCCAGTAGGTATGCCAGCCCTTGAGCGGCGTATGCCGGATGGCCAGCCACGTCTGACCGCCCGGTGTAACCGTCGTTTCGGCGATCAGTTCGGTCGTCAGGTGCGCCGTCTTGACCGGCGCGGCCTGAACGGCGGAGCCCAGCGCGATAAAGGCAAAAACGAAGGCAAGAAATCGGAACACGCGGCCACCCGAACAGTTGAAGCACGCCTTTATACGATCGAAAACGACGTCCTGTTTGAAAATTTCATCCCTTTTCGGCGCTTATGCAGAGGTGAAATTACAGATTCACATTCAGCTTGCGCGCCAGCGCCAGAACTTCGGAACGCAGCGAGCCATAGGAGGAGCCCATCAGCTTGCGGATAGCCTTGGACGCCTGTTCGCGGTCGAGCGACAGGATCATGCGCTTGACCTGACCGATGCCGGCGGGCGGCATGGACAGGCGGTTGAAGCCCAGCGCGATCAGCACGAAGGCCTCCAGCGGCTTGCCGGCGATTTCGCCGCAGACGGAAACCGGCGTACCCGAATCCTCGGCGGCCTTCTGGATGGTCGAAAGGGCACGGAGCATGGGCGGCGACAGCACGTCATAGCGATCCGACATGCGCGGATTGGTGCGGTCGGCGGCAAACAGGTACTGCGTCAGGTCATTGGTGCCGACGCTGGCGAAATCGACCATCGGCAGCAGGGCGTCGAGGTGGAACAAAAGCGACGGGCATTCGATCATTACGCCAACGCGCAACACCTGCGGCAGCGGTCGGCCGCGGCGGCGTGCCCACTGACATTCAATATCGACCAGTTCACGCGCCTGACGGAACTCATCGACCGAGGCCACCATGGGGAACATGATGCGCAGTTCGCGGCCTCGCGCGGCCGTGAGCAGGGCGCGCACCTGCATCCGCAGCAGGGCCGGGCGGTCCAGCCCCATGCGGATGGCGCGCCAGCCCAGCGCTGGGTTTTCCTCGCGCTCGGTCTCCATATAGGGCAGGATCTTGTCACCGCCGAGGTCGAGCGTGCGGAAGATGACCGGCTTGTCGCCTGCCGCGTCCATCACCCGCTCATAAAGCTCGGTCTGACGCTTCAGGCGCGGCAGGTCTTCGGAGACCATGAACTGAAACTCGGTACGGAACAGGCCGATGCCTTCCGCGCCCGTCTCGTGCATGATTTCGAGATCGAACTCCAGACCGGCATTCATCAGAAGCGCCACACGGTGGCCGTCGCGCGTCACCGCATCGACGTCTTTCAGCTTTTCGAACTCGGCCCGGCGGGCGGCCCGCATGTCCATGCGCGCGACGGCGGCCCCCAGAATATCGGGGCGGGGGCGTAAGTAGGCTTCGCCGGTTTCACCATCGACGACGACCTGATCGCCCTGATTGACCTTATCGCGCAGGCGGTCGAGCCGCCCAACGCACGGGATTTGTAACGCACGGGCGACAATGGCCGCGTGGTTGGCCGCCGAACCTTCTTCGAGCAAAATGCCTTTCAGCTTCTTGCGGTCGTATTCCAGCAGGTCCGCCGGGCCCAGATCGCGCGCCACCAGAATGGCATTGTCGGGGATTTCGCGGGCGACCGTATTGCGGCCCGCCAGCACGCGCAGCAGACGATTGCCGAGGTCTTCGAGGTCGTGCAGACGCTCGCGCATATAGGCGTCGCGGGCGTTGTTGAGCTTGGCGCGCTGCTCGTTGCGCACGCGCTCCACCGCCGCCTCGGCGGTCAGGCCGGAGCGCACCGCCTCGACCAGATTGCGCGTCCAGCCCCGGTCGTGGGCAAACATGCGATAGGTTTCGAGCACATCGAAGGTCGGCCCGGCCAGACCGTGCTGGCCTTCGAACATCTGATCAATCTGGTCGCGCAAGTCGCCGATGGCGGTCAGAAGCCGCGCCTCTTCGGCGATGGCGTCGTCCGACAGCAGGTGATCGGGCGTCACCGGCACCTCGTGCAGGATTACCGTGCCGATGGCCAGACCGTCGGCAAAGCTCGACCCCTTCAGGCGCTCCGGCCGCTGCGGCGCGATTTCGATGTCTTTCAGTTCATCGTCACTGACCAGATCGCCGGCCACCATTTCGGCCAGCACCATGGCGATGATCTGAAGGTCCTCGACCTCATCCTCGCCATAGGTGCGCATGGCCATGTTCTGCACGACCAGCACGCCGATGGTGCGCCCGCCGCGCAGCAGCGGCACGCCGAGGAAGGAGTTATAGGGGTCTTCGCCCGTTTCCGGACGGTAGGAGAAGCTGGGGTGCGACGGCGCGTCGTTGAGGTTCAGCGGCTGCCCCGACCGGGCGACCTCGCCCACCAGACCTTCCGACAGACGCAGGCGCGTGTTGTGCACGGCTTCGCGGTTGAGGCCTTCGGTGGCGAACAGTTCCAGTTCTTCGGAGGTGCGGCGCAGATAGATGGAGCAGACTTCGGCAATCATCGAGCGGGCGATGATTTCCACCACGCGGTCCAGACGCGCCTGAGCCGAAGAGCCATCGGCCATGACTTCGCGGATCTGCCGCAGCAGACCGCGCTGACCGCGCGCACCCTGAACCAGACTTGGACTCAACGCTTCGGCTCCCCATACAACCGTGTGCCGTTTTCCCCATAATGGGAAACGTTTTCGCGGCTGTCTACAGAGGCTTGTCCCCTGAGACAAGTCACGAAGACTTTACGCGGTCACAACGCGGAAACAAATCGGCACAAACCCATAGAGCCCAAAGAAAAAAGCCGCGTACTCAAAGCACGCGGCCTTCTACCTTACCCGAACAGCGCTTACTGTCCGATCTTGTCCAGATCGTAGGCCGCGTGAAGGGCGCGCACGGCCAGTTCGGTATAGGCTTCGTCGATCAGGACCGAGATCTTGATTTCCGAGGTCGAGATGACCTGAATATTGATGCCCTTTTCCGACAGGGCGCGGAACATGGTTTCGGCGACCCCCGTGTGCGAGCGCATCCCGACGCCGACGATCGACACCTTGGCGACGTTTTCATCGACCTTGATGGCGTCAAAGCCGATTTCGGCTCGGGCGGCTTCCATGATTTCGGCGGCAGCCTTGGCGTCGCGGCGGCCGACGGTGAAGAGCTGGTTGGCGTATTCGCCGGAGCGCTTTTCCGACTGCACGATCATATCGACATTGATATTGGCCGCGGCCAGTTTCGAGAAGACCGCTGCGGAGACGCCGACCTTGTTCGGCAGGCCCAGAAGGGTGATCTTGGCTTCATCACGGCTGAAGGCCACGCCGGAAACAATATGCTTTTCCACGATTTCGTCCTCGTCGCACACGATGGTGCCCTGATCAGTATTTTCGCCCGGCTCCACGAAGGAAGACAGGACGCGCACCGGCACGCGCTGCCCCATGGCCAGTTCGACCGAGCGGGTTTGCAGCACCTTGGCCCCCAGCGACGCCATTTCCAGCATTTCCTCAAAGGAAATCTTCTTCAGGCGGCGGGCCTTGGATTCGACGCGCGGGTCGGTGGTATAGACGCCATCGACGTCGGTATAGATGTCGCAGCGGATGGCCTTGACCGCCGCCGCCACGGCGACCGCTGAGGTGTCCGAACCGCCGCGGCCCAGCGTGGTGATGCGGCCCGACTCGGTGACACCCTGAAAGCCCGGCACAACGACGATCTGACCGGCATCAAGCGCGGTTTCCAGCCTGGCCGGCGGGATGTCGAGGATGCGCGCCTTGCCATGCACGTCCGAGGTCAGGATCGGCACCTGCCAGCCCATCATCGAAAGGGCGTCATAGCCCATATTGCGCAGCGTCATGGCCAGAAGGCCGGCCGTCACCTGTTCGCCGGAAGCCACGACCACATCATATTCGTCGTCGCCTTCGGCACCCTTGCCTGTGGCCTTGCCCGCGCCATCGGTCCAGGCGACCAACTCGTTGGTCTTGCCCGACATGGCCGACACAACGACCGCGACGCGGTGACCGGCATCGTATTCAGCGGCCACCAGCCGGGCCGCCCTGCGGATGCGTTCGAGGTCGGCCATCGACGTGCCGCCGAACTTCATCACGAGACGAGTCATTAATCCGTCTTTCTCTTTAATACCAACGCCCGAAGATGCTGACGCATCCGGGCATTAAAAAAACTCGCGAATGTCTTATATGTATCAAAGGCATAAGACATTCGCGAAACGAATACCAAGAGTCATTTTCAATGACCCTTGGTATAAGCAGTACAAGGATGTACGCAAAAATGCGCGCCCGCTTTACTGCCCGTGTGCGCGCCTGTGAAGCTTTTTTGCGAAAAAAGCGCATACGGACGCTGCTTTTTGCGCTATTCCCCTGCCCGGAGTGGCTGTTTTCGGAGCGTGACATGGCCAAAGCGGCAAAAAACCAAGCAAAATCAGTTGCAAATGAGACGGAATTGACCGCCGACGCCCCCGCCGGGCCGAGCATTGACGCCGAGGATGTGGCACGCTTTTCGGCTCTGGCGGCCAGGTGGTGGGACCCCAAGGGTGAGTTCGCCCCCCTGCACAAGTTCAATCCCAACCGTGTCCGCTTTATCCGCGACACCTGCGTCGATCACTTCCTGCGCGATCCGCGCGCGGTGGCGCCTTTTGGCGATTTGCGCCTGATCGACATTGGTTGTGGGGGCGGCCTGTTGTCCGAGCCGATGAAGCGCATGGGCTTTGACGTTACCGGTATCGACGCCTCGGAAAAGAATATCGGCACGGCGAAGGCCCATGCGGCTGAGGTCGGGCTCGATATCCGCTATCTGGCCCAGACGGTCGAGCAGGTAGTGGCGTCCAAAGAGTCCGGTTTTGATGTGGTGCTGACCATGGAGGTCATCGAACACGTCAATGACCCGGAAAGTTTCCTCAAGACGTGCGCCTCTCTGGTCAAGCCGGGCGGGTTGCTGTTCATCGCCACGCTGAACCGCACGCTGAAGGCCCACGCACTGGGCATTGTGGCCGCGGAATACGTGCTGCAATGGGTGCCGAAGGGCACGCACGACTGGAACAAGTTTCTCAAGCCCGAAGAGATCGAAGGCTTCCTTGAAGGCACCGGCCTGACGCCCGATCCGGCGGTGGGGGTGAGCTACAATCCCTTCACGGCGACCTGGGCCCTTTCAAACGATACCGCCGTCAACTATATGATCGTCGCCCGGCGGGATTTGTTGTAGTTCCGCACGCCGTCCCTTCCCCTCATCCCGGCCCTCTCCCCGTACACGGGGCGAGGGGGAATAAACATATGACCGACACTGACCTGACTCTTGTTTCCGCCTGGAAGGGTGCCCAGACCCGCCTGAAGGCCGCCCATATCGACTCGCCGGCCATCGACGCCCGGCTGCTGCTAGAGGCGGCGACCGGCTATACGCGCACCGATATCCTGACCGATCCGTACAAGCTGCTGACGGCGGAGCAGAAGGCGACGCTCGACGACTATCTGACTCGCCGCGAAAGGCGCGTGCCGGTGGCGCGTATTCTGGGCCGAAAGGGCTTCTGGAAGCTGCTGCTCGACCTGACGCCCTCCGTGCTGGTGCCGCGTCCGGAGACGGAGTGCATCGTCGATATGATCCTCAAGACGACGGAGGAGGGGCAGGCCTTCACGCTGGCCGACCTCGGCGTCGGCTCCGGGGCCATCCTGCTGTCGGTCCTGTCTGAGCGTCCGGCGGCCAAGGGGCTGGGCACCGACGTCTCCGAAGAGGCTTTGGCCGTGGCGCGCGACAATGCGGCCAATCTCGGCCTCGACGGGCGCGCGGCCTTCCTGCGCACCTCGTGGGGCGCGGGGCTCGCGGATGCCAGCTTCGATTTTGTCGCCTCCAATCCGCCCTATATCCGCAGCGAGGTCATCCCGACGCTTGACCCCGAAGTGCGCGACCACGACCCGCATCTGGCGCTCGATGGCGGCGAATCGGGCCTTGATGCCTATGTCGAGATGATCCCGGAAGCCTTCCGCATTCTCAAGGCCGGGGGCACGGCGTGGATGGAAATTGGCTATGATCAATCGGCCGCGGTCGAAGACCTGATGAAAAAGGCGGGCTTTTTCAACGTAGTGACCTTTAAGGACCTGTCCGACCTGCCGCGCATCGTCGTCGGTCAGAAGCTCGTCATGCAATAGATATACCGTTGAAATCCGCCTGTTTCCGAAAATTTCTCTTGGAAACGGGCGGGTTTGGCGCTAACAGTGAAAAGTCTCCTGCCATCGTGGACGGATTAACGGACGGTTTTAACCGCTTCCGGGATCATGCACAGACGAAAACGCTGTGCCCATAGGCGGAAACCTGAGCGCCTGCGTAGGGGGGCAAAGCCCGGTGCAGGCCACAGCGTGAACCCCTGAAAACGGCACAACCACACACGCACATCCGGCACTTCATTTAGGGCCCTGCGGCATTACAGCAAACAGGGCCTGCGGCACATAAACAGATTCGCCCCGCACCAGGTTCAGCGGGGCCTTGCCCTAAACGGTTACATCGCATGAAAGATTTTCGGGGTATGAAACGGCAACGCAGCCGTAATCGCAAGCCCTCTGGTAATCAGAACAACCCCAATCGCGCCTACGAATCGAACGGGCCGGACGGGGCGAAGGTGCGCGGCAACGCGCAGACCATCTACGAAAAGTATCAGCAACTGGCCCGCGACGCCAATTCGTCGGGCGACCGCGTGCTGGCCGAAAACTACCTCCAACACGCTGAGCACTATTTCCGCCTGATCCGTCAGATGCAGCCGCAGCGTCCGGTTTCGGAATTCCTTCAACGCGACCCGTTCTCGACGGGCTTCGATTTCGATGAGGACCTCGATACCGAGGTCGAGACGACCGAAACCGAGGGCGAAACCGCTGAGTCCGAGGGCAGCGAGGGCGATCAGCCGCGTTATGACAACCGCCGGGATCGCGACAGAGACCGTGACCGCAATCGCGACCGCGATCGTGACAGAGACCGGGACCGTGACAGAGATAGGGGCGAGCGCAATGACCGCGGTGACCGCGACCGTAATGGTGGCGACCGGGATCGCATCTATGCCGAGCGTGGCGAAAATGGTGACGACCGTCCGCGTCGCGAAAGCCGCCGTGAACGCTATGAGCGCCGTCGTCAGCAACGCCTGAGCGAGCAGGAGGTTTCCGTGACCTCCGGTCCGATCGCCTCCACCGAACCGCTCAACGGCGGGTCTGCGCCGGCCGAAGTGGCGGGCTTTGACGTGGTCACCCCGCAAGCGGCCCCGATCACGCCCGCGCCCGAAGCGCCTGTGGCCGAGGCTCAGCCGGAAGCCCGTGGCCGTGGCCGTCGTCGTGCGGTCGAAAGCGACGCCGCTGCCGACACCAGCCACCTGCCGGCCTTCCTGCGCGCCCCGGTGCCGGTGGCCGCCGCCGAAGTCCCGGAAACGGTAGCGGAAGAGGGCGAAGCGCCCAAGCGTCGCACCCGCCGCAAGAAGTCGGAAGAGGCCGAGGCGTAACCCACCGCGTCACGTTTCACGATCACAAGCGCTCCGGACCCTCCGGGGCGCTTTTTCGTAACGCACTCCTCCCTTGTCTCTGTCCCTAGTTTGCTTTAATCGCGCAGCATGACTGAAAACGCCCCCAACTCCGCTGAATTTACCGAATTTCGTCCTGAAGCGCGCGCGCCGCGCGGCTTTGCCGACAAACGCGCCTCACAGATCGCGGTCGAACGCCGTCTGATCGCCAGGGTTTCGGAAGTCTATGAGTCCTTTGGCTTCGAAGCGCTGCAAACCTCGGCCTTTGAATATGCCGACGCGCTGGGCAAATTCCTGCCCGACGCCGATCGTCCCAATGTCGGCGTCTTCTCGTTGCAGGACGACGATGATCAGTGGATGGCGCTGCGTTACGATCACACCGCCCCGCTGGCCCGCTTTGCGGCGCAGAACTGGGACACCCTGCCCAAGCCCTTCCGTCGTTACGCCTTCGGGCCGGTGTGGCGCAATGAAAAGCCGGGGCCGGGCCGTCTGCGCGAATTCATGCAGTGCGATGCCGATACGGTGGGCACCGACCGCCCGGAAGCCGATGCGGAAATCATCGCCCTGGCCGTGGCCGGGTTCCGCGCCAATGCGCTGCCGACCGTGCTCAAGATCAATAACCGCAAGCTGCTTAATGGCCTCTTGAGCGCGCTGGGGGCCGACTCTCCGGCGCAGCAGATGGGCGTGCTGCGCGCCATTGACAAGCTGGACCGGCTGGGCCTGGAAGGCGTCGAGCTGCTGCTGGGCGGCGGGCGCAAGGACGAGTCGGGCGACTTCACCAAGGGCGCGGGTCTGAGCGACAAGGCCATTGCGGCGGTGCTGGGCTTTGTGGCCGCGGGCCGCGACAGTGCGGGCGGTCAGGCTGAACGCGGGGCGGTGCTCGAAAAGCTGGCCGCGGTGTTGAGCGAGTCCGCGGAAGGGCAGGCGGGTCTTGAGGACCTGTCGCGCATTTCGACGGCGCTGACCGGGCTGGGCGTGTCAGAGGCCGAAGCCATTTTCGATCCGTCCATCGTGCGCGGGCTGGAATACTATACCGGCCCGGTGTTCGAGGCCGAACTGCTGATGGAAACCCGCGACGAGAAGGGCAACCTCGTGCGCTTCGGCTCGGTCGGGGGCGGCGGGCGCTATGACGATCTTGTCGCGCGCTTCACGGGTGAGCGCGTCCCGGCGACCGGCTTCTCGTTCGGCGTTTCGCGTCTGGCGGCGGCTCTGGCCTTGGCCGAAGAGGGCGCGATTCAGGCCGTGCGCGGGCCCATCGTGATCATCGCCTTCTCCGAATCGGACATGGGCGAATATTTCCGTCTGGCGGCGGACATCCGTGCGGCAGGTCTGGCGGTTGAGGTTTACCTCGGTCGTTCGGGCATGAAGGCGCAAATGAAGTACGCCGACCGGCGCTTATCCCCAGCCGTTGTCATGCTGGGCGGTGACGAACTGGCAAATAATACCGTTACGATCAAGGATCTCGATCAGGGACGGCTCTTGGCGAGTCAAATTACGGATAATAAGGAATGGCGCGAAGCGCGGCCGGGGCAGGTCACTTTGCCGCGCGCAGAGGCTATCAACCATCTGAAATCCATTGTGAATTCGTGAAAAAGTTTCCCAAACGTCAAGCGTGACATCGCTGTCAGAAAAATTAACGCTCTTTACGGTTTTTTGACAAAACCGTGTTCGACAAAATTATTTTTGACGCAGGGCGATAAAAGCGTTGACACAGCCCCAAAAAAACTGTTTTCTCCGTCTCAAGAGAACGGAACTTCGCCAGAGAGATGAAGTCAGTTCCCGGCGTTTCGGGGAGGAAACGCCTGCTTAACAAGGAAAGAGGCCCGGCATTGTTTATCCCCCATGCCGGGCCTCTTTTCGTTTGCCGTTTCCAGGACGGGCGTGCGCCCGTTTTGACGCCGGCGTCAGTTTTCCTTAAGGTCCTTACACGCGGCACGCACCAGCCAGCAGATTTGCTGGGCGAGAGCCTGTGGCGGCACGGCGATCAGCCGCTCTTCCAGACCGACGGCCACAATGCCGTGCACGGCGGAAAACAGGGTGCGCGCCACCAGTACGCGCTCGGCCTCTGACGAAGCGGGCATCAGCGCCGCCATAGGTGCATTCATGTGGCGAAACAGCCCAAGCTGGGCTTGGATATTCCATTCGGGCAGGGCCGGGTTTTTCAGCCGCATTTCGAACAGGGCGCGCCAGAGCTGAAGATTTTGCCGTGCAAAATCGTAATAGGCCAGCGCGATCGCCTCCAGCACCTCCGCCGGCTGTTCTGCTGCGGCTGAGACGGCGCCGGCCTCCAGTGCCGCATCCAGCCGCCCCATGGTGCGTTGCGCCAGCCGCAGCATCAGATCGTCCATATCGGCGACGATATTATAAAGCCCCCCCAGCGCGACGCCGATATCTGCCGCCAGGTCACGCGCTTTCAAAGCCCCCACGCCCTCTTCGCAGATCCGTTTTTCGGCGGATTGCATAAGCGCTTCGAACTGGGCTTCGCGGCGGCGGGTCATGGCGGAGGGGGCAACAGACATTCTACTCGGAACCTGACGGATTAAAAATTTGAACGTCGTTCATTTTTAATATTGAACAATGTTCAAATCTATGCAACAACACAATTGTGAACGGCGTTCATAGCACATCATGTCCCCACGCGAAAGCGCTGTTCATGGATCGGATCGGAATACTCCGGGGGCGGAGTTCCGCTCCGGAGGGGAAAGGGCGGGGCCGGTGTCCCCCGGTTCCGCCCATACCTCATCAGATTTCTACCCCACGCGCGGGTTGTTCAGGGCGCGGATATTCAGGCGAAGGGTGTTCGTCATGGTTCGTTTTAAATCGTCTTCACGCACAATGATGGTGCTGGGTGGTGCGCTGGCCTTTGCGCCGCTGGTGATGATCTACATTGTGCTGGGTCAGTTACAGCACGGCGTCTCCTACGCCGATGAAATGGCCGGTCACTTTACGCGTTACGCGCATCAGGCCGAGATCGGCGGCTTCCTGCTGGCCATCGGCGCGGTGGTGCGCATTGCGGGCATCTGTTTCCCCAAGGAGGACTGATCACCGGGCAGAAAAAAGCCCTCCGGTGTGAACCGAAGGGCTTTGAAGCGGGCACAGCTTACGCTTACCAGATGCGGACGCGATCTTCCGGCTTCAGGTAGTACTTGCCGCTGGTGACGCCGAAGGCCTTGTACCAGTCGTCGATATTGCGCATCGGCCCGATGACGCGGAATTCCGCCGGCGAGTGCGGGTCAGACACCACCTGCTGACGGATGGCGTCCTCGCGGTACTTCGAGGCCCAGACGCCGGCAAAGCCCAGGAAGACGCGCTGATCGCCGGTGAAGCCGTCCAGCACCGGGCCACCGTCCGGGTGCGACAGACGATAGGCAGTCAGGCCCATCTGCACGCCCCCCAGATCGGCGATGTTTTCGCCCATGGTCAGACCGCCCTGCACCTTGGCACCCGGAACCGGCTCATAGGTGTCGTACTGTTCGCCATAGATCTTGGCCTTGGCGTCGAACTTGGCGGCGTCTTCTGCCGTCCACCAGTCGCGCAGGATGCCGTCGCCGTCCGACTTGCGGCCCTGATCGTCGAAGCCGTGGGTGATTTCGTGGCCGATCACGCCGCCGATGGCACCATAATTGACCGCCGCATCGGCCTTCGGGTCGAAGAAGGGCGGTTGCAGGATGGCGGCCGGGAAGACGATTTCGTTGCGGGTCGGCGAGTAGTAGGCGTTGACCGTCTGCGGCGTCATACCCCATTCCAGCGGATCGACCGGCTTGTCCAGCTTGTTCAGGCTGTCGGCCCATTCGAACTGCGCCGAGCGCGTGACGTTACCGAACAGATCGCCCGCCTTGATCTCCAGCGCCGAATAGTCCTTCCACTTGTCCGGATAGCCGATCTTAACGCCGAACTTGCCGAGCTTTTCGTGCGCCTTGGCCTTGGTTTCGGCGCTCATCCAGTCGAGGCCGTCGATGCGCTTGCCCATGGCGGTCTTCAGGTCGGCGACCAGCTTTTCCATCATCGACTTGGATTCGGCGGGGAAGTAGCGTTCGACATAGGCCTTGCCCAGCGCTTCACCCAGAGAGCCTTCGGTCACCGAGATCGAGCGTTTCCACAGCGGACGCTGGGCCTTGGCGCCGGACAGGTCGCGCGAATTGAATTCCCAGGCGCGGGTCGAGAAGCGCTCAGACAGGTACGGCGCGGCTTCGTTGACCGTTTTGAAGGTCTGCCAGGCCTTGATCGTTTCCAGCGGCGTGTCGGCATAGACCTTGGCGATCTTCGGGAAGGCCGTGTTCTGCGCGACGACGATCTTCTTGGCCTTGTCGAGTTTCGAGGCCTTGAAGAAGGTCGGGAAGTCGAAGCCCGGCGCGAAAGCGGCGATTTCTTTGGCCGTCATCGGGTTATAGGTCTTGTCGTCGTCGCGGCTTTCGATGCGCGTCCACGATACCTTGGCGATCTCGGTTTCAAAGGCCACGATGTCCTTGGCCGTCTTGGCCGCGTCGGGATAGCCGACCATGCGCAGGACGTCGGTGACATAGGCTTCGTAGAGCGCCTTCTTTTCCTTGAAATTGTCCTCCAGATAGTAGTTGCGGTCCGGCAGGGTCAGGCCCGACTGATACATGTAGAGGATGTTGATATTGGGGTTCTTCTGGTCGTCATAGATGGCCGGGGCGAAGATCGCCGAACCGAACTGCCCCATGACGCTGCCCATATAGGCGGCCATTTCCGACTTGGTCTTGATGGCGCGGATTTTGGTCAGGGTGGGGGCCAGCGGCGCGATGTCGAGCGCATTGCGCGTGCTTACATCCATCATCGAATTATAGAGGTCGGCGATCTTCTTTTCGTCGCCGCTCAGGTTCGGCTTGGTGGCCAGCTCGTCGATGATCGCCTTCAGGCGGTTGTCGGACAGGTTGCGCAGCGCCACGAACGCCCCGTAGGAGGTGCGGTCTGCCGGGATGACGATGGCGTCGATGGCCTTGCCATTGGCGTAGCGGAAGAAGTTGTCACCCGGATTGACCGAGGTATCCATGCCCTTTACGTCAAAGCCCCAGGTGCCGAAGGTCTGCGCCACGGTCGAGTCAGAGCCGGTGTCGCCGCCCGTCAGGGTGTCACCATTCAGGCCCAGTGCGTCCAGCGCCGAAAGGCTCTGCTGGAAGCAGTGCGCGTCGAGGCAGGCGCGCTCATCGGCCTGCGCGGCGGCGGCAAAGAGGCTGAGGGAAAGGGCAGTGGTCAGCAGTATGGATTTACGCATGGTCTTTTCCGGGGATTGGGGAAGCGGTTGCGGTTTTTTGATTGGCAGATGGGTTCATTTGCAACAAAGCGGCACCATGGCGCATTTTTTGGGCGGCGTCTCATAAATTTTCTTTCATAATTGCGTGGCATGGGTCACCTTGCCGGACAGGGGAAATTCGTTTGTCTGTATGGAGGGGAACTCGCCTTGGTGACGAATCTGCTGCCTGAGGGCAGCGCGCAACACGTGGCGCACGCCGGCACATCGTCGTCGGGGATCGCCTTTCTCATTGCGGCAGCGGTGTTCGTGCCCTTCTTCCTGCGCTTTCGCGTATCGCCGGTTCTGGGTTTCCTGCTGGTGGGCGCGCTGCTGGGGCCGTTCGGTCTGGGGCGGCTGGAAGATACGATCCCCTTCCTCTCGGTTTTCACGATCTCCCAGACGCAGGACGTCCACCAACTGGCGGAACTGGGTGTCGTCTTTCTGCTGTTCTCCATCGGGCTGGAACTGACCTGGGAACGTCTGAAGGCGTTGCGGCGGATGGTCTTCGGGCTGGGGGTATCGCAGATCGTCTTCAGCGCGGCGGTGCTGACCGGCCTGTTTCTGCTGATCGGCCACAGCCTTGGCGGCGCAGTCGCCGTGGCGATGGGGCTGGCCCTGTCGTCCACGGCCATGGTCATGCCCGTTCTGGCCGAGCGTAAACGTCTCAATTCCCCGACCGGCCGCAGCGTGTTTGCCGTTTTGCTGGCGCAGGATCTGGCCGTCGCGCCCATACTGATCACGGTGGTGGTGCTGGCGTCCGGGGGCGAGTCCTTCGGCATCAGCGGACTTCTGACCCTCATTCCGGCGGTGGTGGCCATGGCGCTGCTGGTGGTGGGCGGGCGTCTTCTGATGCGCCCCCTGTTCCGTTCGGCAGCCATGGCCAAGAGCGCCGAGCTTTTCATGGCCGCCTGCTTCCTTGTCGTACTGGTGTCCGGGCAACTGGCGGTCTGGGCGGGCTTAAGCATGGGGCTGGGGGCCTTTATCGCCGGGGTGCTGCTGGCCGAAACCGAGTACCGGCGCGAAATCGAAATGATGGTGGAGCCCTTCAAGGGCCTGTTGCTGGGCCTGTTCTTCGTTACCGTGGGGGCGCGTCTCGACTTTGCGGCCGTGATGTCCGAGCCGGTACTGGTGCTGGGCCTGACGCTCGGCCTGATCGTACTGAAGGTGGCTGTGGTCACACCGCTGGCGCGCGGCTTCGGCCTGAGCTGGCGCGGGGCGCTGGAGGCGGCGCTGGTACTGGCACCCGCAGGGGAATTCGCCTTCGTAATTATCGACGAAGCGGTGGGGCGCAAGCTGGTGCCCGTCGGCTTTGGTCACGCGGTTATTGTTTCGGCCATTGTCAGCATGTTCCTGGTGCCTCTTCTGGCCGGGGTCGGAGCGCGTTTAAATCGCAAGACGACGACGGCCGAAACGGCCACCAGCGTCGCGCCGGCCCATGTCTCTGAGCAGGTTGATGTGCTGGTGGTCGGCTACGGCCGTGTGGGTGAGCTGGTGGCGGACATGCTGCGTCGGCACGACATATCCTTTGCGGTGATTGACGCCAATGCACGGGTGGCGTCACGGGCGCGTAAGGACGGTGTCGAAGCCTGGTATGGCGACGCCTCGCACGTCGATATGCTGCACCGTATGGGCGTGGACAATGTGCGTGCGGTGGTGGTGACCGTGTCGAATGCGACCTTCACCGACGCCGTAGTGACCGCCGTGCGTCAGGTACGTCAGGATGTCGGTCTGATCGTCCGTGCCAAGGATGCCGGTCACGCGGAAAAACTCTACGAACTGGGGGTGACCGACGCGGTGCCTGAAACCATCGAGGCCTCGCTGCAACTGGCGGAAAACACGCTGGTCGATCTGGGCGTACCGATGGGGCTGGTGCTGGCCTCCGTGCACGAAAAGCGCGACGAGTTCCGTCAGGACCTGCTCAAATACGCCCCCGACGGCCGCGTCCCGCGTATCCTGCGTACTACCAAACGCAGTATCAAGGCGGTGGAGGGGTAGGGAGATGAGTGATTGTAACGGCGAATGGAGCGACGAAGAGAGGGTGGACCTGACAGACGCAGCCTTTACCGCGCTTCGAGCGCAATTGGTCGCTGCTTTTTCGGCACCTGATGTAACCTATTTCCGGATGTCAGCGGAAGATGTGATCGCACGGAACGCAAAACCTGACCTTCTCTAGCGAAGCTTAGGCGCGCGGCTGCGGGTAAGGCAGCGATCAATCCGCTTGACGGTGCGCTTCCAGCCGCTCACGCAGGCTGTCGATCTCGGCAAAGAAGCGCTTGCGGATTTCGGACGCAAACGGATTATCGCGCTCGATCGACATAAACAACTCATCCGAATCGCCCTGGACCAGCCCCACGCCCTGCATCATCAGGTCGTAGGAGCGCGTGGTATGGACGCGCGGCAGGGGCTCAAGGCCGCTCAGGACCTTGGCGATCATGTGCGTCAGGCCCTGCACCGCGGCGAGGGCGCGATCGTGGATTTCGGGTGTCGCCATCGACACTTTCAGATCAAGCGTCTTTTCCAGAAAGCGCACGATTGGTGTCAGGTGCCGCACGCGCACCGGACACACGACGATTTCCATATCGTGTATGCCATAGCGCGCCGATTGCGGTCCGAACAACGGGTGGGTGCACAGGATCGACACCTGCGGCGGCAGGGCCTCCTGAAGCCACGCGGCCGGCTTGACCTTGACCGAGCCGACGTCGATGACCAGACCATTGAGCGGCACATGCGGCGCGATCTTCGCAGCCAGGTCTTTCAGGGTGCGGATCGGCGTGGCGAGGATCACCACCTGACAGGCGGCTGCCTCTTCGAGCGAGACCAGTGAGACATTGTGGCGTTTGGCGTAGGCCCTGGCCTCGGGCGACGGGTCACAGGCCAGAATGTCGAAATAGGGGGCGAGATGTCGGACAATCAGCCGCCCGAAGGCCCCCAGCCCGAACAATCCGAGTTTATGAACCTGTTTCACTGTCTTCGCCACTTATCGTTCCGGTCTTTTGGAAGGCAGGGCAGTTAGCATGTTCCGACAGGGGCGGCGAGAATAAACGCGCTTAAGGGGTGTAATTAGATGGAATTTGCTTTTTTATGCGCGCTAACCGCAATAATTTTGCACAGTTTCGCAAAAATTTGCTGGAAAGTTTCTTGTGACACAAATGAAACAGGTTGCCAATGCAACAACATGGCAACCTGTTTCAAATAATACTAAACGTTTGATTTTAAAACGTCTTACCAGCCGCCGAACAGGCCGCCTTTTTTCTTCTGGTCCTTTTCGCGTTCGGCGGCGCGTTGTTCCAGCCCTTTTTGCAGAGGTGTTTTGGGCAACTCATCCAGGGTCAGCTTGCCGTCCTTGTTGGCGTCCAGCAGTCGGAAGCGCTGCGACGTGGCGCGGGTCCATTCCTCGATCGTGATGCGATAGTCAAAATTGGCGTCGGCGGCACGGATGGGCTGCGGCTCATTGATCAGACTGAACTGCGCCGCGCCCTGCACGCTCTTGATATAGCGGTTGGCCGCCCCGGTCTTGTCGCCATCCTCATCGGTGGTACGCGGGTTTCTGGGCTGCGCCACCAGCGGGCTGAAGCCGGTGATTTCGGGGGCCAGCTCGGTTTCGTAATAGGTATTGTCCTGCGAGGTGATCACCCCCCGGCCGTCGCGGTCCACGATGGCAAAAAAGCGCATGGCGTCGGCCAGAAACTCATCCGGACTCAGAGCCCCGTCCTTATTGGTGTCGGCGCCGTTGAACCACAGCACGACCGGGTAGGGGTCTTTTAGCGGGGCCTTGAACACTTCGCCCGACGGACTGAAGAAGACGGCCTGTCCGACGGTGCGACCACTGGGCGTTTCTGGCGGCGCTTCGCCGGTCGGCGGCGGGGCGGAACGCGGGGGCTGAGCCATGGCCGAAGGGGCGAGACAAGCGATCAGAAGGCCGCAAAGGGAAATTTTTTTGAAGGTCATGACTCTGGTTCCGCCGATTTGGGTCTGTTGTCGGGTCTCTATGTGATTTTTAGATGGTGTGATTATGGCGTGACTGACATGCAAGGGGAAAATTTAGCGCCCCTGCGATCAGGCGTTTTTGCCTGACGGAAAATTTGTCGGGATTTGTGTAATGGGTGTAGTGAAAGTGGGTCCGAAAGCATTGAATAAGGCAAAATTGTGACAAATTATGCAAGTCATTGAAATTGTTATTAAATAAATGCTTTGTTAATAAGGAATTGCTTCCGTTTTGGCACTTGTCATTAGAGGCAAGTACTTGAACGGAGATGACAGATGCAGATTGGATCTATGTCGGCCTCCGCTATGTCGCAAATGCACGCGAAGATGTTTTCGAAGATCGACGCAAACAGCGACGGCGGAATAACGCTGGAGGAGATGACCGCCTCCGCCAGCGAAAAGACGAAGGGTAGGGGCGGCACAGAAGACAGTGCGAAAATCGCTGAACGCTTTGCCCGTATGGACAGCAACAGCGATGGCTCGGTAAGCGAAGAGGAAGGCCTGAGTGTCTTCCAGAGCCAGATGTCGTCACAAACCATGAGCGGCATGTTGCAGGCTCAGGAAGGCGGGCAGGATCGGCCCATGGGCCCGCCGCCCGGTGGCGCGGCCGGAGGGGGTGGTGGTCAGAAACCGATGCGTTTCGACGCACTCGACACCAATCAGGACGGCACGGTCAGTCTCGATGAGATGCTGGCGTCGTCTGAGAGCGATGAAACCGAAGATACGGAAGACACCGACAAAACCGCGCGCCTCACTGAACTCTTCTCAAAGATGGATGCGGATGGCGACGGCTCGGTCACCGAGAGCGAAAAATCGACCTTTGATGAAAAGAGGCGCGCCGAAGGCCCGCCGCCTCCGCCTATGGAGGCGTTCGCTCAGACCTCTGAAAGCGAAGACACCGCGTCGTCGGCGACAGGTACGACCGTCGATGAGGGCACGGCGGCCAGGCTGGCGGCTCTGACGACTCAATGGATACAATCCATGACCAGGGTACTGGCGGATCAGGTGCAAAGCCAGACATCCGTGTCGGTCGCGGCCTGATCCGCTGCGGGCAGGTAGAAGACCTACCTGTTCGGCTGTTCAGCTACGGTTCAGAAAGACGGGCGCTAGATGGCCTCACCACACGGAGAGAAACCCATGCGCCGTCTTCTTACCCTTTTCGCCCTTGCACTGGTCTGTGGCCTGTCTGCCGGGGCTGCCTCTGCTCAGGACAGCTATGCCAGCGGTCGCTGGCAGGACCGCGACGATGATCGCCGCTGGGGCGGGTTGCCCGCCGGCTCCTATCGCGAAAGCTGCCGCGATATCGAAATTCGCGGAGACGTCCTGTCCGCGCGCTGCCGCGCCAAGAGCGGCTACTATAACTATTCGACGCTTTCGCTGCGCGATTGCCGCGGCGGCTCGGTCGAAAATGACCGCGGCACCCTGCGTTGCGAAGGCGGCCGGGGCGGCGGTGACTGGGGTGGCAACTGGGGCGGAGGCGGCGGCTGGAACGACGACCGCCTGCCCGACGGCAACTATCTCCAGACCTGCCGCGATATCCGGGTGCAGGGTGATCGCCTGACGGCGCGCTGCCGGATGCGCGAAGGCGGCTATAACTACACCGACCTGCGTTTGCGTGAATGTCGCGGCGGTCGCGTCGAAAATCTCAACGGGACCCTGCAATGCGAAGGCGCGGGCTATAGCGGCGGGCGTCTGCCGTCAGGCAATTACCGCGATACCTGCCGCGATATTTCCCTGCAGGGGGACCGTCTGACGGCCCGTTGCCGTGACAAATGGGGCGATTATCGCCTGACGGCCCTGTCCTTGAGCGATTGCAACGGCAGTCAGGTGGAAAACAGCAACGGCAATCTGGTCTGCCGCAACTGGTAATGCCGGACTGAGGTCAAAAAAGAGGCCGGGGCTTTTGTCCCGGCCTCGCCTGTTATTGGAAGGTGTCTGCGATCTGCGCCGTGGTCGGACCACCGTCGTACAAGTTGGGGCCCTCCATGCCTTTCAGGCAATAAATGACCAGCAGGACGATGCCGCCCACGCGCGGTACGAAGCTGATCCGCAGCCACCCGCAGCTTGGATATTTGAACCGATAATGGGAAAATAATGGCGGACAGAGAGTCCTTTTGAAGTGCGTCCAGCGTCGTCTAAGTTCGTATGAGAGTGCGTTGATTTATTTGTAGAAAGTGATTCAATTCGTCCGAAATCATCCATCTGGGTTCCCGGCTAATTTTGGCTCCCGCTGGGGTCAGTGCTGGGGTGAGATTAGGGGAATGACGAATGGCGACCTTTACGACGAAGCGGATTGAGGCTCTCAACGTGCCGGGCCGGTACTCAGACGGAAACAATCTGTACCTTCAGGTCACGAAGACAGGGGGCAAATCGTGGCTATTTATCTATCGCTGGAATGGCTCGCAGAAAGAAATGGGGTTGGGGCCGTTCCCGGCCATAGGGCTGGCCGATGCGAGAGAAGCCGCGAGGGATGCTCTGAGGCTCCTTAAGGACCGGACCAACCCTCAGGACCCCTTAGCCGTGCGACGTGCGGAGGAGGAAGCCAAGCGTGAAAAGCCTGCCTTCGGCGTATTTGCGGAGCAAATGCTGTCAGACATAGAGTTGCAATGGCGAAACGACAAACACCGGGCACAATGGCGGTACACGCTACGTGAATACTGCAAGCCTCTCTGGGAAATGCCGGTCAATGATATCGACACGCAAGATGTTCTCAAGGTCCTCAAGCCGATCTGGCACACCATACCGGAGACGGCATCGCGTTTGAGAGGCCGGGTTGAAAGGGTGCTTGACGCCGCCGCCGCGAAGGGGCTCCGTTCCAGAGCTAATCCGGCCCGCTGGAAAGGCCACCTTGATCACCTGCTGCCGAAACGACATAAGCTAACGCGCGGTCACCATGCGGCGATGCCCTACTCAGAGGTGCCAGCATTTGTTCAGGACTTGCGCCAGCGGGAAAATATGTCGGCCCTTGCCCTGGAGTTTCTCATCCTGTGTGCGGCGCGATCCGGCGAAGTCTTGGGGATGACGTGGGAAGAGGTGGACCTTGACGCAAAGGTCTGGACGGTCCCAGCCAGACGGATGAAGGCCGGGCGTGAACACAGAGTACCACTGACCGAGCGAGCCATTGAAATACTCGACTCCGTTCGGCTCCTATCGCTTTTGACCTCCGATAGTGAACAGCCGAAAGCCACAGGCTTTGTGTTTCGGGGAGCGACGGCAGGTCAGTTGTCGGTCATGTCACTGACCATGCAACTGCGTCGGATGGAAAAAGGCCACTTTACGCCGCATGGCTTCCGCTCGGCGTTCCGTGACTGGTGCGGCGAAGAAACGGACTTCGCTCGTGAGATCGCCGAGGCGGCGTTGGCTCACACTGTGGGCGATATGACCGAGCGCGCTTATCGCCGCGGGGATGCACTCGAAAAGCGGCGGAGGCTTATGGACACCTGGGAGGGCTATTTGAACTGCCGAAGGAGTTGATCAGGGTGGTTCACTTCCCGCCGCTAACTGCTAATCTTTATCGATGTTTGGCGGCGATCTCGAAAGCAACAGGGAAGGCCGAAGCGGAAAACCGAAGCGAGCCTACAAAGCGGAAATACTTAAGGCTTGCCAAATCAAAGGACACACCCCGGCAGTTTATCAGTACGGCGATGTGCTCCGGGCTCTTTGCTTGCTCTGTCGCGCCACCCGGCGGCTTCCTAAGTCTTGGCTTGGCCCAGTGGAATTATCGCCAGGTTCGGCTAACCTCAGATGGGGTCATTTCCGGGAGGTTCTCGTCATCTATCACAAGGAAACAGCGGATGCTTAGCGGGTAATTTGGATACTTTATGAATTCGAAGTTAAATGCTACCTGTGATGGCGTCCGGGTTAGAACAGGGTTGAAAGTTGCGGCCAACCGATGCATGCCGACCTCATGTTGTTTTCCGCTCCTCGATTCGTCATTTCATCTCTGTGAGTACAGCCGAGTTGTGTTTCGCGAGCGGCGCGGGGGACTCTGTGTATTATGTAATCGGGGGTGTGATGTGCTGCTGATAGACTGTAGTCAGAACCCTCCCACGGTGAGCGATCAAATCTGGGCGTTCACGTATGCCTGCTTAGGAATGATTAAAGGTGTGAGGCCCACCGCATTAGGCTACGTGTCCAGTCGGTCAAACCTAAAGCCCGGGTCGACGCGGCGGCGGACCGGTGAGTGCATACAATCTGTAGTGTGATCCCGCGCGTTTGACGGGTCTAAAATTTCAAAAAGGTGGGGAAAATGTCGGAACAAGCTCTGCTTCCTGAGTCAATCGGAACGTCGGTCGATAAATTTCAGATTCAACTTAGCACTCGATTTCTGCAGCACTTTAGCGAGCAGTTGTATTCTTCACCTCAAAAAGCCTTTGAAGAGTTGATCTCTAACGGTTGGGATGCTGGTGCTGATGTTGTGGATATCCGTGTTGCGGATGAGTTGACGTCATCGGCGGCTACTATGGCCGTTTTTGATAACGGCGCCTCAATGGATGCTGCAGGGCTTCGTACCCTTTGGAAGATTGCCTTCTCTTCAAAAGCGGACCAACCTATTCAAAATGGCAGGCAGGTCGTTGGTAAATTCGGCATTGGGAAGCTGGCGACTTATGTGTTGGCCTCCAAACTGACTTATATCTGTAAGGCTGCAGACGGTATTATACGGCGTGTCACCATGGACTACGGGGAAGTCGATACCAAGACGGCGGGGGACAAAGAGCGCCTCATCAGTGATATCAATCTAGAAGTATTCGAGGTTCAAGAATCTGATGTCGAAAAAGCATTGGAAAATGTTGACGGTGGCGCACAGCTTCTAAAGCTAATTAAGGGCGATTTCTCTGATGTAAACGCCACTGCGTCGGGTATTACATCGTCACATGAATATGGTGGTGCGTCTTCGCCATTCAATAAGCCAGTATCGAAGACGTGGACGCTCGTAATTTTGTCAGATCTAAAGCCAACCGGCCAAAGCCTGAAATTAGGTGTCTTGAGGCGTATGCTTGAGTCTGCGTTACCGTTTGGTTCGGAGATGTCCATTCTTGTGAATGGTGAATTGCTTTCTTCGTCTAAAATAAATGCGACGCAAAAGAAAGAGTGGGTTTTGGGCCCTGGACTGGATATTGAATACGTTGAACTCGAAGAAGATGGCGGCGACAGTCTAGCGGTAAACACGGAGACTGATGAGCCTGAAAAGAAGATAAAGCGCATAAAGATTTCATATGGTGATACCCCTTATCCCTACGTTGAAATCCCTGGTATTGGTAAAGTTACGGGCTTTGCTAAACTGTTTGAAGAAAAGATTAGTGGTGGCAAAAGCGACGAAAGGGGAGCGTCGAATGGTTTCCACATCAATGTCTTGGGCCGCGTTGTAAATCAGTCCGATCCTAGTTTTGGTGAAGAAAATTTGAGTCACGCTGCTTGGGCTCGGTTCCGAATGACGGTCCGCGCAGACGGCTTGAATGCTTTTCTTACTACAAATCGGGAACAATTTAGAGAAAGCGAGGAATTGAAAGTTTTCCGCGCCTTCTTACGCCGCGTCTTTAACAAGGCCCGTTCAGTTTATGACAGCGATGACAACCTCGATATGTCCGAGGGAGGCGACGCGTTGGTCAAATCGTTAGGTGTGGTTTCGCTTTCACCATTACGCAACGTTGTGTCGGAAGTCCTCCGTACGCAACCTTCTTTGCCTGGTCTTTTCGATGAATCGGGAATTTTAGATCGTGAAGAGAAAAGAAACTCATGGCGCGAAAATACCGAAGACAATATTAAATCTGCGCTTGGACAAGTAAAATATGAAAAATTAAAGGACGAGAGCTTCGTAAAGTTCCGCATTAAGGATAGCTCAGTAGTCATAAACAAAGAGCATCCGTTTGTCGTGGAGCATACACGCAGCAAAGCTGAAAAGGAACTCGTTCGGACCGTGGCTATGGTCAGCCTGCTTTCTGACGTTTACGCGTTGGATATTGGAATTGACCCTTCTATGCTGGAAAACATACGCGCTTATCGGGATAAGCTTATGCGTTTTCGGGCAATACAAAGACGTGAGTCTGGGTTGCATATCGCGCAACTATTGCTCCAGACACAACATCAAAGTGATGTGAGTAAGCGGTTAGAGTTAGCGGTCTCAGATGCTATTCGATATCTTGGTTTTGATGTGAAAGACCTCGCGACCTCCGGCGAACCTGAGGGTATCGCTAGGGCCTATCCATACCCTAATAGTGGAGCGTTAAGTGACACTAACCCGAATCCACCACTGTATACCTTTACCTTTGATGCCAAATCGGCAAAGCATGCAGTTGCCAAAACCGGCAATATATCTCTTGACGGGATTGTTGAGCATCGAGATCGATATGAAGCTGACTACGCTCTGGTAGTTGCCCCGGGCTTTAGCGATGGGGCGTTAACTGTACGCTGTGAAGCACAAAAAATTACACCAATACGCGCGCGTGATCTTGGCAGATTGCTGGAATTCACCGTCGAGCATGGTGCCATTCCGCTCACCAAGCTTCGTGAAATGTTTGAGCTTTATGATCCTAGCAAAGTAACGGCGTGGGTGGATCAACTTGGGGCTGATAAAAGTGCCAAGAGCAATTTAACGATCGACATATTCATACGCGCCTTAGAGGCCCTGAAGGGGCAGGTTCCAGATGTGCTGCCCGCCGGCACCATAGCGCTTACCTGCCGAATGCAGTTGGGGGCGCCGACCGTTAAGGATACCGATGTTATTGCCCTTGTGAGGGGATTGCAGATCATTGTTCCAGAATTAGTCGGTATCACCGAAGATAAAATTGTTGTAAATGCGAGCGCCGGTCGGGTCGCCGCAGCTGTATCAGCCCAGCTGGAAAAGTTGCATGTGGAGCCGGATCACCCTCCCACGAATACGGAAGGCGAGTAATGAAACCGATACATCCTTTTCCCGCTCGCATGGCTCCTGATTTGGCGCTTGAGCGTTTGAGTGCACTTGCCCCCGGCAGCCTAGTGCTTGATCCAATGTCGGGGTCCGGGACCGTCTTGCGACAGGCCATAAATCTTGGTCATAAGGCTATAGGGTTTGATATGGACCCGCTCGCCGTATTGATGGCATCCGTATGGACAACAGCGTCGGATGACCACGCTATTGAAAAGTGGGCTGAGATAGCCATTGATAATGCTAAGGCTTTGGATGATGGCATTTGTCTGCCATGGATTGATGGCGACCCGGTAACCACAGAGTTCGTCAAATTCTGGTTCGCAGAACCACAACGCTCTGATTTGCGAAAACTGGCTTATGTTCTTGATATTTTAGGTAATACCGCTACTGATGGGCCTGACCGCTCAACTCTCAACGTTCTTCGCTTGGCATTAAGTAGGATCATTATCACAAAAGAGCAGGGGGTCTCTTTGGCCCGTGATACGTCGCACAGCCGACCACACAAGGTAAGTGAAACTTCGACAGTGGCTGTCTTTCCGGCTTTTCTCAAATCGGTGAAAATCCTGCGCAAGCGGTTGTCGGAGCAGCCTGTCAGTGGTGAAGCTCGCGTTAACTTGGGTGACGCACGGCGACTGGACCTGCTCGAAAATGACAGCGTAGATGCCGTTTTCACTTCTCCCCCGTACCTAAATGCTATTGATTACTTGCGCGGGCATAAACTGGCCCTGGTATGGCTAGGCAAGAATTCGCATGAACTGCGCTCCATCCGCTCTAACAGCATAGGTGCCGAACGAGCACCCGACTCCGATGTTGGGGATAAGTACGCTGGAATCAAAAAGGCCATGGGTGCCTTTGACGCTATGCCAAAGCGTTACATATCAATGATAAATAGGTACTCTGAAGACCTTTATAATATGGTTTCCGAGACGGCACGTGTCCTGAAACCGGGCGGAAACGCAACATTTGTTGTTGGAAATAGCTGCCTAAAGGGAACGTTTGTCCAAAATGCAGCTGGCGTTGCGGAGGCGGCTCGTTCGGTCGGCTTAAAGTTGGTCGTGAGTTATGAGCGAGACCTTCCGGAGAATCGGCGCTATTTGCCAATCCCGTCCGGGGGTAGCTTAGGAAAGCGAATGCGGACCGAGACAATATGTACGTTTGAAAAGGTCGAACCAGCTTAATCCCCGAGGTTGGATATAGGTTTGGGTGCTTCCGTGGACGGATCACTTATCCTAGTGAGAATGGTCGCCCCTTGTAGCAGCGGTAAGTAAAAACAACTGACGTGATGGGTTGGACGGCTCCTGCTCTCGGCGTCTAGGTGCCAAACTTTGGCTGTCGAAGGTCCCAATATTGGGGAGCATCCATCTTATCACGCCATGGAGAAGGCCAGAGGGCAACGTCGAGCCATATGACTTTCGAGACGGGCGCGGTGTCATTTCCGACGTTATGCCTACGGCGCCGATGGTTGGTCCATTTTTAAGGATTTGACAACCGGGCTATGATAATCCATATATTTGATTGCTCGGTTGGACCAGCTATCCGCTTTACGTACCTATGGTACATGCCCACGGCTGATAGTGACGCCTTTACCTTTGCAGTGAGGCCTGAGTGTACATCAAGGCCGGCACGAAAGGAACCTCCGACAAACGTGCATATGCAAATGCATTTTTGTCGCGGCAGTGCAAACCTTGGGCTATCTAGAAAACGCACCCCGCCCTGTTTAGGGCGGGGTATTTCTATATCTGAACCTCATCATTGGGAAAGATGTTCAGGTGGCTGACAGAATACGCAGACCATTTCCCAGACAAGCTATTTAAAAAGGTTTTTCCGTTAATGGCCGCTCCATCTGGTTCGGTCACATCATAATGGTGACGCTCGTCAAACGGTGCGCCTAGCCGGTAGTGCGCGTTTAACCAGTCCACCTTCTGACACTCAGAAGACGGGAAGCGATGATGATGGTCCGCCTTAAACTCAAGGTCTCGATCATCGATAAAAGCTTTGCCTTTTTTCCGAATGACCTCACTGAGAGACTGCACCACCTCGGAAAACCCAGCGAAGGTTTCTATGGAGTTGAAAAGCCGTGCACGCGCACCGTGCTGAAAATTGTAAAGCGGAAGAAGCACTCGATTAGCGATATCTTTTCGCCTCAAATCAGCCCAGACCGACGATCCTTCAATCGTTTCAATCTGATCGACGACAAATTGCGACAGACCCACGCTCTTCCTGAACAGTCCTGCCGGGCACCGTATTGGCAGAGCAAAGCGTCCTAGGCGGCCACCAATACGAAATTTCTCCGGCGACATGTAAAAGAGGAGAATCAACTCCGGCTTCTCATCTCTACATTTCGATGGCTCAGTGTTCAGGCAAGACGCCTTCGACTTCCCGAACTTCAAAGAACAGGTTTGACTGTTATGTGCGCAGAAGACCATGCGCCCCTTTTCACCAAACAGCGCCTTGTGAACGCCTTCTACCAGAAATTCATAGTCCTTAGAATCGAACTTGATGCCTGCAACATCCGAGACGACAATGTGAGGCCGTGCGATGACCTTGACCCGTTCCGTCCAGCCCTTCTGCGCCAGTTTTTGCTCTAAGGCCGACAAGTCCGTCTGCGTGAAGCCTAGCGTTAGAATCAGACACCGCTTCAAGCCTCATCCCTCATCAACGACAGGATCATATTCCCGTCCAGTTTGAACGATGCGCGTTCCTCCTCCGACAGGGTGGAGAGAAATGACCGCAGCTTGAATAGCTTTTTTGGTAGCCTGAGGTTATCGCCCCGCAGATAAGCCGTAGCTCGTGGTTCTAGGCGTTCCGGCGGCTGCGCAGATTTGCTGCGCACATGAATCCTGACCGGATTGTCGGCCGAAGGAACTAGATCTGCATATTCTGACATGTGCTCCTTGATAAACCGGCTGATCGTCAACTCGGGAAATATCGCCTTGAAGGTCGAGCCGTCAGGATGCTTCAATTTGAAATCGTCCCCAATCTTTGCGGTAAGGACGCCCACAGTTTTAAAATCAGGATTCGTCTCCAAAACACCCTTAATCGTACTAATAGCGATTTGAGTTGCGTCTGGCGTTGGGTTCTCAGCTTCAGATTGTTCCATTGCTCGTTCTTTCACCCACTCAGGGAAAAATGTTCGTCAGCGCCGCAAAACAGACGGCCAGATCGCTCAATTCCTAACCCTGTGAAATGTAGATAACATGTGCTTCGTTGAGACGATCATAGATTGTGAATCTTATAAACTCAATGCCTGCGGGGGCACTAACCTGCCCCCCGTCGGTCCCTCAGTCATAACGAGAGTCTGGCGGTATGATGAGTTGCTCCCCATTTCTTGGCCACCCGAAACTAGAATTTTCGGGGGTTAGGACTCAGTGTGCGGCGAGCGCCGCGGAGCCGGACACGAGTGATATCGGGGGTTTATTGCCGATGGCACTATGGGGTCGGACTTCATTCTAGTCCTTACGCCAAGACTCCATCTTTTCACGGGCGTCGTCAAGGCTCATGAACCAGTGCGCGTTCAGGCACTCCGTTCGGAACTTGCCGTTGAAAGACTCGATAAAGGCGTTATCTGTCGGCTTTCCAGGCCGCGAGAAGTCGAGCGTAGCTCCCTTCTGATAAGCCCAGAGGTCAAGGTCGCGAGAGATAAATTCCGAGCCCTGATCAACCCGAATGACCATTGGATAGCCGACGCGCTTACAGACATTTTCCAAGGTCTGTACGACATCTTCGCCGCAGCAAGTGTAGAAGGGTTCAATCGCCGTCGAAAAGCGGGAAACCACCAACTATGGTTACGAAACGTGATTACGTCTGAGCAGTCTGACCCTGCCGGGCAATACGCAGACCTATGCCCACCCCTATGCCGATCAGGTCCAGCCGCAGACCAACACAGACCCGGCCTACACCTATTCCCCGACCACTGGATATGTGGCGTTCGGCACTACATTTCACGCAAAAGTCACGCGCGTTGAGTATCCGGCGCATGATTAGGCCAGACACAAAAGTCGCCCGTGCTATTCATCGCTTTCCATTTCGCCCATACAGACAGACTCAACCATATTCTTTAGACCGTCTATTCGATCACTTAACCACCGCAGTTCCCCGCTGGTGATGTTATAGTCCGGCGAATACCTCGCGTCGACATATGCGCGTTGTAGTTTGGCGAAGCCACGCCTACCAAGCTTATCGTCCGGCCAGACGGTTCTCAGCCTCCCATCCAGCCCTTCGGCTTGCGAACGAAGAAACGACAATCGATGAGATTTCGGGCTGTAGAGCGTCAGCGTCAATAGGAGGCAGTGATACAATGCCTCGGTTTTCTGATGAAGCAGGAAAGCCGCGAGTTTCGTATCATTCGCAGTCAAAGCGGCCTCAAATGTCAGATCGAAGCCTGCCATCTTCGCCATCCACTGCTCGTAATAAGCCATTGCCTCAGCCTTGATCTCCTCTGGCGTCAGCGCCTTTGGCTTGGCCAGCGGATGCCCCTCTGCCTCGTATAGCATGACCCCGTCTTTCACGATGTCCGAGAAGAAGGGGCGCCCACGGGCGAGCTGATCATTCACGTCGGCAAGGCCGTGAACGATGAAGCTCACCGGCGTCTTAAGGTCATGCGTCAGGGTGTATTCCCGCACAAACCGGTGGTCCGCCGCGCTCCAGTATTCCTGCAGGTCGGTAAATTCCTGGCTGTTGACCACCACCAGAAGATCGTAGTCCGAGCGATAGCCGGACAGACGATCTTCCACCCAATCCCCCCGCGCATACGAGCCGAACAGGATGATTTTGAGGATGCGTCCACTCTTGCGCTTTTCCGAGAGTTTCGTCTGTGTCGCGGCCTCGAAGCTGTCGAACAGCACCTTCACCACGTGCTCAAGCTCGCGGCGTTTGGTGTCCGGCAGATGATCAAGGGCGTCAGGCAGCATGTCGGGTTCCGGTAGCGTCTTTCTATTTATAAGTGTCGCTGACTCGCCCTGCAATGCCATGTCCACGGATCAATTACGGATAGTTTTACGACCGTGGGGGTCTTTGAGGCCCTGTCCATCGCCGTCCGTCTCCGTGGTTTTGTCGTACTGCAAGGCCGTCGTGTGTATGTGCGAAGCCGGTAGCCATGGCCTATGGTCAGTTCGGTTGCTTGGCCGATGTTCCTTAGAAATCGTCGATTTTCGTGCGCTTTTTTTAGGGTTTAGGTTTGAGAGCAAGATTAAAGAAGTAGAGCCTTATGCGCCTCATGGGCGGCATAAGTCTCTGTCTGCACGTCTGTTTTTGTGAGGCACGGGTGGCGCCATTTGGCATTTCGTAGCGCCATTGTGGCGCTCTTGAATCCGCCGGGACAAATCCAATCCTTTGAGAGGGAAACGGGCTTTACCGGAGGCGGATCATGGACCGCGACGACAGGTTTGAACTGAGACCGGGCCGCATAGGCCGCGACGGCAAGGCCATGTCTCTGGGCCGCCACTTTCGCAACCGGGTGATCAAGGCCGCCAACCTCGCGAGGGGCGGTCGCGCGGTATCTGGTAAACCGTCCGGCTTCACCGGCGAGCGCATCGGACGCGGCAGCGGTGCCGGGGCGGTTCTGGCCTCGCGTGCCGGTGCGGTGGTGGGTGCGAGCAACGGCGGCTTTGGCCGCCGCCGCGTCATGGTCAAGGCGCGGATCGTCAAGCTGGCCGGTAAGGGCCGCGGCGCGGCTATAGCCCATATGCGCTATGTCCAGCGCGACGGCGTGACCCGTTCGGGTGAGCGTGGGGAGCTTTATGATGGCCGTTCCGATATCGCCGATGGCAAGGCTTTTCTGGAGCGCTCCGAGGGCGACCGGCATCAGTTCCGGTTTATCGTCTCTCCGGAAGACGGACAGCAGTACGAAGACCTGCGCAACGTCACCCGTCGTCTGATGACCCAGATGGAAACCGATCTGGGTACGCAACTGGATTGGGTCGCCGTTGATCACTTCAACACGGGCCACCCGCACACCCACATCCTGATCCGGGGGAAGGACGATCACGGCAAGGACCTGATCATCGCGCGGAACTACATCACCGAAGGTGTCAGGGAACGCGCCGCCGAAATTGTGGGCTTTGACCTTGGACCGAGAACCGCTCTGGAGGTGTCTTTGTCCCTCCAGCACGAGATGACCGCCAACCGCTACACCACCATAGACAGATGGATTGAGGACAGCCGGGACGCCGAGGGCCGGGTGCGGGCCATAGACCCAAGCCCTGAACGCCAGTCCCTGATTACGGGCCGTCTGAGGCATCTGGAGACGCTGGAGCTGGCTTCTGCCGAAAAGGGCGGGCTGTGGCAGGTCAGCGAGGACTTTGAAGCCGCCTTGCGCCAGCTTGGACGGCGCGGCGACATCATCAACAGCTTGCGTCACAACCTGGCCCTCGGTGCGGACGGTCGTATGGTCGAGACGCTGCGCATCCACGACGCCGGCTACGGCATGGGACAGGATGCAGAGGCCCATCGTGCGGCGTCTCTTTCCCATACTGAGCCCATGCCGCCAATTATAGGGCGCGTGGCGCACCGTGGCCTGTACGACGAACTGGAAGACCGCCACCTGCTGGTTATCGACGGCGTGGACGGTCACACCCATGTGGTCGAGATCGGCAAGGGCGAGACGGCCCCGCAGGTGCCCAACGACGCCATTGTGCGCCTGACAGCCAAGGTGGCCCAGTTGCGCAGCGTGGATCACACCATAGCCGAGGTTGCCGCCGCCAAGAGCGGTTACTACTCCGTAGGCCTCCATATGGAGCATGACCGCAAGGCCACGATGCGTTTTGCCGAAACCCATGTGCGACGTATCGAAGCCGTGCGGCGGGCTATGGGCGGCATTACATGGGAAGACGACTACAGTTTCAGGGTCGGTCAGACCTACCGCGACACGGCATTGGCCTATGAACAGCAGAAGGTCAGCCAGAACCCGGTCAATATAGAGGTCCTGTCCCCCGAACCGCTGCGCAGCCTTGAGCGGAGGGACGCATGGACATGGCTGGATAAGGAATTAACCGTACCGGAACCGACGCCGCTGGCGGACACCGGGTTCGGGAAACAGGTCAAGGGCGCAATCTACCGCCGGGTACTGTGGATGAGCGAACAGGGGCTGATCAGGTACGAAGATGGCAAGGCCTATTATCCGCGTAATCTCGAACAGCAGATGGCGGCGCGCGAGCTGAAGGCCGAGGGCCAGCGTCTATCTCAGGCACTGGGCAAGACCTATGTGCAGATGGGCCCATGGGTGGAATACAGCGGCACCCTGAAAGACAAGGTCACGCTGAACGGCGGCCAGTACGCGGTTGTCGAGCGAGCCAAGGACTTTGCCCTTGTCCCGTGGCGTGACGTGCTGGAGCGGCAACGCGGGAAAGAGATCACTGGCATGATGCACGAGAACCGCAGCATCGAATGGTCTTTCGGCAGGGACAGGGGGATAGGAATCGGGTTCTAGGTGCCGCCTAAAAAAACCGGGTATAAAGGCGGATTGGAGCAACTATCAAGAAATCTAAGGCAATTGTGTGCGGGTTTGTTGTTTGGTAATTGACTGCTCCAAATTGTCACCTTGGATGAGAGTTTACGAGGTTTGGGAATAGGCGGTTACGTGAAGGTTGATCGTCCATCGCTCCGACTTACGCGCAATTTACGGTCCTCAGTTTCGGCGAACATGAAAACTTATTGCATTTTTCCGTCATTTGAGTTGGTCGATGATAAAGTTGACCTTGATGATTTGCGCGTTCGCTCGTGCGTGGAACTCATTGCCACCATGGTTTTCGACAGCCTGCGACAGAACGGAGACCATTTTCAATACACCGTCGACTGGCGCGACCCCGGGAGTGAACCTTGGGTTGGGTGGACAGACGATACGGCGCAGCCGCACGTGATCAGCCTTGCGGACGCCGAAGACCTTGCGTCACTAATCCGTCGATCCGTCGATCCTTTCTCAGACGGTAGTGCTACCGTAATTCGCTCAATTGCGACGTGCCGCGCAGCAACATTTGGATACGATGGCCAAGCAATTTTATGCCTTCGGCATGAGGACGAGGTTCCGAAATCGCCGGATACTTCTCTTGTTATGGTCGAGGAGCGGCCGGATATCTTGGCAGAAAGTGATTACTTCGATGGATGGTTGCGGAAGGCAAGCCCGATTGACCAGCTCTAAGTCGTAACTACAGCCAAACGTCCCTTGGCTGCCTTCCAATCAAGCCCCGGACATTACGGCAAGCGAATTCGGCTCCATTTTCGAGACTATTTCAACGGTAACATTTTCAGACCGCTGAGGCCGTGATATGCCTATGGCTGTCGCGTCGTGACAATAACCATTTGGTTGTTTTTGCTGGAAAGGGCGGGTGCCGGAATCATCCGCTCTTTTTCCACCACGCGCCCAGTCAGGACTTACCGCCAAGCGCACACCCAACATTTCGATAGACGGCATCCATTTCGCGCCGAAGTACCGGCCCCAGCTTATAGGGGGCCTTGTCCTTTCCGCTAGCGCGAGCCTCCCCGGACTCTTCACCACAGTCATGGCCAGCCCCGGATCACGCTGGAGAGCACTACCAACCGTCCGACTGTGTGCAGAATGCGGCAAAACGGCATCTGCGGACGGCATTGGAGCTATGAGGCCTGCACCTCAGCGATGGCATCATGGCGCTTACTCTGTGGAGGAGACGCGCCCTGATGCCCGGCACCCCAAGCCCGCCGGTTTTCCACGCCGATCCCCCTGAACACCAGCGGACGGACAGGCCCATGAAACCCCGGCACCACCTCTACCTTGACGACGAACTGACAAACGAACTGGAGGCACTGGCCAGCAAGCCCGGTGCGTCTAAGTCGTCCATCGTAGCCGATGCGCTGCGTTCCTATTTTCGCCATCGCGCCGGTAACGCAGAGGCTAAGGCCCTGAGCCAGCGGCTTGATCGGATAGCGCAGAAGCAGGACAGCCACGCTCGCGACATCGAGGTCGTACTGGAAGCGATTGCGCAGTTTGCGAACTTCTATTTTGCCTTCACCGGCAGCGTGCCGACTCCTGACGAGGCCTCTCTCAAACGCGGCAAGAATCGTTTCGAGTACTATACCAAACATGTCGGTGAGGTTCTGGCCGTAGGCAAATCCTTCGGATTGCAGGTGGAAGAGATCGTGGAGGCCCACCAGAGCGATAATGCCACGTCAGACGGAGAATACCGCTGAGATGACCAGCCCCGCGCACAATGAACCGCAGAAACTCGCCTACCGCATTGACGAAGCCGTAAAGGCCTCCGGACTGGGGCGGTCATTCCTGTACGAGCGCATGGCCGATGGTTCGCTCAAGTCCGTCAAGATCGGCGGGCGCAGGCTGATCATGCGCGATGACCTTTTGCGGTTTCTCTGCGGTGACATCGCGGTCGCGGGTGAAGTTGAAGCCCCCACAGTAAAACCAAAGCGTGAGCCAAAGCCCAAGTCAGCGCGACGAGCGGGGGTCGTCCCGTTTGGCCAGCTTGAACTCCCGTGGCGTAGATAGGGCTTACCTGGAGGCATCACTCACACACTGGCGTGAGTGAATCACGAACGGCTCGCGGCACCAGCAGTTGCTGCCGAGACTGCGTAACGGTGTCTGTGTTGCGGAGACAGCACATCGACATTCAAAAACGTCCGACGACATCCACTGAAATCCACGCAAACCGCTGGGGTGAATGCTGGGGTTGCGTTGGTGTAAAGTGCGCGAATTCCAGTAAATTCAATGATTTGCGGGGGAGGGTGGCGGACAGAGAGGGATTCGAACCCTCGATAGAGTTGCCCCTATACACGCGTTCCAGGCGTGCGCCTTCAACCACTCGGCCACCTGTCCATCACTGGCAAGACCACGGCATCGCCTTTGGTCTTGGGAAGGCGGCGGTTATAACCGTCCACCGATAAATCGCAAGCCCCTAACTGGCCTCTGGCGCTATCTTTTTTACACCCTATATGTCCGCCATAGACCTTATATTGGGGATAAATTGCCCCGCCTGCTCAGGAGCCGTACATGTTCGGTAGCAAAACCCGCCTGATTTCCCGTGAAGACGCCCTGCCGGGCCGTGCCGAGGCTCTGCCGACCGACACGACTCACGCCGTACTGGGCACGCCGCTCAAAGGGCCCTTCCCGGCAGGCACGGAGACCGTGGTGTTCGCCATGGGCTGTTTCTGGGGCGTCGAGCGCCTGTTCTGGCAGCAACCGGGCGTCTATACGACGGCGGCCGGCTATATCGGTGGCTATACGCCCAACCCGACCTATCATGAGGTGTGCACCGGTCAGACCGGCCACACCGAAGGCGTCCTGATCGTCTATGATCCGGCTAAACTCAGCTTTGAGGCGCTGTTGAAGTTGTTCTGGGAGCGTCACGATCCGACGCAGGGGATGCGTCAGGGCAATGATGTCGGCACGCAGTACCGTTCGGCCATCTTCACCACCACCGAAGCGCAGTATGAGGCGGCGCTGAAGTCGCGCGAGGCGTTTGAGGCGGCCTTGTCGGCCAAGGGTCTTGGCCCGATCACCAGCGAGATTTTCGGACCCGATGGCGATCAGCCCTTCTACTATGCCGAAGACTACCATCAGGGCTATCTGGAAAAGAACCCGGAAGGGTATTGCGGCCTGAAGGGCACGGGCGTCACCTGCGCCATTTAAGAGCCCCTCGCCGGGTACGGGCTCCGCCATCTTGGCCGCCGCCGCAATGGCGGCTTGAGAGGCATGATTCCCTCAGCAATCATTCCGCTCTACTGTGTGGGCTTGATATCCCGCAAAATCGCCGGGATCTGTTCGCTCAGGTCCTCGGCGATCAGGCCCGGCCCGAAGCGGCGCGCCGCCTCTGAATGCAGCCACACCCCGGCGCAGGCGGCCTCAAAAGGCTTCATCTTCTGAGCCATCAGGCCGCAAATCAGCCCGCCCAACACGTCGCCTGATCCGGCGGTGGCCAGCCACGGCGGCGCATGGCGATTGACCACCAGCCGACCGTCGGGGTGGGCGATCACGGTTTCTGCCCCTTTCAGCAATACCACCGCCCCGGAGGCGGCGGCCGCATCGGCGGCGGCGCGCGCCCGTTCTTCGGCGCGGCCGAAGACGCGTGCAAACTCGCCTTCGTGCGGGGTGAGGACGCAGGGGCCGTCAATGGCGGCAAACAGGGTTCTCGGGTCGTCCTTGAACACGGTCAGGGCGTCGGCATCGAGCACGCAGGGCTTTTGCGCCCTGAGCGCCGTCATAACGCAATCGCGCGTGCGCTCATTGAGCCCCGCCGCCGGGCCCAGCAGCACGGCGGTGACGCGCGGATCTCCGATTAATCCTGAAAACTCGGCTACATCGCGCACGGGCTTGGTCATGACGGCCTCAAAGGCCGTGGCATAGACGATCAGGGCCGAGGGGTCGCAGGCCACCGACACCAGTCCGGCCCCTGCACGCAAGGCGGCCCGTGCCGCCAGCCGCGCCGCCCCGGTCGAATGGATGGGCCCCCCCAGCACGATGGCGTGGCCGCGGTCGTACTTATTGCCGGCCACATCGGGTGACGGGAAGTGGGCGAACCAGTGTTCCGGACGGTTATCGGCGGGGGTGGGGAGGGTGCTCATGGGGGCTCGACAAGAGACGATCGCGGGGGATCAGGCTTTACCACAGATGGTCTGCACGGGGGAGGTGCGTACACGACAAGGTTCAGGCAGAATTGCTATCTTGGGTTGTTTTGGTGCGCCGTAACGCGCTTTTTCGCGCCTCATATCCCCAAAACGAGTGATACCGCCCCCTAAAATGTGGGGGTAGGCTCGGACCTATCAAGTAATGCGTGTCGATGTTTGGCTCCGGGGCAGGGGGTGTGCCGGGGGGAAGCGAAGCATCGCGCCTGCCGGAACGGACGCATGGCCCTTCGCCAGAGTTGTCCCCCTTTGGTGCCCGCCGGTCCTTGTCCCAGGCCCGGCCTCCGGCACAGGCGGCCGTTCCGGCCCTTCCTTACATTACAGAGAGTTCATCTTCGCCCCGTTGCGGGGGGGAATTTGCGGGGTTAGGGTCGTTGCCTGCGCAACAGATTGCGCCTGTACCCTTTCCGGAGATGCCGCCCATGCTCGACCGTCGTTCGCTATTGTCCGGGGCCTCGGCCCTTGCCGCCATTGGTATGTCCGCCGTGCCCGCCTTTGCGCAAACCGCCTCGGCCAAACTCAAAGCGACGTTCGACGCCATCTTCAACGAGATGGTCGATCATTCACCGACGACGGCGACCACGCTGGGCCTCGATACAGGCAAGCGCGCCGCCCTGAAAGCCAAACTCGATCCCGCCACGCCGCAGGAGCGCGCCCGCTACACCGCCTTCCTCGAAAAGTCGGTCGCCGCCCTGAAGGCCATCCCGCGCGCTCAGTTGTCCGGCATGGACCGCATCAATTACGACACCGTGCTGTGGGACCTGACTCAAAGCCTGAACGGGTACAAGGCCTTCGCCTTTGGCTCGCCGGGGTCGTCGCCCTATGTCATCACGCAGTTGACGGGTTCCTATATCTCGATCCCGGATTTCCTCGACAGCCAGCACACGATCGAGACCAAGGCCGATGCCGACGCCTATCTGTCGCGCCTCAAGGCCTATGCCGTGCTGCTCGATGAGGAAACCGCCAAGATGCAGGCCGACGTGGCCAGAGGCGTCATTGCGCCGGACTTCGCCCTGCAAAAGGCCATTACCCAGCTCAAGACGCAGCGCGACACCAAGGCCGCCGACAGCGTGCTGGTGCAATCCATCGTCCGCCGCACCAAGGAAAAGACCATTGCCGGTGACTGGGGCGCGCAGGCGACCAAAATTTATGAAACCGCCGTCGTCCCGGCCCTCAGCCGTCAGATCGCCGCTGTCGAAGCCGTGCTGCCCAAGGCGACGCACGATGCGGGCGTGTGGCATATTCCGCAGGGCGAGGCCTATTACATCTATGGCGCGCGCGGCGGCACCTCGACCGACCTGACGCCGGACGCCATCCACCAGATCGGCCTCGATAAGGTCAAGGACCTCAATGCCGAGCTGGAAAAGGTGATGACCAAACTCGGTATGACCACGGGCACGACGGGCGAGCGCCTGAAGGCCATGGCGAAGGATCCGAAGTTTGTCTATCCCAACACCGATGCGGGTAAGGACAAGCTGCTGGCCGATCTCAACACACAGGTCGAGGTGGTGCAGGCCAAGCTGCCGGCCTATTTCGGCGTGCTGCCCAAGACGAAAGTGACGATCAAACGCATCCCGCCGGCGACCGAACTGGGTGCGCCGGGCGGCTATTATCAGCCGGCGTCGCTCGATGGCTCGCGTCCGGGGGCCTATTACATCAATCTGCGCGACACGGCCGAGGTGCCGAGCTGGACCCTGCCGACCCTGACCTATCACGAGGCCATTCCGGGCCACCACATGCAGATTTCGATCCAGCAGGAAAACAAGAACCTGCCGATGCTCCGGCAGATTTCGGGCTTTAACGCCTATATCGAAGGCTGGGCCCTCTATTCGGAAGAAGTCGCGGCCAAGGATATGGGCATGTATGCCGAAGACCCCTATGGCTATATTGGCTATCTGCACGACGCGCTTTTCCGCGCCTGCCGTCTGGTCGTCGATACGGGGATGCACCACAAGCGCTGGAGCCGCGAACAGGCCATGGCCTTCATGGACGCCAATCTCGGCGATCCGAACGAGACCGAGATCGAACGCTACTGCGTGTGGCCGGGGCAGGCGCTGGGGTACATGATCGGCAAGATCAAGTGGCTGGAGCTGCGGGCCAAGTATCAGACAAAGCTGGGCGCGAAGTTCGATATCAAGGCCTTCCATGACACCGGCCTTACCGCCGGAGCGGTGCCTCTGGCGGTGCTGGAAACCGTCTATGCCGAATGGGCCGCGAAGCTGTAATCAAGAGGAAAAGCCCCATGCTCAATCGACGCGCTCTGCTTGTGACCGGTGCCGCGGCGGCGACCTTTGCCGCCACGGGGGCCCATGCCGCCAGCGACCCGGCGACGGCCAAAACGCTGAATGCCCTGTTCGACGCCATCTTTGACGAGAATGTCGATCAGTCGCCGACTCTGGCCTCCTCGCTGGGCCTCGACAAGGACGCGCGCGCGGGTCTCAAGTCCAAACTCAACGACGCCTCGGAAGCCGAGGCCCTTAGGGGCATTGCGCGCGCCGAAAGGAACCTCGCGGCGCTGAAAGCCATTCCGCGCGACAAGCTGAGCGGCATGGATCGCATCAATTACGATACGGTACTGTGGGGCTATGAGAGCCGCAAGTCGGGCTATGACCGCTTCAGGTTCGGCAACTGGGGCGGGGCTAACCCCTACATCCTGTCGCAACTGAACGGGTCCTATCAGTCCACGCCGGACTTCCTCGCTAATCAGCATACGATCGAAACCAAGGCCGATGCCGAGGCCTATCTGGCGCGTCTGGAGGCCTTCGCCGTCCTCATCGGACAGGAAACCGAGCGCTTCAAAGGCGATGTCGCCAAGGGCGTCGTGCCGCCGGACTTCGTCATCGACAAGGCCCTGACGCAGTTGCAGGCGCTGGCGGCCATCAAGGGCGCCGACAGTTCGATGACCAAAGCGTTGACCACCAAGACCGCGGACAAGGGCCTTGCCGGGGATTGGGCCGCTGAGGCCGCCCGACGCATCGACGGGCCGGTAGCTGCGGCGCTCAACGCCCAGATCGACGCGCTTAAGGCCGTGCGCCCAAAGGCGACGCACGACGCCGGTGTGTGGAAGCTGAAGGACGGAGACGCCTATTATGCCTTCGCGGCGGGGTCGTCGTCGGGCACCACCACGAAGATGACGCCCGACGAAATCCACAAGGTCGGTCTGGACATGGTCAGGGAACTGTCGGCCGAGGCCGATGCGAAGTTCAAGGCGCTGGGCCTGACGCAGGGCACGGTGGGCGAGCGCATGGCCGCCATCGCCAAAGACCCCAAATACGTCTATGACAATACGGACGCCGCCAAGGAAAAGCTGCTGGCCGATCTGAACGTGCAGATTCGCGCCATTGAAGCCAAATTGCCCGACTGGTTCGGCGTTTTGCCCAAGACGCCGGTGGTGGTGCGTCGCGTGCCCAAGGAAATCGAGGCCGGGGCGCCGGGCGGCTATTATCAGCGCCCGACGCTCGATGGCTCGCGGCCGGGGGCTTACTATATCAATCTGCGTGACACCGCCGAATGGCCGTCGTGGTCGCTGCCGACCCTGACCTATCACGAGGCGATTCCGGGCCACCACCTGCAAATCGCCATCCAGATGGAGACGCAAGGCCTGCCGCGCCTGCGCAAGGTCGGCGGCTTCTCCGCCTTCTCCGAGGGCTGGGCGCTCTATTCGGAGCTGCTGGCGGCCGAAATGGGCATGTATGCGGCCGATCCGCTAGGCTATATCGGCTATCTGCAATCGGCCCTGTTCCGCGCCATCCGTCTGGTGGTCGATACGGGGATGCACGCCAAGCGCTGGTCGCGCGAAGAGGCCATCCGCTATTTCGTCGCCACCAATGGCGATCAGGAATCGTCCGCCACCACCGAAATCGAACGCTACTGCGTGTGGCCGGGGCAGGCGCTGAGCTACATGACGGGCAAGATCCAGTGGGTGCGTCTGCGCGACCGTATGAAGGCGCAACTGGCGCCGAAGTTCGACATCAAGGCCTTTCATGATCGGGGCCTGACGGCGGGGCCGGTGCCGCTGGCGGTACTGGAAACCGTCTATACGGAGTGGGCGCGCGGTCTTTGATCGCCGCCCGGTGGACGCCCGTCGCTGAGTGTGTTACCCGATTAAAAAAACCAAATATAACTATTCGGGAGGACATTATGAAACGCAATACCTTCGTCGGTGCCTTTGGGGCTGTGGTCCTGACGCTGATGGCCTGCGGGCCGCAGGCGGCTCAGGCCGAGATGTCACCTCAGGCGCAGGTCGCCGCCATGAAGCGCGGCGTCAATGTGCTGGGCTACGACCCCCTGTGGCAGGACCCGGCCAGGGCGCGCTTTCAGCCGCGCCTGATGTCGGTGATCCGCGACGGCGGCTTCAACACGGTGCGTATCAACCTCCATGCGTTTCAGCACATGGACAAGGATAACCGCCTGTCACCCTTCTATTTTTCCACCCTCGACACCATGGTGGACGCGGCGAACAAGGCCGGTCTGCACGTCATTCTGGACCTGCACAACTTCAATGAGTGCGCCGAGGATGTGACGGCCTGCCGACCGAAGATCATGGCCTTCTGGACGCAGATGGCCGAGCATTACAAGGGCGCGCCCGATACGGTGATGTTCGAGATTTTGAACGAGCCGCACGGCCCGGTGAATGCCGTGTGGAACGACATGATCGCCGAAAATCTCAAAATCATCCGCAAGACCCATCCGCGGCGCAACGTCATTGTCGGTCCGACCTCGTGGAACAGCCTCAACGATCTGGAGGCCCTGAGCCTGCCCGCAGAAGACAAGCACCTGATTGTTACCTTCCACTATTACGAACCCTTCGTCTTTACCCATCAGGGCGCGGCGTGGACGCCCCAGTTCAAGGATGTGAAGGGCGTGGGCTGGACGAAGGCCGAAGGGCAGGCGCGCCTTGACGCCGATTTCGATAAGGTGAAGGCGTGGAGCGCCCGCACGGGTCGCCCGATCCTGCTCGGCGAATTCGGGGCCTATGACAAGGGGCCTATGGACAGCCGCGTGGCCTATACCGATGCGGTGGCGCGGGCGGCCGAGGCGCGCAACTGGGCGTGGGCCTACTGGCAGTTAGATTCCGACTTTATCGTCTATGACATACCGGCGGATCGCTGGGTCAAGCCCATCCACGACGCCCTGATTCCTGAACAGGCGGCAAAGGCGGAGGCAACACCGGCACCGCAGGTCGATCCGAATGACGTGATGGCCCACGTTATCAATACGCCGAAACTGTCGTCGTGGACACCGTATGGCGAGGGCCAGGCCAGTACCCCGATCAAGACGGCCGAGGGCGCACCGATCCGCTCGGCCCTGCGCATCCCTTTGTCGGCGGCGCAACCCAATGCCTGGGACGTCGGCGCCGTGGCGCAGATCGGTCAGCCGGTAAAGGCCGGGGACAAGCTTCAAGCCTGGGTATGGGCGCGTGCCGCCACCCCGGATGCGGCGACCCGCGTGCCCATGAACATCCTGATCTCGCTCAACAAGGCCCCGTGGACGGCCCTGACCAACACCCCGGTTCAGATTTCGTCCGAATGGGACATGTATGTGGTGCAGGCTGTGGCCGACAAGGACTATGAGCCCGGCACCCTCATGCTGGCCCTGCAACTGGGCAAGTCGGCCTTTCCGATCGAACTGGGCGCGCCGGTGGTCCTGCGCAACTACGCACCGACCGCGCAGTAGGCCGCATTACTGCCCTTATACCATCGGCCGAAGATGCTGACCGCATCCGGCCGTTGAATGGAATACCAAGAGTCATTTCCAATGACCCTTAGTATTATCCCGCATATTCGGCCAGAAGGCGCTCAAGTCGCGCGCCTTCTGGTCTCAGAAACCACAGGTAGCGGACCGCCTGTAAAAGGGTCGAAGCCCCCAGTACGCCCCCGAACAGCAAAGCCCCCTGCACGGCCTGAGTGGCGGTCATCTTGTCCGTACCGACCAGTTGCCACAGGGTCACACCTGTGACGAGGGGGAACAGCCCCATCAGCCAGAACATCACGACAGCGCTGTGCCGGGCCGCGCGGTTTTCGTCCAGCCTGAGTTGCAGGCTCTGCGCAATGGACGCCGCCGGGTCCGCAAAGCGTCGCCTGTGCCGGTCGTGCGCGCGCATCATCAGAATCAGCGCCACCCACGGCGCGACCAGCATCAGCAGGCTTCCCCATTCGCGCGTGACGTCAAGACTGTCATGCCGAAGGGCGTCATACCCAAAGACAAGCGTGATCGTGCCCAGTGCGGCCCCGACACACAGCAAAAAAACGGTTTGTCCCTTACGGCGACGTTCGATCCCGCGCATCAGACTCTCCAGTAAAAAGGCCCGCGCCGTGCGGTCCATGTCGTGGTCATGGGCGCGCCACAGGCGCTCCAGGGTTTCAATCTTCATCGGATAACTCCTGAACAAGCGTGGCCAGACGCGCCCGCGCCCGGTTCAGACGCACACCGATATGGCTTTCACTGAGGCCGTGCAGGGCGGCCATATCGGCATAGGGCGTCTGTTCCAGCCACAACAGCATCAGCGACCGGTCGAGCGGGGGAAGGGCGCGCAAGGCATCAAACACCTGATCCAGCCGGGCATCGGACGGTTCAGAGAGGAACTGTTGCAGGCCCTCGCGCTGTGTTTCAAACAGGCGCAACAAACGCAGGCTCTCGCGCCGTTTCCACGTCAGGGCGCGGTTATGCGCCACCCGGTAGATAAAGGTCGCCGGGAGCGACTCTCCGCGAAAGGCCGGCCACGCCCTCCACAAGGCGATCAGCAGTTCCTGAAGCAGATCCGCCTGATCCGCCGACGCCGCAAAGGCGCGGCTAAGCCGCCGCAGCGCCCGCAGGTGCGGGCTGATCCACTCGCTAAAGGCCGGATCGTGCGGCATATGGTCGCCTTATCGCGGGGCCGCGGCTTCGCGCGCCAGTCGGAGCGCCTCGCGATTGTTCTGCTCGAAGGCTCCGCTGTTGAGGCCGCAGCCCACACCGGCGATTAGCAGAACCAGCAGGGCCGCAAGGGCTGGCAGACGGTAACGGGCAGGTAAAAACAATCCAAGCATCCTGATCTCCTGTGTTTGGGCTTACGAGAGGTTAGACGCCTGTGACCGCGTAAAACTTACACGCGCACAAAATAAATCGGTACCGCCGATAACGGGAAGGTCACTTGCCAGCGCTAAGTCCGTGGGTCTAAATACGCGGCGATTTCGCAAGGTGAGCCGATGAAACCCTTTAATGCCGATGCGCTCGAAGATCTGGTCCATGCGCGGGCGCGTCTGGCCATACTCGCCTATCTGTCCACGGCGGGGCAGGCGGACTTTACCGATCTGCGCGATCAGGTCGGCATCACCGACGGCAACCTGTCACTGCACCTCAAAAAGCTGAACGAAGCGGGCTACGTGGCCATTCGCAAGACCATCGTCTCCAACCGCTCCAATACGCGCATCGGCCTGACCGATGAGGGGCGCGACGCCTTTTATAACTATCTCGACCAGCTTAAGCGGATGCTCGACGCGGTTCCTGAAAAGCCTGAACTTTGATGTTCCACTTTTTTAATGAGAACATATTGCGAACTTGGAACAAATGGGGTACGGTCTTCCTAACACATTTTCGCGGACGGGGGATGGACCTTCGCCTTGGGAATCGTGGCATAGGGAAGGTCTGGAATCATGTCGCAAGCGGTATTGAAACTCGTGGGAAAAGACGAAGCTGAAAAACAACGCGCGCTGGAATCGGCGCTGGCCCAGATTGACCGTGCCTTCGGTAAGGGCTCGGTGATGAAGCTGGGCAATGCCGGCAAGGTGGTGGAGGTGGAGTCGATTTCCACCGGCTCGCTGGGCCTCGACATGGCGCTCGGTATCGGCGGTCTGCCCAAGGGGCGGGTCATCGAAATCTACGGTCCGGAATCGTCGGGTAAGACGACGCTGGCCCTGCACACGGTGGCCGAGATTCAGAAGGCGGGCGGTACGGCGGCTTTTGTCGATGCCGAACACGCGCTCGATCCGGTTTACGCCCACAAGCTGGGCGTCAATCTCGATGATCTTCTGGTGTCGCAGCCCGATAACGGCGAGCAGGCGCTGGAAATTACCGATACGCTGGTGCGGTCGGGTGCCGTTGATATTGTCGTGGTCGATTCGGTCGCCGCCCTGACGCCCAAGGCCGAAATCGAAGGCGATATGGGCGACAGCCTGCCGGGTCTTCAGGCCCGTCTGATGTCGCAGGCCCTGCGCAAGCTGACGGCCTCGATCTCCAAATCGAAGTGCATCGTCATCTTCATCAACCAGATCCGCATGAAAATCGGCGTCATGTACGGCTCGCCCGAAACGACGACCGGCGGTAACGCGCTGAAATTCTATGCCTCGGTGCGCCTCGACATCCGCAGCATCGGCAAGATCAAGGTGCGCGACGAAATCGTCGGCAACAATGTCCGCGTCAAGGTGGTGAAGAACAAGGTCGCGCCCCCGTTCCGCGAAGTCGAATTCGACATTCTCTACGGCGAAGGCATCTCCAAGCTGGGTGAAGTTCTTGATCTGGGCGTCAAGGGTGGGGTGGTTGAAAAGTCCGGTTCGTGGTTCTCGTTCAACTCGATCCGCATTGGTCAGGGGCGCGAAAATGCCCGCGACTTCCTGAAGTCCAATCCGGAAATCGCGGCGGAAATCGAAGCGCTGGTGCGCAAGAAGTCCGACGCCATTTCCGAAGAGCTTTTGGGTACGCCGGAACCGGATGAAGACGGCGAATAAAATCTGAGACCCGCGTGGGGTGCGGGTTTTCAGACCGCCCGCCACCCACACGTCAACACCCCGGTCTCGTGGCCGGGGTGTTCTTTTTATCCTGACACGTCAGAAAAATACCGGCGTTGGCGCAAAGGTCTTTGCGCAAATACCCAAGCCCTCTATATACGGCTGAAAATCGTCCTGTGGTGCGGTGTTTAACCGTCGGAGTCCCATGCCTTCCTTAAATCAGATCCGTCAGACCTTCCTGGATTACTTCGCCAAGAACGACCATGAGATCGTGTCGTCTTCGTCGCTGGTGCCGCATAACGACCCGACGCTGATGTTCACCAATGCGGGCATGGTGCAGTTCAAGAACGTCTTTACCGGGGCCGAAACCCGTCCGTACAAGCGTGCCACCACCTCACAAAAGGTCGTGCGCGCCGGCGGCAAGCACAATGATCTGGACAATGTCGGCTACACGGCGCGTCACCACACCTTCTTTGAAATGCTGGGGAACTTCTCCTTCGGCGATTATTTCAAGGAACAGGCGATCAGCCACGCGTGGACCCTGATCACCAAGGAATACGGCCTGCCCAAGGACCGCCTGCTGGCCACCGTCTATATCGACGATGATGAGGCCTTCAATCTGTGGAAGAAGATCGCGGGCTTCTCCGACGACCGCATCATTCGCATCGCCGGGTCTGATAATTTCTGGTCGATGGGCGATACGGGCCCCTGCGGTCCGTGCACGGAAATCTTCTACGATCACGGCGAGCACATCTGGGGTGGCCCTCCGGGCTCGCCGGAAGAAGACGGCGACCGCTTCGTCGAAATCTGGAACCTCGTCTTCATGCAGTTCGACCAGCAGCCGGACGGTACGCGGCTCAACCTGCCCAAGCCCTCAATCGACACCGGCATGGGGCTTGAGCGCGTCGCGGCGGTGCTGCAAGGTGTGCACAACAATTATGATGTGGACCTGTTCAAGACCCTGATCAGCGCCAGCGTCGAGGCAACCGGCATCAAGGCGGAGGGTGAGGCCCTGCCGTCGCACCGCGTTATCGCCGATCACCTGCGTTCGACCTCGTTCCTGATCGCCGATGGTGTCACGCCATCGAACGAAGGCCGGGGCTATGTCCTGCGCCGCATCATGCGCCGCGCCATGCGCCACGCCTATCTGCTGGGGGCCAATGAGCCGCTGATGCCGCGTCTGGCACCGGTTCTGGTGCGCGAAATGGGCGATCATTACGGCGAACTGAAGCGCGCCGAGGCGACCATCGTCGAAACCCTGCGTCAGGAAGAAGAACGCTTCCGCCGCACGCTGGGTCGCGGCATGACCCTGCTGGACGAAGCCACCGCCAATCTGAAAGACGGCGACATGCTGGAAGGCGAGGTGGCCTTCAAGCTCTACGACACCTACGGCTTCCCGCTCGACCTGACGCAGGACGCCATTCGCGCCAAGGGCTTAAGCGTCAATGTCGCCGGTTTCGAAGCGGCGATGGAAGAACAGAAGCAGCGCGGCCGCGCCAACTGGAAGGGCTCCGGCGAAACTTCGGTTCAGGCCGAATGGTTCTCGATCCGCGATCAGGCCGGGGCGTCGGAATTTGTCGGCTATGAGCACCTTTCGACCCAATCGCACGCCCGCGTCATCGTCCGCGACGGCGAGTCGGTCAGCGAAGGTCTGGTCGGTGAGCGCTTGCAGGTCGTTTTCGACCGCACGGCCTTCTATCCGGAAGGCGGCGGGCAGGCGGGCGATACCGGCACGCTGCATTGGGCCGGGGGCGAAGGCCGCGTGCTCGATACGCAAAAGCAGGCCGGCGACCTGATCGTGCATGATGTCGAAATCACCGAAGGCGTTCTGGCGGTCGGCGACATGGTTCATCTGCACGTCGATGGGGCCAAGCGTCAGACGACGAAGTCCAACCACTCGGCCGCCCACCTGCTGCACGCGGCGCTGAAAAATGTGCTTGGGCCGCACGTGGCGCAAAAGGGGCAACTGGTCGATGCCGAGCGGATGCGCTTCGATTTCAGCCATGGCGCGCCTGTCTCGCCCGAAGAGATCGAGCGCATCGAAGCCGAGGTCAATGCCGTTATCCTGCAAAACGAGGCGGCGACGACGAAGATGATGGCCCCCGCTGAGGCGATCGAAGCCGGAGCGGTGGCGCTGTTCGGTGAAAAATACGGCGATGAGGTCCGTGTCCTCAGCCTCGGTCATGCGCTTGATGGCGCGGACAAGGGCTATTCGGTCGAACTGTGTGGCGGCACCCACGTGTCGCGCACGGGCGATATCGCCCTGTTCAAGATCATTTCCGAAAGCGGCATCGCCGCCGGGGTGCGCCGTATCGAAGCCTTTACCGGCGAAGCGGCGCGTCAGTATCTGCTGGAGCAGGCGGGCGTGGCGCGTTCGCTGGCCGATCAGTTCAAGGTGCCGGTGGCGCAGGTGTCGGCTCGCGTCGAAGCGCTGGTCAACGACCGCAAGCGCCTCGAAAAAGAGCTGGCCGAAGCCAAGCGCGCCCTGGCCGTTGGTGGCGGCGGGGCGGCGTCCGGTCCGGAAGAGATCAATGGCGTCAAGGTGATCGCCCGCGTTCTCGATGGCGTGGGTGGCAAGGATCTGCGTCCGCTGGCCGAAGACTTCAAAAAGCAGGTCGGCTCCGGCGTCGTGGCGCTGGTCGGCGTGCTGGACGGTAAGGCGGCCGTGACCGTGGCGGTGACGCCCGATCTGACTGGCCGTTTCAACGCCGCTGAACTGGCCAAGGCCGCCGTGATCGCCATGGGCGGGCAAGGCGCAGGCGGCAAGCAGGACTTCGCGCAGGGCGGCGCGCCGGACGCGACCAAGGCCGAGGCCGGACTGGACGCCGTCAAGGCCGCTATCGTCTGATCGCGTCTCCATTGAAAACGAACAGGCCGTCCGTTCGCGGGCGGCCTTTTTCGTATTTGCCGATTGCTTTACGGGCCTCCCCTATGCTGGAGTCCCGCCAAAGGAGAGCCGCATGGACCGCTTGAAAGACAAGGTGGCGCTGGTCACCGGGGGCGCGCAGGGCATCGGCAAGGCCATTGTGCGCAGCTTTGCTGCCGAAGGCGCGCGGGTCATCATCGCCGATATCGACCCCCGTGAAGGCGAAGCACTGGCCGCAGAGCTGCCCGGTGCGGTGTTTCGCCGACTCGATGTCGCTGATGAAGGCCAATGGATCGTCGTCCTCGATTCGGTGGTGGCCGATTTCGGCCGACTGGACGTGCTGGTCAATAATGCCGGCATTACCGGACGCGCCGACGCCAAAAATGATCCCGAACACACCACGCTCGAAGACTGGCGGCGGGTGATGACGGTCAATACGGACGGTGTGTTTCTGGGCTGCAAGCACGCGATTCGCGTGATGCGCCCGAATCGCACCGGTTCGATCATCAATATGTCGTCGCGGTCCGGGTTGGTCGGCATTCCGCATCAGGCGGCCTATGCGGCGTCAAAAGCCGCTGTGCGCAATCACACCAAGACGGTGGCGCTTTATTGTGCGGAAGAGGGGCTGAATATCCGCTGCAATTCGGTGCATCCGGCGGCGATTCTGACGCCGATGTGGGAGGCCATGCTGAAGGACGCAGCCGATAAGGAAAAGGTCGCCGCCGGGACGCCGCTGCACCGATTCGGGCGGCCGGATGAGGTGGCCGCCGTCGTGCTGCTTCTGGCCTCGGATGAAGCCACCTTCATCACCGGTTCGGAATTCAACATTGACGGCGGCGTTCTGGCGGGCGCGGCGGCTTCGCCTAAGTAGTTTTAACCATTAAAGATTTGCCAGAAGGAATAGAGGCCAATGGCGATAAACAGGCCAGACGCCACGTAGCGGACGATCTTCATCGGCACGATCTTCAGCACCTTGTCGCCGAAGAGCACCGCCGGGACATTGGCCAGCATCATGCCGAAGGTGGTGCCGAGCACGACCCAGGCAAAGGCGTCTTCGTACTTGGCCCCCAGAAACACCGTGGCCACCTGCGTCTTGTCGCCCATTTCGGCCAGAAAGAAGGCGATCAGGGTGGTGAGGAAGGGGCCGTAATCCTTTTTGGGGGCCTCATCGTCGTCCATCTTGTCCGGAATCAGGATCCACAGTCCGAGCGCGATAAAGGCAATGGCGACGATCCAAGGCATGTAGGTGGTCAGGGCCAGTCCGGAGACAAAATGCCCGACCCCGGCCGCCAGCGCGTGATTCGCCACCGTGGCGATGAAGATGCCCCAGATAATCGGAATGGATTTGTGATAGCGCGCGGCCAGAATCAGGGCCAGCAACTGTGTCTTGTCGCCGATTTCGGAAAAGGCGACGAGGGCGGTCGAATTGAGGAAGGCGTCCACGGTAAAATCTTGTCTGTGACCGGCCAGGCTGTGACACACAACGACGTGCTTCGCCGCGGCCAGTCACTTATGGCGGCAAGGCAGGTCGTCGGTCTCACCTGTTTCGATTACGCCATGTCCATGCCGGACAAGTGTGTTGACGTAATCCGCCTGAAACAACGCTCAGGCGCGGTTACTCCCCGAAGGAACGCGGGCTTGATAGACGCGGCTTACAGATGAGTCAAGAGGAGGGCCAGACCCGACAGGGTAAATAGCGAAAGGACGGTCGATTGGGCGATGGATACCGCCGCGCCTGCGTACCACAGGCCGTACATGCGCGCCTGAATGAAGACGCTGACCGCGGTGGGGCAGGCCGACAGGAAGACGGCGATCTTCCACATCAGTGGCGGTGCGCCGAACAGGTGCATGGCGACGGCCATCACGGCGGGGGCGAGAAGCAGCTTACCCACCACGGCAATAGCGGTCACGGGCGTAACAGAGCGCAGCGTTTTCAACGGCATAAGCCCCAGCATCCCGCCCAGCGCCACAAGCGCCACCGGCACGGACGAGCGGCCCAGTATGTCGAGCATCTGATCGAACATCGGCGGAATCTTCAGGTCCGCCAGCATCAGTCCAACCCCCAGCAGCGAGCCCAGCACGGTGGGGTTCTGCATCGTGCGTTTGAGCGCCAGCCCCACCCCATGACCCGACGCGACCGACAGGCCGGCGCAGCCGACAAAAAACAGAATCAGAAAATCGGCGACAAACAACAGCGGGGCCACCTGCATGACCTGCGGGCCCAGAAGCCCGGTCAGTATGGGTAACCCGAGAAAGGCGCTGTTGGAAATGAAGGCGGCCATCCCGGCACCGGTGGCTTCGCCGCGTGTGGCGCCGAAGCGCCGGGCGGCCAGCAGGCAAAGCCCCGACGATACGGCGAAAGCCAGCGCATAGACGCCCAGCCAGCCCACATGCAGGGCATCGGGGCGCGGCAGATTGGCAAAGGCGTGGATCAGATAGGCGGGAAAGCCCAGCCAGTAGAAATAGGCGCTGAGGCCATCCAGCCCTTCGGATTTCAGCCGCCCGGTGCGCGCCAGAAGCGCCCCCAGTCCGACAAAGGCAAAAAACAGCAGAACGCGGCTCAGGGTTTCCAGCATGGCAGGGCTTTACGCCCTGTGAGGGGGTATGAAAAGCCCTATTTGTCAGGACCGAAATCGCTGCTGGCTGAGGCTGAGGCGGCCGTTTCGGCTTCCGGATCGGGCAGGCCGATATGCGTCACCTGCCAGGTGAACAGGCCCTTGCGTTTCAGCGTGAAGACGGTCGTGCCGGTTTCCGGCCGCTTGATGCCCAGACGCGCGCGGTCGATGCTCCAGTAAAGGATGGTGGGCAGGGGCGGTTTGGGCGCAAATTCGCGCGGTTCGACCACATTGGCGTCTTTGCCTGCCCCATAGGAGAGGGCCAGCAGGGCCTTGGCCGTGAGATAGGTATTGACGTCGATCACAGGTTGCTTGGGGGCAGGCGCGGTCAGGTCGGTAATGGCGCGGCCGATGGCCCCCAGCGGATCCTTCATGACATTGGGCGCGGGGGCTTCGGCGGTCGTCGTGCCCTTGGCATCGGCCCACAACTGCGCCTTGAGGCTGGCGCGCACGTCATCAAAAGCGACCAGTTCCGACAGGCTCTGGATGTCCTCGGACTCCGCTGCCGAACGCAGGTCGTAAAAGGCCCAGACCGGGCCGATGGCAAAACCGAACAGGGCGGCCAGAGCGGCAACGATGATGGCGATGGATAAGGTCTTGAACACGCGGACAGTTCCCCCTGAAGGCGCTGAAAAACAGGGTTAACACGAAAATAACGCCCTGTCGCGCCCCGTCCGACGATTCGCTCCAGACTGTGGCTAAACCGCCTGACCCGTGATCAGCCGGTGCACAAAGGTGAGTTTATTGCGCACGGTGGGGGTCAGGATAAACGGATAAAGCGGCCGCTCACCCATGGCGTTATGGATCGAATTGATCGCCAGACTGAGCGGCACCCAGGCTTCGGCCAGCCGCTCAAAATCCGTGACGCGATAGGGCTTGAAATCGACCTCGGCCGCGACCCCTTCATCAGGTTTGGTCTTGATGGTCATGCCATAATAGTGAGCGGTTTCAAGGGCATCGGTAATGTGAAGGACGTGGGCGAAGGTTTCGGCGAAGTCCTCCCACGGGTGCATCGAGGCATAGGCACTGATATAGCTGTCGGCCCAGAAGGGGGGCGGTCCTTCGGCATAGTGGCGCTCGATCGAGGCCTGATAATCGGCTTCGTCGTCACCAAAAACCGCGCGGCAGGCCGCGAGCTTGCCGGCGTCGCGCACCAGACGGTTCCAGATGAAATGCCCGCATTCATGGCGAAAATGGCCGAGCAGGGTGCGGTAGGGCTCACCCATCTGACTGCGCACGCTTTCGCGCACGGCGTCGTCGGCCTCGGCGGCACGGATGGAGATGACGCCCTCATCGTGACCGGTCATGGCGCTGTGGAAGGTGCCGTCCGCGGCCTGTTCGTCCTCCAGATAGTCGAAAACAAGCCCGCCCTCCGGGTCTTCGCTGCGGTCAGGGGCGGGCAGGTCCCATTTGAGGAAGGCGTAAAACAGGCGGTGCTGGGCGTCGATAATGCGCCGGAACTGATCGAGATCGTTGGGGATCAGGCGGTTGTGGCGACAGGCGCGACAATAGGCTGAACCATCGCCTTCGGGCACCAGCCAGTTGCACACATCGGTCGCGGCATTGGCGCAGAAGCGATAACGGTCCCCGCCATTGACCGGTTGCCAGCGGTCGTCGCTTGCGGGCATCAGGGCGTGCAGATCACGGCTGTTCGGCGAAAAGCCCAGCCGTGCCCCGCAACTGACGCAGGCGCGGTTGTGGAAAAACAGGGTGTTGCCGCATTGGGCGCAGGTAAACAGCTTCATTAAGGCGCGGTCTCTAAGGTCGGGTTCGTGTGCCGCGACCCTAGACCGCTATCCATAAGTCTGAAAGGGTAGGCCAGCCGCCCCTTGCAAAGGGCCGGTAAGGCTATTTCCCTTGCCACACGCCCGGATGGGCGTCGATCCAGCCCTGTATCAGGTCGGCTATTTTGCGATCATCGGCCACAGACGGGTGGGCATGACAGCCATCAAACGCCAGCCCGTCGAAAAACAGCGTGTCAAGGCGCGTTTCTCCGCTGTCTTTCAGCGTTTTGGCCACCTGAGCCACCTGTGCGCGAATCTCGCCCTTAGCCCCGTCGGAGGCCATCAGGAGGAAGTGCGCCTGCGGGTTTTTGGCGCGCAATGATTTCACGAAGGCGACATAGGTGTCGCGGTAATCGGCTTGCAAGGCCTCGCGCGTCGTCCATTTTTCGCCCGGATTGAGCGCGGTCGAAAAGTCATTGGTCCCCAGCCCGATGACGATGATCTGCGGCTGCCAGCCGGTGGCGTCATAGGCCGTCTTGCCGTCGAACAAGGTATAGGGATAAACCTTGGGCAGAGGATCGGCGATGAAGCCATTGTAATTGCGCACGATTCCGCGGCCAGAGAAGGCGTTGATCTGATAGTCGGCCTCATAGTGTTTGGCTGTCAGCGCCCCAAAGGCCTGAGACGTGTCGGTCGTCGCCCACACCTCGTCCTGGGTACATTCGCGCTTTGGCGAGGTATTGCCGTAACCGACCGTGTAGGAATCGCCGATGAATTCGATCTGACGCGCGCGGGCGGCGAGGGCGGCGGGCTTATCGGCGCTGAAACCGAGGAAACGCCCGGTCTGCCCTTGCGATTCGGTGATCTTCTCCAGCCGATAGACGTCCACGGCCTTTGGGCTTTTGCTGTCGAAGCGCAGCGTCGTCTGACCGGGTTTTTCGATGAGCTTCACCACCTCACCGTTGAGGTACAGCTTATAGATATTGATGCTGTCATCGAAGCTGAGGGTGACCGACTTTGAGGTCGTCTCGGTCTCAAAATAGACGCCCGGCCATTGATGCGTATAGGTCGGGGCTGCCGTGCGCCCGCCGCTGCGCAGGGGCAGGGTGTCCGCAGAGGCAAGGGCGGTGAAGCTCGTCCCCACCAAAAGCCATCCGGCCAGCCAAAGCGCCTTTGTCATCCTGTGTCTCCCTGATTTTGCGGCATGAAGGATGATAGCGCTGTCACTGTCAAGACGCGCGCATAAAGAAAGGCCGCCCGCGAACGGACGGCCTTACGACTAAAACGGGGCACATGGGGAAGTGATTCCCCCATGATTTGCTTACGCCGCCAAAGCCTTCGACAGGTTCTCGGAGATCTTGTCGAGGAAGCCTTCGGTGGTCAGCCAGCCTTGCGTATCGCCGACCAGCAGCGCCAGGTCCTTGGTCATGAAGCCCGCTTCGACGGTGTCGATGCAGACCTTTTCCAGCGTCTCGGCAAAGTGCTTCAGCTCCGCATTGTCGTCCAGCTTGGCGCGGTGCTTGAGGCCCTGCGTCCACGCAAAGATCGACGCCATCGAGTTTGTCGAGGTGGCCTCGCCCTTCTGATGTTGGCGATAGTGGCGGGTGACGGTGCCGTGCGCCGCTTCGGCTTCCATGATCTTGCCGTCCGGCGTGACGAGGGCCGAGGTCATCAGGCCCAGCGAACCGTAGCCCTGCGCCACCGTATCCGACTGCACGTCGCCGTCATAGTTCTTACAGGCCCAGACGAAACCGCCCGACCACTTCAGCGCCGAAGCGACCATGTCGTCGATCAGACGGTGCTCATAGGTCAGGCCAAGTGCCTTGAACTTCGCCGCGTATTCGGCGTCGAAGATTTCCTGGAAGATGTCCTTGAAGCGGCCGTCATAGGCCTTGAGGATGGTGTTCTTAGTCGAAAGATAGACCGGATAGTTGCGCGCAATGCCGTATTCGAACGAGGCGCGGGCAAAATCACGGATCGAGTCGTCGAGGTTATACATGCCCATGGCCACGCCCGAAGACGGGAACTGGAACACTTCGTGCTCGATGACCTGACCGTCGTCGCCCTGGAACTTGATGGTCAGCTTGCCGGGGCCGGGCACCTTGAAATCAGTGGCCTTATACTGGTCACCGAAGGCGTGACGGCCGACGACGATCGGCTGGGTCCAGCCGGGGACGAGGCGCGGTACGTTCTTGCAGATGATCGGCTCACGGAACACGACGCCGCCCAGAATGTTGCGGATGGTGCCGTTGGGCGACTTCCACATCTTCTTGAGGCCAAATTCCTTTACGCGGGCTTCGTCCGGAGTGATGGTGGCGCACTTGACGCCCACGCCGCAGGCCTTGATGGCGTTGGCGGCGTCGATGGTCACCTGATCGTCGGTGGCATCGCGGTGTTCCATCCCCAGATCGAAATACTGCAGATCAATGTCGAGATAGGGGTGGATCAGCTTGTCCTTGATAAGCTGCCAGATGATGCGGGTCATTTCATCGCCGTCGATATCGACGACGGGGTTCGCCACCTTGATTTTGGCCATTGCGAATGTCCTCTCTGAACGAAGCGCACATGAGGCGACGCACAGGGTCGCACTCGGCGCTGACGCTTCGCTATAGCCGAAAAGGCGCGCACGGCAAATCGTGAAATTACCAACAGGTCACGATAGCTAGGATGGCGATTTGAACATCGGGCCACCTTGGGCTAAACACCGGCCCATGAAAGAAAACCGTACTGCCCCGCCGCTGGAGCGGCCCGACCTGACCTTGCCGTGCGTCATCCTCGACCGGCCGCAGATGGCCGAAAACATCGGCTCGGTCGCCCGCGTCATGGCCAATTTCGGCCTGCGCGACCTGCGGATCGTCAATCCGCGCGATGGCTGGCCGCAGGAGCGCGCCTGGGCGATGTCCTCCGGCGCGCACTGGCCCCTCGACAATGCCACTATATATGAGACGGTCGCCGAGGCCATTGCCGACCTCAACGCCGTTTATGCCACCACGGCCCGCCCGCGCGAGACGCAGTTGCCGGTGCGGACCCCGCGTCAGTGCGCCGACGATTCTTATGCCAACGCGCAACAGGGCCTCAAAACAGGTCTGCTGTTCGGGGCTGAGCGCGCCGGGCTGGAAACCAGCGACATTGCCCTATGCCATTCGATCGTCACCATCCCCGTCGATCCCGCCTTCCATTCGCTCAACCTGTCGCAGGCCGTGAATATCGTCCTTTATGAGTGGCGCCTGAAGGTGATGGATACGCCGAAGGCCGCCTTCACCAAAAACATGGATCAGCCGGCGGCGCTGGAGAAGCTGCACGGTCTCTACGGGCATCTGGAGGATGAACTGGAAAAGGCCGGCTTCTTCTTCCCGCCGGAAAAGAAGGAGTCGATGCAACGCAATCTGCGCGTGGCGCTCAATCGGGCGCAGCTTACCGAGCAGGAGGTGCGTACCTGGCGCGGTGTGGTGACCGCGCTGGTGAAGGGCAGGGGGCGCTCTCTGCTTAACAAGACAGAGGAATAAGCCCGTACACGGCGTATTTTCAGCTAAAAAGCCGGGAACCTGTGGATAGGCGCGAAAAGGCGCGTTGACTCTCACCGCCACGGCCTTTAGACACCGCCCTCCCGACGGACAACGACGGCGCGGACGGAAACGGAAGGAGCTTTTGTTCTTTTTATTCAGTCTGTTAATTCGATGTCCTGAGAGTGGCTCGCTGCTTTAACTTTTTAAAAAGGCGGGTTGACAGGCGGTGGGGAAGTCACTATCTCAGCCGCTTCCTTGCAGATGAAACTTATCTGAAAGTGACATTCGCAAGGCGTTAAGCTTAAGTTTTAAATGAGTTGAAAAACTTTTTAAAATAAAGACTTGACGGTGAAAATTGAGCGGTTATAAGCGCCGCTCTCCTGCTTCTGAGGGCTTCGGCCTGAGGCGGCGGACCGGTTGAGAAAGTTGAAAAACGGCCTTGACTTGAAAAATTAAAGCGGTATAAGCGCCGCTCTCTCAAACAACTGAGATTGAGTTGTTCCCCGCGCCGGTGAGGCTGGCACGTGTGGTGATCTTTGACATTGTAGAATGGGGAAGGGAAACGCAGGCGGCGGTGGTCTGATGACGACTACTGTTGTGAGCGGTCTCTTTTAATAGACAACCATTTGTTGGTTGGGGTTTAGGCCTCAATTGACATGTGGGAACTCGTTAATATGAACGCAGAACTACGCAGTGATTGCTGAGCCTTTAGGGGCTTGGTGAGCAAAGAGCGAAGAGCAGCAGAGAGAAGTCTCAACTTGAGAGTTTGATCCTGGCTCAGAGCGAACGCTGGCGGCAGGCCTAACACATGCAAGTCGAACGAAGCCTTCGGGCT
>NZ_JAQQKW010000009.1 GCF_028550395.1 Asticcacaulis currens | reverse complement strand
GCGATCAGGTTCTCCGGGATACCGCACAGGCCAAAGCCCCCGGCCATCACCGTCATCCCGTCAAACGTCAGCCCCTCCAGCGCACTCTTCGCGTCCGCATATATCTTCGACGGCATCGGCCTCTCCCGTTCGCGTATCTGATGAAGGCTAGACCGAAACGCTACCCCCTGTCATGCGTAAATTGCCGCAATGCAGCAGGTTTTAGCGGGTGGTCTGCAAATAGGGTTTCAGCGAGGCGTCGGCATCAGCAATGACGCTGTCTTCCACCGCCACGGCCTTATGAATCAATTGCTTGCCTGCCATAAAATCTGCCGGGCGATTGACGCTTTCGACGCAGATGACCTGCTGGCTATCGTTCAGGTGAAAGACGCTGAACGCCCCTGTCGCCGGATCACCGCGCGTGATCAGTTTGGCACCGGCGCGCGTTAGGCCCGCGATCTGGAGCTTGTAGTCGTACTGATCGGACCAGAACCACGGCACTTCGGGCGGCGGGGCCTTGAAGCCGGTGATGGCGGCGGCGGCCTGCTTGGCCTGCTCCAGCGCGCTCGGCACGCTTTCCAGCCGATAGCGGCCCTCGTACCACGGTTTGACCTCGCGCGAGGTGACGTCGCCGATGGCAAACACATCTGCGGCCGAGGTGCGGGCTTGGTGATCGACGACGATGCCGTTTGCACACGTGATACCGGCGGCTTGCGCCAGATCATCGGCGGGCAGGGCCCCGATCCCGACCAGCAGCACATCATATTCATGCACCGCGCCATCGGCCATATGCACGCGGCGCAGATCACCGTCGGCACTGACGCGCACCACTTCGGCTCCGGTGATCAGATTGACGCCGTTATCGCGGTGGATGCGCGTAAAGGCCTCCGACAGGACAGGTGAGGCGACGCGCGCCAGAATGCGGCTTTCGCGCTCAAACACCGTCACCGCGCTGCCCAGCTTGCGCGCGGAGGCGGCGACTTCCAGCCCCACATAGCCCGCACCGATCAGGCCGATGCGTTGCCCGGCCCTCAAGTGCGGCTTGAGCCATTCGGCATCGGCAATGGTGCGCAGCAGGTGATAGGGCGTCGCCTCGGCACCGGGGCAACCAAAAGGCCGCGCCTTTGAGCCGCTAGCGATAATCAGGTGCTCATAGCCGACGGGTTCGCCATCAATGGTGACGGTCTTGTCCTTCGTGTCGATGGCCTCGACGCGGCGCTCAAGCCAGACGGCAATATTCGCTTCGTCGTAGAAGTCCTGCGGCCGCAGATAGAGGTCGTCGCCCGACGCCTCGCCTTTCAGCCAGGCCTTCGATAGGGGCGGGCGCTGATAGGGCAGGTGCGGTTCATCTCCGATCAGGGTGATCGGACCTTCGTAGCCGTACTGGCGCAGGAAGGCCGCCGCCGATCCGCCGGCATGGCCCGCCCCGATGATGACGACGCCCGCGCTCATGTTTTACAGGTCGCCGGGGACGGGCAGGCCGTGCTGCACGCAGGCCGCTTGCAGGGTATTGTTGAGCAGGCAGGCAATGGTCATCGGACCCACGCCCTTCGGCACCGGCGTGATGGCCGTGGCCCGCGGCAGGGCGGCGTCGAAATCGACATCGCCCACGATCTTGCTTTTGCCCTCGACCTCGATGCGGTTGATGCCGACGTCGATCACATAGGCCCCGTCCTTCACCCAGTCGCCCTGAATAAATTTCGGGCGCCCGACGGCGGCGACCAGCACATCGGCGGTGCGGCACAACTCCGGCAGGTTGGTGGTGCGTGAATGGGCGATGGTCACGGTGCAGTTTTCATTGAGCAGAAGCTGGGCCATGGGCTTGCCCACGATGTTGGAGCGCCCGACGATCACGGCATTAAGGCCCAACAGATTGCCGTCACCGTGCGTTTTCAGCGCGTCCTTCAGCAGCATCAGCGAGCCCAGCGGCGTGCAGGGGACAATGGCATCGAGGCCCACCGCCAGACGCCCGGCATTCTGCACATGGAAGCCGTCCACGTCCTTCAGCGGGTCGATGGCGTCGATGACCTTTAGTGACGACATATGCGCCGGCAGGGGCAGTTGCACCAGTATGCCGTTGACGCTGCTGTCGGCATTCAGTTCGCCGATCAGTTTAAGCAGATCGGGCTCGGTGGTGTCCGCCGGCAGGACGATGGTGCGGCTTTCCATGCCGACGGCCTTCGTCGTCTCGCCCTTGTTCTTCACATAGATCTGGCTGGCCGGGTCTTCGCCGACAATCACCACCACCAGACAGGGCGTCAGGCCGTGTTCGGACTTCAAGGTCGCCACGCGCCCGGCGATGCGTTCGCGCAAACCTTTGGCGTAGCCGAAGCCGTCGATAGTATTGCCGCGCGTGCTCATGGGAACCCTCTGGAGCCGTTGGAATTTCGCGGCTCAATTGGCCTGTTTTGCTGCCGAAATCAAGGTCTCCAGCAACGGTTTCAGCGTTTGCGACAAAGGCCGGGCGCGTTGCGGGTCGAAACGGGTGGGATCGTTCATGTCGAGATAGCAGCTTTGCACGATCTCGATTTGCAGCGCGTAGATGTGGTCTTCGGGTCGCCCGTGGCCGCGCGTGGTGAAGCCGCCCTTGAAACGCCCGTCGAGCACGCTGGTCCAGTCGGTCGTGCGCTGCATCCAGCCTTGCAAGGCCTCGATCACCATGGGTGGCAGGGTACGCCCGCTGTCGGCCCCGAAGCTGAGGTCGGGAAGCGCGCCGTCAAACAGCAGCGGGATGGACGGGCGGATCGAATGGGCGTCGATCAGCAGCGCAAAGCCGTGGCGCTGGCGCGTCGCCTCCAGAACCTCTTCCAGTCGGGCGTGATAGGGAAACCAATACTGAAAACGCCGTTGTTCGGTCTCGGCGAGGCTCGGTTCCTGCCCTTCGAGGTAGATGGGGTTGCGGTCGAAATCGCTCAACGGGCACAGGCCAGTTTCAAACATCCCCGGATAGAGGGGCGAAGAGTGCGGATCGCGGTTGAGATCGACCACATAGCGCGAATGGGTGGCAAACAGGGTTGTCGCCTCAAGCTCTGCCGCAAAATCGTACAGGCGATGGACGTGGAAGTCCGTCTCCATGACCGATAAACCAACGGGATTGAGTCGGGCCGCAATATCCGGCGGCAAATAGGTTCCGACGTGCGGCGCGGCGATGACCAGCGATCCGTGGCGTTCGGTCAGGGTGAAGAGGTCCGGAGACGGGGGCGCACTCATGATCACAGTTGAAACGAGGTGTGCCCGCCTGTCAACCGCAGCGACGGTCGGCAGGCTTTTTACGACCCTGCCTATTGTGAAAGGGTACCGAACGCCCCTATCTTTTGACGACGATTGCGGAGACGGCGCGTGGATACGGGATTACTGCTGAATGTGTTTGTGTTTCTGGCGGCGGCCTGTCTGGTCGTGCCGCTGGCGGCGCGATTCAAGCTGGGGGCGGTGCTGGGCTATCTGATCGCCGGTATCCTGATCGGGCCGTCGGGTCTGGGCTTTATCGACCGCGTCACCTCGACCATGCACTTTGCCGAATTCGGCGTGGTGATGATGATGTTCCTTATCGGCCTTGAGCTTGAGCCCGCGCTTTTGTGGCGGCTGCGGCGCACCATTGTCGGCATGGGCGGGCTTCAGGTGGTGTTGTGCTCGCTGGCGCTGATGGGGGCCATTCTGGCGCTCGGCCGGTTCGGCTTTAATCTGAGCTGGGAGACGGCACTGGCCATCGGCATGGCGCTGTCCATGTCGTCCACGGCGCTGGTGCTTCAGATGCTGGAAGAAAAGCATCTGATGCAGACCCAGGTTGGCGAAACCACCTTCTCCGTCCTGCTGTTTCAGGACATTGCCGTCATCCCCATCCTGATCATCATTCCGCTTCTGGCAGCCGGCGGCGGGCAAGCCCCGGCCGCGCATGGGGCCAGTCTGGTGGAAAACCTGCCGGTGTGGGCGCAGGCGCTGGCAGGTCTCTCCACCATCGCTATGGTCATTGCGGGCGGGCAGCTTCTGTCGCGCTACTTTCTGCCGCGTATCGCGCGTACCAATCTGCGCGAAGTGTTCACGGCCACCTCTCTGGCGCTGGTGGTCGGGGTGACGCTTCTGATGCAACTGGTCGGCGTATCCCCGGCGCTGGGGGCGTTCCTGGGGGGCGTGGTTCTGGCCAACTCTCCTTATAAGACGACGATTGAAACCGACATCCAGCCGTTCAAGGGGCTGTTGCTTGGCCTGTTTTTCATCTCCGTCGGCATGGGCATGGACGTCGATCGCCTGATGACCCAGCCGGTGCAGCTTATGCTGGCGGTCTTGGGGCTGATGGCTATCAAGGGTCTGATTCTGTACGGTCTGGCGCGGCGGTTCGGCATGGACAATATCGCCGGGTCGGGGCTGGCCCTGTCTCTGGCGCAGGGTGGCGAGTTCGCCTTTGTCCTCTTTCAGTTGTCGGGGCAGTTAGGGCTTCTGATGCCCGATCTTCGCCGCTTCCTGACGCTGGTGGTAGCTATTTCCATCGGCATCACCCCCATCTGTCTTGAGCTGTTTACGCGCTATGTCGTGCCGCGTTTCCTCACGCTCCTGCCCGAACGCGCGCCGGACGCCATCGAAGAACGCAACAGCGTCATCATCGCCGGGTTTGGCCGCTTCGGTCAGATCATCGGGCGCTTCCTGCGCTCGCAGGGGGTGACCGTGACCATTCTGGAGAACAATCCGGACCAGATCGAGCTTCTGCAACGCTTCGGTATCAACCGCGCCTATTTCGGTGACGCCACGCGGCTGGACGTGCTGCGCAGCGCCGGGGCCGATCAGGCGCGGATGCTGATCGTCGCTATCGACGATGCCGAAGGCGCGGTGAAGATTGTGCAACTGGCCAAGGAAAACTTCCCGCACCTCAAGGTGTTCGCGCGGGCGCGCAACCGTCGCCACGCCTATGAGCTGGACCGGGCGGGGGTGGACTACTACCACCGTGAGACGCTGGATTCGTCGATGGCGGTGGCGCGCGAGGCCCTGATCAGCATGGGCGCGCCCAAGGCCCAGGTCGAACGCCGCGCACAGGCCTTCCTGCAGCACGATATCGTGACGCTGCGAAAATCCTTCGCGTTCTTCGATTCCGAGCCTGACCTGGTCAACTTCACGCGCCTGAGCCAGAAGGAACTGGAGCGCATCCTGACCGACGACGAGTCCGACAGCGCCGAAGCGTCCAAGACGGCTTAAGTGGAGCAAATCCAATAAGAAAAATCACAGCACCCTGCCATAAGCGGGGTGAGAGGATTGGAGCGAAGCGACTAGCGACCAAGCGGGAGCGCAGCCTGCGCGGCGCCAAGAGGCGAAGCCTCTGAGCGCAAACTCAAAGATCATTTTCGAGTTTTAAGAGAAAACGAGGAAATGGTGGACGCGACAGGGATTGAACCTGTGACCCTTCGCGTGTGAAGCGAATGCTCTCCCGCTGAGCTACGCGTCCATCCAAAGCAGGGAGCGCGCTTATTAGTCGCTGCGCGCCGCCCTGACAAGAGCTTTTATCGCAGGATAGAGGCGATGGCTGTGGGCAGTTCGTCGAAATGGTCGATCAGGGCGGCCGGTGACATCGCCTCCATCGGCGTATCGCAATAGCCAAAGCTGACCAGCACACAGGGGACGCCTGCGTTTTGCGCCGTCAGATAGTCGGTTTCGGAATCGCCGATCAGCAGCATCTTTTCCAGCGGCAGATTGAGATCGTCGGCGCAGGCCCTCAGGTGACCGGCATCAGGCTTTTTGAGCGGCACACTATCTGCCCCGCGTACCGAGCCGAAGCGCCCGATCAGGCCGAGCCTGGTCAGCAGCAGTTCCGACAGGGCCGTCGGCTTGTTGGTGCAGACGGCCAGCGTCGCCCCGGCTGCGCTCAGTTGATCCAGAGCGGCCTCAAGCCCCGGAAAGGCGTGGCTTTCCTGATCAATGCGCTCGCGATAGAGGTCGAGAAAGCGGCCGACCATGGGCAGTTCGGCCTCTTCGCTTAAGGGGACATTGGCCGCCGCAAAGCCGCGCTGGATTAATGAGCGCGCCCCGCGCCCGACCAGACTGCGCGCCGCTTCGTAAGGGAAGGGTGGCACGTCGTATTCGGCCAGAATGGCGTTCAGCGTGCCGATAATGTCCGGCGCGGTTTCCACCAGCGTGCCATCGAGATCGAAGGCGATACCGAATCCGCTGAGGTCGGGAAGGGTCGTCATGGGCAAAATCGCTCCGGCGGGTGTTTTTCGCGTTCAATTCGCCCGTGCTTTGGTCTAAATCGGGCCAAACGGCAACAGGTGAATCACGACAATGAGCCAAAACCGCAAACGCGCCGCCATTATTCTGGCGGCTGGGCAGGGCACGCGCATGAAATCGACGCTGCCCAAGGTGCTGCACCGGGTGGCCGGTCGGGCCATTATGGACCTGGCGATCGACGCGGCCGAAGGGCTGAACTGTGAGCGCATTATCGTCGTGGTCGGGGCCCATTCGCCGCAGGTGGGCGACAGCGCGCGTCAGCGTGTGGGGGCCGACAGCGTAGTGGTGCAGGACCCGCCGCTGGGGACGGGTCATGCGGTGCTGGCGGCCAAGGCGGCGCTCAGCGATTTCGATGGTCAGGTGGTGGTCTCCTATGCCGATTGTCCGCTGATCGACACGCATACGCTTAAGACCGTTTTCGATCTGGCCGAGGCCGCCGATCTGGCGGTGCTGGGCTTTGAGGCCGCCGATCCGGGCGCCTATGGCCGTCTGGTCATCGAAGGCGCGGACGACCTCAGCGCCATTGTCGAGGCCAAGGAGGCGACGGCAGAACAACTGGCTATCTGCGCCTGTAATTCCGGCGTGCTGGCGGCGGATCGCGCCACCCTGTTCGCCCTGCTCGATGAGGTGAATAACGACAATGCCAAGGGCGAATATTACCTGACCGACGTGATAGGCATCGCTAGGGCGCGCGGGCTGAAACCCAAGGTCTGCTTCGTGGCTGAAGAGGATGTCACGGGCGTCAATTCTCAGGTCGAACTGGCGGCCGCTGAAGCCATCTGGCAATCGCGCCGCCGCAAGGCCCTGATGCTGAACGGCGTAACCATGCCCGCGCCGGAGACAGTCTTCCTGTCGTGGGACACGCACATCGCGCCGGGCGTGGTGGTCGAACCCAATGTCGTCTTTGCCCAAGGGGTGAGCATCGCCTCAGGGGCGGTGATCCGCGCCTTTTCGCACCTTGAGGGGGCTAGCGTCGCCGAAGGGGCGCTGATCGGTCCCTATGCCCGTCTGCGTCCGGGGGCCGATATCGGCAAGGATGCGCATATCGGCAATTTCGTCGAGGTGAAGAACGTCAGGATCGGTGAGGGGGCCAAGGCCAATCACCTCAGCTATCTGGGCGACGGTGAGGTCGGCGCGCAGGCCAATATCGGCGCGGGCACCATCTTCTGTAATTATGATGGATATTTCAAACACCGCACGGTGATCGGCGAAGGGGCCTTTGTCGGCTCTAACGCCTCGCTGGTCGCGCCGGTGACGGTAGGGGCCGGGGCCATTACCGGGTCGGGTTCGGTGATCACAGAGGATGTGCCGGCCGACGCCCTGGCCTTCGAGCGTTCGCGCCAGACCGAAAAGGCCGGATGGGCCAAGGCCTTCCGTGAACGCAAGGCGGCGGAAAAAGCCGCCCAAAAGAAAGGTTAAGTCATGTCCGCCGATACGCAGAAACAGGCCGCCGGGCTGGCCGCCATTGACCATATCGAAAACGGCATGAAGGTCGGGCTCGGCACCGGCTCAACGGCCGCCTGGTTCGTCAAGGCGGTGGCCGATGCGGTGCAGGGCGGCCTGAAGCTGACGCTCGTTTCCACCTCGAACCAGACGACGCATCTGGCGCAGTCTCTGGGGCTGGAGATCAAGGATATCAACGATGTGGGCAAGCTGGATGTCTGCGTCGATGGCGCGGACGAAATCGGGGCCGGGCTGGCCCTCATCAAGGGCGGCGGCGGGGCGCTTTTGCGGGAAAAGCTGATCTGGGAAATGGCCGACCGCTGCATCGTCATCGCCGATGCGGCCAAGCATGTGGGCACGCTGGGGGCCTTTGCCCTGCCGATCGAAGTCGAACCCTTTGCCTATAAGGGCACGATCAACCGCATCTGCGACGTGCTGAGCGAGTTTGACATCGCCAAATTGCCGGTTTTGCGGAAAAAAGGCGGTGAGCCCTTTGTGACCGACGGCGGCAATCTTATCTTTGACGTGCCGTGCGGGGCGATCCCTGATCCTACCGGACTGGCCAGCGCGCTGAAAGCCACCACGGGGGTCGTCGATCACGGACTGTTCCTCGATCTGGCTGACATTGCGCTGATCGGCACCGATAGCGGCGTCGATATCCTCCATCCGTAAGAAAGCGCGACATGTCCACATTCGACTATGATCTTTTTGTGCTGGGGGCTGGCTCCGGTGGGGTGCGCGCGGCGCGTCTGAGCGCGCAACTGGGCCTCAAGGTCGGTGTGGCCGAAGGCGACAAGCCGGGCGGCACCTGCGTGGTGCGCGGCTGCGTCCCCAAAAAGTTCATGGTCTATGCCTCCGAAGTGCCGGAGCAGGTGGCCTATGCGCGCGGCTTTGGCTGGGAGGCGCAGACGGGCCGCTTTGACTGGACCAAATTCCGCAATGCCAATCTGGCTGAGGTGTCGCGCCTGTCGGACATCTATGCCGCCAATCTGGTCAAGGCCGGGGCGGACCTGATCCCCGCCTGGGCGAAACTCACCGGGCCGCATACGGTGCACCTGACGCCGACCAATGGCGACGCCCCCTATGAGGTGACGGCGAAGACCATCTTAATCGCCGTCGGGGGGCAGCCCTTCGTGCCGGAAGCGGTGGAGGGGCATGAACTGGCCATTACCTCCAACGAGATGTTCCTGCTGGATAAGCTGCCGAAATCCATCGCCATTGTCGGTGGCGGTTACATCGCCGTCGAATTTGCGGGCGTCATGAACGGCTTTGGCGTCGATACGCATATCCTCTATCGCGGCGATCAGATCCTGCGCGCCTTCGATCAGGAGGTGCGCGAGCACCTGACTCAGGAGATCGGCAAGAAGGGCATCAAGGTCATGTGCCACGCCGATCCTAAAAAGCTGGAAAAAACCGATAAGGGTATAAAAATTACCCTGACCGACGACACCGAATTGACGGTCGATCAGGTGCTCTATGCCACCGGTCGCCGCCCACACACGGAAGGGCTGGGCCTGACCGATGTCGGGGTCGAACTGGACGGCGACGGGGCCGTGGTGGTTGACGCCTATTCGCGCACCGCGGTTGAGCATATCTTTGCCGTAGGCGACGTCACCAATCGCTGCAACCTGACGCCCGTCGCCATTCGCGAGGCCGTGGCCTTTGTCGAGACGGCCTTCAAAGACAATCCGACGGCCTATGACTACGCCAATATTCCGACGGCGGTCTTTTCGCAGCCGCAAATCGGCACGGTGGGCCTGACCGAACAGGACGCCGTGGCACGTGGTATCCGGGTCGATATCTACACGGCGCGCTTTAAACCGATGAAAACGGCCTTCGTGGCCGGTGAAAGCCGCACCCTGATGAAGCTGATCGTCGATCACAAGACCGATGTGGTGCTGGGAGCGCACATGGTGGGGCCGGACTCGGCGGAAATCATCCAGATGGCCGGCATCGCCGTGAAGGCCGGCCTGACCAAGGCCCAGTGGGACGTGACCTGTGCCGTCCACCCAACAGCGGCGGAAGAGTTCGTCACCTTACGCGATAAGCGGATGGCGTAACTGCTTCTATACCTTCCCGGTTTATCGGAGAGGTATAGTTTTAGTTGATTGCGCGTCTGTCTTATTTTTGCACCAAATCGGGTGTACCGGCGGCTGTCCACGACAAAAGATTGCAAAATATGGCTCCGGCTGACACCTCCAAATTCCAGTTGCCGTCCTATACCGGTGTGATCATGGGGATCACGCTGGTGTTTCTGGCCCTCTTCACCTACGCCGGGCCTCTGGGCTATGCCCTGACGGCGACCTTCGGGGGCCTGCTGCTGCTCGGTTACTGGCGGCAGGTGCGCTGGTTCGGGTGGGTGGGCCTCACGCTCGGCCTGCTTCTGATCTGGCTGGTGTCGCGCTCGACCCTGCTCTACGACCTCCACAGCGGGGCGGATTTCAGCCGTTACAAGACCTGGGAAGATCAGGAATGGCTGAAAATCATTCTGGAGCCCCTGTGGTACGGGGCGTTTATTCTGGCCGCGTGGGCGATGAAACCCAGGACGGCGTCCGGCCTGATGACGGGCCTGCTCTATGCCTATATCGGCCTGTGCGCCCTGATCATCGTCGATGCCCTGTCGGGAGCACGCCTTTATCAGGTCCTGTCGGCCGCCCTCTATAAGCCCATCCGGCCCGACCTCGCCATGGTCAAGGTGTCGCTGGCCACCTATGCCTTCGTGCTGCTCTACTGGCCGCTGATGCTGGCCGGGAGGGATAAGCCCACTTTTTTCAAGGCCGTGGCGCTGGCCGCCTGCGTGCTGGCCCCGCTGGTGACCGATGCCAATGCCCCGACTCTGGCGCTCATCGTGTCGTTCGCCGTCTTCTGGATCGTGCGGCGTTTCCCGGTGGTCGGCGGTCTCAGCATCTATAAAATCATGGCGACCCTAGTGGGGTTCAAAATCCTGTTTACGCCGTTGATTATCGACACGATCCGCCGTCTGGGGCTGGGGGACGATGTCCGGCGGATTCTGCCCGCCTCATGGGACGCCCGCCTCGATATCTGGGAATTCGCCGCACAGAAAATCCTGCAAAAGCCGTTTCTGGGTTGGGGTTTCGATTCCAGCCGCCACTTCGGCAAGCCCATCCCCCTGCACCCGCACAATATGTCGATTCAGGTCGGGCTTGAGCTCGGCTATATCGGCCTGTTCCTGCTGGCGGCCGTGTGGGTGCTGCTGATCCTGCGCATCGGGCGCGGGGCACCTGAGGTACGCGAAGGTGGTTTCACCGAACTGCGCGATCTGACGGAGGCTGGCGAAGCGTTACAAACCGATCCGCGCCCCTATGCGCTGGCGGCCCTGTCGGCGGTATTTGTCATCGCGCAACTCAGCTTTGGCATCTGGCAGGAATGGTGGCTGGCCCTGATGGCGCTGGTGACGGCGATCTATCTGATGGCGCGTACCGCCTCACAAAAAGACTAAAAAACGGCGTGTAGTTGCGGAATATACTATAAAATACTGTGTTCTCAGCGGTTTTGGCAGATTTCGACGATTGTTGATATTGAGTTTGCTTCGGCCTCCGCTTAAATAGCGCCCATGAATAAGTCCTGGTCTCCCCATAGCTGGCGCGCGCGCCCCGCGCTCCACATTCCTGACGATTACCCCGATGCGGCGGCGTTACGTGCCGCTGAGGCCGAAATCGCCACGCTGCCGCCGCTGGTCTTCGCCGGTGAAGCCCGCCGCCTGACCTCTGCGCTGGGTAAGGTCGCCAATGGCGAAGCCTTCCTGTTGCAGGGCGGCGACTGCGCCGAAAGCTTCAAGGAGTTTTCGGCCGACAATATCCGCGACACCTTCCGCCTGATCCTTCAGATGGCCGTGGTGCTGACCTTTGCCGGCGGCAAGCCGGTGGTCAAGCTGGGCCGCATCGCCGGTCAGTTCGGCAAGCCGCGCTCCTCGCCAGTGGAAACCATCGGCGATGTGACCCTGCCCAGCTATCGTGGCGACAATATCAACGGCATGGAATTCACGCCGGAAGCGCGCATTCCGGACCCGCAGCGTCTGGTCAAGGCCTACCATCAGTCGTCCTCGACCCTGAACCTGCTGCGCGCCTTCGCTAATGGCGGCTATGCGGACCTCTACAACATCCACAAGTGGACGCTGGGCTTCGTGTCCGGTTCGCCGCAGGGTGAGCGTTACCGCGAACTGGCCGAAAAGATTTCCGAGACGCTGAACTTCATGTCGGCCATCGGTATCACTTCGGACAAGGCGCAGGAAATCCGTCAGGTCGATTTCTTCACCTCGCATGAAGCGCTGCTGCTCAATTACGAGCAGGCCCTGACGCGCGTCGATTCGACTTCCGGCGACTGGTACGACACCTCGGCCCACTTCCTGTGGATCGGTGAGCGCACCCGTCAGCTCGATGGCGCACACGTCCACTTCATGCAGGGGATCAAGAACCCCATCGGCGTCAAGTGCGGTCCGACGCTGGAACCCGACGATCTGAAGCGTCTGATCGACGCGCTCAATCCGGAAGGCATTCCGGGCCGCCTGACCCTGATCGGGCGCTTCGGTTCGGACAAGGTGGCTGAGCGCCTGCCGCGTCTAATGAAGGCGTCGCGCGAACACGGTGTGCCGGTGGTGTGGTCGATCGACCCCATGCACGGCAATGTCATCAAGGCGGCCAATGGCTACAAGACGCGCCCCTTCGACCGCATCCTGTCGGAAGTGCGTTCCTTCATCGACATCGCGGCGTCAGAGAACGTTCATCCGGGCGGCTTGCATCTTGAGATGACCGGTCAGAACGTCACCGAATGTCTGGGTGGCGCGCACGCTCTGAGCGAGGACGAACTGAGCCACCGCTACCACACGCACTGCGATCCGCGTCTCAATGCCGATCAGGCGCTGGAACTGAGCTTCCTCGTGGCCGAGCGTCTGCAAGGCCTGAAAGACAAGGTGACCAAGGCCGCTTAAGCCTGACGTTGCGTGGACTATGAAAAGGACCGCTTTTGCGGTCCTTTTTTTGTGCTGGCCCGCTGACGTGTCTTGTCAGCAGATACGGGATCACAGCGTTGATGCGGTAAGCGAAACCGGCTACAGGCGGGGGCATGACCAGAGCCCTCTACACCGCCGCCTTCAAGGAACTGATTCATCTGTCGTGGCCGGTGGTGGGGTCGCGTCTCGGCTTCATGCTGATGGGGCTGATGGACACGCTGATCGTCGGGCACTACAGCGCGGCGGAACTGGGCTATCATTCGCTGGCCTGGGCCCCGACCTCGATCTTCCTCGTCACCTCGATTGGCCTGCTGGTCGGGATTCAGGTCAAGACGGCCCACTTTATCGGGGCGGATGAGCCGCACCGCATCGGGCCGGTGTTTCAGCGCGGCATGGTCTATGCCATCATCCTTGGTCTTTTCGCGGCGTTGGTACTGTTCCTCGCCGGGCCGGGACTGCTGCATCTGGCCGTTAAGCCGGACATGGCTGATGGCGCGTCCGGCCCTCTGCTGGTCTTCGCCCTGTCCATGCCGTTTTACATGATCGCCGTGGCGGGATCGGAATTTCTCGAAGGCCTGGGGCGGACGCGTCCGGGCCTTATCTTCACCTGGGCGGGCAATGTCATCAATGGTGTACTGTTGCTGCTGCTGGTGCCGGGCGTCGTCACCCTTCCGGGCATCGACAGCGACGGGGCGATGGGGGCGGCGCTTTCCACCCTGATCGCGCGCGCCTGCGTCATGGTGGCGCTGATCGTCTATGTCCTAACGCTGCCGGGCATTGCGCAATATGGCCTATTGAAGCGGCACACACCTGACCTGCAAGGCGGGCGGGAACAGCGTCAGATCGGCTATGCGGCCGGGGCATCCTACTTCATCGAGGTGGCGGCCTTTGCCGGCATGACCCTGTTTGCCGGGCGCATTTCGCAAGAGGCGGTCGCCGTTTGGGCCATTGTGCTCAACTTTGCCTCCATCGTCTTCATGGTGCCGATGGGGCTGGCTATCGGCTGTTCGGTGCTGGTCGGGCGCGCCTATGGGGCCGGGGACATGCCGGGGCTGGCGCGTATGGGCCGGGTCAGTTTTTCGGCGGCGGCGGCCTTCATGATGGGCGTCTGTCTGGTGGTGCTGATCGGGTCGCAGTGGATCGCGGCGGGCTATACGTCGGACGACGCCCTGCGCAGCGGAGTGCAGGCCGCGCTTTTGCTGTCCTGCCTGTTCTTTGTGCCCGATGGTGTGCAGGTGGTGACGGCCCAGGCACTGCGCGCTCGTCAGGACGTCGTGGTGGCACCGGTGCTGCACTATATTGCCTACGGGCTGGTCATGCTGCCGGTGGGGTATCTACTGGCCTTGCACGCAGGGCAGGGGGTGCCGGGTCTGATCTATGCGGCGGCTTTGGCCAGTTGGGTGTCGGCTACCTTGCTTCAGGCGCGCTTTATGTGGCTGGACAGGAAGGCGCTGGCGAGCCTCAAGCCCGCGGGCCCCACAGAATAAGTCCGGCCCCGATCAGGCAGACCAGCAAGCCCGACCCGTCCCACAGGTCGGGTTTTTGCTTTTCGATCAGCCACATCCAGCCGAACGAGGCGGCGATGTAGATGGCCCCATAGGCGGCGTAGGTGCGTCCGGCGGCCCCGTTTTCGGGCAGGGTCAGGAGCCACGCGAAGGCCATCAGGCACATCAGGCCGGGCACCAGCCACAAAGGCGACTTGTGCAGACGCAGCACCGCATAGAGGCTGAAACAGCCGCCGATTTCGCACAGGGCGGCCAGCGCATAGATGAGCAGGGTCTTCATACCCTGAGCCTGCCCGATCAGACCCCCAAAATCCACCCTTCTTCGCCCAGCGCGATGGCGGCTTCGTCGGCGTTGAGGTGGGCCGGGGCGGCGAATTTGGCCGCCAGCGCATCCTTGTCGTCCAGTTCCGCCAGAGCCGTGGCGGTCAGGCGCACCTGCGTCGCGTCCTTGACTTCGCCGGGTTCCGCAATGCCCGGATAGAGGGACGGATAGATTTCGGCCAGCACGGTGTTCACGCCGTCCAGCGTGTCTTCGTTCAGCGCGCCAAAGCCGGTGTCAAACGGCCAGATGACCGCCTTGCCGTCGAGGGCCGTCTTCACCGCGCGCACCGCCGGGATCCCCAGCAGGGTCTGACCGCCAACCACGCCCGCACCGTGCATCTGCCACACGCTCTTGGCCTGAGACGATTTGCCGAGCTTGCGTGCCGCCTCTTCGGTCAGGCGAAACTCCGGGAAGTCGCCGTAAGAGGCCGGTTTCAGCGTCGAAAGCCACTTTTGCGCCGCGCTCTTGGGGCACCCCCAGAAGGGATAGGCCTCATCGGTCATCAGCCGGTTCATCTTGGCGGCGACGGCAAAGCGGTTATTGGTGTTGTCGGGCTTGTCGACGACGTTTTTGACGACGAAGTCCCACATCTGGGCCCAGCCCTCAAGGCCGAGCCTGGCCGTCGTGCCGCGCGGGAAGCCGAAATTGAAGTCGAAACCCACGAAAACCCGGTCGCCGCGCTTGTGCAGATCGGCGAGGAGGGTCTTCAGAAGCGCTACGGCTTCGGCGCGGGTCGCTGGATTATACCCTTCGTAGGACAGACGAAAACGCACGTCGCGCTTCATCACGCCGATCCATACCGAAGACTCGCCGGTCTTCTTGCCCTCGGCGGCGCTCCAGTCAACGATCACATAGGCTCCGAATAGACGCGCCATAGGGCTACTCCGATGCGGGGTAAACAATCGGGCGCTTTTAGCCCAAGGTGGCGGCGCGGCCAAACCCTAAACTGTGCATTGTCGCCGCGAATACCGCTTTTATGGTTACACTCAGACGGAAATCCTGTGTACAACGAAGGCTGTATATTGGCTTGCAAGGGTGTGAAGCTCATGACCGTCCTACGCGCAGGGGTCGCCGGTGCCGGCGTTTTCGGGGGGTATCACGCCAACAAGTACAAGGAGGCCGAAGCGGCCGGTCGTGTACGCTTTGTCGGCATCTACGATCTCGATAAAGCGCGCGCGGAAGCCGCGGCCGAAAAGCTGGGGGTCAAGGCCTTTGGCGGCGATGAGTTCGAGGCCTTTCTGGCAGAACTGGATGTCATTACCGTGGCCGTTCCGGCGTTCGCTCACGCGGAGGTCGCCCTGAAGGCGCTGGCGGCGGGGGTGCACACCTATGTCGAAAAGCCGCTGGCCATCACGGTTGAAAGCGGTGAAGCCATGGTCGCCATGGCCGCCGAAAAGGGCGTGGTGCTGGCCTGCGGGCATCAGGAGCGCGCCGTGTTTGAAGCCATGGGGCTTTACGCCGTGCCGGAACGCCCGCTGCGTCTGGAATCTGTGCGCAATGGCACGGTTTCGACGCGCAATCTCGACGTGTCGGTGGTGCTCGACCTGATGATCCATGACCTCGATCTGGGCCTGACGCTGGCAGCCGGTGAGGCGGGCGGTATGGAGGTTTCGGCGCGGTTTCGTGAAGCCCCCGGCTATCGGGCCGTGGGGGCGGATGAGGCCGCGGCGGAGATCAAGTTCGACGATGGTTTCGTGGCGACCTTTGCGGCATCGCGCATGTCCGAGGCGCGCGAACGCACCATGCGGCTGGTTTATCCGTCGGGTGAGGTGTTTATCGACCTGCTGAACCGCAAGTTTGAGAACGGCACGCCGTTCGACCTTAACCCGGACTTTGCGCAGGCCGATATTGCGCGTGACCCGCTGGGCACCAGCGTGTTTCGCTTCCTCGATACGGTGGCCGGGCAGCGCGACCGCCCTCTGGCCTCGGGCGAAGAGGCGCTGAAGGCCTTGTGTCTGGCGCTGGCGATTGATGATGCGGTGTCGGGTAAGGACGCGGCTTAGGCTGAATTTTACCGGCTTTTGAAAATTACGGCAAAGGCCAGCACGGCATAGCCTGCGCCCATCAGCACATATTTGTACTGGGTCATGAACTCGACGCCTTCGCCCTCGAACGGGCGGAAATAGCCGATCAGACTGGCGAACACGAGGCTCACCGAGATCAGGAACAGCAAGATTGTCGTTGCCGTCAGTTTCATGAAATACCCGCGCGTTTACCCCGGTTCCGCATTCTATCCGCAGTTATTCAAACATTTGTGATGAGATCAATGGGGCATTAAGGATTTTTTTGCGGCGTTGCACCGAAGTCGGGAAGTGGCGCGCATCCGTTCCCGTGTCGGGCGAAAAATGCAACCGTCGGCGCCGTCTTTACAACGCCGGACGCAGGAACAGCAGTTCGTGCAGCACTACCAGACAGGTAAAGACCGAGGTGGCCACCATGACGCGGAGTACCCCCAGTTCCGACGGTTCGAAGCGTACCCGCTTCTGGGCGATGGCGACGAAGGGCAGGATGGAGGTGGTGCGGATAATCGCGCGATAGGCTTCGCCGTACTGCGTTTCCCGCTTTCGGTCGATACTGTTGGCCCCCAGGAGGCTTAACGCCAGAAGCGTACCGAAAAAGACCCAGGCCGCCAGAGTGCCGGTGGTGATCAGGTGCGTGGCCGACAGCAGCGCGATTCCCGCCAGCACAGGATGACGGCTGATGCGGATGATGCCGCTGACCGGACGGTCGGGCATCCGGCGCAACGAGCCCAACGCCGTCGGGCTGGGGCTCAGAGTGCCTACCACAATCAGCATAAGGCTGACGAAATTGACCCCAAAGGCAAGAATTTTCAGAACAAAAGGCGCCGACCACAGGTGCAGGTTGGCCGGGTCGCCGCGCGAGTCGTAATAGGCGGCGATCATCCAGAAGAACCCCATCGCCGACAACAGGCTGAACAGGATGAAATAGGTGCGGGCACCGATGGCACCGATCATCTGCTGACGCAGATCGGAGCCGGATACCAGAATATGAATCAGGATGAAGAAGGCGCAGGCCAGAGCCAGGGTCCACATAGGTAAATTCGCCTTACAGGTACTGAATCAGCGGGGAATTGAGCACATCACCGTCCTTCGGGGCGGGCTTGGGGGCCGGCGGCGGAGTGTCGTCTTCGTCTTTGGTGTCAGGACGGTGATCGTGCAAAGGCGGCTTTGGTGCAGGCTCCGGTGGAGGTGGCGGGGCCGGCGGCGTCAGTTCTTTTTCGATTTCGGCCAGGGGTTTACGGATAATGGCCTCGACATGATAGAACCAGCGGCGCGCGGTTTCCATGGCGGCTCGCGGACCTTCGGCGCGCGCCGTCAGGGCGTCATTCGGGTCCCACAGGACCAGCTCGAAATCGGGCTTTGACGGGTCGTTGAACATCAGGCGGATGGTGACGCGATCGACCTGCGGTGCAATATCGTCGAACATCTTGTGCGCGCCGCCCCGAATGATGCGGGCGGAGACCTTGTTGTTGACGAACACCTCCATGCCGATCATTTCGGCCATGGTGTATATACGGGTCGGCAGCTTACCAAATTCACGCACGATGACGCAGCGATTGCCGAGATAGGAGAGGGCGGCGGCGGCTTTGCGCGCCGGCTCGATGGACACGACGTCGGCCTTGCCGCCATTCAGGGCCTCGGCCACCTCGTCTTCAAGTTTCCTGGGGGCTTCGACGCGCGAATCCCATATCCGGTACAGGATAAGCAGGATGGCCAGGGCGGCTGCCGTCAGGATGATAATGGTCGGCAGATACTGGTTCACGGCGCTTGCGTTCAACCCCCAAATACGAACTGTCAGCGCATATTAACCACGAATTGGCGCAGCCGTTAAGAGCCCGCACGCCACAGGTGTGGATTTAATCGTGGGCAGGCGGGGGCATGTGTGGCTCAGATTGTGCCGGGCGGGCCGGTGGCGCCTTTGGGCCCCCACGTTTGATGACGGAGTCGATGTGCGACAGCCATTTGCGCCCCAGTTGCACCGCTTCGCTGGCGGTTTTGGGGTAGGCGGAGTGGGTCGTCAGGTCGCCGAACAGGGTGATCTCGAACTCCGGCGTTTCCAGATCGTTGAAGATCAGTCGCAACACCACACGCGAGGCCCCCGGATAGGTTTCTTCGAGGACGCGGCGCGGTTCACCTTTTTGCGTGCGGGCGACGACGCGCTCATCGACGATCAGTTCGGCCCCTTCGATCTCATCGAAACTGAAGACCAGACCGTGCCGCCCCAGATTCCACAGTATGGCCAGATCGCCGTGTGTGAAATCGAGGCCCGCTGCCTTTTTCGTACCGGTGTCGAACAGGATGGCGTCCGGGGCCTTGCCGATAGCCGCAGTCAGGCCGCGCGTCAGGCGACGCGTGCTCTCATACCACCACAGGGCCACTGACGCGACGAGGGTCAGGAGCAGGCCCGCAAAGGCAAACCACAAGATGACGCGGAAGGCTTCTTCCATCACACCGTTTCATGACCGATCATATGCTTAATCAGTCCTTACCGGTATCGGGTTAAGAATAGGTATAGTGCCTGCTAAACGTCCAGTTCCACGCCTACCGGGACGTGGTCCGACGGTTTGGCCTCATTGTGGGTGCGACCGCGGGCGTGCTTGTGGATTTCAAAGCCTTTGAGGCGGTCGGCGGCCTGCGGCGACAGCAGGTGGTGGTCGATGCGGATGCCCTCATTTTTCTGCCACGCCCCGGCCTGATAGTCCCAGAAGGTGTAGCGGTTGCCTTCAGGCGGCAGCAGGTCGCAGGCATCGCTGTAGCCGAGATTTTTCAATGATTGATAGGCGGCGCGCGTCTCCGGCTGATAAAGCGCGTCATCCAGCCATGCCGATTCGCGGTAAAGGTCAGCCTTGGTCGGGATCGTGTTGAAATCGCCCGATAAAATACTGATCTCTTCAAAGGCCAGTATTTCTTTCGCGCGCGCCTGCAAGCGCTTGTACCAGCGGTGTTTATAGGGGTATTTGTCGGTGCCGATCGGGTTGCCATTGGGCAGGTAGATCGAGGTGACGCGCACCGGCACCGGGCCATCGACCACGGCTTCGATATAGCGCGACTGCTCGTCCTCTGGCTCGCCCGGCAGGCCGCGCACCACATCTATCAAGGGGTGCTTGGACAGCAGGGCCACCCCGTTCCACGTCTTTTGCCCATGCACAGCGGCATTGTAGCCCAGCCGTTCAAAGGCCTCATAAGGGAACTTTTCATCGAGGCATTTCAGTTCCTGAAGGGCACAGACATCGGGCTGCGTCTCCTCGAACCACTCCAGGATCAGGGGCAGGCGCGCATTGACCGAATTGACGTTGTAGGTGAAGATTTTCATGCCGGACCCTGATGGTACCAACGGCCGAAGATGCTGAGCGCATCCGGCCGTTGAAGAAGCGATAATTTCCCATATGTATCAGCAATATGAGAAATTCTCGAATGGAATACCAAGAGTCATTTTCAATGACTCTTGGTATGAGTTATTGAACGCTTCCTACCCCGCTTTGCCGCGCGCCGCTACAGTTTGGGCTGTGGTTTTTTCGGCCCCTTGAGGAAACGCGGCAGGGTCACGCCCTGCGGTTTCAGAGTGTATTTCAGCTTATCGGGCCTTGGCGGGGTCAGAAAGCTGTCGTCCGGCGTGAAGGCCGGAATATTGGGGTGCAGGCTGATGCCCAGCTTGCGAAGCTGTGTCACCGGGTGCTCAAGCTGGGCCAGGCTTTGCACGCTGGTCTGATAGCCGGACTCCACCGCCAGATCATAGGCGTGCCATTCGCGGATTTCGACGCCTTCGGGTTCGGGAATGATCAAAAGGTCGCAGGCCAGACGGCTCTGTTCCAGATCGGCCGCCGTGGTGATGGTGGCCGAACGCATCAGGATGGAGACGATCGGCGGCCCTTTGCGCCAGTCGCCTTTGAGGAACCAGGTCGGCAGGCTTTTGGGGACGTGGACGCTCTTGGGGTCGATGCCCTTGGCGCGCGTCACATCGACGCCGATGACCGTCCCCAGATGCGAATTGCGCATCATCAGGGCCGGGAAGGAGCGCATCACCGCCCCATCGACCAGCACCTGATCGTCTTCGACCACGGGCGGCATGACGCCCGGCAGGGAGATGGAGGCGCGCAGGGCCTGACGCAGGCGACCGGTCTTGTGCACCTTGATGGTACCGGAGGTCAGATTGGACGACAGGCAGAAGAAGGGCAGGGGCAGGTCTTCGATCAGCACATCGCCAAAATGCTGCTCCAGCCGCTGATCGACCTTGCGCCCGCCGGTCAGGGCGACAAACGGGAAGGTGACGTCATCCAGTGGCGAGGAGACGACAAAGGCCTCACGGATGTGGGCGTCGATTTCGGCGTCGGACCAGTCGAGCGCCACGCAACCGCCGATGATCGCCCCCATGGACGAGCCGCAGATAAAGTCGATGGGGATATGGGCTTCGCGCAGGGCCTGCACCGCGCCGATGTGCGAAAAGGCGCGCGCCCCGCCGCCGGAAAACACCACGCCGATGGAATGGCCGGTGACGATGCGGGCGATGCGCGCCGCGTCGGGCAGCGAGTGTTCGCCGACGTGGAACCAGCGCGCCGGTTTGAAGGCGTCGAGCCAGTCGCGCGTATGGGCTATCACCTTACGCCCGTCTGCCTCCTGCGCCTGAATGAGGATCAGATCGGGCGCGCGTTGCAGGCCCAGCGGATCGAGCAGTTGCGAGTCTTCGAGGTTCAGCGTGCTGGCCGGCAGGCGCGCCGGGTCGCTGTGGTGGCGCTGCGAATGGTGGCGGGCGTCGGCGATCCAGAAGGTGTGATCGACCTGACGCGAACTGAGCAGCCGCCAGTGGCTTTCCGGCTTTTCGGCAACGTGCAGCACGTAGTCGTTGTGCGCCTCGGCCTCGGCAAAAATATCGGCCCCGGTGCCGTGGTGATCCTTGTCGAGCACGGCGACGCGATAACCCAACGCGCGTACCTGTTCGGCGATGCATTCGACCAGCGGGCGGATGACAATGTCATTGAGCGCAAAAAAGGCGAAGACATTCGGGGTGTTGTGGCGGCGGCCTTCGCGCGGCGTGCCGGAGCGGGCGCGTTCGATCATCTGCTTCGACAGGGCCAGCAGGACGTCCGGCGCGGCTTCGATGGCCTCGAGGAAGTCGGCCTTGGGCAGGACCATCAGCTCGCAGTCGCGCAGGGCAATGACGGTCGAGGTGTGCGGCGTGTCGGCGATCAGCGACATTTCGCCCACCGGCTCGCCCGGCTTGATCACCCCGATCAGGTGCAGCCCCTGATGATCGTCGTCGTGGCGAAACACGCCCATGCGGCCGCTGCGCAGCAGGTAGAGGTGATCGGACTCGTCCCCGGCGCTGAACAGGCGTGTGCCGCCGGTCAGGGTGATCCAGCTGGCGGCCTTCAATCCTGTCGGTGTGTTGAACAGTCGGGCGAGGGCGGCTTCGAGAGAGGTGTCTTCCGCCATGCGGGTGGCCTTGAATTATGAGTCTCTTGCCCATAGATAGCCCCGGCGGGCGCTGTTGCCAATGTGGTTAAAAAGCTGAGCGCATTCCAAAAAGTGTGCAGCGGTTTTTGGACTCAAATGCGCGATCAATAATGAGGCCAAGCCTATGAGCGTTAATCTGGTCAAGCTGTGTGTAGGGGCCGATACGGTTGATGATTTGCGGCGCTGGGAGCAGGGGCACAGGACCCGCACTATCCACACGCGCCAGACGCCCAAACGCGCCGAAGAACTGCTCGATGGCGGGTCGCTCTACTGGGTGATCAAGGGCGTCATTCTGGTGCGGCGGCCGATCGTGGCCATCGACACGGTTGAGGGGGACCTGCCGCAATGCCTGATCACGGTTTCGACCGAACACATTCTGACCGAGCCGCAGCCGCGCCGTCCGTTTCAGGGCTGGCGCTATCTGGAGGTCAAGGATACGCCGCGCGACCTGCCGCAGGGGGCGGGAGGTGAGGCGCTTCCGGCGGACCTGATCGCCGCCCTTCGCGACGCCGGGGCGTGGTAGGTTCTTAAACCCTTATACCGCGATATTGTCGATCAGGCGGGTCTTGCCCAGCCACGCCGCCGCCAGAAGGCGCAGGTTTGGCGTCTGTGCGTCGGCCATAGCCAGCGTATCGGCGTCGCGCAGTTCCACATAGTCCACCGGGCCGAAACCGGCGGCCAGCAGGTTGGCCTTCGCCGCATCGAGCGCCTTTTCACGGTCGCCACCTGAACGCACCGCTTCAGCCACGGCGTTCAGTTCGACGATCAGGCGCGCCGCCGTCTGGCGCTCATCGGTGCTGAGATAGGCGTTGCGCGACGACAGGGCCAGACCGTCGGCTTCGCGCACGGTTGGCATCCCGACGACATTCACCGGCAGATCGAGATCGCGCACAAAGGTCTTTACGACCTGAAGCTGCTGGTAATCTTTTTCGCCAAAGACGGCGACGTCGGGTTGCACCTGATTGAACAGTTTCATGACCACGGTGGCCACGCCGTCGAAAAACTGCGGGCGGAAGGTGCCTTCCAGTTCGCGCGCCGGGCCTTCGACGTGCACGCTTGAGGCAAAGACGGCGGGGTACATCAGATCAACGCTCGGCAGATAGAGCAGGTCCGCCCCGACGCTTTCCAGAAGCTGCGCGTCCTTGTCCTCGGTGCGCGGATAGCGGTCGAAATCCTCATGCGGCGCAAACTGTTTGGGGTTTACGAAGACCGACACCACCACCACGTCGCTCAAGGTTTTGGCGTGCCGCACCAGCGCCAGATGCCCTTCGTGCAGGGCGCCCATGGTCGGCACAAAGCCGATACGCAGCCCCTTGTGGCGAAAGCCGGAAACCGCGGCGCGCAGGGCGCTCAGGTCGCGGACGCGGAGCAGGGGGGAGGCAACGGAAGCGGGCATGGGGCATTAACCAAAATTACTAACGACGATTTAAACGGCTTGTGAGAGGATGGTTCTATGTGCTCTCTCTTTTCCGTTTCAAGACTGGCTCTGCTGACCGTCGTCTGCCTGGCGGCCGGGCTGTCGGGGTGCGATAGGCCTAAGGGCGACGGCAAGTATTTCCAGCGGATGGCCGCGCGTTTAGCGGAAATCGACATCGAAGGAAAGGGTGACCAAGCGTCATCCGCTTCGGAGTCGGCTTCTTCGGCCAAGCGGGACGAACCGATTCAACTGGCTTTTGAGACGGCCAAGGAACTGACCACGGGCAAGGACGGCTTGCTGGCCGCCGTGCCGAAGGACGCCGCCGGTAATCTGATCCGTGTGGTCAATCCGCTGGATATGGACCGCCCGGACGCCGCCACGCCGCTTGATACGGGCGTTACGGCTTCTGCGACCACGACATTGGCCCAGACGCAGACCCCGACAGAGCTGCCGGTAAAGACGGTGCCTGAAAAAGGCGCGAAAGCCCTGGTGCTCAAAACCGCGGCTAAGCCCGCCGATAACGGTATCGGGCAAATGGTCCGCAGCGTTCAGGTGGGGTCGTTCAGCTCGCGCGCTGTGGCCGAAGCGGCGTGGCACGACCTGCGCGCCAAACATCCCGGTCTTGATAATTTCAAGCCGATCCTGCAACCGGTCACCGCCGCTAACGGGCAGGCGCTGGTGCGCCTGCGCATCGGACCTGTGAACTCGCCCGAACAGGCCGAGCGTCTGTGCAGCCAGCTCGACATACAGGATGCCTGGTGTCGTAAGGCGGGATAGCGGCGTTCGCAATAACGCGAAAACGATTTTAGCGAATCCCCGCGCCGTGTAAGGTTAGGCGCATGAAGCATCCCAAAGACATCAAAGCCCTCGTGCTTGACATGGCCGTGGTTGCCGTACCGAAGCTGATGGGCGTCCTGATGATGCTGGCTGGCGCCTTTTTGCTGGCCTCTGTTCTTTCCCCCATCGACCCGGAAGCCATGCCGTTCGTCCGTCAGTGGCTGCCGCTTGAGGTGGTGGAATTGTCGCACGTCGCCGGTGTGGCGACCGGCGTGTTGCTGCTGTTTGCGGCGCGCGGCCTGTGGGAGCGTCTGGATTCGGCGTGGTACATGGCGCTGGGTCTGCTGATCGCCGGGGCTATCCTGTCGATGACGCGGGAACTGGCCTTCGGTGTGGCGGAGGTGATGATCCTCTGTGCCCTGTTGCTGTTGCCGTGCAAGCGGGCCTTTACGCGGCGGTCGCGCCTGATGAGCCTTACGCTCAAGCCGATCTGGCTGCTGGTGACCGCCACCGTGCTGATCCTTGTGGCCACGGCGGGATTCTACTTCTATGAGCGCACCCCCTATGCGCACGAGCTGTGGCAGCGCTTTGCCTATGAGGCCAGCGTCTCGCGCTTCCTGCGCGGTCTGGTGGTCATTGCCGTGACCGTGGCGCTGTTCGCCCTTTATCGTCTGTTCGGCTTGGCCCACGCCACGCCGGACCTGCCCGATGACGAGGATCTAGAAGACCTGCGCAGTGTGGTCGGACTGGCGCAGGACCCGCAGGCGTGGCTGGCCCTTACCGGCGACAAGCATATCCTGTGGAATGAGGAGCGCACCGCCTTTGCCATGTATGGCGTATCCGGCCGCAACTGGGTGGTGTTGTCGGCGCCGGTCGGCCCTGCCGAAGAGGTGGAAAAGCTGGGCTGGCGGCTGAAAGAGATGGCGGCCCTGGCCAATGCCAAGCTGTCCATCTATCGCGTGACGACGGAGTTCCTGCCTCTGGCCATTGATCTGGGCTTAAGGCCCTTCAAGATCGGCGAAGAGGCGCTGGTGCCCGTGCAGAGCTTCGATCTGGCCGGCAAGAAGGGCTATGGCTTCCGGCAGGTGTGGCGCAAGTTCGAACAGGCCGAGGCACAGTTCGAAGTGCTGCACCCGGAGGCGGTCGAAACCCATCTGCCGCGGCTGAAAGCCATTTCTGACGCCTGGCTGGAGGAAAAGAAGGGGAAGGAAAAGGGCTATTCTCTGGGCTATTTCGATCCCGACTATATCCGCCTGACGCCCATTGCGGTCATTCGTATCGGGGGCGAGATCATGGCCTTTGCCAATCTGTGGGCCGGTGAGGGGCGCACGGCCCTCAGTATCGACCTGATGCGTTATACGCCGGAAGCGCCTCCCAATATTATGGAGTATCTGTTCCTGCGGCTGATCTTTTACGCCCGCGACGAAGGCTATCAATGGTTCAGTCTGGGTATGGCCCCGCTGGGCGGGCTGGAGGCACGGCCTTTGAGCCCCATGTGGAACAAGATCGCCGCCCTGATCTACGCCTATGGCGGCGAGATGTACAATTTCGACGGTTTGCGGGCCTATAAGGAAAAATTCAAGCCCGTGTGGAAGCCGATCTACTTCGCCGTTTCCGGCAATGAAACGGCCCTGATGCCGGCGCTTCTGGCGGTGGTGCAACTGGGTGGGCGCGTCGATAAGGGCAAAGAGGCCTAAGCCTCTATCTCCAGCGCATGGCTGTGGGTAATGCCCTCGGGCGTGACGCGAAAGGCGTGGGCCAGAAATTCGACCCCGGCCTCACGCGCGGCCGCGTAGGCCCGGCCGAACGCCGGGTCGAGATCGCGCGCCACATCAAAACGAAACACATCGTCGCGCTGTACGCAAAAGACCACAACGGCGCGTTCGCCTGCCGCCACGCGCCCGATCAGTTCCATCAGATGCCTGGTCCCGCGTTCGGTCACGCTGTCGGGAAATTCCGCCAGTCCGGGGGTGCGGCTATAGTGGACGTTCTTGATTTCAACCCAGGCATCCGGTTGCTGCGCGTGCCCCTGCAACAGCCAGTCGATGCGCGAATTCTGCCCGTAGCGGACCTCCGGGCGCTGGCAGGCATAGCCGCGCAGTTCCGGCACTTTTGCGTCCCGGATCAACGCCCCGATCAGGCGGTTGGGCCATTGGGTATTCACCCCGACCCAGGTCTTGCCTTCACGCAGGGCCTCCAGCCGCCAGCGCAGTGTCTTTGCGGGGTCGGTTATCTCGCTCAAAAGCGCAGGCGTGCCGGGTGTCAGCAGCCCCAGCATCTTGCCGGGATTGGGACAATGGCTTACGACAGTTGCACCGGTATCCAGTTCGACATCGGCGAAGAATCGTTTGTATCTCGTTACCAGACGGCCTTGGTTTAGTCTGTGCGCGAATGGCATGAGCGGTTCCGGGGGCTAGAGCGAAATGACTTAAGGTGGAAACGCCATTTCGCTCTATATTTTTGTTTTGTCGCGATGTTTTTGCGGAGAACCGCTCACACTTTTCCGCACATCGCTCTAATGTTCAGGGTCGTGATAAGGAGCCTGCGTCATGACGGTCAATACAGAAAATCCCACCGCCGCTGTGGTCATCATCGGTGATGAAATCCTGTCGGGCCGTACGCAGGACACCAATGTCAATACGCTGGCCAAATTCCTCGGTTCGCTGGGCATCGACCTGATCGAGGTGCGCATGATCCACGACGATGCGCCGCAGATCGTGCGCACGCTTAACGAACTGCGCAGCGCCGTCGATTACGTCTTTACTACCGGCGGCATCGGGCCGACGCATGACGACATCACTGCCGACTGTGTGGCACAGGCTTTTGGCGTAACGATTGCCGAGCGCGAGGACGCGCTGAAAATCCTGCTGGACCGCTATGGGGGCGACGCGCGCCTGCTCAATCCCAACAGCCGCCGCATGGCGCGTATTCCGGAGGGAGCGTCGCTGATCCTTAATCCGGTGTCCGGTGCGCCGGGCTTTCAGATCGAAAACGTCTTCGTCATGGCGGGCGTACCGCGCATCATGGCCGGAATGCTCAATGACGTGGCTCCGCGCCTGCGTCAGGGGCAGCAGGTCAAGGCGCGCACGGTGAAGGCGACCTTTGTACCCGAAAGTCTGGCGGCCGACATTCTGACGGCGCTGGACAAGAAATATGCCGATCTGTCGCTGGGCTCCTATCCCTTCGGCATCTTCCCGGAAGAGTTCGGTACACAGCTCGTCATCCGCGGACGCAACCGCGAAGCCCTCGATGAGGCGTTTCAGGCCTTGCTCGACGGCCTGCCCGCCGTGGTCGAAAAAGCCCGCGAACGCTTCCCCGACGCCCGTTTTGAAGAAATCGTCACTCAGGATTGATCATGAAACTCAAGGCCATTCTCCTTATATCCGCCGCATTGGGCTGTGTTGCCGTGCCCGCGCTGGCCAAACCGAAGGCCGCTCCGGTCAAGACGGTTGCCGCGCCTGAGGCCGTCGAAGTCACGGCCGCGCGCCTGCGTGACGCGGCGCTGAAGTCGGACGTAGCCTATGGCTTTGTCTCTGACCTGACCACGCGCGTCGGCGCGCGTCCGGCGGGGTCCGAGGCGGAAAAGCGCGCGGCCTACTGGGCGGCCGAGGAATTGAAACGCCTGGGCTTTGCCAATGTGAAGGTCGAAAGTTTCCCGCTCAGCCTGTGGGTGCGCGGCCCCGAAAGCATCGAGATCACCGCCCCGTTCCCGCAGGCGCTGGTCGGTACTGCACTGGGACAATCGGCCGCCGGTGAGGCGGAGGCGGAGGCCGTGCTGTTCGACACCTGGCAGGAGTTTCTCGACTCCAAGGCCGACGTGACCGGCAAGATCGTCGTTCTGCTTCAGCCGATGGCGCGGGCCTCGAACGGATCGGGCTATGGCCGTCTGTCGGGCACCATTCGCGGGCGCGGGCCTCTGGAGGCTAAAAAGCGCGGCGCGGTCGGTTTCGTCATGCGTTCGGTCGGCACCGATACCCACCGCTTCCCGCATACCGGCACCACGGCGTGGCAAGGGGAGGGCGGCCTCCCGTCGATTGCGCTCAGCGTGCCGGATGCCGAGGCGATCAGCCGCATCAAGCGCTTGCAGGCCGAAGGCAAGGCAGGTCCGCTGCGTCTGAAGATGAAGACGGGTGGCAGCTTTCCCGGTGTGGGGGAGTCGCACAATGTGGTCGCTGATCTGATCGGCAGTGAGCATCCGGAAGAGGTCATCGTCGTGGGCGGCCACCTCGATAGCTGGGATCTGGGCACCGGGGCCATCGACGACGGTGCGGGCATGGCGATCACTATGGGCGCCGTCAAGGCGATGGTGGATCAGGGGCTCAAACCCAAGCGCACGATCCGCGTGGTGTTCTGGGGCTCCGAAGAGGTCAATCAGCCCGGCGGCAACCACTCGGCAGGCGGCGCGGCCTTTGCCAAGACGCGGGAAGGCGAACTGTCTAAATATGTGGTGGCGGGCGAGTCCGATTTTGGTGCGGATAAGGTCTATGCCATCTCGCTGCCGGAGACGGAGGACAAAACCTTTGCCGTTAAGGTCGCCAATGCGCTGGCCCCGCTGAGCATCTATGTCGATGCGACGGCCAAACCCGGCGGCGGGGCGGATACGGCACCGCTCCACGAAGCCGGCGTGCCGGCTATCGACCTGAAGCAGGACGGTTATGATTATTTCGATGTCCACCACACGGCGGACGATGTGCTGGATCGCATTGACCCGGCGCAAATGCAGCAGAATGTGGCGGCCTGGGCGGCGACCCTGTGGCTGATCGCCAATACGGATGTTACGTTTAAGGCCCCGGCAAAATAGCCAGAGCCTGACAGCGGTCATAAAACGGGCGGAAAACCGTTTACAGTTTTCCGCCCGTTGCTATAAGGGCCGACCGGTTTGCGGGCATGGCGGAATCGGTAGACGCAACGGACTTAAAATCCGTCGGAGCAATCCATGCCGGTTCGAGTCCGGCTGCCCGTACCATTTTTCCACGCACATTCACGCTCGCCGCTCAGCGGAGCGGCTAAGGCTGAAATATCAGGCGGCGACCATGCCGCGTTGCGACTTCACCGCCTGTTCGGCGATAGGCTGCAGGATGCGACCCAGGCCATCGACGTAGAGGCCATAAAGGCGCGCAAAGCCGCCCATATGATCCTGAAGCGTCTCAACCGTAGCGGTCTGAAGATTGACCATATCCTGTACGGTACGCACGCCCATGGCCTGACGCGACAGGCGGTCATAGTGCGAAATCGACTGATTGCCGAGTTCAGTCATGGCCTGATTGAGTTCTGACATCAGGTCGGCCGTCTGATGACCGGCGGTGACGCAGGCCTTCAAGGCTTCGCTGCCCATTTCGACGCTGCGCTGGCTGAGGCGCTGGGTTTCGGCCTGCGTGCGGTTCAGGGCGTCCTGACCGATCGCCATGCCGCGTTCCGTGGACTCCTTCACGGCGTCGTGTGTGCGGTGCAAGGCCTCGGAGGCCGCAGAGGTGGCGGTCTGCGCCGCACCGCTCAGGGTGTCGGCAGCCTTTTCGACGGGTTTTTCAGGCCAGTTTTGCGGCGTTTTCAGCGGGTCCATAGTCGCATCCTTTCAGTCGGCTACGTGCAGGCATAGCCAGAGGGGAGAAGGGCAGGGTGAGGCCGGGGAGGCGGCCTCTGTATAGCCCTTTGTCCGTAAGGATGTTGCGGTGCTTCCCGCAAAGCCGGGTAAGGATTGCCTAAGGCGTATCCGGTCAGGCGCGTCGGCCGTAGGCGGCATAGAAGGCAGCGAGGGCGGCTTCGACTTCAGCTTCGATTTCGACCTCGTCCGGTTCGGGGAGGTAGTTGAGGAAACGCGCCTTTTGATAGCGGCTCTGACACAGGGCGATAAACTGATGCGCCGCACGCAGGCTGTCTTCGATGACGAATTCGCCGGCGGCAGCGGCCTGAGCCAGGAAGTTGGCGACATTGCGCGCCCCGCGCAGCGGGCCGTTCTCATAAAAGGCCCTGCCAATGTCCGGCCAGCGTTCCGATACGGCCATGATGACCCGGTAATTGCGCATGGTCGAGTCGGACGTCACGATGCGCAGATACTGACGGGCCCAGCGGCGCAGGGCTTCGCGATACCCCCCGCCATCCACCTCAAACGAGTCGATCAGGCGCGCATGGATGGCACAGTGGCGATCCACAAAGGCTTCGAACAGTTCTTCCTTGTTTTTAAAGTAGTTATAAAGGGTGCCCTTCGATCCGCCCACACGGGCGGCAATCGCCGACATGGAAGCCGCGTCAAACCCTTCTTCGAGGAAAATCCGACTGGCCACATCCAGTATGGCTTCGCGACGGGCGTCCTTGTCGGGACGGGATTTTAACTCTTGCATCTTACCCTCGGTGTGAGGCCCGTCCTGATTTCAATACGATCGGGCGCGTCACGTTTTTAATATGTGTCGCCGGTACATCAGCTTTTCGCAGTGCGGAAAAAATTGCTGACCGTACCGTACGGTTCGATTGACAATATAGCGATCGCATCGTATATGCGCAACCTATAAATGACCGTACCGTACGGTTCGAAAAACTGAGGGCGTACCTGATGTTTGTATTGAAACGATCTTCGACGGTGTTGCTTCTTGGCGTTTCCGCTCTGGCGCTCAGCGCCTGTGCGGCCTTGCCGAAAAGCGAGCCCGTCTCTCCCGTGCCGACTGCCGCCGCTGTGCCTCAGGACATGCTGATCGGTCGCTGGTGGGAGACCTATAAGGACGCGCAACTGACCGATCTGGTCGAAACGGCTTTGCGCGACTCTCCCAATCTGACCGCTGCCGCCGGGCGGCTTCTGAAGGCCCGCGCGCTCGAAGATACCCAGAAGGCGACGCTTTATCCCACGGCGACGGCCCTTGGGGCCTCCCTGCAGATGGGCGGCAAAAATCCTGCAATCGATTCACTGACGCTCGGCGGGATCAATTTCGGCTGGGAGCTGGATTTCTGGGGCAAGAACCGCGCCGGGGTAAAGGCGGCGGTGTCGGCCGCCGAGGCCGCCCGCGCTGACGGACAGCAGGCCGTGCTGGTCCTTTCGACCTCTCTGGTCAGTGCCTGGTTTGAGCTGGGCCACATGTACAAAGACCTGGATGTTGCCGAACGCAATCTGGCCATCCGCACGGACACGCAGTCTCTGGTGTCGCAAAAGGTCGAGGGCGGTCTGCGCCCGCGCGCTGAGCTGGAACAGGCCCGCGCCAATGTCGCCAACAGCAAGGGCGAAGTGGCAGCGCTGAACGAACGCATCCTCATCCAGCGTCATCTGATTGCGGCTCTGGCCGGTCAGGCCCCGGCCTTCGGGGAGACCCTGCCGAGACCCGTCCTGCCCGATACGCACGATTTCAAAGCGCCGGCGCGTATTGATCTGGAGCTGGTTGCCCGTCGTCCGGACGTGGCGGCGGCGCGGGCGCGGGCGGAACAGGCCGTGCACGGCACGCAGCGCGCCAAGGCGTCCTTCTATCCCAATGTCAACCTGATGGCCTTTGCGGGCAAGGTGTTCCTCAACGACCTGTCCGGGTCAGGCATGGACGCCATCAATGCCGGCCCGGTGATCAGCCTGCCCCTGCTCGAAGGCGGCAAGCTGCGCGCCAATCTGCGCGGCGCCGAAGCGGATCAGTCGGTGGCCCTGGCCAGCTATAATCAGGCCGTCATCAACGCCATGCAGGAGGTCGCCGATACCGGTGCCAGCCAGACCGCGCTGAGCGAGCGACTGAGCCTGTCCAACGAAGCCCTCGCCGCCAGCGAGGAGGCCTATCGCATGGCCCGTCTGCGCTACGAGGCGGGCTTGAGCGACTATGCCAGCCTGCTGGTCATCGAACAAAATCTCCTGTCGCAGCGGACCGCCAATACGGCCCTGCAAAGCCGCGCTCTGACCCTCGAAGTCGCCATGGTCAAGGCGCTTGGCGGTTCCTACTGATTTCCACGCTGAAGAAAAAGTGACGCACCATGTCCGATACTGAAAACACCCCGCCCGTTACGCCGGCTCAGACGTCCCCCGCCAAATCCAATGATCGCCGCCGTCAGCTTCTGACCGGTCTGGCCGCCGTTGTGGCCGTGGGCGTGCTGGGCTACGGCGCCTATTACATGTTTGTCGGCTCGCACTATGTTTCGACCGACAATGCCTATGTCGGGGCCGAAACGGCGCAGGTCAACGCGCTGGTCGCCGGGCCGGTGGCCCGCATCCTCGTCAAGGAAACCCAGACGGTGAAGGCCGGTGACGTGCTGCTGGTCATTGACGATGCCGATGCCAAGATCGCCGTGGAGTCCGCGCGTGCGGCTCTGGCCTCCGCCGAACGCCGCGTGATGGGCTACTACGCCAACGACAAGGCGCTGGGGGGTCAGATGGGGGCCCGCGAAGCCGACATCGTGCGCGCCGATGCCGGAATCAAGGCCGCTGAGGCCGAGGTGAACCGCACCAAATTCGAGTTCGAGCGTCGCAAGAACCTCGCCACCAGCGGCGCCGTGTCTCAGGAAGAAGTCGTGGCGACCGAAAGCGCCTATGCCGCGGCCATCGCCAACCTCAATGCCGCCCGCGCCGCCCGTATTCAGGCGCAGGCTGCGCTGGCTTCGGCCGAAGGCAACCGTCAGACCAACGCCACCCTGATCGCGGGCGTCAAGCCGGACGAAAACCCGGAGATCATGGCGGCCCGTGCGCGTCTGGCTTCGGCGCAACTGGCGCTGGAACGCACCGTCGTGCGAGCCCCGATGGCCGGGGTTGTTACCCGCAAGTCGGTTCAGGTCGGCCAGCAGGTGCAGATGGGCTCGCCTCTGATGTCGGTGGTGCCGATTTCGCAGGCCTATGTCGATGCCAACTTCAAGGAAGTTCAGCTTAAAAAAGTCCAGCCGGGTCAGGAGGTTGAGCTGACCTCCGATCTTTATGGCGAGGGCGTCAAATACAAGGGCAAGGTCGTCGGCGTCTCCGGCGGTACGGGCTCGGCCTTTTCGCTGATCCCGGCGCAGAACGCTTCGGGCAACTGGATCAAGGTCGTGCAGCGTCTGCCGGTGCGCATCCAGATCGACGAAAAGGACCTTAAAGAGCATCCGCTGCGCGTTGGCCTGTCGATGAAGGCCAAAATCGACGTGTCGAAGTAATGGCTGAATAATACCAACGGCCGAAGATACTGACCGCATCCGGCCGTTGGTATAAGGCCCCCTCCCACGGCTTTGCCGCCACCGCCCCTGTGCGCAGGGGCGTGTAAACGAGAGGGCATCACATCATACCTCCCCATTTTGGCTGCCGCCGAGGCTGGGGAGGGGGACCTCGGCCGCGTTAGCGGTCGGGGTGGTGGGAGCCTGGCTTCCACCACCCGTTCATGGAGCGCGCCTTATGGCCTCATCTTCTTCCTCTGCCGGACCCGCACCGCTGACCGGCGTGTCGCTGGCTCTGGCCGCCGTGGCGCTGGCGCTCGGTACCTTTATGCAGGTACTCGACTCGACTATCGCCAATGTCGCCTTGCCGACCATCGCCGGTAATCTCGGCGTCGCCTCCGATCAGGGGACGTGGGTTATCACCTCCTTCGCCGTCGCCAACGGTATCTCGGTGCCACTGACCGGCTGGCTGATGATGCGCTTTGGCGTGGTGCGCACCTTTGTCGTCTCGGTGGCCTTGTTTACGCTGGCCTCGTTCCTGTGCGGTATCGCGTGGAACCTGCCGTCGCTGATCCTGTTCCGCATCCTGCAAGGGGCGGTGTCCGGCCCGATGATTCCGGGCTCTCAGGCCCTGCTGATCATGATCTTCCCGCCCGATAAACGCTCCACCGCGCTGGGGGTGTGGTCGATGACCACCCTGGTCGCCCCGGTGCTAGGGCCCATTCTGGGCGGCTGGATCTCGGATAATTTCGCATGGGAATGGATATTCCTGATCAATGTGCCGGTAGGAATCGCCTGTACTTGGATCTGCTGGCGCTTCATGCATAACCGCGAAACCCCAAGCGTGGCGCGTAAGCTAAATATGGTGTCCTTCTCGCTGCTGGTCTTCTGGGTCGGGACTCTGCAACTGGTGCTCGACACCGGTAAGGACGCCGACTGGTTCAACTCGGTCCATATCGTCATCCTGTCGCTGCTGGCCCTGATCGGGTTTTTGGCCTGGCTGATCTGGGAACTGAACGAAAAGAACCCGGTGGTCGATCTGTCGCTGTTCAAAAGCCGCAACTTCGCCTTTGGCGTAATCGCGCTCTGTGCGGCCTATGCCGTCTTCTTCGGCAATAACCTGCTGATGCCGCTGTGGCTGCAAACCAACATGGGTTATGTGGCGACGTGGGCGGGTCTGGCCGCCGCGCCATCGGGTGTGGTTGCCGTCTTCCTGACGCCGTTCGTCGCCAAGATTTCCAACCGTATCGACGCGCGCATCATGGCGACGATCTCACTGCTGTTGTTTGCCCTGTCCTTCTATATGCGCTCGCTCTATGCACCTGATATCGACTTTGGCCACCTGATCCTGCCGATGTTCGTGATGGGGGCGGCGATGAGCGCCTTCTTCACCTCGATGATCACCGTGTCGTTCCGCGATGTCGCCCCGCACCAGATGCCGGCCGCGTCGGGGTTGTCGAACTTTGCCCGCATCACGGCGGGCTCATTCGCCGCCTCTTTGACCACCACCTTGTGGGACAACTACGAAACCCACGCCCTGAATAACATCTCAGGGGCCATGACGGGTGGTTCGGGCGGTGGTAATTCCGGCGGTGCCGGTGGCGTCGATCAGGTCATTAATCAGATGATGCAGATGGGCATGTCACAGGCGCAGGCCGTGGCCGCCATCACACGGCAAGTCAGTCAGCAGGCCTATCTGCTGGCGACGGTCGACATCTTCCGCATCTCGTCTATCATTATTCTGTGCCTTATCCCCCTGATCTGGCTCAGCCGAAAGGCCATGGCCAATGGGCAGGTCCACGCAGCGGACTGATCTTCATATAGGCTGAAAAAAAATAGAGCCGCCGGAAAGATTCGTCTGGCGGCTCATTTTTTTTTTGGGTTCACACAGCATGAGTTTTCTTCGGTGGGTGGAACTTCCATCGTATTTTGATCACGTCGAACGAAGCGAAGTGAAACTGAGGGCGCGCAGGGGGGAGGCCGCGTGGCTTGAAACTGCGGGCCGATGAACAAGAACAAGCTACGAGGCATTACAGCCCATGGCGAGCCGTCCCGAAACCACAAATATATTGTGATCTTGGGGACCCGGCTAAAATTTTTCCGTTATGCGTTGAAGGGGCCTCCTAATTGGGAAGGTCCCGCCTAGTGCTCGCCGACGAGCGCGTCTTTTTCTCGATTAACTAGAGAATGAGACGGTGGTCGAGTCATGTCCCATGGAATCAGAACCCGATCCAATGCGCCCTCTTGAACTGACGGTTATGTGTTAAATCAAATTACCGGTTAGATTTCCTAGAAGTGTCGTGACAGGTAACCTCCAGATATTGACCAGTTGAGCCCGCTAACGTGAGACGCTAATGCGTTCAGATCAATTGCATCCAGATCGAAATACTTACGAGATGGACTCTAGAATTGAGGTGCGTATACAGAGGATGACTTTCTGGAATAAAGAAACCCCCCACCGGTAACCCGATGGGGGGCTTGTTTTTATTGTCTCGAAAGTTCTTAGAACTTCGCGAACAACGAAACCTGGAAGGTACGGCCAATCGAGCTATAGATCGAGCCGACGCGCTCGTCGACGAAGCGAGTATTGGCCACATTGTTAACGTTCAGCCTGACCTCCGCCTTGTCCGTGATGTCGTACCCGAGGAACAGGTTGTAGATCGCGTAGCCATCACGGTTGAGGTACGGATAGGCCTCAAGCGTCCAATCCACGCCACCGTTCTTATATACCGTAGAACTCACGGTGTTGATGTTCAGGCTTGTCGAGAACTTGTCACGGCTATAACCAATCGTGGAGTTGGTCTGCCATTCCGGATAGTCCCAGCCGCCCACATAGTCCTGCAGGTCAGCGGGCTGACCGGATGACGTATAGCTGTATTCCAGTGTGCGATAGGCGTTGCTGTTCAAGCTAACACGGCCCCAGTTACCTTTCAGCCCGAATGTGTCCGCAATATCGAAGCGATATTGAACCACAATATTAACCGAGCGGACATTTTGCTTGGCCAGGTTTAGATATGTCGACTGCCAACCATCTCTGATTGTAAAATCAAGGCTGGAGTTCGGTGCGGGGTCGCTCAACTTGTTGTAACGTACGAATGAACCGCAGGTGTTCGTACCGTACGTTGCACTATTGTCAGGGTAAGACGGCGAGTCATAGCAGAAGTTTGCGAGATCAGTGAGAGACACGCGGGTCAGCATGTCCTGAACCTGAATATCGACGTAGTCTGCTGATATGCACAAGTTCTTCACCCAGCGCGGCGCAAGGATAAACCCAGCTGTCCAGCTTTTTGCCGTCTCCGGACGCAGGCCGGTGTTACCAAAGCGAGCGCCAAGGAGGCTGAGTGACGCCGGAGCGTAGGTGTTTAGGAACCCATTAGCATCTGCCTCGTTTGTCGCATAACCATATTTGATTAGGTCATTGACGCAGTTAGCCTTACGGATTGTTGGGTTAGACGAGCTATTGATGTTGGTCAGGGTACAGGGATCAGTAGGCGTGGTGAATGCCGGCTGTCCACCGAGGAACAGCTCAACACCATCCGGCTGGCGGATCGACCTCGTGACGTTTCCGCGGAACGAGATGTCCTTGACAGGCGAGAAGGTACCGGCCAGCGAGAAAATCTGGGCCGTGTCCCCTTGATAACTTGGGGTAGTAAGCGCACCTACACGACCTTCGGTTGCGCTTTGACGATAGTACTCCGGCGCACTACCCTTCTGACGCGACCAGCGCACCGAGGGGTTGATTTCCAGAGAACGCACAAAAGGAAGCGTGAAATCACCGCCAAACACAGGTATGTTTAGCTCCAATCCGAGTTCCGTTGCCTCAGTTTCATAGTCGGTCCTGGCGATTGAAGCCGAACGCGTGCGACCGAACTGCGAGATCTCATCCACACGGTATTTATTTTCCGTGGTGCGATGTTCTGCGGCCAGAGCGAAACCTACAGGACCGCCAGGCGCCTGGAATATGTCCGTGGTTGCCGAGCCTTGCAGGAAGGTCTGGACATTCTCGAACGCATACGTCTGATTGGCAGTTACATAGGCCTTTGCGGCATCGGACATTTTGCCATAGCCAAATGGATTCAATGGCTGACACTGGTCAATCATATCTTGAGTGACCGTCGGCTGGAACACGATTTTTGCTACGCGACCATCCGGCTGGATAACGTCTACGAGGTTTTTCGCCGTACCAGAAAGCGGCCGACCAAGATAAGAGCTCGGCGTCGTTTTGGCTCGACATACGATGTCATTACCAACTTTAACGACGTCAAGAGCCAACTGATACTCGAGGTCTTTGATTCCCTTGAACTTCACATCGCCTTCGGACTTTCCGTAGGTGTAAGATGCATCAAACTTCCATGGATGGCCGGCCACTTCGAAATTGCCTTTGAGCCCTTGGGTAAAGTTTGAAGTATTGGTTTTACCAAAAAGCGGGTTATCACCCAGGATATCCTGATTGGTGCGACCGAAGATGAAGCTGCCGTTCGTGGCGACCGCATTGGAGGCTGTCAACAGTGCTTTCGAGGCATCAGACAGGTATGGGTTGCTTATATTCATAACCAGGCTGGACGTCTCAGTACCCGTCGAAGTGACCGAGTTAGCTGAAGCTGTATTTCGCGGCAGAACTGTTTCCGTGCGCGAAAGGATGTTCTGTGTGTAGAATGTTAGATCATCATTGATCTTGTAGGTCGCAAATAGTGACACGATGTTACGAGTCTGCTCGTTTTGAAGCAGATTGTAGTAGCTGCTATCAAACCCGTTCTGAGCCGCGCCAAAAACCCCCTGCTGGGTTGGGGACAGGTTGGAAAATGAATAGTTTTCGGCCTCACCGTTCGCGTTGAACCGGACCGGCTTTGCAATGAACGGGAACAGATTCCTGGTCGCTGGATCCGTGTTGGCCACACGCGGAACGTTCGGGTACAGCGTTCCGAGGATCAGATTTATATCAGTGTTCGGGTTAGCTGCGAGATATTCGCGAAGCGTAGGTAATTTGCTCTGAAGGACGTTCACCGCCAACGCGTTCAACTGACCGGACGTAAGGCCCGCTGGAGGTGTGATGCCGTATTTTGTGAATACAGCGGCTGGAGTTACACCGGACGGCAGAGTTGTTGGTGCGAAATTCGGAAAAGTTCCCGACGCAAATGTTCCGTAAAGCCCATTCCCAGTCGGAGTTCCCGGCACGAGCTGTGAAGCTGCCGAGAAGCCAAGCGGCGTTGTCCCCCAAATACAAGTTGTGGCATTAAATGCCCCTGTGAAAGTTACATTCGGTGTACCTGGAGCAAAGGTGCTACCTGGGCAGGTCAAGCCCGCGGCGGCTGTGGGGGTGAAGACAATACCGGACGGCCAGACGGTTGACGAGCGGCTGTTATAGGCATAGGCGTTTGAATTGATGCCGTCATCTTGCGACCTAAGGAAAGCACCATTATTCTGTCCTGGTACGTCGATAATCGCGTTCGGAACGAAATTTGGATTGCGCTTGGAGCCATTGGCAAAGTTTGTAACGCCGACGGCAGTGTCAATAATCCACGGACGCGCATCTGCATACAATGCGTCTGTCTTATTGTACTCATATGCGATGGCGATGTTACCCTTGCCATCTGCGAAATTGCGCCCATGCAAGACGTTGAAGCTGTAACGACCTGCGTCGCCCTTTTCGGAGGCACGGTAGCTGACGCGGGCTTCAGTTCCCACGTATTTGTCTTTGATAATGTAGTTGATGACGCCGGCGATTGCGTCTGAACCGTACGCGGCAGCCCCGCCCACGGTCAGCGTATCGACGCGGTCAATCATCTGGGTTGGGATGCCGCTAAGATCGACTTGCGAACCCGCGTAGTTGCCAGAAACGAAGAGCGTGGCCGCATTAGAAGAGACGACGCGGCGACCGTTGACAAGGGTCAAGGTGCGTTGTGGCCCAAGCGCCAAAAGGTCAGCGAAGGCCATCCCGAGGCTCGAGGTTTGACCGCCGTTGTTGCCGTAGGGGCTAGCACCGGAAGAGACCATCGGCTGGCTGAGGACGACATCGTACGCATTTGTAAAGCCGCGCTGAACGATTTCTTCCTTAGTGACTTGGATCCCTGGCACTGTGCCGTCAAATTGCGGGCGCTTGATGCGCGTCCCGGTAACGACGACTTCCTGAATGTCCTTGCTTGGTTCAGATGCGGTCGTCTTGGGGGCGGTGTCTTGGGCGTGAGCTACGCCACCGGTCAGGGCCGTAGCCAGAACGCCCGTCAGCACTGCACTGCAAAACGAGGTCGTACCCAACAGGCCAAGTCGCTTGGTTTCTTTTTTCACACTCTATCTCCGGGTTATCGGCTTTTTACTGCGCTGATGCCAGCCTTGACGGCTGTTGAAAGGGTATAACGCATCGGTGTCGCCCGGCCGTCAATCTCTTGCCACAAAATTGTCAATTACGAATGAAACCTGTTTCAATAAGGTCACACAGGCAACTATGACATTCAAAGTGGGTTGTTAGAACCTTCGGCAAAGCCTTTGTCTTTCACCCTTTCCCTGTCTTTACAGGGGTATTAGTTAAAAAAAGCCTCTGCACAGCTTAAGTTCGCTTCGCGCGAAATGTGGCGCAAAGGTGGTTAAAAGGCGGCATTGCTACTCAATGTGGTGTGAATTATATCGTTGATATGTGTTTTGCGGCGCACAATAAGCAGACCGTGCGTGAGGTGTTTGCCCTGTATCGCAAGCTGGTTTAGCGTGGTGGCGGTGTAATGGCGGTCGCGGATGAACGGCTATATTCTTTTACTGGCAGCTGCGGCCTATGTGGCGGTATTGTTTGCCATCGGGGCCTGGGCCGAAGGGCGGGCGCGGCGTGAGGGCGGGCGTTCGCCGCTGAGACTCCCGGCCTACGCCCTGTCGCTCGGTGTCTATTGTACCAGCTGGACCTTCTTCGGGGCGGTTGGTTCGGCGGCCGGGGAGGGGTGGAGCTTCGTGCCCATCTATCTGGGGCCGATCCTGTTGTGGGTGTTTGCCGCCCCCTTTCTGACGCGCCTCATTGCCGCCGTGCGCGCCGAAGGGGCGACGTCGATTTCGGACTTTATCGGGGCGCGATTCGGCAAGAGCCGCGGCGTGCCGGCGCTGGTGACGCTGCTGGCCCTGTTCGGCACCATTCCCTACGTCGCTCTGCAATTGCGGTCTGTAGGCACCAGCTTTGCGGCGGTGGCGGGAGGTGAGCGTTTATGGCCCATGACCCTGACGGCGCTGGCTCTGGCTCTGTTTGCCATGCTGTTTGGCACGCGGCACTATGTGGCCTCCAGCCGGAATGAAGGCATATTCTACGTCATCGCCACCGAATCTCTGGTCAAGCTGGTGGCGCTGGTCGCCGTGGCCGGGTTTGCCATCCTCGCGATTATGAGCGCGCCGTCTGAGTTTCGTACCGCCGGCTGGGCCAGTTTTTCCGCCCGCTTTGCGCCGTCTCAGATCAATCTGGACTTTGGGGTCATGACACTTCTGTCGATGGCCGCTGTGGTGTGCCTGCCCCGTCAGTTTTACACCGCGGTCATCGGGGCCGACCGGCCGGAGGACGCGAAGAAGGCGCGCTGGCCGTTTGTGGGCTATCTGCTGGCGACGCTGGTCGTGGTGCCGCCCATTACGCTGGCCGGACTGACCCTGCTGGGGCCGCAGGTGCCGCACGACCTGTTCGTGCTCAACCTGCCCTATGCGGCCGGACTGGCCGGCCTGACCCTGCTGGCCTTTATCGGGGGCTTTGCGGCGGCGACGGGCATGGTTCTGGTTGAGACCATCGCCCTTTCGACCATGATTTCCAACGACCTGATCGCGCCCTTCCTGCTGCGTCACCGCAGCGCCTCGGCGGCGGCGGATTTCGGCAAGCTGATGCTGTGGGTGCGCCGCGCCTCGATCGCGGCGGTGATGGGGGCGGCCCTGACCTACGCCCTGTGGGTGCCGCCGGGGCAGCAACTGGCGGTCATTGGACAGATCGCCTTCGCCGCCATCGCGCAGTTTACGCCGGCCCTGCTTCTGGCCGTCAATGGCAAGGCGCGAGATGCCGCCGCCATTCAGGCCGGCTTGCTGGCCGGGCTGATCGTGTGGACCTATAGCCTGTTCTGGCCGACCATAGCCTCGCCGCAGTGGCTTGAAGGGGCGGCCCTGACGCTGTTCGATCCGCAGGGCCTGTTCGGCGTAAAGGCCCTGTGGCCGGACCTCAATCCGCTGGTGCACGGGGTGGTGGCCTCGCTGGGGGCCAATGCCGCCGCCTGGGGTCTGGCCTCGGCTTTCGGGCGCACCCGCCCGGGCTTTGGTCTGCGCCTGACGCCCAGTGTGCGACAAGGCGCGGTCCACAGTCTGGGGCAGTTGACCACGCTCACGGCGCGATTTGCCGGGCCCGAAGCGGTCGCCGAAGCCTTTGGCCGCATACAGGACCACGCCCCCATCGACCGTGCCGCCGTGCGCCGGGCCGAGCGGCTGATCGCCGGGGTGGTCGGCGCGCCTTCGGCTCACGCCATCGTGTCGTCCGCTCTGTCCGGCACGGCGATCAGCGTCGATGAGGTGGCGCGTCTGCTCGACCGCTCGGGCCAGAGTTTGCAATTTTCACGCGGCCTTCTGGCGGCGACGCTGGAAAACATCGACCCCGGCGTCAGCGTGGTCGATCAGAACCTGCGGCTGGTGGCGTGGAACACGCGCTATCTGGAGCTGTTTCAGTACCCCCCTGAGCTTGTGCGTGTCGGCACGCCGGTGGCCGAGCTGATCCGCTTCAATGCCGAACGCGGCGAATGCGGGCCGGGCGAGGTCGAAAGCCACGTCGCCCGCCGACTGGACCACATGCGGCGCGGCACCCACCATGCCTTTCAGCGGCGGCGCAATGACGGGCGGGTGATCCGCACGGTCGGCGGCCCCATGCCCGGCGGCGGCTATGTCATGTGCTTTACCGATGTGACGGGCGAGGCCGACGCCCTGTCAGCGCTGGAAACGGCGCGCGCCGAGCTGGAAAGCCGCGTGGAGCGGCGCACGGCTGAGTTACGTCTGGCCAATTCGGCTCTGGCGCGGGCGACCGAGGAAAAGACGCGCTTTCTGGCGGCGGCCAGCCATGATCTGCTGCAACCGCTGCACGCCGCGCGCCTGTTTACGGCGGCTCTGGCTGAGGAGACGCAAGGCGAGGCGCGGGCGCTGGTCGAAAATGTCGAACGCTCGATTGAGGCGGCGGATGCCCTGCTGAAATCCTTGCTCGATATCTCCAAGCTCGATGCCGGGGGCGTCACGCCGCGCCCGGTGCGCTTCGACTTGTCGGTTCTGGCGCGGGATCTGAGCCTGATCTTCACGCCCCTGGCGGCGGAAAAGGGGCTGAGCCTGCGCCTGATCGCGCCGTCGGTCTGGGTGGAGACCGACCGCACTCTGCTACGCTCGATCCTGCAAAACTTCCTCTCTAATGCCGTGCGCTACACGAAAACCGGCGGCGTGTTTTTGGTGCTGCGACCGCGCGCTGAGCAGGTGCGGATCGAGGTCTATGATACCGGCGTCGGCATAGCCGAGGCCGATCAGGACCGTATTTTCCGTGAATTTGAGCGGCTGGGCGTATCGGGTGAGGCCGGGGTCGGGCTGGGGCTGGCCATTGTCGAGCGCACGGCGCGCCTTCTGGGGCTGCGCGTCGAGGTGCGTTCGCGCCTGGGGCGCGGCAGCCGTTTTGCCGTGACCCTGCCGCGCGTTGCGGCCGTTGAGACCACGACGGCGGCACCGGTGCTGATTAACGCCCCGGCGCGGCGCGTGCTGATCGTCGATGATGAGCCGGCGGTGCGTGAAGCCATGTCGGCGCTGCTGACGCAGTGGGGGTGCGAGGTGCGAGCGGTGGATGACACGCAGGTGGCCCTCAGTCAGGCCGAAACCGCCGACTGCGCCCTGATCGACTATAATCTGAACGAGGGTCAGGACGGTCTGTCGCTGATCCGGCGCTTGCGCGGGCGTAATCCAGACCTGCGCGTCGCTCTGATTACCGCGGACCGCGACCCGGCGACCGAGGCGGCCGCCGAGGCGGCGGGCGTGCCGGTGTTTGCCAAACCCGCGGAGCCCAAAATCCTGCGGCAGTGGTTAGGGGTTTAACCCTCTATCCCGATGCCCAGAGCGCGGGCGGCCAGTACGGCCTGAGTACGGTTTTGCACATCCAGCTTGCGCATGATGGCGGTCATGTGCGCCTTCACCGTGGCCTCAGAAATACTGAGGTCGTAGGCGATCTGCTTGTTGAGGCGTCCCGCCAGCACGCCCAGCAGGACGCGCAACTGCGTCGGGGTCAAGTCGGCGACCTTGGCGGCGACCGTATCGACCTCCGGGTCGGCGGGCGGCGTGTCGCTGATGCGCCCTTCCAGAGCGTCGCTGATGGCCTCCTGCATGCGCGGCAGGGGCTGATCCTTGCCGATAAACCCCACGGCTCCAAAGCGCCGGGCTTCGCGCGCCGCCTTTTCGGCTTCGGCGGCGGAGACGACCAGCACGGGCACATGCGGCACCTCGGCGTGCAACAGGGCCACGCCGGAAAAGCCCTCGGCACCCGGCATACGCAGATCGAGCAGGACCAGTTTGAGGTTGGTGGCCTGACGCACGGCTTCCAGCGCCGCGTCCAGCGTACCGGCTTCGAGGATATGGGCGTCCGGGCGGACCTTGCGCGCCGCCAGTATCAGAGCCTGACGAAAGAGCGGGTGATCATCGGCGACCAGAATGGAGGGTGCCGAAGCGGGAAGGGGGATACTCAAGACGAAACCTCCGGCCGCATTCTTTTTATTATTGAAAATGCTGGCGCACCCAATCTGTACCCTTGCCACTTACATGTCCAGACCCAAGTGCGGCTATGGGACGCATTCCGTACCTTCATTCGACCAAGGTCTTAACGACCAAGGTCGGGGGCCGTCTCGACCAAGGTCGCCCTTCAATTCCGGCCCCTTCGGTCTGATCCTCTGTCTCACCGCTGCCCATGCAAAACACAATAAGGGCAAACAAAAGCGGGGAGGTTCACATGCGATATACCCTGATCGGCCTGACCTCTGCGGTCGGGCTGGCGCTGGCGGCTGGCTCCGTCAGCGCGCAACAGACCGCGCCGTCTGAGGCGGCGGCGCTCGAACAGAGGCTGGCGGCGATGGAGGGCGAGATGAGCCGCCTGCGCGCCGAACTGGCCGGGCTGAAGGCGGAAAAGGCCACGCCGCCCAGCCCAACCCAACAGACCGCTCCCGTCCAGACCCAATCCTTCCAAGCTACCGGGCCTGCCGTGTGTTTCGGCGGTTTTATCAAGACCAATGCTTTGTTCAGCCGATACGATTCCGGCGATCTGGCTACCGGATCGCTGGGGCGCGACTTCTACCTGCCGTCGCAGATTCCGGTAGGCGGCGTCCGCGAACACATCGACGCCGATTTCATCGCCAAGCAGACCCGACTGACGGTGTCGATGGACAGCGGTTCGGGCTTAAGCGGCTATGTCGAGGCTGATTTCCAGACCACGCCCGGCGGCGGCAGCGAACGCACCACCAATGGCTATAACCTGGCGCTGCGTCGCGCCTATATCACCTATGGCCGCTGGCTGTTCGGGCAGGACTGGACGACGTTTCAGAACGTCGCCGCCCTGCCGGAAAGCACGGACTTTGTCGGCCCCACGGAAGGCACGGTCTTCGTGCGTCAGCCGCAGGTGCGTTACACGCTGCCGCTGGGGGCGGGGTATAGCCTGGCCGTAGCGCTGGAAAACCCCGAAACGGCGTCGATTACGCCCACCGCCGCGACCCTGATCGAAAACGACGACGACCGCCTGCCCGATGTGACGGCGCGTCTCAGCCTTAAAAAGCCCTATGGCGATTTCGCGGTGGCCGTTCTGGCGCGACAACTGGCCGTCGATAATGGCGCGGTGGGGGCCACCGCGTCGGGCTACGGGCTCAGCCTGTCGGGCAAGGTGCCGTTCGGTACGAAGTCGCGTCATGATCTGCGCTTTATGCTGACCGGCGGGGAAGGGATCGGGCGCTATGTCGGGCTCAACTTCGCGCCTGATGTCGTCTATGCCGGGACGCAGGGCGCGAAGATGGAGGCAGTCGGCATCACCTCTGGCTTTGCGGCGGTGAAACTGGGCTGGACGCCGCGCCTGCGTTCGACCTTCGCGGCGTCGTTCCTGAGCGCCGACTATCCGGCAGGCAGCCCGGCTCTGGCGTCGAAATCGGCACAAAGTCTGGCCGCCAACCTGTTTTTCACGCCGGTTAGAGGGCTCGATCTCGGTATCGAACTGCGCACGGGTAAACGCGAACTGTTGAATGGCCAGAGCGGACGGCTGGACCGCCTCGAACTGGCGGCGAAATACGCCTATTGAGTTGGGGTGCATTGACCCCGGCCCGCTGCGGTGCTTAGGCTCAGCCCTTCGTTTTTGCCCTGAGTATCCGCATGGCCGCTTCTGCCTCCGCCTCCCTGTCCCTGCCGTCCGCCACGGATCTGTCGTCCAATTTGACCAGTAACCACTGGCTGATCGGCATAGGCGGCATTGTCACCCTGCTGCTGATCGCGTTTCTGGTGTCGGCGGATCGCAAGGCCATTCGGCTGCGCATGGTGGTGTGCGCCTTTGCGCTTCAGGTGCTGATCGGCGTGCTGGTCCTGCACACAAGCTGGGGCAAGGCGGGGGTGCAGGCCATCGCGCACGGCGTCGAAGCCCTGATGGGCTATTCCAAAGGCGCCATTGACATGCTGTTCGGCGGGCTGGTCACTGTGCCGGGCGGGGCGGGCTTTGCCATCAATGTGCTGCCGGTGATCGTCTTTTTCGCCGCGCTCGCCTCGGTGCTTTATTACCTGAAAATCATGCAGTTGATCATCAAGGTGATCGGCGGGGGCCTAGGCTTTATCATCGGCATCAGCCGCGTTGAAGCGCTGGCGGCGGCGGCCAATGTGCTGGTCGGGCAAAGCGAATCGCCGCTGGTCGTGCGGCCCTATCTGGCGGGCCTGAGCAAGGCGCAGTTGTTTGCCATCATGGCCTCGGGCATGGCCGGTGTGGCGGGCACCATTCTGGCCGCCTATGCGCAGATCGGCATCAAGATCGACTACCTGCTGGCCGCCAGCTTCATGTCGGCCCCCGGCGGGTTGCTGATGGCCAAGATCATCATTCCCGATCCCAAAGGGGCGGTGATCCATTCGCCTGAACCGATCATGGAAGACGCCGACCACCACCCCAAAAGCCTGCTGGCGGCGATTTCCGACGGCGTTCAGGACGGCCTGAAGATCGCCATTTCGGTGGGCGGCATGGTACTGGCCTTTGTGGCCCTGATCGCGCTGGTCAACGGCATTCTGGGCGGCATAGGCGGCCTGTTTGGTTATCCGGACCTGACGCTTCAGGGGATGCTGGGCTTTGTCTTCGCGCCGGTCATGTTCCTGATCAATATTCCGTGGAATGAGGCCGTGGCCGCGGGCGGCCTGTTCGGCGAAAAGCTGATCATGAACGAATTTGTCGCTTATCTGCACCTGATGGGTGAAGGCGAGCAGTTGTCAGCGCGTTCGACCGCCATTATGAGCTTTGCCCTGTGCGGCTTCGCCAATCTGTCGTCGATCGCTATCCAACTGGCGGTGATCGGTGGTCTGGCCCCCAGTCAGCGCGATATGATCGTCAAGCTGGGGCCAAGGGCGCTTCTCGCGGCCACTCTGGCCAATCTGATGAACGCGGCGATTGCCGGGCTTTTGTTGTTCAACTAAGTTCTATCAATTATTGATCCGGATGGGGATGCGCCCGGTCTGAGGCGATACGGGGCGTGCCAGTCGCCGGGATCGAGGTGACTGAAGAGGCCCGTCTTGATGCCGGACAGGGTGCGCAGCATCTCCTGCTTCATCCACGGCATTCGACACATCAGCCCGAAGGTGCGGTCACGCACCCACGGGGCCAGCGTCTGATCCGACTGAAAGAAGGGGGTCATCCAGCGACTGGCGATCTGATAAAAGGTCAGGTGCGCCTTGCGTGCCCGGCTATAGTCCGCAATGGCGTCTTCAGGGGTCGCGCTGCGCGACAGGGCCTCGCTAAGGATCAGGGCGTCGCACAGGCCCAGATTGGCCCCTTGCCCCAGTTGCGGGCTGATCGGATGGGCCGCGTCGCCGGTAAAGACCAGACGTCCGTCATGCCAGCGCTTCATCACCCGGTGCCCGTATTCAGCAAAGGTCAGTTGATCGAAGTCCGCGAACTGCGCCACAAAAGGCGCCATCTGGGGCCAGTAGCGGGTCACACCTTCCTGCCAGGTCGCAAGCCCGGCGGCGTGCACCTTTGTCCGGTCACGGGCGGGGAGGCTCCAGAAAAAGGCCATGTGCGGACGCGGGTCGGTCGGGGTCTGCCCCAGAGGCAGGGTGCCGATCATGACCCGCGCGGCGTCATAACGTTGCAGCAGGTGGTCTTTGCTAAAGCCCTCCAGATCGTGCACCACGCCCCACAGGGCGGCATAGGGACAGGGCGTGTCGTGGGCGATGGCCCCGTGACGCAGAGCCAGTTTCGAATGGCGTCCACTGGCGTCGATAATCAGATCGAACGGCCCGGCGTCGCGGCCCCCCGCAAGACGCAGCGACATCTGGCCATCGGCTTGGGTGTGCGTCTCCACGGCATCGCATCCGGTATGGATGGGAACGCCGAGCGAAACGACGTGATCGTAGAGAACCTGAAACAGGCTGGCGCGATGGGTGCCCAGACCAAACAGATGGGGCGCCAGACTGCGGTAGTCCAGATCGAAGATCACCGTCCCGCGCTGGGTCTCCCCATAGAGGTGGTGCACCGGAGCGCTCAGAGTGATCAGCTTGTCATCAAGCCCCAGACGCGCCAGAACCGCCAGTCCGGACGGTTGCAGTAGCAGGCCCGCCCCGAGCGGACGCGGCGTTTCGAACCGTTCGAAAAGCTCAACCGCATGGCCGTCGGCCTTGAGAAACCCGGCAAGAGCCAGACCCGTGGTGCCTGCCCCGACTATGGCGGTTTTATAAATGGAGCGTAAGAGCGGCATCACACCAGAAGTTTATCTGTATTATCATCCCCGTCAGGTCTCATATCACGAAGACCGCTGATGTGCATAACGGTACGATAATGATGCGCCCTGTTTTAAGTCTGATCCCGGTTCTGGCCTCGCTGTCGCTGGTGGCCTGTTCCCCCAAGGCCGAAACCCCGGCCCCCACGGCCGCCGAAACCGCGGCCTCCAGCGCCGCCTCGACCAGCGCGTCGAGGGCCGCCGATGTTGCCGCTGGCTATGTCGGGCGCTGGACCGGTCCCGAAGGCACCTCTCTTGAGGTCGTGGCGCGTCAGCACGATTACGAAGTGACGCTCAGCGGTACGGCCACACCGGGCGTCTTTACCGGCACGGTCAATGGCGATGCCATACAGATCGCGCGCAACGGCGAAACCCAGCTCATCCGCCATACGACGGGGGCCAAAACCGGCGTCAAATATCTGGCTGGCAAGCTGGATTGCGTCTCGGTTTCCAACGGCGAAGGCTATTGCCGGGATTAATTTCCATACCTGTATTGTGGAAATGAGGGCGATCGGTTAGGCAGGGCGCCACTGAAGTTACAGGAGCCCCGCCATGTCCGATGAAGAATTGATCGTAAAGGATGCCAATGGCGCGCGTCTGGCGGATGGCGACAACGTCACCCTGATCAAGGACCTTAAGGTCAAGGGGTCGGGCGGTGTGACGCTTAAGCGCGGCACGCTGATCAAGAATATCCGCCTGACCTATGACGAAGACGAAATCGAGTGCAACCACGAGAAGGTGCGCGGCCTTGTCCTGCGCACCGAGTTCGTCAAAAAGGCCTGATCTCCCTTTCGTGATAGCAAGGGCGTGAACGTAATCTCTCTGGCCAGCGTATAAACAGCGTATCCACCAAGAGAGAGAGTCATATGGCCCGCACCGTCACCTCTACAGACTCCGTGAGTACCGGTCGTGTGCCAGCGGCCGGTTGCCTGCTGTTGCTGCTCGGTCTGGCGCAGATTTTCAGCGGTCAGGTGCCGGAGTGGCTGGGCATCGGCCGCAGCGTTGCCGAACAGTCGGCCCTGACCTCGCATCCTCTGGTGCCGCTGGGGCCGGCCTTTGCCATCTGGGGCGTCATCTATCTGTGGGCGCTGGTCGGCGCGGTGTGGGCCATCCGTCACGCCGATAATGGCGCGCTGAAAGTCGCCTGGCCGCATACGGCGGTGATCTGGGCGCTAAATACGGTGTGGTCGATCTGGGTCCCCATCCACGGCATCGACTGGGTGAGCTTTGCCATTATCACCGTGTCGCTCACCTCAGGTCTCACCGGGCTGATGCGCCTGAAACGGCTGAGCCTCAGCAAGAGCGAAACGGGCTTTGTCGTCGCCCCGCTGGCTCTGGTCACTGGCTGGATTTCGGCCGCGACGGTGGTCAACTTCACCTCGGCACTGGTGGCGGGAGGCCTTACGCCCGATCCCCGTCAGGTCATGGTGTCACTGGGCTTCCTGCTGGGCCTGATTGCTTTTGCGGGCATCATGCTGCGCCTGACGCGTTCGCGCATTTATGCCATGCCGCTGGTCTGGGCGCTGGGCTGGATCGCGGCGGCCAATGTGCAGCGTCAGGATGAGCCGCTGATGGCCTTTACGGCGGTCATCGGCATCGGCCTGTTGCTGGCTCTGGCTCTGACGGTCAGGCGTCGTGCGTAAAAAACAGCCCCGTCAGGCGAACTGACGGGGCTGTGGGCGCTGGTCATTTTTGGGTTTTCAGCGCCGCCCGGACGCCCTCGGCGTAGTCCGGGTGGATGCGTTCGAAGTGGGTGAGGGCGCGCTCGACGATGACGTCGGGTACGCCGGTCATGGAGGCGGCGATGTTGGCAAACAGCCGCGCTTTCTGAGCGTCGTCGAACAGGTTGAACAGGGCGCGCGGCTGGCTATAGTCGTCATTGCCGTCGCGGTGGTCGTACCGGTCGGCTTCGCCTGAGATGCGCAAAGGCGGTTCGCGGTACTGCGGGGCTTCGCTGGGCCCGCCAAAGCTGTTGGGCTCGTAATAGGCGTCCGGGTTCGACTGGAAATTGTCGAAAAAGCGCATCGAGCCGTCGCGGTGATAGTGGTTCACCGGGCATTTCGGTGCATTGACCGGCAGGGCCTCATAGTGCGTCCCCAGACGGTAGCGGTGGGCGTCGGCATAGGCAAACAACCGCGCCTGCAACACCTTGTCCGGCGAAAAGCCGATGCCGGGCACGATGTTGGATGGCGAGAAGGCCGCCTGCTCTATTTCAGCGAAGTAGTTGGAGGCGTTGCGGTTCAGCTCGATGACACCAACCTCGATCAGCGGATAATCGCTGTGCGGCCATACCTTGGTCAGGTCGAACGGGTTGTAGGGCGTGGTGTCGGCCTCCAGTTCCGGCATGATCTGCACCTTGACGTCCCATTTCGGGTACTGATGCGCCTCAATGGACCCGAACAAAGCCTCCTGATAGGTTTCGCGCGATTGCCCGATCACATCGGCAGCCTGGGCATTGGTGTAGTGGGCGTGGCCCTGACGGGTCTTGAAGTGGAACTTGACCCAGAAGCGCTCGCCATCCGCATTGAGGAAGCTGTAGGTGTGAGAGCCAAAGCCGTCCATGTGCATGGGATCGGTGGGGATGCCGCGATCAGACATCAGTATGGTCACCTGATGCAGGGCTTCGGGCGACAGGGACCAGAAGTCCCAGGCGGCGGTCGAGGAACGCAGGTTGGTGCGCGGGTGGCGCTTCTGCGTATGGATGAAGTCGGGGAATTTCAGCGGGTCACGGATGAAGAAGACCGGCGTATTGTTGCCGACGAGGTCCCAGTTACCTTCTGAGGTGTAGAATTTGAGCGCAAAGCCGCGCACATCGCGCTCGGCATCGGCGGCGCCCAGCTCCCCGGCCACGGTCGAAAAGCGCGCCAGCAGCGGCGTTGTGGCCCCCAGCGCGAAGACCTTGGCGCGGGTGTATTTTGAGATGTCGTGCGTGACGGTGAAGGTGCCGAACGCGCCCCAGCCCTTGGCGTGGACGACGCGCTCCGGGATGCGTTCACGGTTCTGATGCGCCAGCTTTTCGATGAGCTGATAGTCCTGCATCAGAAGCGGCCCGCGCGGCCCGGCGCTCAGGCTGTTCTGATTGTCCGCCACCGGCGCGCCCGCAGTGGTGGTCATGGTCTTGCCGTGTATTACGGGGCACTTGCTCTCGCTCATCATCTTGTCTTTCTTAAGCCTTTTGCCCTCTGTGGGACGTAAGGCGACTATGGCGAAGCTACGGAAATAAATGAAATAGATAGTCTTTGAATTTTGAATAAGAAAAACTTTAGCGCGGGTGAGCGCCATGCTGACGGGAACTGGCAGGATAGATGCGGTGAATGGCACCCTCGCCACTGGACGTGCGATCGTTTCCACCGCAAGAGACGGGACGCTTGTTCGATGCGTTGCATACATCCTCCCATGCGAAGTGGGGGATTTGAGGTATTTATGTCTGTTGCCAGCCTGATACGTCTGTTGTCTCTGGCCGCCATCTGGGGCGGGTCGTTCCTGTTCATGCGCCTGAGCGTCGGGCCGCTGGGGCCGGTATGGCTGATCGCGATTCGGGTGCTGCTGGCCGCGGTGTTTCTGACCGGCGTGGGTATTGCGACGCGCCAGACGCTACAGATCAAGGGGTTTTACAAATATTTTCTGATCCTTGGCCTGTTCAATTCGGCGGTGCCCTTTGTGATGTTTGCCTTTGCAGCCGAGAGCCTGACGGCCTCTCTGCTGTCGATCCTCAATGCCATGTCGCCTCTGTTCGCCGTCATCATCATGGCGGTATGGTCGCGGCGCATACCCGATATAAAGACGGTGTGTGGTCTGTTGCTGGGGGTGGCGGGGGTCGGTGTGCTGGTCGGGCTTGATGCCACGCACCTCAGCGTGCGCGAAGCCATAGCGCTACTGGCGGGGCTGGTTGCGGCCCTGTGCTACGCCATTGCCTCGGTTTATGCCCGTCACGCGCCGCGCACGCCAGATCCGTTGTCGAATGCCCACGGCGGCATGTGGGCTTCGGTCGTGCTGATCGCGCCCTTTGTACCGGTCTTTGCCCCCTCAACGGCGCAACTGATGACGCTGACGCCTGTGGTGGTCGCCGGTGTGGTGGCGCTGGGCGTCGTGTGCAGCGGTATCGCCTATACGATCTATTTCCGCCTGATCAATGACATAGGCGCGGCCCCCGCCCTGACCGTCACCTTCCTGATCCCGGTCTTTGGCACGCTATGGGGCTGGCTGTTCCTGCACGAGGCGGTGGGCCTGAGCACACTGATCGGCGGGGCGCTTGTCCTGTGGGGTACGGCGCTGGTGGTCGGGTTCGACCCGCGCGCCCTGTTTAGAGCGAAATGATTTCTCCTGGACTCATTCCGTTCAAGCCGCCATTGAGGCGGTGGCCAAGGTGGCGAAGCCACCGCCCGGCGAGGGGCTAAACAAAAATCTCAGGCGACCTTGGAGTAACGGTTCGGCGCTTCGGATTGCCGCGCATAGGTGTCGAAGGCGCAGGCGACATTGCGCGCCAGCATCTTCAGCGGCGAATGGAAGCGCACACGGCGGTATTCGACGCTCACCAGACCCGCCGCCACAAAGTCGGACAGCCCGGCTATATCGGCATCGAGATAGTCCGCCGCATAGCCATGGCGTTCCAGTATGGCCGGAATATCGGCTTCGAAATAGCACATCAGGTCGCTGATCACCGCCTTGCGCAGCGTGTCATCGCCCTGATAGGCCCAGCCGCGCACCGTGGCCCAGTCGCCGGCCACAAGGCGGTTCTGATAGGTGGTCGATTGCGGGATATTCTGCATGATGCCGCCGTCCAGTTCCCCGATGGACGAGGCCCCCAGGCCCAGCAGATAGTCATTGGGCAGGGTCGAATAGCCCATAAAGTTGCGACGCAGCGTCCGCGCCTCAAACGCCCGCGACATCTCGTCGTCCGGCTTGGCGAAGTGGTCGATGCCGATGGCGCGGTAGCTGTGCGACGTCAGATAGTCCGACAAACGCAGGAACATGGCTACCTTCTCTTCGGTGCCGGGCAGGCGGGCTTCGTCAATCAGGGTCTGGTGTTTTTTCACCCACGGCACATGGGCGTAGGAGAAGGCCGAGATGCGGTCGGGGTCCAGTTCGGACACGTGGGCGAGAGTGGTGTCGAGGCTGTTCAAAGTCTGGCCCGGCAGGCCATAGACCAGATCAATGCCGATGCGATTGAGGCCATTGTCGCGCAGGTGGCCCATCACCGTCTTGACCTGCTCCAGCGGCTGGATGCGGTTGATGGCGGCCTGCACGACGGGATCGGTGTCCTGAATGCCCAAAGAGACGCGGTTGAAGCCGAAGGCGGCATAGGCCTTGATCTTGCTGAGCGTAACGCGGCGCGGGTCCAGTTCGATGGCGATTTCGGCGTCGGGCCGCAGGTCGAACGCCTGATGCAGGGCCTCAAAAAGGCGGCCCATATCAGCGGGTTTGAGCATGGAGGGCGAGCCGCCGCCGAAGTGCACGCTATGTACCGCCGGGCGAAAGCCCAGATGCGCACCGACCATTTGAATTTCGGCGACCAGCGCCCCGACATAGGCCTCGACCGGCGCGTATTTCAGCGTCGCGCGCGTATTACAGCCGCAGAAATGGCACATCTGTTCGCAGAAGGGGATGTGCAGATAGAGGGCAATGGGCTGATCCGGACGCAGGGACGAAAGCCAGCCCTTGTAGGTCTCCGGCGTCAGGGCCCCGAAATGATGCGCCGACGGGTAAGAGGTGTAACGCGGGGCTTCGCGTCCCATAAAGCGCATCACATCGTGCTCTTGCCACGATTTTTCTGGCCACGATTTTTGAACGAACGACGGAGTGGGAAATGCGGTGTCGGGCATGAGCAGCGTCCTGAAGCGGTACGGTCTGCTCTTACGCCGGTTTGCCCCAAGGCTTTATGTGGTTTTTCGTCGCAGCTTGCGAACTCTACCTCCCGGCCTCAGGCGGGGAGGTATGAGAAGGCGCGTTACGGCAGTTTGGCGCTGTCCATCGTCGCCAGCACATCTTTCAGACTCGCGTCGTAATAGTGTTCGGCCGGGGCGATATAGACGATGTAGTAGCCAAGGCCGCCCTTGGAGGCGGCCTGCGCCACGCCGCGCAGCAGCAGGCCTTCCGAGGTCTTGGCGGTAATGTCGAAACGCACGGCGCGCTGACCGTTCAGATCGACCGGTTTGGGTGCCGAAGCCTCGACCTTCTGATAATCGAGGGCAGCTAGCGAGTTGGTGACAAACTCGATCTGTTCCGAATAGGACATATTGGCCTTGCCGCGCGGAGCAGGGGCGTTTTTGTTGTCGCCTTTGGTCGGGTGGACCATCAGCGGGTCGGCAGCGCTCAGCCCTTCGGAGACAAACAGGCGATTGAGGCCCGGCCCGTCGATCGACAGGATTTTGACCTTCTTGGCGCGGCTGTAATAGAGCGGCGAGATGTCGGACCAGTCGCGGCTGAGGCTTACGCTGTATCCCGTGCCGACGGCCAGAGCCCCCTTGGGGGCCAGGGTCGCGCCGCCACAACCGGCCAGAAGCGCGGCCGCAAGCGTGGCGGCGGCGATGGTTTTCAGAGCGGTGAATTTACGCATGAGTGTCCCCCTATAAATCAGTTCTTGGCAGGTGCAGGCGGCGGGGCTGCGGGTGCAGACGTCGTCTTCAGGCCGTTAAGCAGGTCTTCGACCATCCAGGCGTCTTCCGCCTGAGGATAGGTCCTGAGATAGGTTTCGTAAGCCGCGATGGCTTCCTGCGTGCGGCCCATGCGGCGATAGACCTCACCCAGTTGCCGGCGGGTTTCCGGCGGCGCGTCGGGCAGGGCGGCGGCGTCGCTGTAGGCATTGGCGGCGGCCAGCAGGTCCTGAGACCCGAGATTGTCCTTGGCCCGCAGGCGATAGGCCTCACCGGCATAGAAGGTGAGCAGGCCGCGATCGAGGCCGTCCTGCTGGAGTTCACCGATCAGGAACAGGGTCTGGCCGTAGTCCTGACGGCGCAGATCGTCTTTCAGCCAGCGCCCGAGATAGGGGCGGATGTGGGTGCGATAGGCGGCGCGCTTCTCTTTTTGCACCTCATCGGAGTCGCCCTTGACCTTGAACCCATCGGCCTGCTGGCTGAGGGCATCGACGCGCTCGCTTTCCAGCGGGTGCGAGCCGAAGACATTGATTCGTCCGCCGCGTTTGCGCGTGCGCTCATAGTCCGACGCCTTGGTCTCGTCGATCAGATAGGTCCAGATGCGCACCGAGGCATAGGGATCGTAACCGGCCTTCAGCGCATAGCTATTGCCGAAGCGGTCGGCCTCGCTCTCATTGTCGCGCGAATAGGCGAAGTAGGACGCGATGGCCCCCAGATAAACCGCGTCGATCAGCCCGCCCGTCAGGTTCGATATGTCGCGGGCCGCCGAATAGCTGCCCGCATTGGCGGCGGCTCCGGCGCCGATGATGGCGATGACCATGCCCGCGGCGGCGGCGGCGTTCTGGTTCGACTTGACCGTCTCAAACGCTGCCGTCGAATGGTTGTGACGGTAATGGGCAAATTCGTGCCCAAGAACGAAGGCCACCTCATCCTCGGTCTGGGCCCGCAGCAGAAGGCCGGTCCACACCTCGGTATAGCCATTGGGGGCCATGGACGCGTTGAAGAAGGGGCGATCCATCACATAGAGGCGCAGGTCGCCTTTGTAATCTCCGGCCACCCGGTCCAGCACGCTGCGCACATAGGCATTGAGCGCTTCATCGTGATTGCGTTCCCCGGAAGTGCGGGCGTCGCGTTCGGCTTTTTTGGTCTCTTCCCAGATGGAAAATTCCAGCGTTCCGGCCACAGGCGTCTGGCCCGGCTGGCGCTCCGGATATTTGTCGGCGGCCACGACCGGTTGCGCGGCCGTCATCAGCAGCGCGCCGGTGAGAGCTGTGAGCGCGCGGCGCATCAGAGCGGCAGGTCCTTGAACAGTTTTTCGACCGCCGCCGTCGCCCCTTCGGCTTCGCGGATGTCGGTGCCAGAGGCCACCATGTTGAACTGATACCACACGATCTGACCGGTATCGAGATCGACCAGTGTGGACTGAAGGCCCTGACCGCCGAACTGCATCGGCCCGCCCAGAAGCGCCATGCCGACGTTCAGCGCCGCCTTGGCCGAGCTTTGATAGCTGCCTTTACAATTCAGGAACAGGGCATAGCGCGGTGCCTTATCCGCCATTGCGGCGGGGACCAGCGTGCGCGCCCCGGTGCCCAGCGTCCAGTCGAATGTGGTCTTGGTCGGCAGGCGCAGCATGGGTAACTGCTGCCAGGCGATGGCCGACACCACCTCGTCGTTCAGCTTCAGCATCTGAAGGGCGCGCGGGTCTTCGTAGGTATCGAGCGCCACTTCGCTGACGGCGTATTTTTTGGCTTTGAGAGCGGCGGTCAAGGCGGCCGACAGGTGCCCCTGCGCCGCCTTCGACCAGTCCGAGCGCGGCTCCTGAACGCCGCCGGCGGTCAGCAGGGACAGGCTGACTTCGGGGGTGACGATCAGAAGCGGCGCGCCTTCGGCGGGCTTGTCGATCTTGACGAAGGATTTGATCGTTTCAGCCTGGGCCGCGACCGGGGCGACGGCCGGAGACAGCGCGCAAACGTTCAGGACGGCGAGCGCAGCCGCCGCAAACAGGTGCTTTTTCATCTGGATTCCTCCCCCCGAAGGCAAATAGAGCCAGCCCGAACCTTGGGCCAATCAATCATGAGTGTCACAATTGCAAGCACAAACGCTAAACGAAAACGGACGGCTTCGCAAGCGGCCATCCGTCTTGAAAAAATTTTCAACTACAAGGCGTTGTGCGTGTTCTACTTCTGCAGCGCCGCTTCCAGCGCCTCGGCAAAGGCCTGCGGCTGATCGTACATGATGAAGTGGCGGCTGTCTTCGATGCCGACGATGCGGAGCTTGGGCGTGCCCTTATATTGCTGCTCGTAAAAGCCGTAGGTCTGCGGTGCTGTAAACGGCATGGAGGCGTGGTGTGGGACAAGGACCGTCACCGGAGCCGTGATCTTCGGAAGCTCAGGGCGCAGATCCAGGGTCATGTCGTCATAGAAGGCCTGAGCCGAGACGCGGCGGTCGCTCAGTGCCGTCCACAGGGCGATGCGGCGCGGGTTGCGTTCGGCGTCGGTGGTGGCCGCCGTCAATGCGGCGCGGGCGGCGTCCTGCTGGGCCTTATAGGTGGCGTCATCGACGTTCCGCATGGCGTCGCGCATCCGGGCGGCCTGCGGGGCGATCGTATCGACCGTGGCGACTGGGTTGAACAGCACGCCGATAAACGGCAGGGCATCGACGACGACCAGCTTTGACAGGGCCTGCGGGTGGCTTGTGGCCAGCTTGAGCCCCATCAATCCGCCCAGCGAATGACCCACCACGATGGGGTCTTTCAGCTTGTTTTGCACGATATAGGCGTTCAGCGCCTCGACGGACGGGGTGATGACCGGGCCCTCGGCATTGCCGGCGGCGGGCTCACCGGCAAAGCCTGCGATGTGCAGCAGGTGCAGGCGATAGCGACCTTTGAGGCGTTCGGCCGTGGCCTCCCACACCTCGCGGGAGCAGTTGAGGCCGGGGATAAGGATCAGGTCGGGGCCCGTGCCCACCACCTCAACCGAAAAACGCGCCGTGGGGGCATCAGGGAAAGGGGTGGCGGCCTTCACGCCCGACGCGCAGGCGATAACAATGGCGAAGGCGATGGTCAGCCAGAAGACAAGGCCGGGGCGCGAACGCGCGCAGGGGCTGCGTTTGAACATGGTGTTTTCCTTTTTAAATCTGAGTCTTATTCGCCTGTGTTCAGGCGGTGCGGATTTTCAAAAATCGCTTCGACGGCAAGGTCGAAAATGGCGGCGATGCGATAGGCCAGATCGAGCGACGGATCATGTTTGTCGGACTCGATGGCGATAACGGCCTGCCGTGAGACGGTGAGGCGGGCGGCCAGATCGGCCTGGGTCAGACCGGCCTCGGTGCGCAATTCTTTCAGACGGTTTTTCATTTCACGGTGCGGATGAAGGCGCAGGTGACGCCGTAGCAGGCCCAGAACAGGGCATAGACGAGGTAGAGCGGCATGATCTCTAATTCAGCGAAGTTTTCGACAAAGCCAATAGCTGTGCAGATAAACAGGGTCAGTCCGGTGGCAACGATGAACCGCTTGCTCAGAAGAAGGCGGAAATATTCATCGACCCGATCCAGAAAACGCAGGGCCGTGAAGATGGTGCCGCCAATGGGCAGGGCGGGCAGCACGGCCAGTCCATACAGCAGCGGACCGGTCGGGTGATTGGCCTTGATATACAGAATCGCGCCGATGAGCAGGCCGGCATAGAGCGCCATCCAGACCATCATGTGGATCGTGTATTCGGTGGCAGGGTTTTTCAGAGTCATGGGTGTCGTCCTTGAGGCAGATAAAAGGACATCTGGCCGGATGTAAGGTGTAGCTTACATCGCAAAAATGTAATGTCAACCTGACATGAAGAAAAATGTCAGGTTTGTATTACATGTCAATCTGTCGCGGTTGTCGAAGCGCGAACGCCGTGATATTAAGTACTGACCAGTCAGTCAGTAACGCCCATGCCCGACCTTCTGTCCAAAAAAAGAGTGCGCCTGTCGCCCGATGTCCGCCGTGACGCCCTGTTGCAGGCGGCGCACGACCTGTTCAGCCGTCACGGCTATGCCGATACGCGCATGGACGATGTGGCGGCGGCGGCGGGCGTGTCCAAAGGCACGGTCTATCTCTATTTCCCCACCAAGGAAGCACTGTTCGAGGCCCTGTTGCGGCGCGACGTGCTGCCGCGCGTCGGACGCATCCTGTTTGTGCTCAACCATTATAACGGCCCGGTGGGCTGGCTGTTGAAGCGGGTGGCGCACTTCATCGGCGGCAAGATCGACGCCGGTACCGTGCCCCTCTATCCCAAGCTGCTGGTCCGCGAAGCCTCGCGCTTTCCTGAACTGGCGCGCTTTTATCATGAAGAGGTGATCACGCCGGTTCTGGGGGCGCTCGAAGACCTGTTCCGGCGCGCCATAGGCCGCGGCGAACTGCGGGCGGGGGATGCGAAGCTCTACGCCCATCTGTTTATCGCCCCGATGGTCAAGGCGGCCCTGTGGTACTTCACCTTCGGTGAGATCAGCGCCCCGGCGGTCAAGGCGCGCCCCTATCTGAAGGCCCATGTCGAGACGTTTCTGAGAGGAGTGAGGCCATGAGCCGTCGTTGTGCGCTTTTGTGTCTGCCGCTAGTGCTAAGTGCCTGTGCCCGCGAAGAGGCCGGGCACTATACGGGCTATGTCGAGGCGCAGTCGGTGGCGGTGGCCGCGCCGCAGTCCGGCTGGCTGACGCAGGTCTATGTCGATGACGGGGCGGCGGTCAGCGAAGGCCAGCCCCTGTTTACGCTCGATGCGACGCAGCAACAGCAGGCCTTGAGCGGCGCCGAGAGCCAGAGGCGGGCCGCCGAAGCGACCGCGAGCGACCTCAGCAAGGGCGCGCGCGAGGTGGATATCGCGCCCCTGCTGAAAGAACGCGATCAGGCGCGCGCTTCGCTCGACCTCGCCCGTTCCGAAGAGGCGCGCTACGCCAGGCTGGCACCGCAGGGCTATGTCTCTCAGGCCAAACTCGATCAGTTGAAAGCGACGCGGCAGGCGGCGGAGGCCAATGTTGCTGCCATTGAGCGCAATATCGAGGCGCGGCGTCAGGCGGCGCGCACGGATCAACTGGCCGCCGCTCAGGCACAGGCGCAGGCCGCCGGGGCCGAGGTCGCTCAGGCGCAATGGGTGCTGGACGAACGGGCGGTGAATGCGCGCCTCAGCGGGCAGGTCGAGCGGCGTCTGCGCGAGGCCGGGGAATTTGTCGCGGCGGGCACGCCGGTGCTGAGCGTCTATCCCAAGGGGCGAGAATTTGTGCGCTTTTACGTGCCGCAGGGCGATCTGCCTAAAATCAAGGTCGGGCAGTCGATCCGCCTGTCCTGCGATGGCTGTCAGGAGCAGACGGCGAAGGTGCGCTACGTGTCGCCGGAGGCCGAGTTCACACCGCCGGTCATCTATTCGGTGCGCGAGCGCAAGAAACTGGTCTTTCTAATCGAGGCGACGCCGCAAAAACCCAACGCGCTCAAGGCCGGTCAGCCGGTGGATGTGGCCTTATGAAGACGGGCAATTCCCAAGTTTCAGTAAGTCAGCGAGGTACAAGAGATAAGGGCCTTTCTCCCTCCCTGCGCAGCGGGGAGGGGGGACCGCGAAGCGGTGGGAGGGGCAAACCGCGCCTATACGCCCCCCTTTGTGGGCGACTGCGCACTGACACCGCCTCAGTAAACCGGGGAGAATAAAGGATGACCGACCTTGCCATTGACGTGCACGGCCTGACCAAGCGCTTCGGCGATCGCGTGGCGGTCGATAATGTCGCCATCCGTATGCCCAAAGGGCAGGTCTGGGGCTTTCTGGGGCCGAACGGGTCGGGCAAGACCACCACGATCCGCATGTTGTGCGGCCTGCTTAAACCCGATGCGGGACAGGGCACCTGCCTCGGCTACGACCTCATCGCCGACAGCCGCCAGATCAAGCGACAGGTCGGCTATATGACGCAGAAATTCTCCTTCTGGGAGGATCTGTCGATCCGCGAGAATCTGGAGTTCGTGGCGCGGCTTTATGAGTTGAGGAATATAAAACAAGTCGTTGATCAGACGCTGGAAACGCTTGGCCTGAGCAGCCGTCAGAAGCAACTGGCCGGCACGCTTTCGGGCGGCTGGAAGCAAAGGCTGGCGCTGGCCGCCTGCACCCTGCACAACCCCGCCATGCTGCTGCTGGATGAGCCGACGGCGGGCGTCGATCCGCAGGCGCGCCGCGACTTCTGGGACCAGATTCACCGGCTGGCCGCCGAAGGCCTGACCGTGCTGGTTTCGACCCACTACATGGACGAGGCCGAGCGCTGCGACGAGATCGTCTATATCGCCTATGGTCAGTTGATGACGCAGGGGCCGGTCAGCCGCATCATCGACGAGAGCGGTTTGCACACATGGGTGGCCGAAGGGCCCGGTGTACGGGCGCTGGCCGACCGTCTGCGTGGCCGCGACGGGGCTGAACACGTGGCCTATTTCGGCTCGGCCCTGCACGTGTCCGACAGCGACGCCGCCAAACTCGACGCCCTGATCGCCAGTGAAGGCGGGGCGGGCACGCAGTGGCGACGCGAACGCCCCAGCCTTGAGGACGTCTTCATCCATCTCATGGGTCAGGCGGAGGATAAATCATGAAAAAAGACCCTGTGTTTGCCGCTCCGCCTTTCTATTCCATGTTTTGTCCTCTTTTCCTCACGGAAAAAGCGGACGGGGCGGAAGACAAATCATGATCGCCCCGCTGAAACGCATCCTCGCCATACTGGCCAAGGAATTCATCCAGATGCGGCGTGACCGCATGACTTTCGGCATGATGATCATGGTGCCGATCATCCAGTTGACCCTGTTCGGTTTTGCCATCAATTCCGATCCGCGCCACCTGCCGACCGCCGTCTATCTGGAGGAAACCAGCCCTACCGTGCGGTCCATCGTTGCCGCCATGCGCCAATCGACCTATTTCGACATCAAACAGCAGGTGTTCGACCCGGCGGAGGCCGATCGCCTGCTGCAAAACGGCGAGGTCGCCTTTGTTGTCGAGGTGCCGTCGGGCTTTACGCGCGGCCTGTTGCGCGGCGACCGGCCCCAACTGCTGCTGTCGGCGGACGCCTCTGACCCTTCGGCCGCGTCCGGGGCGGTAGGGCAGATGAACGAGATTGTGCGGCGGGCTCTCAATGAAAGTCTGGGGCGCGGCTGGTCCAGCTTGCAAGGGCAACCGCCTCTGGTCGATGTGGTGGTCCATCGCCGCTATAATCCCGAAGGCATCACCCAGTACAATATCGTGCCGGGGCTTCTGGGCGTCATCCTGACCATGACCATGATCATGATTACCTCCATGGCCATGACGCGCGAGCGCGAGCGGGGCACGCTGGAGAATCTTCTGGCCATGCCGGCGCGCCCGTGGGAGGTGATGGTGGGCAAGATCACCCCTTATGTCGGGGTGGGACTGATCCAGACCGGTATCGTGTTGCTGGCTTCGACCTTCGTGTTCGGTGTGCCGTTTCTGGGCTCGCCATGGCTGCTTCTGGCCTGTGTCGGCCTGTTTATCATCGCCAATCTGGCCGTCGGGTTCACCTTCTCAACCATTGCCCGCACCCAGATGCAGGCCATGCAGATGACCTTCTTCTTCTTCCTGCCGTCGATCCTGTTGTCGGGATTTATGTTTCCCTTCCGTGGGATGCCCGACTGGGCACAGTGGATTGGTTCGGTCTTTCCGCTGACCCACTTTCTGCGCGCCGTGCGGGGCATCATGCTTAAGGGGGCCGACGCAACAGCCGTCTGGCACAACATCTGGCCGCTGCTGATCTTCATCACGGTGGCCAGCTTTATCGCGCTCAAGCGTTACCGGGTGACGCTGGATTGATACCCAAGAGGCATTGAAAATGACCCTTGGGTATGCCTTTCGAGACTGTCTCATCTTTTCGAGACACATGAGACAGTCTCGAGTTTTCAACGGCCGGAGGCGGTCAGCCTTTTCGGCCGTTGGTATAAGGATGAATTTTTTTATATGCGGCGCAAAATTTACTCAAATTAACCGTTAGAGTCGTAAAACGCTCCTTAGTTTCTTTTCAGAACGAGGCGGAAGATGACGGTTCAGGGTATCAAGCCCCTGCGCGACGGCGTGCTGGCGGGCGCATTGGTATTTGGTGTGGCGCTGGTGGCGTCGCTGGCGGTCTATATGACGGCGCAGCACGGCATGAAGACCGAGATCCGCGACAACCTTGTTGGCCTGTCCAATCAGGCGGCGGTGCTGCTGGATACGGAAACCCTGGCGACCTTCAAGTCGGGTACGGACAAGGCCGGGGTTGATTATCAGAAGGTCGCTGCGCCCTTTCAGAAGCTCATCAATGCCGACAAGCGGCTGGCCTATATCTACGCCATGGTCGAGCGCGACGGTAAGATCTATTTCGTCATGGACGTGCAGCCCACCGGCAGCAAAGGCGAGCCTTCCGCCGTAATGGAAGAATATGCCGATGCGTCGCCCGCCCTGCATCAGGCCTTCCGCGACCGCAAGGGTGCCACCGAAAGCGAACCGGTCAGTGACAAGTGGGGCACCTTTCTGTCGGGCTATGCGCCCTATACCAATGCCTCCGGCCAATTTGCCGGCATGGTCGGGGTGGACATTACGCTGAAAGAATATGAGGCCAGCCTCAACCGCATCCGTCTGGCTCTGGTCATCGGTCTGGGGCTGGCGGCCCTGTGCGCGGCGGGGGTCGGCCTCGGCGTCTATCGGGCACGTCAGGTCATGGCCCGCTCGCGGCAGGCCGCCGCCGAGCAGGCACAGCGCATCAGCGACATGGAGCGCCAGCGTCAGGAAACCGAGGCGCACGAGGCCGAACGCGCGGCCCAGCTACGCCGCCGCACGCTGAATGCCCTGGCCGACGAACTGGAAGCCTCGGTGACGACGGTGGTTAGCGAGGTGGTCTCGGCCACGGCCCTGCTGAAAGGCGAGGCCGATAACGTCACTCACATCGCGCAGGACACCAAGACGCGCACCCATCGCGTTTCGGGCATTTCGCAGAACGCCGCCTCCAACTCGGCTCAGGTGGCCGCCGCGGCCGAAGAACTGACGGCCTCCATCGCCGCCATCCGCGAACAGGCCGAGCACGCCGCCGCCGTGGTGCGCGTGGCGTCGGACAAGGGCGATACGGCCAAGTCGGTGATTCAACGCCTGAGCGAATCGTCGGGGCGTATCGGTGATGTGGTCGGGCTGATCAACACCATTGCCGGTCAGATCAACCTCCTGTCGCTCAACGCCACCATCGAGGCGGCGCGCGCCGGTGAGGCGGGCCGCGGCTTTGCGGTGGTGGCCTCTGAGGTCAAGGCCCTGTCCAATCAGGTGTCGAAGGCCCTGGGCGATATTTCGGCGCTGGTCGGAGCCATTCAGTCCGAAACCCAGTTGTCGGTTGAGGCGATGAACGACATCCTGCGCACCATTGCCGAGATCGAGGCGGGCACTGGCGTCATCGCCGAGGCCGTCGGTCAGCAATCGCAGGTGACGGCGGAAATTTCGCATACCATCCACGCCACGGCGGCCGGGGCGCGCGAAATCGCCGACAATATGCAAAACGTCACCGACTCGGCGGAAAACACCGGCCTGACGGCGCAGAAGGTCGCCGGGGCAAGCGTTGCCTTGCAGGGCCGCGCCCGCGAGCTGAGCGACAAGGTGGACGGGTTCGTGCGTCAGATCCGTGCCTGAGGCACGGCGCGGGAGGGAAAAGGCCTGCGGCGGTTTCGTCCGACGGGCTTTTTCCTTTGAGATTTGGCGTCAGAAGTGCCAAACAGTGCGCCGGTAAAAAGCCAAGGCCGATAAAAACCCAAGGTATCTGTGATGACGAACGAACAGGTCAACCCCATCCCCAACATACTGACGGCCACCCGTCTGGTGCTGGGGATTGCCATGTTTGTGCTGATGGCGGTGTCGGCTGACGCCATTCCGATGGTGTCGGTCATGCCGGACATGATCTTCGGGCTGCAACGCTGGGCCTTCTATCTGTTCGTTCTGGCCGCTGCGACCGACTATTTCGACGGCTATCTGGCGCGTCGGCTGAATGCCGTTTCGGTCTGGGGCTCGATCCTCGACCCCATCGCCGACAAGATTCTGGTCTGCGGCACGCTTCTGGGCCTGTTCGCCATGCACACGGGCGACCCCATCTTCGTGCTGCCCGGCGCGATCATCCTTTTCCGTGAATTCGCCGTCTCGTCCCTGCGTGAAGCCACTGCCGGGCGCAGCCTGTCCCTGCCGGTGACCCTGCTGTCGAAGTGGAAGACCGCCATTCAGATGACGTCGCTGGGGGCTTTGCTGATTACCGAAAGCTGGGCCGCCTTTGGTTTGGAAAAGCTGCTGCCGCTGTGGTACGATCCCTTCTTCACCATCGCCTATCTGGCCCTGTGGTTCGCCGCTCTGGCCTCGATCTGGACGGGCATTACCTACTTTATCCAAACGCGCCGCCAACTCTAAAAGGCTTTTCTCCGGTGATCTGGTGCGTCGGCGTCGCTTGCCCGTATTCATATACGGGCAGCGCTAGCCTCCTGCCATCTCATCCAAATTGAGGGCTGCGCGCCGTGCAGCAAGACGGTGTTCGTCTGCCTGACGAAAAAGTTAACGCGCTAACCGTAATTCCAAACGCTTCGTTAACCATGTTTTGAGAGGGTTGGGGCCTGTTTTGGATTTAGGGTGTCGGGCGGGTAATGGCCAAGAAAGAGAAACCCAAAAAGGAAGAGGCGCCGCCGGTTGACGGTGCCGAGGGCGAAGAGGGCGAAGCCCCAAAGAAAAAAGGCTTGCCGATCATGCTGATTGCCATTGCCGGCGGTGCCGTGGTGCTGCTGGGCGGAGGCGGAGCTGCGGCCTATTTCCTGTTCCTGAAGCCCAAGCCGGCTGCCGAAGCCGGTGCGCATGGCGAAGAGGCGAAGGGCGGCCATGGCGAGGAAAAGAAGAAGGATGATGGCCACGGCAAGAAGAAGGAAGAGAAGGGCGGCCACGGCGGCGGCGGCGAAAAGGTTGATCCCAAGACCCAACCGGTGATTGCCGAAGGCCCCGACGGCATCACCTACTTCACCCTGCCGGACACGCTGGCCAATATCCAGACAACCGACGGCAAATCGACCTATCTCAAGCTGAAGCTCACCTTTGAGGTGGCCGATCAGGAGACGGTCGACCTGCTCAATGAGAGCCTGCCGCGCATCGACGATGTGCTTCAGGGCTTTCTACGCGAACTGCGCCCTGAGGATGTGACCGGATCGCAGGGCAGTTATCAGTTGCGGCTGGAGATCCTGCGCCGCGTCAATCTGGTGCTGGCCCCGCACAAGATCAATGCGGTGCTGATTGAAGAGATGCTGATTACCTGAATCAGGGTAACAGCAGGTTTCGGGTAAGAGTCGGGAAGCAGGAGTTCATGGCGGAAGTCGATCAGGAAGCCTTGATGGCCCAGTGGGAGGCCGAACTGGCCGCCGAGGCCGAGGCGGCGACCTCCGGCGGTGGCGGCGACGGCGGTGCGGGCGATCTGGCGGCCGAGTGGGAAGCCATGGTTGGCGGCGGCGGCGGCGACTCGCGCATGGCCTCGCCCACCGGTGCCGAACGCATCCTCAATCAGGACGAAATCGACAGCCTGCTGGGCTTTGACCTCAGCGACGACGACTACAATGAGCGGTCGGGCATCCGCGCCATCATCAATTCGGCGATGGTGTCCTATGAACGCCTGCCGATGCTGGAAATCGTCTTCGACCGCCTTGTGCGCCTGATGACGACCTCCTTACGGAATTTCACCTCCGACAACGTCGAAGTGTCGCTGGATAATATTTCGTCTATCCGTTTCGGCGACTACCTCAACTCGATCCCGCTTCCGGCCATTCTGGCCGTGTTCCGTGCCGAAGAGCTGGATAATTACGGGCTTCTGACGGTCGATTCCAACCTGATCTATTCGATCGTGGACGTGCTTCTGGGCGGGCGTCGCGGCACGGCGGCCCTGCGTATCGAAGGCCGTCCCTACACCACGATCGAGCGTGTGCTGGTCCAGCGCATGGTCGAGGTGATCCTGCACGACGCCAAGATGGCGTTTGAACCGCTGACGCCGGTCAATTTCAATCTGGACCGTCTGGAAACCAATCCGCGTTTTGCCGCCATTGCGCGTCCGGCCAATGCCGCCATTCTGGTCAAGCTGCGCATTGACATGGAAGACCGCGGTGGCCGCGTCGAGCTTCTGCTGCCCTATGCGACGCTGGAACCCATCCGCAAGATGCTGCTTCAGCAGTTCATGGGCGAAAAGTTCGGCCGCGATAATATCTGGGAAAGCCACCTGGCCACCGAACTGTGGACGACTCAGATGGAAGTGCGCGCTGTGCTCGACGAACAGCAGATGCCGCTGTCTGAGGTCTTGAACTTGAAGGTAGGTGAGACCATCGTGCTCAATGCAACGGCTGATTCTCCCATCGAGCTGAGGTGCGGTACGATTCCGCTGACCAATGGCAAGATGGGGCGCAAAGGCCATAATATCGCTGTCCGCGTCGAACACCCGCTGGCGGCCTCCACCAAACGCCGATTGACGCAGATCAGGAAGAAGTAATCCGTCACCATGCCCGCCGCCGCCGGACTGATCATGGATATGGTCCTTATGGGCCTGCTGCTGGTGGCCCTGTGGTACGGCATGCGCCTCAATGCGCGCCTGAAGGCGCTGCGCAACGGGCAGGACAGCTTCATCAAGGCGGTCGCCGAACTGGATCAGGCCGCCATCAAGGCCCACGCCTCCCTGCGCGAACTGCACACCAATGCCGATGAATCGCAGGAACTGCTGCACGGGCGCATTCTGGCGGCGCGCGACCTGTTGTCGAAGCTGGAAAGCCAGATCAGCCGCGCCGAACGTGCCCGCCGCGATCTCGAAGAGGTAAATGTCGCCCCGGTTACGCGCATCGTCGAACCCGAGCCGGAACCGCCTCTGTCGGTCGCGCGCACGGCGCAACGGGACACCTGGGCCGGGGCGCGCGGTGCCGAAGGACGTCAGACCTATGCCGGACGCGGCCGTCCCGCCTATGAGGACGATGACGCCGTCGATGAAGGCCTTAACCTGCCGCTTTCGGGGCGTCTGCGCGACATGAATGATCGCCTGTCGCGCGGTCAGCGCTCCGAAACGCCGCCTGCATCGCGCCCGGAGGCCGATGAAGAGGCCGCCGTCAGCGCCATCGGGCTGGAAGCGATTAACGAAATGTTGAGAGCGTTCGCCGATCCTGAGGACCGGCAACCCCAGCGTCCGGCCCCCCGTGTCCCAACGGAGGCCCCGCCGCTACGCAATGAAGGCCGCAGAAGCGCGCCGCCCGTTTCCCGTGCTGACTCTCTGCGGCTGTCGCGTACGCGGCTGCCGTCGGCGCTTGATGACGAACTGTTCGACGGAGGCCTTACCGCTGAGCCGGACAGGCCCGCACCTGAAGCCGCAGAGGCGGCCCCCAAACCCGCGCGCCCCCTGTTCCGGCGGCTGCGTTGACCCAAGCACATTCCGAAACGGAGTTCGGCGAAGCCAAAAGGTGAAGCGGTTTTCGGATTCAAATGCGCGCTAAAGCAAAAGTCTGAGTAAGTAATGGCCAATAATCTTCGCCTCCTGCCGCTGATCGCCGTTGCCGTCGGCGGCGTTATCGCCGTCCGGGCCGTCGGTTCCATCGAGGCCATGCCGGCCTTCCTCAAGAGCGCCACCGCCTGGGCCGAGGCCCCGAAGGCCGATGGCGCGGCGAAGACCGCCGAGGCGAAGGATAAGTCCAGGGGAAAGGCCGAAAAGGCGACCTCTGCCGATGATACGGCAGCCGATGCGGCGGAGGCGGCTGCCGATTCGCCGTCTGGCGACGACAAGGCCCTGTCGGTGCTGGATACGGCTCAGCCCGCCGCGGCTACGGCCAAGGCGGCCCCGGTCTGCGCCACCTCGGTCGATGATCTGGCCAAGCAGGCGGGCATGTCCCCCTCGGAGTTGAAGGTCATTCAGGCCCTGGCGCAGCGTCGCGCCGAACTGGACGCCCGCGAAAAGCAGATGGCGACGCAGGAGCAACTGATCGCCGCCGCCGAAAGCAAGCTCGATGGCCGAATCAAGCAACTGGGCGACCTCAAGACCCAGGTGCAGGCCCTGCTCGATCAGGCCAACAAGACCGGCGACGAAGACGTGGCGCGCATGGTCAAGGTCTATGAATCCATGAAGCCGAAGGACGCCGCTAAGGTCATGGAAACGCTCAAGGACGAGGTACGCCTGCCGATCGCCGCCAAGATGAAGGAGCGCAATCTCGCCGCTGTTCTGGCGCAGATGCAGCCGGACAAGGCGCGCGATCTGACCGAAAAGCTGGCGCAGCGGATGAAGCGCGCCGATGATCTGCAAAACCGTCTCGATAAGGTCAATGCCGCCGGCGGGGCCGCTGCGCCCGCGCCGGCCAAACCCGCCGCGCAGGCCCCGGCGAAAAAGTAACCGGTGCCGTATGGCCTCCGGCGGGCTTTATTTGCCTCCGGCGGGCAGGGGCATGGCCCCTGCACCCGACTATTATACCTCCCCAGTTTACTGGGGAGGGGGACCGCACGAGCCTGATGAGCGTAGCGAAATCAGGTAAGATGTGGTGGTGGGGGCTTTGGGACGTTCCGGTGCGACCGTTAACCTTATGCAGCGTGTCCCCCTTTCTTTTTTTGCGCTCCGCGCAGCGATTTACCATCGGTTACCCGACAAACTGACGGATCATTGACTCCAAAAATCAATCTTCGTTACCCTGTCGTTAACCGTGCCTTAAGCCCAATCAGGGCAAGGATTCGAGCGTCATGACGCGCCCACCTCACGACCTGTCACGGCTGAAAGCCGCGCTGAACGCGGAAACGCTGATGCGTTACCCGTCGCGCGGGGCCGCGTCTGCGGGATTCACGGTGCGCAACATCCGCTTTGCCGCCGCGGCGGTCGCCCTGACCGGGCTGGGGGCCGCCGGTCTGGCCGTATCGGCACCTCTGGCCGATCAGGTGGCCGCCGCTCTCGCTTCCAAAAGTGAAATCGACCTGCGCGTCGGGCGCAATGGGGGCGTCAGCCGCGTCGAACTCTATGGCTCCGTCGGGTCGCGCGCCTCGGTGCGCAGCGACAAGGGGCAGGTGATCATCCGCCTGCCGGGACAAAAGACGCCTGATATTGGCGATTTGCGCGTCAATCCGCCGACGGGCATCAAGCTCGTGGAGATGCGCCGCGACGCCCGGGCCAGCGAAATCGTCCTGACCCTCGACGATGGGGCCAAGGCGCGTTTCGGCCGGTCCGACGGGGCGGTCTTCGTGCAGATCGACAGCAAGGACGATCACGGCGAAGCGGCACAGGTTCTGAAAACCGTGGCTGCCGAAGACCGCAAGGACGGCGAATTGCCGCCGACCCCGGCCACCGAAACCAAGGTCAGGGTCGCCGTGCCCGTTGTCGCGCTCAAACAGGTGCGCGTTCAGGATGGGGTGCAACTCGATTTTCCCTTCCCCGAAGTCACCGGAGCGGCCGTCTTTCGCCGCGGTGAAGCCGTGTGGATGGTGTTTGACCGCGAGGTCGATTTCCGTCTGCCGGCGGGCCTGAAAGACGGCAGCGTCGTCACCGAGGCCAACTGGGTCAAGAATGACGGCTTCACCGCCCTGCGGCTGGTGGCCCCGTCGGCGGCGGGCCTGTCGGTCGATACAGAAGGGGCGACCTGGCGCGTGCGGGTCGGCGGGCGTCCGCTGACCGCCGAAGCCAGTGAGGTCGCGGTCAAGCGCGACGACACCACCGGCTCACCCACCCTGACCCTCAATCTGGCCGGGGCCAAGCGCGTGGCGTGGATTCGTGACCCCATGGTCGGCGACCGCATCGCCGTTATTCCCGCGCCCGGTCCGGCCAAGGCTGTGCGCGACGATCGCACAACGCTTCAGGCCTCCATCGGGGCCACGGCGCAAGGCGTGATGGTCGAGCGCATGACGCCCGACATTCTGGTCACGGTCGAAGGCGATCGCGTGGCGGTCACGCGCCCCGGCGGTCTGCTGTTGTCGTCCAACGGCGAAGGGGTGCAGAAACCCGACCGCGCGGGTTTTAAGCCCGCCCTGTTCCCGACCCTGCCTGACCCGTCGTGGAGCCAGATGCCGGCGGACGGTTTCCTCAAGACCTATAACCGCCTTCAGGAGGCCGCCGCCGAGGAGCAGGGGGCCGGGGCCGAAGGGCCCTATGCCGCACGCCTTGATCTGGCGCGTTTTCTGATCGGGCAGGGGATGAATTTCGAGGCGCAGGGCGTGCTTGATCTTCTGACCAAAAACAACCCGCGCAGCCTTGGCGATCCGCAGGTGCGCGGTCTCAAGGTGGTGGCCAAGGTGATGGCCGGACGTTTGTCCGATGCCCAGGTCGATCTGGACTCCTCGGCCCTGCAAAACGATCCGGCGGCCAATCTGTGGCGCGGCTATATCGCCGAACGCGGTCGTCAATACGAAGAGGCGCGCAAGGCCTTTGCCGAGGGCGTATCGGCTATGGAGGGTTTTGCGCCCGAATGGCGCACGCGCTTTGCCACGGCCAATGCCCGCGCCGCTCTGGCGCTGAAAGATACCACGACGGCCTGGGACCTGATCGTTTTTGCGGCCTCGCAGGACGTGCCACCGCTCGACCGGCTGGAGGCGCAGCTTGTGCAGGCCGAAATCATCGAGGCGCAGGGCGACAAGGCGCGCGCCTATCGCGTCTATGCCGCCATCTCCAAGGCGACCTCAGACCGCATCAACACACCGGCGCAACTGCGCGCGGCGCGTCTGAAGCTGGAACTGGGCGAAGCCAAGCCCGATGCGACGCTGCAACTGCTCAGTTCCTTGCGCTTCCGCTGGCGTGGCGACGAGACGGAGCTTGAAACCATCCGCACCATGGCCGACATCTACCTCACCCAGGGCCGCTATCGCGAGGCCCTTGAGGTGCTACGCGGGGCGGGGAGTTCCTTCTTCAACCGGCCCGATGCGGTTGATATCAATCAGAAACTTACCACCGCCTTCCGCAGTCTGTTTCTGGACGGTATGGCCGATGGCCTGCAACCCATCGAAGCCCTTGGCCTTTATTTTGATTTCAGGGACCTGACGCCGGTCGGGGCCGACGGCGATGCCATGGTGCGGCGCATGGTCCGCCGTCTGGTCGAGGTCGATCTTCTGTCTCAGGCCGCCGACCTGCTGCAATATCAGATCGACAATCGCCTTCAGGGCGTTGCCAAGGCGCAGATGGCGGCCGATCTGGCGGCCATTCACCTGATGAACCGTCAGCCCGAAAAGGCGCTTCAGGCCATCTGGAAAACGCGCAACACCCTCTTGCCCAAGCCCGTCCTGACCGAGCGTCGCGTGCTGGAGGCGCGGGCGCTGAACGAATTGAACCGCCCCGATCACGCACTGGAGGTGCTGGGCACCGACATGTCGCCCGAAGCGCTGGATGTGCGCGCCGACATACTGTGGCGGCAAAAGGACTGGGCGAAGGCCGGGGCGCTGCTGGAGCGGCGTCTGGGCGACCGCTGGAAGAAGGACGGCGCGCTGGCCATCGGCGAAGAGGCCAATCTGATCCGCGCCGGGGTGGCCTACAGTCTGGCCAGTGACCAGAAATCGCTGGACCGCCTGTCGCAGCGCTTTGGCAAATACGCCGATACGGCCCAGAATGGCGATGCGGTGCGCGTGGCTCTGGCCGGTCTGGATAACGGGCCGCTGCGCGCCTCGGACTTTGCCACCGCGGCCGCCCAGACCGATAGCTTCACCGCCTGGGTCGCGGCCATGAAGCAGAAGTTCCGCACGCAGAATGCGCCACCCGCGCCTGCGGCCCCGGCCCCCAAGACGGCATGACGATCTGGTTTTATGGGCAGACGGATGCCTACGCCGAATTTTCCAACTTCTCGCCGCACGGCTTCCAGATGGAGGGTGTGTGGTGGCCGACAGTGGAGCACTATTTCCAGGCTTAGAAGTTTGTCGATCCAGACTATCGTGCGCGCATAGCCAAGGCCTCGACGCCTAAGATGGCCAAATCAATGGGGCAGTCTCGGGCTTTTCGATTGTGGCCGGACTGGGATGAACGGCGTGACATGGTCATGCTGGCCGCACTGAGGCAAAAGTTTTCGACGCATTACAAGCTCAAGGCCCTGCTCCTGTCCACGGGAGATGAGGAACTGGCGGAGGCGTCGCCCCATGATTTCTACTGGGGTATCGGCGGAGACGGCAGCGGTCAGAACCGTCTGGGTCAATTGCTGATGCAAGTCAGGGCAGAGTTAAGGTAGCTATTTCTTCAGCAGCGGGTCGATTTGCGCCGAAAGCTCGTCGATCTCATAGCGGTTAAGCTGAACCGTCTTGCCATTGATCAGGAAGGTCGGCGTGCCGGTGACGCCGTCTTTCAGCGCCTGCTGGTTCAACTCATTGAGGGCATTCAGTCCCGCCGGATCGGTGACGCAGCGGTTAAAGTCGGCCTCGCTCAGGCCCGCCGATTGTGCGATACGCAGCAGGACCGGGCGGGCATTGGCGTACTGTTCCGGCGCGCCGCCCTGATCCATTTCCGGCTGAGCGCGCATGATCGCGTCGATCACTGTCAGGGCCTTGTCGCGCGACACGCAGTTGGCCAGCATGTGCCCGGCAGCCGCGACCGCCGCATTGCCGGTCATCATGGGGCGATAGACATAGCGCACCTTGCCCGTTTCGACATATTTGCTTTTGAAAGCGGGCATCATCTTTTCATTGACCTGCGCGCAGATGGGGCAGGCCACAGAGGCGTATTCGACCACGGTTACCGGCGCGTCGGCCTTGCCTTCGCTCAGTTCATCGACCTTGATGGCCCCCTTTGACCCGGACTGACCACAGGCGGCCAGGCCCAGCATCAGGAGTGCCGCCACCGTCAGGCGCAGAGCGGAAAAGGTTTTGGTCATGAGGGCCCCCAAAGGTGCAACGGGTGTGTTTTGCCCTTTATCCATGATGAAAATGGCGGCGAAAGTGTGTCATGCGTCTCCCCTGATCACATCCGCGTTATCGTTGTCCGGATTCGCTTTGTGGCAAAGCTGTGACCCTGTAATATATCCACATTCTCCGGTGTAACGGAGTGTAACCAACGCAAAGGTCAAGGATCGCCAAACAAAAAGCATAGCCGCTCTGAACAGATGCGCGGCCCCTGAATGAAGATGGACAGGCTGGATTTGATTTATCTTACGCCTCCGTCTGCTAGTCGAAATCTCGGCCCAGCCCATATTTGCTTTACTTGCGATCAAGCCCCGAAACCCAGACGATGCCACCCCTTTTTCAGGGCGCGTATCCTTTTGTCTTTAAACCCGCTCTCAATCCTGGAAAGGACGGATCGCGCCGGCTACCGGCGGACCGCAAACGCTTATGAATCTGAATAATCTGAACTCCGTGCCTAAACTTCCGGCCCGCTGGAAGGTCTATGCGCCTCTGGGTGCCGTGGCGCTTTTGACGCTCATCGGTCTCGCCTCGTGCGGTCAGACGATCCAGCCCGGCAATGTCGGCGTGAAGATCCGCACGCTGGGCCCCAATGCCGGGGTGGACAAGGCCGCCCTGCCGTCGGGCTGGCACCTCAACCTGATCGGGGAGCGTATCATCGAATTCCCGGCCATTCAGCGCACCTATACCTATACGCGCGAAAAGGATGAGCGCGGCCCGGAAAACGAGGAGATCAACTTCTCGGACAACAACGCCCTGCCCATGACGGCGGACGTGCAGCTTGTCATGCGCATCGACGCGGGCAAAGCGCCAGAGCTTTACAAGCGTTATCGCCTGACCTTCGATCAGATGTTCGAAGGCCCGATCCGCAACGATGTGCGTTCGGCCATTGCGGCGGAAACCGAGCTGGTCAGTGTCGAGTTCCTCTATCGCGGCGGTCGTCAGCAGGTGATCCAGAAGGCGCTGGCCCGCGTCAACCGCAAGTGGGAGCCGCAGGGCGTCAATATCAGTCAGCTCGACTGGATCGGCACCATTCGCTACCCGCAGGTGATCCTTGATTCGATTCAGGCCAAGACCAAGGCCGACGCCGACGCGGCCGCCGCTCAGGCGCAGGTCGCTGTGGCCAAGGCGCAGGCCGATGCCAGGATCGAAGAGGCCCGCGGTCAGGCCGAGGCCAACCGCCTGATTGCCCAGTCGATCGCCGCCAGCCCCGGCGTGGTGCAGCTTCGCGCCATCGAAAAGTGGGACGGCAAACTGCCTCAGGTGACGGGTTCGGCCACGCCGTTCATCGACCTGAAAAAGGCGGATTAACTGTACTCAAAGCGGAAGGGTCTCTTTGGGATCATTCCGCTCAAGCCGCCAGTGAGGCGGTGGCCAGGGTGGCGGTGCCGCTGTCGGCGAGGGTCAAAAGATAATCCAGATCATTATGTTTCCGTCGGAAACCCTGATGATCCGGAGAGGGGCCTTGCGTCCCTCTCCATTTGCGCTAGGTTTGAAACCTCTGAAAGGGAGGGGGTATTATGAAACTTTCCATTGATTTTGCCTTTGCGGGCATCGAAATCATCAAGAAGAACCCGCTGGCGGTGCTGGTCTGGGGGCTGGTCTATCTGGCGGTCAGTGTGGTGTCGTCGCTGGTTCTGGTCGTGATGGCAGGTCCGGCCCTGACGGCGCTCCAAAACTATCGGACCACGCCTGATGCCGACCCTATGCAGGTGTTCGGCTATATGGGCAATCTGGCTCCGGCCTACCTGATTCTCATTGTGCTGGGTCTGGTCGTCGCGGCCATCATCCAGTGCGCGGTGTTCCGCAGCCAGTTGCAGCCGGGTGAGGGCGGTTTTGCCTCTTTAAAACTGGGGGGCGATGAGTTACGTCAGATAGCGGTCGGGATCTTGTGGGCGCTGGCCTTCTTTCTCTTCTATATCGTGTTCGGCATTGCGCTGGCCATACTGATCGGGATTGTTTCCATCGTGGGCCAGTTCAGCGAGATTGTGGCCGGTATACTGATCTTTCTGCTGGTCGTTGGGGGCATTGGTGCCTTTCTGTACATCATCAGCCGCTGGTCGCTGGCGGCGGTACAGTCTTTTGCGGAGAAGAAGATCAATATTTTCGGCAGCTTCAAACTGACCAAGGGGCAGGGCTGGAAGCTGCTGGGCGGCTATCTGCTGCTGGGGCTGGTGATGATCGTCATTGCGATTATCGTCTATTGCCTGATCTTCGCCCTGATGATCGGGACGAGCGGGGGCTGGACGCAGGCCATCACCCAGATGAGCCGCCCCGACTTCAGTTCGCTCAGTGCCCTTCTGACTCCGATGTATCTGGTACAGACCCTCGTAAGCGGTCTGCTGATGGGCGGCTTCTACGCGCTGATCTATGGCGCCTCGGCAGCAGCCTACCGTGCCCTAAGTGACAAGGGTACGCAGTCGGTTGACGTGTTCTGACCTTGATGTGACGGCGGTCGGACGATAGGCTCTGAGCAAAGGAGCCTTTCATGTTCGACCGTCGCACCCTGCTCTTATCGTCTCTGGCCCTGTCGGTGGCAGGGCCTGTGGCCGCCAGGACGCCCAAGCCTGTGCCGGTTATTTTCCATACCGACATCGGCGGCGATGTCGATGACACCTTCGCGCTCTTATACCTTCTGCGGCGGCCGGAACTGGCGCTCAAACTGGTGGCGACCGATGCGGGCAGCCCGCAGTACAAGGCCCGCCTGACGGCCAAACTGCTCACCCTGGCCGGGCGCAGCGACGTGGCCATCGCCATGGGCCGTCCGAAGGGCGAGGAGACGGGCGCACAGGCCGAATGGCTGGGGGATTACACGCTCGCTTCCTATCGTGGTGTGGTACGCAAGGACGCCGCTCTGGCCATGATCGACACGGTGATGGCCTCACCCGATCCGGTGACCATTATCAGTGTTGGCCCGGCCACCGAACTGGCCGAAGCCTTGCGCCGCGAGCCGCAACTGGCCCGGAAAGCGCGCTTTATCGGCATGTTTGGCTCGGTTCGTATCGGCTATAAGGGCGTTGCGCCGGCCGATGCCGAATATAATGTCAAGGTCGATCCGGCGGCGCTGCGCACCATCTTCGAAGCCGACTGGCTCGGCTGTTCGATCACGCCGCTCGATACCTGCGGTCTGGTGACGCTGGACGGGGCGGACTGGCAAAAGCTGTGGCATAGCCGTGATCCCTTCGCCGTGGCCTGTATCGAAAACAGCAAGGTCTGGCTGCCCAATGCGCCGTGGATGGCCAAGGACTTCGACCTGACGCAGCAAAGCTCGGTGCAATTCGACGCTGTGGCGGTTGAAATGGCCTTTGATGAGTCGAAACTGGCGATGGAGACCCTGCCGCTCCGCGTGACGGATGAGGGGATGACCCTGATCGACCCCGGCAAGGGTCGCCCGGTACGCGTGGCGACGCAGTGGAAGGACCTGCCCGGCTTCAAACGGCAACTGGTCGGGGGCCTGACGCGTGGCGCTTGAGAGCAGCGGCGAGCGATGTTACTATCAGTTAGTAACAGATAGGAACCTGCTATGCCGACCTCGGTTGCTCTCAGTCCGCATTTCGAAGCCTTTATCAAGGCGCAGATCGCCACCGGCCGCTACAACAATGTCAGCGAGGTGATCCGCGAAGGCCTGCGCCTGCTGGAAGACCGCGAGCTGGAGAAACAGCGTCAACGCGAAGCCCTGCGCGCCGAGATTGCCAAAGGGATGGAGGGTGAAGGTGTTGACTTGGACGCAGCCTTCGCTCAGGTGCGCACACATATCGATGCCGTTAGCCGAAAAGCGGGCTGATGAAGGTCATTCTCTCGCCCCGCGCTCTGAGTGACCTGATGGATATTGCGGGTTACATAGCCGCAGATAACCCACGCCGCGCGGTGAGCTTTACAGATGAGATTGAGGTCCGTTGCCGCAAGTTGGGCGATATGCCGTCGGCAGGCCTGCTCCTCGACGAAGAGTCAGGCGTGCGTCGCGTCACCCATGCCCGTTATAATATCTATTACCGCATCAATATGGATCATGTGCGTATCCTGCGCATCCTGCACGGCGCGCGGCAAGTCGGTGAAGACGATATCTGACAGGCGCCGGCCGATAAGACCGTCGCCTATCCCCCCGCGCCACCAGCCTTGGTGAAACTTTCGACCAGCGAGCCGCACACCAGCCGCCAGCCATCAACCAGCACGAAGAAGATCAGCTTGAACGGCAGCGACACCACCACCGGCGGCAGCATCATCATCCCCATACTCATCAGTACCGAGGCGACCACGAGGTCGATCACCAGAAACGGGATGAACAGCAGAAAGCCGATCAGAAACGCCGTCTTCAGTTCCGAGATCATAAAGGCCGGGGTGATGACCGTGATCGGCAGGTCCATATTGTCCTTGGGCTTTTCGACTTTGGACAGGCGGATAAACAGGTTGAGATCGCCAGCATTGACCTGAGACAGCATAAAGGTCTTGACCGGTTCGGAGGCCGCATCGAAGGCCTGCGGCATTTCCATCTCCTGATCCATCAGGGGGCGGATACCGGCGTCATAGGCCGCCTGATAGGTCGGGGCCATCACCACCGCCGACAGGAACATGGCCAGCGAGATCAGAACCGCATTGGGCGGGCTCTGTTGCAGGCCTAGCGCCGTTCTGAGGAGGGACAGCACCACCACGATGCGGATGAACGAGGTGGTCATGATGACGATGGACGGTGCCAGCGACAGGACGGTCAAAAGCCCCAGCATCTGCACAACGCGCGCCGTAAGCGTGCCGCCTTGCCCCAGGTCGAGATTGACCGATTGCGCCAGCACGTCGCCGGGGAAGATCATCAGGGCGAAACCGACAATGCCACCCAGCAGGGTCAGAGCGTAGTCACGCTTGCGCATCGGCTTGCCGAACTGGCGAAAGAGGTCGGGCATAGCCATTACGACACCGAACGGCTGACGGTGGGGGCGGGGGCCGGTTTGGGCTTGGGTGCCGGCAGTTGCCGCGGCTCGATCAGCTCCTGACCTTCGCCCAGCAGCAGCAGGCGTTCCTCGTCATCGACGCGCACCAGCACCAGACGGCGCGCCGGGTCCAGCACAAGGGTTTCGACCACGCTCAGGCGGCGCTCTCCGCGCTCCCCCTGAAAGCGCGCCAGCAGTTGCGGGGCGTAGCGACGTAAGCCATAGGCGAGACCCAGTACCAGCCCCAGAACGATGGCCAGCGCGAAGGCCGCCCGCAACAGACTTAAAAAGACATCCATCGGGCCAATCCCTCCATCCGCGACCGTCCCCCGATATGTGTCGCAAGGTCTTAAAGTCCCATTAACCAACAAGGGGGCATATTTTGCCTGCCGCTCTGCATAGGCTGAGTCGCAGCGGACAGGTAAGGCATCGCGCATGAGCACGGAAAATATCGGTCTCCTTGGGGCCCTGAAGCAAAAGATGACCTGGCTGGGTCAGCGCCAGAAGCTGGTGGCGCAGAACGTGGCCAACGCCTCGACGCCCGGCTTCAAACCGCGCGACCTCAAATCGCTCGACTTCGCGGCGGTCCTCAAGGGGCAGCAGGAGCAGACGGGGCTGGGCCTCAGCCTGACCAATGCCGGGCATATGAATGTCGAAGGCGGCGGGAGTTTCGCCCCCAAGGCGGTGGTTTCACCGGACTCCGAAACCACCATGGACGGCAATTCGGTCGTGCTCGAAGAACAGATGCTCAAAATGGCCGAGAGCCGCATGCAGTATGAAGCGGCTCTGGGCTTTTACCAGAAGTCTCTGGGCCTGATCCGCATGGCGGGCAAGGCACCGGGTAGATAAAGGCTAAGGGCGCATCATGCCGATCAACAAAACCACCGACACCCATCCCACCCTTTCGGTCGCCGCCAGCGCGCTCAGGGCGCAGCAGGCGCGGATGCGGATTATCGCGGAAAACATCGCCAATGCCGACTCGCTGGCCAAGACCCCCGGCGGTGACCCGTACCGCGGTCAGATTCCGGTGTTCGAAGCGACCAAAATCGACGGGGCCATGGGGGTGAAGCTGGCCTCGGTTCGCCCGGATTCCAAACCCTTTCCGGAAGAGTACGACCCCAGCCACCCGGCCGCCGATGCGCGCGGCTATGTCAAACGGCCGAACGTCGAAAGCCTTGTCCAAAGCATGGACATGCGCGACGCGCAGCGGGCCTATGAGGCGAATCTCAATGTCATCGAGACGACTCGCTCTATGGAGCAGAAGACCCTCGATATTCTGAAGCGTTAGAGGCTCGATAAATGAACCCCATGCTCGTCGCCAAGGCCTACGGGGCCGTTCAGAAGCAGGTCTCCGGCCTGCACGAAGAGGGCTCGCGCACGCACGACGTGGGGGCGGCTTTTTCCAAGGTCCTCAACGGGGCCATGGAACAGACCATGAAGTCCACCCAGAATGCCGAGTCGCAGATGATCGCGCATTCGCAGGGCAAGGCCGAGTTGATCGACGCCGTGACCGCTGTGGCTTCGGCGGAGGCCTCTCTGGAAAGCGTGATCGCTATCCGTGATCAGGTCATCAGCGCCTATCAGGAAATCCTGAGAATGCCGATCTGAGGCTTAGCGGCTTTTGGCGGCTTTGGCCGGCGCGGGCGTGGTTTGCCCCGGCTGTTGGTCTCAAAGCCACCGATTTCCACTTGAGCCCTCAAGACCCTATGTTTAAATAGCAATTTGCTATTTTCCTTGCAGTGGTCGTAACGGAATGCTATTTCCATGAAGACGATAAGCTACGCTATGGCTGCGGAGAAAGCGCTCGATCGAATGGCAGCCGATGATAAGGCGCGCATCGAAGACAGGCTCGAAGTCTATGCGATAACGGGTCATGGCGATGTAAAGGCCCTCAAAGGGTCTGCGGCTTTGCGCCTGCGTGTGGGCCATTTCCGGGTTATCTTCACCGAAGATTTGCATGTGGTGTCGGTCGAAGAGGTTGGCAACCGGCGTGAAATCTATTTGCGATAAAGGGCAAAGACATGGCGACGCACACCTCTCTTATCCTTGATGGCAAGGAATATGTGATTATCCCTCGTGATGAATTCGAAGCCTTGCTTGAGATCGTGGAAGATGCCGAGGACGAACTGGCGGGTATCCGCGTCATGAACGAGGTGAATGCCACCAAGGCGCGCGGTGAATATATCGCCATGACCAAGGGTGAATGGGCGCGCATACGTGCCGGTGAATCGCCCGTTCGGGTAGTGCGTGAGCACCGGGGCCTGACGCAAAAATCTTTATCAGACATGAGCGGCGTGGCCGCGCCGGAGATATCCGCCATAGAGGCGGGTAAACGCCGCGGCAGCGTCGATACGCTTAAGGCCCTGGCCAGGGCTCTGGGTTGCCCGCTGGATGTCGTTGCCGGGTAATGACCCCGAAAATACCATGCCGTTAACGACAAATTTACCGCACTCCCGGCAAAATCTGCCCAGCGGATCGGTGGGGTCCGTGGTTTAAGTGTAGGGCGATTTTTCATGACCGGTACAGAAGTTCTCAGCGTCGGGCGCGACGCCATCTGGCTGACTATTCAGTTGTGTGCACCGGTTCTGATCGTCGGCCTCATCGTCGGTGTGGTGATCGGCCTGTTTCAGGCCCTGACCCAGATTCAGGAACAGACCCTGATCTACGCCCCCAAGATTATCGCCGTCTTCGTGACCCTTCTGCTGGTCCTGCCGCTGATGGGGGCGCTTCTGTCGGGCTTTATGAAAGAAATCGCCACCAAGATCGCGGGCATCTGACGCGCTGTCTGAGCGGCAAGAATCGCGTCATAGGTGGCGGTTATGATCCCCGTTACGCCCGCTCCGGATTTCCCGACCGAAGTGACCTCCTTCTTCGGTACGTCGCAGGTGGTGTTTACCGCCATGCTGATCTTTGTGCGCGTAGGTTCGGTGGCCATACTCATTCCGGGGCTGGGTGATCAGGCGGTGCCGCCGCGTATGCGCCTGTCGTTTGCCTTTGTCTTCACCCTGATGCTGTTGCCGGTGGTGCAGTCGCAAATGCCTGCCCTGCCGCCGAAACTCGGGGCCATGGCCGGGCTGATCATCCATGAGGCGGTGATCGGCCTGATGCTGGGGATGCTGATGCGCACCTTTCTGGGGGCACTGGCCATTGCAGGGGAGGTGGTGTCGCTGCAAACCACCCTGTCCTTTGCCCAGACCGCCAACCCCGCGCAGGCCCAGCCCTCGACCTCGATCGGCACTTTTCTCGCCATGCTGGGCCTGGTGCTGATCTATGCCACCAATCTGCACCACCTGTTCATCGCCGGGATGCGCGACTCCTACTGGGTGTTTCCGCCGATGCGCCCGGTCATGGTCGGCGATGCGACGCAACTGATGATCCGCACGGTGGGCGATACCTTCATGCTGGCCATCCAGATGACGACGCCCATTCTGGTGTTCGGCCTGATTATCAATATCGCGGCCGGCTTTATCGGCCGCATCATGCCGGCTTTTCCCATCTTCTTCGCGGTCACCCCGGTCAGCGTTCTGCTGGGGCTGGCCATCTTCGCCCTCAGTCTGGGCGGCACCGGTCTGGTCTTCCTTCAGCACTATGAGGAATTCCTGCGCCTCTTCGTCAGGGGGGCGTAGATGGCCGAAGAAGGCGAAGACAAGACAGAAGAAGCCTCGGCCCGAAAACTCGAAGAGGCGCGAAAAAAGGGCGATGTCGCCAAATCCAGCGACATCCCTCAGGCCCTGTCGCTGATCGCGGCCTGCGCGCTGGTCATGCTCTATGGTGACAAGATCGCCCTGTCGCTGAGCGAGACCTTAAGGGTCTTCATTGCCGCGCCGCATCTGTTGCGCGACTCGCTGATGGGCGATGGCGGGCTCAGCATTGCCCACCATCTGATGGGGCAGGTCCTGCCCATTATCGCCCTGATCCTGCTGGTGGCCGGTGCTGCCGGGGCCATAGGCAGTCTGGCCCAGACCGGGCTGATGTTCACCACCGAAAAGCTGAAACCCGACTTCTCCAAACTCAACCCCATGGCCGGGTTTAAGCGTCTGTTTGGCGTCGATGCGCTGATCCAGTTTGCCAAGACGGTGATCAAGCTGATCGCCGTCGGCGTCATTACCTGGATGATCCTGAAAGGGCGCGCGGTCGATGTGGCGGGCCTTGCCGGGGCGTCGCCGCTGATGGTGCTGCCCTATGCCAAGGAGGTCTTCTTCTCTCTGGCGGTGGCGGTGTGTCTGTTCATGTTGCTGGAAGGCGGGGCCGACTATTTCATCCAGAAATTCCGCTTTGCGCAGCGCATGAAGATGTCGAAGACGGAATTGAAGGACGAATACAAGCAGACCGAAGGCGACCCGCACGTCAAGGGCCGCCTGAAACAGATCCGCATGGAAAAATCGCGCAAACGCATGATGGCCAATGTGCCCAAGGCGACGGTGGTGATCACCAACCCGACCCACTACGCCGTGGCGCTGCGCTATGATGAGGAAACGCCGGCACCGATGTGCGTGGCCAAGGGGGTGGACACGCTGGCCTTGAAAATCCGGGAAGTGGCGGGGGAGCACGAGATCGCCATTGTCGAAGACCCGCCGCTGGCGCGCGCCCTCTATGCGGCGATCGACGTCGATGAGATCATCCCCGAAGCGCATTTTCAGGCCGTGGCCAAGATCATCTCCTTCGTCATGGTGCGCAAGCGACGGGGATTTTAGAGCGCTTGCCGAAAACTGTGACGCCCTTTTCGGATAAAAAAGCGCGTCAAAAACATAGGGCCATGAGGCGGCTCATCTGAGCCGACGAATGCTCTAAGCTAAATCCGGGCAGGATTCGCAAATTAGGTTAAACTCTGGCGATTCGTTTTGGTGAAAGGTTTCCACCTTGTCTTCGTCTCCCGCCCAGACATCTACACAGACACCTACCCAATCACCTGTGCAGAAACCCACCGCTGCGGCGGCTCCGAAAAATCTGCTGGAGCGGCTGCGCGATTTTGCGTCGCCGGCGGCCCTGACGGTGGTGGCGATCATCGTGATCTGCGCCTGTGCGGCCTTCTGGTTCATTGCGGGAGAATTGCCGGTCGGCGTCGTCCTGACCATTCTCGTCATCGTGATGGGGGCGGTGGTGTCGGTGGCCCTGTTCGCGTTCAGCAACGACGAAGAGACCGAAACGCGCGGACCGGGGGTCACCGCCCTTGTCGAGGCTCTGGCCGAGCCCGCGGCCATTGCCAGCTTCGATGGTCGCCTGAACGCCACCAACCCCGCCTGGCGCGATGCCGGGGGGAATGAAAAACGCCTGCCGGGCGGTGAGGGCAGCGCCGCCCTGTTTGTCGCCATGCGTGAGGCGCGTGCGCAGGGCAGCAGCCGTGCCCTTGTGCGGCTGGGGAGCTTCGATTTTGAGATGCTGCTGGCGCGGCTGGGCGATGAGCAGGTGCTGGTCCGTGCCGCGTCGCCGGGCGTTCTGGGCACCGGATTGCTGCTCAATCACGAACTGCCCGCGACGGAGGGCATGGAACCCGTTGTTGAAACCGAGGTCGTCGCACCGGCAGTGTCCCCGGTCACTCCGGCCTTTGACGGCTCCGACGCGCCCTTTGGTCAGGCCCTGCTGGAGGGCGACGCCCTGCTGACGGCGAAAATCACCCGTATCAACCCGGTGTTTGCCCGCCTTATGGGGGTTTCTGTCGCCGAGCTGACGGGCAAGGTGTGGGGCGACCTGATCGACGCCGCCTCGCGCGAAGAGGCGCAGGCCAAGCTCGATGCGAAAAAGACCGCCTTTGAGGTCAAGTTGCTGTCCAATAAGGACCTTCCCTTACAGGTGCGTCTGGCGCACACGGCGGGGGGCTTTATGCTCTATCTGTTCGATATCAGCGAGCAGAAGCAGCTTGAGCAGTCTCTGGCGCAGGTACAGAAGATGCAGGCCATCGGGCAGTTCGCCGGCGGTGTGGCGCACGATCTCAATAATCTGCTGACCGGGCTCAAGCTGCGGGTTGAAGACCTGCTGCACAACCATCCGCTGGGGGACCCCTCCTATGGCGGGCTGAACGAAATCCGTCAGATTTCGACGCGCGCCGAGGACCTGGTGCGCAAGCTGCTGGCCTTTTCGCGCAAGCAGACGGTCAAGCGCGTCACGCTCAATCTCGGCGAACTGATCTCCGAGTCGGAGGTGCTGCTGCGCCGTCTGATGCGCGAAGACGTGAAGCTCGAAACCGAATATGGCCGCGATCTGCCCGACATCCATGCCGACAAGGGCCAGATGGAAATGGCGGTCATGAACCTCGTCGTCAATGCGCGCGATGCGGTGCATTCGTCTGGCGGCGGGCGCGTCAAAATCCGTTCGGCGGCGCTGACTCAGGCCGAGGCTGTGGCGCAAGGCTGGGCCGACGCTCCGGCGCAGGGCGCGGCCCTGATCGAGGTGTCGGACAATGGCCCCGGCATCCCGCCGGAGATCATGACCAAGGTCTTCGAGCCGTTTTTCACCACCAAGCCGCTGGGCGAGGGGACGGGGCTGGGGCTGGCGACCGTCTATGGCATCGTCAATCAGGCCGATGGTCATATCGCCATTACCTCGGTGGTCGCTCCCGACGAGGGGCATGGGGCGACTTTCAAAATCTTCCTGCCGATCAAGGTGCACGTGGCAAAGCCTGACGCCCCGAAGGTCGAAGCGGCGGCGGCGTCTCCGCCCAAGGTGACGCCGAAGGACATGTCGGGTGCCGGGCGCATCCTGTTTGTCGAGGATGAAGAAATCGTGCGCGGCATCGCCGCCCGCCTGCTGCGTCAGCGCGGCTATGAGGTGACCGAGGCGTCGGACGGTGAAGAGGCGCTCGACATCATCCAGAGCGGCGACAAGTTCGACCTGCTGATTTCCGACGTCATCATGCCGGGGCTGGACGGGCCGTCCATGCTCAAAAAAGCGCGGCCCTTCCTCGGCAATGTGCCGGTGATGTTCATTTCGGGCTATGCCGAGGCCGAATTCTCGGACCTTCTGGAAGACGAGGTGGGCGTGTCCTTCCTGCCCAAGCCGCTTGATATCAAGACGCTGGCCGAACGGGTCAAGGCGCAACTGGCGGCGTGAGTTTGGCGTTCGCCTTATACCACGCCAGTACGCTCTCAAGACCCTCAACAATGTGGGCCAGCCCCGCCGCCCGGTACGCCAGGCTGATGTCGCGTAGCTGCGCGGTCAGACGCGCCAGCCTGTCGCCGGGGAAGGCGATATAGGGCAGGGGGCAGCCGGGGATAGCCAATACGGCAGATTGTCCAGCCGTCGTCAGAAGCTGTGCCTTTCCGAGATCACCGGTTGCGGGGTCCAGACCTTCGATCATGGGTAAGCCGAGATCGCGGCTGCCCAACCAAGCCAGACGGCCCTTCTTATAGGCCTCGGAAGTATAAAGATCGGTAGAGGCCATTATCAGGCAAAGACACAAAGCCTGAGCGGCGTCAACGCCGTAGGCGTTCTTCGGCTTTTTTGCGCCTAAGCCTTCGATGAGGAAGGTACAGGCCCATCTGGCGTCCGTCTCCGCAAAGGGCCGCCAGACATAGAGATCAACACTCCCGTCCTCGTCCAGTTCAAACTGGCGATGCAGGATGGCGTCTTCTTTGCGATGGTCGATCGTCCCACCCCCCGGACCGTGCTTACTCTCCGACCGCCGGATCGTAGGTCTTGATCAGTTCCAGCGATTCCAGCAGGATGGCGCGCATGGCGTGCAGGGCCCCGTCGGCATCGCCTTTTTCAATGGCGATCAGCACGGCTTCGTGGGCCGGGATGGAGGCGGTGTGGCCGGAAATCTTGTTGGTGACGCCGATCGACAGGCGCAGGGCCGTATTGATCAGTTCGCGCAACTGCCAGAAGAAGGGGTTGCCTGACGCGCGCAGGATGGCAACGTGGAATTCGATATCGGCGGCAAGCGCCTGATCGTGTTCGGCCGCGTGCTCGCGCATTCCGTTCAGGCCGTCGCGGATGGCCTTGATGTCCTTGCGGTCGGCGTGCTGGGCGGCCAGAGACGCGGCCACGGGCTCGATAGCCAGCCGCACCTCGGTGAATTCGCGGTAGATGGTGTTGGAGAAGGGGCGTTCCATCAGCCAGCGCGTGACGTCCGGATCGAGCAGGTTCCAGCGGCTGACGGGTTCGACCTTGGTCCCCTGACGCGGCCGGGCGCTCAGCAGGCCCTTGGCGGTCAGCATCTTCACCGCTTCGCGCGCGACGGTGCGGCTGGCGGCGAAGCGCAGGCACAGTTCGGCCTCCGTCGGAAAGCCGGTGCTGTCATAATGACCGGCCACGATGGATTGACCGAGCGTTTCCAGAAGTCCGTAGGTGAGGCTGACGCCGTGTTGCGTACGCATGAATAAGGGGCCTGTAGGCATATCTGAGTCTTGTTATAAGATGAGTAATCACCGATGTTTCCGCCGCTTGTCCAGCATTAATGACAAATAAGACCAAGGGTCATTGAAAATGACTCTGGGTATGCCTTTCGAGACTGTCTCATGTCACTGAGACATATGAGACAGTCTCGTGTCTTCAACGACCGGATGCGGTCAGCATCTTCGGCCGTTGGCATAAGACGCGACAGAGGGGGCCGGACACGCGCGCACATGTGAAAACGGTTGAAAATGATAGCGTTATCATTTTTTGCCCTTGCGCCCTAATCCGATGATGATTAAGACAATTGTATAATAAAAAAAATGCCGCTTTGCTCAGCGGCGTACAAGGCGAGGGAACAGTGCGGTGCAGACGCACCGTCTAAAAAAAGGCGGGCGGCTGTTTATCCCTCAAGCGAAGTTCAGACGCGGACCTCAGGTGTCCGTCAAAAAGCCGCTGCGTCGCATCGGCCAGTCAGGGGAGCCGTGCATGGGTATAAGAGTATCGCGCCGTCTGTGGATGTCCGTCGCTGTGGTCAGCGCGGCCTTGTCTCTTGTGCCCGCCGTTGAGGCATGGGCGCAAAACAAGCCATTGCCGCAGGTGGTCAAAAAGAACGGCAAGGCGGCGCTGATGGTCGATGGCGCGCCGTACCTTATTCTGGGGGCGCAGGCCAATAATTCGTCCAACTACGTGGCGCAACTGCCCAAGGTGTGGCCGGCGATCAAGGATATTCAGGCCAATACGCTGGAAATTCCGGTGGCCTGGGAGCAGATCGAGCCCAAGGAAGGCCAGTTCGACTTCGCTTATGTCGATGAGCTGGTGAAACAGGCGCGTCAGAACCATGTGCGTCTGGTGCTGTTGTGGTTCGGGACGTGGAAAAACACCTCGCCCAACTATACGCCGGACTGGGTGAAGCTCGACAACAAGCGCTTCCCGCGTATCACCAAAAAAGACGGTACGATGTCCTATTGCCTGTCGCCGATGGAGCGCACGACGCTGGAGGCCGACAAGAAGGCCTTTGTCGCCCTGATGACGCACCTGAAAAAGATCGACGGCGACCAGCACACGGTCATCATGATCCAGCCGCAGAACGAGTCCGGCACCTATGGCAGTGTGCGCGACTATTCGCCCAAGGCGGAAAAGGTCTTCAACGGGCCGGTGCCTCAGGCGCTGCTCAAAAAGAAGGGGATCAGCAAGGGCGGCACGTGGAGCGTGGTGTTCGGCAAACACGCCGACGAATATTTCCACGCCTGGCATATCGCCAGCTATATCAATGAGATCGCGGCCGCCGGTCGCGCCGTCTATGACCTGCCCATGTACGTCAATGCGGCGCTGCGTGAGCCGTTGATCGAGGTGGGGCCGGAGACCTATTCGTCAGGTGGGCCGACCCACAATGTCATCGACATCTATCAGGCGGCAGCCCCGGCCATCGATATCATCGCCCCCGATATCTATAAGCGCGACTCGGCCAATTACGAGGCTGTGCTGAGCCTCTATTCGAAGTTCGAGAATCCGCTGTTTGTGCCGGAAACGGGCTCTGATACCGAATTTGCCCGCTATATTTTCAGCGTCTTCGGCCGCGGCGGCATCGGTTTCTCGCCGTTCGGTATCGACTATACGGGCTATACCAACTACCCGCTGGGCGGCAAGGACATGTCGCCGGAGGGCCTGAAGCCGTTTCGGGAAAAATACGCCCTGTTTGCGCCGATGATGCGCGACTGGGCCAAAATCGCCTATGAAAACCCCGTCTGGGGTGTGTCGGAGGCCGATGACCGCAAGCCGCAAACGATCGACCTGGGCGGCAAGTGGAAACTCGACGTGCTCTATGGGGAGTGGCAGTTCGGCCTGACCGAATGGACGTGGATGGGCAAGGTCGATCCGGTGCCGGGCCGCGAAAAGCCCAATGGCGGCGTGGTCGTGGCGCAGCTTTCCGAAGACGAATTTCTGGTCACCGGCGTCCACGCCCGGCTGAATTTCGGGCTTGGCCCCAAAACCAAGGGCAAGAACCTGATCTTCCGTTCGGTCGAGCAGGGGCACTTTGAAAACGGCCAGTGGGTCGTCGATTTCGTGTGGAATGGCGACCAGACCGACTACGGCCTGAACCTGACCGGCCAGCCGGCCGTGCTCAAGGTCAAACTGGCGACGTATTAATGTTCAACCCCCTCTCCCCTGCGGGGAGAGGGTTGGGGTGAGGGGACGCTCAGGCCGTCCTGAATGCCCCCTCATCCGGCGCTGACGCGCCACCTTCTCCCTCAAAGGAGAAGAGATATTCGGGAGAAGACAGATGAAACCCTATATCTACGCCTCGACGCTGGCCGTCGCCCTGATGGCCTCCACGGCGCTGGCCGGGACCTACAGCCGCACCGATACCGGCATTGTGGTCAAGCCGGATACCGGCACGGCGAAGGAAATCCGCCTCAATGTCATCAGCGACTCGATCATTCAGGTGGTCGGCGTCGATGACCCGGCGCGCGAACAACTGCCGTCGCTGATGGCCGTGGCCAAGCCGGAAGGCAAGTTCACCGTGTCCGATGGCAAGGGCACCGTGACCGTTAAAGCCGCTGCCGCCTCAGCGCAGGTCAATCTCAGCACCGGCCGCCTGACCTTCTTCAACGCCAAGGGCCAGCCGGTCCTGAAAGAGGTCAGGAGCGCCATCACCCCGGTGACGGTCGAGGGTAAGCCCTATGTGGCGACCAGCGCCCAGTTCAACCCCGGCACGACCGAGGCCTTTTACGGTCTGGGGCAGCACCAGAACGCCCAGATGAACCTCAATGGCGAAGACATCGAGCTGCGCCAGCACAATATGGATATCGGCATCCCCTTCGTGCTGTCGGACAAGAATTACGGCGTGCTGTGGGACAACAATTCGGTCACGCGCTTTGGCAATCCGGTGCGCTTCGGTCTGGCCAGCCGCGATCTGAAACTGACGGCGCTCGATGGTTCCAAGGGCCTGACCGCCAAATATTACGTTGATGACAAACTGATCCTGACGCGCGTTGAGCCCGACATCCGCTATCAGTTCCTGAGCGATGTCGATAAGTACTGGCCGACCGATCCGGCGCTGAGCAAGGCCGCGACGACGGGCAAAAAAGTTAAGGTCGTCTGGGAAGGCTCGGCCGCCTCGGACACGCCGGGCGTGCACAAGATGCGCCTGTTTGCCTCGGATTATGTGACGATGAAGGTCGATGGCAAGACGATCTTCGATCACGGCATCTGGCGTATGGGCTGGAACGCCTGGTACAACAATTTCGAGCAGACCTTCGCCAAAAACAAGCCGGTGAAGCTTCAGGTCGAGTGGCTGCCGTCGGGCGGCCTGATCTCGCTGCACCATTCCAACCCGGAACCGGCGGCGGACACACACTCGCTGCGCTTCACCTCAGAGGCGGGCACGGGCCTGACCTATTACTTCATCTCCGCCGACAGCCTTGAGGGCGTCATTTCCGGCTATCACACCGTCACAGGCAAGCCACCGATGATGCCGAAATGGGCCTATGGCTTCTGGCAGTCGCGCCAGCGCTATGAGACGCAGGATCAGCTTCTGGGGGTGCTCAAAACCTATCGTGACAACAGGTGGCCGATCGACAATATCGTGCAGGACTGGTTCTACTGGCCCGAAGACCAGTGGGGCAGCCACACCTTCGACCCGGTTCGCTTCCCCGATCCGCAAAAGCTGGTTGATGAGGTGCACAAACAGAACGCCCACATCATGATTTCGATCTGGGGCAAGTTCTATCCCAATACCGCCAACTACAAGGAGCTGGACGCCAAGGGCTATATGTGGCGCCGCAATGTCGAGCTGGGCTTTAAGGACTGGGTGGGGCCGGGTTACCTCAACAGCCACTATTCGCCCTATAACAAGGAAGCGCGCGACATCTATTACCGCCAGATGAAGGAAGGTCTGGTCAAATACGGCTTCGACGCCTGGTGGATGGACAATACCGAGCCGGACGTGCGCTCCAACACCAGCCCGGAGGAGTTTGCCGAGCTGATCACCCCGACCCAGATGGGGCCAGGTGCGCTGGTCCACAACGCCTATGCGACCATGAATTCTCAGGCCATGTATGACGGCCTGAAAGCCGATCAGCCGGACAAGCGTCAGTTCATACTGACCCGTTCGGGCTTTGCCGGCGTGCAGCGTAACGCCGCTGCCGTGTGGTCGGGCGATGTGGTCGGCACCTGGGACAATCTGTACGATCAGATTTCGGCGGGCGTGCAAACCGGCTTCTCCGGCGTACCAAACTGGACGCATGACATCGGTGGCTATGCGCAGGAAACGCGCTTTCAGGGCAAGGATGTCGGCGGACTTCAGGAAAACCGCGCCGCCGGTGGCACGGGCACGGCGGAGGACCTGAAGGAATGGCGTGAGCTGAACCAGCGCTGGTGGCAGTTCGGGGCCTTCTCGCCGCTCTTCCGCTCGCACGGCGAAGGCGTGAAGCGCGAAATCCACGAAATCTCGCCCCCGGGTTCGCCCATGCGCGCCAATATGGTGTGGTTCCTTGAGCTGCGGTACCGCCTGATGCCGTACATCTATTCGGCGGCAGCAGACGCCCATTACGAGTCGGCTCCGATCATGCGCGGCTTCGCGCTGGACTTCCCGACGGATGCCAGGGGCAAGGACGTCAAGGACGCCTATATGTTCGGCAAGTCGATACTGGTCGCGCCGGTCACCAAGTATCAGGCCACGTCACGCAGCGTGTATTTCCCGGCGGGCACCAACTGGTACAATGCCTATACGGGCGAGACGGTGAAGGGCGGTCAGACGCAGACCGTCGCGGCTCCGCTCGATCAGTTGCCGCTGTTCGTCAGGGCCGGGGCGATCCTGCCGATGGGTCCGGTCATACAGTATGTCGATGAAAAGCCGGACGCGCCGCTGACGATCAATGTCTATACGGGTGCCGATGGCCGCTACAGCCTCTATGAGGACGATGGTGTGTCGAATGGCTATGAGAAGGGCAAGTTCACCCGCATCCCGTTCAGCTATAATGACAAGACCGGCGAACTGACCATCGGGGCGCGCACGGGCCAGTACGACAAGATGGTGGCGGCGCGGACCTTCAAGGTGCGCTTCCTGAAGGCGGGCGACAAGACGACCGACTTCGACGCCCCGGCCATCAGCGTCGCCTATTCGGGCAATGCGGTGAAGGTGAAGCGGCCGTAATCACGCATGTCTTATACCTCCCCGGCTTGCCGGGGAGGGGACCATCAAGCGAAGCGTAGAGGGTGGTGGGGGCTTCTTCAGAGCGATGTGCGGAAAAGTGTGAGCGGTTTTCCGCAAAAACACCGCGACAAAACAAAAATTTAGAGCGAAATGACGATTCCACTCAAAGTCATTTCGCGCTAGCTTCAACGATCAGAGGATATGTTGAAACACTCGCGACGCCCCCTCCGTCATCGCGCTTCACGCGGTGCCACCTCTCCCGGCACACCGGGGGCGTAGGAAGAGGGGAGCGGCTGACCCACGCTGAACACGTCCGGGGCATGTTTGGGGCCGGGGCGGTATTTGACGCCCTTGAGCCAGATTTTCAGCGCTTCCCAATGGATGCCCCACACGACCTTTAAGGTCATCAGCGGCATGGTGAGGAAGTATTTCATCAGCACGCGGTCGTTCAGCGCCTCGCGTTGGGCATTGAAGCTGGCGACCAGCATCTTTGCGCGGCCTTCGGGGCGCACCTGCTCCAGCAGGATGCGCAGACCAAAGCGCGCCTCCGGCGGGGTCAGGTCGAAGCTGTAGGCCATGTCCATATCCATAAACGGCGAGACGTGCAGCCGCTTGCCCGCCGCCTGATGCAGGCGGCCCTTGTCCTGCACCGGCAGGACGTAGCAATGGCGGTCGCCGAAGGTGTTGTTGACCTGATAGACCACGGCGCGCAGGTCGCCATCGGCCTTTTCGACGAAATAGAGGCTGATCGGGTTGAATACGAAGCCCAGAACGCGCGGCATGGCCAGCAGGAACAGCCGGTCGCCCGCCTCGTAAAGACCCTGTGGCGTCAGGAAGGCGATGATCCGCTCGCGCAGCGGTGTAGCCGTGTCGCCCCTGACCGGGCCGTGATCACGCTCATAAAAACCCAGCAGATTGAGACGGTTGAAGCCGAGCGTCTTTAAGGGTTTCAGGCTTTGGTCGAGGTGGTCGAGATCGAACAGGATCTGAAACACTGAATATTCCAGATGGTGCACCTTGGGCGCAAAGCGGTGGTGCATGACGGGGCCAGCATAGAGGGCCGGGCGCATCATTCCGCCGCCTCCAGCAGGGTGCGGGCCGGTTGCCAGAAGATGCGCGAGCGGCCCCAGTCGAAGGCCCACGGACGCGAAACGCCGCTGATGGCCTCGGCGACGGCCAGCCCCGATTGCAGGCCGTCCTCGTGGAAGCCCGCGCCGAAATAGGCCCCGCAGAACCAAGTGCGGTTGACGCCCTGTAAGGCTCCCAACTGCGTCTGGGCGGCGATGGCGGCCTGATCGAACAGGGGATGGTCGAACATCATGCGCTTGATCACCTTGTCTTCGGCAATCGGCGTGACGGGGTTGAGCGTCACGAACACGTCCCGACCCGGCAGGTTTTGCAGCAGGTTCATCCAGTAGGTGACGCACAGCATACGCCCCGCCGTCATCTCGTCCTTGCGGCCAATATAGTTCCAGCTCGCCCAGGCGTGACGGCGTCGCGGCATCAGGCTGGCGTCCGTGTGCATCACCACTTCGTTGTCGGTGTAGCGGAAGGCCGACAGCACCTTCGCTTCCTGCGGTGTGGCATTGTCGCCCAATATACGCAAGGTGTCGTGCGCGTGCGTGGCGAACACCACCTCATCGAAGTGATGAGCCTCGCCGCGCGTATCGGTCAGGGTGACGCCCTCGGCGTGGCGTTCGGCCGTCACAATGCCACAGTGGGTGCGGATGCGGTGTCTGAACGGGGCGGTCAGACGCTCGACATAGGCCTGCGAGCCGCCGGTGACGGTGCGCCACTGGATGCGTTCGGCCAGATTGAGCTTCAGCAGGCCGTGGTTTTCAAAGAAGGTCATGAAGGCGCGGAACGGATAGTCCATCACCTCGGCGGCGGAGGTGGACCAGATGGCAGCGGCCTGCGGCACCAGATGATCCTCGATAAAGGGCCGTGAATAGCGCCGGCTGATCAGATACTCGCCCAGGGTCAGGCGCTCGTCCTGACGCGCCTTGTGATCGAGCGGGGCGGTCTTGTAGAAGCGTACCAGATCCCACATCAGGCGCAGGAAGCGCGGGCGCACTACATTGCCCCATTGCGCCAGAAGCCCGGCCAGAGACACTGAAGCGTATTCCAGCCGCCCCTTGTCGATGGAGACGCCGAACGACATGTCAGAGGACTGATGCGGTGCGCCGATATGATCGAGCAGGGCCGTCAGATTGGGGTAGCAAGGGATATTAAAGACGATAAAGCCCATATCGACCCACAGCGGGCTTTCGGTGCTGCCGATATTGACGCTGTGACTATGGCCGCCGGGCCGATCTTCTTTTTCAAACACCGTGATGTCGGCATAGGTATCCAGATGCCACGCCGCCGACAATCCGGAAATCCCGGTGCCCACAATGGCGATGCGAGGGCGGTCGCGGGATTCTACCGGGCGGCTTGCGTCGTACATCAGCATCTCCTGTAACACTATAGAAACGCTTACGCTAGGCGACGGGCGCTGGATCAGCCTATCCGATTTTCCGGAAATGGTATGCTCTTTAATGACGACGGCTGAAGATGCGGGTGGCATCCGGGCGAAGCGCCGCTTAAAAAGTCATTTTCAAATGACCCCCGGCATAAATCCAAATGTGTGGTGGCGGCGTAAAAGCATCATGACCACAGCCAAGTCCACATCGACTCCTTACGGGCGGCCTCAAATGTCCTTTGACCGCGACGATATAATCGGGTCTTCTGCGCGGATGATCGTCGCAGAGACTGGCCTGAGCCGGGGAGGGCGCCCCTTGGGCGTGCCCGAAGCCCTGATTTTACGCATCGCCGAAGGGCGTGACCGTGCGGCCTATGCGCAATTGTTCAGTCAATACGCGCCCAAACTCAAGGCCTTCATGATGGGCCGCGGTCTGACCGCCATCGAAGCGGAGGATCTGGCGCAGGATGCCCTGCTCAATGTGTGGCGAAAGGCGTCGTACTTTGACCCGTCCAAGGCGTCGGCGACAACGTGGATCTATTCCATCGCGCGCAACCTGCATATCGACGGCGTGCGCAAGCAAAAGCGCGCCCAGACCCTGCCGGAAGACCTGTGGGCCCCGGAACCGGAACAGGCCCCGGATACGCACCTGATCGGGGTGCAGGATGCCAAGACGATTGGCGTCCTGATGCAGACCCTGTCGCCGGAGCAGCGCGAAGTGGTGCGGCTGTCGTTTTTTGAGGACCTGTCGCATGGCGACATCGCGCAGGCCCTGTCCATCCCTCTGGGGACCGTGAAATCACGTCTTCGGCTGGCGCTTCTGCGGCTGCGGGCGGCCTTTGAAACCCGTGCTGAAAGTAAAAGCGTATGACGTCGATTAATCACCACCTCGATGAGGTTATCCTGCTCGACTATCACCGTGGCCGTCTGAACGCCGGTCAGTCCCTGCTGGTCGAAACGCATCTGGAAATGTGCCCGCATTGCCGCACCTCTCTGCGCCTGTTTGACGCCATCGGCGCCTCCATGCTCGAAGAGGTCGTGCCGGTCGATATGGCCGAGGACGCGCTGGAGCTGGCGCTGGCGCGTATCGAGCGTCCCGAAGAGGCCCCTGAGCCGCGCGTTGCGCCCGAACTTCCCGCCTATCTTAAGGGTATCGACCTGCCGGAATCTGTGCGCGCGGCGGCCTTCAAGCCGCGCTACTGGGGCGCGCCCGGCGTGTGGATGGCGCATCTCGATGCCCCGAAGGACGGGCGCGGCCTGACCTATCTGATGCACGTCAAGGGCGGCATGCAAATGCCGGTTCACGACCACCAGGGCCTTGAAATGACGCTGGTCCTGACAGGGTGTTTCAGCGACGATCGCGGGGCCTATCACCCCGGTGACTGCGTGTCGTGTGAGGCGGGGGATCACCATTCGCCGCTGATCGCGGCCGATGATTGCCTGTGCCTGATCGCGGCGAACGCGCCCATCGCGCCCCGTACACTTTTGGGTAAACTGTTGCAGCCTTTCGCGCGTATCTAAAACACACACCCTCTTGCCGATGCGGGATATCCTGCGCCGGCAGGGGTGCCCATCCCAACCCACAGTCCCGAAGGTGAGGCATGAAGATGTTTCTGAGCGCGCTCGTCCTGACCCTGATCGCTTTTGCGGTGATAGACACCGTGTGGCTGAGCCTCACCGCCGGTCCGGTCTATAAGCCGCTGATGGGCGATCTGATGGCCACGCGCATCAACATGCCTGCCGCCATTGCCTTCTATCTGCTCTATGGCCTCGGCGTGACGTGGTTTCTGACCTTTCCGGCCCTTTCCGGCCAGTTGCCAGTGCAGGGCCTGCCGGCGGGATGGTCGCTGACGGTCAGTGCGGCCCTGCTGGGGCTGATGGCTTATGGCACCTATAATCTGACAGCCATGGCGGTGATCCGCGACTGGTCGCCGAAACTGGTGGCCATTGACATGATCTGGGGGGCGGTTTTGACTACGGCGGCGTCGCACCTGGTCGTGTTCGCCGGGCGGCTGCTCAAGATATAGATTTTTTGCAGCGCATATTTCCAATATAATAAAAAACTCAGACGGAGGCGGCCCATGTCCAGCACCTCGACATCCCTTGGTCCCCATTTCGCCACAACGAGTGCCGACCTGCATCTGGTGCCGAAGGCCCTGCGCCGGCCGTTGAAGACGCTGCGCCACAACTGGCACCGCGGCAATCTCGACATTATCCTGCCGAGCGGTACACCGTTTGAAATCCGCGGCCGCGAGCCGGGCCCGCACGGCGTCTTGAAGGTCAATGATTTCCGCTTTCTGCGCCGCGTTCTGGCGGCGGGCGATGTCGGCTTTGCCGATGGCTATGTCGCGGGGGAGTGGGACACGCCCGACCTGCCCGACCTGCTCGAAGTCTTTACGCTGAATATCGACCGTCTGACGCGCTTCTTTATCGGCAATCCGTTCATGCAGATGATGAGCCGTCTGCTGCACAGCTTCAACCGCAACACCAAGGAAGGGTCGCGGCGCAATATCTTTGCACATTACGATCTGGGTAATGCCTTCTATTCGCAGTGGCTCGACGCCACCATGACCTATTCGTCCGCCCTGTTTAAAGGCACCGAAGACCTTGAGCGGGCGCAGACGGCCAAGTACGCGGCGCTGGCGAGGCTGGTCGATCTCAAGCCGGGGCAGCGGGTGCTGGAAATCGGCTGCGGCTGGGGCGGCTTTGCCGAATACGCGGCGAAACTGGGCGCCAGGGCCACCTGCCTGACCATTTCACCGTCGCAGCACGACTATGCGGTCGCGCGTATGCAGCGGCTGGGTCTTTCCGATCAGGTCGAAATCAAGCTGCTCGATTACCGCGATGTGACGGGCGAATACGATGCCATCGTCTCTATCGAGATGTTCGAGGCGGTCGGGATGGAATACTGGGACACCTATTTCCGCAAGGTGTCGGACTGCCTTAAGCCGGGCGGCAAGGCGGCGTTGCAAATCATTACGATCCGCGACGAGCTGTTCGAAGATTACCGTCAGCGCCCGGACTTCATCCAGCGCTATATCTTCCCCGGCGGCATGTTGCCGTCGCCGTCAAAGCTGCGCAGCCACAGCGCCAAGGCTGACCTGTCGGTCCTGTCGGATCAGTCGTTTGGCCACGACTATGCCCGCACACTCAATATGTGGGCACGGCGGTTTGATGCCGCCTGGGCGGAGGGGCGCATCAGCGGCTTTGATGAAGCCTTCCGCAAGATGTGGCTGTTTTATCTGGCCTATTGCGAGGCAGGTTTCCGCACCGAGCGCACGGATGTGGTGCATTTCACCCTCCAGAAGGCGTGACGTCGGCCGCGTCACTTCGACAGTCGCCAGCCTCGCTACGGTGATTTAGGCACTTGTCTCCCCCCATGCGGCGGGCTACCAAACCTCTCAATGAAACGGAACCGGAATCGTTTGCGATTCCTATTATACCACGTGTCACTGAAAATGACACTTGGTATTCGTTTCGCGAAATGTCTTATGCCTTTGATACATATAGGACATTCGCGATTTTTATAACGGCCGGATGCGTCAGCATCTTCGGCCGTTGGGATTAGAGAGGCAGCGGTTTGGCCAAGAGCGGCGCAGCGCAGACACGAAACGGGGCGATTACCCTCGTGCGGCACGGCGAACCGGCCCTGTCGCGGCGCGTCCGGCTGACGGCGGCGGGCTATCGCGACTGGTGGGGGCGCTACACGCTGGCCGGTCTGCTCGAAGGCCAGATTCCGCCGCCGCAGCTGATCAAATGGGCCGAAGAGGCCGGTTTTGTCTATTCTTCGACCCTGCAACGCTCCATCGAAACGGCGCGCGCGGTGTGCAAGGGCAAGCCGTTCGAGTCGCTCGACCTGTTCGTCGAAGCGCCCCTGCCGCCGCCGGATTTCCCGACCTTCCTGACCTTTTCACCCAAATACTGGGGCGGGATTTCGCGCTTCTGGTGGTGGGCCTTTAATCACCACGCGGGCGAGGAAACGCGTAAAGACGCCGAGGCCCGCGCCACCGAGGCCGCGCGCTTCCTGCACGAAAAAGCGCAGACGGGCGAAGACGTGCTGCTTCTGGCGCACGGCTATTTCAACTGGATGATTTCGCTCGAACTGGGAAAATTAGGCTATAGCCAAACCTGTGAGCAGGGGTTTAAGTACTGGGGCTGCCGTCGCTATGAACGGCGTGCCTGAGCGGCCGCTCCCGGACGCCGCCATCCTCCGTACCCTGTCGAGTGCGTAACGAAAGGCCGATCATGACCGAAACCCCAGCGACCCTGCCCCCTGAGACAATGTCCTTCGAAGAGGCGCTGAGCCAGCTTGAGCGCATCGTGGCGGAGCTTGAGTCCGGTCAGGCCCCGCTGGAAAAGTCTCTGGAACTGTATAAGCGCGGTGCGGCCCTGAAGGCCCTGTGCGAGGAGCGCCTTGAGGCCGCCCGCCTTCAGGTCGAAAAGATCACCCTGACCCGGACCGGTCAGGTCGAAGGCACGGCCCCGGCGGAGTTCAACTGATTTGATGCCGGTCGCCGCCAATTCCGACCTGCCGCCCCTGCATCAGCGGATGCAGGAGACCGCCGATCTGGTGACGATGGCGCTCGATGAGCTTCTGCCGCGCGCCGAAGGCTTCGAGTCGCGCCTGACCGAAGCCATGCGTTATGCCGCCCTAGGGCCGGGTAAGCGCCTGCGGCCCTTCTTTGCGCTGGAAACCGGGCGTCTGTTCGATGCGGATTCTCAGGCCGTGCTGCGGGCGGCGTGCGCGCTGGAATGTATCCACGCCTATTCGCTGGTGCACGACGACCTGCCGTGTATGGACGATGACGATATTCGCCGCGGGCAACTGACCGTGCACCGCGCCTATGATGAGGCGACGGCGGTTCTGGCCGGGGATGCGCTGCAGACGGTGGCGTTCGAGATTCTGGCTTCCGAAGACACCCATGAAGACCCGCGCGTACGCGTTGAGCTGATCTCGCGGCTGGCCCTGGCTTCGGGTGCGCAGGGCATGGCCGGCGGTCAGATGATCGACCTCATCGGGGTGTCCGACGATCTGGGCGGCGTGGCGCGGATGCAGCGCATGAAAACCGGCGCGCTGATCGTCCATGCCTTTGAAATCCCGATTATTATTGCCGATGCGCCGGAAAAGGAGGCCAATGCCCTGATCCATTTCGCGCAGGATCTGGGGCTGGCCTATCAGATTGCCGACGACCTTCTGGACGTCGAGGGCGATCCGGACCTGCTGGGCAAGGCGGCGGGCGGCAAGGATGCGGCCAAGGGCAAGACCAATTTCGTCACGCTGCTGGGGCTGGATGAGGCCAAGGCGCGGGTGCGGCTCCTGTCCGACCAGTGCAAGGCGCGGCTGGATATTTTCGGGACCGATGCCGACATCCTGCGCGACAGCGTGGATTTTGTGCTGAAACGGCAGAGTTAAGCGGGTACGTCTGCGCCGCCACAGGCAAAGTCTTCGCTACTGGACAAAACCGCCTCACAGTTTTATGTCGGTTGCGGTAGAGACGAACAAAACCATTGCCGGTTCTGATCCCGCCTGTGAGTGCACCGCTTATGCCCCAACCCGAAACGCCGGTCCTGGACACGCTGACGGTCCCGGAAGCGATCCGCCATCTGTCCGCCGCTGAGCTGAAGACGCTGGCGGATGAAGTGCGCGCCGAAACCATTGATGTGGTGTCTAAGACGGGCGGGCATCTGGGCTCGGCGCTGGGCGTGGTCGAACTGACCGTGGCGCTGCACCATGTGTTTGAAACCCCGCGCGATATCCTGATCTGGGATGTCGGGCATCAATGCTACCCGCACAAGATTCTGACCGGGCGGCGCGACCGCATCCGATCCTTACGTCAGGGGGGCGGCCTCAGCGGTTTTACCAAGCGCTCGGAAAGCCCCTACGATCCGTTCGGCGCAGCCCACGCGGCCACCTCGATTTCGGCGGCGCTCGGCTTTTGCGCGGCGCGCGACCACAAGGGCGAGACGAATAAGGTCGTGGCGGTGATCGGTGACGGCTCGATGTCGGCCGGCATGGCCTATGAGGCGATGAACAATGCCGCCGAAACGACCAAAAATCTGACGGTTATCCTCAACGACAACGACATGTCGATCGCGCCCCCGGTGGGCGGCATGAGCGCCTATCTGGCCAATCTGGTCTCCGGCGGCGCCTATCAGGCCGTGCGCCGCTTCGGTAAGAGCGTGGCCGAACGTCTGCCGCGCCCGCTATTTGAAATGGCCAAGAAGTCGGAAGAGTTTTCGCGCACCTGGTTCACCGGCGGCACCTTTTTCGAGGAACTGGGCTTCTACTATGTCGGTCCTATTGACGGGCACGACATGGAAAACCTGCTGTCGGTCTTAAAGCGCGTGCGCGACATTACCGACCGTCCGGTGCTGGTGCACGTCGTGACGCAGAAGGGCAAGGGCTATGCCCCGGCTGAGGCTGCCGCCGACAAGTATCATGGCGTGGCGAAGTTCGACGTCATCACCGGTGAACAGGCCAAACCCAAGGCCAATGCCCCCAGCTATACCGAAGTCTTTGCCGCCGAACTGATTAAGCAGGCGCAGATCGACCCGAAGGTGGTGGCCATCACCGCCGCCATGCCGTCGGGCACCGGGCTTGACCGCTTTGCCGAGGTGTTTCCGTCGCGCTGCTATGACGTGGGCATCGCCGAACAGCACGCCGTGACCTTTGCCGCCGGTCTGGCGGCAGACGGCATGAAGCCGTTTTGCGCGCTCTATTCCACCTTCCTGCAACGCGGTTACGATCAGGTGGCGCACGATGTGGCGCTTCAGGACCTGCCCGTGCGCTTTGCCATCGACCGCGCCGGTCTGGTCGGGGCCGATGGGGCGACTCACGCCGGGACGTTCGATATCGGCTATCTGGGCACCCTGCCCGGTATGATGATCATGGCCGCTTCGGATGAGGCGGAGCTGGCGCGTATGATCGCCACGGCCACCGCCTATGATGATGGCCCTTCGGCGTTCAGATACCCGCGCGGTGAAGGTGTCGGCGTTGAAATCCCGGCCGTGGCGGAAACGCTGGCTATCGGGCGCGGGCGGATCGTGCGCGAAGGCTCAAAGGTGGCCATCCTGTCGCTGGGGGCGCGCCTGCCGGAGGCCTTGAAGGCTGCCGATCTTTTGGGGGCGCGCGGGCTTTCGACCACGGTGGCCGATGCACGTTTCGCCAAGCCGCTGGATAAGGCACTGATCCTTCAACTGGCGCGCCACCACGAATGCCTGATCACGGTCGAAGAGGGCGCCATGGGCGGCTTCGGAGCCTTTGTGCTGCACTATCTGGCGGCTGAGGGCGCGCTGGATAACGGCCTGAAAATCCGCACCCTGACCCTGCCGGACCGCTTCCAGGACCACGACAAGCCGGAAAAAATGTATGCCGATGCGGGCCTTGACGCGCAGGGCATAGCGGCTTCGGCCATGAAAGCGCTGGGGTTCAGCGAGGCCGATATCGCCAAGGCAGCGGTGCAGGGATAAAGAAACGGCGCCCCAATGGACGCCGTTTCTCATTCAATGCCTTAATTACTAAGCACGATGGCCGCAATCAGGCCCGTGGCCACAGCCGCCAGCACGTAGCGGTCATCGACCTGACGCCACTCATAGCCGCGCGGTGGCGCGTAGAGCTGGCGGTGGCGGCGGTAATCCACCTCATAGCCGCGATCCCAATCGCGATAGGCGACATAGCCACCGCGACGCCATTCGGAACGCTCGCGCCAGCCATAGTGGCGGCCGCGATCATAGCTGCGGTAATAGTCGTAACGCCCGCGGCGGTCGTCGCGTTCCCAGCGCTCGTACCGGTCATGGTGACGTTCGCGACGATCATAGCGGTCGTGGTCGCGCGGGTGAGCGGTGGCCACGTCGGCCATCAGCAGGGAGCCAGCCATCATGGCCAGCAAGGACGTAGTCATTATGCGTTTCATAACGGTCTCCTGTCTTGCCCCATCCCTATGCTACCCACACTAGTGCGGCGTGCCTGAACCGTGCATGAACGCAAACGGGTCGGCGTTATTCAGTCATTTCACCGAAGGATAAAGATGTTATGCCCGAAAGCCACGCGGCGACGAAGCATAGCCATCTTTATCGGTTTTCTATTTTTTGACGATTGCCATCGTTTGCACGAACACGGAGCGGTTTACAGGCGGAAAACCTCCGCTAACCTGTGGCTTTGCAGTAAAGGAGCGCAGGGTGAACGGGCCGCAATCGCAAGACGCCATACGGCGATCCAAAGGTTTTCTGGGGCTGGTCGAAAAGGCCGGCAATCTGCTGCCTGACCCGGTGATGATTTTCGTCTGGCTGATACTGGGCCTGATGGTGCTTTCGACCATCGGCGCGCATTTCGGCTGGTCGGCCTCCATCCCCTACAGCGGCGACGAAGCCCCGCACTGGGCAACGCTCGACAACGGCGTGGTGACCTACACGGCGACCAGCCTGTTTACTGCCGAAAATATCGGGCGGCTTCTGGTCGATATGCCGAAGACCCTGACCGGTTTTGCGCCGCTGGGCGTGGTGGTCGTGGTCATGTACGGTGCGGCCGTGGCCGAACGCTCAGGCCTGTTTTCGGCGCTGATCCGCTCCTCTCTGCGCAATGCCCCGCGCGCCATCCTGACCCCGTGCGTGATCATAACCGGCATGGTGTCGCATCATGCGTCCGATGCGGCCTATGTGGTGTTCATCCCTCTGGCCGGGCTGATCTATGCTTCGGTCGGCAGGCACCCGCTGGTGGGGATCGCCGCAGCCTTCGCCGCTGTGTCGGGCGGCTATGCGGGCAATATCACACCGGGGCAGATTGACGTGCTGCTGTTCGGCTTCACTCAGGAGGCCGCCCGCATCATCGACCCGGAATGGACGATGAACCCGCTCGGCAACTGGTGGTTCATCCTCGCCATTGTCGGCCTGTTCACCCCGGTGGCGTGGTTTATCACCGATAAGGTAGTCGAGCCGCGTCTGGGCAAATGGGGCGGTTCGCCGGACACCGAACTTCAGGCCGAACTGGCCAAGTCCGAAATCACACCCGCCGAGACAAAGGGCCTGAAACGCGCCGGGATCGTCGCGGTGCTGGTCGTTGCCGGATTCGCCGCTTTGGCGTTGTGGCCCGGCTATACCCCCCTGATCAACGAAGAGGCCACAGGCCCGGCGCAGCTTCAGCCCTTCTATGCCGCCCTGATCGCCGGCTTCTTCCTGCTGTTTATCACCACCGCCATCGCCTTTGGCACAGCGGCCGGGACCATCAAATCCGACAACGACGTAGTGAAGATGATGGGTGAGGGGATACGCTCGCTGGCGCCCTATCTGGTCTTTGCCTTCTTCGCCGCGCACTTTGTGGCCATGTTCAATTGGTCACGGTTGGGGCCGATCACCGCCATCAATGGTGCCGAAATCCTCAAGGCGTGGGGTTTACCCGCTCCGCTGCTGCTGGTCAGCGTGCTTTTATTCTCGTCGATACTCGACCTGTTTATCGGCTCGGCCTCGGCCAAGTGGTCGGCGCTCGCCCCCGTGGTGGTGCCGATGTTCATGCTGGTCGGTATTTCGCCGGAAATGACCACGGCGGCCTACCGCATGGGTGACAGCTACACCAATATCATGACGCCGCTGATGTCCTACTTCCCGCTGATTCTGGCCTTCACGCGCCGGTGGGACAAGAGCATGGGGGTAGGGTCGCTGCTCGCCCTGATGCTGCCCTATGCCCTGAGCTTCATGGTGGCGGGGATAGGCCTGACGGCGGCCTGGGTGGCGCTTGACCTGCCGCTGGGGCCGGGCGCACAGGTGCACTACACCCCGGCGTCCTGATCCGGTGAGGTGGTCAGTTCACTCCACAGCGCCGCCATATCGCGCACGGCGGCCTGAGCGTGATCGACCACCCCGGCAAACAGCGGAAAGCCCAGAGGCAGGGTGTCATAGCGGCGATAGAGGGTGTGCGTGCGGCCTTCCATCAGACGCCGCGCATAGCGTTCGGCCTGAGCCGCCAGCGGATCAAGCCCGCCGGAGACGATCAGGGTCTTGGGCTGACCATTGATCACCTCTTCGCGCAGGGGGGACAGGGCGACATCGCTCAGGCCCGTGCCCGCGCCGGCATAGTGGCCGATCATGATATCAAGATCGGCGGCGCTGATCGGCCAACTTCGAGCGAAGCGGCTCGTTTTCAGGTCTGGGTCCGACAGGTCAAGCAGCGGCGTGACCAAAAGCTGCGCCACGGGCAGGGGCTTGAAATCGCGGCGCAGATCCAGACACAGGCGCGCGGCCATATTGCCGCCCATACCAATGCCACCGATGGCCGCCTGACCCGAGGTCGCGCCTAATCGGCCCAGATTGGCCAGCGCCCAGTCCCACGCCATTCGCGCGTCGTCATACCCCGCCGGAAAGCGGTGTTCGGGGGCCAGGCGATAGGCGGGTAAAAACACCGGACAGCGCGCCTCATGCGCCAGCAGGCTGGCGAAGGCGAGGCTCAGTTCGGGGCCGCCCAGCACGCCGCCCCCGTCATGGAACAGCACCAGCAGCGGGGAATTGTGGTCGATACGCTGCGGCCGGATCAATTGGCCATTGACCAGCCCGCCATCTCCGGCGGTTTCGACCTTCACCCGGACCTCAGACCCCGCGCTCATCAGGGCCGCTGCTTCCTGCCAGTCTTCGCGCGCCCCTTCGACCGAGGTGCCGGTCAGGCTGAGCGGCGTGCGCTGATCCTGACGCGCGAAAAAAGTCTTCCAAAGAAAGGTGATCTGCGTGTCGAGCGTGCGCCCGTCTACGTGGACGATGCCGCCGCCGGAGAGGAATTTCAGCACGGCAAACGGCAGGCGCAACACCTGACGCAGAAGCAGGCGTCTCAGGACGGATTGACGGGGCGGCGACAAACGCATGGCAGCCTTTGAAAGCAATAGGCGGCTATTGTTAGGCGTGTTCGTGCGAACCGACAAGCACCTTGGCGGTGTCAAGGGAGGGGCGGCTCTCATCTCATGCGGTAAAGTAACACATGATGGCCCAGAGTAAGTATTAATAATGAACTTTAACTGTCCGTCCCCGTAACAGCGATTTATTGCCGCATCCGAGGAAATATATGGGATTTTTATTTGACCGCTTCCGAAAGCTGCGTCTTAATCTCTGTCGCAATTCGTGATCTGGCTGCCGACTGCTCGGAAGCGGGATTTCCCGGTTTCCTGAACTCAAACTGCGCTACCGAGAACGACGATTGTAGGGGAGGTTTGCTCCCGAACACCTCGATACTGCTTTTGACTAAGGAGAGCACATGGCCGAAGGTACGGTTAAGTGGTTCAATGCCACCAAGGGTTTTGGTTTTATTCAACCGGCCGAAGGCGGTAACGACGTCTTTGTCCACATCACCGCTGTTCAGCGCGCGGGCCTGCAAGGGCTGGCGGACGGTCAGAAGCTCTCCTACGAGCTTCAGACCGAGCGCGGCAAGACCGCCGCTGTCAATCTGCAACTGCTGTAATTCCCTTATCTTTAAGGGTTTTCAAAAAGGCCGTCCCGTTCTGCGGGGCGGCTTTTCGTTATCCGTGGTGAGACTCTTTCACGCCTTCGGCGTCGCTGCGATCAGGGCTCTTATCGCTTCGGCGTCCATGCCTTCGTGCCGGTAGTCACGTAGGCTTTTGGAGTCCTTGCGTTTGGCAAGTCGTCTTCCCTGATCGTCGAGCAGCAAGGCGTGATGCCGATACACCGGCGTCGGCAAACCCAGCAAACCTTGCAGCAGAACCTGCGTATGGGTGGCGGCAAACAGATCGTGGCCACGGTGGATGTGCGTAATGCCCTGCCGCGCATCGTCAATCACCACCGCCAGATGGTAGGCGACGCCGATATCCTTGCGCCCCAGCACCACATCGCCATTGACCTCAGGCCGCGCCGTCTGCGGGCCGGTTTCGCCGTCGGGTCCGTGACCGTTTTCGACAAAACCCAGGCGGTCCCACTTTGCGCACAGCGCTTCACGCGCCGCCGCCAAGGACAGACGCCATGAGGGTTCGCGCTCAGCTGGTCCATTCTCCGCTACAGCGTCCCCTTCCTGCGGGGCCCCCTGCGCCGCCTGCGCCAGCTCCTTGCGCGTCTTGTAACAGGCATAGACCAGCCCGCGTGCCCGCAAGGTCTCCAGCGCCGCCTCATAGTCGGCCAGATGATCGGATTGCCGCAATACCGGTTGCGGCCACCCCAGCCCCAGCCCGCGCAGGTCTTCATACACCCCCGTCTCGTATTCCGAGCGGCAGCGCGTGCGGTCTATGTCTTCGATCCGCAACAGGCACTCCCCGCCCGCCTGCCGCGCCGCTTCAAACGCCGTCAGGGCCGCATAGGCATGACCCAGATGCAGGTAGCCGGTCGGCGAGGGGGCAAAACGGGTGCGGTAGGTCATCCTCTTGATCTATCAGATTAAACAGGTACGGTCATGGTGAAAGCGCGGTGGAAAGGCACCGTCGTGGCAATTAGGGGGGAGTTTATGGGGCGGACAATTGAAATTCCCAAGGTGCAGACGCCCTGGGGTTTGGGCGGTGTTATTGAAGATCGCTATCGGCCTATGGTCGAGCAACTGGAGGCCTTTTCACGAGATCATCCGGAGGCCTACCGCTGGCGGGTGCTGGGTGCGGCGCTGATGGGCTACGCCTTTCTGGCGTTGGTATTGGGCGGGCTGATCGTACTGACTGTAGGGGTTGTCGTCATTGCCATAGCCACACATCTGGTGGCGTTGCTGGCCAAGGTGGCAATTGTCTTTCTGGTAATGGGTTTCTACCTGGTGCGCGCCTTGTGGATAAGATTTGAAACCCCAAAAGGTGTCGTTGTCGCCGCTCGTGAGGCTCCGGCTTTGTTTGCTGCACTTGAGGAGATTCGCCGCCTGACCAGAGGTCCCAAGGTTAAAAAGGTCCTGGTCACTGACGAGTTCAACGCCGCTATCGTGCAGGTTCCGCGTTTAGGTATATTCGGTTGGCACGACAATTATCTGTTGCTTGGCTTACCCTTGCTGATGGCCTTATCCGAAAGCGAGGTGAAGGCGGTGATCGCGCATGAGTACGGCCATCTGGCGGGTGCGCACGGTAAGTTATCGGCTTGGATTTATCGGGTGCGTCAAACGTGGGCGCGCCTGTCCTATGCCTTTGAGACCGGTGGCATGGCGTCTGTGCTTAAGGGCTTTTTCAACTGGTATGGTCCTTGGTTCAATGCCTACAGCTTCGTCTTGGCGCGCTCGAATGAATACGAGGCCGATCGGTGCGCCGCTCTGGTGGCGGGTCCGGCAACGGCGGCGTCGGCTCTGGTGCGAGTCAGTGCGGAAGGGCATCGCTTTGCCGCGCACTGGGACGCCCTGCAAAACTATAATCGCACGGCGAAAGCACCGGCGACCTTACCCTATGCAGGACTGGCCATGCGTTTCGCCGAACAGCCCGCAGAGGCCGATCAGGCACAGGCCTTATCTGAGGCGCTAAAAAGACAAACAGACTTGCACGATACGCATCCCTGCCTCTCAGACCGGTTGGCCGCCCTTGGAGAAGCGACACCGGCACTTGCAGTCGTCGAGTATAGCGGCGCTAAGGGATTTCTAAGCGACGCGCTTACGACGCAACTGGTGGAACGTTTTGACGCCGAGTGGTGGCGCGAAGCGGCGCCGGTATGGGAGGATATTTACAAGCAAGCCGAAAGTATGCGTGCCCGTCGGCGGGAACTCGATACGATGGCGGCGCAAGGCTCGCTTGATGAAGAGCCTTATTGGGAGCGTGTCAACCTTATCGAGTATGAAGGCGATGTGGCGACGGCACAGGCTCTGGCAGAAGCTTGGGCGCAGTCTCATCCTGACGATCTGATTGTGCGGCGCCGTGTCGCACAATTCTACCTGGATCAAGGGGATGCAAAGGGGGTTGAACACATGCAACCCGTACTTGACGGTGCCGATCATGGTCAACGCGAACAGGCTTTGTACGGTTTAGCCGCGTATTATGCGCAGTTTGATCCGGACAATCCGAAAAACGCGCAGATTATCGAAGGCATAATAGAGGCCGAGCGTTTCAGGGAGCGTGTACAGGATCATTTTTCGCGGTTACCACCCACCACGACGCTTGAGCCACCGCATCTGCCGGAAGCTACACTGAGCGCGCTCAAGCGGGTCCTTGCCGTACATTATGCCATCAAATCCCTATGGATCGCCAAGCGCAGCTTCCCGGATGATCCGGCGATCGTGCAATATATCGCCCTATATATCTGTCGTGACCGTAAGGCGGAGATGGATATCAAAAACGCATTTATGGACGACGTGCTGAGGGTGCTTCAACCGCACGGGGCGGCACTGGCAGTTGAAAGTGTACCGGCATATGACTGGTTGCGCAGACGTTTGGTTCATCTTGAAGGCTCGGAGGTCCGCCGCCACAGTACATCTGGGGCGTAATCCTGCCTGTCATGCAAAGTTCACTGTTTTCTTTTTGTGGAATCGGGTTCTTACTGAGCTTGTGGATAAGCTTCTCAGCTAGAAGGAGTTCGGTCTTCCGGTACGATTATCCCGTTGCATCTCCGATCGCATGGAGGCGTCCATGCAGGTCCTGAAAAATCCGCCCTCTGACTGGCGGGCCCTGGTCCTGAACGCCGATTTCAGGCCGCTCTCCTATTACCCGCTTTCGACCCGGCCGTGGCAGGATGTCGTGAAGGCGGTGTTCGAAGGTCGAGTCGATGTGGTTTCGACCTATGATGTCGAAATCCGCTCGCCCTCGATGACCATGCGTCTGCCCAGCGTCATCAGCCTCAAGACCTATATCGACCAGAACCGTCCGCCGGCCTTCACGCGCTATAATGTCTTCCTGCGCGATCAGTTCAGTTGCCAGTATTGCGGCTGCCGCCACGACCTCACCTTTGACCATGTGCTGCCCGTTTCGCAGGGCGGCAAGTCCACCTGGACCAATATCATTACCGCCTGCGCCCCCTGCAACTTGCGTAAAGGGGGAAAAACACCCCAACAGGCACAGATGGCACTGGCCAAAAATCCACACCGCCCGACAATGTATCAGCTTCAGGAGCTGGGACGGCGTTTTCCGCCTCACTATCTTCACGAAAGTTGGGTAGATTACCTGTATTGGGATACGCTGCTCGAACCCTGACGGGGTGAGGGGCGTATATGGGTATTCTTCGGGCTGAGTAAGACATGTCGCAGCGCGTGCGCTTTGAGTTGGATCGCCGGAACTTCGGCGTGATACGCTTTCCCCGTGACAAGGGACAGACGGCCATTTCCCTTAAGTCGATTGAGGCGGCGCTGGCCCGGACGCTGGACGTGCAGGTCGAGGCGCGGCGTGAGCGCCTGTTCGGCCCCAAGGTGCCGCGCTTTGCCTATATGGGTGAGGTGCTGGCGGTGCGTGTGCTCGAGTCCGGCGATGCGGTGCTGGACCTGTCGCACGCCGATGATGAGGCGCGTGAGACGATCATCGAACATATGCGCCTGTCGGAAGATTTCGAGAGTTTTTGAGGGGTTTTAAACCACGGATAGACACGGATAGCCGCTGGCGCGGCCTCACGGATATTCATTGTGCGCCTGAGAGGTTCGGTGCGCGGATCATCTGTGTCAGGCGGGCTTTGCCCGCCGCATCTGTGTCATCTGTGGAGATTCTCTGCTTTGGAGTTTCAAACGCCGGTGCGGACGTCTTCGCTCTTATTTGTTTGGGCGAAGCCCTTTGTTTTTTTTAACCACGGATAGACACGGATGGCCGCTGGCGCGGCCTCACGGATATTCATTGCGCAACTGAGAGGCACAGAGCGCAGAGCATCCGTGTTCGGCGGGCGAAGCCCGCCATCCGTGTCTATCCGTGGCAAAAATCTATCCCCGCTGAGACATGCACAATTTCAATCACTTAAGCGCGTTTTCTCACAATCTGTCCCCGCAGCGTGAACCTCTGTCATGCTGAGCCCATGACACAGATCGCCGCTCACATCCCCGCCGCCCACACCGCCGCCTATGACCGCCTGATTCGCCTTGCGGATCAGATTCTGACCGCGCTCGAAACCGCGCCGCGTCCGACGACGGCTATCGAGATTGGCCGAACGGCCCGCGCCATCATGGCCGTCGAGCGGATGTTGCGGGGAATATACACGCCGTTGCTGAAGGCGAAACCGAAGCCGGTCAAAGAAGCAACAGCCGAGACGTCCGCTGCGTCTCGCCGCCTTCGCGCCGATCCGCCGCCGCCGCCGTTGCGCCCCGGCGGGCTTACAGGAGAGGAGAGAGACAGCCCCGTAACGCGAGGGGCGGCGGTCCTCGAACCGTCAGAGGCGGCGAAACCTCAGGCAACGCCCGCGACATCTCCACACGGTGAGTGGTCAAAGGGCTGGGCCGATAAACAGGCTCAGATGCGCGAACAACGCGCAGCCCGCATTGGCAAATGGCCCGACGGTACGCCGTATAAAAAGTCAGGCGAACTCTCCTCCCTGCGGCCTTGCCGCGGGGATCGGGCCGCCGGTGCGGGTGGCCGCGAACGCCGTGAGCGGACGGAGGGGAGACTCGGAAGAGGAGCCTGCACTGGCTTTTGAAGTGCGTACCTCCCAAGTGCCGTGTATGTGACTACTAACGGCGCAATCCTCCTCCGTCTCCTCGTTTCACTCGCATCCACCTCCCCATCGCTAACGCGACAGGGAGGAGAGGACGGAGCCAGATCGAGAAAAAACCCGAGGATGGTCCATTTCACGGCTTTTCCTGTCCCGGCAACATGTTCTATACATGTTCCATGTCTTCTGCGCCCCATGACCTGTTTCAGGCGGCTGGCCTGACGCCGTCCGCCCCGACCCTGACCGCCGCGCCCGAAGGGTTCAAGCCGCTGGCTGAGCGTTTGCGGCCGCAGGCCCTGTCCGAGATCGTGGGGCAGGATCATCTGCTGGGCGAAGGCGGGGCTATTGCGCGCGCCGTCGATCGCGGGTTTTTGCCGTCGCTGATCCTGTGGGGGCCGCCGGGCGTCGGCAAGACGACCATTGCGCGGTTGCTGGCCGCCAGCGTCGGCTATGAGTTTCAGCAGATTTCGGCGGTTTTTTCCGGCGTCGCCGATCTGAAAAAGGCCTTTGAATATGCGCAGGCCCGTCGCAATCAGGGGGTGCGCAGCGTCCTGTTTGTCGATGAAATCCATCGCTTTAACCGCGCCCAGCAGGACAGCTTCCTGCCCTATGTCGAAGCCGGCGTGGTCACCCTGATCGGGGCGACGACGGAAAACCCGTCGTTTGAGCTAAACGGCGCGCTTTTGTCGCGCTGTCAGGTGTTTGTGCTGAAACGCCTCGACGATGAGGCGATGGACAAGCTCATCACCCGCGCCGAAACGCATCTGGGGCACGCCCTGCCGCTGATGGACGAGGCGAAGGAGATGCTGAAAGGCCTGGCTGACGGCGACGGGCGCTATCTGTTGACCCTGATCGAGTCTCTGGCGTCTATGGGTTTTGAGGCGCCGCTGAACAGCGAGGCCCTGCTGCAAAACCTGCAAAAGCGCCGCCCCAATTACGATAAGGACCGCGAAGGCCACTACAACCTGATCTCGGCCCTGCATAAGTCGGTGCGCGGGTCCGACCCCGACGCGGCGCTCTACTGGTTCGCGCGGATGCTTCAGGGGGGCGAAGACCCGCTTTATATTGTGCGGCGGATGCAGCGCATGGCCTCCGAAGACATCGGAAATTCCGATCCCATGTCGCTGATCATGACCAATGCGGCGCGCGAAACCTATGAGGTGCTGGGCTCTCCGGAAGGCGAACTGGCCATTGCTCAGGCGCTGGTGCACATGGCCTCGGCCCCCAAATCGAACGCCGTCTATACGGCCTTCAAGGCGGCGATGAAGGCGGCGAAGGACACCGCGACGCTGGACCCGCCCGAAGTCATCCGCAATGCCCCGACGAAATTGATGAAACAACTGGGCTATGGTGAAGGCTATATCTACGACCCGGATGACCCCGACGGGTTTTCGGGGCAGAACTATTTTCCGGACGGTATGGCAAGGCCGCGTTTCTACGATCCGAAGGGCGAGGGGCACGAGGGAAAGACGCGACAAAGGCTTGAATACTGGGCACAATTGCGGGAAAAGAAACAACAGCAAAGGGGGGAATAGCTATGCAAACCGATCAGACATCTGCCAAAAGCGTGACGCCTTATGATATCGCCTTCATATCCGTCCGCCTGTTGGCGATATACGTATTCAGCCGATTGCTTGAGTTTTTGGCCGCGTTTGCTCTTTTGCCGACAATGGATGCACAGTCGAGGGGCGTGGTGTTTTTTTCCATAGCGGCCCTTCTGTCGGTCGCGTCCGGTCTGTGGGTGATGGCAGGCTGGATGGCACGACAGATTATACCCGCCACGGGGCTATCCTCTGATAACGCTGGCAGTGTCGAAGTGTGGCAGTCTGTTGGCTTGCGTCTGTTCGGTTTTTATCTGATCTACGGCAGCATGATACGGCTGGGGCCATGGCTGGGTATGATTGCGGGCGAAGCATCGGGGGAGAAAGTAATGGAGCAAGGCTGGAAGATGGGCGTCAGCGCCATTCTAAGCCTGGTACTGATTCTAATCCCGCATAGGGTGATTAAAGTCTTACCGAACCTGCGCTGATAGTCACGCTGTTCTCTCACTCCTGTGATAATCGCTCCCCATTTCCGGCCCATTTCGCGCCCAGACTGGCCTTCACGCTGATGAAGGAGGCGCGCTATGTCACCGGAAACCCTGCAACAACTGGCCGTTCTGCTGCTGTGGATTGCGCCGGCCTTTCTGCCGTTTGTCATTCATCCTAACGGACCCAACCGCTTTGGTGCGCCGCGCCGCACGGAAGGCTTTGAAGCGGCGGTACGCAGCGGCCTTGCGCGCGCCTTCGATTTCAAAGGCCGGGCGTCGCGCGGCGAATATGGTGGTTTCCTGCTGCTGTTTGTCGGCGTCTATTGCGCCGCCGCCCTGATGGACGGTGCTTTTGGGCTGAGCGGCTTTTATATCGCGCCCATGCTGCTGCTGGTCCCCTACGTGGCGGTTACCACGCGGCGTTTGCACGATCTCAACCGGTCCGGCTGGTGGCAGTTGCTGGCTCTGGGGGCGGGCGTCTTCGTGCTGTTTTTCCTGCTGGCGCAACCGTCGCCGCAGCCTTTGCGCCAGACCCTGCGCCGTCCCGTGGGGCCGGTCCGTATGGCTGGTCATCGTTAGATAAAGCCTGTACCGTCGCCGATCGGAGCGGGATGATTTTCAAGCGGAAATCATCCCGCTCTAAATTTTGTTAGGTCGCGATATTTTTGTCGAAAACCGCTTACCTTTTTCGACATATCGCTCTGGCGAGAGGTGACGAATGAACCGGGTCAGACAGGTTCTGAAGATACTGGCGTGGGGCGTAGCGGCAGCGTTTGCCGCTGTGGTGCTTGTGGCCCTCTATGCCCCGTATGAGGCCGGGCAGGTGTTGCGCGCCCTCAATATCGGCATCAGCGGGCAGGGACTGGCCGTCTGGGCCGCCTTTGCGCTGGGGGCGCTGATCATCCTTGCGGCCCTGTTCGGTTCGCTGAGCGGCTCCGGCTTTCAGGGCCGCCGCGGTGCGGGCAAACGACGTGAGGACTGAAAGGCCTATGGGCAAGCGCACACGGCTATAGTATGAGCCGCGCATGACCCCGAAAAAGCAGGACAAGCTCAACCGTAAAAAGGCCTCGCGTCAGTCGCCGCAGCACAAAGCCGCCATTGCCGAGCGCGAAGCCAGGGGGTGGGCGCGCCCCGTCCAGACGCCCAAAAACCCCAAGGCCATCGACCGGCCGCTGAAACTGTCCGACGAAGAGATCGTGTGGGTGAAGTCCATGCTGATCCACGAAGACGGGGTGATTATGGGCTTCAACAAGCCGTCCAACCTGTCGTCACAGGGCGGGCGCGGCAATTTCCATAATCTCGATGACATGCTGTGGGCCTTCGCCCGCTCGAACTGCAACAAGCCACGCCTGCTGCACCGGCTGGACCGCGACACGTCGGGCATTATTCTGGCGGCCAAAACGCGCACCTCGGCGGCCTTTGTCGGCAACGCCATTGCGGCGCGCGATGTGCATAAGACCTATGTGTGCATCGTCGCCCATCCGCACAACCTCAAAGACGAGGGCGTTATCGACGTGCCTCTGCGTCGTGAAGAGATCGGGCGCGAAGCCTATAGCCGCGTCTGCGCCGCCGATCATCCCGAAGCGCTGAGCGCCCGCACCACCTATCGCGTGCTCAGCCGCACGGACACGTCGGCGCTGGTGCAATGTGAACCCTTTACCGGGCGGATGCATCAGATCCGCGTGCATATGGCGCATCTGGGGTGCCCCATTGCGGGCGATGTGCGGTATGGCGGCGCGCTCAGCCTCGACGGCGTGCGCGTCCCGCGCCTGATGCTGCACGCCCGCGCCATAGAGTTTCCGCATCCGGATGGCGGCCGCCGTCGCTGGGAAGCGCCGCTGAGCCCCGACCTTCAGGCGCTATGTGCACAGGCCGGGCTGAATCTTGACAAAAATCTAGGTAAGCCTTTCATTTATTTACCATAAATCCGCATTTGCTTAATGCGTCATTAGGCAGATTTCTTACCGCTTCGTTAACGTCCCAACTGTCATAGCTGCGCGGGTATGTGTATCTGACGGGCTGAGTGACATGCTGGAACCATTGCGCAGAGGTTGGCGTCAGTTGGAGCAGACGGCGCGGTCGTTGCTGTTCTGGCGCGATGTCCGGGGCAATACCGTCATCGTCTTCGGCCTGATCGCGGCGACTCTGGCGGCAGCGACAGGGGCGGGCGTCGAGTTCAGCCAGGCGCATGAGCAGACCAACCGTCTTCAGGACGCCGCCGACGCGGCGGCCCTGCGCGGGGCCTTGATGGCGAAGGACGAGACGGCGGCCAAAAGCGCTGCCGATACCGTCTTTGCCCTTAATCTGATCGACAGCGGCATTACGCCGACGTCCAAAGGCCTGAGCTTTGAAACCAGCGGATCGCACAAGACCGCCATCTATGCGGCCCGCGCGCAGATACAGACCTCTTTTCTGCGGTTGATGGGCATCAATACGCTTACTGTTGCCGCGACCTCGACCGCCGAAGCCGAACTGCGCAAATCCGAGATCGCCCTGGTGCTCGACTCCACGGGGTCCATGTCGCGGGATTCGCGCATGACCAATCTCAAGGCTGCGGTCGATAGCGTTCTGGCCTCCCTGCTGGTCAACGGCCAGAATGTGTGGGGCGCCAAGGTCGGCATCGTCCCTTTCGATACGCAGGTCAATATCAAGGGCGTGCCGGCGAGCGGCATTGCCGGGGAGTTCGGCGAAACGCCCTACAGCTATAGCTGCACGGGCAGCGGCATGAACGCCGATAGCTGTACGTCTTTGGGGACGACGCGCGATCTGATGTGCAGTGGCAGCGCCGATGTGGCGGCGTGCAAGGCCAATGCCCGTCTCTATGCCTATACCTATAACGGCAGCTATCGGGTCTTCGTGACCTCCTACTTTGCGCAGAACAACGGCTATTGCTGGGTCAATTACAGCTACAGCTATTGCGGTTATACGGTCGTGTCGCGCACCGACGCCTATTCGACGACCAACTGGGCGCGGACCTCCAGTTCCAGCAATTCGACGCCGTGGTCCTATGCGGCCTATTACAGCCGCCCCAACAGCAGCTACGCCCAGTATACCGGCACGATCACCGCTACACCGACCAGTGCCGGGGGCTACGGGTCGGGCTCGACGACCACCATCAAGGACAACAGCACCATTACGGCCAATGCCGACCTTTTGGGTGTCGGCACCGATAGCTGGAATGGCTGCGTAATCGACCGCAAGCAGCCCTATGACGTGTCGGGGCAATCCCCGATCGCCAGCACGCCCGATACCCTCTACCCGGCGGCAAAATGCGCCACCAACAACCTGCTGCCCGTCATGGGTCTGACGACCGATATTGCGGCCGTGCGCGCCCATGCCCAGAAACTCACCCCGGCAGGCAATACCAATATTACCATCGGCGTACAGTGGGGGATGGAGCTCCTGTCGCCGGAACTGCCATTCAATACGGCACAGTCCTACAGCGACAAGAGTAATTACAAGTATATGATCGTCATTACCGATGGCGAGAATACGCAGAACCGCTGGACCACCTCGGCGACCTCGATCAATCAGCGCACGCTTCTGGCCTGTCAGGCGGCGAAGGATCTGGGCATCACGGTCTATACGATCCGCGTGATGGAGGGCAATTCCGACATGCTGAAGGCCTGCGCCAGCCGCCCTGACTACTTCTACGACGTGACAGCGGCCAGCCAGCTTACCTCCACCCTGGCCAAGGTTTTCTATTCGATCCAGAGCACGCGTCTGACGAAGTAGAGGGCGCAGCGCTATCGGCGGGCAGTAGAATGAATATTAAGTTTTGGCCCATATATTGCACAGTTGATGCCGATGCGAATAACCGGATAAGCCCATGCGCCTGCCTGCCTTTCTCTTAGATCGTCGTGGAAACACGGCCGTTATGTTCGGTCTGTTTGTCTTTGTTCTGGCGGCTGCGGTGGCCGGAGCGGTCGATTTCTCGAACGTCGTGAGCCGCCGGAGCAAGGCGCAGGATGCGCTGGATGCGGCGACCCTGGCCGTGGCCATTCTGCGGCCGACAACGGTTGATCAGGCCAAGGCAGCGGTGACCCTGCGGCTGAAGCAGGAGTTGGGGGACAATCCGGACGGCGTTCAGATTGATCAGTTCAATTATGACACAACCACGCGCACCTATTATGTGACGGCCAAGGGCACGTACAAGCCGTATCTGCTGGGTGTGGTGAATATCACAGCGCTGCCGTATCAGGTGCTCAGCAAGACGGTTCAGGCCGCCAACGGCACGCTGGAACTGTCGCTGGTTCTCGATAACACCGACTCGATGGGACAGGCGCTTGACGGCACGAAGACCCGACTGGATGTACTGAAGACCGCGGCGACAAACCTCGTCAACACGGTGATGACCACGGCCAACAAGGATTATGTGAAGGTCGCCATCGTGCCCTATGCCGATTACGTCAATGTGGGGCTGGCCAATCGTGGTCAAACCTGGATATCGGTCGGGGCCGACTATACGGTACCTGCGGCGGCTCAAAAATGTAATACGATTTCGACCAAGCAGGTGTGCACGGGCGGCGTTTGGGGAACGTGTGATTCCATCAAGGATGGGGTGCCGATTAAGGTCGGTTGCTGGAAAACGCCGCAAACTTGTACCACTGTAAATATAACGCCTTATCAGTCATGTGATAATCCGCAACCGACCTACTACAAATGGTACGGCTGTGTGCGCCATCAGGTCGATTCCAAGACCAAGCTACTCATCATGCCTGATCCTCTGACAGCCTACACAGGCGTCCTTGAAACGGCTCAAAGATGCCCTACGGCTATACAACCTCTGAGCAATGACAAGACTGTGGTGACTAATGCGATCAATGGTCTGGTCAATAAGATTGGCAGCTATCAACCGGATACCTTCATTCCAGGCGGGCTCGTCTGGGGCGTCAATACCCTTTCGCCGCCCGCGCCCTTCAAAGAAGGGCAAGCCTATGATGCCAAAAATAAGGAGCCGAAGAAGGTTATTGTTCTGATGACGGACGGTGCGAATACACTCTACACCAACGCTTCCGGTCAGACGGTATCGGCAGCGACGGGTAGCCCGCCTACGATCAGCACGTCGCTGATTACGCCGACCTACACGGTTCAGGCCAATGTCTGTAATTATGCCAAGGGCAAGAATATCGAAATCTTCGTTATCGGCCTTGGGGTTACGGATGCGACCGCGCTGGCGTCCCTCAAATCCTGCGCGACGGATGCTCAGCACTATTTCGATGCGCAGAACGCCAATGACCTGATCAATGCTTTTGAGGTCATCGGCGGCAAGCTCAGCGTGGTGCGCCTGATGCAGTAGAGCGATATGTCGAAAACTGTGAGCGGTTTTCGATAAAAATATAGCCACAAAGCAGACACATAGAGCGGGAAGATTCTTCCATCGGAAATCCTCCCGCTCCAGCCGTGACAGAAAAGCGGCGCTGCCTCAGATAAGCGTCTTTTCTCAACCGGTTGACGGTGTTAAGCGAAGAGGGGAAAACGACGGTTTCCGCCTCTTTTGCTTTTGGATAGCCCATGACTCAGAAAATCGACTGGAGCGAACTGTTCTTTTCGTCCACTGGACGGGTGCGTCAGACGCCGTTTCTGATCGCGCTGGCGGTGCTGGTCGGGCTGTTCATGATCTATGACTCGGCCATTACCGGCGCACCGCGCGTCCTGACCGGGTGGGTGGTCTATCCGGCGCTGCTGTTCTGCGCGGCGTGCGTTTTGTCGAAGCGCCTGCACGACCGGGGGCGCTCCGGATGGTGGGCGGCGGTGATCCTGATTGCCTTTATGATGGTGTGGCCACGCCCGGATAATTTTCTCGATTTTGTCGGCGCGCTGGTGCTGCTGTGGGCGGCTATTGACTTGGGCGCGATGCCCGGCGAGAGGGGCGCGAACAGGTATGGGCGTTCCATGCGGTTTGCATCGCCCATCGAGCAAAACTAAAAAAGCCGAGAGGGGCGCGAACAGGTACGGGCGTTCCACGCGGTTTGCCGAACCCATTGAGGCGGTTTGACGCTTATTCGGCCAGATCAACCGGCCCAAAGCGTTCGATAAATTCCTGACGCAGGGCGTAGTCCACCTCATCCATGGTCACCGGCAGGCCCAGATCAATCAGGCTGGTCACCCCGTGTTCCGAGATGCCGCACGGCACTATGCCATTGAAATGGCTGAGATCCGGCTCGACGTTAAGGCTGATGCCGTGGAAGCTGACCCAGCGGCGCAGCTTGATGCCGATGGCGGCTATTTTATCTTCGGGAATAGGGGTAATCCCCCGGTCGCGGCGTTCGACCCACACGCCAACGCGCCCGTCGCGGATATGACCTTCGACATTGAACTGCCACAGGGTGCCGATGATCCAGCCTTCCAGCGCCTTGATAAAGGCGCGGATGTCCTTGCTGCGCCGGTTGAGGTCCAGCATCACATAGATCACCCGCTGACCGGGGCCGTGATAGGTGAACTGCCCGCCGCGCGCGCTGTCGAATACGTCGAAACGATCAGGTTCCAGCAGGTCTTCGCGTTTGGCTGACACGCCGGCCGTATAGAGGGGCGGGTGTTCGATCAGCCAGATCAGCTCGCGCGCCTCGTTCTTGAGGATGGCTTCGACGCGCGCCTCCATCGCGGCCACAGAGTCGGGATAGGCCACCTGACCGGCAGAGACGCGCCATTCCGGCAGACCGTTCTCAGGGTCTTTCAGGAAAAAGTCCGGCGACACAAAATCGGACGGAGTGTCATTGGAATCGGCGGGGCTTAACCTGTCGTTCAGCATGTTCGGCCATTCTGCGGCGGATGGGGTAGGACTCCTCCCTATATGGGTATTCAAGGGATCAAGTCGAGCGTGTCGTCTCAGGTCAATTCCGTGCCGGTGGAAATCTCAGTGCTTCTGGGGCGATCCGTCCTGCCGATGCAGCAGCTTCTGCGCATGGGCCGCGGCGCGGTCATCCCGCTGGACGCGCGTGAGCACGATGAGGTGTGGATACTGGCCAACAACCACCCGGTGGCGCGCGGCGAAATCCAGATTTTTGAAGAGAAGATCTCGATCGTGGTGACCCGCCCGGCCAATGTCTATGACTTTATGGCCCTGGGGAATTAACCCCCCTCTGCTCTGCATTTTTCCGTTTGCCTCAGACGATTCAGTCGTAAGGCGCTTGCGTTTTACGTTTGTTCGGCTTAATGCTGAACCAAATGGCTCAGTATTCCAGCGCGCGCCTTGATGCTTCTTTTGCCGCTCTTTCGGACCCGACCCGCCGCGGGGTTCTGGAGCAATTGGGGCGCGCGGACGCGTCGATTACGGACCTAGCTGACCGGTTTCACATGACCCTCACCGGTATGAAGAAGCATATCAGCCTGTTGGAGAAGGCCGGCTTTGTCACGACAGAGAAGGCCGGACGAGTGCGCACATGCCGATTAGGGCATGAGCGGATGGCGGAAGAGGTCGCTTGGATCGAAAACTACCGCCGGCTTTGGGACGCCCGCTTTGAGGCACTGGATCAGGTGGTCGCGGAATTGAAGCAGAAGGAGGCAGATAATGACGCAGGCTAATCAGACTGCAATGGAGCGCATCTCCGATCGCGAATTTGTGGTGAGGCGAACCGTCGATGGTTCAGTGCGGCTGGTGTTCAAGGCGTGGAGCGAACCGGAGTTGTTCCGGCGCTGGTGGACGCCGAAATCGTTCGGCATGACCATCCATTCCTGCGAGATGGACGTGCGCACCGGCGGCGGCTACCGGCTGGTGATCAGCCATCCGTCGATGCCGGAGCCGATGGCCTTCTTCGGCAAATATATCGAGGTAGTCCCCGGCGAGCGTATCGTCTGGACGAATGAAGAAGGCGGCGAAGACGGGGCCGTGACCACGGTGACCTTCGAGGGGCGCGGGGAGCAGACTCTGGTCGTCTGGCGCGATCTTTACCCGTCGAAAGAGGCGCTGGACGAGGCCATGGTGTCGGGGGCCACAAGCGGCTTCGACGAGCAGTTCGATCAGTTGGATGAGATGGTTGCGGAACTGGGGGCGGAGTAAATCATACATCCCCGTCAATGCCGGGGAGGGGGACCGCACGAGCCACGAAGTGGTGAGATGTGGTGGTGGGGTATCTTGAGGGGGATAGAATGAACGACGCCGTTAAGCGCAAGACTGCGTCGGCGCGGCAGATGCGCAAGGCTCTGACCACTCCGGAATGGTTGCTGTGGGAACACTTGAATCACCGCACCGATGGTCTCATCTTTAAGCGCCAGTTTGCGATAGGTCCGTATATCCTTGATTTTTATAGCTTCAAGGCACGGCTGGCTGTGGAAGTGGACGGCACCTTGCGCAGTCTGGATGACCGCGCGAAAAAGACGCGGCGCGCGATGCGTGGTTACACTTGCAGGGCCTTGAGGTTTGCCGCGTGGCCGCCGCTGATTTGTGCCGGGATGCTGACGGCGTCGCGGATGGGGTGAGGCTGCTGGCTTTGGAGCGAGCGGCGCGCTTTTCAAAGATATAAGAACCCCCACCACCTCATCTCACCGCCTTCGGCGGCTCGTGCGGTCCCCCTCCCCAGCAGAGCTGGGGAGGTATAAGATAGGTATTTCAACATAGTAGAACGTGGAAGACGGTTATGACCAAACGATACATTTCCGACTTTCTGTATCGCCGTCAGCGTCGAACCAAGACAATAATGCGAAACACGAAGGTGTGGTCGCAAACGCTTGCCGATGAATGGCCAGAGGCAACACCGCGTGGACGGGGATTTAATAACTGGAAAACGCCTGTTTGGAGCGGGCTGATCAATCCGCCTCGATCCTCGCTGCATACCCAGCGTCGTTATATAGAGCTTATCCTGCGCGCAGCGGCAAAGATGCAATCCAGCAAACCTGAACACCTCCGTCATGCACGGGTAACGGCCATAATCTCTTATCCAGACCTGTTTCGCAGTAGCGTCGATGTGTTTTTCGATCAGGATTATTGGGCGGCTTTCGCAATCCGTTCGGATGTGAATGATCTATGGGTGCCCATACCGACCTCGCGCAGTCTGATGAAGTCTTACGGTCTGAAAGTAAAAGCAGGCTTTAGGGAGCAAGGCTACAGCACCTACTGGCGCGACGATGACTTTGATCCGCCGTATGAAAATCGTCAACAGGTCTGGATTTACAGCGAAGTGATGTAAAAAAGAGCGGGTCTCACGACCCGCTCTTTCCACATAAGACTCGAAAATTTTTCGAAGAACCGCTTCGAGAAAAATTTTCTCGCTATGGACCTTTGTCCACGTCCCGATCCGCAGGATCGGGACGTGACCCAAATTAGAAGTCCATACCGCCCATGCCGCCCATGCCGCCGCCGGGCATAGCCGGGGCCGCTTCCTTCTTCGGGGCTTCGACCACGGCGGCTTCCGTCGTGATCAAGAGGCCCGACACCGAAGCGGCGTCTTGCAGAGCGGTACGCACAACCTTGGCCGGGTCGATGACGCCATCGGCGACCAGGTCCACGTACTTTTCGGTCTGAGCGTTGAAGCCGAAGTTGGCTTCGTTCGATTCCAGCACCTTGCCGACGACGATCGAGCCTTCGACGCCTGCGTTTTCCGAGATCTGACGGATCGGAGCCTGCAGAGCCTTGCGCACGATGGCGATACCGGCGGTCTGATCGTCATTGTCGCCGGTCAGGTCGGCCAGCTTCTTCGACGCCTTCAGCAGAGCCGTACCACCGCCCGGAACGATACCTTCGTCCACGGCCGCGCGGGTCGCGTTCAGGGCGTCATCGACGCGGTCCTTCTTTTCCTTCACTTCGACTTCGGTCGAGCCGCCGACGCGGATGACCGCGACGCCGCCGGCCAGCTTGGCCAGACGCTCTTGCAGCTTTTCCTTGTCGTAGTCCGAGGTGGTTTCTTCGATCTGTTGCTTGATCTGAGCCACGCGGCCTTCGATTTCCGCCTTTTCACCGACGCCATCGACCACGGTGGTGGTTTCCTTGGTGATCGTCACCTTCTTGGCGCGGCCCAGCATGTCGAGGGTCACGGTCTCAAGCTTGATGCCGATGTCTTCGGAGATCACCTGACCGGCGGTCAGGATGGCGATGTCTTCCAGCATGGCCTTGCGGCGGTCGCCGAAGCCCGGAGCCTTGACGGCGGCGACGCGCAGGCCACCACGCAGGCGGTTGACGACGAGCGTGGCCAGAGCCTCGCCTTCGACGTCTTCGGCGATGATCAGCAGCGGGCGGCCCGACTGAACCACGGCTTCGAGGATCGGCAGGATGGGTTGCAGGGTCGAGATCTTCTTGTCGAAGATCAGGATGTACGGGTCTTCGAGGACCGCTTCCATCTTGTCCGGGTTGGTGACGAAGTAGGGCGACAGGTAGCCGCGGTCGAATTGCATGCCTTCGACGACGTCCAGCTCGGTTTCGGCGGTCTTGGCTTCTTCGACGGTGATCACGCCTTCGTTGCCGACCTTGGCCATGGCGTCAGCGATCATCTGACCGACTTCGGTGTCGCCGTTGGCCGAGATGGTGCCGACCTGAGCGATTTCCGAGTTCGAGGTGACGGGCTTGGACGAAGCCTTGATTTCGGCGATGGCAACGGCCACGGCCTTGTCGATACCGCGCTTCAGGTCCATCGGGTTGCGGCCCGAAGACACCGACTTCAGACCTTCGACGGCGATGGCCTGAGCCAGAACCGTGGCGGTCGTGGTGCCGTCACCGGCCTTGTCGTTGGTCTTGGAGGCAACTTCACGGATCAGTTGCGCGCCTAGGTTTTCGAACTTATCGGCCAGTTCGATTTCCTTGGCGACCGAGACGCCGTCCTTGGTCGAGCGCGGCGCGCCGAACGACTTTTCAAGGATGACATTGCGGCCCTTGGGGCCAAGCGTGACCTTCACGGCATTGGCGAGGACATTGACGCCGCGCAGGATCTTGTCGCGCGCGTCCGAGGAAAACAGTACGTCTTTAGCAGCCATTTCGGGTGTTCCTTTGGTTGCGTATTATCGGGATAGGGAGGGACAGAGCGGATTAACGCTCAACCACACCCAGGATGTCGGATTCTTTGAGGATCAGCAGGTCTTCGCCGTTCAGCTTGACCTCGGTGCCGCCCCACTTGCCAAACAGCACGCGGTCGCCGACCTTCACGTCCAGAGCGACTTGCTCGCCCTTTTCGTTGCGGGCGCCCGGCCCGACAGCGACGACTTCGCCTTCTTGCGGCTTTTCCTTGGCCGTATCAGGGATGATGATCCCGCCCTTGGTCTTGGCTTCTTCTTCAACGCGCTTCACGAGAACGCGGTCGCCCAGCGGACGAAAGCTCATATGATGTCTCCGATGTTATTCAGATGAATGTTAGCACTCAGTATGTCCGAGTGCTAACGCGCCCCTGAGTTAGGGTCGGTACCGGAGAGAGTCAAGAAGTGCCGCAGCGAATTCGTGTGAAATTTTTTCGCCGGGCTTGAGGTGAAATGAGTGGGTCAAACCACAGTTTTCACAGACGGCGCAGATTAAGGGACTTAGGCCGAAAGCGCTTCGGTTGCCACCTCACAGGCGCGAAGCGCCCATCTGTGAAATCTGTGTCACCTGTGGTTACCTATACCTATTTCAGCTCGATATCGGCCACGATGGGGAAGTGGTCGGAAATGACCTTGCCCGAAAAGCTGTCGGTTAGGGTGGCAAAACGGGTCACAGTCAGAGCGCGTTCGACAAAGATGTGGTCGATGGCGTCGCCATCGGTCTGACGGATATCAAAGTCGTTGAAGGTGCCCGTCGGGCCGAAGCGGCGCAGGCTGGCGACGCGGGTATCTTTCAGCGGGCTGGTGTCGGCGGTGAAGCGCTTATAGGGCGCGCTGGTGAGGCCGCTGTTAAAGTCGCCCAGCACGATCAGATGCGCGCCCGGCACAGTCGGCAGGCTCAGAATCTGCGCCGCACAGTTTTCGCGCGCCTTGACACCGACATGGTCGAAATGGGCATTGCGCACATCAAAGACCTGACCACTGCGTTTGTCCTTGAGGATCAGACGGGTGAAGGTGCGCGGCAGGGCGGCATCGGCGTCCTTCGATGGCGTATCGGGCGTCTGACCGCACCACTGCGTCACGGCTGAGACTTTTTCAAAGCGGCTGCGGTGCCAGAAAACGGTTGTGCTTTCGCCGGCCTTGGCGCCGTCATCGCGACCGACCCCGTAATGGTCATAGTCTTCAAGGGCCTGCGACAGGTCATCGACCATCGGCAGCAGGGCCTCCTGTAGGCCCAGCACGTCGGGCTGAACAAAGGCGATCTGCGCCGCCATGCGCGGGCCGCGCTCCGGCCAGGGCGGCACGTCCTGCGGATTGGCGTAGCGGATATTGTAGCTCATCAGGCGCAGGGTCTCGGCAGAAACCGGTGAGGCGATAAGCAGGGCGGCGGCGAGGAGGGGTAGCAGCTTCATGGGGTCAGTTTAGGGCGTGGGATGCGCGGGGTCCAATGACATTCATATGACGTCAAAGCGCGGGTGTGGTTACGGTCGCGCCCTGCTGTTCCAGTTGCTGCAACGCTCCGCCGGGGGTGAGCAGCGCCGACAAGGGCAGAACCATTATCGACTTGCCCGGTGTTTCCAGCGCCTTGTTGATCGCTCGAACCGTCTGTTCGACGGACTGCCCCAGCATGGCCTTGGTGGACGGTGCGCCTTCGAGGCAGGCCAGTAGCGCCGAATCCGGTGACAAACGCTGCACGGCCTTAAGGTCGCCAATGGCCCAGGCCTTGGTGGCGGCGCGGGCGTTTTTGACCGCAAAGTCGATCTCATCCAGCGTGGCGGCGACGCAATACGCCTCCTGTTGCGCGCTGAAATCGTCGATGCGCCCCAGAGTCTTGGCCACGGAGAAGCTGCCCGACGGTCTGGTCTTCAGCTTCTGCGCCTTGGCAAACCGAAGCAGCGTCTTTTCCGGGTCGCGCGTGGCTATCCCCGCCTTGTCATAGACGTCTTCGCGCAGTGTGGCTGCGGCCCAGATGGGCGACAGTTTTTTGTACTTTTGGCGGTCCAGACCGTAGGTGTCGGCCAGCGCATAAAAGCGCTTCGACAGATCGGGCCGCAAGACTTCATCCAGCGTTTTGCCCAGCGGCAGGCGGCGATCCATCAGCAGTCGCGCGCCGCCGATCAGCCCGCCTTTGGCTTCGGGCGCGGTGAGCAGTACATTCGACAGGCCGATAACGCGCTCGACGCGCTTCGAATCCCACGGAATACGCTTGGTCATCACCGGCATGGCCCCCAGCACATAGACCTCACTATCGCCCTTGCGCACCCGCCACAGGGCCGGACCGGGCAGGCGCGCGGTCACCACCACGTCGGTGACCCACGCTTCGCCGTCCCTGACGGTGGAACCTTCGCGGAGTGTTTCCTGTGCAAAGGCCATGGGCGCGCTCAGGACCAGCACAGCGAACAGGACGGGTTTGAACATGGTGAGGCTCCTTGTCACCCCTATACAGGCCGCACGGACGTGACCGGAATGGGGCAGGGCTCAGTCGCCGGCCTTAAGGGACAGATCCGCTGGGTCGGGAAGATATTCCATGATATCGGCGGGCTGACAGTCCAGCAAAAAGCAGATTTTCGACAGGGTATCGAAACGCATCCCCTTCACCTTTCCGGTGCGCAGAAGCGACATCTGGGTTTCCGAGATGCCGACCTGTGCGGCCAAATCCTTGGCGCGCATCTTGCGCCGGGCCAGCATCACATCAAGCGTTACATTGACCGGCATATCAGACGTACTGCTCCAGTTCCGCCGACAGGGCCTCGCGCGCCGTCTGAAGCGCGCGGATGCGCTGGCTTAGGCCAAGCAAGATGAGGCCCAGAGCCACAAAAGTCAGGGTCAGCAGGACGTCATTCGTGACGCCGGGCTGCCGACCGGTATTGTTATAGACCTCGCCCCATACCCAAGGTGTGGCGTTCAGACCTATAGCCAGACCGCCAAGCATCAACCCCGCCCCGCTGCGGCCTAGCCCTTTGCACAGGACCGGCTCCCGCGGTGTATGCGGACGAAAACGGGCGATCGTGTCGGCGGCGAACCACAGGGCAATCGCGAAGAAGCCATATGGCAACAGTGGTAAGCCGCCCTGCAACAGCGCCAGACCGAAAACGTCGGGCCGATGGCCGGTATGCGCCCACAGTTTCGGCGACTGAACGATCATCAGCAGAGCCATGATCCCCATCGGCAGGCCGATCATGATTTTAAGAAAAAGGGCCTTCATACGAAGCTCTCCATATCGGTTTGCAGCTTCGCCCCGGCCTGCGTAATCAACCACAGCATCAGGCCGATCAGCAATCTGAATGAAGACATAACGACATGCCCCCGAAAAATTAATCCCGGGGGTATATAAATTTAAAGCAGAATTAATGTCAAGAGCCGGTGAGCCGCAGGCCCAATGCCTGTTTGACCTGCCGGGCCTGACGCGCCAGATCGGTCAGGGCCCAGCCTGGCACGACCATCAGCACCACGGAGGCCACGGCAAAAACCAGTGTCCGCAAGGCGCCATTATCGCCAAACATAAAGCTCAGGGCCGCCATAGCCAGCCACCCAACCGAGGGCACAATCATCCAGTCGCGGCGGCACGCCGCTCCGGTCACGGCGCTGATCAGGGCAAACACGATCGCCAGAAAGGCCATGTTTGACACAGGATTGTAGCTGTTGGCGAGGACATTGCCGATCGAATAGACGAAGATACCGGCGGCGGCGAACAGCCATGCCGCTGAGACCGCCTCGGTTCGCCAGTTGGACAACAGGCTGTGTTTGCGCACGCGCAGGGCGATGACCACTGTGCCGATCAGTCCTGCGGTAAAATAAAAGAGGCCATAGGGCAGGGCCGGCAGAAGTCCGGCATAGGCCAGACTCAGGCACAGATGGCCGATCCCCAGCACACTGCCCCACCACAGCAGGATCGGTCCCCCCGCCAGCCCGGCCGATTCTCCACGTTCCATCAGCCGTCGCAGCCGCGTCAGCTCGTCATCCATCCCGGCGACATCCTCCGCCGTCAGGGGCGGTAGCAGGTTATCGAGCCTTGGGCCCTGGATCATGGCGCGCTCCTCTTTGTTAGTATAAGCGTTACCACTGATTGCCTGAACGTAAAGCGGAATCGTGAGGGTGAACCCGGTTGCCAAGCCCGCCCGCTTTCCGATAGTTTTACCGCCATACAGGGAGCACAGTATGACGCAGCGGCGGCAATGGATGATCGGTATGGCGGCACTAATGGGGGCGACGCTCCTGCAAGGCTGTTTTCCCTCCCAACAGAAACCGGCTGAAAACGCCGAGGCTGCCAGGCCCGTGCCTGCCAAGCCCAAGCCGCTCTATCGTGACCTGCCTGTGCCACCGGACAGCGTGCGCGTACTGATCCAGACGACCAAGGGCGATATTGTGGTGGAGCTCGATGGTAAGCACGCGCCCATTTCGACCGCCAACTTTTTGCAATATGTCGATTCCGGCAAGATGACCGACGCCCAGTTCTGGCGCGCCATGAAGTCGGGCAAGGGCGGCTTCATTCAGGTCGAGGCGGCGGGGCATCGCTATCAGCCGATCCCGCACGAACCGACCTCGCAGACCGGCCTGTCTCACACCGACGGTACGCTGTCCACGGCGCGCTATGCGGTGGGCACGGCCAGCAATCAGTTCACCATCTCCGTCGGCGACATGACCTATATGGACGCCGGGCGTGATCCGGAAGGCGACAATCAGGGCTATGCCGCCTTCGGCAAGGTGGTGTCGGGCATGGACGTGGTGAAGAAAATCCTCAACGGCAAGATCACCAAAAAGAAGATCGAGGGCGGCTGGGATGGGCAGAATCTCGAAAATCCGGTGAAGGTGCTCTCGGCTAAGCGGCTGAATTAGGCGGCGGCGTCCTCGCCGTTTTTTGAGCCTTCCTCTACGCAAAGGGGATGAAGACTAAAAATCTGTATAAAATATCTCCAATCCGCCTTTATTAACAAAAAGCAACTTGACGCTTTTTTGACGGGGTGATCGTCTCAGCCGTAACGGGGCGGGCGCGATGCGTGGCGTTCCGGAGCATCCTTTCATTCCGGACATCTTTTAAGGAGATACGCCGTGCACAGACGCGACTTTCTGGCCATGACCGGCCTGACGGCGGGCACCCTGCTCGTGCCGTCGCTTTACGGGCGGGCCGTCGCCGCCGAAGCGCTTCAGGAGACGATCGACGTCAAGGTGAAGAAGACTCTGGCCGATGCCGGGCTGAACGCCGCGACGGCCTCCGGCGCCAGCTATTGCGACGTGCGCGTCGGGCGCTATCTGCGTCAGTTCGTCATCACGCGCGAAGACCGCGTCGAGAACGTGGTCAATACCGAGTCGCTGGGTGCCGGTATCCGCGTCATCGCCGACGGCGCCTGGGGCTTTGCGGCGACCAACGACCTGACCACCGACGCCGTGGCGAAGGCCGCCAAACAGGCCGTCGCCATCGCCAAGGCCAATGCAAAGATCCAGACCGTTCCGGTCAAGCTGGCCCCCGTCAAGGGCGTTGGTGAGGTGTCGTGGAAGACGCCGATCAAGAAAAACAGCATGGACGTGCCGATCAAGGAAAAGGCCGACCGCCTGATCGACGTCAATACCGCCGCGCTGAAGGCCGGGGCCGACTATGTCAATTCGATGATGTTCCTCGTCAACGAGCAGAAGTATTTTGCCTCGACCGACGGCTCCTACATTGATCAGGACGTGCACCGCATTTGGGTGCCGATGACGGTCACCGCCATTGACAAGCAATCGGGCAAGTTCCGCACGCGCGATGGCCTGTCGGCACCGATGGGTCTGGGCTATGAATATCTGGATGGCGAAGCCAAACACAAGTTCACCGATCCGGCGGGCGTCACCGGCTATGGCCTCAGCTATGATATGAAGGAAGACGCCATCGCCGCCGCCAAACACGCGCGCGAAAAGCTGAAGGCCCCTTCGGTCAAGCCGGGCAAGTACGATCTGGTGCTCGACCCCAGCCACCTGTGGCTGACCATCCACGAATCGGTGGGGCACCCGACCGAGCTTGACCGCGTTCTGGGCTACGAAGCCAATTACGCCGGCACTTCGTTCGCCACGCTGGACAAGCGCGAAGCGAAGTTCCAGTACGGCTCGGAAAACGTCAATATCGTTGCCGACAAGACGCAGTTCGGCTCACTGGGCTTCGTCGGTTACGACGACGAAGGCGTCAAGACGAAGAAGTGGGACATCATCCGCGACGGTAAGCTGGTCGATTATCAGGCCATCCGCGATCAGGCCCATATTCTGGGCAAGACGGAGTCAGACGGCTGCTGCTACGCCGACTCGTGGTCGTCGGTGCAGTTCCAGCGTATGGCCAATATCTCGCTGGAGCCGGGTAAAAAGAAGCTCAGCGTCGCCGACATGATCAAGGGCGTCGAAAACGGCATCTACATTGTGGGCGATGGCTCCTTCTCGATCGACCAGCAGCGCTACAATGCGCAGTTCGGCGGACAGCTCTTCTATGAGATCAAGAACGGCAAGATCACCCAGATGATCGAGGACGTGGCCTATCAGATCCGCACGCCGGAATTCTGGAACGCTTGTTCAGCGGTCTGCGACGAAAGCGACTATCGTCTGGGCGGCTCCTTCTTCGACGGCAAGGGGCAGCCGGGTCAGGTGTCGGCGGTGTCGCACGGCTCCTCCACCAGCCGTTTCAACGGCATCAATGTCATCAACACCGCGCGTTCGCTCGGTTAATCGGCCGATTGGGAGATTACAGATATGGGCATCCTTACCGAAGCCGAAGCCAAGGCCATTCTCGACAAGGTTATCAAGCTGTCGAAGGCCGACGAATGCACCGCCACCCTGTCGGGGGCTATCAACGGCAATATCCGCTTTGCGCTGAACAATGTCTCGACCAGCGGCGTCGTGACCAATACCGAGCTGGGGGTTCAGGTGGCCTTCGGCAAGCGCGTCGGCATCGCCACCATCAACGCCTTTGACGACGCCTCTCTGGAGCGCGTGGTGCGCCGGGCCGAAGACCTGGCCAAACTGGCGCCGGAAAACCCGGAATTCATGCCGGCCGTGGGCAAGCAGACCTACACGCCGACCAACACCTTCAGCGAAGCGACCGCCGCCATCACGCCGGCGCAGCGCGCTGAGGTGGCCGCCAAGTCGATCACCCCGTGCAAGCAGGCCAAGCTGATCGCGGCGGGCTTCCTGTCGGACGGTCAGGGCTTCTCGGCCTTTGCCAATTCCAACGGCAATTTCGGGTATCAGAAGGCCACCTCGGTGGACTATACCTGCACGGTGCGCACCGAAGATGGTCGCGGTTCGGGCTGGGTGGCGCGCAACCTTCAGAACGTCGCCGACTTCAAGCCGGACACAGAAATCCAGATCGCCATGAAGAAGGCCGCCGACTCCGCCGACGCCAAGGCGCTGGAGCCCGGCAAATATACGGTCATTCTGGAACCGGCGGCCTCGGCGGGCCTGATCTCGTTCATGATGAACTATTTTGACGCGCGCTCGGCCGACGAAGGCCGCAGCTTCCTGTCGAAAAAGGGCGGCGGCAACAAGCTGGGGGAACAGGTCTATGACCCGCGCGTCACCGTCTATGCCGACCCGTCGCACCCGGACGCCGCCGTACTGCCATGGGACGGCGAAGGTCTGCCGCGCAAGCGCCTGCCCATCATCGAAAAGGGCAAGGTGGCCAGCCTGCAATATTCCCGCTACTGGGCGCAAAAGCAGGGCAAGACCGCCGACGCCTCGCCCGGCAACCTGATCATGGAAGGTGGCTCGAAATCGACCATGGACCTCGTGCGTTCTACGCAAAAAGGGATTTTGGTCACCCGCACCTGGTATATCCGCATGGTCGATCCGCAAACCGTGCTGCTGACGGGTCTGACGCGCGACGGCACCTTCTATATCGAAAACGGCCAGATCAAGTATCCGATCAAGAACTTCCGCTTTAACGAGTCGCCGGTCATCATGCTCAACAATATCGAAGAGCTGGGCAAGCCGGTACGTGTCGGCGACGATGAATCGCCGTTCGTGATGATGATCCCGCCGATGAAGCTGCGTGACTTTACCTTCACGTCCTTGTCGGATGCGGTGTAGTTGCAAACATCCCCTCTCCCTTGAGGGAGAGGGTGGCGCAACGCGCCGGGTGAGGGGGAGGTCAAAAGACTCGGTATGCCGTCTGTGACTCCCCCCTCACCCCAGCCCTCTCCCTCAAGGGAGAGGGGGCTGAATCGTGCAGCGTTTCTGTCTCTGCTTGCCGGGGGGCTGGCGGCGGCGCTGGTACGTCCGGCGCGGGCGGCCAGCTATGATTTCTGGTTCACGCGCCTGAAATACGCCTCCGGTGACTGGGACGTCGATCAGCGGATGCCGGCCAATCTGATCACCTCCCTGATCGACTACACGACCCTGCGCGTTGATCCGAAGGAGCACGTGATCGACCTGTCCGATCCGAAGATGCTCAGCGCACCCTTCTGCTACATGGCCGGGCACAAGCTGGTCGATTTCAGCCCGGCAGAGCGGCGCAATTTCGAGACCTATGTCAGAAATGGCGGGTTTGTCTTTGTCGATGACTGCAATCACGACATTGACGGCCTGTTCGCCAAGTCGTTCGAGCGGCAGATGGCGACGATCTTCGGTCCACAGGCGCTGAAAAAACTACCCAATACGCACGCCATTTATAAGAGCTTTTTCCAGTTCGACGGCCCGCCCAATACCTCGTTTGAGTTGAACGGCTGGGGCGACGATCTGGTTCACGACTATCTGAAGGGCATAGAGATCAATGGCCGTCTGGGCGTCCTCTATTCCAACAAGGACTATGGCTGCGAGTGGGATTACGACTGGCGCAACAAGCGCTTTCTGGCCGAAGACAATACCAAATTCGGCGTCAATATTGTCATCTACGCTTTGTCGAGTTGAGACATCAGACGGCCTTCGCCTCCGGGGCCGGATTATGGGGATTATGATATGTCGATCAGTGAAACCGAGATCAGGGAAAGGCTGGCCCGCCTCGGCCACCTGCGTCAGGCCATCGCTCAGGCCATTGTCGGTCAGGCCGATGTGGTCGAGCAACTGCTGATCGGGCTCCTGGCCGGCGGGCATTGCCTGCTGGAGGGTGTGCCGGGGCTGGGCAAGACGCTGCTGGTGCGCTCCCTAGGGCAGGCGCTGGAGCTGCAATTCCGCCGCGTGCAGTTCACTCCCGACCTGATGCCCAGCGATATTCTGGGGACCGAGCTTCTGGAAGAGGATCACGGGACCGGCCACCGCCATTTCCGTTTCCAGCCGGGGCCGGTTTTTACCCACCTGCTGCTGGCCGACGAACTGAACCGCACGCCGCCCAAGACGCAGGCCGCCCTGCTGGAGGCCATGCAGGAGCGCACCGTGTCCTACGCCGGGGTGACGCACACCCTGCCGTCGCCCTTTTTCGTGCTGGCGACGCAGAACCCGCTGGAGCAGGCCGGGACCTATCCGCTGCCCGAAGCGCAACTCGACCGCTTTCTACTGCATATCCGCGTCGATTACCCCACGGAATCCGAAGAACACGATATCCTGCGCCAGACGACGGGTGCGGGCGGCGGGGCCGTGCCCAAGGTGATGGGGGCCGAGGACGTGCTGGTGCTGCAAAAGCTGGTGCGTGATGTGCATGTGGGCGAAGACCTGCTGCGCTGGATCACGCGGCTGGTGCGCGCCACGCGGCCGGGTGAGGCCGCCCCGCAGGCCGTCAACACCTATATCAAATGGGGGGCGGGGCCGCGCGCCGGGCAATCTCTGGTGCTGGCGGCCAAGGCGCGCGCCCTGTTGCAGGGGCGACTGGCGGCGACGCGCGACGACGTGATGGCGCTGGCGGCCCCCGTCATGCGCCACCGCCTGCTGATGTCGTTTGCCGCTGAGGCCGAGGGCGTGGCCCCCGATACGGTCGTGGCCGCTATTCTGAGCGCCGTAAAGCTCTGAACGCATGGTGTACGACCCGATCCCTCCTGAGGTGCGCCACAGGCTGAAAGGCCTGCGCCTGTTCGCGCGCCGCGCGTCCGGGGCGTCGGGGATCGGGCTGCACGCGTCGCGTTCACGCGGCGCAGGGCTGGAGTTTGCGCAGTACCGTGCCTATGAGCCGGGCGACGAACTGCGTCAGATCGACTGGAAGCTCTATGCGCGCTCGGACAAGTTTTTCGTGCGTGAATCCGAGCGTGAAAGCCCGCTCAGGGTGTGGACCGTGCTCGATCTGTCGGCCTCGATGGGGCAATCCGACGGAGCATTTCCAGAAAAAGTAGGTACCGGTTTTTCGCCCGGAAATGCGACCACTCAAAAAGCCCTCAAGCCCGGTTGGAGCCGCCTTGAGGCCGCCAAGGCCATGGCGGCCTGCGTCGGCGAACTGGCCCTGCGTCAGGGGGACGCCTTCGGCCTGATCACCCTCAGCGATCGCGGCGTGGCGGTGGTCGAGGCCGCGGCGGGGCTTAAGGCGCGCGACCGTCTGCGGCTGGAGTTGTTCAAATTGAAGACCGAGGGCGGGTTTCCGTCACTGGCGCAGTTGTCGCCGGTGTGGGGTCGCATCCGCGCGCAGGACATGGTCATGGTGTTCAGCGACGGCTTTGACGAGGGCTGCACTGAGCTGATGACGCGCCTGTCGGCGGCCGGGCGCGACGTGCTGATGGTGCAGACCCTGACGGCCGAGGAGCGCGATTTTCCGTTTCAGGGCGGCTATCGTTTCGATGATCCCGAAGGCGGGGCCGAGGTGCTGGGTGACGGCAAGGCCCTGCGCACTGATTTCCTCAAGCGCTTTGCCGCCGCCCGTCAGGCCTTTGAGGCGCGGCTGTTCGCGGCGGGGGTGCGGCACACGCCCTACTGGCTGGATGAGCCGGTGGATGCGCCGCTGTGGCGACTCTTTGGCCAAAAGCCATCAGGAAAGGAGACGGCCTGATGCCCGCCCTCCTGTTCCCGTTAGGTCTGGCGGCCCTGCTGGCCGTGGTCGTGCCGCTGGTCATCCACCTGATGCGGCGCGACGAGCTGCGTCCGGTGGTCTTCGCCGCCCTGCGCTGGCTCGATCCGCGCCCCAAACCGCGCCAGCGTATCCGGTTCAGCGAATGGCCGCTGCTGTGGGTGCGGCTGCTGCTGATCGCCGTGCTGGGCCTGCTGCTGGCGCGGCCGGTCCTCACGGCACCGCTCAGCGACAAGCCCTATGTGACTGTGGTACCGGGGGCTGATCCAAAGGCGGCGCAGCAGGCGGCAAGGGAAGACGCCGAGGCGCATTGGCTGACGGCGGGTTTTCCACGCTTAAGCGACACGCCGGGAGCAGTGGGCGAGGTGAGCAGTCGTCTGCGGCAGCTCGATGCGCAATTGCCGCAAGGGGTAAAGCTGACCGTCGTGGTGCCGCAAACCCTTCAAGGGGTGGATGCTGAGCGCCCGATCCTCAGCCGCACGGTCGATTGGCGCATCGTGGCCGGGGCCATGCCCGCCGCTCAGTCCATGACGACGAAACTGCCCGTTCTCAGCCTGCGCTATGCGCCGGACCGCGCCGCCGATGTGCGGTGGTTCCGCGCCGTCTCTGCCGCCTGGCAGACTCCGTTCGAAGCCGCCGGGGCGGATGCCGCCCTGCCGCCAAAGGATCGGGTTTTGGTGTGGCTGGGCAGCGGTAACGTCCCGTCTGCCGTCAGGGCGCGGGTGCATTCCGGTGGAACGGTCCTGTTGGGGGCGCAAACGGTCTGGCCTGCGTCACCGCAGCGCCGCGTCGCGTGGCGCGATGCCACCGGCGCACCTTTGATGGAGGCCCAGGGCGAGGGGCGGGGGCAGTGGCTGCGCCTGACGCGGCCCCTCGGTCCGGCGGTTTTTACGGAATTGCTGGAGCCGACCTTTCCGGATCAACTGGCTGCCGTTCTCAGTCCGAACCCATCACCGGCGCGTGTCGAGGCGCGCGATTTGATCCCGGTCGTGGGGCGCTCTATTTTCACCCGCCCGTCTGAGGAACTGACGCCGTGGCTGGCCCTGCTGGTGGCGGTCTTGTTCGGGGTTGAGCGCCTGCTGGCCACCGCCGCCCGCCGGAGGGCCGCGCCATGACGACTCAGCGCTTTACCGGCCCGGCGCGTTTGCGCAGCCTGTTGAACGACGGGCTGACGGCCCTGCCGCTGATCGTCGCTATGGCCTTTGCGGGTTGGGCCGTGGGCGCAAAGGCGGGGCTTTTGATGGCCCTGTGCCTCGGCCTGTTCGTGGCCTTCGGGCTGGCTTTGTGGCGATTGCGGCGCTTTGACCGCGCCTGGGTGATTGCGGCGCTCAATGCTCACCGTGCCGAGATGGAAGACAGTGCCGATCTGTTGTTTGCGCGCGCCGAAAACCTCAACCCCTTGCAGATCCTGCAACGGCAACGCCTGATCGAGCGCCTGCCGTCTCCGGCGGTGCTGACACCCCCGTGGCGCTGGAAGCCGGTCAGCTTTGCAGTGGCGGCAGGGTTGGGGATAGCGGCCCTGACGGCGGCGTTTGTCTGGTGGCCGCAAATTCGCGTGACGCCGGTTGCGCTCAGACGCGCTGAAGCGGGCGCGCCCAAACTGATCTCCGCCGAGGTCGCCGTCACCCCGCCCGCCTATACGCGGCAGGCGGCACACCGCGAAACGACCCTCGATCTCAAAGTGCCGCAAAACACCCGGCTGACTTGGCGGCTGCGTTTTGCGCCGGACGCCGCCAATGAGCGGCTGGTCTTCCATGATGGTCAGAGCGTGGCCCTGCGCCGCGACGGCAACGGATGGACCGCTACCCTGAGCGCCGACCGCTCGCGCCTCTATCGCCTCGCCGCCGACGGCCTGCCGGCGCAACCGTTGCATCGGCTGGAAGTCACGCCGGATGCGCCGCCAAAGGTCGAGGCCGTCCTTCCTGACCGCGCCCTGACTCTGGTCACGCCGGGTCAGACCCAGTGGCCGCTGGTCTTTGGCGCCAGTGACGATTACGGCGTCGCGCCCACCGCCGAACTGCGCATCATTCAGGCGCAGGGGCAGGGCGAAAACATCACCTTCCGTGAACGGACGATGACCTTGAGCGGCACTGGCGGCGCAGCCGATAAGCGCTTTGCCACGCGGCTGGACCTCAACTCACTCGGTTTTGCCGTGGGCGACGACCTGATCGTGCAGTTGACCGTGCACGACAATCGCACCCCCTCACCGCAGGAGGTGCGCTCCCCCAGCCTGATCCTGCGCTGGCCGTCCGATCTGGGGGCCGAAAGCACGGGGCTGGAGGCCCTGGCGCGTAAAACCCTGCCGGCCTATTTCCGCAGCCAGAGGCAGATCATTATCGACATCGAAGCCCTGCTGAAGGAGAAGCCGCGCCTCAAACCCGATACCTTCCTCAGCCGCTCGGACTCCATAGCCGTCGATCAGCGTCTGCTGCGCCTGCGTTATGGGCAGTTTCTGGGCGAAGAGGCCGAGGGCGAACGCGAAGCCCCGCCGGGTCAGGAGGGGACGCACGGCGATGAGCACAGCGCCGGGGACGGTCATGATCATGGCGAGTCAAAGGGCAATGCCGCACCCGTGTTTGGTGACGGCGGCAATGTGACGGCGGAGTACGGCCACACGCACGATGAGCCCGAAGCCGCGACCCTGCTCGATCCGGAAACGCGCGCCACGCTGAAAAAGGCGCTGGATGAGATGTGGCAGTCGGAACTGCATTTGCGACAGGGGAACCCGCAAACCGCGCTGCCGCACGCCTACAAGGCGTTGGGCTATATCAAGGAGGTGCAGCAGGCGACGCGCATCTTCCTGTCGCGCGTCGGGCCGGAATTACCGCCCATCGACAACAACCGCCGCATGACGGGCAAGCGTGAGGGCATTGCGCCCGTGCCCTTCGCGGTGACGGCGGCCCCGTCACCGGATGCCCCCGTCGTGGCCCTCTGGACGGCACTGGCCGAGACACCGGGGGCGAAAAGGGATATGCCACTGGCGGCGCTCGATGGCTGGCTGCGCGCCAATGAAGGCCGGGTTAGCGACCCGCTGTCGCTGCTGGCGGCGGTCGAGGCGGTGCGCGCCGATCCCGGCTGTACCTCGTGCCGTCAGACGCTGCGGGGGCAGTTATGGCGCGTCCTGACCCGCCCGCCTGCGGGTGTCGTGCGCCGCCCGGCGGTGACGGCGTCCGGTGGCCGCTATCTGGATGCCCTGGAGCGACCGAGATGACCCCGTCTGTGATCGTGGCTCTTATGCTTCTGGCCGCCGTGGTTTTATCCACGGCACGGCTGGGTCTGTGGTGGCGAAAGGCCGAGGCGGCCGAACGCTCCCTGCCGCGGCTTGTGATCCTTCTGGCCCTGACGCCGGTGTCGGCGCTGTTGCTGTATCTGATCCTGTTCCCGCCGCGTCTGGCCGCCGCCCCCGGCACGCTGATCGTTGCCACGCGCGGGGCGCAGGCGGTCGATGCGCAGGCGGGCGACCGCGTCGTCGCCCTGCCGGAAGCCAATGTGCCGGGGGCTGAGCGCGTGCCCGATCTGGCCACGGCGTTGCGTCTCCACCCCGAAGCGACGCGCCTGACCGTGGTGGGCGACGGCCTGACGCCACGCGACCGCGCGGCGGTCGAAGGGCGAGCCCTGCGTTTTGTGCCGTCAGCCCTGCCGCGCGGCGTGGTGCGGCTCGATACGCCGGAGCGGGTGGCCCCCGGTGGCGCGTTTCAGATCGGCGTGACGGTCAATGGGATGAAGGGGGGCATGGTCGAGCTGCTCGATCCGGCGGGCGCGGTGGTCGATACCCAGACACCGGATGCCAGCGGTCTGGCCGTCCTCACGGGCACGGCCAAGGCGGCAGGGCCGGTGTCTTTCACTGTGCGGGTGCGCGATTTCACAAAAGCCGTGGTGGAAACCGCCGAAGCGCCGGTGTGGGTCGATGAGGCGCTGACGGCGCGGGTGCGGGTGATTGGCGGCGCGCCGGGGCCGGAGATCAAATATCTGCGCCGCTGGGCCGCCGATGCCGGTATCGACATGCAGGCGCAATTCGCTCTGGGCGGCGGTGTAGCGGCGGGCGATGCGCCGCAGCCCCTGACGGCCGCCACGCTGAGCCAGGCCGACCTGCTGGTCATAGATGAACGTGGCTGGGAAGGTTTGGGCGACAGTGGCCGCGCCGCCGTGGTCAGCGCTGTGCGCGGCGGTATGGGCCTGTTGCTGCGGCCCACAGCCCTGCCGTCGGAAGCGACGAGCGCCCAGTGGGCCGCGCTTGGCCTGCGGCTCAGCGGCACCGGTGATCCGGTGACGGTCTCCCTGCCTGTAGCGGCGGGCAGCAAGGACAAGGCTCCCACCGTGACGCGACTCAACCTGCGCCTCGACAGCGCCGATGCGGTGCCTCTGGCCGTGGACAGCAGCGGGCAGCCTCTGGGCCTGTGGCGGGCCGAAGGGCGTGGGCGGGTGGGCCTGTGGAGCGTAACCGACAGTTTCGCCCTGACCCTTAGCGGTGAGGGCGGTCGGCATCAGGCCTTGTGGAGTGGCCTCTTTTCAACTCTGGTTCGCCGTTCAAATGCCGCCCTGCCGACCGTCACCGCAGGCCGAGTGCATCAGCGCGTCAGCCTGTGCGGCCTGAGCGGTGCGGCCGAGGTGCTCGACCCGCAGGGCGGTGTCAGCCACCCCGTCGTAGATACGGCCACGGGGGAGGCGCGTTGCGCGGCCGTGTGGCCTGCGCAGGCCGGCTGGCATGTGCTGCGCGTGACGACCTCGGATACGGTGCAGGCCGTGCCTTTTTACGTCCTGTCGGACAAGGCCTTGCCGGGCGTACAGGCGCTGGAGGCGCGCGAATCCACTCAGGCTCTGGTGGCTGATGACGCGCGACCGACAGAGACAAAGGGAGAGGGCCGTCGCGGCACCGCCGGGCCGTGGTTCCTCGGCTGGTTGCTGGTCAGCGCGGTCCTGTGGTGGGTGGAGCGCAATCCGATAAAGGGAGTATCCCTTTTCGGAAAAAAGGCGCGACCAACAAAAAGCTGACACGTAAAAGCGGTCCGCAGCCCTGATCTGCATATCAGAGCCATCGACTCATATTTTATCCTTATCTCCATAGCGGCAGAACCAAGGCTCAATGTGAGTAGTGCGCCCGGACAGTTGAACCTCCGGCGGATGGATATATGTCGGACGATCAAACACCCAAGACACAAGCCTCTACCCCGTCAGCCGATGACCGGCAGACCCTGCACGATCTGAACAATATGTTCGGTGCCGCCAAGGGCAGCGTGCAACTGATGCAGATGCGGCATAAGGACGACCTGCAAAGCCTTCGCATCACCGACATGGCCCTGCAAAGCCTTGAAAACGCGCAGACCTATGTCTTGCAAAAGCTGGTCCGCACCGATGTGCGCGACACCTCAGGCGGCATTTCGGACTCGCCGGAACGTCTGGCGGCGCGCCACGGCGTTGTGGAGTCGAACGACCGTCACGACCTGTTTTTTGCCGCGATCGAAATGACGCGGATGCCGATGATCGTCACCGATCCCAACCGGCCCGACAACCCCATTGTCTTTGCCAATCAGGCCTTCCTCAACACCACGGGCTATCAGATGGAAGAGGTCCTGGGGCGCAACTGTCGCTTCCTGCAGGGCGAGGGGACCGATCCCCAAATGATCGCCAACCTCAGCCGTGCCATCCGCGACCGCACCGATATTGCGGTGGAAATCCAGAACTTCCGCAAAGACGGCACGGCCTTCTGGAACGCCCTCTTTGTCAGTCCGATCTTCGACCGCGACGGCAAGCTGCTCTATTTCTTCGGCTCGCAGTTGGATGTCACGCGGCGGCGGGAGGCCGAGATGGCGCTGCGCCGGGCGCAGAAGATGGAGGCCATCGGTCAGCTCACCGGCGGTATTGCCCACGATTTCAACAACCTGCTCCAGGTGATCATCGGCAATCTTCAGATGGCGCGCACCGTTACCGAGCAGCCGGACAAGCTCAATCGCTACCACGAGGCGGTGATGCAGGCGGCTCAGAAGGCGCGCGTCCTGACGCAGCAATTGCTGGCCTTTTCGCGCAAGCAACCGCTGGAGGCGCGCATCGTCAATCTCAACCGCGTGGTGTCTGACCTCAACGACCTTTTGTCGCGCACCCTGGGCAGCTTTATCGAGATAGAGCTTGATCTCGACCCTGATCTGGCCAATGCCCGCATCGACACCGTGCAGCTTGAAATGGCGCTGATCAATATTCTCGCCAATGCGCGCGACGCCATGCCGGAAGGCGGGCGGGTGACGATTCGCACCGCCAACCGCAGCGGGCCGGAGGGCGAACAGGTCGAACTGTCGGTCAGTGACACCGGCGAAGGGATGCCGCCGGAAGTGCTGAGCCGCATCACCGAGCCCTTTTTTACCACCAAGGAGGTGGGCAAGGGGACGGGGCTGGGGCTGGCCCAGGTCTATGGTTTCGTCAAACAATCCGACGGCGGTTTTGAGGTCGAGAGCACGCCGGGTCAGGGCACGACGGTCCACCTCTATTTCCCTATGGTACAGGGGGCCGACGACAAGGCCCCGGCGCCTGAACGCACCTCTCAGACGCGGGGTAAGGGCGAGCGAGTCCTGCTGGTTGAAGACAATCGCGAGGTGCGCGAACTGGCCTGCGCGATACTGGAGGCCGATGGCTATGAGGTCGTGGCGCGTGAAAACGCTTCGGCGGCGCTCGACTATCTCAAAGGGCCGGACGGGGTGGACCTTCTGTTCACCGACATTGTCATGCCGGGCAAGATGAACGGCGTCGCCCTCGCCAAGGAGGCGCGGCAACTGTTTTCCGACCTGCCGATCCTGATTACCACGGGCTTTGCCGACGATGTGCACGGCCACACCAATGCGCGTGAGTTTGAAACCATCTACAAACCCTACATGCCCGACGAACTGTCCACGCGGGTGCGCGGTGTGCTGAACCGCAAGGATGATCACGGAGCCTGACCGGCTCTTTTCGGAGTGTGGCCCGAATGTCGCATTGTCTGTAAGCGCTTACATGATGAATTGACAGCGCTGTTGTAAGCGCTTACAGAACGCAAAACGGCGATGTAAGCGCTTACATAACAGGCAACAGGGTTTCGGTTCTTATGGCAGCAGGCGTAACGCTCAATGACGTGGCCAAGGCGGCGGGGGTGTCCATCGCGTCGGCATCGCGCGCCATCAACGGCCTCGACAACGTCACCGAAGAGGTGCGTGAGCGCGTACTGGAGGCTGCCGGCAAGCTGAAATACGTGCCGCATGGCGCGGCGCGGGCTCTGGCCATGAGCCGCACCAATACCATCGGCGTCATCCTGCCCGATATTTATGGCGAGTTCTTCTCGGAGATCATTCGCGGTATTGACGTTGCCGCACGCGCCAGCGGTCTGCACATTCTGGTGTCCGGGTCGCACGGCGACGTAAAGGAGGCCGTCAAGGCGGCGCGCGCCATGGCCGGTCGCGTCGATGGCCTGCTGGTCATGGCCCCCTATGCCGATGCCGACGACCTGTCCGGCAAGCTGCCGTTCAACCTGCCGCTGGTCATGATGGGCGGGGTGGGCGGTCAGGCCGACCTGCCGAGCCTTGTCGTTGACAACTATTCCGGCGCGCTGGAGGCCGTGCGCCACCTGCGTGAACAGAGCTGCCGCCGCATCGCGCACATTGCGGGCCCTGAGAGCAATCTGGAGGCGCAGGACCGTCTGCGCGGCTATCTCGATGGGCTGAAAGAGGCCGATCTGTCGCCGCAAGTGCTGCCTGGCGACTTCACCGACGCGGCGGGTTATGCGGCCGTGCAGACCCTTCTGGCGCAGGAACAGATGCCCGACGGCCTGTTTGCCGCCAATGACATGATGGCGCTGGGGGCGACCCTGGGCCTGCGTGAGGCGGGCGTGTCGATTCCGGACGACATCGCCATCATCGGTTTCGACGACATTCCGGTGACGCGCTACGCCTCGCCGCCCATCTCCACCCTGCGCGCCGGCGTCTTCGATATAGGGCGGCGCAGCCTCGAACTTTTGTCCGTGTTGATCGAACGGGGCTCTGCCGAGGCCTCGACCTCGGCCGCCAGCCTGATCGTGCGGCCTGAACTGGTGGTGCGAGCGTCCAGCCGCCGCCGTTAAAGCGTTTCTGCAAACGCTGTAAGTATCGCGTTTTATACAAATAAAACAGTCCTTTGGGAGAACAGGATATGCTTCATATGTCTCGTGCACGAGGTCTGAGCCTCGGGGTTTCGGGCGTCGCTCTGGCGGCCGCCCTCGTGATGGCGGCCCCGGTCTTTGCCGCGGAATCCGATGCCACGCTTCAGGGCCGCGTCTCGGCGGCTCCGGCGGGGACGGTGGTCACCGCGACCGATGCCAATACGGGTGCCAAGGCGACCGCTACGGTGCGTGCCGATGGCCGCTATGTGATCGTTGGTCTGCGTCCGGGCACCTATACTGTGACCTTCCGCGCGCCGGACGGCACGACGCGCACCGAACAGGCCGTGCTGCCCGTCGGTCAGACGATCGAAGTCGATGCCGACCTCGCCGCTGCTGAAGCGCCGGTGCAGGAAGTCACCGTCGTCGCCTCGCGCCGCAACAATCCGCGTCAGTCGGAAGTCTCCACCTCCATTTCGCGCGCCCAGATCGAAAACCTGCCGCAGAACGGTCGCAACTTCCTCAACTTCGCGGCTCTGGCCCCCGGCGTTGCGGTGTCCACCGACCCGGAGCGCAAAACCTTTCAGGCCGGTGCGGTCAACGCCAACCAGGTCAACGTCTTCATCGACGGTATGAGCCAGAAGAATCAGGTGCTGCAAGGCGGAGTGACGGGTCAGGACGCCTCGCGCGGCAACCCGTTCCCGCAACTGGCCGTGCAGGAGTTCAAGGTTTCGACCCAGAACTTCAAGGCGGAATATGAACAGGCGGGTTCCGCCATCATCACCGCCGTCACCAAGACCGGCGGCACCGAATTCCACGGCACGGTGTTCGGCACGCTCCAGACCAAGAGCATGATCGGTCAGAACTATTATGACACCGGCCCCAAACAGGATTTCGAAAACAAGGAATACGGCTTCGACATCGGCGGCCCGATCATCAAGAACAAGCTGCACTTCTACATGTCCTACGAAGGCCGCAAGGACGCGCGCCCGTCGGATTCGGTGGATATGCGCAACAATGGCAGCTTGAATACCCTGAACCCGACCCTCGTTACGGCTCTGTCTAATGCCTATAACGGCAGCTATGCCAAGAACTTCCAACAGGATATGGTGTTCGGTAAGCTGACCTGGTTTGCCGATGACAACAATACGGTTGATCTGACGGTCACCAACCGTAAGGAAGACGATGTTCGCAACTTCGGCGGTCTGACGGCCTATGAGCGCGGTTCAACCCTCAATCAGGAAATCAAGGCCGTTGGTGTCAAATGGCGTCACCGGGCGGGCAATCTGCTCAATGACATGCAACTGAATTATCAGGATGCGCAATGGCGTCAGGCACCGCTGTCCACCAACCCGGCTATCACGCTGATCAATGGGCAAAATATCAATAACCAACTCGCCTTCTTCGGCGGTACGCCCTATTCACAGGTCAAGGCGCAGGAAAGCGTTACCCTGCGCAATGACCTGACCCTGACCGGTATCGAATGGTACGGCACACACGTGATCAAGGGTGGCTTCAAGCTGGCCAACTATAAGTACACGGCTGAAGAAAACGATCGTAGTCGGAACCCTGAATATTTTTATGATGCGGCGACCTACGTTTATGGCGGAACCAATACGCCCGTAGCCGTGAAAATCGCCGACGGTGATCCGCGGATCACGTCTAACAATATGCAGTTCGGGGCCTATATTCAGGACGACTGGACCTTTGACGATCACTGGACCTTCAATCTGGGCGTGCGTTGGGACTACGAGTCCAACATGCTCAACAACGAATATACGACGCCTGCCGATATTGCGACGGTCATGCGCAACACGGCGGGCTTCAACAAGGCGTTCAACCCTAATGACTTCATTTCAACGGGGTCGAACCGCAAGGGCTTCAAGGGCGCTATCCAGCCGCGTATCGGCTTTGCATATGATGTAAATGCTGACCGTGATCTGGTCATCTTCGGCGGCTATGGTCGCTATTATGACCGGACTATCTACGATACGGCGCAACTGGAAACCCGTCGTGCCCAGATACACGTGGCCACCATCTATTTCCCGCAGGTTGCAGGGCAGGCTAACACAGCGAACTGGAATGCCAGTTATTTCGGCAATCCGACGGCTCTGGTGGCGCTCGCCAAGTCTTTGGGCCTGAAGGGCGAAGTGTTCGCGCTGAACAACGACGCCAAGGTGCCCTATTCGGATCAGTTCAATCTGGGTGTCCGCAAGCGTTTCGGCGAGATTTCGACCTCGGCCACCTTGTCCTACATCAAGTATCAGAACCTGTTTAACTGGGTGCTTGGTAACCGTCTGCCGGACGGCAGCTGGTGTCAGTACGGCCCGCAATATGCCTGCCAGCCGTGGGGTAATGGCCTGCCGGGCTATGGCAGCCTGATTATCTCGACCAATGAGCGTCAGGCGCGTTACAAGGCCCTGTATCTCACCGCCGAGAAGCCGTGGACGCCGGCGTCAAAATACGGCTTCAGCACCACCCTGACCCTGACTGACGCCGAAATGACCGGTCATAACGACCCGTTCATCTTCGACTATGCCAGCCCGTCGGCCACCGGCTGGCACAAGGCGGAAGGCGTCGATAAGTGGCGCTTCGTCGGTTCGGGCATCCTGTCGGGGCCGTGGGACACCCGCGTCTCGGCCATTGTGACGCTGGCTTCGGGTACGCCCTATGGCCGTGTGCTCGATACCGCTCCAGCGCTTCAGATTCAGGAAGGGTACTTCTGGCCGGGCAAGACCTTCAAGCAGGTCGATCTGCGCGTCTCCAAGGACTTCAAGCTGTGGAACGGTCAGACGGTCACCGCCGACGCGCAGGTCTATAACCTGTTCGACACGTGGAACCGCGCCTATTCGCAATGGACCGGTGGCTATGACAACGGTACGGGCGCCAAAAAGATCCCGGACCCCAATGCCCAGATCGGTCCGTCGCGCTCCTTCCAGGTCGGCCTGACCTATAAGTGGTAACGCTTCTGGCGCGGTGGTTTCCGTCGCGCCGCTCCCCATGCCCAGCGGTGTCTCATCCCCTGACGCGCCGCCGGACATCTGCCCGCCAGCCCTTTTCTTCCTCGGCTTATGCGGCGCTGACTTGCCTGATACCGGGGGCTTCTCCTCCCGTTGGAGCCCCCGGTTTTTTTTGGTTTTGTTGTCCCTGATGGACCGCCGGTGTCACCCACAGACACCGTGTCGAAGGGAGTTTTTTATGTCCTTGTTGCATCCGTCCCGTCGGGCTCTTGGCCGGGGTCTTCTGGGGCTCAGCCTGTTGCCCCTGGGGGCCTGCGCGTCTCTGCGGAGCCTGTCGCGGGCACCTGCGAGCGACCCGCTTCTGAGCGATCTGCATCGGCGCACGTTTCAGTTCTTCTGGGACGTGACTGACCATCGCACTGGCCTGACGCCGGATCGCTGGCCCACGCGCACCTTTGCCTCGGTGGCCGCTATCGGATTTGCCTTCAACGCCTATATTGTCGGTGCGGAGTCCGGCTATATCCGCCGTGAGCAGGCGGCGGAGCGTACCTTTAACACGCTGAATTTCCTTTATAACCTGCCGCAGGGCGAGGCCGCTTCGGGCACGGCGGGCTATAAGGGCTATTTCTATCACTTTCTGCGTTTCGACGACGGCACGCGCTACAAGACCTGTGAACTGTCGTCCATCGACACCTCGCTTCTGCTAATGGGGGCCCTGTGCGCCGGGCAGTATTTCGACCGCGACACGCCTGTGGAACGCGATATCCGCCGCCTGTCCACCGCCCTTTATGAGCGCGTGGACTGGACCTTCATGATGCGCCCGTCGGGGCGGCAGACCATGGGCTGGCACCCCGAAGACGGCTTCATCAAGGCCGAATGGCGCGGCTATAACGAAGGCATGATGGTCTATCTGCTGGCTATGGCCTCACCGACCCACCCGATTGACCCAAAGGCCTATCAGGTGTGGTGTTCGACCTATGATGAGACATTTGGCCCCAATCACGGGGAGCCGCATCTGGGCTTCCACGCTTTGTTCGGCCATCAGTACAACCACGTCTGGATCGACTATCGCGGCATAGCCGACGCCTATATGCGCGCCAAAGGTCTGGATTATTTTGAAAATTCCCGTCGCGCCACGCTGGCGCAGCGCAACTATGCCATTCAGAACCCGATGGGGTTCAGGGACTATGGCCCGGACATCTGGGGCTTTACGGCCTGCGACGGCCCGGCGGATGTCAAGCTGACGCTTGACGGCGTCGAGCGGCAATTTCGCAGCTATTCGGCGCGCGGACCGGGCGATCTGCACCCGTTCGACGACGGCACGATTGCGCCCACCGCCGCGCTGGGCTCGATTATGTTTACGCCGGTGGAATCTCTGGCCGCCGCCAGGGCCATGCAGGCGCGCTACGGCGCCGATATCTATGGCCAATATGGCTTTTTCGACAGTTTCAACCCGACCTTTGTCACCGACTATCCGTCGCGTGAAGGCCATCAGACCCAACGCGCCGGCTGGGTGTCCAACGACTATATCGGCATAGACCAGGGGCCGATCCTGTGCGGTATCGAAAACCTGCGTTCAGGTCTGTTCTGGCGGCTGATGAAGGGCTGCGCGCCGCTTCAGCGCGGCCTGAAACTGGCCGGGTTTGAGGCGGTAGCCTGATGCGCCGTCATCTGTCCAAAAGGGCGCTGATACTGGCCGCCGGGCTGCTGGCCACACCCGTGGCGGCGCAAACCGCCCTGATCGCGCCGACACCGTGGACTGCGGGGGCGTCAGAGGGCGTCGCCTCAAAGGCCAACGGCGTCGAAACCGCCCGGCTGGACTATGGGTTCAAAGGGGCGGGCTATGCCTTTATGGTGCATGGACTCGACTTTGTGGCCCCCGATAACTTCGTCATCGACATCCCTGTAAAGGGTGAGGGGGCGGGTAATGATCTTCAGATCAAGTTCACCGATGCCTCCGGCGACAATGTGTGGTGGGTGACGCGCCCGGCCTTTGTGCCGACACCGCAGGGTACGGTGCTGCGCATTCGCCCGCGCCATATCGAATTTGCCTGGGGGACGACAAATGATCGCACCTTCCGGGGGGGCAAGCGCATGGAGGTCGTGGTCGTCAAGACGGCCAGGGGGGCGGCCTCCGGCTGGCTGGAGGTCGGGCCGATCCGCTGGCGTGCCGAGGCGCCGGAACCGAAGACCGAAGCGCCTTTAAAGGCCGATGTGACGGCGGCCGTGGATGGCGATGCCCGAACCGGTACCCCCGCGACATCGGTGACGCTCGACCTGTCGCGTGTGCGCGCCTTTGGCGGATTGAAACTCGACTGGGGCCGGGTGCCCGCTCGGTATAGCCTCGCGGTGTCCGATGATGGACGGAGCTTCCGCGAGTTGCGCACCGTTGCGGGCTCCGACGGCGGGACAGACTATGTGACACTGGGTGAGGTCGATGCGCGCTATGTCCGCGTGAGCGGGCAGGGGCAACTCAATGAGGCCACTGTACTGCCACTGGAGATGGGGCTTAAGCCGAACGCCTTGCTGAGCGAACTGGCGCGCACCGCCCCGCGTGGCGACTATCCGCGCGGCTTTACGGAGCAGGCCTACTGGACCGTGGTGGGTGTGGCGCATGGCGGCCCGCGGGCGGCGCTGCTGTCCGAAGACGGGGCGGTCGAGTTGGGGCCGGAGCGCCCGTCGCTGATGCCTGTGCTGAGGGTCGGCGGCAAACGTCTGACCTGGGCGCAGGCCACGGTCACACAGGGCATGGACGCCGAGCGCCTGCCCTTGCCGACGGTCGAATGGCAGGGGGAGGGCGTGCAGATGCGCGTTGCCCCTCTGGCCTTTGGCGAGGGCAAGGCCCCCTATGCGCTGGTGCGTTATGAGGTAAGCTCCGATACGGCGCAGACGGTGCGGCTGGAACTGCACGTGCAGCCGATGCAGGTCAATCCGCCGACGCAGTTCCTGACGCGGCCGGGGGGCTATGCGCCGATCCGCCGCCTCAGCCGTGACGGCGATACGGTCAGCGTCGATGATCAGCCGCTGTGGCTGCTGACGCCGCCGAAGGATTTTACGGCAGCGGGCTTCCTGAGCGGGCCGCAGGGGGCCAGTGCCTCCGATACGGACGGTCTGGCCTCCGGCGTGATTGGCTATGACCTGAACCTCACCCCCGGTGTGGCGCAGAGCGTCATTGTCGCCTTTCCGCTGGGCGGGCAAACGGCGCGCCCCGTCATCACCGGGGACGCGGCGAAGTGGGCCGAAGCGCAGGCCGAAAGCGTCAGGGCCGACTGGCATCAGCGGTTGGGGGATACCAGGCTTGTTCTGCCGGCCGGTGCGCCGCCCATTGCCGACAGCGCGCGTCTGGCGCTCGCCTACCAACTGATCCTGCTTGATGGCGACTGGCTGAAGCCCGGCGCGCGGTCTTACGACCGGTCGTGGATACGCGACGGTGCCATGATGTCCGAAGGCCTGCTGCGAATGGGTCTGCACAAGGAGGCGCTGGCCTATTTCAAGGCCTATGCCCCGATGAGCTTCGAGACAGGCAAGGTGCCGTGCTGCGTCGATGCGCGCGGGGCCGATCCGACACCGGAAAACGACTCCAACGGGCAACTGCCGTGGCTGGCCGGGGAACTGATCCGCTTTGGTGTATCGCCCGCCGAGATCGCGCCCTACTGGCCTCAGGTGTCCGGTGCCATCGCCTATCAGGAGGGCCTGCGTCAGGCCAATCTCACGGCGCAAACCGAAGCGCGCTATCGCGGCCTCATGCCGCCGTCGATCAGCCATGAGGGCTATTCGGACAAGGCGGCCTATAGCTACTGGGATAATTTCTGGGCCCTGAAAGGCTATCGCGGGGCGGCGGTGACGGCCCGCGCTTTGGGCAAGACGGCAGAGGCCGAACGTTTCTCTGCGCAGGGCGAGGCCTTTGCCCGAGACCTGAAAGCCTCGATCCTTGCCACCGCGGCGCACTATGGGCAGGCCGTGGTGGCCGGGGCCGCCGATCGCGGCGATTTCGACCCGACGTCAACGACCATGGGGCTGACCTCCGGCGCGCATACGGACGACGTTCCTGAGGCATTGAAGCGTCAGACCTTTGAGTTCTACTGGGCGGATATTCTGATGCGCCGCCGTCAGACGCCCAACAGCTACACGCCCTACGAACTGCGCAATGTCGGGGCCTTTCTGCGGCTGAAACAGCCCGAACGGGCGCGTCAGGCGCTCGATATGTTCTTCGCCGATCAGGCCCCCAGGGCGTGGTTTCAGTGGGGGGAGGTGGTCACCGTCCCCTATCGTCAACCGTTGTTTATAGGCGATCTGCCCCACGGCTGGGTCGAATCCGACTATCTGCGGGTGGCGCTTGACCTGTTTGCCTATGAGCGGGCCGAGACGGCGCAGATGGTGCTTTTGTCAGGGTATGACCCGAAATGGGCCGACAAGGGCGAAACGCGGCTGGAGCGGCTGCGCACGCCATGGGGCCCGTTATCGCTTACGATTAACATGGCGGGTTCGGGCCTAAAAATCAATATTGATTCTGATGCACCGCCCTCCGGTGGCTATGTCATTGACGTACCCTCCCTGATGGGGCGAGATGTTCGTGCGCGGGTGGGAGGTCAGCCCATGGCCTTGCGCGATGGCGAACTGATCATCAAAACGGCAAAAGCCGAGATTATTCTGGGAGATGGCCTATGATCTTCACGCGGTTCCCCTCAAGGGCTCTGGTCGCCCTTTTTAGCCTCTTTGTCCTCACCGCCTGCGCCAGCCTGCCTGTAGCGGACCTGCCGCGTGGCGAAACGCCCAAATCCCTGACGCTGAAAGATGGCACCCGTATCGGCTATATGCAGTACCTGCCGGCCGATCTGAAAGGTAAGGCCCCGGTGCTGGTCTTCCTGCACGGATCGGGTGAGATCGGCACCGACGTGACCCTGACCACGGTGCACGGGCCTTGGGCTTACAGCCGCGCCCATCCGAACAAGGCCCCTTTCATCATTCTGGCCCCGCAACTGAGCGAAAAGGTCGAATGGAACCCGGCGACGCTTGACGCCTGGCTGAGCACGGCTCTGAAAGGCCTGCCCGCCGACCATAGCCGCCTATACCTGACCGGCCTGTCGCGCGGTGGTCGGGGCACCTGGAGCTGGGCGATTGCCTATCCGCGACGCTTTGCCGCCATTGCGCCGGTGTCCGGAGACTCGCTTTATCGTGACGGGGCCTGCGCGCTCAAAGATGTGCCGGTGTGGGCCTTTCACGGGGCAAAGGACGACATCGTCTTCTATCAGCCCGAAGTCCAGTTTGCCGATGCCGTCCGCGCCTGTGGCGGTGAGGTCAACTACACCCTCTATCCCGAAGGCAATCACAATGCCTGGGATGCCGCCTATGCCACCCCCAGCCTCTATGCGTGGCTGCTCAAACATAAACGTTGAATTTTTCCCCGCAGATACCAAGGATAACCCATGACCGCTTTCACGCCTTCACGCCGGTTCTTCCTCAGGGGCGCCGTCGCCACGGCCGCCTTCCTTCCTGTCGTCGCCCCCGGCCTCGCCAAGGCCGTGGCCGCGCCGGACCCCTTTATCGAAAAGCTGATCGCGTCGCTTTCGCTCGAAGAAAAAGCCGGTCAGCTCAGCCTCTATGCCGACCTGACGCGGCCGGACTTCGGCAATGTCAATCCGGCCGCCGTCGCCCAGACGAAGGACGAGGTGAAGGCGCGCATCCGTCGCGGCGAAATCACCGGCCTGTTCAACGGGATCGGTGTCGCCGGGGCGCGCGAACTGCAAAAGGTGGCGGTCGAGGAATCTCCGCATAAGATTCCGCTGATCTTTGCCGCCGACATCATCCACGGTCTGCGCACGACCTTCCCGGTGCCGCTGGGCGAAGCGGCGGCGTGGGACGCCGATCTGGCTTACCGCACGGCGCGCGCCGCGGCTATTGAGGCGACCGCCGTCGGCCTGCACTGGACCTTTGCGCCGATGGTGGACATTGCCCGCGATCAACGCTGGGGTCGCGTCGTCGAAGGGGCGGGCGAAGACACCTATCTCGGCAATGTGCTGGCCGTCGCCCGCGTCAAGGGTTTTCAGGGCAATGACCTGAAGGACGGGCGCAACATGCTGGCCTGCCTCAAGCACTTCGCCGCCTATGGCGCGGTGCAGGGCGGCATGGAATATAACACGGTCGATATACCGGAAACCACGCTGTGGGAAACCCACCTGCCGCCGTTCAAGGCCGGGCTGGATGCCGGGTGTTTGTCGGTAATGTCGAGCTTCAACGACATTTCGGGCGTGCCCGCGACGGCCAACCGCCACCTGCTGACCGAAATCCTGCGCGAGCAGTGGGGCTTCAGGGGGCTGGTGGTGTCCGACTACACCTCCGAGGAAGAGCTGATCCTGCACGGCTATGCCGCCGATGGGCGTGACGCCACCAAAAAAGCCATTATGGCTGGGTGTGATATGTCCATGCAATCAGGTCTTTATTTCAAACACCTGCCATCGCTTGTGAAGGACGGCGAAGTGCCCCAGGCGGTGCTGGATGAGGCGGTGCGCCGCGTCCTGCGCGTCAAGAAGGCGCTGGGCCTGTTCGATAATCCGTACCGTTCGATGGACGCCAAACGCGAAAAGGCCGATGTGCGCAGCGACGGGATCGTCGCCCTGTCGCGCGAAGCGGGTCGCCGCTCGATCGTGCTGCTGCGCAATGAAGGCAACCTTCTGCCGCTCGCCAAAACGGGCAAGAAGATCGCTCTGATCGGACCCTTGGGCGCGGATCGTCACAATCTGCCGGGGCCGTGGTCGGTCTTCCCGGACCGGGCCAAGGGCGTCACCATCGAGGAAGGCCTGCGCGCCGTGGTGAAGGACCCGGCCGCGATCACCGTCGTCAAAGGCGTGGACTTCGAAGCGGCCATTCCGGGCGGCATCGACGCCGCCGTTGCGGCCGCCAAAGCGTCTGACATCGTGGTGCTGGCCATGGGTGAAGCCGAGAACATGTCCGGCGAAGCGCAGGCGCGCACCGATATCTCGCTGCCCGCACCGCAACTGGCGCTGATCGAAGCGGTGAAGGCGACCGGCAAGCCGACCGTGCTGCTGCTGCGTCACGGACGGGCGCTCGCGCTCACCGGCGGGGCGCGGGAAGCCGACGCCATCCTCGCGACCTGGTTCCTAGGGTCAGAAACCGGCAACGCCATTGCCGACATTCTGTTCGGCGACTACGCCCCCTCAGGCCGCCTGCCGGTCAGCTTCCCGCAGGCGTCGGGCCAGCAGCCCTACTATTACAATCACCGCATCACCGGGCGGCCGCAGATTGATCCGAAGGTAAAGGAATATAAGGCGCGCTACCGCGAAGTCACGAACGAAGCGCTATATCCGTTCGGCTATGGCCTGACCTATTCAACCATTGAATACGGTCCGACCATGGTCAGCGCCCCGGAACTGGGCTGGGACGCCACCCTGACGATCAGTGCCGAGATCGCCAATACGGGCCCGCGCGACGCCGATGAGGTGGTGCAACTCTATATCCACGACAAGGTGGCGAGCCTCGTCCAGCCCATCCGACAACTCAAGGGCTTCAAGCGTATCAGCCTGAAGGCCGGGGAGCGCAAGCGCGTGGAATTTACCCTCAGCCGCGCCGATCTGGCCTTCGTGCACCCTGATCTGAAACCCGCAGCGGAGCCGGGCGCGTTCAATGTGTGGCTGGCCCCGTCGGCGGTGGGCGGCACGCCCGCTGAATTTACGCTTAAGGCATAGATGACGCGCAAACCCAGCGAGATAGGCTTAGGCGGCGCTGCGGTTTACGGGCTGGGTGATTTTGCCTGTAACCTCTACTGGCAAAGCCTCAGCCTGTTTCTGCTGTTTTATTATACCGAGGTGGTCGGGCTTGAACCGGCCACGGCGGGCCTGATCTACCTGATTGCCTCGGTGTGGGACGGGCTGATCGACCCGCTGATAGGCGCGGCGGCGGACAAGACGCGCACGCGTTTTGGGGCCTATCGCCCCTATCTGCTGGTCGGCGGGCCGTTGTTGGGGCTCAGTTTCTGCCTTCTCTATTATCGCCCGCCGCTGGAAGGCACGATGCTGACCCTGTGTTTGCTGGCAACGCATCTGGTCTTTCGCACCTTCTATGCGCTGGTCAATGTGCCCTATGCCGCCCTGTCGGGACGTATCACCAGCGATCCCGACCGACGCGCGCAGTTGTCCGGCTTTCGTATGTTCTTTGGCGCGCTGGCGGCGGTGCTGGTGTCGCTGATCACCCCGGCGGCGGGGTCGGGCGGCTATCTGCTGACGGCGGCGGGGTTTGCGGCGGTGGCCACCTGTGTGTTTCCGCTGGTCTTTATGGTGACGCGTGAGCCGCCGGTGCAGGCCACGTCGCGTCCTCCGGCCCTGCGGACCCTGATCCGCAGCCTGGCGCGCAATTCAGCCTTCTGGCGGCTGAATCTGGGGGCGCTGGCCTTCGCCATTTCCGGCACGGTCCTCACCAAGTCGGTGCTGTATTATTTCAAATATCAGCTTCATGATGACCGCCGGGGCGCGGTGGCGCTGGCGGTGATGGGCATGGCCGGGCTGGCGGCCATACCGGCCTGGACGCTACTATCCCGGCGCATCGGGCGACGCGGTGTATGGATCGCGGCCAGCGCACTGGGGCTGATGGGACTGGCCGCCCTGCGCTTCGTGACGGCCGGGCCGTCGCTGACCACGGCCTTCCTGATCGCGATCAATAGTGGATTTCTGGGGCTGTTCTTCGCCTTCTGGTCGCTGCTGCCCGATACGGTGGACTATGGCGAACAAACCACGCAGGTGCGCGCTGACGGCTTTGTCTTCGGCGTGGCGGGGATGATTTCCAAGATCGCCATGGGGCTGGGCGCGGGCCTGTTCGGCTGGGGGCTGGGTCGTACCGGCTATCAGCCCAATGTCACCCAAAGCCCCGACACACTGGCGGCGATGAAGACTCTGATGACCGGCCCACCGGCGCTCGGCTTGTGCCTGTGCGCGGCCCTGATGCTGTGGGACCTGTCGGCCCGCCGGCGATAGAGCGGATTTCGTAAACCCTCGCACATTTTCTGGAATACGCTCTAACCGGCGATACGCGACCGGCCGGGTGATAGACGTTCGGACAAGGCGTCGGCGCGCAGCGGGCGGGAGAAGAGGTAACCCTGCATGGCGTGTACGCCGGCGGCCTTGAGGTGCTGATGCTGGGCCGGGGTTTCCACGCCTTCGGCCACCACCTGCATCCCGAAGGCGCGCCCTATGCCGGAAACGGCCTGAATAATGGCCAGGGCCTCCAGCGCCTTGCGCGGCTCACCGTCCAGACCGCGCACAAACTCCTGATCAATCTTGATCTTGTCGAAGGGGTGGCGGTGCAGGGCCGTCAGGGAGGAATAGCCGACGCCGAAGTCATCAAGCGCCAGTTTAAAGCCGTGGGCCCTCAGCCGTTCGAACAGCCGGTTCATATTCTCCGGATCGCCGAGAATGGCGGTTTCGGTAACTTCGATGACAAAGCGCGAAGGCAGTAAGCCTGCGGCCCGGACGGCCGCCAGCAATTCCGCCTCAAATTCGGGCTGATCCAGCTCGACCGGCGACACATTGATGGCCAGCGGCACTTCGCCCAGACGTGCGGCATCGGCAAAGACCATGGTGCGCACCAACTTCCCGACCTCGATAATGCGACCTGTGCGTTCGGCCAGTGGTACGAAAATGGCCGGGGTGACGGGGTTCGGATCTTCACCCGGCCAGCGGACCAGACATTCGGCGGAGATAATCGCTTCGCCCATCCGGTCGTAGATCGGCTGATAGACCACATCCAGACGACCGCGGGCAAGAATGGCGTCCAGACGCGTCAGCAAGGCCGTATCTTCGTCATCTAAACGAAGCGGGACCGCAGGCGCGGGGGCGGGCAGGCGTTGGGCAATTTCGGTGAGAGTCGCGGTCAGGGCGTCGGTCAGGGCCTCGCCATCGCCCAGCCGCAAGTCCTGGGGCGTCTGACGCGCCAGCGCCTCGATACTGCCCGCCAGATCGGCCAGCCGCCGCGCCCCCAGATTGAGGCTCATCGAGCGCAGAGCGTGGGCGGCCGAGGCCACCTGCGCGGCGTCCTCATCCCTCAGCGCCGCCACCAAGGCTTTCAGGGTGAGGGGAGCATGGGCCCGATAAAGCGCAATGACGCGGTCGCGGAAGGGAGCGGCCTCGCGCAGCAGGGTGGCGAAGGTCTGATCCAGCCAGTCACTTGTCAGGGGGGTGGCCGCCGATGCGGCGTCTTCGGACCGGGGGGATGGCCCTTCGACGGCCAGAGGCGACAGGAAGCGGTCGAGCACCTCACCTAAGGCCTGAAGTGTGAAGGGCTTATGCAGAACGCCGTCCATATCGGCCTGACGCCATTCCTCGGCGGCCTTGCCCACCACATGCGCCGTCAGGGCGACGATAGGCAGTCGGGTGCCGTCTTCCTGCGCCCGCCAGCGTCGCGTTGCCTCGAAACCGTCCAGTTCCGGCATCGAGCCGTCCATCAGCACCAGATCGAAGGGCTGGGCGGCCATCTGAGCCAGCGCCTCCGCACCATTACTGACCGTGACGCAGGTCATACCGAAGCGGCTCAGCGCCTCGCGCGCCACCTCCAGATTGACCTCGGAGTCGTCGGCCACCAGCACACGGGCCTGCGGATAATGGACGGTGGCGTTTTCCGGCGCCGTCGGTGCCGCCTGATGCAGGGGCGCGCTCTCGGCAAAGGCGTGGATCAGACGGTCGAGATCACCGTGACGCAAGGGCAGGCCAAGCACCGCCGCGCAGCGTCCATCCTCGCGCCAGACTTCGGCTTCCGCGTCGCGTATATCGGCCAGCAGGACCAGCGGGATTGTCGCACCGGTGAAGGCTTCACGGGCGTCGGCATCGGCCAGTATGAGGTCCGGCGCGTCCGTGTCGATGACGAACCCGGCCGCCTCCAAGCGCACCTTCAACAGGCCTGCCAGTGCCGGGGCCCGGACGGCCAGATGCAGCCGGGCGGGCGCCGGGAGACGCGGCGGCGCGGCGGTCGGTGCGTTAGCCTGACGCGGCAGGCGCACATGGAACGACGTCCCCTTGCCCTGTTCGCTGGTGACGGCAATGGCCCCGTGCATGGCCTCGACCAGCCGCCTGGCGATGGACAGGCCCAGCCCCGTGCCGCCGAAGCGCCGCGTCGTGGTCTGGTCCTCTTGGGTGAAGGCGCCGAACACGCTGCCGAGCTTGTCCGCCGCAATGCCGATACCGGTATCGCTGACCACCAGCCGCCAGTACTGCGGGTTTCGGTCGGGCACGAGTTTAAGCACGACCTGTCCGCGTTCGGTGAATTTGACGGCGTTGGAGACCAGATTGGCGACCACCTGCCCCAGCCGTACCGTATCGGCCGGCACAAGGCGCGGCGCGTCCGGGTGCACCAAGGCCACCAGTTCCAGCCCCTTTTCGCGTGCCCGGTCATAGAAGAGGGCGATGACCTCGTCGATCAGGTCAACGATATCGACTTCGCCGATTTCGACGTCCATGCGCCCGGCCTCGATCTTGGAAAAATCGAGAATGTCGTTGATGACGGCGAGCAGGTTACGCCCGGACCGCACAATGGTGTCGGCGTGGCGGCGGGCCTTCGGCGGCAGGGGTTCGCTGGCCAGCAGTTCGGCCATCACCATGACGCCGTTCATCGGTGTGCGGATTTCATGGCTCATGGTCGCCAGAAATTCCGACTTGGCGGCATTGGCGGCATGGGCCTCGTCGCGGGCGAGGCGGTAATCTTTGGTGCGCGCTGCAACCTCGTCTTCAAGGTGCTGCACCTGCGCTTCAATCTGACGGTCGCGTTTGTCGATCGCTTCCGCCATCAGGTTGAAGCCGTCTACCAGCGTGCGCACCTCGTCCTCGGCCTCAGTGTCCACGCGGGTGAAGGTACCGCTTTGCGCCACCTGCGCGATGGTGCGCGTCAGGTCGCTCAAGGGCCGGACGAGGCGGCGTTGCAGCTGGTTGGCGACGACAAGCGCGATGACGGCCGCAGCCACGGCCATCAGTCCGATCCCGGCCAGTGTGCTCAGAAGCCCCGCCGAGATGCCAGTGGCCTTGTGAACGACGACCACATGGCCAAGGGTCCGGTTGTCGTGCCGGATGGGCGCGCGGATTTCGATGGAGCCGGTGCTGAGCAGATGACCGAGCGAAGGCCGTGTCCCGTTGTCGTCAATACTGACGTCGGACCTCAGCCGCACGCCCGCGCCGGTTTCGGCCAGTACGCCGTGCGGCGTTTCCACCCGCGCATAGACGATTCCGGGCGTGCGGGTGACGGCGCGCAGGGCGCGAAAGGCCCCCTGAGCATCCCCCGTTTCGACGCTTTCGGTGGTGCTGGAGGCCAGCACATCGGCGGCGGCCTTCAGGGTGGACCAGCGGTTTTCGCCATAGCGACTGGCCTCATTGGCCACGAACAGGGCCACGACCGGCAGGCAGGCCAGCAGCACGCAGCCGATAACCAGCCGGTTCAACCGGCTGTGAAAGCCCGGCTGGCGTCCGTGGGGCGTGCTGATTCGGGCGGGTTTACGCATGATACGACGCTAATAGATGTACCTTGAAAGAGGAAACCGGATTTTCGCCCGTTTCGTCGGGCTGAGGCGAAAAAATAAAAAACCTGTAAAGAATATAGAGGTTTATCCTGTGGAAAGGCCCTGTTAACAGCCCTGTGTTACAACGCAGACATGAAATCCGGCTGGTTCGATCACCAAACGCGCATTCTCCGACGCTTTGCGGCGACGCAGAAAGGCCACGCCGGGATCACGGTCGCCATGGTGGCCGTGCCCCTGATGCTGGCCGCGGGTGGTGCCATCGAACTGAGTGCCTATAACCGCGACAAAAGCGCCTTGCAGGACGCTGCCGATGCGGGGGCGCTGGCCGGAGCTGGTCGTCTGACCCTGGCGACCTATGGCCAGAACACGACCGGCATCACAAACTTTGCCGTCCAGACCGCTGCCATGCAGGCCAAGGGCTTGCCCGACGGCGTGAGTGTCGAGTTTTCCGCCACCGCGGACCTGCAAAAAGGCATGGTTGAAGTGACAGGCGTTGCGCATCGCAAGCCGATCTTCAGCGCCATCGACTTCGGTACCGAACTGAGGGTTAAGGCGCGGGCCGAAAATATGCAGAAAACGCCCCTGTGCGTCCTGCAAACCCAGGACGGTGGCCTGTCGGTGCAGAATACGGCGCAACTGCGCGCGCCCGGCTGTGCGGTTCACGCCAACCACAATATTACGGTTGAGTCGTCCGCCATGATCGAGGCAGCGCGTATTCAGGCCTCCGGCACCGTCAGCGGAGTGACGCGCCCCAGGGCGGGTGAGGGGGCCATGACCATTGCCGACCCCTTCGCCAATCTGGATCTTAAGCCGCCCTATCCCTGCCCCCGTCTGCCCGTGCAGATACAGGTGCTGAACAATCAGTCGGTTATCCTGCCGCCGGGCGTGCATTGCGGCCTGATCACGGTGGGCGGGTCCGGTCGGATACACCTGCTGCCTGGCGAACATTACTTCATGTCCAAGGTGCAGATGTCCAATGTGGCGCAACTGACGGGGGACGATGTGGTGCTGATCTTCGGCGGCGATGACAAGATTGATATTGCCGACAAGGGCGAGGTGCGTCTGACCGCGCGTAAATCCGGGCGCTTTGCCGGCTTCCTGATGGCGACGTCACGCGACAATACCGAAACCTTCAGCATTCGTTCGGACCGCGTCAGCCAGCTTCTCGGGACCATCTATATTCCCAATGCCGAGCTTCAGATCGAGACGTCGGGCAAGGTGGCGCAGGATTCCGCCTGGAGCGTTATCGTGGCGCGCACCCTGACCCTGCGTAAGGACCCGGTGCTGGTGATCAACAAGAACTATGCCGGTTCCGGCGTGCCGGTGCCCGAAGGGGTGGGCCCCAACCGCTCCCTGCCCGCCCTGACGCAGTAAGGAGGGACAATGAGCTATTTCGTTACCTTCGAAGCGGCCCGCCTGCTGGTCGTTGATGACGACCCCATCCTGCGTGAATTTGCCCTGACGCATCTGGCAACGCCCGAAGTCAGCGTCGAGGTGGCCGAAGACGGCGCCGATGCGTGGACGAAGATGGGCCGCGCCACCTATGACATCGTTCTGCTCGATCTCGACATGCCGCGCATGGACGGGTTTGAGCTGCTGAGCCTGATGCGGGCGGACCCGACCCATCGCCATGTGCCGGTTGTCGTGGCGACGGGCCGTGAAGACATGCTGGCCGTCGATAAGGCCTTTGCCAACGGGGCGACGTCGTTCGTCATCAAGCCGCTCAACTGGCGGCTGGTGTCGCATCAATTGTCCTATGTGCTCAAGAACGCGCGCGAAGAAGCCGCCCTGCGCAAAACCCTGCGCACGCTTCAGGACGGCAATCGCCTGCGCACCGAAACGGTGAGGCTTGCCCTGTTAAAGCTGGAAGAGTCGGCCAAAGACCTGGTGGATATGCTGGCGCGGCCCGAAGCGGTCGAACTGGAAGAGGCGCAGGCGGCGACGGTGCGTGTCGCCCGTCTGTGCGAGGCCCTGACTCAGGTGGCGAAGGCGGGCTGAACCGCCTTACCGGCGCGTCGGCGTCCCCCAGCGGCTGCGGTCCAGATACGGGCCCTGATAAGGCGGGCGCGGCTCCACCGCGTTGCGGCTGTCGGGGTGGTTATCCGGGCTTTCGGCGGCGGGAACCCCGCCATTGCGGCACACGGACGGGCCCATGCCGTAGAGCCCGGCGGCAAAGTCATAGACGCTACGTTCAACCAGGGTGCGCACCCCCAACTGGATAGGCTCCATTTCGCTGAACCCGCCCGACAGGTCGAGCATAGTCCCGTCGAGCAGGGTGAATAAGCCGGGCTTCACCTCGCGCCCCACAATCTGCTTCTGATAGGCGGTGACGCGCCGGATCTCCTGAGAGCGCGTGTCGATCAGGCGCAGATCGAGCGCGATATTCATCACGAAGCGCCGCGATACGAAGCTGCCCGCCGGATCGTCGCTGCCGGTGCCACCGGCGCGCAGATCGACGCCGTCGGAGCGGATATTGTAATTCAGTTCGGTCAGGCCGCCGGAGATATAGTAGTCTGAACCGGCGATCTGACCCGCATAGACCTTGCGGAAATTGTCCGGCTCGTTACCCGCCTGATCCGGTGTGTCGGACAGGACGTGCTCCATGGCGGCCTTCAGTTCATAGTCGGAGATGTCGCGGTCACCGCGCTCCACCTGTGGCAGGCCGGCGCGCGACAGGGCCGACTGCGCGAACAGGGCGATGCCCTGCGTGATATTGGCCCCTGTGTAGAAGTCGCGCTTGCCCGTCAGGTCGTCGATGCGGCCCACCGCCACGCGCGGCCGGGTCTTATGGCTAGTCAGCGCCGCCTGCTGAAGGCAGATCAGATCGGGGCTATAGGGCGTCAGATTGGCCGTCGCCGGAGCATTGCCCACCGGCCTGGCATAAAGGCCCGTCTGCGGATCGGCGGTAACGCTGGCGCAGGCCGAAAGCAGCAGCGGCAGGGCGATCACAAGGCGTCTCATGGCTGCGTCTCCTTCAGTCCGGCCTCACCAAGGCAGGCGCGTCCGTCGGCGGCGGTCCACAGCGGCGCGATCAGATGATAGACCGAGCGTTCGACCAGTTCGCGCACCGACATTTGCAACGGTTCCTGACGGCTGTTGCCGCCTTGCAGCAAAAGGCCGATATCCTCGCTGCCTCCAGTGAGGCGACGGTCGTTGGTGACGCCGATCACCTGCTGCTGAAAGGTGACGGTGTCCACCACCTGCTGGGTCTGGGTGTTGACCAGCCGCAGATCGACGGCGACGTTGAGCACATAGGTGCGGCCGCTGATCTGGCCCTGTGCGCCGGGCAGCGCCTGTGAGCCGATGGCCGCGTCGTAGCCGTCGGAGCGGATATTGTAGTTCAGTTCGGTAATGCCGCCGACAATGTAATAGCGCGACCCGGCGATCTGCCCGGCCAGAATGGGACGGAAATTGTCGCCGCTTTGCCCGGCGCGCTCCGGCGTATCCGACAGCAGCTTTTGCCGCGCATAGTTCAGTTCAATCTCCGCCACGGAATTGTCGAGGCGTTCGACCACCGGGACCCCGGCATAGCCCAGCGCACTGACGGCAAACAGCGACGCACCCTGGGTAATCTTGGCTCCTGTGTCGAAATCGACCTTACCCGTCAGGTCGCCAATGCGCCCGACCGCCAGACGCGGCAGGCCGTTCAGAGATGGGCGGCGGGCGAGGCAGCGCAGGGCGGGCGTCACCGGCGTCTCATTAAGCGTCACCGCGGCCGGCGGCGGTGGGGCGGCGGTGGCCAGACCCGGCATGAGTGCGCCTGTGGCGCAACTCAGGGCGAAGAAAAGGCGAAGGGAAGGTGTCATCAGCGCGTATCCGGGTGGGGGTGAGGGCGGGGAGCGTCTTATTCACCGGTCGTTTTGCGTCCGTTGAGGACAGCAGAAACCGTGCCGGAATTGTCCTGACGGCTATTGAGAATGACCGTGTTGTGGCTGCCGCTGACCGTGACCGACAACAGGTTGCCAATGGCTGTGGCCGTAGCCATGCCCTGTGTCGTCAGGGCATCGGGGGCGGCCAGGAGCGTGCCGCCGCTACCGTTTGATGGGATGTAGCGGTTGTTGGCGTCGTCGTACTGGATGATGCCGTTGACGATCAGGCGGTTGCCATTGGCATCCCGCGTCGTCGGGGTGAAGGGCTGGTTTTCCAGCCGCCGGCTGTTGCCATAGCCGTTTTCCAGCGCCCGCAGGTCCGAGGTCTGGGCCGTGGCCGCAAAGGCCACGAACGGGCAGGAAAAGGCGAGGCTGGTGAGGAGATAAGGCTTGCGCATGGTGGTTGCTCCGCGAAGGAGAAGAGGAGCCCGCCTGTGCGGCAGGCTCCCTTCCGGATCAGAAGCCCTTAACCGTCAGGGTGTTGCCGATGGCGGCTGCGGTGGCGTCCACCTTGCCAGCCACGCCACCGATGGTGGTGTTGGCATAGGCATTGACCGCGGCTGTATTGACCTGAGTCGAAGCCAGGCTGCCGAAGTCGGTGGTGAAGGTGGCCGAGTTGCTGATGGCGGCGGCGGTGGCGCTGACCGACTTGTCCGCATTATAGACCGTGGCGTTCAGCACCGCCGTCGGGTCGTAGTTGACGTACTGGGTGTTCGAAACGGAACCGACCCACTTGGTATTCACCGTCGCCGTATTGGCAATGGCCGCTGACGTCGCGCTGACGTCGCCCGTCACATTGGTGATGGTCGTCGAAAGGTTGGACGTCGCATCGCCGAAGAAGCGCTGATAGTTGTTCAGGCTGTTCAGGCTCGACCCGTCGGCGGTGAAGCTGTTGCCGATGGCGGCGGCGGTCGCCGACACGTCATTGGTGACATTGTCGATCTTGGCGTTCAGTTGCGCCTTGATGTTGGACGAATTGTTTTGGTTGTTCGAGGCGGTCTGCGCCTGAGCCGAACCGGCCAGAACCAGACCGGCGACAGCGATTACGGAAAGATATTTCATCTGAGTCTCCTGTGTATTTGCCCCCAAGCGGGCCACAGAAGAAAAGCAATAGATAGGCCGTTGAGCGCGGTTAATTCTTTATTATAAAGTGAATTAAATGAATTATGAATATATTATTATTTAGGAGAAATTAACTTTTATTAAAATTTTAATTCGCCACAGTTTTGATTTATTAACGAATGGCAAATCATAATTTTTAATTTTCAAATGACCTTATATTGTTTCGTCTTAATACATGTATTTATTTGGGAAAAACCCATGGATGCGTCGGGGCTGCACGCCCTTCAGTCGTGTATCAAACCGGGACGCCAGTGGTAAAAAGTTACGGGTCTGTGCCGGCGGAACGGGAGGAGAGCAGAGGCCTTACGGCTCCTGCTGTTGCACCGTCTCAGGGCGCGAGGGTCTCGATGGTGAAGCTGTAGCTCTGCGGCTTCAGCGGAATGCGATACTTGACCAGAGACCGCGCCTCCAGTGACCAGCCCGTATCCCCACCGACACCGATCTGTACCAGGTCGATCAGCAGGGTCCCGTCGCCGTGCGGCGTGATGTCGGCTGAGCGCCGTTCACCGCGCGGGCGGGCATAGAGGTCTTCATAAGGGAAGGCGAGGGCATTGGCGCTCAGGGGCTGAGCGCCCGTGACCTTCACGCCCTGACCCGACGGGTCGGAAAGGGCAATCCAGCGCACATCGGTCTTGTTGCCGGTTTCCTGCGGGCGGGCATAGTCGTGGAACTGCTCAGCCACCGTGCCCTTGTAACGGCCAATGGCATAGCCGGTCTGACGATCGACGTAGGATTCCTGCGGGCCGCGCCCGTACCATTCCAGATTGGCCAGAGACGGATCGGTGTCAAAGCGCAGGCCTACGCGCAGCGGATCGGGCAGGTCATCCTTGACCGGATCGAAGTCGGTGGTAACCATCAGCTTGCCGTCGGTGCGCAGGCGGTAGGTGACAGTGACCTTCACCTGACCGGGGCCGTGCACGAACAGCACCTGTACGCGGTCAGCCTCGACCTTGAGATCGCGCACGCGGCGGTTTTCGGTCAGCCCCTTCCACACGCCGTGGCTGCGCGCGACGCCTGCCCCTTCGTCGTTGTCGGTCAGGCCGCGCCAGAAGTTGGGTGTGCCCCCTTTCAGCAGGGGCTTTCCGCTGCTGTTCAGCGCGATCAGGCCGGTATCGGCGTCGATGCTCAGCGTGCGACCGGCGGCGCTCAGGGTGATGGCCTTGCCCTTCTGTTGCGGCTTGACGAAGGCCGTGGCCTCCACCGGGGCCGAGGCTGGGCGCAGTACAAACTGGCTCCAGCCGACCGTCGCGCCCGCCGGCACGCCACGGATGCTGTCGCTCTTGGCGATGGCGGCCAGGGTCAGGATATATTCGGCCCCGTCCTGCGGCAGGGGCGGCAGGGCCAGCGGCACGTCGGAGGTCGCATCGGGGGCGGCATTGACGCCGCGCAGCGTGCCGCGATCGGCGACCACGCCGTCCTTCAGAAGGGTCCAGCCAAAATCGAAGCCCGACAGGTCGCGGAAATTATGACGGTTAACGACGGTTACCTTGCCCGACTTCGGATCGCCTTCGAACACCACCGGCGAATAGACCTTCTGAAGCTCGTAATATTCCGGGTCCGGCGTGCGGTCGGCCTGCACCACGCCGTCGCCCACCACCGAATTGTCGCCGCGTTCGGGGTTTACATCGAAGCCTGAAGCCCAGTAGTGACGGCCTTTGGAGTCCGTTCCATCCACGAACTGATCAATGAAATCCCAGACGAAGCCGCCTTGCAGCTTCTTTTTGGCGCGGATGGCGACCCAATAATCCTCCAGATTGCCGAGGCTGTTGCCCATGGCGTGGGCGTATTCGCACTGGATCAGCGGCTGGGTATAGCGCGGGTCTTCGGCATAGTCGTTGATGCGGTCGATATCGTCATACATTGGGGCATAGATATCGACATAGGGGTTGGGCTGATGGTCACCATACAGGGTGCCGTGGCCCAGATAGGAGATCAGCCGTGTGGGGTCGTTCTGGCGAATCCACCTGGCGGCGTTTTCAAAGTTCGGCCCGGTCCCGGCCTCATTGCCCAGTGACCAGAAGATGATAGAGGGGTGGTTTTTGTCGCGCTCGACCATGCGGCTGACCCGGTCGAGATGCGCGGCGGCCCAGTGCGGCTTATAGCCCAATTGCACGCTGA
>NZ_JAQQKW010000008.1 GCF_028550395.1 Asticcacaulis currens | reverse complement strand
TCTCCAGCTTTTTAGCTGGAGGTGCTGAAGATGGCAGTTCGCATCATGAGCGACAAAGAGTTGGCGCGGTTCGAGGTTCTACGCGATCTCGACCATGAGCGCCTCACCGCACAAGCCGCCGCAGATATACTAGGCCTTAGCCGGCGCCAGACGCTTCGGCTGCTCAAGGCCTACCGGACGTGCGGTGTTAACGGTTTGGTATCAAAGCAGCGCGGCCGTCGGAGCAACCGGCGCAAGCCTGAGAACGTTCGCGCCGAAGCTCTGGCGATCATCCGCGATCGCTATGCCGATTTCGGCCCTACTTTGGCCGCTGAGAAGCTGCGCGAGCTTCACGACATCTGCCTTGGCCGTGAGACCATTCGTCTCTGGATGGCGGAGGAAGGCCTCTGGACGACGCGTAAGAAACGCCGGCCACGCGTCTACCAGCCCCGCTATCGGCGCGACTGTGTCGGCGAACTGATCCAGATAGACGTCTCAGAGCACCGCTGGTTCGAGGGCCGTGGGCCGATGTGCACTCTGTTAGTCTTCATCGACGACGCCACCAGCCGGCTAATGCATCTACAGTTTGTCGAGACGGAATCGACTTTCTCTTATTTCGCGGCAACCAAGGCCTACCTTGAGGCTCATGGCAAACCCGTCGCCTTCTATAGCGACAAACACTCCGTGTTCCGCGTCGCCAAGCCGGGTGTCACCGGCGATGGCATGACGCAGTTCGGCCGTGCCTTAAGCCGTCTGAAGATCGAGATCATTTGCGCCAACTCCAGCCAGGCCAAGGGACGCGTGGAACGCGCCAACAAGACCTTGCAGGACCGCCTAGTGAAGGAACTGAGGCTCTCCGGCATCAGCACCATGGAGGCTGGCAATACGTTTCTCCCTGCCTTCGTCGCGGACTACAACAAGCGCTTCGGCAAGGCGCCCGCCAACTCTAAGGATTTACACCGTCCCATGTCTCCCCGCGATCAGCTCGACGACGAGTTTACCTGGCAGGAAGAGCGCACGCTTTCCCAGTCGCTCACCCTGCAATACGACAAGGTGCTGTTCATCTTGGAGCCGTCCGAGACCGCCCAAGCGGCGATCGGCAAGCGAGTCACGGTCGTCGACTATCCTGACGGCCGCATTGCCATCCGCTACAAGGGCGAAGAACTCGCCTACCGGACCTTCGACAAGATCCGGAAGGTCAACCAAGCCGCCGTTGTAGAGAACAAGCGGCTCGGCTCGTTGCTGGAGATGATCAAGGCCTACCAGGATACCCAACCGCCAGAGAAGCGCAGCCGAAAGGCGCCAAAGCGTCGGGACCAGACTGGTCACATGTTCAATGTGGGCTAAGTCAGCAACCACTCCACCTTTGCGGCAGATATGTTTAGCGCTGGACGACGGCTTATTTCCCGCCAAGATGCGCTACGGGTATCATATTCGATAACCCCGTAGGTACGCCCGCACGTGCGCCAGCTCATACAAGGTGCGACGTTTGGCGCTTCGTCCCAAGGAAGCTCATAGAGCCGGCGCAATTCCGCGGTCACCGCCTCAAGCGTTGGAAACTCTCCGAGCCACTCCGCATGGGCTTCATCTTCGATCACAAACATGCACGCACCTTAGCATGCATCGAGGCTGGCTAGACAGAAAACAAGATAGTCAGTGCATCGGTCGTTAGTCGGTCGCTGCGCTAGCTTGAAAAGCTGCGCGCCCGCCCGCCGCCTTACTCCACCGACAGTGCCAGTGACATTTCTAACTGGCACAAACCGCGACATTTCTATCCGGACTAGACATTTGGTGGCGGTATATGTGCCGGTTTCGAGGCCTGCCTTCAGAGCTATTTCAGCGTCAGTTCGTATTCCGGTATCAGCCGGATTGCGTCGATGCGCGCCACCTGACCGTTCGTGAATTGCGGTTTCACGCTGGCGTCGAAATAGACTTTTGAATCTTCCCGCAACGGCATAACACTGAGCGTCAGCGGCTTCGCCAGCTTGTCGGCATAACGCTTGAGCCCGATACGCCACGTCCGTCCGATATAGTATTCGTCGTCGAGCATCTGCGGCCCCGAAAACAGCCGCGCCACATCGCCCTGATAATCGACATCCAGATAGACGTCGGATACCCCTTTCAGCGCGTCCTCAGGCACTTTTACGGTCCATGCGGCCGAGGCTCCGAAACTCTCCGGTTCGGGCACGACGGGCGTATTGCGCGGCCCATAGTTCTTGAGCGGCGGAGCCTTGCCAGCCAGACGCAAAGCCCGCCATTCGGCGCTGAGTTTCACCTCTGGTGCCGTGGCCGACCAGCGTTGAAGCAAACCCGAGAATTTCTCAGATTTTAGTTTCAGATTTGCGCTTAAATTACCTGACAAATATGGATAAATCGCAAATTCAAACCTCGGATCGTTTTGCCGCAACGTCGCGCCGCCCTCGGCGTTACCAAAGACGTGCGCGGCGCTCAAAATCAGGTGTGGCCGGCCTTGCACGGTCACGGTAGTCAGGCTCTGCGCCTGAGCTTCGCTGAGCAGGAGCAGACGCGCGATCTTGCCGTTTGTGCCGGTGACGGTAACGATGCGCCCCGCGTCAGGCGTCACCCGTATCCACCCCCCCTGACCGGTCTTTTTAGCCCCTGTTACGGCGCGCACGACCTTGGCGTCAAAGACAAATTCCGGTTCGATCTGACCCGTCGCGGCAAACACATAGAGATCACCCTTCCCGTCGTTGATCTTCGTTACCGGCTGGGTCGTCGCCCACAGGAGATCGACGCCCGACAGATCGAAATGGACGGGCCAGATAAAGGCGGCCCCCTCTTCCACCGTCACGCCTTTGGACGGCAGGGTTAGGGTTTCGCCGCTCAGCTTCACCTCAAAGCGCGTGTCGGGGTGGGCCGGTGTGGCGTAATGGCGCACATGGTTATTGACGAAGACGAAACCCGACTGGCCATCGCCGCGGAAGGCCCAGCGTAGGGTTTTGAGGTCATCGGCGGTTTCCGGCTTAACCTGCGGCGCATAGACGGCCATGGGCGCCAGACGATCCCCGAAGGCCTGAAGAAAGGCATGGATGGGTTTCAGACGATTGAGAACCGGATGCGCCTGTCCGTACTGGCCCAGCGGGGCCTGAAAATCGTAACCCAGCCTGGGCACGTCATTGTACCCGCCGCTGGCCACACTTTCATCGCGCGACGGCGTTCCGGACGGGTTCTGACCGCCCTGAAACATGTAATAGCCCAGAAGGTTGACGCCCGAGCCCAGCTTGGTGATCACCATGTCAGCGATATCATCAGGGCTGATCAGGGGGCGGCGGCGATACATTTGCGGGACGCCCCCACCGTATTCCGCCCCGAAAAACGGCGTGATATTGCTATCCCGGGCTCCGTCATCCTGTGTCGAGGTGCGCCCCTGCGCCCCCAACCCCTTTTCATTGCGCACGCCAAACTGAAACATATAGCTCGACTTGGGCGGCAGGATGCCCGATGCGGCCGACCACGGCTCATCAACATAGGTGCCGAAAACCGGGATCACCTCGCCGCGCGGAAAGACCGCATTGTCCCAGCCGGTAACCGTATAGAGCGGCACATCAAAGCCATGCGCACGTAACATATCCTTTAGTCTTGAAATATGTTCGCGCCCCTGAAGTGGCCCGTTGCGGTTATATTCGTTCTCGATCTGGATGCCGATGACGGGGCCGCCGTCCTTCCACAGAAGCCCCCTCGCCTGTTCCGCCACCTGTGCAAAGAAGGTATCGACGTAGCCAAGATAGGTCGGGTCGTTGCTGCGCGTCGGGACCGAGTCAACTACCCAGTCCGGAATGCCGCCAAAGCGCACTTCCGCATGGGCCCAGGGGCCGGGACGCAGATAGACATAGAGGCCGTGTTTCTGCGCCAACTGTATGAATTTGCGCAGGTTGCGGTTGCCGCTCCAGTCGAAGACTCCGTAACGTTCCTCGTGGTGCTGCCAGATAACGTAGGTGGCGACGACCGTGACGCCCGCCGCCTTCATTTTAAGGAGTTGCTCCTCCCAGTATTGTTCCGGAAAACGGGTATAATGAAACTCACCCATGACCGGCAAAACGGGTTTGCCAGCAAGCGTCAGATAGCGATCATTGACGCTGATGAGCTGCCCCGAAGGCGACAGGCCTGTCCCCATCTTCAACAGGCCTTCGCGCGGCGCCGGAGGCGCCATCTGCGCATCGACCCGCACGGTTTCCGCCGAAGCGAGCCCGCACAACAGGCTCAGCACAGCCGTCGAAGCGGCCAGAAGATTTCGGTTCATAGGCATTTCCCTTTTTGGTTGGGAAATTTGTACGATAATAAATCGGGCTCGCCAAGCGATATGACCCTAGTGGTCGGCCGCTACGGAGACGGGCGCACTCTCGGCAGCCTTCCTGACGCGGATAAGCAACAGCAACGGAATGGCGGCGAGGGTCAGCAGGAACATCAGCCAGAACCCATCGACATAGGCGATCATGCCGGCCTGACGGGTCACTTCGGCATTGAGCGCGCTTAGGCCCCCCGGACCGCCGAAATAGAGGCTGGCTATGGTCGGATCGTACAGGGCCGGATTGTCGCGCGTTACGTGTTCGGCAATATTGGCGTGGGCTTCCTGACTGTTGCGCGCCCACAGGGCCTGCACCACCGCGATGCCGATGGACGAGCCGATATTGCGCACCAGACTGTAGATAGCGGTGCCGTCGGCGCGCAGATAGGGCGCGAGGGTCTGAAAGCTGGCGGCGGAAAGGGGAACGAAAACGAGGCCCAGTCCGATCCCCTGCACCACTCCGGGCCAGATGATGTCGCCCTCGGACAGGACCAGCGTGTACGCACACATCAGCCAGAGCGAAAACGCTGTCAGGGCAAAGCCCACCGCCAGAATCAGCCGCAAATCGACCTTCCCCACCAGCCGCCCCACGACAAACATGGCCAGCATGGTGCCGATGCCACTGGGTGCCGTCACCAGACCGGCACGTTCGGCCGGATAGTGCAGAAGCCCTTGCAGCAGTTGCGGCACCTGCGCCCGCGTCGCAAACAGGATCATGCCGACAAGGAAGATAAACAGCAGGCCGGTCAGGAAGTTGCGATTGGTCAGCAGGCGATAGTCGAGGAAGGTCTGCCCTGCCGGCCGCGTGGCCGTATGGATGACGAAGACCGACAGCGCCACGGCGGCGATGATCGCCTCGATCCAGATTTCTGGCGCGGCGAACCATTCCAGTTGCTCGCCACGATCCAGCATCATCTGAAAGGCGCCGATGGCGAGGCTGAGCGCCGCAAAGCCATACAGGTCGAATGTGACCCGCCGGGCCCCGGCACGCGACGGGATAAAGCGCCAGATGCCCCACAGGGCCAGCGCCCCTACGGGCAGATTGATGAAAAATACCCAGCGCCAGTCGTAATTGTCGGTCAGCCAGCCGCCAACCGTCGGCCCCAGAATAGGTCCGATCATGACGCCCATCCCCCAGACCGCCATGGCCGATCCGTGCTTTTCGCGCGGATTGATATCGAGCAGGGTGGCCTGCGACAGGGGCACCAGAGCAGCCCCGAAGGCCCCCTGAAGGATGCGCGCCAGCACGATTTCCGGCAGGTTCTGCGAAATGCCACACAGCATGGAGGCGAGGGTAAAGCCGCCGATCGACCACAGAAAAACGGTTTTCACGCCGAAACGGTCGCTGAGCCAGCCCGTCAGGGGCGTGGCAATCGCGGTTGCGACAATAAAGGAGGTCAGGACCCAGGTGATCTGATCGACCGAAGCGTTGAGGCTGCCCTGCATGTGCGGCAGGGCGACATTGGCAATGGTCCCGTCCAGAGCGACAATGATCGTAGCCAGCATGATCGACAGAGTGATCATGGCCCTTTGTCGGGGCGTTATCTCGGCGGCAGGGGCTTCGGACATGGCGTCAGGCGTCCGCTATAATCAGTTGAAGTTGCTCAATAACCTCAGTGGCAATCGTCAGCTTTTGCGGATCAATACGGCTCAGGGTTTCGGCGCGGAAGACCGTTGCCTCCTGATGGATGCGTTCATAAACCGCCTGTCCTGCCGCCGTGACCGCTACGTGCTTGACCCGTCGGTCCGAAGGGGACGGCACGCGCTCGACAAAGCCTAGTCGGGTCAGGCGGTCGATCATGGCCACCATGCTGGCCGGTTCGACGGCAAGCATCTGCGCCAGTTCGCTCTGTGACGGGGCGGGCGTGCTCTTGGCTGCGGCGGCAATGGTCATCCACGCGGCTTCTGACATGCCCAGATCGCGCAACCGGCGGTCAAGCGCCGCCCGCCATTGCCGGGCCGTCATATGCAGGGCCTTTGAGAAACGCTCATCATAGTTCATGAAAAGACACCTTATTGTTAGGTGTCTAACTATTAAGTCGTGGCGGATTTGGCAAGGGGGGTGTGCGCGCACTTTTAAAGAAGTAGCCCGACTTTTAGAGCGATATGTCGAAAAATGTGGGCGGTTTTCGACCAAAATGCCGGGAAAAAACAAAAATTTAGAGCGGGAAGCCGCTATTTAAAATCATCCCGCTCTAACGCCCGCCGATCATCTGTTCGTAACGACCAAGGGCCTGGTCGCTGAGCTTCACCTTGAGGTGAATCTGACCCTGTTCATCGTCGAAGCGGTCCAGCACGCGGCCCTGAGTGTACAGGAAGGCCAGAAGCTGACCGTCCTGCGGCGCCAGTTCGACGTCGATTTCGGTGCCGGCCTCATCCACCTTGAGCGCGATGTCGCTGAGGAGCTTTTCGATCCCCTCGCCCGTGATGGCCGACACCATGATCGGCTTGTTCATGGCGCGATCCAGCACGGCACGGCTATAGAGGATGTCGCGGGCTTCCTCGTCCAGCAGGTCGATCTTGTTCCACACCTCGATCAGGCGCGATCTGTCGAGGTCCGGATGGATATGGGTCAGCACCTGCATCACGTCCTGCGCCTGCGCGTCGCTTTCGGGGTTCGACATGTCGCGCACGTGCAGGATCAGATCAGCTTCCAGCACCTCTTCCAGCGTGGCGCGGAAGGCGGCGACCAGTTCGTGCGGCAGGTCAGAGATAAAGCCCACCGTATCGGAAATAATAGCGGCCCGACCACCCGGCAGTTTCAGCGTGCGCAGCGTCGTGTCGAGCGTGGCGAACAGCATGTCCTTGGCCAGCACTTCGGCGCGCGTCAGGTGATTGAACAGGGTCGATTTGCCGGCATTGGTATAACCGACCAGCGCCACAATCGGGTACGGCACCTTCTTGCGGGCGCTGCGGTGCAGGCTGCGGGTGCGGCGCACCTCGTCCAGTTCGCCCTTGAGCAGTTTGATCTTGTCGGCGATCATGCGGCGGTCGAGTTCGATCTGGGTTTCGCCGGGGCCGCCGGTCGTACCGGTGGCGCGCTGCCGCTCAAGGTGGGTCCAGGTGCGCACCAGCCGCGAGCGCTCGTATTCCAGCCGCGCCAGTTCGACCTGAAGCTTGCCTTCACGCGTGCGGGCACGACGGCCGAAGATTTCGAGAATAAGGCCGGTACGGTCGATGACCTTGCGTTCCCAGGCCTTTTCGAGATTGCGTTGCTGGATCGGCGTCAGGGTGGTGTTGACGATGACAAGATCGGCTTCGACCTCTTCGCACAGCGTCACAATCTCCTCAACCTTGCCGGAACCGAACAGGGTGGCGGGGTTGGGCTTGCGCACCCGCGCCGTGTCGGCGGCGACAATCTCAAGATCGAGGGCGATGGCCAAACCTGCGGCTTCGTCCAGACGCGACTCGTCATAGCGGCGCGCCGCAGGCACACCCTGCGGCTGACGCGGCGAAGACGGCGCGTGCGGCGCGGCCATGTCAGGGTCGATGATGACCGCACGCTGGGTTTCCGGCGTGCGGTTTACAAATTTGGTGCTCAAAAGAGTCCTTTGGACGACAAGACGCACATCCCAAAAAGTATAAGCGGTTTTTGGATCAGATGTGCGTCAAAGCGAAAAGATCAAGGCGTGATCCGATCAATGATCGGAGCGCGACTTAATCGTCCGAGTCTTCTTCCTGCTCGTACAGTTGCACCGGCGCGGCAGGCATGATGGTCGAGATCGCGTGCTTATAGACCAGTTGCGACTGACCGTCGCGGCGCAGCAGCACGCAGAAATTGTCGAACCAGCTAACGATACCCTGAAGCTTGACGCCGTTGATCAGGAAGATGGTGAGAGGCGTTTTGGATTTACGAACGCTGTTAAGGAACGTGTCCTGCAGGTTTTGTTTCTTTTCGTGGGACATTTAGTCGCCCTTCTTGTTTGACATTGCGGGCCCAGGAGGGGCCTCACACACAGAGATAAGCAAAAGTCACGAAATCACAACGCACTGGCGTACATAATTTCGTGAAGTATCATACGCGACAACCGCCGTCCAATTCAACCGAACACCTCATAACATAATATTTCGGTGAAATTCCAAACCTTTACGCCTCTACCCCCGCCGTTTTTCGGGCACGCGACATATAGGCGTCGCGCAGCCGCAGCGACAATTCGCCCGGCACTCCGTCACCGATCCGTGATTCGTCGATCTGTACGATGGGCATAACGAAGGTCGAGGCCGCCGACAGGAAGGCCTCTTTGGCGCATTTGGCTTCCTCCAGCGTGAAGGCGCCTTCGGAGACATCAACGCCTTCTGCCCGCAGGATGTCGAGCAGGCTGATGCGCGTCACGCCCGGCAGGATATTGGCACGCAGGCTGCGCGTCTTCACCTCGCCCTCGGCTGTGACGATATAGACATTGGCCGACCCGCCTTCGGTGACGAAACCTTCCGCATCGACAAAGATCACATCGGAAGCCCCCGCCTCACGCGCCGCCTGTTTGGCCAGCACATTGGGTAAAAGCCCGACCGTCTTGATATCGCAGCGACCCCAGCGGTTGTCGGGGGCCGAGATCACGCGGATGCCTTTACGCACCTTGGCTTCGGCCGCCTGACGATCAACCGGCTTGGCGGTGATGACCACAGCCGGCTTGACCGGCTCCGTCGGGAAGAAATGGTCGCGCGGGGCGACACCCCGGCTCACCTGAAGATAGACCAGCCCCTCACCGATGCGATTGCGACGGATGACCTCGTTCAGCACCACCACCAGAGCAGAACGCGGCATCGGCATGGCGATATGCAGTTCGCGTAAACTCCGCTCCAGCCGGTTCAGATGTCCCGCCAGATCGGCCAGTTGCCCGCCAAACACCGACCACACCTCGTAAACGGCGTCAGCAAACTGATAGCCGCGATCCTCAATATGCACGGCAGCATCGGCGTGGCGCACATAGGCACCGTTCACATAGGCAATACGGGACATGGAAAACTCAGGCTTAGAAGGAAAGACTCAAGGGGCCACAGGCCGCTTGACCCCATAACTGTTCAGCCACGAACGTCAAGGCTGAGCACAAGGTTAGGGCACGAGGCCTCCTCGCCTTACACCTCTTCGTCTTCGACACCGCGGATATGGGCCAGCCCCAGCGACTTCAGCTTGCGGTGCAGGGCTGAACGTTCCATGCCGATGAAGTTGGCGGTGCGCGAAATATTGCCGCCGAAGCGCACGATCTGCGACGACAGATATTCGCGTTCAAACACTTCGCGAGCGTCCCGCAGCGGCAGGGCGATGATGCGCTCCGGGCGTATGGCCCCGGCGACAGCCGATTCCACCACCTCAGCCGGCAGCATCTGCGCCGTGATCGGCTCGGACGGATCGCCAGAGGCCAGAATCAGCAGGCGCTCGATATTGTTGCGCAATTGCCGGACATTGCCCGGCCATTCGTGCACCTGAAGCGTCGCCATCGCGTCCTCGGACAGGGTGCGTTTGGGCAGGCCCTGAGCACGCGAAATGCGTTCGATGAAGTAGTTGACCAGTTCGGCGATATCGCTGCGGCGTTCGGACAGGCCGGGGACGCGCACCGGCACCACATTGAGGCGGTGGAACAGGTCTTCGCGGAAGCGCCCGGCGGCGATTTCCTGCGTCAGATCCTTGGAGGTCGAGGAAATGACGCGCACATCGACCTGCACGTCATTGACGCCGCCGACGCGCACAAAGCGCTGTTCGACCAGCACCCGAAGGATGCGGCTTTGCGACTCCATCGGCATGTCGGCCACTTCGTCGAGGAACAGGGTGCCGCCGTGCGCACGCTCAAACACGCCGATCTTGCGTGGCCGGCCCTCTTCGCCCTCTTCGCCGAACAGTTCGACGTCAAGACGCTCAGGCGTCACTCCGGCGGAGGAGATGGGCACAAATTCGCAGCGCGCACGCGGGCTCGCTTCGTGGATCATGCGCGCCACCAGTTCCTTGCCCGACCCGGCGGGGCCGGAGATCATGATGCGTGAATTGGCGGGGGCGACCTTGGCGATGGTGGTGCGCAGAAGCTGCGCCGCCGCCGAATTGCCGATCAGGCCATCCGGCACCACAGCCTGACCGCGCAGGCGGCGGTTTTCACGGCGCAAGGATGCCAGTTCAAGTGCTCTCTGAACCACCATGATCAAGCGCTCGGTTTTAAATGGTTTTTCGATAAAGTCGTAAGCGCCGCGCTTGATGGCCGAAACGGCAGTCTCGATGGTGCCGTGACCCGAAATCATGATGGCCGGAATATCCGGGTCCAGTTCGCGGATGACATCGAGCAGTTCCAGCCCGTCGAGCCCGCCCCCCTGCATCCAGATGTCGAGTACGCACAAGGACGGCTTGCGCGCCTTGATCGCCCGCAGCGCCGCGCCGGAATCGGCGGCCGTTCTGACCGAATAGCCTTCGTCTTCGAGGATGCCCGCGATCAGTTCGCGGATATCGGCCTCGTCATCGACCACCAGAATATCTACGCCAGATAATACCTTCATCACACCCTCATCAGTCTTGCCCCGCTATCGGGAGCTTCGTTGGTTTGAGCCGGAGCCTGGGTCTTGGGTAACCGCAAAACGGCCCGCGCCCCGCTCAGATGGACGGCGTCCGCCAAATAGAATTCGCCGCCATGATCTTCGAGAATGCGCTTGACGATGGCGAGGCCGAGCCCCGTCCCCTTCTCGCGCGTGGTTACATAGGGCTCGGTCAGACGGTCGCGGTCCTTGTCCGGCAGACCAATACCGTCATCCTCGATTTCAATGGTGAGGAACCCGTCGTTCAGATGCATTTCCACCCGCATCTGACCGCCCTCGCCGCCGCCATTGGCCATGTGGCGTGAGACGATGGCCTCACCGCCGTTTTTGAGCACATTGCCCAGCGCCTGCGACAAAAGCCGACCGTCACAGACGACCGTGACCTCGGGCAGGGGCTCTATAATGTCGATATGAACGTCCGGCTTGGCCACGCGCTGCGAAAACACCATCTGCCGGATCAGTTCGGCGGCGTTTTCTTCAGCAAAATTGGGCACCGGCATCCGCGCAAAGGCCGAGAACTCATCGACCATGCGCCCGATATCCCCCACCTGCCGCACAATCGTATCCGTCAGACGATCGAAAGTGTCGCCATCGGTTTCGATCTGCGAACGGTATTTGCGTTTCAGCCGTTCCGCCGACAACTGGATTGGCGTCAGGGGGTTCTTGATCTCGTGGGCGATGCGGCGCGCCACATCTTTCCACGCAGCATTGCGCTGCGCGGCCACAAGGCGTGTAATATCGTCGAAGGTCAGAACCGCGCCGCCCGTATCGAGAGATGAGGCGCGCACCCGCACGCGGCGCGTATCACCCTTGCGCACCAGATCGACCTCGGCCTCCTCCACCTTGTGCGGGGTCACCTTGTCCAGAAGCTCGCAGATTTCCGGCGCCAGTTCGCGGATATGCTGCCCGAACGAGTCTTCGGTCGGAATGGACAGGAAGTTGGCCGCGTGACGGTTGATGGCCGAAATCTGCTCGTTTTCGTCAATACCGATGATGCCCGCCGAAATTTCCGACAGCACGGTTTCGATGAAGCGACGGCGTTCTTCGGCCTCCTCATTGGCGGATTTCAGCGCCGCCTGCTGACTTTGCAGGTCGCTGGTCATGCGGTTGAAGGCGCGCGACAGGACGGCGATATCTTCCGACTGCTTGTCGGTCATGACGCGCGCATTCAGGTCACCCGACGCCACCTTGTCGGCCGCCTGCACCAGTCGGGCGACAGGCACGGCGATGGAGTCCGCCGCCGAGGTGCCGACCCAGATGGCCCCGATCAGCACCAAAAGCACGGTTTCCATATAGGCTAGGGCGAAAACCCCCTGCACCCGTACCGAGTTGCGGGCGGATTCCCGGAGGGCATCAATGGCTTCCTTGGCGCTTTGGACCTTGGGCACAATCCCAGGCGTCAGGGTCTTAACCGCGTAGAGCTTGGCCCCGTTATAGCCCTGAAGCGGGTAGATCATGCGGATCGTATCGGGCGCCGCAAACAAACCGCCACCGATATCACCTTCATTGGCCGTGTCGATCGCCACCTGATTGGGGGCCAGATAGGGCGGCGCGCCGGGATTTTCAGCCCGCGCCAGCACCTGCCCGCTGTCGTCAATAATATAGACCGCCGCCAGTTCGCCACGAATGGAAATCAGTTCGCGCAGAGCCTGTGAAAAGCTGAGACGTTCGACAAACATGCGTGTCAGCTCGGGGCGTTGCAGGTCGCGCGCAATGTCGGTCAGCGTATCGCGCGCCGTATTGGTCTGGGTCTCGATAAAGGCCGCCCCGATATCGGCGCTGTTTTCGACCGACGACTGCACCCGCGCCGAAAACCACGTTTCCACGCCGCGATTGACCAGCACGCCGAAGAACAGGGCCACAACAAAGGCCGGCGTCACGGCTGCCAGGGCAAACAGGGTCACGAAGCGCACATGCAGGCGCGTGCCGGCATCCTTGGCGCGCGACCGTGCCAGTTGCAGCACCCGACGCAATACGTAGAAGCTCAGGCCCAGCAAAAAGGCGAGGTTCAGACAGACCAGACTGAACAGAAAGACGCTGGATGGGCCCAGCGGCCCCGCCCCCGGCGCGGCAATAATAATCCAGATGATGAAGGCGGTCATCAGGGCCGACAGGGCATAGGCGCTGACCATAGCCAGACGGCCACGGCTGGCGGCTTTAAGCCCCCGAGTCATTCGGGCCCACGAAAGGCCGAAACGCCGTCTGATGTTTGCTTCCTTCAAAATTCGGTTTCCAGAGACCACGACACGGCACAAGCGAACGCCCCAGAGCGCCCACCGCGCAGAGTTGAAGCGCGGGACGATCTGAGGGTGGCATTTGTGCACTACTGTGTCCGAATATCAACATCTATGTTGCAGGAATGCGCCTGATTTGCCGCCGCCTGATCACAAAATGTTTTCGGATTCGTCCATCGCGGTATCAGACGAACAGGTTTTTCAACTCTTGCTCGATAAGGGCGGCGTCTTCCAGACGACAAAGACGCGCCTTGTCCTGACGACGGACAGCGGCGTCCTCATAATAATCGCCCGCCTCAATATACCAACCCAGATGCTTTTTGAACATTTTGAGGCCCAGGCTCGCGCCATAGAAGCTGAGACTGTCGTGCAGATGCTCAATAATGAGATCCAGACGCGCTGCCCCTGTTGGCTCAGGCCGCGCCTCGCCGCTGAGCGCGGCATCCAGTTGCGCCGCCAGCCATGGACGGCCATAGACGCCGCGTCCGATCATCAGGCCGTCGGCCCCGGATTGCCTCAGGGCCTCACGCGCCCGTTCGCCATCGGTGATATCGCCATTGACAATGACGGGAATGGACACCGCCCTCTTGACCTGCCGCACAAAGGCCCAGTCGGCCTCTCCCTTGTAAAACTGCTGGCGTGTGCGGCCGTGCACCGTCACCGCCTGCACCCCGATGGCCTCAGCCCGGCGCGCCAGTTCCGGTGCATTGCGGCTGTGGTCGTCCCAACCCATGCGCATCTTGACCGTTACTGGGCGCGAGCTCGCCCTGACCGCCGCCTCCATCAGGCGGCTGGCGGCATCCAGATCGCGCATCAGGGCCGATCCGCACAGCACGCCGGTCACCTCCTTGGCCGGGCAGCCGAAGTTGAGATCGACTATATGCGCCCCGGAGGCTTCGGCCAGAGCCGCACCGCGAGCAATAAAGTCGGGGTCCTTGCCGATGAGTTGCACGATCTTCAGACCGGCGTGTTCCCCCAGCGCGAATTTGCGCACCACGTCCGGACGCCCGCGCTCCAGCTCGGCACAGGCCACCATCTCCGTCGCGGCATAGACGGCACCCAGCTTTGAGGCCATACGGCGGAACGGCAGGTCGGACACGCCGGTCATGGGCGCGATCAGGGCGCGCCCGGCAATCTCCACATCCCCGATCCTAAGACTGTGTGTCATCATGGGCGCGAAATAACCGTGAAGCCCTCTTTACGCAATGGGCAGCCTGAGATTAAGACGAGGCCATGAGTTTCAATGCGATCATCGTTGCCGGCGGTTCGGGTCAGAGGTCCGGCGGTAAAAAGCAGTGGATGCCCTTGCGCGGCAAGCCGGTTCTCAACTGGTCGATAGAGGCCTTTGTCCACGCCGGAGCGACGTCGATCGTGGTGGTGGTGCCGCGCGATGACCTCGATCACGCCACCCTGACGCTTCAGGGGCTGGAACGGGTGCGCGTCGTGCCGGGCGGTACCACCCGCGCCCTGTCGGTGCAAAAGGGCCTCAATGCGTTGTACGAAACCGCCGGTCCGGATGATTGGGTGCTGATCCATGATGCCGCGCGGCCCCTGCTGACGGAGGACCTGATCAAGGCGCTTCTGACGCGGTTGAAGACGGCGCGCGCCGCCATTCTGGCCGTTCCGGTCACCGACTCGCTGAAACGCGCCGAAGACAGCCGCATCATCGATGCACCGTCGCGTAACGGCCTGTGGCGCGCCCAGACCCCGCAGGCCTTTCGCCTGAAAGACATAACCGACGCCTATGCCCGCTGGTCCGCTGAGGTCGAGGCGACGGACGAGGCCATGGTGGCCGCCGCTGCGGGAATCTGCGTCGAAATTGTCGAGGGGGCGCAACGCCTTCAAAAGCTGACCTATCCCGAAGATTTTGCCGTGCTGGAGGCCTTCATGCCCGCTCAACAGATGCGTATAGGTCAGGGTTTTGACGCCCACCGCTGGGGACCGGGCGAAAGCGTGAGGCTCTGCGGTGTCGAAATTACCCATGATCAGACGCTGATCGGCCATTCCGATGCCGATGCGGGTCTGCACGCCCTGACAGACGCCCTTCTGGGGGCGGCGGGACTGGGCGATATAGGCGATCACTTTCCACCGACCGACCCGCAATGGAAGGGCGCACACTCCGACCTCTTCCTGCGTCATGCCGTCGAACTGATCCGCCAGCGCGGCGGCGAGGTCGTCAATGTCGATGTGACGCTGATTTGCGAACGCCCGAAGATCAAGCCGCATCGCGCCGCCATGCGCCAGAGGGTGGCCGATATTCTGACCCTTGAACCGGACCGTGTCAGCATCAAGGCCACTACCACAGAGAAGATGGGCTTTACCGGGCGCGAGGAAGGCCTCGCCGCTCAGGCAGTGTGTCTGATCACCCTGCCCTGACCTGTCTCATTTTGATGCAGTGCACAAAACTGGTATTTTTAATTATATAATGAAATCAATATTTTTCTTAATTTTCAGAACTATGTTGTGTGATATATATACCCAAAATTAGCTATAAATGCTGCTTTGCGACATATTTCGCGTGACAGGAGTCCCAGAATATGATCAATTGTAAACGTTCGGGGTGGCTTTGTTCTTAAAAGCCTTATTTTGATCATTTTTTTCGCTGCTTTTTTTTGTGTGTTCAGCCCTCACCACCCCGAACAGGCTTTCTCACAGATCCGTCTCGATCACCATCTGATCATAGGCTGGAACGACGCCGTCGGGCAATTTCGCCCGCAGCTCCTCGTAGTCCATTTCCTGATGCAGATTGGTCAGAATGGCCATTTCCGGCTTGACGTGCGCGATCCATTCCAGCGCCAGATCAAGGTGCGCGTGGGTCGGGTGCGGTGCGTAACGCAGAGCATCGACGATCCAGACTTTCAGCCCATATAACGACGCAAAGCTGTCTTGCGGCAGGTCGCTGATATCGCTGGAATAGGCCACGTCGCCGATACGATAGCCCACGGAGCGAATGGGTCCGTGGATCTGATCGAAGGTGACGACCGGCATGTCGCCGCCGTCGCCGTTGAGTTGGAATCCCTCGCCAAACGCGGGCAGGTCCATCGGCGTGCAGATCGGCGGATAGCCGAACTTCCCCGTAAACACATAGCCAAAGCGCGTCAGCAGGGTTTCGCGCGTTACCGCGTCCATATAGCCGGGCACCTGTTTCTGACGCAAAAGGGCAAAGGTGCGCATGTCGTCTATGCCGTGCGTCTGATCGGCGTGGTCATGCGTCCACAGCACCGCATCGAGATGTTTAATGCCCGTCTGCACGATCTGACTGCGGAAGTCGGGAGAGGTATCGACCACCACATTGGTCGTCTGTTCCGGACGGGACGTGTCGAACACCTGGAACAGGGCCGAACAGCGGCTGCGGCGGTTTTTCGGATTATGCGGATCGCAGCGCCCCCAATAGCCATCCGCACGCGGCACGCCGGTCGAACAGCCTGAACCCAGTATAGTGGTCTTCAGCCGCCTCATGCGCGCGGTATCCGCTTGAACAGGGCATAAAAGGCATCGGTCGTCCGCGCGATCGTGTCTTCGCGCGTCCAGCCGCGGATTTCCGCCAGCTTGTCATAGACGTGCGTCACGTAGGCGGGTTCGTTGCGCCGTCCGCGCATAGGTATGGGCGCCAGATAAGGGCAGTCGGTTTCGACGATGATGCGTTCGGCAGGCATGTCCGCGATGATGTCGCGCACGTCCTGCGCCGCCTTGAAGGTGGCGATGCCCGACACTGAGAAATAGGCCCCGATCCCGGCGGCCTTCTTTGCCAGTTCCGCACCCGATGTATAGCAATGCAGCAGAAAGGTGAACGGCCCTCTGGCGTGTTCGTCGGACAGTATCTCCCACATTTCGGCGTCGGCCTCGCGCGTGTGGACCACCAGCGGCAGGCCACTTTGCCGCGCCGCGTGGACATGGGTGCGGAACACGGAGGCCTGAACGTCGCGCGGGCTGTAGTCATAGTGAAAATCCAGCCCGCATTCGCCAATGCCGACCACCTTGGGCCGGTGCGCCAGTGTCAGCAGGTCCGCCACGCTGAGGTCGGGATTTTCCTTAGCCTCGTGCGGGTGGGTGCCCACCGTGGCCCAAATATCCTGGTGCGTCGTCAGGTCGTAGCAGGTTTCAAAATTCGACACCCGATCGCAAATATTGACCATCAAGCCCACCCCGGCCTCACGTGCGCGACCGATCACCGCGTCACGGTCTTCGTCGTATTGCGGGGCGTGAAGATTGACGTGACTGTCGATAAGCATGTTACCTGAGCGCCTTGATATCGTTGACGATGGACCAGAAATATTCGCCGCGGTCCAGATTGACCCCTTCGGTTTCGGCCACAACCGTGCTGAGCCTGACCCACAGCTCGGACCATTGCCGTCCGCGCGCCGGCGCATCGGCGCTGAGCGCCCGCTCCTGCACCCGGTCACTGAGCGCGGCGATAAATTGCGCGAACTTTTTGGGGCCGTCGATCTTTGAAGAGTTAGTCTTGAACATCGTCATCAGCGGCAGCAGATCAAAGCGCGCGGGCGGGGCCTCGGACAACAGCCGTGCCGCCAGCTCATCCATTTCCAGCGCCCCCTCTTCCCACAGCCGCAACCCCTTACCGGGTGAGCCCTTGGCCATCACCACCAGCCGTTCAAGCTGTTCGGGGCCAAGGTCGGCGCGCGCGGCGATAAAGCGCTGAACCGCCTCATCGTCCCACGGCGAGAAACCCAGACGGCGGCAGCGCGATCGAATGGTCGCCAGCAGCTTGCCCGGCGAATGCGAGATCAGGAACAGCAAACCCCGTTCAGGTGGTTCTTCAAGAATTTTTAGCAAGGCATTGGCCGAATTGATATTCAGGTCATCGACCGCATCGACAATGCACACACGATAGGCCGAACGCGACGGCGCCTTGGAAAAGAACTCCCCCACTTCGCGCACCGCATCCACCGTGATGTTCTTGCGCGTCTTGCCGTCCTTCTGCTCACGCTCCAGCACCAGAAGATCGGGGTGCGACTGCGCCACGATCAGGCGCGCATCCGGGTCCTCTTCGGACATGCCGAGAATACCGAAGCCCCGGTCGCGCTGATGCCCCATGAGATAACGCGCCGCGCGATAGGCAAAGGTCGCCTTGCCCACCCCTTCCGGCCCGCACAAAAGCCAGGCATGGTGCAGCCGACCGCGCGACAGCGCTTCGACAAAGGCCGTTTCCTGCGCCTCGCCTTGAATGAAATCAAAGACCTGGCGCGGATGAGCGACGGCGGTATCGTCTTCAGTCACCGCCATCTCAGCTTCCCTTCACTTCGGGAAAGCGATCCGAGACCATGCGCCAGATATCGGCCCCGATGTCCTCAATCGAGCGGTCAGCGTCGATCAGGCAATAACGATCGGGGTGCGCGGCCGCGCGTCTGCGAAAGCCCTCACGCAGCCGTTCGTGGAAGGCCAGCCCCTTGGACTCAAAGCGGTTTTCGGAATCGCCGCGCGCCAGCGCCCGCTTAAGCCCGGCCTGCGGCGGCATGTCCATCACGATGACCAGATCGGGCTGCGTGTCCCCCACCACGGCGGCATCTATGGTTTCGATCAGTTCCGGCGTCACACCGCCGCCGGCCCCCTGATAGGCACGGGTGGAGTCGGAAAAGCGGTCACAGACGATCCACGCCCCGCGTTCCAGCGCCGGGCGGATCACCTGCTCCAGATGGTTGGCACGCGCCGCATACATCATCAGGGTTTCAGACATCGGCGACCAGCGCCCGGCCTCCCCCGTCACCAGCAGGTCGCGCAGCGCCTCCGCACCGCTGGACCCGCCCGGTTCGCGCGTCTGCACCACCTCAAGCCCCAGATCGCGCAGATGCGCCACCAGCGCCCGCACCTGAGTGGACTTGCCGGCGCCCTCGCCGCCTTCGAATGTGATGAATCTGCCGGTCATGCTCGCCGATACATCGGCCAAGCGCCCGGCGAAGACAAGGCTAAAATGTCGGATCGGGTGATTTACTCGTCACGCGTCAGAATGGCGTCAAAATAGCCTGCCGCCAGAACCTGCTGCCGGTAAAGCTCAGCCTTCTGCGCGCCCTCGAAGGGCCCCAGCGACACGACATAAAGGCCGCGACGTTCATCGATCCGCGCACTCAGCGACTGGCTGACCCGCTCGGCATTGGTGCGCTCGGAAAACGCCCCGATCTGCACGCGATAGCGTTGCCGGTCGCTGTCGGCCGGTTGCGGGGTGGCCGCATAGACCGGCCGGGCGCCCAGCTCCGCCGGGCCCAGAAACTTGATACGTACCCGCGCCGTGCCGACCTGATGCACCCCCAAGGCCTGAGCCGCCCCCTTCGACAGGTCGATCAGCCGCCCATCGACAAACGGCCCGCGATCATTGAGCCGCAGCCGCAGGGTGCGGCCATTGTCGAGATTGGTCACCTCGATCACCGACGGCAACGGCCAGGTCTTGTGCGCCGCCGACAGGGCATTGGGGTCAAAACGCTCGCCTGTCGCCGTTAGGCTGCCCGACTCGTGGCCGTACCAGCTCGCCGTGCCGGTCAGGGTGTCGCCGACATCGGGCACATAGGGGCGATAGGTGTCGCCGCGCACCGTATAGGGCCGCAGGTTGGCGGCGCGATACTGCCCGTTTTTCACCACGTCCGGGCCATCGCGCGTGCTGTATTTCGGCCCGCCTGCACAGGCGGCCAGAAGCGAAACCCCTATCAAAACCAGAAGTTGCGCCGCTCTCTTCGCCAATAGCTTCAATACGGTGGACATGTCACACCCCGCTCAACGCATTCTGTGCCCAAACAGGGTAAAAAGAAATGGAAAAGGCTTGGTTAATCGCCTTTACAGATGCAGCCCCAGCGCGATCAGGGCCAGCGCCGCCGGAAGCGCCTGAATAAACAGAATCTTGCGACTGGCCGTCGCTGCCCCATAGACCCCGGCCACCCCCACGCAGATCAGAAAGAAGACCTTGAACGCCTCTGCGTGCGGCCCCGGCACCAGCCCATAGATCAGACCGGCGGCCAGAAAGCCGTTATAAAGCCCCTGATTGGCCGCCAGAGTCCTGGTCTGCTCTGCAAATTCGCGGCTGAGCCCAAAGGCCTTTAACCCCGCCGGTTTCTGCCACAGGAACATCTCAAGGATAAGGATATAGATATGGATCAGAGCAACCAGCGCGGTCAGAACGGTGGCGATCATGGAGTGTTTCCCTGTGTTTACGCGGTTAAGCTATGCGAGGTCACGACAGGTGACAATATGAAGGCTTAAGACGCGAAGAATGTGGGGAAAGGATGCACCCCATAAGCCCCAGCGGGGCGCCTTGCCGCGAAGTTGTTGCTGGTGCGGCGTAGGTGACTACATTGACAGTATGTGGCACTGTCACGCGGTGGGGTTCGAATGTCGATATTCAAATATTTCACCAAAGAAGCGCACGCACTCGAACTCATCAAAAAGGGGGTGCTGATGATGCAGCCCCTCTCCCATTTTCGAGGGCGAGAGGCAGACGGCGTTCGCGGTGATCCCCTTGATGGTATTTTGACCTACGCGCCTGAAAACGGACTGGTTATGAATATGGAAGACGGTCGCGTTCTTACTCTGGAAGGCGGCAGCTTCAACTCTTCAGTCAGCCATAACGATATATTTGTCTATTGTGCCAGCAATCAGTTGTCCACCGAACTGGCCAAGATGTTCGGTGCCTTTTGTGTCGAGATACCTGACCCGGAGGTGCTGGTCCGCCGACTGAAGCAACGCGCGCATCCCACATCGCAACTCGACTATGAGAGGGTAGTTAGCGGTAAGGTTGAATATCGCGAGCACACCAAGGAACCGGGTGCCGATTGGGCGCTTCCCGAGCGACTAGTGCTTATCAAACCTGAAGGCTTTGCATGGCAGGATGAGTTTCGGATTGCAGTAGGGAAGCGCAATACCATGAGCGTAGAGAACGTGGGGCTGACAATCCAAACAGGGCCGGTCGATTCTGTCTTCCAACAGGTGCCCGCACCAATTTTTTTGAGGGTGGGAAAGTTGACCGATATTGTGACGCTGCACCGTTTTTAAGTGCGCCGCTTGATTTGCTTGAAGTGGCTTTTGTGCGCGGTATTTTATGCCTCAGCCAGAAAAGCAGTGACCTGCGCTATCCGGCTATATTTTATCGGAAATTTAGCGGACAGGGTGGGATTGGCTCCGCTACGCTCCGCCGAACCTTCGCTTCGCTTCGGTTACGAACCCCATCTCCCCGTGGGTTCAAGTCCCCACCCCCGTCTGTCTATCAAAAAAGCCGACCCTCTGGGGTCGGCTTTTTTGATAGATGGCGGACAGGGTGGGATTCGAACCCACGGTAGGCTTCCACCTACGGCGGTTTTCAAGACCGCTGCCTTAAACCACTCGGCCACCTGTCCTTGCTTTGAGCGGAATGCGCTTCTATCGTGACACTTTGCGATTGCCAAGGGGCCTGTGGGCATAAATCCTCAGCCGCATTGGAAAAAACGTCAGCGCCGATTAAATATTTCAAAAATAATTATTACAGGCTAGATTGCGTCCCTTCAGAACATACAGGAAGGATTCCCATGACCGCGTCCCTTTCCCGCCGCAGCGCCCTGCTGGCTTCGCTCAGCCTCGGTGCCCTGTTCGTCGTCAGTCAGGCCTCTGCCGCCACCCCGGCCGGTGATTTTGTCACCGTTCAGGGGCCGCATTTCAAGCTGAAGGGCGAAACCTGGCGCTTCGTCGGCGCCAATATCTGGTACGGGGCGTATCTGGGGGCCGATGCCGCCTTTGGCGACCGCAAGCGTCTTCAGAAGGAACTGGACGATCTCAAGGCGCTGGGCGTCACCAATCTGCGTGTACTGGCCTCGTCCGAGCTGTCGCCGCTCAAAAACTCGCTCGATCCGGCCTTCCGCACGCGCGAAAACGGCAACTATAACGAAGCCCTGCTGGCCGGGCTCGACTACCTGCTGGTCGAAATGCACAAGCGCGGCATGAAGGCCGTGCTGTACCTGACCAACTTCTGGGAATGGTCGGGCGGCATGATGGCCTATCTCGACTACACGACGGGCCACTATATCAATAACGGCGACCCGGCCCACCCGTGGCCCGAATTTGCCGACGTCAGCTCGCGCTTCTACGCCAACGAAAAGGCCGTAGCCATGTACCACGACTATGTGCGCTTCCTGCTCAAGCGCACCAATTCGCTGACGAAAAAGCCTTACCGCGACGACCCCACCATCATGGCCTGGCAGCTCAGCAACGAGCCGCGCCCCGGTGGCGGGCCTGAGATCGCCGCGCAGCACATGCCGGCCTATCTGGCGTGGATTTCATCGACGGCCAAACTGATCCGTTCGCTGGCGCCGCATCATCTGGTGTCGCTGGGTCACGAAGGCCTGATGGGCGTGGTCGGCAATGAAATATTCCTGATCAATGCGCATAAGGAGATCGACTACCTGACCGCACACATCTGGCCGCAAAACTGGAGCTGGGTCGATGGCAAGGACCTGCCTGGCACCTTCGATGCCGGCGCGGCCAAGGTGCAGAAATATATCGACGATCATATCCGCATCGCGACGGCGATGAATAAGCCGCTGGTCTTCGAAGAATTTGGCTTCCCCAGAGATGAAGTGAAGTATGAGCCGGGCACGCCAACCGTCTGGAAAGACAAGTTTTATAGCATGATCTATAAGGCGGTCGAAGACGCGGTAAAGACGGGCGGGCCGGTATCGGGATCGAACTTCTGGGCCTGGGGTGGCGCCGGGCGCGCCCTGCATAAGGACTACTGGATGCTGCGCGGGGAAACCGCCTATGTCGGCGATCCGCCGCACGAACCGCAGGGCTGGTACAGCGTTTTCAACACTGACACCTCGACGCAAGCTCTGATCCGTCAGCACGCCGAGCGGATCAAAAAGCTCAAAGTCTCCTGATGTATATGATGAAAAATCCGGATTAACCCCTGGCTTTTTTATGGTTTTATGGCGTTTGCTATGGGGCCCGCAGGGGCCGCCGCGCCGCCCAGACCCGGCAAAACCGCCGTCTGATAGTCCGGCGGAATGACGAACCATTTGGCGTCCTGCGCGCCTCTGGCATAGGCCACCACCTGAAACAGCGGCGCATTGCGCCCCTTCTGCGTCATCTGCATCAGGATGCCGTCGCTATTGGCGCAGGCCATGCCGGACTGATTGAGATAGCCGCTGAATTCCAGCGTCCGGCACGGTTGCCCGGCCATTAGGCTTGAGCCCACCGGACGCACGGTCGCGCGCGCTTCCAGCGTCGCCAGATCAAGCGGCAGAGGCAACAGGGCCGCCTCACGGCTTAAGGGGAAAAGCAGCGCGATACGTTTGCCGCCCGCCGACGTCAGGTGGATCAGCACCCCCTTGTCGCGGTCGGTAATATAGGTTTGTAACACCCCGCCACTGAGCATATCAACGCGCAATCGCGCCCCGGTGCGGCGCACCTCCACGGGCGTGTCAAACCCGGCCATACGGATTCGGGCGAAGAAATCCGGCTCGGACGACACCTGCGCCTGTGCGGTCGGCGTCAGGGCCATCAGCGACAACAGAATGATCAGCCAACGCATTGGGCGACTCCTTTATCCCGCTTGCATTTGCGCGGATTCGGCGGCATTGACCAAAGCCTTCTGCATGGGAAAGGCATTTTTGAGACCTCTGTGACCCCGACCGAGCCGCCTGCCCTGCTGATCGACGCCCGTGGCCATCGCTGCCCGGTACCGACCCTGCGCCTGCGTAAGGCCCTGTCCGAGCATCCAGACGCCATTATCACCTTGCTGGCCGATGATCCGATGGCGCAGGTCGACGTGCCCCACTTCTGTCAGCAGAACGGTTTTTGCCTGCTGGCTTCCGATGCCGAAGACAACCACAGGCGATTTGTGGTCCGCCTTTAAACCTTTCCGGCCGTTTACCTTTTGGCGAGACGAATCGTTTAGGCCTTATCCTACCGCGTCCAGGGCGGGTGGATATCCTGTGTTCAGGGCCTGTTTTTCAGGGAGTGTGAGTTGACCATTCAGGCGCGCGTCTTGCTGCTGGCGAAGGATCAGCAATGGCCGGAGCGGCTGGGGGCCGAGCTTGACCGGCTGGGCTGGCGCAGCATTACCGCCTATCGCGCCGACGCGGCGCTGGCCTGCATCGCTGATCTCCAGATCGAGGCGGTACTGGTTGATGCCGCCCACCCGGATTGTACCGCCGATCTCGTTACCCGCCTGCGTGAGGCCTGTGCGCCGCGCCGTCTGCCCATCGTTCAGGTGACACACAACGGTCAGTACAGCATCCCCGAAGGCTGGGACATGGTCTATGACCGCGACGCTCACCCGCAGCAGATCGTCCTTGGCCTTGAGCACATGGTGCGCGCCAATGTCGCCGAAGAGGAATACGAACTGCGGCGCGACACCCTGAGTGCCCTAGGGCTGGACATACCGCCGCGCGACGATGACAAGCCGCTGGCCATACTTTCGGTAGGGCCGGCAGACCCGGATTTTCTGGCCCTCAGCCATACCCTACGCGCGCGCGGGGTTGACCTTTATGCGGCCTTCACTAGCTATTCGGCCTTTGATTATCTTCATGATAAGACGTTCGACGCGGTCGTCCTGTGGGGGCGTGAGTCCGTTGCGGAAGCCCTCTCGATCGCATCGGGTATGCGGCGTAATACCCGGCTCTACCACACCCCGGTCTTCCTGCGTTTACAGAAATCCGTCGATCTGGATTTGGGCGATGCCTTCCTGCGTGGCGTCAACGATGTGTCCGCGCCGGGGGCAAACGAAGCCGAAATCGCCGACCGCGTGCTGCGTCTGGCCCGCGCCTATCGCCGTCAGAGCAATACACGGCAGGCGCTGGAGGCCGTCAACCACAGCCCGTATATGGACAAGGGCACGGGTCTGTTTACACGCGACCTGTTTGCCGCCCATCTGGCGCGACTGGCCAAGGCCTCCAGCCAACGCAACCGACCTTTGAGCGTTTGCGTGCTTAAAATTTCTGAAAATCCAGAAATTGCACAGGCCCGGATGCGGAAATCGCTTGAACGCGCCATGCCTCAGATCGGTTCGATGATCTCGCGGCTGGTGCGCGCCGAAGACACGGCCGGGCGTTTGTCGGAAGAGGTGTTTGCCCTCGCCCTGCCCGCCACGCCCGAAGCCGCCGCGCGCCTCGTCGGGGAGCGGATCGGAGCGGTGATCAGTTGTACGGCCTTTGAATCCGGCGGCGGTCGTTCGCCCTTCGTTGTCGAATTTGACGTCGGCGTGGCTGAACTGATCGGCGGCGAACCGGTAGCCGAAGCTCTGACGCGCGCTGCCCAGCAGATTCGCCCGGCCCCCGGTACGATGGGTCAGGCGGTCTGAGCCTTACCCGGCCGCAATCGCCGCCAGTCGCGTCATGATCTTTTCGGCCGCCGCCAGACGCCCGGCCGCTTCCGGCCATTCGCCCCGCACCAGAAGCTTCTGATCCGGACGCAGCTTCCAGTCCTGCGGATTGGCCTGAATGAGCCCGATCAGCCCCATAGGATTGCTGAACTGCTCATTGCGGAAGCTGATGACCGCCCCCTTCGGGCCAACATCAATCTTGGCCACATTGGCTTCGCGGCACAGGCCCTTGATGCCGACGACTTTCAGGAGCTGTTCGGCCTCTTCCGGAATGGGCCCGAAGCGGTCGATCAGCTCGGCGGCCAGCGCTTCGCGATCCTCGCGCTTTTCGGCCTCCGAGACGCGGCGATACAGCGACAGGCGGATATTGAGGTCGGGAATATAGTCTTCCGGGATCATGACCGCAGCCCCGGCATTGATCTGTGGCGACCAGCCCCGATTGTCGATCGCGGGCTCATCGGCGCGGCTGCGTAACTCATTTACGGCGTCTTCCAGCATCTGCTGATACAGTTCGACGCCGATTTCGCGGATATGGCCGGACTGCTCATTGCCCAGCAGATTGCCGCCGCCTCGGATATCCAGATCATGGCTGGCCAGCTGGAACCCAGCGCCCAGATTATCCAGAGATTGCAAGACCTTCAAACGCTTTTCTGAAGCTTCACTTAAAATCTGGTGCGGCTGGGTCGTCAGATAGGCGAAGGCGCGCGTCTTGGAGCGCCCGACACGCCCGCGGATCTGATAAAGCTGCGCCAATCCAAACATGTCGGCGCGGTGGACGATCAGCGTATTGGCGGTCGGCACGTCCAGCCCGGACTCGACAATGGTGGTCGCCAGCAGCACGTCGTACTGACCATCATAGAAGGCGGTCATGACTTCTTCGAGCTGGGTCGGCGTCATCTGACCGTGACCCACGATGAATTTGACCTCCGGCACCTGCTCCCGCAGGAAGCGTTCAAGGTCCGGCAGGTCCTTCAGGCGCGGCACCACATAATAGGCCTGCCCGCCGCGATATTTCTCACGCAGCAGGGCTTCGCGTATGCTGACGGCGTCGAACGGCAGGATGTAGGTGCGTACCGCCAGACGGTCCACGGGGGGCGTGGCGATGATCGACATTTCCCGAATGCCGGAAAGGGCCATCTGAAGCGTGCGCGGGATCGGAGTCGCCGACAGGGTCAGCATATGCACGTCGGCACGGAAGGCCTTGAGCTTTTCCTTATGCTTGACGCCAAAATGCTGCTCCTCATCGACGATAACAAGGCCCAGATCCTTGAAACCCACCTGCTCGGACAGGAGCGCGTGCGTACCGATCACCACCTCGACCTCGCCGCTTTTCAGGCCGTCGCGGGTCTCATCCGCCTCCTTGCGCGTCACCATACGCGACAGGTGGCGCACACGGATGGGCCAGCCCTGAAACCGTTGGCTGAAGGTCTTGAAATGCTGGCGCGCCAGAAGCGTCGTCGGGCAAATAATGGCCACCTGCTGACCCGACATGGCCACCACAAAGGCCGCGCGCAGGGCCACCTCGGTCTTGCCGAAACCGACATCGCCGCAGATGAGGCGATCCATCGGATGCCCCTTCGACAGGTCGTCGAGCACATCGTGGATGGCGTTGAGTTGGTCTTCGGTTTCTTCGTAAGGAAACTGCGCGCAGAATTCGTCGTATAGCCCGGACGGCGGGTCGATCTGCTGACCCACCTTGAGCGCGCGCGCCGCCGCGAGCTGGATCAGGCCGTCGGCCATCTCACGCAGTTTTTCCTTGGCCTTCGATTTGCGCGCCTGCCAGCTTGCTGAACCCAGCCGGTCCAGTTGCGCCGTGTCGGAATCGGCCCCGTAGCGCGTCAGCAGGTCGATATTTTCAACCGGCAGGTACAGTTTGGCCTCGGCGGCGTATTGCAGTTCAAGGCAGGCGTGCGGCGCATCATTGACGCTCAGCGTCTTCAGCCCCTCATAGCGGCCGATTCCGTGCTCGATATGCACGACCAGATCGCCCTGGGACAGCGACGACGCTTCGGCCAGAAAATTATTGGCACGCCGACGTTTACGCGGGCGGGCTAATCTATCACCTAAGATATCGGTTTCCGAAATGACCGCCAAGGTCTCGGTCTCGAACCCCTGATCGAGCGGCAAAACGGCGCGCTGGATCGGCTTGACCTTGGTGCCCGCGACTCCGAAACTCAGCGCATCGGCATAGTCTTTGGCCAGCCGCGTCTTGTCGAGGCCGTGGTCGGACAGCATGGCCCCCAAACGATCGGACGAGCCTTCGGTCCACGAGGCGAACAGCACCCGCTTCCCGGCCTTCGACAGGGCCTTGGCGTGGTCGGCCACGGCGGTAAACAGATTGACGCTATCCTGATGGCGTTCCGGCGCGAAGCTGCGACCCGGACGCGCCCCCAAATCAATGGCCGAAGCCTCATCGCGTTGAAAGGTCTCGAACTGACGCACACGGCCCTTTTGCAGACCGCCCTGCCATTCGCTGTCGTCGAGGTAGAGGCGACCGGGTGGCAGGGCACGATAGCCGCTGTCGAGCTTGACCGCGCCCTTGGCCATGACGCGGGCATCGCCGGACCCTTTGCGCGACTCATAGGCATCGAGCACGGAGTCGCGCCATTCGCCGAAGGCCTGCTCGGCCAGACCGTCCAGAAGGATCAGGGTCTGCGGCGGCAGATAGTCGAAAACGCTGTCGAGGCGCTCGTAAAACAGAGGCAGCAGGGTTTCGACGCCCTGCCGGCGGATACCGGAAGACACCGCCGCATAGATCGGGTCATCGCCGGGGGCGCCGAAGTTTTCAAGGTACCCCTGACGGAAACGGCTGATGCTCTGATCGTCCAGCAGGATTTCGCTCACCGCCATAAAGTCGATGGCGGTAATCTGCTTCAGCGAACGCTGGGTTTCCGGATCGAAGGTGCGGATGGATTCGAGTTGATCGCCGAAGAAGTCGAGCCGCACCGGTTCGTCCTGGCTGGGCGAAAAGACGTCGATAATGCCGCCGCGCACGGCGAATTCGCCGCGCTCCGAAACGGTCGAGACGCGGTTATAACCGTTGCGTGAAAAATAGGCTTCAAGCTCGCGCGTTTCGATACTCTGACCGGGTTTGAGCGACAACAGACTACCGCGCATGGCGTCGCGCGGCGGCACCTTCTGCGACAAGGCGGCCGAGGTGGTGAGGATCAGCACAGGCTTCGCCGGTTTCCCGTTCAGGGCCTGAAGCCGCGTCAGACCGCTCATGCGCTGGGCAATCAGGGCGGTCGTCGGGCTCACCCGGTCATAGGGCAGGCAGTCCCAGGCCGGAAAGCGAATCACATCCAGTTCCGGCGCATAGAAGGCCAGTTCTTCGGCGACGGCGTTCATACGGCCATGATCGCGCGCCACGAACAGCGCCAGTCCTTCGGCGCGCGTCAGGTCCGACGCTACCAGACTGTCATAACCCGGCGGACACCCGGTCAGAGACAGGCGGGTGGCAGCGGCAGTAATGCGGGAAATATCGGACATCTATTGCTGAAGCTTTGTGTAAGCTAATTTATAATACTGATTGAGCTGGCTCATAATTTCGGAATCATGCTCCGGTGGCACAGGGTCGCGTTCGATGATCCAGCCATAGAGATCCTGATCCGGCGCTTCGAGCAGGGCTTCGAAGATATCGAGCTGTTCGGCGGTCATGGTCGGCAGATATTCCTCGGCGAAATGCCCCAGAATGATGTCCGCCTCCTTGAAACCGCGGCGTGAGGCGCGGAACCACAGCTTGCGCAGGCGGGCCTGATGGAGATCGTCAGCGGTGTCGGTCATGGTTTTCCCGTCTGTGGAGCGCAATCGCCCTTCTCTTTCATACGGTTTGGTGCTTGAAAGAGCCTATGCGTCCGGAAATTTTGTTCCCCTATTACACGTCTTTGACCGGCCTGAAAGGGGTCGGGCCGAAAATTGCGCCGCATCTGATCCGCCACGTCGGGCCCTATGTGCGTGACCTGCTGTTTACCCTGCCCAGCCAGTTGATTTTTCGCCCGGTAAGCCGCATCGCCGAAGCGCGGGTGGGACAGGTCCAGACCCTGTGTGTGACCATCGGCAGCTATCAGAAAAGCGGCGGTAAGGGACCGCAGCGCATTACCGTCTTCGATGACAGCGGGCAGATGCAACTGACCTATTTCCACCCGATCCGGGGCTTTGAACAGCAACATCCGGTCGGCGAAGCCCGCTGGATCAGCGGCAAGGTCGAAAGTTTCGGCTCGTCGCTACAGATGAATCATCCGGACTATCTGGTGCCGCTGGACAAACAGGACACCATCCCTCTGTTTGAAACCGTCTATCCGGCCACGGCGGCGGTTTCGCCGCGACTGATGCGGCGTTTCGTCGAAGCGGCCCTGCACAGGGTGCCCGACCTGCCGGAGTGGCTGGATACCGACACGTTGGGGCGGTTGAAACTTTCTGGTTTTTCGGATGCGTTGCGCGCGGCCCATGCGCCCGTGAGCGAAGCCGACCTGCTGCCCGAAGCCCCGGCGCGCAAACGGCTCGCCTATGACGAGGCGCTGGCCCATCAACTGGCCATGAAGGCACGCAAGCAGCACCGTCAGGCGACCCCCGCCCTGATCATCGACCGTCACCTGTGGGCCGATAAAGCGCTGTCCGCCCTGCCTTTCGCCCTCACGGGGGCTCAGACGCGCGCCCTGAACGATATTCGCGGCGACCTGCGCTCCGGCGAACGCATGAACCGCCTGATTCAGGGCGATGTCGGTTCGGGCAAGACTTTGGTGGCCCTGATGGCCATGATCGACGTCGCCGAAGCCGGACATCAGAGCGTCATGATGGCCCCGACCGAGATTCTGGCGCGTCAGCATTACGAGAAATCGCTACCAATCGTGAGCGATATGGGCATCTCCGCCGTGCTGATGACGGGACGCGACAAGGGTAAGGAGCGCGAAGCCAAACGCGCCGCTGTGGCGTCAGGCGACACCACCCTGATTTTCGGCACCCATGCGGTGTTTCAGGAAGGCGTGGATTTCAAAAGCCTGCAATTTTGCGTTATCGACGAGCAGCATCGGTTTGGCGTAGGGCAGCGACAGCGCCTGTTTCTGAAAGGCGACAGCGTCCACTACCTCTCCATGTCGGCGACGCCCATTCCGCGTACACTGGCCCTCACCCAATATGGCGAATCCGACCTTAGCGTGCTCGATGAAAAGCCCGCCGGCCGGCAACCCATCCATACCGCCGTCATACCGCGTGCCCGTCTGTCGGAGGTATTTGACCGGCTGAAATCGGCTATAGCCGCCGGATCGCAAGCCTACTGGATCTGTCCTTTGGTCGAAGAAAGCGCCGACTCCGACCTGATCGCCGTCGAAGCCCGCCACGAGTCGCTTCAGGACGCACTGGGGCGTGAGGTCGGGCTGGTGCACGGGCGAATGCCGTCGGCCGAAAAAGAAGACGTGGTGGCGCGTTTTGCCGCTGGCCAACTGCCGCTACTGTGCGCGACGACCGTGGTCGAAGTGGGCATCGACGTGCCTAACGCTTCGATCATCATTATCGAACAGGCCGAACGCTTCGGTCTGGCACAATTGCATCAGTTGCGTGGCCGTGTCGGGCGGGGTTCGGCCAAGAGCGCCTGCATCCTGCTCTATGATATGCCGCTGGGACAGGCCGCTAAGGCGCGGCTGGAGCTGCTGCGCACGACGGAAGATGGGTTTGAGATCGCCGAAATGGACTGGAAGCTGCGCGGTGAAGGCGACCTGCTGGGGGCGCGGCAATCGGGCTTCCCCGCCTATCGCTTTGTCGATCCGGTCGCCCATGCAGACCTGATCGCCACGGCCTCACGCGAAGCCCAATACATCCTTCTGAACGAGGCGCAGTTCCCGCCTCCGCGTCAGCAGGCTCTGGAAGTCCTGCGTCACCTGTTCGACTGGCGACCCGATGCGGCGGATAAGGTGGATTAATCCCCTTGCGCGCCGCGCCAGGCGAACCAGCGCGCCTGAACATCTGCCTGAAGATCGGCGTAGAAGAGATTGTAGGGACGAACTTTTTTGTTATCCGCCCACGACCCGTCAATGTCGAAGGACGGGCCGGAGGGGCGCGATACATAGAGGATATCGCCGCGGCAACGTGCACTGACCTTGCGCGGGATCAGGGCCGGTGTCGTCCCCCATTCGAGGCCGGTGGCATTGGCGGCCCCCAGACTGTGGCGCGCCTCGACCTCCTTGTCCGTCACCCCGCCCGTCAGCGGATTGACGCACAGGGCCTTACCGTCCAACGGCTCCATAATACTGGTCGGGCTCCAGTCCATGGCGCGGCGCTGCGCCTGCAAGGCGCGATCAGGGCGGCCATTATCGACGCTCAGATAGGCAATGGCGCAGCCATATTGGGCGCGCTGCTGACAGGCCGAAACCGCTTGCCCCGCTTGAAAATCATCGGCCGGCGTCAGAGATTCGAGGAAATAGGCGGCCACCAGAGCCGGCTTTAACCTCTCATCGGTCAGGATACGCTCTTTGAGCAGTCTATGCCCCAGAAAAGCCCCCTGCTCCAGTCCGACGATGACAAAACCGTTGCCGTTGCGGCGCTGGGCCAGAAAGGCCTCAAAGGCCATTGCGATATCGCCATAGGCAAATTGCCGGGCTTCACGTGCGTCCTCGCGCTGGGTTAATTGACTATAGAGGCTGGCCTGACGATAGCGCGGCGCATAGACATAGCCGATCGCGTTAAACGGCCCCGCATAGTTGGGAAGCTGATTGCGCATGACCTCAGTACTGGCCGCCGGGTCGTCGATTGGACCCACCCAGTCCTTGCCGCCATTGAAGCTGGTGGCATGGATGAAGAAGACATCGACCTTCTGAGGATTCCGGTTACGGCGCACCTCAAACCCATTGAGCGCCGGATTGAGATACCAGGCGGCGGCCTTGCTGTAATCTGGAGCCGCCGGCGGCCGGTAGGTCTGAAACGGAACCTTGGGGTCGAGATTGTGACGCATAATATCGTCGCCCCACAATATCCCGACCATAACCACAAACATCCCCCCCAACAGGGAGGCCCCCGCGATCAGCAGGCGTCGATTGACGATTCGGGGTTTGGGCGACTCGGACATGTAGCGGACGACGGTTTCCTCAGGAGCCGTATCATGAAGCCGACCGGGCTGACAGGCAAGTCGGCACAGCTTCACATATTATGAGGCGACGTTAAGGGGCTTTGGGCGTACCGGGCTTATAGGCGTCGTTGGGCCAGCGCTTATGCACCCAGAACCATTCTTGCGGTCGCGCACGCACCACCTCTTCGATAAAGGCGGAAACCCTGGCCACGGTGCTGTCGATATCGGCGGCCTTGTGACCGGTATCATCCACCTCTATCGGCTCATGGACGATCACACGGAAGCGCGCCTTGTGCAGACGCTCGACCGTCATCGGCTGCAAGACCGTGCCGAAGCGCATAGCCAGCCGCGTCGGGCCGGGGGCCGTATCGACGCTGCGCCCAAAAAACGGCGTGGCCACGCCGCGATTGAACTTCTGATCATTCATCAGCGCTACCGATTCGCCCTTGGCCATGGCGATCAGCAATTCCTTGGCCCCGTCGCCGCCCTTCGGTGCGAACAGTCGCACGCCGTAACGCATCCGTCCCGCCTTGATGCGTTCATCGACATACGGGTTGTTGGCGGCGCGATAGGTCATCTGACAGTCCACCCCGGCATCGACTATGGTCGAGGGCATAATCTCCCAGTTGGCAAAATGCCCGGAAATAAAGACCACGGGGGTTTGGCTCTCGGCTATGGCCTTGAGGCGCTCCATATTGACCACCTCGACCCGCCCATTAGCGATGCGGATGCGGTCCATAATGGCGAATTCCGCAAAAGTCCGCCCCAGATTGTCCCACTGAGCGCGCGCGACATCCGCCTTCCACGCCTCGTCCTTGTCCGGAAAGGCGAGGTCGAGGTTCTGACGTACCAGTTTTTGGGTCGGGGTGATGGGGCCGATGGCCTTCAGTAGCCACGCCCCCATGTCCGACGCCGTATCGACCGGCAGGGCGCGCACGACACCGACAAACAGGTCGTACATCAGCGCTTCGAAACGCCAGGCCACATCTTGCCAGAAGGAGGGTTTTGCAGAAGACATGTAATCTGATGCCTTAAGATTTCACTTTAAGCTCTTTTTGAGCCTTGAGAATTTTCAATAAGCGCTTCACGCGGGCCTCAGCCGCCAGATGGCTGGACCGCACCCCGTCCCATCCGCCGGTGAAGTGACACCGGAACAGGAAATAGCGTGTGAAAACGAACGGATATTCGAACGGCAGCCGCGTCCATATGGCCCAGGCTGGCTTTTTCAGCGCCTTGGCCTGAAGGTTGGTGTAGGAGTCGAGCTTCTGGCGGATGTGCTCATAGGAGCGCGCCGAAAAGTGCGTTGCCGATCCGCGTAACTGCCCCACGCGCGCGTCTTTTGTGTCCACCGTGTCGTGCACCAGCGAGTCGCGGAAGCGTACTTTTCGCCGGTCATAAAGACGGACATAGTTGTGATAGTCGGCCCACAGGCGCGGCTTGTCCTTGCCCGGATAGACATTGCGCAGTTTGAACCGGTAGGCCGGCAGGTCAGGGCCACGCGCCATAAGGGCCTTGATTTCCTGATATAACTGCGGCGTCACCACCTCATCAGCGTCGAGATTGAGGATCCAGTCGAAGCTCGCGCAGTCTTCGGAAAAGCGCTTTTGCGGCCCGTACCCCATCCAGTCGTTGTGAAAGACCTTCGCCCCCATCTGACGGGCCATGTCCGGCGTTCCGTCCGTAGAGCCGGAATCGACCACCACCACCTCATCGGCCAGCCCTTCTATCGCGCGCAGGCAATTGGCGAGACGATCGGCTTCATTCTTGGTGATAATACACGCGCTCAGTTTCGGCGGTGAGGACATAAAGGGACTCTGGATGCTAGATCATTCTGGCTTAGTCGCCTCCCCCCATCCGGTCAATAGTCATCGGATTGATCGAACCCGCCCGGCCGCACGTAAACCGGGTTTTGAACAGGCCCCTATTGATGACCCAAACGACGATCCTGTGGTTTCGTTCCGATCTGCGACTGCAAGATCATGAAGGCGTGGAAGCCGCGCTCAACAGCGGCAGCCCCGTTATACCGGTCTATATTTACGACGACCAACTGCCGCAACGGCCTTTAGGGGCCGCTTCGAAATGGTGGCTGGATCGCTCTTTGCGGTCGCTGGATCAGGGGTTGCGGGCGCGCGGATCACGTCTGATCGTCCTCAAAGGGCCGTCTTTGGCGCAGTTGACGCGCCTGATCGGGCAGGTTTCGGCGACGCGACTGATCGTCTCACGTACCTTTGAGCCGAAGATCGACGCCTTCGATGCCGGTCTGGGCAAGGGGTTAAAAATCCCGGTTGAGAGTTTCAACACGCACCTTCTGTCCGATCCGACGCAGATCCGCACGGGTGACGGCAATCCGTACAAGGTCTTTACCCCCTTCTACCGCGCCCTGCTGGCACATGGAGCGGCAAAGGGCCATGCGCGAAACCCTGTCGCGACCCATTGGCCTGCCCCGGCAGAGTGGCCGGAGAGCATGGAGATTGACGCGCTGGGGCTAAAGCCCGCCCTGACGCCATCGGGGCACGACTGGTCTGAAGGTTTCGACCTGTGGACGCCGGGCGAAGACGGCGCGCATCAGCGCCTGTCAGCTTTCCTGCGCTCCGGGCTGAAAGGCTACACGCCAGATCGCGACCGGCCCGATCTCGACATCACCTCGCGCCTGTCGCCGCATCTGCGTTTCGGAGAGATCAGCCCGCACCGGGTTCTGCACGAGGCGGAAGCGCACGCCGCCTCTCATCCGGCCCTGCGCGAAGATTTGGAAAAATTCAGGGCCGAATTGGCCTGGCGCGATTTCAGCTACAACATCCTGCAACTCCAGCCGGAGCTGGATCGCGTCAATTTCAAAAGCGCCTTCGATGCCATGCCGTGGCGCGACGATGCGGCCGGCTTGCGCGCGTGGCAACGCGGCAAAACGGGCTACAGTCTGGTCGATGCCGGTATGCGTCAGCTCTGGCGCACCGGGTTCATGCACAACCGCGTGCGCATGGTCTGCGCCTCGTTCCTGTCCAAGCATCTTTTGATCGACTGGCGGCTGGGGGAACAGTGGTTCTGGGACACGCTGGTTGATGCCGACCCGGCCAGCAATTCGGCCAGTTGGCAGTGGGTGGCCGGGTCCGGGGCCGATGCCGCCCCCTATTTCCGCATCTTCAACCCCTTGACTCAGGCCGAGAAATTCGACCCGAAGGGAGCCTATCGCCGACGCTTTGTTTCCGGTTTTGCGGAAAAGATAATGGGCGCAACTTCTACACATCACCAAAAATTTGAACGCGACCTGTTTGATTTCGCAGGCGTTTCAGCCTCTAACTCAGGGGGTGCGCCGCGTCCGATCGTCGATCACGCCATGGCGCGTCAGCGGGCGCTCGACGCCTATGCGCAGATGAAAGAGGACTAAACCATGCCTGCCCAGATAGAGGCCGATGCCCTGAAATCCCTGCTCGATGCCGGGGCCGTCAAGATCATCGACGGCAGTTGGGCGCTGGATGGCACGGACATGCGCGCCCTCTATGCTGAAAGCCATATCCCGACGGCGCAATTCTTCGATATCGACGCCATCAGTGACCGCAGCAGCGGCCTGCCGCACATGGCCCCGACCCCCGACGTGTTTGCACAGGCGGTCGGCGACATGGGCATCAGCGAAACCGATCACGTGGTGATCTATGACCGCCAGGGCCTGTTTTCCGCGGCGCGCGTGTGGTGGACCTTCCGCCTGATGGGCCACAAAAAGGTGCAGGTGCTGAAGGGCGGCCTACCGGCATGGATAGCGGCTGGCTATCCGACAGGTAGCGGTGCGGAATGGATTAAAGGCGTCACCTACACCCCGAACCCCAAACCTGATATGGTTATATCTATCAATGTGTTGCGGTCACATCTTGGCGCATCAGATGAGATGGTTCTGGACGCCCGCCCCGCCGCGCGTTTCGATGGCACGGCCCCGGAACCGCGCGCTGGTCTGCGCTCCGGGCACATGCCGGGCAGCCGCAGCCTGCCCGCGACAGAACTTATCCGCGACGGCGCGCTGAAACCGGTCGGGGAACTGAAAAACATCTTCTCGGCCCTGCACGTCACGCCGAAAACGCAGGTCATCACCTCCTGCGGATCAGGCGTGACGGCGGCCATTATCGCGCTGGCCCTGCATGAGGTTGGTCATGATAAGGTACGGCTCTATGACGGGTCATGGGCCGAATGGGGTCAGACGACGCTCGACACGCCGGTCGTCACCTCCGCTCAGCGCACGGGCGGCGAATAGAGGAGACCGTGCTCCGGGGCATTCCATTGTGCATTCAGCCCGCGCGATAGTCGCAGGGGGGAATCTGCGCCGATATTGCGATCGAAGATTTCGCCGTAATTGCCGACCTGAGAGACGATATTGAAAGCCCATTCGGGCCCCAGCCCCAGACCTCCGCCCAGATTGCCCTCAGCCCCCAAAAGGCGTTTGATTTCGGGGTTCTGCGATTCCATCTTCTGAGCCTCGACGGTTTGATGGGTCACCCCCAGTTCCTCCGCAACGATGGTCGCATAGAGCGTCCAGCGCACAATGTCCGTCCACTGGTCGTCCCCTTGTCGCACGACCGGCCCCAGAGGCTCCTTCGAAATGATTTCCGGCAAGATGGTGTGGGCCGTCGGGTCGCTCAGCGTCGTGCGCGCCGCCGCCAGGGCCGACACGTCGCTGCTCAGGGCGTCGCACTGACCGGCGGCATAGGCGTCGCGCCCGTCGTCCTCGTTTTTGACCACGACCGGGTTATATTTCAGCCCGCGCGCGCGGAAAAAGTCGGCCAGATTAAGCTCGCTGGTTGACCCCGTCTGCACGCAGATGCGCGCACCGTTCAATTCGGTGGCGCTGTTCAGCCGCAGGGATTTGCGCACCAGAAAACCCTGACCGTCATAATAGTTGATGCCGGCATAATCGACCTGATCCGCGGCATCGCGCGACAGGGTCCAGGATGTCGAACGCCACAGCACATCGACCTTGCCGGTTTTCAGTGCCTCGAACCGTTCGATCGTGGTGAGCGGCACATAGGTCACCTTATCGGCGTCGGAAAAGATGGCGGCGGCCAGAGCACGGCAGAAATCGACGTCGAAGCCCCGCCAGCGGCCGGAATTGTCCTTATACGAAAAGCCGATCAGACCGGGATGCACGCCGCAATTGACCCGTCCGCGCGTCAAGACGGCCTTTAGCGTGGCACTGTCGCTCTGGGTAGGGGTGAGCCTGGCCTCCGGGGCCTGCACGGGCTTGTCGTCTGTGGCCTTTTGTCCCTGATTACACGCCGTCAGACCGCACACAAGACCGGCCAGAGCGAGCGGCGCGGCAAGGCGGGACAGGGGGCGGAACACGGACATGGGCAACAGGGCCTTTACGGTGGCGGCGCACCCTATTCAACACCAGCCCGCCGTCCCGGTCAAAGCGAAAGGGACGGTCAGTGCTCACAAATTGGAGAAATGGCGACCCCGGCAGGATTCGAACCTGCGACCGTCCGCTTAGAAGGCGGATGCTCTATCCAGCTGAGCTACGGAGTCAGAAAGCGCTTTTAGTGCGTCCAGCTCTGGCGGCGGTTGGACGCAAAATTGTCGGCATAGGCCTTGATGATCTTCGGCGGGGTTTCCGGCTCGATCAGGCGGAACGGGATGCCGTGGGTTTCGGCGTAGGCCATGGCCTGTTCCTTGGTGTCGAAGGAGAGGCGCACCTGGGTGTTGGTGTCCGCCGCCGAAATCCAGCCCATCAGCGGGTCAGGCGTGCGCGCCGAGGCCGGTTCAAACTCCAGCACCCAATCCTGAGTCTTGGCCTTGCCCGACTGCATGGCGGTCTTGGACGGCTTGAAGATGCGCGCGAACATGACAATCTCCTGCGGACGCGAAATCTGTCCGGATTCGATATCCGGATGGTCAAGGTCTGTTACTACAAACCCGCTTTTTGGCAAAGGGCTTTTGCCCGATTACCCTTTTATCTGAGCCGAGGCTTCGATCTCAACCAACCATTCGGGGTTGATCAGGGCTGAGGTGCCGAGAAAGCTCGACGCCGGACGAATCTCACCGAACACTTCACCGTGGGCGCGGGCGGCGTCCTGCCACAGCGACATATCGGTCAGGAAGATGCGCGTGCGGATGATGTCGGTCACCGAACCGCCGGCCTCTTCCACCGCCTTGACGATGGTTTCGAGGATGGTTTTGGTTTGCAGGTAGCAGTCCCCGGCCCCGACCAGCTTGCCGTCGCGCATGGCCGTGGTGCCCGCAACCTCGATACGGTTGCCGATACGCACGGCGCGCGAAAACCCGATGGTCGGTTCAAACGGCGAACCGGAAGAAATAAGCTGACGCATGAGGATATCCTGAAAATTAAACCAGACGGCTGCGGTCGAGCGCCGCGGTAATGAAGCTCTTGAACAGCGGGTGCGGCTGCATGGGGCGGGACTTGTATTCCGGGTGGTACTGCACGCCGATAAACCACGGATGGTCGTCCCGTTCGACGATTTCCGGCAGCAGGCCGTCCGGCGACATGCCACTGAACTTCAGGCCACAGGCCTCAAGCTGCGGGATGTAGTCGCGGTTAACTTCATAACGGTGGCGGTGGCGCTCGGAAATCTGCGTCGTGCCGTAGATGTCGGCAACTTTCGAGCCCTCACGCAAGCTGGCCGCAAAAGCCCCCAGACGCATGGTGCCGCCCAGATTGCCGCCCGCCGCACGCTGATTCAGCTCATTGCCGTTGAGCCATTCGGTCATCAGGCCTACGACGTGTTCGCCGCTGTCGCCAAATTCCGAAGAGGTGGCCTTGGCAATGCCGGCCTGATGGCGCGCGGCCTCGACCACGGCCATCTGCATCCCGAAACAGATGCCGAGATAGGGGATCTGGTTTTCACGGGCGAACTTGGCGGCCATGATCTTGCCCTCGGCCCCGCGCTCACCGAAGCCGCCGGGCACCAGAATGGCGTGGACGTTTTCCAGCTTCTGACGCACGGTTTCGGGATCGTCCTCGAAGGTTTCGGACTCGACCCACTCGATATTGACCTTGACGCGGTTGGCCATGCCGCCGTGATAAACGGCTTCGATCAGCGACTTATAGGCGTCTTTTAACACCGTATATTTGCCGACAATGGCAATCGACACCTCGCCGTCCGGCTTGGCGTAGCGGTGGGTGATGTCTTCCCACATCGACAGATCGGGCTGCGGCGCGTCTTCGATGCCGAAGACGCTCAGCACTTCGTTGTCGAAGCCTTCGCGGTGATAGTCGATCGGCACGGCGTAGATATTGGCCGAGTCGAGGGCCTGAATGACCGCCGTTTCGCGCACATTACAGAACAGACCGATCTTGCGGCGCTCCTCGCGCGGGATTTCATACTCGCTGCGGCACAGAAGGATGTCCGGCTGGATGCCGATCGAGCGCAGCTCCTTGACCGAGTGCTGGGTCGGCTTAGTCTTCATCTCGCCCGCCGTCTTGACGAAGGGCAGCAGGGTCAGATGGATGAAGCAGCACTGACGGCGCGGCAGTTCCTGCCCCAGCTGGCGGATGGCTTCAAAGAAGGGCAGGCCTTCGATATCGCCGACCGTGCCGCCGATTTCGACCAGAATGAAGTCGGCATCGCCCTGATCCGACAGGACAAAGCTCTTGATCTGGTCGGTGACGTGCGGAATGACCTGCACGGTCGCCCCCAGATAATCGCCGCGCCGCTCTTTTTCGATGATGTTGGAATAGATGCGGCCGGTGGTGATATTGTCGGTCTTGCGCGCATTGACCGCCGTGAAGCGCTCATAGTGGCCGAGGTCGAGGTCGGTTTCCGCGCCGTCGTCGGTAACGAAGACTTCCCCGTGCTGATAGGGGCTCATCGTGCCCGGATCGACGTTCAGATAGGGGTCGAGCTTACGCAGGCGAACCTTATAGCCGCGGGCCTGAAGCAGGGCCCCCAGCGCCGCCGACGCCAGCCCCTTGCCGAGCGAGGACACCACGCCCCCCGTAATAAATACAAAGCGCGCCATATCCGTGTTCACCGTGGGCATGTCGGAAAACCTTTATCCGGGAACCGCCGCGGGCGATTCCACTTACCTTCATATATAGTCAAAAAGATCGGCTCACAAAGCGATCTGTGAGCCGGTCCTGAGTTCAGATTTTAGAATTGTCTTCAGTTCGAGGTCGAAGATGAAGACGCCGAAGACGCGGCGGGCTTGGCCGGCTGGGCTGCCGGTTTAGCGGCCGGCTTGGCCGCTGGGCGGGCCGCGCTTGACGACGAGGATGAAGCCGAGGCCGGGGCCGCCGACGAAGCCGGAGCGCCCAGCGTGCTGAGCGACGGGGCGGCGCTGGTCGGCGACGGCAGGTCGGTCAGGGACGGCGCGGCCGAAGACGAGCTGGCGCCCGCCGATTGCTGCGCATTTTGCGCGGCCGCTGCGGCGGCCGCCGAGGCCTGCGCCTCGTTCAGCTTGACGTTATCGGCGCCGACCTGATCGACCACGGAGGTGCCGCGACGATCGAAGTTCGACACAACGGTCAGGCCGATACAGTTGGCGAAGAAGAGAATGGCCAGAATCGAGGTGGCCTTGGTCAGGAAGTTGCCGGCACCGCGCGCCGACATGAAGCCCGACGGGCCGCCCCCCATGCCGAGAGCCCCGCCCTCGGACCGCTGAACGAGAATCAGTCCCACCAGGGCGATACCGATGAGGATTTGGATCGAGAGCAGGATAACGAACAGCATGAAGTTCCGGGGTCTTTTGGCGAATGTCTTGGCAGGATCAGGGCGCAGGCCCCTGTGGGTCGTGCGCCTTGTCCAAAGCGTAAGCGCACGCCCTTAGCACTAAGACTGGGCATTGGCCATAGCTGTTTCAAGGATTTGCGGTGGAATTTCAGTCCGCGGCGGCGATGATGCGGTTGAAATCCTCAGCCTTGAGCGAGGCACCGCCCACCAGCAGGCCATCCACACCTTCCAGCGACAACAGATGGCGCGCATTGTCCGGCTTGACCGAACCGCCGTAAAGCGTATGCGGCACGACCTGATTGTGGAAACGCTGGGCCAGATGCTTCTGGATCAGCAGCATGGCGTCAACGACCTGATCATCGGTGGGCACATGGCCGGTGCCGATGGCCCAGACGGGCTCATAGGCTACATGGAAGGTTTGCCCTTCCAGCGCCAGAGGCAGGCTGTCCCGCAACTGCTTGCTGAGGACGGCGTGGGTGAGGCCCTCCTGACGCTGATCGAGCGTTTCACCGATGCAGATAATCGGCTCAAGCCCGGCCCGCAGCGCCGCCAGGGTCTTGGCGGCCACGCTTTCGCAGGCCTCCTTGTGGCCATGACGGCGTTCGGAATGGCCCAGTATGACCATGTCTGCCCCCGCGTCTTTCAGCATTTCGGCCGACAGGTCGCCGGTAAAGGCCCCTTGCGCGTCTTTATGGCAGTCCTGACCGCCCAGACGCACGGGACTGGGCTCAGAGCGCGACTGAAGCGCCTCACTCAGGGCATAAAGAAGGGTTGAGGGCGGGAAGATCGCGACCGACGCACGACTGTCGCGTGCGGCGCGATCCATGGCAAGGGCCTCCGGAATGGCTTCCCTCAGGCCATGCATCTTCCAGTTGCCCGCGATAAGCGGATGTTTTGGCATTATAAAATCAGTGGCATGTCATTATTTATTGATAATCTTATCTGTAACGAAGCGGACCCGTCCCGCCAAGAAAAAACCGGCAAACAATTGGATTCCGTTTGTAACAGCCTTGATCCCGTCACGGTTGGTCAATTATATGTCTGCGCGCCGTCCGCCCCGGAGCGGTGGCACTTCATCTTTTCAAGGTCGCCCTTTTCATGATCTCCAGCTTCCGTCAGTTCACCAAGTCGCTCACTTTCAAGATTTTGATGGCGGCGCTGATCCTGAGTTTCGCCGTCTTCGGCATGCACGACCTGTTCTCCAGCGCCTCGTCGCGCGACGTGGTCGATGCCGGGGATCGCAAGACCACGACGGACGATTTCCGCCGTCAGTTCGATCAGTGGAAAACCGGGGCCGAGCAGCAGAGCGGTCAGACCCTGACCTATGAAGACGCCGTGAAGCAGGGCCTGCACGTGCGCATCATGGAAGAGCTGGCCGATATGGATTCGGTGTCGGCCTGGCTGGTCAAGGCGGGCCTGCGCCCTTCGGCCAAGGTGGTGACCGATCAGATCGCCAAGTACCCGATCTTCTTCGATTCCATCACCGGCAAGTTCGACAAGGCCAAGTACCAGCAGGAACTGGCCACGCAGATGAAGATGAGCGAGACCAAGTTCGAGCAGATCATCAGCGATGACATTGCCAATCGTCAGTTCATCGAAGCCTCAGTGGCGGGCCTGAAACCGCCGCGCATCTACGCGGCGATGCAGAGCGCCTTCGCCAGCGAAACGCGCGACACCACGCTTCTGATCGTGACGCCGGACAATATCGAAAAGCCTGGTCAGCCGACCGATGCCGAGTTGCTGAAATTCTACAACGACAACAAGGAGCGCCTGCGTCGTCCGGAACTGCGTCAGTTCACCGTCGTCTCCTTCGCCCCCGGCGATTTCGCCTCAAAGGTGACGGTCGATGAGGCCGAGTTGAAGAAACTCTATGAATTCCGCCGCGACACCCTGTCCAACCCGGAAACCCGCACCTTTGTGCAGGTCACGGTGCCGGATCAGAAGGCCGCCGAGGCCGTGGCTCAGGCCCTGCGTTCGGGCACCGACGCCCAGACCGCTGCCAAGGCCAATAAGGGCACGGTCGTGACCTATGACGCCAAGCCGAAGACCGCCGTGGCTGACGCCAAGGTGGCCGACGCCGCCTTTGCCCTGAAACAGGGCGAAGTGTCGGGTCCGGTTCAGGGCAGCCTGGGTCTGGCCGTCGTCAAGGTGTCAGGCATTACCGCCGCCTCGGTGACCGGCTTCGATACGGTGCGCAACCAGCTTGAGCAGGAGTACAAGAAGGATAAAGCCAAGGATCTGGCCTACAAGGCCTCCGAAGTCTTTGAAAAGGAACGTTCGGCCGGTGCTGACTTCATGACCGCCGCCCAAAAGGCCGGCGTGCGCGTGATCAACCTGCCGCCGATGACCGCCGAAGGCCAGATGGCCAACGGACAGCCCTTCCAGTACGCCCCGATCCTCAAGGCAGCCTTCGATCAGCCCAAGGGCGGCGAAACCGACGTCACCGAGCTGGGCAACGGCGAATATTTCGCCCTGCGCGTCAACGAAGTGCTGCCGTCGGAAGTCCCGGCGCTCGACAAGATCAAGCCGCAGATGATCCAGGCCTGGCAGCAGAAGACCGCCGGCGACCGCGTCGCCGCAAAGGGCGAAGAGGCTGCGGCGCGTCTACGCAAGGGCGAATCGCTTGAGGCCGTCGCGTCCTCTATGGGCCTGAAGGTTGAACCGCGCGCCGGTCTGGCGCGTCAGACGGCCCCGCAACAGGTCGGCCCGGAACTGACGGGCCGTATCTTCTCGGCCAAGGCGAATGAGGTCTTCACCGCCCGTCTCAACGAGATGGTCAGCGTAGTGGGCAAGGTGACCACCATCCACAAGGGTGAGGCCGCCGCCGTCAATCAGGCGACCGCCATGACCGGTCAGGCCGTCTCCTATGGCCTGTTCCAGGACCTCAGCTTCACCGTGCGCAAGGGCGCGCGTGCGGCGGTCAAGACCAAAACCAATGCCAATGCGGCAGTCATGGCTCTGGGGCTCAACCCGGCCAGCGTGAAGTCGGACGACAAGACGGCAGAAGCCGGCAAGGCTGCCAAATGATCAGTGCGGCCTTCGCTTCCGATGCCTCCGGCGTCAGCGGCTTCGCGGCCCAATATGACGCCGGACAGCCGGTTATCGTTACCCGCCGCCTGACCGACGATCTGGAAACGCCCGTCTCGGCCTATCTGAAACTGGCCAGAACGCGCGCCTTCTCGTTTCTGTTCGAATCGGTCGAAGGCGGCGCCCTGGCCGGGCGTTATTCGATCCTGACACTGCGGCCCGACCTTGTCTGGCGGTGTTTCGGCGAGCGGGCGGAAATCGCACGCGGCGAAGCGGCGATCGCCAAAGGGCTTTATGAGACCGAAAGCGCGCCGACACTCGAGTCCCTGCGCGCGCTCGTCACCGCCCACCGGCTCGACATACCGGCGGACCTGCCGCCGATGATTTCGGGCCTGTTCGGTGTGTTCGGCTACGACCTTATCCGCCTCTATGAGCCGCTGGGGCCCGCCAATCCGGACCCGCTCTCCCTGCCGGATGCCGTGGTGTGTCGCCCGTCGGTGATCTGCGTCTTCGATAATGTGAAGCACGAAATCCTGCTGGCCACGACCGTCTGGCCGGAAACGGGCGTCACAGCCCACGCTGCCCATAGCGCCGCCCTGTCGCGTCTGGATCAGGTCGAAGAAGACCTGCGCCTGCCCCTGCCCCCCAAGCCCGTGGCCATGGAGCGCGAACAGGCTGCCCTTACTTCGCCCACCTCGGCGGCGGACTACAGTGCCATGGTCGAAAAGGCCAAGGACTACATTGCCGCGGGCGATATTTTTCAGGTGGTGCCGTCGCACCGCTTCGAAGCACCGTTCGAGCTTGACCCGTTCGCCTTCTACCGGTCGCTGCGCCGTCAGAACCCTTCGCCCTACCTCTTCTACCTCGACTTCGGCAATTTCCAGTTGGCGGGTTCGTCACCGGAAATTCTGGTGCGTGTGCGCGACGGCAAGCTGACCATCCGCCCTATCGCCGGCACCCGCCCGCGCGGCAGGACGCCGGAAGAGGACAAGGCGCTTGAGGCCGAACTGCTGGCCGATCCGAAGGAATTGTCCGAACACCTGATGCTGCTCGATCTGGGCCGCAACGATGTCGGCCGTGTCGCCAAACCGGCCAGCGTGCGCGTGACGCAGAAATTCTACATCGAGCGCTACAGCCACGTCATGCACATCGTCTCGAACGTCGAAGGCGATGCCCCGGCCAATCTCGATCCGGTCGATGCCCTGCTGGCCGCCCTGCCCGCCGGTACGCTGTCGGGCGCGCCCAAGGTACGGGCCATGGAGATTATCGACGAGCTGGAGTCGGTCAAACGCGGCGTCGGCTATGCCGGGGGCGTGGGCTATATTTCCGGCTCCGGGTCGCTGGACGTCTGTATCGTACTGCGCACCGCCCTGTTCAAGGACGAAAAAATCTATGTGCAGGCCGGGGCCGGCGTGGTCGCCGACAGCGTGCCCCTGACCGAGTATCAGGAAACCGTGCACAAGGCCTCGGCCCTGATCAAGGCCGCTTCGGAAGCCTGGCGGTATAAGCAGGGTAACTGAGCTACTTTAGCGCCGAGGGGCTGGCCGACAACTGAAAGCCGCCCTCGGAGCCCGAGGTGACCGCCTTGCTGACGACGGGCGTCGGGCGCGGCTTGTCCTGCGACATGACCGGCCCGACCAGCATCGACGCCGCCAGCCACAAGCCCGACACCGCAAACGCCGCGGAGGCCATCAGCGCCTTGAGGATGGACGGCGTGCGCTCTACGCGCGTCTCCAGCAGAAGACGCGCCTGTTCCAGGAGCGTCAGATTGTCATTGATGGCGGGCGCATGAGGCATGATCAGAGCCTTCTGAGCTGATTCTTGGCAGGTTTGAACTGTGCGCCCGTTAGGGTTAATGAGGGGTAATCAGACGGGCTTCGGGCTGAAACGGTCGAGCACGTGCCGCGTGATATTGCGCGCCAGTTCCTCCTCCCCGAAGAAGACGGTGCCCATTTTTTCTTGTTGAAGAAAGTGCATCTCTTCTTCGCTATGGGTGCGCAGCACGACCTCGATGCCCGGATTGACGCGCCGCGCCGCCTCGACCATCAGGTGGATATCGACCAGATCGGGCGTCGCCACCAGCAGCATGGCCGCGTGTTGGATATGGGCCTGCACCAGCACTTCGGGTTCGACCGCATTGCCATAGACGGCGGCCTTGCCGGTCTGACGCAGCTCTTCCACGCGCTCGCGGTTCTGCTCAACCACCACATAGGCGATGCCCTGCGCGTCCAGAGTAGCGGCGATGCGCTTGCCGACGCGGCCATAGCCGACCAGCACCACCTGTCCGCTCAGATAACGCGCCTCGGTCGTCTGCGGCAACTCGGACAGCACGTCCTCGCGCCGCTCGTGCCGACGCGCCAGCGCCGAATGGGCGAGAACCCAGCGCGTCAGGGGGGCGATGGCCGCAAACAGGAAGGGATTGAGCGCGATGGACACCAGCGCCCCGGCCAGAAGCAGGCTCATCCCCGCTTGCGGTAATATCCCAAGAGACAGGCCCAACCCACCGAGGATAAACGAAAATTCGCCGATCTGCGCCAGACTGGCCGCCACGGTAAAGGCGGTGTTGAGCGGATAGCGGAAGACAAGCACCAAAGCCGCTGCCGCCAGCCCCTTCCCCACAATGATGATGCTGACAACGGCCAGAACCTCCATCGGGTGTTCGATCAGCACCCTGGGGTCGAACAACATGCCGACCGACACAAAGAACAGCACCGAAAAGGCGTCGCGCAAAGGCAGGGATTCCTCGGCAGCCCGGTGACTGAATTTCGACTCGCGCATCACCATGCCGGCGAAAAAGGCCCCCAGCGCAAAGGACACGCTGAACAACTCCGATGCGCCCCAGGCTATGGTGATGGCTGCGGCGATGACCGACAGGGTGAAGAGTTCGCGCGAGCCGGTCTTGGACACCTGCCACAATATCCACGGAAACACCTTGCGCCCGGCCAGCATCATCAGGGCGATAAAGGCCCCGACGCTGAGCAGGGTCTGACCGATGGTAACCCAGAGAGTGCCGGTCGGTGCGCTCCCTGCCGAGCCATTGCTCTCCAAAAGATGCGCCAGCGGCGGCAGCAGGACCAGCACCAGCACCGTCACCAGATCCTCGACCACCAGCCAGCCGACCGCGATGCGGCCGTTCATACTGTCGATGGCGTTACGCGCCTCCAGCGCCTTCAGCAGCACGACCGTCGAGGCACAGGACAGCGACAAGCCGAAGACGAGCGCCGCTCCCATGCCCCAATCCCAGCCCCAGTGCGCCAGCGCAAAGCCCAGACAGGTGGCCAGCGACATCTGCACAACCGCCCCCGGCAGGGCGATCTTGCGCACCGACATCAGGTCGCCCAGCGAAAAGTGCAGCCCCACCCCGAACATCAGCAGCATGACGCCGATTTCCGACAACTGCGCCGCAATGTGCGTATCCGCCACAAAACCCGGCGTGGACGGCCCAATCAGGATTCCGGCCAGCAGATAGCCGACCAATGCCGGCAGCTTGATTTTTTCGGCCAGAAAGCCGAACAGCAAAGCCAGACCGAAGCCGGACGCAAGGGTGGTAATCAGAGAAATATTATGGTGATCCATCGGTCGCCTTTAGAGTTTGAGAACAGAAAAGGCCCGCAATCCGGCGGCACACACGCGCCGTCGCCGAGGAGACATGCTGAATTACGGATTGCGTTAAACGTCAGGGTTCTGGCGAATTATGTCAACCCTTCTTATAAAGAAAATCTATACTGTCAAAAATACAGAGAATATTTCGGAAATATACAGGCTGTGCAAACGTTTGATTGTCGCCCGCTTATCAACGAGCGACCAACAAAATGAACATTGTTCAAATTTAACGGGCGTGTTATGTTGCCGCATACGGTAATCTGGCCGGACTCACAAAAGAGACATTCACAGGGGTTTAAATGTCGTCCAAACAGCTCACCTGGCCGCGCTTGTTCGCCTTTTGCGGACCGTGCATCCCCTTTGCGGCGCTGGGCCTGCCTCTGTCTGTGACCTTATCAGAATACTACGTCACCTATATCGGCATCAGTCTGGGCATGGTGGGCGTGGTGTTCATGGCCGTCAAGCTGATCGACATTGCGGTCGATCCCATCATCGGCTGGGCGATGGACCGTACCCGCACGCGCTTCGGGCGGTTCAAGCTGTGGATGGCTCTCTGCCTGCCGGTGCTGTTCGTCTCCACCGGGTTTATGTTTCTGGCGCCTGCGGGCGCTTCGGCGCTGTATCTCGGTATCTGGTTGCTGGTCATGTATATCGGCTTCTCGATGGCCGCACTCAGCCAGTCGAGCTGGGGCAGCGTCCTGACCGACGACTATGATGAGCGCACCAAGGTTTTCGCGTTCTGGCAGATCGGCAATATTGTCGGCCTTCTGTGCGTGGCCCTGATCCCCGTGGTGGCACAGGCCATCGGTCAGACCTATCAGACCGGCGTGCAGTGGATGGGGATTTTTATTATGATCACCCTGCCGCTGACCATCGGCATCGCCCTGTGGATGGTGCCGGAAAAGGCGTCGGACGCGGCCACGCACGATGTGCGGCTGGGGGCCTATTTCGACATGATCCGCCGCCCGAACGTTATCCGGGTGCTGCTGGCCGATCTGTTGATGGGACTGGCACCGGGGATTATGGGGGCGTTGTTTTTCTTCTACTTCATGCAAACCAAGGGCCTGACGCGCTTTGAATGTACCATCGCCATGCTGCTCTATTTCGTGGCGGGCCTTGTCGGCGCGCCCCTGTGGAACGGGGCCTCGAAGCGCTTTTCCAAACACCGCACCCTGATCGCCTCGGCCATTATCTTCGCCGTGCTTTATGGCGGACTGGCCTTCGTGCCGGCGAACAACTTTCCGGTCATGGCCGTGGCGGTGTTTCTGGCCGGCATCCCCTATGCCGCCTATCTGCTGCTGACGCGCTCCCTGATGGCCGATATTGGCGACGAGGTGCTGCTGGAAACCGGCCACGATCAGAAGGGCACGCTGATGTCGATTCTGTCGGCCACGACCAAGCTCGGCTACGCCTTTTCGGTGCTGACCCTGTCGGCGCTCGCCCTGCTGGGCTTTGATAACAAGGCGGCGCACAACACACCCGAAGCCCTGTTCTGGGTCGAAGCCTTTTTTATCGGCCTGCCGGTCATTTTTCTTTTGCTTGGCGCGTGGGCAATGACATCCTATGACCTGACGCCGGAACGCTATGCGTCCATTCAGTCGGCACTGAAAGCAAAAGGTTTGTCCCGTGACTCAGGCTCCCCCCGCCCCCATTAATGCGCTGATCGAGGTGATGAACCGCCTGCGGGCCAAAGACGGCGGCTGTCCGTGGGATCTGGCCCAGACCTTCGACACCATCGCCCCCTACACGATCGAGGAGTCCTATGAGGTGGCCGACGCCATTGCGCGCAAGGACATGCGTGACCTCAAGGAAGAATTGGGCGATTTGCTGTTTCAGGTGGTCTTCCACAGCCATCTGGCCAAAGAACAAGGCCTGTTTGATTTCAACGACGTGGCTCAGGCCATGACTGACAAGCTGATCCGCCGCCACCCGCACGTCTTCGGAGAAGCTGGCGACCGCACCGCCGACGAACAGAACGCCGCCTGGGAGGTGCAGAAGGCCGCCGAGCGCAAGGCCAAGGCCAAGCACGGCATTCTCGACGACGTGCCCGTGGGCCTGCCCGCCCTTACCCGCGCCGCCAAGCTGACCAAGCGCGCGGCCCGCGTCGGCTTCGACTGGCCGTCGCTCGATGAAGTGCTGGACAAGCTGGAGGAAGAGGTCGCCGAGCTGAAAGTCGAGCTGGCGGCGGGCGATCACGAAAAGGCCAAGGCTGAGCTGGGCGACATCCTGTTCGTTATCGCCAATCTGGCGCGCAAAATGGACGCTGAGCCCGAAGACGCCCTGCGCGGCACCAATGCCAAGTTTGTACGCCGTTTTGAGATGATCGAGGCCGAGCTGGCCAAGCTGGGCAAGACGCCGGAACAGTCCGACCTCGCGGAGATGGACGCTTTGTGGAACAAGGCCAAGCAGGCCGAGCGCGCATGAGCCTGCGCAGTTCCATCGAAATCTACGATCTGCAAAGCCGTCAAAGCCGCGTCGTCTTTCAGGGAGCCGAACTCTGGGAATCACCGCATTTTACGCTGGACGGTGCCGCCCTGATCCTCAATAGCGAGGGGCGTATCTACCGCCTGCCTCTTGGTGGCAAACCGCAAGTGATCGACACGGGCTTTGCCGTTCGCTGCAATAATGACCACGGCCTGACGCCGGACGGTCAGACCCTTCTGATTACCGATAAGGTCGAATACGACCGGGCATGCATCTATGCCGTACCTCTGTCCGGTGGCACGCCGCTGCGCGTGTCGGCGCACCTGGCGTCCTACTATCACGGCGTTAGCGCCGATGGGGCGTGGATCACCTATACCGGCATCCATCAGAAGGACGTGTTCGGCATCTACATCAGCCGTATCGACGGCTCTGACGAACGCGCCCTGATCGTCGGGGATGGCGTGCATGACGGGCCGGATTTTTCCTCGGATGGCGCGTGGATATGGTTCAATTCCAGCCGCTCCGGTCAGATGCAGTTGTGGCGCGTCCGCCGTGACGGCCGCGACCTTCAGCGCATGAGCGACAGCCCCTATGCCGACTGGTTCCCGCACCCGTCGCCCGATGGTAGGCATGTCCTGTGGCTCTCCTACGATGCGTCGGTGGGGCACGATCACCCGCGCGATCAGACGGTGCGATTGCGCCTGATGCCCGCCGAGGGCGGCGAGGCAGAGACGCTGTTTGAACTGTTCGGTGGTCAGGGAACGATGAATGTCCCCAACTGGGCCCCGGATGGCCGGGCTTTTGCCTATGTGCGGTATTTTTAGTTTCTCCGCAGATGACCATAAATGCCGCGCGTCGCATCCGTCATTGACCTGCGGCGACTGTTTCATCGTTTTAGAAACCACAGATTACACAGATTACACAGATTATCAGCGTCCTTAGGGAGACGCAAAGTGTGCCCTCCAGCACCATCGGCGCGAAGCGCCAATCTGTGAAATCTGTGGTTCCCTTTAATCTTCATCCCGCCGCAGATCGTCCATAACCATCCGTGGAAAGCCCTTATTTTCAAGGACTCCGCACAAAGATTGCCATTTGCAATTCACAGAAATAAATTTCAAAACGCAATTCAATAAATAATTCACTTGTTATCTGCTATTCATTTTGGCATCCGATTTCAGAACGTCATCGAAAGCCCGCAGCCATGGTTAAAACGGCCCCCACCCCGGTCAAATCCACCGCGACCTTTGGCCGTCGTCAGGCCCCCAAGCCGGCGCCCCAAAAAGCCGCCACCAGAGCAACGAAGGAAGCGGCGAAGGACTCCGCACGCGGCCCCCGCTCCAAATGCCCGATCAATCTGCTGCTGGAGGTGGTGGGGGACTCGTGGTCGCTGCTGATCATCCGCGACCTGATGTTCAAGGGGCGTTCGACCTATAAGGCCTTCCTCAATGCCGAGGAAAAGATCGCCACCAATATTCTGGCCGACCGTCTGTCGAAGCTGGAAAGCGCCGGGCTGATCTCCAAGTCCACCGACCCGGACGATGCGCGTAAATACATCTACCGCCTGACCGAAAAAGGTGCCGACCTTGCCCCCGTTCTGGTCGAAATGATGCTGTGGTCGAACAAGTATCACCTCACCGACACGCCCAAGGATTTTCTGGCCAGCCTGCAAAAGAACAAGGCCGCCTTCACCACGCGCATTGTACGTGATGTGGCAACCGCTTCGCCGGCGAAGCCCGCCTCGCCGACGCCCAAGGTCGAACCGAAAGAGGAAACCCTCAACCTGTTCGACGGCTTCTAGGTGCCGCCGGGCTTTCAGATACTGCTCAGACTGGATCAGGAACGCCTGCTCAGCCGCTGGCGTCTCTGGCGTCGCCGCCCTGCGGATCTGCTGGTGGCGCTCGCCTTGCTGAGCGGGTTGCTGTTCGGACTGTTTCAGTTTTTCAGCGCACAGGCCCACGACAATCATCCCATCTGGGCCTACAGCGCCGCTCTGGTCTATATTGCCGTGCGGCAGCTATACCCCTCAGCACGGTCGGCCTACGCGCAAAGCCTGCTCAGAGGCCCTTTCTTTCACTTGATCAGTGATCCGCACCAGCGGCGGCTGTGGTTTGCCCTTCGCACGGCAGCCCTCTGCCTGCCCCTTGGGCTGATGCTTCTGGGGTTTCAGACGGTGCTGGCCCCGCGCGATCTGGGTTTGTGGGGTCTGGGGGCGGTGTTTGGGCTTGGGGCCGGGATGTTATCAGCCCTGATGCCACCGCTATTTGCCGCGGAAGCCTCCGCGCACGCAAACCGCGCGCCCTTGGCGGCGCTGGCTCCGCTGTGGTGCCGTCTGCGCCACAAACGGTTGTGGCTGCCCGGCGGCCTGCTGATCATCGGGATACCGCTGGCGACGCATCTGGCGCTCTCCAACAACCCGGAACCCCAGACGGGCCTCGGCCTGTTCGGCATTGGCTCTGTGCTTCTGGCCGTTCTGCTCTGTCCGGTCTCCGGCGAGCTGACGCAATTTATGCGCTGGCAGCCGGGGACAATGGTTCGTATCCTCACGCAAACCGCCCTTGCCCGCTTCACCCTGTGGCTGGGCCTCAGCCTGCTCAGCCTGCTGATCAGCGGCGCGCCGCTGAAAGACGGCCTTTTGATCCTTCTGGCGCTGGGGGCTGCGGCCGGGCTGCTTATTTTATGGACGTTTCTGACGCGATTCAGCCATAAGCCTGCGACGGCGGACTGGGTATTGGGGATTGATCTGGCGGTCACGGCCCTGCTGGCTGTGCTGGCCCTGCCGGCGGCGCTGATGTGGCTCGTCGTGCGCCTGATCCTCTTGATGCGGCGTGTAAGGAGAGAGAGATGGCGGCCCAGCCTGCCCTGAGATGCGAAGACCTGTGCGTCGATATTGCCGGAAAGCGCATCGTGAAATCGGTGTCGCTCAGCCTCGCGCCCGGGCAATGGTACGGTATTCTGGGCGTCAACGGCTCCGGCAAGACCACCCTGCTCAACAGCCTGTGCGGGCGGTTGCCGGTGGCGCAGGGCCGTCTCTGGCTGGGGGATGAGGAGGTCACCGCCACGCCGCAACGTCGCGCGGCCCTGTGGGGTTATGCGCCGCCGCCTGACAGCCTGCCGCCCGAACTGACGCCGCAGGTGCTGCTGGCGTTGGTGGCCGAAAGCCGTCAGTCACAGGTGCCGGACGACCCGGCCCTGCTCGAAGCGCTCGATTACAACGCCTTGAGCCATAAAATGATCGGCACCCTGTCGGCGGGTCAGAAGCAGAAAATCGCCCTGATGTGCGCCTTTGTGGGCGAGCCCGCGCGGATCATTCTGGACGAGCCCTTCAACTGGCTCGACCCGCTGGCCATCTATGCCCTCAAAAACTGCCTGACCCAACGCGCCCGCGAAGGGGCCCTCATCCTGACGGCCCTGCACGATGTCAGCAGCTTCATGACCCGCTGCGACGCCGGTGTGCTGCTGGCCGATGGCGAAATAAAGCGAGGCTTTTCAAGCGATGACCTGAGCGAGGGGCGCAAGGACATTGCGGCGTTCGAACATACGCTCTATGCCAGCCTGCGCCCGGCTTAACCCCTGAAATTATAAGGCTAATTTTGAGAATTATTCTCACCGAAATTTGCCTTGAAAAGCGATTCCGGCCCCCATATATCGACTCTGGTTCTTTTCTTCTCATTTCAAACCTGCCGAGGATGTCATGGCCTTCGAACTTCCCGCTCTGCCCTATCCGACCGACGCGCTTGAGCCGCACATGTCGGCCAATACCTTCAGCTTCCACCACGCCAAGCACCATAAGGCCTATGTGGACAATCTGAACAAGCTGATTGACGGCACCGAGTTCGCGGACAAGTCGCTGGTTGAGATCGTCAAGGCCTCGGAAGGCACGAACCCCGGCGTGTTTAACAATGCCGCTCAGGTGTGGAACCACACCTTTTTCTGGCACTCGATGAAGCCGAACGGCGGCGGTCAGCCGACCGGTGCCATCGCTGACAAGATCAATGACGATTTCGGCTCGTTCGACGCCTTTGTCGAAGCCTTCAAGACCGCCGGTGCGACGCAGTTCGGTTCGGGCTGGGCGTGGCTGGTTCTGGGGCAGGACGGCAAGCTGAAGGTCGTGAAGACCGGCAATGCCGAAACGCCGTTCACCAAGGGCGACAAGCCGATCCTGACGCTCGACGTGTGGGAACACGCCTACTATCTCGACTATCAGAACCTGCGTCCGAAGTTCATCGAAACCTACCTCACCTCGCTGGTGAACTGGGACTTCGCCAACAGCAATCTGGACGCCCCGCTGCATCCGGGCGTGTAATTTCTGCTTGAATTAGCTAGTTTACGGGGCGTGGAGTCTGTGACTCCACGCCTTTTCTTTTGGGAGCTTCTCATGGACGCCTCTGATCTGGCGACAGACATTCTCGCCCTGGCGCGCGCGCAGGGGCGCACGCTGACGACGGCCGAAAGCTGCACCGGCGGGCTGATCGCTGCGGCCCTGACGCGCATTTCGGGCGCGTCCGAGGCGTTCCACGAAGGCTATGTCACCTATTCCAACGCCGCCAAGACGAAGCTTCTGGGCGTACCGGAGGCGGTTCTGGCCGAACACGGCGCGGTCAGCCTGCCCGTGGCCCACGCCATGGCCGAAGGGGCGCTGACCTCGGCCGGAGCCGATCTGGCCCTGAGCGTCACGGGGATCGCCGGACCGACCGGTGGTTCCGCTGAAAAGCCCGTCGGCATGGTCTGTTTCGGGCTGGCCTTCCGCCTGCCCGATGGCGAGGTCCGATCCCAGGCCAATGTGAATGTGTTTGAAAATCTGGGTCGCGACTATATCCGCGAACAGTCGGTCATGTACGCCCTGCACTGGGCGCGGGAGCATCTGAAGGCCGAGGCTTAAGCCTTGTGGCCATAAAGCTGCTTCGCACGGGCCTCGAAGACGCTCATCAGACGATTGACGGCAATGTTGAGATTGGCTTTCAGCATGGCATTGAGGATCGGGTTTCGGAAATCCATATCCATGTCGAAATCGACCCGCGTGCCGCCCGCGACCTCGGTAAAGTGCCAGCGGCCATTGAGTTTGCGCAGCGGCCCGCGCAGCAGCCCCATATGCAGGCTGAGGTCGTCGGCGCGGCGCGTGACGCGCGTCGAAAAGCGCTCGGACAGCATCTTATAGCCCACCGACACGTCGGCATCGAAGACGTGCACGCCCTCTGACGGCGTGGTGGCATTATAGGCGCGCAAGGCCGTAATCCACGGAATAAAGTCCGGATATTTCGTCACGTCGCTGACCATGTCCCACAGGTCCGACGCCGCGTAGGGCAGGACGCGCTCAAGGTGAAACTGCGCCACGTGTCAGGCCCGCTTGCCCGCCAGTTGCGCGTCACGCGCCGCCCGCAGACGCTCGAAATCTTCGCCCGCATGGTGCGAAGACCGGGTGAGCGGCGAAGACGACACCATCAGGAAGCCCTTCGCGCGCGCGATCGACTCATAGGCCTTGAATTCATCCGGCGTGACGAAGCGGTCAATGGCGGCGTGCTTGCGGGTCGGCTGAAGATACTGACCAATGGTTATGAAATCGACGCCGGCGGAGCGCATATCGTCCATCACCTGCATCACCTCTTCCTTGGTTTCGCCCAGACCGACCATGATGCCGGACTTGGTGAACTGCGAAGGGTCGCGCTCCTTGACGCGCTCCAGCAGGCGAAGCGAATGGTAATAGCGCGCGCCGGGACGGATCTTCAGATAGTTACGGGGGACAGTTTCGAGATTGTGGTTGAAGACGTCCGGCTTGGCGTCGATGACGACTTCCGCCGCCCCGTCCTTACGCAGGAAGTCCGGCGTCAGGATTTCAACGGTGGTCTTCGGCGATTGCAGGCGAATCTGACGGATCACCTCGGCGAAGTGTTCCGCCCCGCCATCGGCCAGATCGTCGCGGTCCACCGAGGTGATGACGACGTGCGACAGGCCCATCTTGGCGACGGTCATGCCGACGCGGTTCGGCTCATCGGCATCGAGCGGCTGTGGCAGGCCGGTCTTAACGTTACAGAAGGCGCAGGCCCGCGTGCAGGTGTCGCCCATGATCATCAGGGTGGCGTGGTTCTTGGTCCAGCATTCACCGATATTGGGGCAGGCGGCCTCTTCGCACACAGTCACCAGCTTGGCGTCGCGCACGGTCTGGCGCGTCGCATTATAGCCTTCGGAGCCCGGTGCCTTGACGCGCAGCCAGTCCGGCTTCTTCAGAATCGGGGTGTCCGGACGATTCTGCTTTTCAGGATGGCGCAGGTCAGGCTTGGAAACCGCGGCGTCGAGCCGGTTGATCAGGGTAACCATGGGGACACTTTAATAAGGAAACAGTCCGTCCCTAATTGGGCTTTTTGCCCGCCATTATCAAGCCAAAAGGCCTTGTACCCCATAACATAGGGTAACAGGGGATGGCCGAACACCGGAATCTGTCCTAAGCTGAGGCCATGCTCACCGCCCTGCCGTTGCCGCCTTCCCTGTCCCGCCGCCGGTTACTGGCCGGTGCGGCAGTCGGCATAGGCGGTATATTGGCGGGCTGTACGCGCAGTGACGGTCCGGACCAGACGGGTGCCGCCTTTACCGACTCGCAAATCCCGCCCGGCCTGTCGCCCGATGCCTATCCGCCCGCCGGGTTCGTGTGGAGCGGTTTCAAATTCGGCACCCTTCCCGAAGCGCGTTACGGCGTTGCCGCCCCACCGCTCAATCCGCGTGGGCATCTGCTGATCCTGGCCGATGCGCGCTACCCCGCCGAAGTCTATTTCGGACTGGCGCAACAGGCGGTGTTGGATAAGCTGAGCGTATGGCTTTTCGAAGCACCGGGTCAGGGCGGATCAGGCAAGTATCTGCTGCAAAATCAGGATATTGTCCTGCCCGACTTCAGACACCCCATCAAGGCCGCCGAGGCCTTCGTGACCGAGGTCATTCGCCCCTCACCCACCAAGCCTCTTTATCTCTTTGGGCACGGGTCCGGGGCGCTGACGGCACTGGCTATGGACGCGCGCAACTGGCCGCTGCGCGGTGTGCTGGCCTATGCGCCTTGGGACGCCTCGCATTCGGCCTCACCCGCCGAATGGCACCGCGAAGACGAGCCCGCCGATGCGTGGGGCAAGGTGGCGCATCGCTGGCGCATGGCCAATCCCGATCTGCGTCGCGTCCACCTGAGCGAAGGCTGGATCAAGCAGATGGGCGAGGCGCGCCGGGCGCTCAGCGGCTTCCGGCTGGAGTTGGGCCGCGCCGCCGCCCCCGTGATTCTGGCGGGTACAGGCGATCTCAAGGCGCTGTGTAGCGGACACACTTCCTGCGAGGTGAAATCCGTTGTCAGCGAAGACGAATTAGGGCCCGTTTTTGAGACCTTTTTGAGCCTTGGCGGCTGACATAATACCAACGGCCGAAGATGCTGACCGCATCCGGCCGTTGAAAACTCGAGAATGTCTCATATGTGTCAGCGACATGAGACATTCTCGAAAGGAATACCAAGAGTCATTTTCAATGACCCTTGGTAAAACAGCCACCTCTCAATTATTTGAACAATGTTCAATTGACTTGTGGCGCGTAGGCTCATAGGGTGTAACCAGAATTGATCGGCAGCCGCAGTACAATGACGGCCCCTCAAGCCGGTCAAAGGGAGTGATCGCGCATGGTGCGCCCTTTTGATGTCGAAGCCGAAACGAAATCCCTGTTCGACGCGCTGCTCGACGCCGCAGATAAACACGGCAAGTCCAAGCTCATTATCGAGGATCAGGACCGCCAGCCCATCAGTTACAACGAATTTGTCCTGCGCACCTTCGTACTGGCGCGCCTGTTCGACAAGGCGCTGAAGAAGGAAACGCGCATCGGCCTGATGCTGCCGACCTCAATGGGCGGGGCTCTGAGCTTCTTTGCCCTGCACGCCCACGGCCGCACGCCGGTAATGATCAATTTCACCGCCGGCCCGGCCAATATCAAGACGGGCTGCCTGACCGCGAAGGTCAAGACGGTTATAACCTCGAAGCGCTTCGTCCAACAGGCCAAGCTGGAAGACCTGGTTGAGGCCATGGGGCACTTCGTCCGCATCCTCTATCTCGAAGACCTGCGCAAATCCCTGTCCCTGCCGGACAAGCTGTACGGACTGGCGGCCTCCAAACTGCCGCGGCGTTTTGCCCACCGCGCCCAGCCGTCCGATATCGGCGTCATCCTGTTCACGTCGGGGAGCTTTGGTACCCCGCGCGGCGTGGTGCTCACTCAGGCCAATCTGGTGCTCAACTGCGCCCAGATCGCCGCCCATATCGAGCTGAAGCCGGAATGGGTGTGCTTTAACCCCATGCCGATCTTCCATTCGCTGGGCCTGACCGGCGGCCTGATCCTGCCGCTGTTGCAGGGGATGCGCAGCTTTCAGTATCCGTCGCCGCTGCACGTCAAGCAGATCCCCGGCCTGCTCAAGGAAACGAAAGCGTCGCTGCTGTTTTCGACCGACACCTTCCTCAACCAGTACGCCCGTCAGGCGCAGCCGGACGATTTCGCGACGCTCGCCTTCGTGGTCTGCGGGGCGGAAAAGGTGCGCGACGAAACGCACAAGCTGTTCAGCGAACAGTACGGCCTGACCGTTATCGAAGGCTATGGCGTCACCGAAACCTCACCGGTTCTGGCGGTCAATCTGCCGACCGACAATCATTACGGCACGGTGGGCCGCGCCCTGCCCGGTATGCAGTTGCGCCTTGAGGTCGTCGAAGGCATCCCCGAAGGCGGACGCCTGCACGTCAAGGGCCCGAACGTCATGGCCGGCTATATCAATCTCGAAACGCCCGACGTTATCGAAGCCCCTAAAGATGGCTGGCACGACACCGGCGATATCGTCTCAATCGACCGGCATGGCTGCATCCGCATCCTTGGCCGCGCCAAGCGCTTCGCCAAGATCGCCGGCGAGATGGTGTCGCTGACCGCCGTTGAGCGGCTGGCCGAAGAGGTGTGGCCGGACCATCGCCACGCCGTCGTGTCGCTGGCTGATGACAAGAAGGGTGAGCGTCTGGTGCTCCTGACCGATCACGCGGCGGCGGACCTGTCCACCCTGTCGGATCAGGCAAAGGAGAAGGGCGTTCCGGCGCTGGCCATCCCCAAAAAGCTGGTCAAGGTCGAGTCGATTCCCGTCCTCGGTTCGGGCAAGACGGACTATGTCACCCTGCAAAAGCTGGCCGAGGTGGTGGCCAACGCCGCTTGACAGCCGGCACACGCCAGGGTTAAGGCGGAAACATGGCCATAGCCCGCACCCCGTCTCACGGCACCAAGGCCGGAAGCGAAATCCGCTTCTGGACGCTGATCGCCGTGGTCATGGGCCTGCTGGTTCAGGTGCTGTTTCCGCCGCACCTTCTGGCGGCATCGCGCGACGGGTCTGGCTTTGTCCTGTGTAACAGTCCGGTGCCGGTGGTCGATACGACCCTCAGTCAGGCCGTCGCTAAGGACAAGGTGCAAAAGGCCACTCAGGGCCTCAAATGCGCCGATTGCGTGCTGGCGGGCCTGACCGGCCTGCCGCAGCCCGACCTGACCGTCGCACCCGTTGTCTATATGCAAACCCTTGCGCCGCTGACGCCTGCGTCGGATGTGGCGCAACCGAAGGCCCGCGCCCCGCCGCGTCCGCATTCCTGCGGCCCCCCACACCTCGTCTGATCGCTTTTCCGCTCAGCGTGCATCACGCGCGCTGATACGTCGTGCTTTCAGACAGGTTATTTCATGAAAACCCGTATATTCGCGCTGTGCCTCAGCGCTTCCGGCCTCGCCCTGTGCGCCGCCCTGCCCGCTTTTGCCGCCCCCATCGCCTCCGACGCGGATGACATCCCCACCGTCATCGTCACCGGCCGCCTCAATCCCGAAGACCCGTCCGCCGTGCGCGACACCCGCGCCAAATTGTCGCGGACACCGGGCGCAGTGTCGGTCGTCGCCTCCGAAACCTATAGCAACAGCTATGCGGTCGGGATGTACGACACGCTGAAAAACGTCTCCGGCGTCTTCGCCCAAAAGAAGTTCGGCGAAGACAGCCGCTTCTCTATTCGCGGCTCCGGCATCGGTAACTCCGCCCACAATCGCGGGTCGTGGCTGTCCATCGACGGCGTACCCGTCAATCAGGCCGACGGCTCCGGCGATTATCAGGAGATCGACCCGCTGTCGGCGCGCTATATCGAAGTCTATAAGGGCGGCAATGCCCTGCGCTTCGGCGGCGCGCAACTGGGCGGTGCGGTCAACTACGTCACGACCAGCGGCCGCAATGCCGGTTACCGCACGCTGGTGCGGCTGGAAGGCGGCAGCTTTGGCACCACCCGTGGACAGATCGCCTATGCCGATGTCATCGGCGATTACGACCTCTATCTGTCGGCCAGCACCGTCCATGCCGACGGCTGGCGCGACAATTCCGAACAGAACGGTAAACGTGTGACGCTGAATATCGGTCGCCGCTTCGGTGAAGGCCGCTCGCTGCGTTTCATTTTTCAGGGCAATGACCTTGATCAGCGCATCGCCGGGGCTCTGACTCTCCAACAGGCCCTGACGACACCCAGGGTGACGACCGCCGCCAACTATCCGCTGCTGCGCTACGGCCGCAACGTCAAATCCGCGCGCAGCACGGTGCAGGGCGACTGGCAGATCAACGACAACTGGCGCGTCGAAGGCGGCGTCTATGCCGCGTGGAAGCAGCTCATCCACCCCATCTCCATCTATATTGACCAGCAATATCAGAACTATGGCGCCTTTGCCCGCCTCGACGGTCAGGGCACAGTGGGCGGCAAGCGCTACGACGTCTTTGCCGGGGTCAATTACCGAAGCGGCAATATCGACGCCCACACCTTCGCCAACAGCAATGGCCTGCCCGGCACGATGTCGGGTAATGCGGTGCAGAACGCCCAGAGCTGGGATGTGTTTGCCGAAGGCCGCCTGTTCGTCACGGAGCAACTGGCCCTGATCGCCGGCGGCTCCTACGGCTGGACCCGCCGCGACTATGTCAACTATCTCAATACGGCCAACAATGCCGACAAGGATTTCGACTGGTTTGCGCCGCGCGTCGGGCTTCTGTGGCAAAACGCCGGCGGTCAGCAGGTCTTTGCCAATATTACCAAGTCGGTCGAAGCCCCGACCTATGGCGCTCTGGTGCAGACGCCCCTGCCGCAGTTCACCAGCGTGCGGCCTCAGGAGGCCGTGACGGCGGAAATCGGCACGCGCGGCCGCTCGCAACACCTGACCTGGGATGTGGCGCTCTATCGGGCCGAAATCGACGGAGAAATGCTCAACTTCATCGTGTCGCCCGACATTCCCGCCGCCACCTTCAACGCCCAGAACACGATCCATCAGGGCCTTGAAGCCGCGCTCGACTGGCGCATCGGCAGCATCGGTAACTGGGCCGTCATGGCGCGTCAGACCTATACCTGGTCGGATTTCAAATTCGACCATGACAAGACCTATGGCAATGGTCGCCTGCCCATCATCCCCGAACACTACTACCGCGGCGAACTGGCCTTCAGCTCAAAGAGCGGCTGGCGCATTACGCCGTCGGTGGAATGGACGCCGTCGGATGTGTGGGTCGATTACGCCAATACGCAAAAGGCACCGGGCTTCACCGTGTGGAACCTGTCAGCCTCCAAAAAGATCAATGACGGGCTGGAAGTCTTCGTCGAAGGGCGCAATCTGGACGACACGCGCTATGTGTCGAGCGTCACGGCGGTGACCGACTTCACCAGGGTCGCGGCCAGCTCGCGGTCGGCCTTCTGGCCCGGCGAAGGTCGCGCCGTGTTCATCGGCTTCAAGCTGACGGGGCAATAGCATGAACCAGGCGGCGAACGACACGGTTCGCCGCCAGATTATCGACTACCGGATGATCTGGCGGTGGCACTTCTATGCGGGGCTGGTGTGCATCCCCTTCATCGTGATCCTGTCCCTGACGGGGCCGATCTATCTGTTCAAGCCCCAGATCGAGGCGGCCATCGACCGCCCCTATGATCAGGTGGGTCGGGCGGGGCGGGTTCAGCCCCTGTCGGCGCAGGTCGAAGGCGCGCTGGCGGCCTTTCCCCACGCGCAGTTTCAGTCGGTCGAGGTCCGGCCGGACGTCACCGACGCGGCGCGCGTCACGTTGAGCGAAAAGGGCGAACGGCTGCGCGTCTATGTGCACCCGGAAACCCTGACCATGCTGAAATCCGTGCCCGAAGAGGCGCGGTTTATGAATGTCGTCAAAACCATCCATGGCGAGTTGTTTGCCGGGCTGTTCGGCACCCTGCTGGTCGAAACGGCAGCGTGCTGGGCCATAGTGATGATCCTTACCGGCCTCTATCTGTGGTGGCCGCGGGGCGCAAAGGGTCTGGCCGGAGTCCTGTGGCCGCGCCTTGAGGCCAAACTGTTCTGGCGCGATCTGCACGCGGTGACGGGCCTGTGGGTGTCGTTTTTTGCGCTCTGCCTGCTGCTGACCGGCCTGCCGTGGACGACCGTCTGGGGGGCCGGGTTCAAGGTGGTGCGTCAGGCGGTGATCGCTCAGTCGTCCAAACCGGACTGGTCCACCAGCCGCGCGGCCGACAAGGCCGGCGAGCACGAGGGCCACGGCCACGGCAGTGCGCAAGCCGGAGGCGCGGTCGATTTGACGCTTCTGGACCATATGGCGGGCGAATTGCGCGCCGCCGACCTGCCGCCGCCGGTCGTGCTGATGGCACCGGCCGGGGGCAAGCCGTGGCAGGGCGTCTCCCAGACCCAGAACCGGCCCAAGGGCGTTACCGTCACCTTCGATCACATGGGGGACGTGGCGCAGATCAAGACCTTTGGTGACAAGCCACTGATCGACCGGGTGTTCGGTGTGAGCATTGCCCTGCACGAAGGCCAGTTATTCGGCGCGTTCAATCAGGCGCTGGGCGTGCTAACCGCCGCAGGACTTTTAACGCTGTGCGTTTCGGCGGTGATGATGTGGTGGCGACGGCGACCGGACAAGGTGACACTGGGCGCGCCCAGTCGCCTGCCCGACGAACGGCTCGGCACGGGACTGGGCTTGCTGATACTGGGCCTTGCCCTTTTCCTGCCAATGATGGGGCTGTGCCTGATCCTTGTGGCCCTGATCGAGCGATGGGTACTGAGGCGTATCGCCCCTGTCCGCGACTGGCTGGGCCTGACGTAACGGAGAATAAATTGCAAAATAAAACTGAAATTTAAATTGCGTTTTGAAATTATAATTTTTCCAATAAAATCAAAAGCCCGCTCTGTTTCAGAGCGGGCTTTTTTACGCTTCAAAGCGAAAAATTTCGACGGGCCGCCCCAAGAAATTTTTCACAATACGGCGAAGGGGGTACATGGGGGAAACCTGTTTCCTCCATGGTGGTTCTACAGATTGATCATCCGTCCGTCGGCATCCAGCGACGCTTCGAGGATGGCCTCCGACATAGTCGGGTGCGGGAAGACGGTCCCTTGAAGGTCCTCTTCCGTCGCTTCCATGGTGATGGCCAGACAGAAGCCCTGCACCATTTCCGTTACATTGGCCCCGATCAGGTGGGCCCCCAGAAGCGCGCCGGTCTTCTTGTCGAAGATCACCTTGACGAAACCGCCCGGCTCACCGGCCGCAATCGCCTTGCCATTGGCCTTGAAGGGGAATCGGCCGATCTTGACGTCCAGACCCTTTTCCTTCGCGCCCTGCTCGGTGATACCGACCGAGGCCACTTCCGGCGTGGCGTAGGTGCAGCCCGGAATCGGCGGATTGAGGTTCGACAGCTTCTTGCCGGCCATATAGTCGGCGGCGTGGACGGCTTCGTGCGAAGCCTTGTGCGCCAGCCAGGGCGGCCCGGCGCAGTCGCCAATGGCGTAAAGGCCCTTCACATTGGTCTTGCCGTGGCTGTCGTTCTTGATGTGACCGCGGTCCATCTCAACGCCCAGCTTTTCCAGACCGAGGTTTTCGGTATTGGCCACGATGCCGACGGCCACGATGCAGCCTTCGGCCTCCAGCGTTTCGGCCTTGCCGCCGACCTCGACCGAAACCTTGACATTCGCAGCAGTCTTTTCGACCTTGGTCACCTTGGCCCCCAGACGGAACTTGAAGCCGCGCTTTTCAAAGGCCTTCTGAGCCTCAGCGGAAACTTCCTTGTCCTCGACCGGCAGGATGCGGTCCATGGCCTCGACCACGGTGACATCAGCGCCCAGCGAGCGATAGAAGGAGGCGAACTCAATGCCGATAGCGCCCGAACCGATCACCACCAGCGACTTCGGCATGGCCTTGGGCGTCAGGGCGTTACGATAGGTCCAGATGCGCTCGCCGTCCGAAACCGCGCCGATGGTCGGGATTTCGCGGGCGCGCGCCCCGACCGCCAGCATGACGTTCTTGGCCTCGATAACCTGTTCGCCGCCCTTATTGAGCTTAACGCGCACCTTGGGCGCATCCTTGCCCGGCTCAAGCGTGGCGAAGCCCTCGATCACGTCGATCTTGTTCTTCTTCATCAGATAGCCGACGCCGCCATTGAGCTGCTTGGCGACGGCGCGCGAGCGGGCGATGACCTTTTCAAAGTCGAAGCCCGGCTTTTCGCCTGTCAGACCGTAATCACCGAGGTGATTGATCTTGTCGAACACTTCGGCCGACTTGAGCAGCGCCTTGGTCGGGATGCAGCCCCAGTTGAGGCAGATGCCGCCAAGAAGTTCACGCTCGACGATGGCGACCTTCAGGCCGTTCTGAGAGGCGCGGATGGCCCCTTCATAACCGCCAGGACCGGAGCCGATAACAACCAGATCATAAGACATGTTGAATCAACTCCTTAAGCCAACATTTTAATCGGGTCTTCGAGAAGGCCCTTCAATGCGGTAATGTACTTGGCGCCGACCGACCCATCGACCACGCGGTGATCGCAGGTCAGGGTGACGGTCATGACGGTGGCGACCGCCAGCTGGCCGTTCTTGACGACCGGGCGTTGTTCACCGGCACCGACCGACAGGATGCAGCCCTGCGGTTCGTTGATGATGGAGGCGAACTGCTTGATGCCGAACATGCCGAGGTTGGACACCGAGAAGGTGCCGCCCTGGAACTCTTCGGGCTTCAGCTTCATGTCACGGGCGCGCGCCGCCAGATCCTTGGTTTCCTTGGCGATCTGGGCCAGAGACTTGGTCTCGGCCTTGCGGATGATCGGGGTGATCAGGCCACCGTCGATGGCCACGGCCATGGCGATATCGGCATTGTGGTGCAGAGCAATGCCTTCGGGGGTGAAGGAGGCATTGGCTTCCGGCACCTGCTTGAGCGCCAGCGCCACCGCCTTGATGACAATATCGTTCACCGAGACCTTGATACCCTGCGATTCCAGCGCCGTATTGATCTTGGTGCGCGCTGCCAGCAGGTTGTCGAGTTCGATATCGACGGTCAGCGGGAAGTGCGGGATGTCGCGGAAGGACTCGGTCAGGCGGCGGGCGATGACCTTGCGCATATTGTTGAGCGGAACGAGGTCGTAAGACCCCGCCGGAATGCCCAATTGCTCAAGGGTCTGCACCTTGCGCGGCTCAGCCGCAGCGGTGGTCGCCGCCGGGGCGGAACCGGCCTTGCCGGTGCCCGAAGCGAGAGCGGCTTCGATATCGCGCTTGATGATACGGCCGTGCGGGCCGGTGCCTTTCAGCAGCTTGAGATCGAGCTTGTTGATCTCGGCCAGACGACGCGCCAGAGGCGAAGCCGCCACGCGCGCCCCACCCGAAGCGGCCGGGGCTGCAACGGGGGCGGCGGCCACAGGGGCCGGAGCCGCGGCGGGCTTCGGCGCTTCGGCGGCTTTCGGGGCCTCCGCCTTGGGCGCGGGAGCGGCCGAACCGCCCTCACCCGCCCCATCTTCACTTTTTAGGCGGGCGATAGGGGTGTTCACCTTCACGCCTTCGGTCCCGGCTTCGATCAGGATGGCCTCAACCACGCCCTCATCGACGGCTTCGACTTCCATCGTCGCCTTGTCGGTTTCGATTTCGGCGATGACATCACCGGCGGAGACGGTGTCCCCGACCTTGACGTGCCACTTGGCCAGAATGCCCTCTTCCATGGTGGGCGAGAGCGCCGGCATCAGAATATCGGTCATATGTGGCCCCTCTTACTTGTACGAGACTTGCTTGACCGCGGCGATGATCTTCTCAACGCTGGGGACGGTCAGGGCTTCGAGGTTGGCGGCGTAAGGCATCGGCACGTCTTCCTGGTGCACGCGAGCGGGCGGCGCATCCAGATCGTCGAAGGCTTCGGCGGTGACGCGGGCGGCGACTTCGGCACCGATACCGCACGGGCCCCAGCCTTCTTCGACGGTGACCAGACGGTTGGTCTTCTTCACCGAGGCGACGACCGTGTCGGTGTCCAGCGGACGAAGTGTGCGCAGGTTGACGACTTCGGCGTCGATACCCTCTTCGGCCAGCTTCTCAGCCGCCTTGAGCGCAAAACCGACCATGCGCGAGTGGGCGACGATAGTGACATCCTTACCGGCGCGCTGGATTTTGGCCTTGCCGATGGGAAGGACGAAATCCTCAACATCAGGGATTTCAAACTCGTTGCCATACATCATCTCGTGTTCGAGGAAGACGATGGGGTTCGGATCGCGGATGGCGGCCTTCATCAGGCCCTTGGCGTCCGCGGCGTCGTAAGGCGCAATGACCTTCAGGCCCGGAACGTTGGCGTACCACGCCGAATAGTCCTGCGAGTGCTGGGCGGCGACGCGGGCCGCGGCACCGTTCGGGCCACGGAAAACGATCGACGACTTGATCTGACCACCCGACATGTACAGCGTCTTGGCCGACGAGTTCAGGATGTGGTCAATGGCCTGCATAGCGAAGTTGAAGGTCATGAACTCGATGATCGGCTTAAGACCGGCCATAGCCGCCCCCGAACCGATGCCGGCAAAGCCCATTTCGGTGATCGGCGTGTCGATCACGCGACGGTCGCCGAACTCTTCGAGCAGGCCGCGTGACACCTTATAAGCCCCCTGATACTGGGCGACTTCCTCACCCATCAGGAAGACGCGGTCGTCGCGACGCATTTCTTCGGCCATGGCGTCACGCAGCGCGTCGCGCACGGTGATCTTGACCATAGGCGTGCCTTCCGGGAATTCCGGATCGCTTTGCGGCTTAACCTGCGGCGCGACTGCCGAAGCGACCACAGCCGTCTTTTCGCCGCCCTCCTGAGCGGCGGTTTCGCCACCGGTGTTTTCCGCCGACTTGACCGGTGCCGGGGCCGACGCGCCACCGGCCAGACGCGCGATCGGCGTATTGACCTTGACGCCTTCGGTGCCGGCTTCGATCAGGATGGCCTCGACCACGCCTTCATCGACGGCTTCGACTTCCATCGTCGCCTTGTCGGTTTCGATTTCGGCGATCACCTGACCGGCGGAAATCTCGTCACCGGCCTTGATGTGCCACTTGGAAAGGGTGCCCTCCTCCATGGTCGGAGAGAGAGCGGGCATAAGAATGTCGGTCATCTGGGATCAGGCCTCAAGATAAACGTCGGTGTACAGTTCGGACGGATCGGGTTCGGGGCTGGTCTGAGCGAACTCGACGGCCTCCAGCACAATCGCCTTGATTTCATTGTCGATGGCCTTGATTTCGGCCTCTTCGACACCCGCCTGCTCCAGCATCGTCTTGATGTGGTCGATCGGGTCGCGGGTCGTCTTGACCTCATCGACCTCTTCCTTGGTGCGGTACTTGGCCGGGTCGGACATGGAGTGACCGCGATAGCGGTAGGTCTTCATTTCCAGAATGTACGGCCCCTTGCCCGAACGGGCGTATTCGGCGGCGCGTTCGGCGGCTTCCTTCACCGCGAACACGTCCATGCCGTCCACCGTCTCGCCGGGGATGCCGAACGACGCGCCGCGCTGCGACAGGTTCGTCGTCGCCGAGGCGCGGGCCAGTGAGGTGCCCATGGCGTATTCGTTGTTTTCGATCACATAGACGACCGGCAGGTTCCACAGCTTCGCCATGTTGAAGCTTTCATAGACCTGACCCTGGTTGGCCGCGCCGTCACCGAAATAGGTGAAGGAGACATTGCCATTGTTGCGGTACCAGTCGGCAAAGGCCAGACCCGTGCCCAGCGACACCTGAGCGCCGACGATGCCGTGACCGCCGAAGAAGCCGGTTTCGATGTCGAACATGTGCATCGACCCGCCCTTACCCTTCGACGAGCCGCCGATGCGACCGGTCAGCTCGGCCATAACGGCCTTGGGGTCCATACCGGCGGCCAGCATGTGGCCGTGGTCGCGGTAACCGGTGATGACCTGATCGCCGTCGATAGAGGCGGCCTCCATGCCCACGGCAACGGCTTCCTGACCAATATACAGGTGGCAGAAGCCCCCGATCAGACCCATACCGTAGAGCTGACCCGCCCGCTCTTCGAAGCGGCGGATGAGAACCATCTCACGGTAATATTTCAGGAGTTCGTCTTTTGAGACATTGCGTTTGGCGGAACCCGTCGTTCCGGTGTCAGTGGCCTTGGCGGCGCGCGCCATGGAAACCTCCCTGGGGTTAATCGTGCCGTTTGCGTAACGCCCGCAGGCGCTTAGGCTCACAGCCGGTCAAAAAGACGTTCGAGCGCGCACCGGCACAAGAGGGCCGGTCGCCCATAGAAGGGATGCAGTCAGTTCTGGTGATCCCGTGGGAAATATCCGGCGGCAGAGCGACCGGAATCTCAGGGTTCGTCAAAAACCGCCTGAATTCACGTCAGGACTTCTCTTAGGCAAAGCCCAGGCTGACGTAAAGTCCCCTTCCGGACTCAGGAATTGCGCGCGGGGGCGATGTGATCGCGGATCACGTATTCGTTAGGGGCATTGAGCCCCAGGAGAACGCGGGCACGTTCTTCCAACAATTCTTTGGAAAGATTATCGGTTCTCAAATAACGGGCGCGGGCCTCAAGGTCCTGCCGCTCAGCGGCAAGATCAGCCAGCAGCTTTTGCTTTTCGGCCAGCTCGACCTGACGGGTTTCCTGCGAAAAGAACCCTTTGTCGCCAGTCAAATACTGTACGCCGCAGTAGGTCAGAAATATAGCGATGATCGCGGTAGGCAAATAAGGCCTCAGTTTCTGAATCACGACTTTCGCCCCTTCTGGACGGACCACATTTACAGAGGGGATTTTTGGCTGCGTCGGTTTAACAAACTGTTACCGAACATGTCACTTCAACTGAAAGAATTTATCATAAAACGCGAGCGGCGCAGGTTTCCTGCGCCGCTCTTTTTGGCAGTTTTGTAAAAAACGTCCCAGCCGGTGAGAGGCCGGTTCCGGTTTTAGCTGCGGATCACCGAAAGGCCGGCATAGACGGCTTCGTCGTCGAGGATCGATTCGATGCGCAGGAGCTGGTTGTACTTGGCCAGCCGGTCCGAACGCGCCAGAGAGCCCGTCTTGATCTGACCGCAGTTCAGCGCCACCGCCAGGTCGGCAATGGTCGAATCTTCGGTTTCACCCGAACGGTGCGACATCACCGAGGTATAGCCCGAGCGGTGGGCCATATCGACGGCGTCCATGGTTTCCGACAGGGTGCCGATCTGGTTCACCTTGACGAGGATCGAGTTGGCGAGGCCTTCGACAATGCCGGTTTCCAGACGGTTCGGATTGGTGACGAACAGGTCGTCGCCGACCAGTTGCAGACGGTCGCCCAGACGCTCGGTCAGCAGCGCCCAGCCTTCGAAATCGTCTTCTGACATACCGTCTTCGATCGAGCAGATCGGGAACTTGTCGGCGAGGTTTTCGAGATAATCGACCATCTCTTCGCGGCTCAGGACCTTGCCCTCGCCTTCCAAATGATACTTTTCGTCCTTGAAGAACTCGGTCGAAGCCACGTCGAGCGCCAGCCAGAAGTCCTCACCGGCCTTGTAGCCCGCTGCCGCACCGGCATCGACGATGAATTGCAGCGCCACCTCGGCCGAGGACAGGTTCGGCGCAAAGCCGCCTTCGTCACCGACATTGGTGTTGTGGCCAGCGGCCTTGAGCGCCGATTTCAGGCTGTGGAAGATTTCCGCGCCCATGCGCAGGGCTTCGGAGAAGGTTTCAGCGCCGGCCGGAACGATCATGAATTCCTGAATGTCGATGGGGTTGTCGGCGTGCGCGCCGCCATTGATAATGTTCATCAGCGGCACGGGCAGGACACGGGCCGACAGGCCGCCGACATACTTATAGAGCGGCAGGTTGACCGAAGCCGCCGCCGCCTTGGCCACGGCCAGCGAGACGCCCAGAATGGCATTGGCCCCCAGGCGGCCCTTGTTCTCTGTGCCGTCGAGATTGATCAGGATCTGGTCGATGTGGCGCTGATCGCGGGCGTCGAGACCGCTCAGGGCTTCATAGATTTCGCCATTGACCGCGTCCACCGCCTGACGCACGCCCTTGCCCAGATAGCGGCTCTTGTCGCCATCGCGCTTTTCGACGGCTTCGTGCGCACCCGTGGAGGCGCCCGACGGCACGGCGGCCCGGCCAAAAGAGCCGTCTTCGAGGGTGACATCGACCTCAACGGTCGGATTGCCGCGCGAGTCGAGAATTTCGCGAGCGACGATATCAATAATGGCGGACATGGCAATCTTCCCTGAGGGGTTTGAAAAACAGGGGTTGCTTAGCAAGCGCGCCCAGGCCTGACAAGCCCGCCACGGGGAATGGGTCTCATATATTGAGTATATCGGCGGGCTTTGCGAAGATGTGATCCGGCTTTTCGCTCAGCAGGCTGTCTTCGTGGGCATAGCCCCAGGTCACGGCCCCCACGGCCATGCCCACCTTGCGCGCCGCTTCGATGTCACGCAGTTCATCACCGATGGACAGGGCCTCTTCCGGGCGGGCCTTGAAAGCCTTGAGGACCGCCTTGAACTTGGCCGCCTTGCCGAACAAGGAGGAGCCGCACGAAAAGTGATCAATCTGTCCACTCAGCTCAGCACCCAGCACAGTGCGGACGTTGTCGGCATCGTTTGAGGTCACCACCACCACGGTCACGCCGCGCGCTTTCAGATCGCGGATCACGTCGGCCATACCGTCGAAGAGCACGATTTTCTCGATCTGCTGGTTCTGAAGCTTCTGGGCATAGGTGGCAATGGCCGGCAGTTTGAGCAGCGGCACCTTGAGGCGCTTCAGCAACTCACGCGGCCCCAGCCGGCGCAGTTCGTCCAGATACGAGCGGTCCGGGTTCTCAAAGCCGAAGCGTTCCGCCAGATGGTCGAACACCTCAAGGAACCACGGAAACGAATCGGCCAGCGTGCCGTCGAAGTCGAAGATCACCAGTCGATAGGGGTATGCGGGCATGAGAGACTTTCGGAATCAAAAACGCGGCACCGGAGGGCGCCGCGTCTTTATATCTTCGGTCGATAAAGGCGGTTAGTCCTTTTTCGGCGTGATCACCTGACGGCCCTTGTAGATGCCGGTCTTCAGGTCGATGTGGTGCGGACGGCGCAGTTCGCCGGTGTCCTTGTCTTCCACAAACGAGTTGGCGCCGAGCGCGTGGTGCGAGCGACGCATGTTGCGCCGCGAGGGGGATACTTTCCGCTTAGGTACGGCCATGTCCGACTCTCTTTTTCAAGTGAGGCTCGATAAGCTTTTACCCAAGCCTTTCAAGCGTAGAATGATGTGCTGACCGGTTGTTCTTCCGGTCGGAAGGCGCGCCTTATGCCTCAAGAGCGCAAAAGGATCAAGGGGTCTGATGCAATAAATCTTGTATCGTCCGCGACCTGACCTAATGACGCTTATAAATGCGGCGCATTTCCGCCGCAATCCATTCAGATGCCGTTCAGTTTGGCGGGCGCTCAATAGGGTCATCCCACGCACATATATCCCCAGGTGGCATTATGAAACCCTCCTTTTTCCAACGGCATCTGCCGCTGGCCCTGATCGGGACCGGCCTTTTCGTTCTGGCCGCCCCTTCGTTTGCCGCAGCGCAAGGCTATGACGGCTATTGTTATCAGCGCAAATCCAACTCCACAGCCACGGGGGCGGTTCTCGGCGCTCTGGCCGGGGCCGCCATCGGCAACGGGTCCTCGCATCGCTATGACCGCGGCGGCAATACGGTCGCCGGGGCTGCCGTCGGCGCGGTAGTTGGCGGCGCGCTCGGCAATGCTTCGGTCGATTGCTACGACAGTCGCTACTATTCCTATGAAGACAGCGGCTACTATGATCCCCCGCCCCCGCCGCCGGGCTATGGCGTCGTCTATTACGAATCGCGGCCGCGCTATGATGGCTATTATGTCTATCGGGAGCGCTATTACGGACCGCGCTATTATCCGGCCCCGCGCAGCTATTATTACCGCGATCGCTATGACCGGTACGACCGCTATGATCGCTATGAGCGTCGCGAACGGGAATATTATCATCATCGCCGTGAGCGATGGTAAAAGCGTTCAGTGGAATGCGTAGGAGGAGACAGGATTGATGCGCCGCGTTTTAACGCGGCTTACCCTTCGGGCGCCTTCGGCGTCCATCGCCCTTTCGGGTCGATGTGGCTCCGCTACGCTACGCCGCGTCTGCGTGTGATCAAGAGGGCTGCGCCTCTTGATCATCACTTGCCGTCGAACCTCTCACGGTTCGAATGCATATCTTTGGCCCAAAAACAAAACAGACGGTCCCATAAGGGACCGTCTGTTTTGTTTTTGATGGTCGGGGAGACAGGATTCGAACCTGCGACCCCCTGCTCCCGAAGCAGGTGCGCTACCAGGCTGCGCCACTCCCCGACAAAGAAGGCATCCCTTTGAATAAGGGATACGCACACGCCCGAAACCGGTCGCCTGCGTCTGGAGGCCGCTCTATACGGAAACGCCGGAACTCACGCAAGCCTTTGCCGTCAAAAAAATGCAGTATGTTGGGGAGAAACCGGAGGAGAGCGGCGGAGAGTGGCGAGAAATCGGAAAGTTAAAATACCAAGTGATGCTGTGAACCGCGACAGAATTGGCTCCGCTACGCTCCGCCGCGTCTGCGTGTGATCAAGAGGGCTTCGCCTCTTGATCATCACTTGCCGTCGAACCTTCTACGGTTCAAATACATATCCTGCGACATTAAAACAAAAAGACGGCCCCCAAGGGGACCGTCTTTTTGTTTTAAATGGTCGGAGCGACAGGATTCGAACCTGCGACCCCTTGACCCCCAGTCAAGTGCGCTACCAGGCTGCGCCACGCTCCGACACCTCTTCGCAGAGGCCTCCCCTGGTAAGGAGAACGCGGCTTATAGAGAGGAATAAAGCGGCCTGCAATAGGCCACACACGTTTTCCACCGCTCACATGCAGCAGATCAGAGCCCCTTGAGGCTGCGCAGCATGGTTTTCTGCGCGTTTTCGAGACTTTGCGCGATGGCCAGAAGCCGCGTGCGCGTCTCTTCGCTGAGGCCGCGAACGACCGGCAGGGCCGACATTTCCTCAAAATCGAAGGCCGGTTCGGCACTGTCCGCCATGGCCTTACGCGGCAGGGGCGGCGCGGATACGACCTCCATCGGCGCATCCTCAGGCTCGGCGTAAATATCCGCCGCCGGTATAAAGGCCGTGCTGCCGCCCTGCCCGGCCGACAACAGCGCCTTTTGCCCCTCGTCCTTGTAGAGCTTCTGCACACCGCGAATCGTGTAGCCGCGATCGTGCAGCAGCACCTTAACCCCCATCAGCAGGTCGATATCCTGCGGACGGTAGAAGCGACGCCCCCCGGCGCGCTTGGTGGGACGGATAAAGGTGAACTTGGTTTCCCAGAACCGCAGCACATGCTGGGGCACGCCCACCGCGTCGGCGGTTTCGGAAATGGTACGAAAGGCGAGAGGCCCCTTGGACACGTGTACTGGCCTTTTATTTTACGACTTATTCGCCGACGCCGGCATCGACGCGTGCCTTCATGATCTGCGAGGCGCGGAAAGAGATGACCTTGCGCGGATCAATCGCCGCCGGCTTGCCGGTCTTGGGGTTACGGCCCACGCGCGCATTTTTTTCGCGGACCTGAAACACGCCGAAGCCCGACAGCTTGACCGTCTCGCCCTTTTCCAGCGAATCAATGACCAGATCGAGGGTGCGCTCGACGAGAGCAGCGCATTCCTGACGCGGCAGGCCCAGCTCATTGTGCACCGCTTCGAACAGTTCGGCGCGGGTCAGGGTCGTGGCTTTCATATCAAATCCCCTCCGGAATGATCCATCAGAGGGAACCATACGCATTTTCCCGTTCACGTCAAAGGGTTGGACGCGGCTTGTCATCAAATAAATGAGATTTTCATCTCAATATCCGGCAGGCCTTACAGGCGGATCGCCGCCGCCGCCCAGGTCAGGCCGCCGCCCAGCGCCTCAATCAGCACCAGATCGCCCTTTTTGACCCGTCCGTCCTGTATCCCGGCATACCAGGCCAGCGGAATAGAAGCTGCCGAGGTATTGGCGTGTTCGGCCACGGTCGAGATGACCTTCCCGCGATCCAGGCCCAGTCGGTCGGCCACGCCGTCGAGGATGCGCTGATTGGCCTGATGCGGGATGAACCAGTCCACGGCCTGATGGTCCAGCCCGGCCTTGTGGATGGCCGATTCGGCGGCTTCGGAGATCTTCTGTACAGCGTGTTTGAACACCTGATTGCCCTGCATGCGGATCTTGCCGACGTGCTGGCCCGAATCGAAGACCCCGCCATCGACATAAAGCAGGTCCGTCTTGGAGCCGTCGCATTGCAGGTCAAAGCTGAGGATACCCGTATCCTGTGCCGTACCCTGCCCTTCCGCGGGTTCCAGCACCACGGCCCCGGCCCCGTCACCAAACAGGATGCAGGTCGAACGGTCCGTATAGTCAAGGATGCGGCTCATCACCTCAGCCCCGATGACCAGCGCGCACTTCGACAGGCCACGGGCGACAAACCCGTCGGCCACGCTCAGGGCATAGACAAAGCCCGAACAGACCGCCTGCACGTCGAAGGCCGCCCCGCCCGGCACGCCCAGCTTGGCCTGAACTATGGAGGCGGTGGACGGAAAGGTCATGTCCGGCGTGGTGGTGGCGACGATGATGAGGTCGATATCCTCAATCGTGCGCCCGGCGGCTTCAAGCGCGATCTTCGCCGCCTCGACGGCCAGATCGCTGGTCAGTTGGGTACCGGCCGCCTTGTGACGTTTGCGAATACCGGTGCGCGCCACGATCCATTCATCCGTGGTATCCACCATGCGCGTGAAATCCGCGTTGGAGAGGATCGTCTCAGGCAGATAACCGCCGACGCCGGTTACCGCCGTACGTGTTACGCTCATGCTCAGGATACCTTTTCATCCGCCATTTGCGGGGGTTGCGGCGTTTCGGGCGATGCGACATGCGCCTTGCGAACGTGGGCCAGTGCCTTGCGGATGTCCGTCGCATAGGTGCTGGCGGCCAGGGAAATGGCGACGCTTACGGCATTGGAATAGGCCCAGGCCTCGGCCCCGCCGTGGCTTTTGACCACAATACCGTTGAGCCCCAGAAGCGGGCCGCCATTGGCCGCACCGGGATCGACCGTCCTGGCCATGGCCCTGAGCGCCGGCGCGGCGAGGAGCGCCCCCAGTTTGGACAGCAGCGAGGAGGTCAGCGCGTCCTTGAACAGGTTTTTGACGAACTTGGCGGTGCCTTCGGCGGTTTTCAGCGCGATATTGCCCGTAAAGCCATCGGTGACGACGACGTCCACCGTGCCCTTGCCAATATCGTCGCCTTCGACGAACCCGTAGTAAGTGATGCCGTCCACGCCTTCGCGCAGGAGACGGTGCGCCTCACGCACCTCTTCATGGCCTTTGACGTCTTCGGAGCCGACATTGAGGAGGCCGACCGTGGGTTTCTCCTTGCCGCGCACGGCGCGATGGAAGGCCGTGCCCATGACGGCGAATTCGATCAGCTGATTGGCGTCGGAGGTCACATTGGCCCCGACATCGAGCACGGTGCCCATGCCGCCCTTGGCGTTCGGCCATGAACAGGCGATCGGCGGACGCTCAAGGTCCTCAGTGATCATCTTCAGGATCATTTTCGACAGCGCCATCAGCGCGCCGGTATTGCCGGCCGAAACGACCGCGTGGGCTGCACCGCTCTTGACCGAGGAAATGGCCATAAACAGGCTGGTGCTCTTGCGCCGCAGGGCCTGAGTCGGCTTTTCGTCCATCGCCACCGACTGATCGGTGTGGACGATGGTGGCGACGGCCTTCAGTTCCGGGCATTTGGCCAGTTCGGGCGCAATCAGCGCCTCGTCGCCGTGGAGCAGAAAGCGCAACCGGCCCGAACCGTCGCGCTTCAACGCTTCTGCCGTACCCGGCACAGTCACGCGGGGGCCATGATCGCCGCCCATGGCATCGATTGCGATGACAACCGTGCCCTCAGGGGCGACGCCTATGCCTCCCACTGGCGTTTCGGACGGCGAAATAGGATCAGGGGAAGACAAGGGACGCTCTAAGACCTCACAGAGATGCCAGGGTCGCCCTTATAGACCCTCTGGCGCACGGCCGGAAGGTGGAAATAAAGCGAGTCCCCGAGGCGGCGGACGATAACGCCCCCGCCGAACTTATCAAGATGCTTTTTCAGTTCGCCCGTTCAGGCGTCATCGCCCTTCAGGCGCGACAGAACGGCAAAGGGCGACGGCTCCTCGGGCTGATCCGGTTCCTCGAGCACGGCACCGGGCTTGCGCGCAAAAGGATCATAGGCTTCACCCAGCGCTTCGATGATGTACTGACCGACATCAACCTGACCATTGACGGCCACGTCGGGCACGTCGAGGTCTTCGACGCTCAGCTCCGTCTCTTCGTCGTCGGTCTTGTTTTTGCGGGCCTGCGCCACCACCACGACGTCGATGCGCGCCGCGATCGGGTGACGGAAGGGATCGAGCGTCACGCCGCATTCCTGCGTCACCTCACCGCTCAGATCGACATCAACGATTACCTCGTCGCTGCCTGGCGACTTGCGGCCTCTGGTCGTGATCTTTGCCGTCAGGTCGTGCAGTTCGATCATGCCGAAGTTTTCGGCGATCAGCGTGCGGCGTGCCTCATCGGCCGTCAGGGTCAGATCGAGCCCGCGAAAGGCCTCGTCAAAGCGCACAGTGTGCGTCCACAGCGGGGCATCGGCTTCGGTCATGGCTCAGTTCTCCTTGGTATTTAAACGCATTACTTCCGGCCAGTTTACCTCACCGGCCAGCAATCTGTCTGCACGCACCTGCGTGCGGACCTCATCCATATAGGCGCTCAGGCCCGTCGCCCACAGAGGGGCCTGCGGGTCTTGGGCCTCATCCGTGGCATAGACGGTGCGCAGCAGGTAATCGGCCTGCGCGGCGGTCGCGCCCTCTGCCCCCGCCTCCTCCCAGATTTCGTTCCAGCGCACCAGCCGCGTATAGACCTGCTGGCTGAGCTTCTTCATCTTTTTCGGCACGGTCAGGTCGCCCACCCCCTGTTCGCGCAGCGTGTCGTCCAGCGCCAGCAACAGCGAATCGAACAGGGCCTGAGAGGTTTCGCGATAGTGTTCGTCGTCCGATTTCAGGCGGTTGATCAGCAGGACGACATGCAGCACCAGAAGCTCGAAACGCGCGCCGATTTCATCCTTCACGCCATAATCGGTATAGAAAACGACCTGACGCGACTGCGCCACAGCCGCCGCATAGAGGGCTTCGCCGGCTACGCGCGTCGGGCTGGGCTTTTTCAGACCCAGACTTTCGCCGAGCGAGCTGAGGAATTTGTCGAGCATTTACGTCCCAGTCTCCGTTTGCGTTCTTGCCAAGCCGGAATATTTATGGCCTTCATTCGGCCCCAAGATTGCACTAAACAGTCTGGCACCCAAGGTCAAACCCGAACGGAACCTGATGATCAAGCCGTCCACCCTTCTGGCCCTCGCCGCCGTTGCCGCCGCCGCTTCCACGCTTGGCGCCTGCGCCCCCAGCGTTTCGCGTCAGGGCTATCTCGCCATCGAAGCCAATCCCGCCACCGACATCAAGGTCGGTGAGGATACGCAGACCAGCGTGCGTACCAAGTTCGGCTCCCCGTCTCAGGTCGCGACCTTCGACCCCGGCGTGTGGTACTATATCACGCAGACGACTTCGAAAATGACCTATAAGCCCGCGACCCTGACCTCGCGCAGCGTCACCATTGTCGAATTCGACAAGGAGACGCAGGCGGTCAAGACCGTGAAGACCCTGTCGCTGGCCGACAGCCGCCAGATCGCGCTGAACCCCAACAAGACGCCAACACGCGGCCGCGAACTGACGGCGCTGGAGCAGATCCTCGGCAATGTCGGTCGCCAGACCCTCACCAACGAAGAAGACACCAATCCGGGCGGCCAGCGCCGCCGCGAATAGTCTTCTCCTGGTATGAACCTGAAAAACCCCTCCGGAGACCGTTCCGGAGGGGTTTTTGTTTCTCCACAGATAGACGGGATGTGGGGCGGCCCCTTTAGGGAAACCACAGATTACACAGATTTCGCAGATTATGCGTTTCAAATGGCTGCGACCGCTTCCAGAGGCTCCACGGCGCGGAGCGCCAATCTGTGAAATCTGTGTAATCTGTGGTTCTCAAAAAGTCGAAAATCCCGCAATCGCGTTACGGATGCGAACCTATCCGCGACCATCTGTGTCGAGAGCGGCGCTCACGCGAACGCCGCCCCCAGTGATCAGGCTATATGCGCCAGCACAGCCAGCAGCAGCAGCGCGACGATATTGGTGATCTTGATCATCGGATTGACCGCCGGACCGGCCGTGTCCTTATACGGATCGCCCACCGTATCGCCGGTTACCGAGGCTTTGTGCGCCTCAGAGCCCTTAAGGTGACGCACGCCGTCCTTATCGACAAAGCCATCCTCAAACGACTTTTTGGCATTGTCCCAGGCCCCGCCGCCCGAGGTCATCGAAATGGCGACGAACAAGCCGGTGACGATCACGCCCAGCAGCATGGCCCCCAGCGCCTCAAACGCCGGAACCGCGCCGCCTATGGCATAGACGATCCCGAAGAGGGCCAGCGGCGACAGGACGGGCAGCAGAGACGGCACGACCATTTCGCGGATGGCCGCCTTGGTCAGCATATCCACAGCACGGCCATAGTTGGGCTTTGACGTCCCGGCCATGATGCCGGAATCTTCGCGGAACTGACGCCGCACCTCTTCGACCACGGCCTGCGCCGCCTTGCCGACCGCCGTCATGCCCATGCCGCCAAAGAGATAGGGCAAAAGGCCGCCGATCAGCAGGCCGACCACCACCCACGGCGAGGACAGGGAGAAGGTCAACTCCCCCAGCCCCTCGAAGAAGGAGCCCGGCGCTGCATTGGCGGCGAAATATTTGAGGTCCGACGTATAGGCGGCAAACAGTACCAGCGCCCCCAGACCCGCCGAACCGATGGCATAGCCCTTGGTGACGGCCTTGGTGGTATTGCCCACGGCGTCCAGCGCGTCGGTGGTATGGCGCACCGCCTTGTCGAGGCCCGCCATTTCGGCGATCCCCCCCGCATTGTCGGTGACCGGCCCGAAGGCATCGAGCGCCACGATCATCCCGGCGAGGGCCAGCATGGTGGTGGTGGCGATCGCAATGCCATAGAGCCCGGCCAGCAGGTAACAGCCAACGATGCCGCCGACGATAATCAGGGCCGGAATGGCCGTGGCTTCCATCGAAACGGCCAGCCCCTGAATGACATTGGTGCCGTGCCCGGTGACCGAGGCCTGGGCGATCGACACCACGGGCCGCTTGCCCGTGCCGGTATAGTATTCGGTGACGACAATGAAGCCCGCCGTAACCGCCAGCCCGATCAGGCCGCACCAGAACAGGGTCAGGCCGGTAAAGCCCGTCGGCGCGCCGGCATAGGTGATGGGCGTATCGAAGCCGATCACCAGTTCAATCACCGCCGCCAGCGCGCCGATGGACAGGACGCCGGTAACGATCAGGCCCTTATACAGGGCATTCATGATGTGGTTGTCCTTGCCCAGACGGACAAAGAAGGTGCCGATGATAGAGGTGATAATGCACGCGCCGCAGATCACCAGCGGCAACAGCATCATCGGCCCGACCAGAGCCGTGCCCGCAAAAAAGATCGCCCCCAGCACCATGGTGGCGACCGTCGTCACCGCATAGGTTTCAAACAGGTCCGCCGCCATACCGGCGCAGTCGCCGACATTGTCGCCCACATTGTCGGCAATGGTGGCCGGGTTGCGCGGGTCGTCTTCGGGGATGCCCGCCTCGACCTTGCCCACCATGTCGCCGCCGACATCCGCGCCCTTGGTGAAGATACCGCCGCCCAGACGCGCGAAAATCGAGATCAGCGACGCGCCGAAGCCCAAGGCCACAAGGGCGTCAATTACCGGACGGCTGGTTGCCTCAAGGCCCAGCACATCGGTCAGGATGAAATAATAGCCCGCGACCCCCAGAAGCGCCCCCGACGCGACGAACAGGCCGGTGACCGCACCGGCTCCGAAGGCGAGGTTCAGCCCCTGTTGCAGGCTGTGCGAGGCGGCTTCGGCAGTACGCACATTGGCGCGCACCGAAATCAGCATCCCGGCAAAGCCCGCCGCCCCGGACAGGACCGCGCCGATCAGGAAACCCGCCGCCGCATAGGGGCCGAGCACCAGAAAGGCCGCGATAAAAATGACGATGCCGACAAGGGCGATGGTCGTATATTGCCGCTTGAGATAGGCCCCCGCCCCTTCCTGAATCGCCGCAGCGATTTCCTGCATCCGGGCATTGCCCTGTGGTTTTTTAAGCAGACTGAGGGTCTGAACGACCCCGTACACCAATCCTAACACGCCAGCCGCTATGACCAGCCCTATCCATGACGTCATACCAAACCCCTGTCGTTCTTTGTTGTGGCACGCCGGGTGACGTGCGCGCCGGGAAGGCACGTCCATACCCTCCCCGCAAGGTCAGGAGAGTGCCGCAACTTTCAGACAGGTGCAAGTTAGGTAATTACGAAAGTAATCAACGCAAAATGTCGCAGATTTTATTGCGCCGCAACCGGTAATCGGCTTTCACGAACCCGTGAACACTTAACGGATTCGCGGTGGCGACACACCGTCAGTTCATCGACTTCTTGGGGTTCTGAGCCAGTATTTCCAAGGCGGCGATATTGCCCGCGCCGGCGATCTTGGTGAATTCCGGGATCATCACCTGTTTGAAACGCGCCTCATCCAGCTTGTCGCGTTTGTTCGGCAGCGCGAAACTTTGCTTGTGCGCCGCACGGATAAGCGCATCGCGGAAATAGGGTTCCTTGAGTCGCAGGGCGTTGACGTCGGCCTTGGGCGTCAGGTTTATGCGCAGGGTCACAAACAGATAGTTGATCAGCCGGCCGTTGTCGGTCACCGGCAGGGCGACGGGGGCCAGCTTGACATAGGGCTCCCCCCCCTCCTTCTTCTCGCCCCCTTCGGAAGCAAAAGCGGGCGCGGCAAGGGCGCAGAGCAACAGGCTGAGCAAAAGGCGTCGGGTCTGGGTCATGGCCTGAATTTAGGCGAAAACGGTTTAGAAGCCGTTTAGGGGGCCGGTTTCATGAGGAACGCCCTCAGAAACGCTTTTGTGAAGATGGTTTTCTAACAAAGCGCGGCACACATGCGGTGCACCTGATGAGACTTTTTCCTGCCTCAGACGTGGACCCAGCCCTTGTCCTCGATCTCGATGACCTTGCCGCCGCTGATGACCGAGACCTCGCCGGTTCCGGCTTCGCAATGGCCGATCTCATAGAAACCGGCGGCCTTCAAAGCCTCAGCCCCGGCGGCATCGGCCGTGCACAGGATCTGGTAATCGTCGCCGCCGGTGATCAGATCGGTCACATCGGCCCCCTGCGCGATGGCGGCGCGGGCAGCCGCTGAGGTCGGTACGCGGTCGAGGTCGATCACAAGCGCCACCTCAGAGGCTCTGGCCATATGCAGGGCGTCGGCGATCAGGCCATCCGAGACATCCATCGAGGCATGAGCGTGATCGAGCACCACCTCAGCCAGATCGTCGCGCGGTTGTGGCAGGCGATAGGCCTGCACCAGATGCGCCTTATGCGCCTCAGACAGTTCGTCGAACTCCCCGCGCAGCACGCGCAGGCCCAGATGGGCGTCGCCGATAAAGCCGCCGACCAGCACATGATCCCCCGCCCGCGCGCCGGCGCGCGACAGGGCGCGGCCCACGGGGGCATGACCAAAGGCGGTAATGCTGAGCAACAGCGGACCTTCGGTCGAAACCGTATCCCCGCCGAACAGGTCGAAATCAAATTCATCCTGATCGAGGCGCAAACCCGCCGCAAAGGCCGCCTTGCCCTCATAGGCCATGCCCTTGGGCCAGGCGGTCAGGAGTTGATAGCCATAGGGGTCGGCCCCCTTAGCCACCAGGTCGGAAATATTGACCCGCAACAGCTTGCGCGCCACCTGATCGAGCGGATCGGTCGAAAGGAAGTGGACCCCTTCGACCATGGCATCCGTGGTGACCACAAGGTCATAGCCTTCGCGCGCGCCCAGAACGGCCACATCGTCGATCAGGCCGCGCGCCTCGGCAGTCAGTCCGGCCAAGGGCTTGAACAACCGGTCGATGACGCTGAATTCGCTGTTGTCGCCGGTCATGGGAGGATTACCTTGCGTCCTTGGCGATGCCGTCCAGAGCGCCGTTGACGAAACGCGCCTCTTCATTGCCGAAGAAGGCCTTGGCGATCTCGACATATTCGTTGATCACCACCTCGACGGCGACATCGGGGCGGAATTTCAGCTCCCACGCCCCGGCGCGCAGAATGGCGCGCAGCGTGGTGTCGATGCGGTCGAGACGCCAGTTGGAGGCCAGCCGCTCAGCGATCAGTACGTCGATTTCGGCCTGAGCCTTGACGATGGTGCGCAGACCGTCGGCGAAAAAGGCCTCATCGGCCGTGCCCAGACGCTGTTCCTCGCCGCCCTCGCCTTCGATGTGGCCATCAAAGCGGAAGTCGGCAAATTCGCGGATGACCGACTCAACGCCCGTCCCGGCAATTTCCATCTGATAGAGGGCCTGCACCAGCACCAGACGCGCCACAGTGCGGGCGCGCTTTTCCTTCAGCGACAGACGCCCGGACTCGGCGGCCTCATTGGCGTTCAGTTGCTCGATGACCGATTTCAGGCTCAGCGGATCAACCATGGTTGCCTCCGCGCAGGGCCTTCTTCAGGGCAATCATGTCGAGCGCCACCTTGGCGACCGTGCCGCCCTTGTCGCCTTCCGATCGGCGGGCGCGGGCCCAGGCCTGATCCTCGTCCTCGACGGTCAGGATGCCGTAGCCGATGCACAGAAGCTGTTTCAGAGTCAGGTCCATCAGACCGCGCGCCGATTCTTCGCACACATAATCGTAGTGGGTCGTCTCACCACGGATGACGCAGCCCAGCGCGACATAGCCGTCATATTTGCGCCCGGCGGGCCCCTGAGAGGCGTCTTCGGCCATGGCGATAGCGCCCGGCACCTCAAATGCCCCCGGCACGGTGATCACATCATATTCCGCGCCATAGGCTTCCAGCGCCGCCTTGGCACCGGCCAGAAGCTCATCGGAAATATCCTCATAAAAACGGCTTTCGACGATGAGGATGCGCAGGGGGGTATCAATGGTCAAGAGTTCAATCCTTGAGGACAGGTTCAGTCCGTACTTACTGGCTTATCGAGAACATAAAAAGCCAAATCTGACGACAGGATGCGTTTAGCTGAGCGGCTTCCAGTCGATGATCTGAAGCCCGTAGCCTTCCAGCGCGGCGGGTTTCGGCTTGGAATCCGACAGGGCGATCATGTCACGCACCCCCAGATCGAGGAGGATTTGCGCGCCGACGCCATAGTCGCGCAGGCCGCGCGGCTGAGGCGTTTCGGTGTCATCGGCGGCAAAGCGGTTGGAAATCACCTTGGGGTCGAGGTCGCGCAGCATGACCATTACCGCCGGGCCGTCATAGGCCGCCAGCGCCGTCATCGCCTGTTCGACCAGACCGGCACGACCGTCCGAGGCCCCCAGCACGTCGGCGGCGACATCGAGCTGGTGCATCCGCACCAGGGTCGCCTTGTTGGGTACCGGCTGATGCTTGACCAATGCGATATGTTCGCCCTGATCGAGGCGGTTACGATAGACAAACAGGCGAAACTGACCGCCCCACTGGCTCTCGAACGGCTTTTCCAGCACGCGATCGACGAAGCGCTCGGTGCGGCGGCGATAGGCGATCAGGTCGGCAATGGTGCCGATCTTCAAGCCGTGTGTCTGGGCGAATTTGATGAGGTCGGGCAGGCGCGCCATCGTCCCGTCGTCGTTCATCACCTCACAGATGACGCCCGCCGGGTAAAGGCCCGCCATGCGCGAAATATCGACCACGGCCTCGGTATGACCGGCGCGCACCAGCACGCCGCCATCACGCGCCACCAGCGGGAAGACGTGGCCGGGGCTGACGATATCGTCATAGCCCTTGGTCTGGTCGATGGCCACGGCGATGGTACGGGCGCGGTCGTGCGCCGAAATGCCGGTGGTGATGCCGTCCTTGGCCTCGATGGCGACCGTGAAGGCCGTGCCGTTGCGCGCGCCGTTTTCAGCGGCCATCGGCGGCAGGCGCAACTGACGCGAACGCTCCCCCGTAATGGCCAGACAAATCAGGCCGCGCCCGAAGCGCGCCATGAAGTTAACCACGTCCGGCGTCGCCATCTGGGCCGGGATGCAGATGTCGCCCTCGTTTTCGCGGTCCTCGGCATCGACGAGGATGTAGGGGCGGCCATTGCGGGCGTCCTCCAGAATATCCTCGATGGTCGAGATGGGGCTTTCGGAGCTGACCGGATTGAGGTCGGTGGCGATACGGTTGAAGGTCATGGATGTCTCTTACGAGTACGCTCCCTCACAGGAGCGCAGGAACAGGGGGCGCGAGTTTAGATCGTTTCGCGCCAGCGCGCGGCATAGCGTGCCATCAGGTCGATCTCAAGGTTTAACTTGTCGCCCACCTTGCGGTCGGACAGAGTGGTATGCGTCCAGGTGTGCGGGATGATGGCCACGCCGAACACATCGTCCTCGACCTCGTTGACGGTCAGCGAAATGCCATCCAGCGCAATCGAGCCCTTATGCGCGATGTAACGATGCAGCGGGCGCGGCACCCGCACCTTCAGGCGGTAGGCGTCACCGTCTTCGGTCAGCGTGATCAGCTCCCCTACCCCATCGACGTGACCCGATACGATATGCCCGCCCAGCTCGTCGCCGACCTTCAGCGCCCGCTCAAGGTTGACGCGGTCGCCCACACGCCAGTGATCGAGCGTGGTAACGGCCAGAGTTTCGTTCGACAGGTCGAGCGTGTAACGGTCACCGCGCTTTTCCACCACGGTCAGACAGCAGCCGGAATGGGCGATCGAGGCCCCGATATCGACGGTTGAAAGGTCATAGGCGGTCTGCACCTCAAATCGGGCCCCGCCCTCGTGGCGGTCAATGGCGGTCAGGGTGCCTATATCGGTGATGATGCCTGTAAACATACTGCGTCCTTACTTGCCGTCTCTGCGTCAAACGGAGACGGCGCTACTCCAGCTCGTAGCTTTCCCATAAATCGTCGCCTACCGCTTGAACGCCCACGCGGGTGAAACGGATCACCCGGTTGATGTCCGCAATGTCGAGAAACCCGATCACAGCGCGACCGTCACCGCCCAATATAGTGGGCGCGCGGAACCATTCCAGTCGGTCCACCGCCCCCAGCTTGACAAAGGCCGTGGCGATTTGCCCGCCACCTTCGACAAACAGGCGGTCGATCCCGGCCTCATTGAGTGCTTCCAGCGCCGCGATCAGGTCCACGCGCTGATGCCGTGAAGCGACTTTTAACGCTCGCACGCCCAGCGAGACCAGTTCCGGATTAAGGTCGTGCGTCGTCACCACATAGGTCGGGATGACGCGCGCCGTCTGCACCAGCTTGGAATGCAATGGGATGCGCCCGCGCGAATCCAGAACGACGCGCGCCGGCTGATAGCCCTCATAGCCCTGCAAACGCACAGTCAGTTCGGGATCATCTTTTAAAACAGTTTCGATACCGACCAGCACAGCATCGTGCGAGGCCCGCAGTTCGTGCACGGCACGGCGGGCAGGCTCACCGGTGATCCAGCGGCTTTCGCCCGTGTGGGTGGCGATGCGCCCGTCGAGGGTGGTGGCCAGTTTGAGCGTGACGAACGGACGGATCATAATGCCCCGGTTTCACGCATCGTCTGTGGCGGACAGGTCCTGTTCGCCCAGACCCTGACGGATAGGCGACGGGTCGGTCGGTTCGGGATTGCCGGCCGGGGCGGGCGTGAGCGGGGCATCCATACCGTCGCTGTCAAAGCCTTCGGCCCCCAGAAACTTCGCGAAATCAGAGGTTTCCTGAAAATCCCGATAGACCGAGGCATAGCGCACATAGGCCACGGAATCGAGCGAGCGCAGGGCCTTCATGATCAGTTCGCCGACCACTTCTGACCCGATTTCGGTTTCGCCCAGGCTTTCGAGCTGACGCACAATGCCCGACACCATGCGGTCGATACGCTCCGGGTCAATTTGACGCTTGCGCGTTGCAAGCGAAATCGAGCGTTCCAGCTTTTCGCGGTCGAACGGCGTGCGGCGGCCCGAGCGCTTGACGATAAGCAGTTCGCGCAACTGCACCCGTTCAAAGGTGGTAAAGCGCCCGCCACATTCGCTGCATGAGCGGCGACGGCGAATGGCTGCCCCATCCTCGGAGGGACGGGAGTCCTTGACCTGGGTTTCCGGGTTTCCGCAGAAGGGGCAGCGCATTCAGGGCTCCAAGCGCAATCCGAAACGTGGACACCGGTTTCGGATGAATTGCGCGACAAAAATAACTACGCGTAGATCGGGAAGCGCTGGGTCAGGGTCTTGACCTGCGCGCGCACCTTCGCCGTCACGGCCTCATCCGGCGCGCCGGAGTTAGAGGCCATGCCATCGACCACATCAGCAATCAGGTTGCCGATCAGGCGGAACTCTTCCTCGCGGAAGCCGCGGGTCGTACCCGCCGGGGTGCCCAGACGCACGCCGGAGGTGATGGTGAAGGGCTGCGGGTCGAACGGGATACCGTTCTTGTTACAGGTGATGAAGGCCTCTTCCAGCGCGTGCTCGGTCGCCTTGCCGGTCTGGCCCTTGGGGCGCAGATCGACCGACATGACGTGGCTGTCGGTGCCGCCGGAAACGACCCCCAGACCACGCGCCATCAGGGTTTCGGCCAGCACCCGGGCATTGGCCACGACCTGCGCCGCATAGGCCTTGAATTCCGGTTGCAGCGCCTCACCAAAGGCCACGGCCTTGGCCGCTATGACGTGCATCAGCGGGCCGCCCTGAAGGCCGGGGAAGACCGCCGAATTGATCTTCTTGCCCAGCGCTTCATCGTTGGAGAGGATCAGGCCGCCGCGCGGACCGCGCAGGGTCTTGTGCGTGGTGGTGGTGACGACGTGGGCGTGCGGCAGCGGGTCCGGATAGACGCCGCCCGCGACCAGACCGGCATAGTGGGCCATATCGACAAACAAATAGGCCCCGACGCTGTCGGCGATCTGACGGAAGCGGGCAAAGTCGATGTGACGGCTGTAGTTGGAGGCCCCGGCGATGATCAGCTTGGGCTGATGTTCCTTGGCCAGCGCTTCGACCTGATCATAGTCGATCAGGTGGTTGTCCTCGCGCACGCCGTAGGGGACGACCTTGAACCACTTGCCCGACTGGTTGGCAGGCGAACCGTGCGTCAGGTGACCGCCACAGGCCAGATCCATGCCCATATAGGTATCACCCGGTTGCAGCAGCGAGAAGAAGACCGCCTGATTGGCATTGGCCCCCGAATGCGGCTGCACATTGGCAAAGGCGCAGTTGAACAGTTGCTTGGCGCGCTCAATGGCCAGCTTTTCAACTTCGTCGGCATATTCACAACCGCCATAGTAGCGGCGGCCCGGATAGCCTTCGGCGTATTTGTTGGTCAGGACCGAACCCTGCGCCTCCAGCACGGCCTTCGAGACGATGTTTTCCGAAGCGATCAGCTCGATCTGGTCCTGCTGACGGGTCAGCTCGCCCTTGATCGCCGCCAGAACGGCCGGGTCGGCATGGGCCAGGTCGCTGTTGAAATAGCCTTGCGGGATGAAGGAAGCGGGAGCGTTCACGAGCTTTATCCTGTCGTCTGGAGGAAGGTCGGCACTATATATAGCGCATCGTCCGAAATTGCGCGTCTGTTAAACCTTTGAGACAATGAATCCAAGCGAAAACGTCTGGTCTTGAGGTTTAGCAGATAATGCCGCCGCGCCCGCCGTTCAGCGGTGGCGGCTTAAGCGCTTCGAGGCGGTTTTTCAGCTTCTGCACGGCCAGCCGCTTGACCGCCTCCGGGTCCGTGGCGGGCCCCAGGGTTGAGACCTCTTCGCCCGACACCGGATCGACCGCCGTGACCTTCAGATAGGCGCCGTTGCGCTGAAGTTCGAGGAGAAATTCGGACATGGGTTAGCCCCTTTTCTTCCAAAGGCTAGGGTTGCGGCGTGTATGCAGCACCGCCACTACATACAGAGTACGATCCTCCAGCCTGTAATACAGTTGATAAGGAAAATCAGCCAGCCGGGCGCGTCTAAGCCCGGACTGCACTTCTGCATTTCTGAAGGGAGAGCGACAGATGTTTGCCAGTACGTCGGTTACCTGCTGGTTGAAACGGCGACCAAGCTGCGGATTTTTCGATGCGTACCATCTTGACGCCTCCATGACCTCACGCCGGGCAACGGGTGTGAACTCAAAAAGATATTCGGCCACTACAGGTCGCGCTCAAGCTCGGCCCGGATCACGTCCCAACTTACGGAGCGGGCCTTGTCCTGCTCGAAGGTCTGCATCCGTCGCTCAAGCTCGGCCATATGCCACGCCGGAACAGGGACATCCTTTTCCTCAAGACTATCCCACAACGCCTCGATCAGTTCGAGGCGCTCCTCTACCGTCAGATCAGAGATCGCAATTTTGGACAGAGCGTTCATACAGAAAGGGTACGTCCAATTGCCGCTTTCGGCAAGTCTTAGCCTTAGCCCTCAGCGGCTCGAAATATTGAAGGCATTGCCGTCGGGATCGGCCCCCTGACAGAAGGTGATCTCCGGCGTCACCCACAGCTTGCCCATGGGCACACCCTGCGTGATCAGCGACTCGCGCAGCGCCACTACATCATCCACGTGAAAAGCGATCTTGGGCGTATGGCCGTTGGGTTCGCCCTTGGCCCCGGCGTGAAGGGCGATGCGACAGGCGCCGGCATCCAGTTCGCGCCAGCCGTCTTCATCCTTCACCACAGGCAGCCCCAGAACATCCCGATAGAAGACGGTCATGCCGTCCATATTATCCGTGAAATAGATGATATGCGACAGGCGAAAGGTCATACCCTTGTCAGGCCACCGCCGGCATACGGGCCACGTTGCAGTGGCTCCACAGCTTGTCCATCGCCTTGACCAGCTCATCCATCATATCGTCGTCATGGTCCGGTGACGGCGTGAAACGCAGGCGCTCGGTGCCCTTTGGCACGGTCGGGTAGTTGATCGGCTGCACATAGATATTGAAATCATTGAGCAGCATGTCCGAAATCATCTTGCAATGTACCGGATTGCCGACCAGCACTGGCACGATATGGCTGACCGACGGCAGGACCGGGATACCCAGTTCACGGAACCGACGCATCAAGGTCTGAGCGCGTTCCTGATGGGCGATGCGGCGCTCATTGTGCGCTTTCAGCCAGCGCACACTGGCCGCCGCACCCGCCATCACCGCCGGGGGCAGCGAGGTGGTGAAGATGAAGCCCGAGGCCCACAGGCGGATAGCGTCGCACATGGCGGCCTTACCGGCAATATAGCCACCCATCATGCCAAAGGCCTTACCGAGCGTGCCTTCGATAATGTCGATCTGATCCATCACGCCGTCGCGTTCGGCCACACCGGCCCCGCGCTCCCCGTAGAGGCCCACGGCGTGCACTTCGTCAATATAGGTCAGGGCATTGTATTTCTTGGCCAGCGCGATGGTGCCGGCGATGTCGGCAATATCGCCATCCATCGAATAGACCGACTCAAAGGCGATGAGCTTCGGAGCATTGACCGGCGCGGCCGCCAGCAGTTCTTCGAGGTGCGCCAGATCGTTGTGACGGAAGACGTGACGCGCCCCGCCGCCATTGCGGATACCCGCAATCATCGAGGCGTGGTTCAGCGCATCCGAAAAGATGATCAGACCCGGCAAAATTTTGTAGAGGGTCGTCAGGGTCGCCTCGTTGGCGACATAGCCCGACGAGAAGACCAGAGCGGCCTCCTTATGGTGCAGATCGGCCAGTTCGGCCTCAAGTTCGTTATGATACCAGGTCGTGCCGGAGATATTGCGCGTGCCGCCGGAGCCCGAACCGGCTTCGTCAATGGCGCGTTGCATGGCGTCGATCACCACGGGGTTCTGCCCCTGCCCCAGATAGTCATTGGAACACCAGACCGTGACGTCGCGCTCGCTCCCGTCCTCGCGCTGCCAGGTGGCACGCGGGAAGGCGCCGCGATGACGCTTCAGATTGGCAAAAACGCGGTAACGGCCCTCCTTGCGGACGGCGTCAATGGCGGCCTCGAATGCGGCGGTGTAATCCATGTACTTATCTTAACCCTGTTTCCGCACGAGAAACGGGGCCCTCGGTGGGTTGTTGTCAGGGTCTCAACGCCCTGTTTGACCATAGCCGGTATAGTGGGTTGTACCGCCTGTGACCAGTGTCAATATGCCATAGGTTCAGACCCGTGGCGCATCAAATCTGCACAAGAGGCTGGCGCATAATGACGCACCTGTTTTTCGCCCGCATACCCGCACAATCGAACTGTGTTTGCATTATAATGAATTTTTTGCAAATATAGGCGTTCTTGAGCTCTGTTAAATACAGCCAGCAAAGGTCCGGTCATGAATGCTTCGCCGTCCAAAGCCGTCGCCGATACTGCCTTTAGCGGCCCCTCCGGCAGCGTCGCCTGCGAGGAAGATGAGCGCAATCTGGCCTATGTCGTCTATGGCCTGTTGTTCGTCAGCCCGTTTTCACTGGGCATCACAGCCCTGATCGGTGCGGCGCTGGCCTATCTGCGCAAGAACAACTGCACCTCCTATATTCAGACGCATTTTCGCTATCAGATCAAACACTTCTGGGCGGTTTTTGCACTCTGGGGCATGGCGACCTTTATCGCGGTCATCTGTACTGTGGTGCTGACCTGGACGCTGGCCAATCTCATCTGGTCGCAATACGACATCTCCGACTGGCGACGAATCGACCTCGATCTCAGCGACCTCGATATTTCCAGCATCCCGGTTTCGACCATACTCGGCGTCTCTTCGGGCTATGTGATTTCGGCTCTGCTGACTTTCATGGCCACCGTATGGATTCTGGCCACGTCTGTGAACGGCGTTCTGAAGCTCAACAATCACAAGCCGATTGGCAAACGCTTCAGAACGGCGTAAGCCCCTGCCCCGTTGATCTGGTAATTACGCGTCGCGCCGGGCGATGCGTTTGAACGGGGTGCTTCCATGACCTTCTCCCCCCTTGTCGGTGCCTACCCTTTGTCCCGCCCACGCCGTCTGCGCCAATCGGCCTGGGTGCGGGATCTGGTGGCCGAACACCGCCTAACCGTGGCGGACCTGATCTGGCCGATCTTTGTGCACGACAAGGACATGGCGCGTGACCCCATCCGCTCGCTCGAAGGCGTCGATCGACTGAGCATTGCCGAAGCGGTCAGGGAAGCCAGGGAAGCCCATGCGCTGGGTATACCGGCTCTGGCCCTGTTTCCCAATATCGACCCGTCGCTGCGCAATGATGACGCGACGGCCGCCTATGACACCGACGGCCTGATCGCCCGCACCTGTCGCGCCATCAAATCGGCCGTGCCGGAGATAGGCCTGATCGTCGATGTGGCGCTCGATCCCTTCACCTCGCATGGCCACGACGGCATTCTCTGCGACGGCAAAATTCACAACGAGAAAACCATCGAGATTCTCACCCGGCAGGCGCTCGTGCAGGCCGAGGCCGGCGCCGATGTGCTCGCCCCCTCGGACATGATGGACGGACGAATCGGCGAGATTCGCAAGGCGCTGGAGGCACAGGGCCTGACCGACAAGCTGATCCTGTCCTACGCCGCCAAATACGCCTCGGCCTTCTACGGCCCGTTCCGCGACGCGGTCGGCACCTCGGCGCTGAAAGGCGACAAGAAGACCTATCAGATGGACAGCGCCAATACGGATGAGGCCTTGCGCGAAGTCGCCATGGACCTTCAGGAAAGCGCCGACATGGTTATGGTGAAGCCCGGCCTGCCCTATCTCGACATCGTGCAGCGCGTGTCGGAGACCTTCCGCGTGCCGACTTTCGTCTATCAGGTGTCGGGCGAATACGCGATGATCAAGGCGGCGGTGAATGCCGGCTTCATGGACCACGACAAGGGCGTGTTCGAGACGCTGCTGGCCTTCAAACGGGCCGGCGCATCGGGGGTGCTGACCTATTTTGCCAAATACGTGGCGGAGAAGCTGAAGGGATAGGTTCTCCACAGATGGCCACAGATGAACACAGATAAACGTTACAAAATAAGGCGTCTGTGTTCCAACCGGATTCCCCCAAAATTTAACAGCAACGCCTTTTTCAGATTCGACGCACGCAGATAGTTGAGGACCTGCGCTTCATCAACCTTACCTATGGCTGCGGTTGCTTTCAGCTCAACAAGCACGCTTTCAAAGCAGATAAAATCAACGCGGAATCCACAGGATAGAACGGTGGTTTTGTAACGAACTGGCAAATGCGCTTCACGCAGCGCAGCTATATTCCGGTCTGCAAATTCCAAAGCCAAGGCTTCCTGATAAACCGATTCCAGAAAGCCATGGCCAAGGGTGCTATGCACCTCCATCGCGGCTCCAATGATTGTATAGGTTTGTGCGTCCCTGTCTGTCATAATCCCCCCTTCCCCAACCACAGGCACGACCTATCTGTGTTCATCTGTGGCCATCTGTGGAGACACTGCCTTACTTCCGCCGCGCCTCCAGACGCGCGTGCAGCGATGAGGTGTCCCAGCGCTGGCCGCCCATGGCCTGCACTTCGGAATAGAACTGATCGACCAGGGCGGCGACGCTTAAGTGTGCGCCGTTTGAGCGCGCCTCATCAAGCGCAATCCCCAGATCCTTGCGCATCCAGTCCACGGCAAAGCCGAAGTCGTATTTGCCCTCAGCCATGGTCGCCCAGCGGTTCGACATCTGCCACGACCCCGCCGCACCCTGCGAAATGGCCTGAAACACCAGCTCCGGGTCAATATCGGCGCATTTGGCAAAATGCAGCGCCTCGGCAATGCCCTGCACCGCCCCGGCAATGGCGATCTGGTTGCACATCTTGGCCGTCTGGCCGGCACCCGCCTCGCCGATCCGGGTCAGAGATTTGGTATAGGGCAGGGTCACCGCGCGCACGCGGGCCAGTTGCGACTCTTCGCACCCGACCATGACCGACAAGGCCCCATTGACAGCCCCCGCCTGTCCTCCGGACACTGGCGCATCGGCAAAATACAAACCTTTCCCAGCACATAGGACCGAAAGCTCACGTGCCAGTCGGGCCGAAGTCGTCGTGTGGTCGATGATCAGACTACCCGCCGCCATGCGCTCCGCCGCCCGCGTCACCAGATCGCGCACATCGTCATCGCGCCCGACGCAGAGGACCAGCACCTCGGCATTTTCCACGGCCTCTTCAAAGTCGGTGGCAAAGGCCGCACGGTGCGCCTCGCCCCACGCCATCGCCTTATCCACCGAGCGGTTGAAGCCCACAACTTCGAAACCGGCCTTCAACAGATGACCGGCCATAGGGGCACCCATGACGCCCAGACCTGCAAATACGATACGCATGAAATGCCTCAAACGGGTAAAGGGTGGGTCTGGCCATAGCGGCCACGGAAATAGGTCAGGCCGTGGTCGCCAAAATGGGTTTCCGACTGATCGAAGGCTTCGACCTCACCCACGATCACCAGATGATCGCCCAGCACCTGTGTCTGGTACTGACGGCATTTCAGCCACGCCAGCGCCGCTTTCAAACGCAGCGGTTCGTCGGCAAACGACAGGTCATCGGCTTCGCGGCAATAGGGGTTTTCACGGAAGAAGCGGTCGGACAGATCACGCTGCGCCGCGCTGAGGATATTGATCCCAAAACTCTGCGCTTCGGCAAACAGGGCATAGCGCTCCGATTTGAGGTCCAGCGACCACAGAATCAGCTTCGGCTCCAGCGACACCGAGGCGAACGAGTTGATGGTCAGCCCCATGACGCACGGGTGGCTTTCGCGGTCCACCACGGGAATGGTGACGACTGCCACGCCGGTGGCAAAGGTGCCCAGGGCGTGACGATAGGCCAGACGATCAGGGTCGCTCAACGGAACCTCATGGCAACAGGAATACCCCCTCCTTTGACCCCAAAAGCCTGCGGGGGTCAATCGCGGAAACCGCTTCAAAACGGGCGGCTTCAACCGCCTGTTAAGATTAATGACCGATAGATTGATGAACTACCGGAGTTCGTATGGCCAGTCGCGACGCCCCCGTTGTCATCAAGAAAGTCAAGAAGGTCGTCGGCGGCGGACACCACGGCGGCGCGTGGAAGGTCGCCTATGCCGACTTCGTGACCGCCATGATGGCCTTCTTCCTGCTGATGTGGCTGATCAACACCACATCCCCCGAACAGAAGAAGGGCGTTGCCGACTATTTCGCCCCGGCCAGCGTGTCTCAGACCACCTCCGGCTCCGGCGGGATTCTGGCGGGCACCGCGATTGGGCGCGACGGCGTCAAACAGGAAGGCGCAATGGCCTTTATCGAGCAGATGGCCCCCGAAGCCCCGGATGTACAGGACCGCGACGGTTCCTCCAAAAAAGCCGCCGACCTGTCGCAGAACACCGAAGAGGAACTGCGCGAAGAATTGCAAAAGCGCGAAGAGGCCTCGTTCCGCTCGGCCGCCGAATCGCTGCGTCAGGCGCTTCAGGACATGCCCGAACTGGCCGAACTGTCGAAAAACATCCTTGTCGATCAGACGCCGGAAGGGTTGCGCATCCAGTTGATTGATCAGGAGGGGCGCGCCATGTTCAACGCCAACTCCACCCAGCCCAATGACCGGGCCCGCCTGCTGCTGCGCGCCGTGGCCAAGGTCGTCAATCAGTTGCCAAATCGTATCTCCATCACCGGCCACACGACCGGCACCCCCGGCGCGGGGCAATCCGACAAGGACTGGAAACTGTCGGCAGATCGCGCCGATGCCTCGCGTCAGGTGCTGCAAGGGGCCGGCGTCGATCAGGACCGCATCGCGCAGGTTTCGGGCAAGGCGGCAAAGGAACCTCTGTATCCGGATGACCCCACCCTGGCCGGAAATCGCCGCATCGCCATTATTCTGCTGCGCGAAGCCCCTGTTCTCCCAGAAAACCCTTCTCTTTGAGGTAAAAATGGGGTCTGATAAGCCGGTAATCAGATCAGGCACCCTCCCATGAGCGAGCATTTTCCGGGACGAAAGCTCAGATACTATCTGACCATTCCTGGCCCCTGCCCGTATCTGGAGGGTCAGGAGGAGCGGAAGGTGTTTGTGCACCTGCCCCCCCTCGAAGCCATCAATGTCAATGATCAGTTGTCGGCCATCGGCTTCCGTCGCTCTCAGAACATCGCCTACCGCCCGGCCTGCCCCGCCTGCCGCGCCTGTCAGTCGGTGCGCATCCCCGTACATGACTATCAGCACAACCGCACGGACAAGCGCATCCTGAAGCGCAATGCCGGTCTGACGCGGCATTTCCGCGAGGCCGAGGCGACGCGCGAGCAGTACGACCTGCTACAGAAATATCTCAAGGTGCGCCACCCCGACGGCGGCATGATGGACATGACCTGGCCCGATCTGGTGGCCATGGTCGAAGACACGCTGGTGCGTACCCACATCATCGAATACCGGCTGGACGGGCAACTGATCGGCTGCGTGCTGGTCGATGCGCTCAACGACGGCCTGTCGCTGGTCTATAGCTTCTACGATCCGGACCTGATGAACCGCTCGCTGGGCCGCTTTGTCATTCTGGACCACATAGATCAGGCGCAGCGCGCGGGCTATGCCTATGTCTATCTCGGCTACTGGGTGAAGGGCTCGCCCAAGATGGACTATAAGGCGCGCTACAAGCCGCTGGAGGCCCTGACCGATTTCGGCTGGACCGAGATTGATCCCGATCTGACGGATGCAGGGTCAGCCGAGGACTGAGTTAAGGCCGCGCCCGGCAGCAAAGGCGCCATAGACAATGCCGCCAACATACAGCGTGGCCGCCAGCGCAAACACCTGCCCCAGCAGCACAAACAGGCCATCGCGCTGGATCATGCCGACCGCCGTCAGCAGAATTGCCACCGCCGGCAAGGTGTTGGAAAAGGGGATAATCCCCAGAGGCAGCATCATGATCCCCGCCGCATGAATCAGAACCAGCGCATTGACGCGGTTCGACACCGCCCCGCTGGTCAGCCTCAAAAGGCGGGGTTTGACGAAGCGGTCGATCTTCGACACCACACCCACGCCGCGTTGCAGCACCGGCACCAGCTTCGCCGTCTCGATCTCACGGTCCAGTATCTTTTCCGGCAGCCACGGCAGGCGGTTGAAAAGGATGGCCACCGCAATCAGGATGATGGCGGCGCTGAACGGGATGGAAATGCCCGGTACGGACACGGGGATCAGAAACGGCAGGCACAGCAGCACACACAGCAGCAGCAGCCCCTGCTCGCCCATCATGTCGATCAGTTCCCGCAGCGTCGTATGCTGCCCCTCAATGCGGCCCACCGTGTGGGTCAGCATGGCACTGAGGGTTTCCGAGGTGTCGTGAAAGCCGAAAATCTTGCGCATACCGCATTGCAACGAAAGGCGCATAAGGACGCAAGTGGAAAATCGTTTGCGTGGCTGGAGGTTTTTAGAGAAAGAGAGAACCACAGATTACACAGATTGCACAGACGACGTGCGCCGTGACTATCGGGGGTTTCCGCCACACACTGTGCCTGCAAAACCGGACAGTATGGGGCTGCGTGGCCAGCTCTGCCAAAAAAAGAGACGCGCCGGAGCGCGTCCCAATCTGTGTAACCTGTAGTTCTTTGAAGTCTTAGGTTGGACGCAGCTTGCGCAGACCACGCGGGGCCATCTTGCCGACGCTGGCGCGCTTGCCCACAAAGTCTTTCCAGTCCTTGAAGTCGCGCGCCTTGCCCGATCCGTCGTACCACTGCACCGGCCCGGCCTGATCGAAGATCGCGATGTCCTTCACGCCGCCGTCCTTATAGCCTTGCAGCTTGACGCCCTTGCCCCGCGCCATTTCCGGCAGTTCTGCGACCGGATAGACCAGCACCTTGTTATTCTCGCCCAAGATGACCACGTGGTCGCCCGTCACCGGCAAAGCCGCAAAGGCCTCGGTGCCATCCGCATTGAGCACCGACTTACCGGCCTTCTTGTTGCCGACGGCGTCCTCTTCGTTCATCACGAAGCCATAGCCGTTCTTCGACACCATCAGGCGTTTGGCCCCCGGCGTGAACATGAAGACGTTGACGATGCGCGTGTTTTCTTCCATCTCCAGCATCAGTTGGAGCGGTTCGCCGTGCCCACGGCCAGACGGCAGCTTGTCGCAGCCCAGCGTAAAGAAACGCCCGTCAGAGGTCATGATCAGCAGCTTGTCGGTATTGTAGCCGGGCACCAGGAAGCCAAGATTGTCGCCTTCCTTGAACTTCAGCTCCGACGGATCATCGATGCGGCCCTTGGTGGCGCGAATCCAGCCGCGTTCGGACAGGATAACGGTCAGGGCCTCCTTGGGCAGATAGGACTCGATGGCCGCCACCTCGACGCCCTGCGGCGCTTCGGCAAAGGTAGTGCGGCGCGCCGACAGAAGTTGCTTGCGGACCTCGGTCAGTTGTTCGTCGATCCGCTTCCACTGCTTCTTTTCGGAGCCCAGCAGCGACAACAGGCCGTCGCGTTCCTTCGACAGCTTGTCGTGCTCGCCCTTGATGGCCATTTCTTCGAGACGCGCAAGCTGCCGAAGCCGCGTATCGAGGATGTAATCGACCTGCACCTCGGTCAGCTCGAAACGCGCCATCAGGGTCTGCTTCGGCGTCTCGTCCTCACGGATAATGCGGATCACCTCATCCAGATTGAGGAAGGCGATCATCAGGCCGTCGAGGACGTGCAGACGCTTCTCGATCTTGTCCAGACGCCATTGCGACTGCCGGATCAGCACTTCGCGGCGGTGGTCGAGGAACGAGGTCAGGATGGTCTTCAGACCCATGACGCGCGGCGTGCCGGTCTTGTCCAGCACGTTCATGTTGAAGGCAAAGCGCGTTTCCAGATCGGAGATCTTGAACAGGCTTTCCATCAGCACTTCGGGGTCGATATTGCGCGTCTTGGGCTCAAGGATCAGGCGCACCTCTTCGTCGGATTCGTCGCGCACATCGCCTAGCAGCGGGGCCTTCTTGGCCTCGATCAGGTCGGCCAGTTGCTCGATCAGGCGCGACTTCTGCACCTGATACGGGATTTCGGAGACAAGGATGCGCCAGGCCCCACGCCCCAGATCCTCGACCTCATAGCGGGCGCGCACCCGCACGCTGCCGCGCCCCGTCTCATAGGCCTCATAGATGGCTTCGCGGCGCTCGACGCAGATCCCGCCGGTCGGGAAGTCGGGCCCCGGAATGATGGCCATCAGGCCGTTGGTATCGGTATCGGGTTCGGCGATCAGCAGCTTACAGGCGTCGATAAGCTCCGCGACATTGTGCGGCGGGATGGAGGTCGCCATGCCGACAGCGATGCCCGTCGCCCCATTGGCCAGCAGGTTCGGAAACGCCGCCGGCAGGACGACCGGCTCCTCGTCCTGACCGTCATAGGTCGGGCGGAAATCGACGGCGTTCTCGTCTATGCCGTCCAGCAGCAGCATGGCCGCCGTGGTCATCTTACATTCGGTGTAACGCATGGCGGCGGCGGAATCGCCGTCGATATTGCCGAAATTCCCCTGCCCATCGACCATGGGATAGCGTTGGGCGAACCATTGCGCCATCCGCACCAGCGCGTCATAGATCGACTGATCGCCGTGCGGGTGGAAGTTACCCATGACTTCCCCGACGACCTTGGCCGATTTGCGCGCCGCCGCCTGCGGGTTCAGCCGCATATTGTGCATGGCGTACAAGACGCGCCGGTGCACCGGCTTCAGGCCGTCGCGCACGTCCGGCAGGGCGCGGTGCATGATGGTGGACAGCGCATAGGCCAGATAGCGCCGCGACAGGGCCTCGCCCATCGGTTCGCTGAGGATACGGCCACCTTCGTCAGGAATCACATCGTTGCTCATGCCTTATGCGTAAGGCTTTCGCGCTTTTCGCACAAGCACATATGCAGAACAGGTTGTGGAGGGAGAGACCCTCACCAATTGTTGCGGCCATCCAGCGCTTCGACCGGCAGGCTGTTCAGATCAAAGCCATCCACCATGCGCATATTGATGGCGACGATGCGCTGTTCCGGCACGACGCCCGCCTCCCCCTTGGGTGTACCGTCGGCATTATAGGCCGAGGCCCAGTCCGGGCTGTCACCGTGCGTATTGCCGCCGCAATGGCCGCAGAAATGATGCTGATTGAGGCCGCGACTGGCCGAATAGGTGCGATCGTGCGTCGCACTGTGGATCGTCACCTCACCTGGCGCAAAATAGGCCCACACGGCCCCGACGCGATGGCAGTAGGTGCAGTTACAGGTCCGCCCGCCTTCGGGGGCTTTTAAGATGTCGATGCGGGTCGCGCCGCAATGGCAGGTGGCGGTGAGGGTCATGGTTCGCTCCTTTGAAGGCGCGAACGTCGCAGACCGTGATGACAAAATCTGTCAGCAAGGATCAGGGATCAGAACAGGGCGTCCACGGCGTTTTGCAGATCGTTTTCGAGGCGCTCGGCCCGCCCGTGAATATGGGCGTCCATTTCAACGACGCGCGCCTTCAGGCTGTCCAGACGCGCCGCGAGGTCTTCGCGCGCCACTTCGTCTTCAAGATTCGAGCTGAGCAGAATCTGGATGCCGGATTCGAACTCTTCGAGCGCCTTTTCACAAGCCGCATCGAAAGGTTTACGCACAGCCTCCGGCGAGGCCTTATAGGCGGCAATCACCACGTCTTTCTGCTCGAAGCCGGAATTTTCGAAATGCTCGACATAGCCGCGGCGACGCCAGTCCATCAGCTCCTCGGCCATGTCCGGCATGTCGAGGCCCATTTCGAACAGCATGATCGCTTCGTTGAACAGGTTGAGGTAATCCGTCGCCAAACCCGTCTCCGGATTGACGTTCGCCGCCCGCAGTTCCTGTTCGCTATACCCTGACATACCCGCCAAACTACCCGCCCGAATCGAGCCCATCGGCCCAACCTAGTGAAAACACGTTACCAAAGCATGGAGAACAGTGTTTTCGCGCACATTTTAAAAACGGAATCACCCGTCGCGTACACTGTCGATAAGGCGCGTGCGGATTTCGGGCAAGGGCTGATTGAGCGGGTGAAAGATATGCCGTTCCAGAAAATAGCCGGTCAGGTCCAGCCCCCGGCGCAGATCGTCCGCGTGAACGCCACCTTGTGACGACAGCAGAAATCCCGGTAAAGGCAACAGCTTATCCTTATAGGGCTCGCCTTCGCGGCGGCTGACGGCGCGGGCCGAACGCGGCGAGACGTAGATCAGATCGTCGCGGCTGCCGCTCACGGCACAGGCCGACAGGTCGAGACCGAACCCTACCGCCTCCAGCAGGCCCATCTCGAAACGCACATAGACGTAGGGCCAGACGCCGGGCAGGCCAAAGGCATTGATCAACGCTTCAAAGGCATAGAAGGCCCCCGGATAGGCCTCGCGTTCGGGCAGGACGGCGCGCGTCATGACACAGGCGCACTGCACCCCGATCAGGGCCATAGGGTCATCGAAGATGTCCGCCGAGGCATCGCCTTCCGGTTCCAGCGTGGCCGACCCCAGTTGGTCGGCGGTGCGCGCCCGATAGGACAGGCGCACACGGCTGGCCGGTTGCAGATAGGGCTTGAGCCGGCGTGACGCGCCGCCGGGCACATGGGCGGCGATATGGCCGTGTTCCAGAGTCAGAAAATGCACCACCGCACCGGTTTCCCCGTGCGGCCTGGCGCTTAAAACAAAGGCATCGTCTTCGAAGGTCACGACGATCCCCCCTTCACGACGCAAGAAAATTTCACGTCAGGCTGAGACGAAACGTGCGCTTTTCGAGAACCGGCGCGCAGCGTACTTAAGTACGTGAGCACCGGAAGCGCAGAAAAGTGCCCGTTGCAGGCCAGCCTCACGTGAAATTACTCCCCGAACTCCAGACCGAACTGCGCATATAAGGCCCGGTCGTCGCTCCAGCGTTCATTGACCTGCACGTGCAGGAAGAGGTGCACCTTGCGGTCGAGAATCTCCATCAGCTCCTGACGGGCACGCTGACCGATCCATTTCAGGGTCTGACCGTTTTTGCCCAGCACGATGGCGCGCTGACCGTCGCGTTCGACGAAGATGGTCTGTTCGATGCGCGCCGCGCCGTCCGGCATGTCCTTGAAGTCGGTCGTCACGACGGCGCAGGCATAGGGCAGTTCCTCATGCACGCGCAGGAACAGCTTTTCGCGGGTGATTTCGGCGGCCAGAATACGCACCGGCGCATCGGCCGCCTGATCTTCCGGATAAAGCCACGGCCCCGAAGGCATTTTATCGGCAAGCGCCTCCATGAGGTCGGCAATGCCATTGCCCTTTTCGGCCGAGATCATGAAGACCTGATCGAAAACGCCTTCCTTGAACAGGCTGTCGGCCAGGGCCAGCAGGTTGTCACGGCGCAGAAGGTCGATCTTGTTGAGCACCAGAATGGCGCGGCGATTATTGGCCTTCAGGCCCGCCATGATGGTCTCGGCGTCTTCGACCGCCAGCTTGTCGGCACCGGTCGGCTTGGTGTCGGGGGCCGGGAAATGCACGGCCAGATGCGCCGGAGCGTCAATCAGCATGACCACGATGTCAGCATCTTCGGCCCCGCCCCACGCCGATTTGACCATGGCACGGTCGAGACGCCGGCGCGGCTTGAAGATTCCCGGCGTATCGACCAGCACGATCTGCGCCTCACCATGAATGGCGATGCCGCGCACCGGAAAGCGCGTCGTCTGCACTTTTTGGGTGACGATGGAGACCTTGGAGCCGACCAGAGCGTTGACAAGGGTGGATTTGCCCGCATTGGGCGCGCCGATGATGGCGGCGAAACCCGCGCGCGTCGTCGCGGGAGAAGAAGAGGTGATCGTCAATTAAGACCTGCGTATTCGATAAAGCTGAGGGCCGCCGCCTTTTCGGCCTCCTGACGGGACTTGCCGCTGGCGACGACGGGATCATAGCCTTCTAGCGTGAGCGCGACCTTAAAGATAGGGGCATGATCGGGACCGGTGCGCTCCACGATCTCATATTTCGGTGAAGCCAGCTTCTGCTGCGCGGCCCATTCCTGAAGGTGCGACTTGGGGTTCAGGTGCGAACGGGAGTGGCTTGCGCGGATATGCGGTTGCCACAGGGGGGCGAAGATGCGCCGCGCCGTCTCAAAGCCGCCGTCGAGATAGACCGCCGCGATCAGGGCTTCGCAGGCATCGCCCAGAATGGTCAGGTTGGAGCGCCCGCCGCTTTTGGTTTCACCAGGGGCCAGACGCATGGCGGCCCCTACGCCCAGCGATGTGGCCACCGCCGCACAGGTTTCGCGGCTGACCAGCCCGTGCAGGCGCTGCGACATCTCGCCTTCGGCGGCCTGCGGAAAGGCCTGCATCAGGGCTTCGGCCACCAGCAGGCCCAGCACGCGATCCCCAAGAAACTCCAGCCGCTCATTATCGCCGGAGACGGTCTTTTTGGGGCGCCCGTCGCTGACACTGGCGTGGGTAAGCGCGCTGTCGAGCAGTTGGCGGTCCACAAAACGGTATCCGAGTTTCGCCTCCAGTTCATCCAGCACCTTCTGCCGATGACCGGAGGCATCCCTTTGCATACGTGTCATTATTTCAGGGACTTGAAGAAACGGTCCCAGCGCAGGTCGAGCCAAGTCCACGGCTTGAACAGCGACGCGCCCTTGTTCCACGAGATCAGCACCATGACCGCCTTGCCCTCAAGGTTTTCGGCAGGCACGAAGCCGACGCCCGGCTGGAACGGATCGGCAGGCGAGAAACGGCTGTCGAGCGAGTTGTCGCGGTTGTCGCCCATCACAAAATATTGGCCTTCGGGCACGGTAAAGACCTGCGTGTCGTCGGCCTCAGGCTTATAACCCATGTCCTGCGTCAGGTGGGTCGCGCCGTCAGGCAGGTCTTCCTGCATGACCTCGACGCCCTGCGTCGCATAGGTAATGCCGGCGGAAATCGGCCCCTTGTCGATAGTGGTCACCGGCTGGTCGTTGATAAAGACCTGACCATTCTTCACCTGAACGCGGTCGCCGGGCAGGCCGATGACGCGCTTGATGTAATCGACCTTGGTGTTGCTGGGCAGCTTGAACACCACGATGTCGCCGCGTTTGGCCTGCTTTTCGAAGACACGGCCCGAAATCACCGGCGGCGAAAACTGGATGGAGTGCTTCGAATAGCCATAGTCCCACTTGCGCACCACGATGTAGTCACCCTCGTAGAGGTTGGGCTCCATCGACGCCGAGGGGATGGTAAAGGGCTGGAAAAACAGCGTGCGGAAGACCAAAGTGATGATCAGGGCGATCGCGACGGTCTTGATAATATCCGACCATTCGTCCTTGATCGCCGACTTTTCGTCGCCTTCCACGGTTGCTTTTTCGGTCACCGCGTCCTCAACGACCTTGTCTTCAGCGCTCATCACTCAGCCCCATATCCTTTAGCGCTATTAGCTTTAAGCGCATTCCTTCGACCTGTCTATTTTTAGATTTCGGCCAAAAATAGACGTTACATTTTATTCAGGGTTAGTCCGGCACGGCCTCGATAATCACATAGGCCCCGGCCAGATCGCCCTCATCCGTCAGGCTGAGGTGGATGCGTGCCGCACTGCGCTGCGGCAGCAGCGCCTGAAGCCGGTCAAGCGCGCCGTTTTTAAGCGTCACCTCAGGCTTGCCCAGCGCATCATTGCGCACCTCTATGTCGGTGAAATGAAAGCCGCGCAAACCGGTGCCCAGCGCCTTCATCACCGCCTCCTTGGCGGCAAAACGCTTGGCCAGAGCGGCATGAACCGGCGTTTTCGACAGGGCATAGGCCTGCTCGGCGGGCGTGAACACGCGGTCTAGGAATTTCTGACCGAAGCGTTCGACCGACTGCCGGATGCGCCGCGCGTCGGTCAGGTCCATGCCAACGCCAAGGATCATAGGCGCGCAGCGTCCATCAGGTGCCGCATACGGCTGACCGAAGCCTCAAGCCCCACAAAGATGGCTTCACCGATCAGGAAGTGGCCGATATTCAGTTCTTTGATCTGAGGCACACGCGAAATAAAGGTCACGGTATCATAGTCGATGCCGTGGCCCGCATGGACCTCGATGCCGACCTCGGCCGCCATATGCGCCGCCCATTCGAGCTTCTTCATCTCGGACTCAACGATGGAGCGTTCGCCTTCGCGCCAGGCGTCGCACAGGGCGCCCGTGTGAAATTCGACGACGGGCGCGCCGATATTCGACGCTGCCGAAAGCTGTACCGGATCGGTGGCAATAAACAGCGAGGTACGGATGCCCGCCGCATTGAGTCGCGCGACCGCGGGCCCAACGACGTCTATATTACCCGCCACATCCAGACCGCCTTCGGTGGTACGCTCCTGACGGCGTTCGGGCACCAGACAGCAGGCGTGCGGCTTGAGATCGAGCGCAATGCCCATCATCTCATCGGTCACCGCCATCTCAAAGTTTAGCGGCTTACCAAACTCATCACAGACGGCCTTCAATGCCCAGATATCCTTATCGAGCACATGGCGGCGATCTTCGCGCAGATGCGCCGTGATGCCATCGACTCCGGCCTCCAGCACCTGACGGGCGCCGCGCACCGGGTCAGGCGCATGGCCGCCGCGCGCATTACGCACCGTGGCGATGTGATCAATATTGATCCCCAGACGAATGCGATTCATGGACGTCAGGCCTTTTGCGACAGACGGCGGCTGCCGGGGTCCTGCACCGGAATGGCGGCCAGTTCCGGCGGCAGGGCATCGGCGGGATAGGCGGGCACTTCCAGGCTGGCCAGCGAGATCAGCGGCACGCCGACATCCGCCTTGCCCCCCGACCGATCCACGATGCAGGCCGCCGCGACGACTTTGCCGCCCAGCGCCTGAATGGCGGCAATGCATTCGCGCGACGACAGGCCGGTGGTGACGATGTCTTCGACCATGACCACCTTCGCGCCGGGTTCGATGTGAAAGCCGCGACGCAGCTTGAACTCACCCTCGACACGCTCAACATACATGGACGGGACCTTCAGGTGACGCGCCGTCTCATAACCGGGGATGATGCCGCCCACGGCCGGTGAAATCGCCACATCGACCTGCCCGGCCTGCGCCACGATCTTTTCGGCCAGCGCCTTGCACAGGCGCTCACAACGATCCGCATTCATGAAGACGAGGTTTTTTTGCAGGAACAGCGGCGAATGCAGCCCGCTCGACAACACAAAATGCCCCTCTCTCAGGGCATTGGCGTCACGAAATTCATTGATCACGTCTTCAGAAGTCATGGGAGGTCCCGGCCGTATGGGTTTTGCCGCTACATAGGCCAAATCGCCGCCGAACCCAATAAATATTTAGACCGCATCGTGTGACTTTGTGATTTGCCTGCATTTCCACCTTACTTTAAAGTAAGGCAGTAAAGGAGCGTCAAAAATGAGCACTGCCACCCTCACCACTAAAGGTCAGATCACGATACCCGCTGAGGTGCGCAAAGCCATGGCTGTGGGTCAGGGCGACCGGGTGGAATTTGTGGAGGTGGAACCCGGCAAGTTTCTGCTGTTTGCTGCCACGCGCTCTATGACAGAACTGAAAGGCCGCTTCGGCAAGCCGGACCGCCCCGTCCGTATCGAAGAGATGAATGACGCCATTGCGAGGGCGGCATCCGGCAAATGATCGGGCTCGATACCAACGTCATCGTTCGCTACATCATGCAGGACGATCCGGATCAGGCGGCTTTAGCCTCAGCGGTTATCGAAAGCCTGACCGACGATCAGCCGGGTTTTGTATCCGTGGTGACCTGTGTCGAAACCGTGTGGGTGCTGACGCGCAGTTATAAACTCACACGCGACGCCATCATTGAGACGCTGGAGATTTTACTGGGGGCCTATCAGCTCCGTTTTGAGCACAAGCCAGACCTCTATCGCGCGCTTGCCGATTACAAAGCCGGCAAGGCGGACTTTGCCGACGCCCTGATCCACCGGCTAAATCTGAGCGCCGGATGCGAAAGGACCCTGACCTTTGATGTGGCGGCGGCAGATCACGCAGGCATGACCCTCATCACGCCGGAATAAACCCGGCTCAGCCTCTGATCCGCTCAACCCCCTCGACCGAGGGATTGGTGCGGATGGCGGCCGTGATATTGGTCAGGTGGCGGGCATCCAGCACCTCGACCTCGAATTCAGCATCGAGAAAATCGACCTGCTGATTGGACAGGCGGATATTGACGATATTGCCCTTTGCCTCGCCGATCAGGGTGCAGACCTGCCCCAGCACGCCCGGCTTGTTGCGCATATTGGCGCGGATGCGGGCGGGCGAGACGGTGTTCTTTTCGGCGTTGAGCGTCCATTGCAGGTCGATCCACACCTCCTTACGGCCCTCATAGGCCTCAAGTTGCTCGCATTCGATGGAATGGACGTGGACCTCTGCGCCTTCAACAATGCCGACGATACGGTCGCCCGGCACCGGGGTGCAGCAGCGCGAAAAGACGATCTTCTGCTGCGGCCGCAGGGCGTGGCCGCGCACAAAGGCTGTGGCGTCTTCGCCGTCCTTGATGCGACTGAACGAATCGGTGGTCAGGGTGGCGGGCAGTTTCAGGCCGGGGAACAGGGCCTCCAGCACCTTGGCCGGCGCGATCTTGCCGCGGCCACAGAGTTCAAACAGTTCGTCCTCGCTCTGCACCTGAAAGCGCTCGAAGGCCGGACGCCAGGACATGTCGGTCAGGGTCTTTTCGACCTGGGCAGCCCCGCGTTCCAGCGCCGAGCGCCCCAGACGGATGAAGTCGTCGCGCTGGGTCTGACGGATACTGCGGCGGATGGCGGCGCGCGCCCGACCGGTAATGGTCAGGGACTGCCAGTCCGGGTTCACGCGCGCTTCGACGCCGGTGATGATTTCGACCTGATCGCCATTCTGCAAGGGCGTGCGCAGCGGCTTGTGCTCGCCATTGATGACCGCGCCAATGGCCTTATCGCCCACCTCGGTATGGACGGCATAGGCGAAGTCGAGCGGCATGGCCCCGCGCGGCAAGGAGATCAGGCGGCCCTTGGGTGAGAAGCAAAAGACCTGATCGAGGAACATTTCGAGCTTGGCGTGTTCGACCCATTCTTCGGAATCGCCGCCGTTTTCCGCGATCTGCACGATGGCGCGCAGATTGGCGATGGGGTTGCGCTCGGCCCACTGGGTCGCCGCCGCCTCATCGAAGCCATAGGACTGGTTCTTATAGCCCCAGTGCGCCGCCAGCCCCTCTTCGGCCACCCGGTCCATCACCTCGGTGCGGATCTGCATTTCGATGCGCGCGCCCTTGTGGCCGATGACGGTGGTGTGCAGGGACTGATAGTTGTTGGATTTCGGCGTCGAGATAAAGTCCTTGAAGCGGTCCTGCACGCAGGGCCACTTACGATGCAGCACGCCCAGCGACAGGTAGCAGTCGTCCGGGCTATCGACGATGACGCGAAACGCCACAATATCCGACAGTTGCGAGAAGCCGATCGACTTGCGTTGCAGCTTGCGCCAGATCGAATAGGGCGATTTCTCCCGCCCCGACACCCGCGCCCGGATACCAGCCACCGACAGGGTGTCCTGAATGTCGCGGGCGATATCGGCGACCGCCGCGCCCTTCTGATCGCGCAGATCGGCCAGTCTTTGCAGGATGGCCGCCCTCCCGCGCGGATTGATGAAGGTAAAGGCCAGGTCTTCCAGCTCAGTGGCGAAGCGGTTGCAGCCGATCTGACGGGCCAGCGGCGCATAGACCTCCAGCGTCTCGCGCGAGATGCGCTCACGCTTGTGCTCCGGCACGTATTGCAGGGTGCGCATATTGTGCAGCCGGTCGGCCAGCTTGACCAGCAGCACGCGCACGTCCTTGGAAATGGCCAGAATGAATTTGCGCAGGTTTTCCGACTGCTTGGTATATTCGGACTTCAGCTCCAGCCGCGTCAGCTTGGTGACGCCTTCGACCAGTTGCGCGATCTCTTCGCCAAACAGCGACGCGATTTCCTCGCGCGTGGCGGGCGTGTCCTCAATAGTGTCGTGCAGCAGCGCCGTAACAATGGCGGCCGAGTCCAGCTTGTAGTCGGTGAGAATCCCCGCCACCTCGATCGGATGAGCGAAATAGGGGTCGCCGGAGGCGCGCAACTGCGCCCCGTGCATCCGCATGGCATAGACATAGGCGCGGTTGAGCAGCGCCTCATCGACGGTCGGATCATAGGCCGCCACCCGGTCGATCAGTTCCATCTGACGCAGGAAACGACGCTTGGGAGCCGGTTTAGCCTCGGAGGTCTGCGAAGACGCAGGCTTTTCAGCCTGCGTCTTCTCCGTCAGAGACGGCATTTCAGGGGGTGTCTGGATCGGAGGGGCTTCCGCCGGCGGATCGAGCGGCGGGGTTTCCGCCGGATCGACGGGGGGCGTTTCGGGAGGGGGGATAACATCCCCTTCCTCAGGCTCACCCGGCGGGACTTCCGGCGGCGTTTCTTCCGGGAAACCGGGCGGCACAGCAGGCGGTTCGCTTTCAGACGAAACCCGTGCCGTGATTACCGATTGCCCTTCTGCCGACATTTCCAGAACCGTACTCTCTTCATACATGCAGGCTCCTTAGATAAGAGCCCCGCCACGCGAGTCAAAGAGTAACCCCGCAAGCCCTTAATCGCCAATAAAAAAGGACGGTTTACAGGCAAAGTTACGGGCACGGTGGCGCACAGATAAAAACACCGGCCTGAGCGTCAGACCGGTGTTTTAAAAACGCTTTGAATAGCAGAGGCTTAGTAGCGTTCTTCCTGACCGCCATCGCGGTCGGACTGAAGCGCGCGGATCAGCTCGCTTTCCGACATCTGCTGGTGCTGCGGATCAGCCAGCAGGGCCAGGGTCTCGGCCTCTTCCTCAGCCTCGGTACGCTCATCGACGCGTTGCAGCGAGGCGATCAGGCTTTCGGTCAGGCTTTCCGGCGGCAGCTTGTCCTCGGCGATCTCACGCAGGGCTACGACCGGGTTCTTGTCGTTGTCGCGGTCAAGCAGGATCGAAGCACCCGAAGAGATGGCGCGGGCGCGATGCGCCGCCAGCAGCACCAGATTGAAACGGTTATCGACCTTCTCGACGCAATCTTCGACGGTAACGCGAGCCATGCAGAACCCTTTGCAAATAATGACAAAAACGCCGCCGTCAAGACGTATCTCGCCTTGACCGACAGCGTGAGCCGTGTTCGTTCGCCCCGTCTTTACCCAGTGTCGCTGCAAAAGACAAGAATTACTTGTCATTTGCGTTCAAGCCGCCGTGCAGCGGTTGCACCCCCGCCCCGCCTCGCCTAAGAGACGCGCATCATGTCCGCTGCGCCCTCCCCTGTTACGTCCCCGTCCGCCCTGTCGCGCTGGAGCGGCTATGCCCTGGCTCTGGCCGGGGCGTTCCTGTTTGCCACCAAGGGCATCTTTATCAAGCTGGCCTATGCCTATGATGTCGATGCCTCAACGCTGCTGACCCTGCGCCTTCTGATCGCCACCCCCTTCTTTATTGCAGTGGGCCTGATCACCCGCTACCGTCAGCGCAAGGCCGCGCCCCTGTCGGGCAGCCTCTACCTCAAGGCGCTGGCGGTGGGCGCGCTGGGCTACTGGTTCGCCAGCTATACCGATTTCGAAGGACTGGTGTACCTGTCGCCGCAGTTTGAACGCCTGATCCTGTTCACCTATCCCCTGTTCGTCATCCTTCTGGGGGCGTGGCTGTTCCGTCAGCCTTTGAAGGCCATGGCCCTGCCCGCCTTTGTGATCGCCTATGCCGGTCTGGCCCTCGTCTTCTGGTCCGAAGCGGGCAGCGGCGGGCCGGACGTCGCCATCGGCGCCGGCTGGGTCATGGCCTCCTCCGTCGCCTTCGCCCTCTATCTGCTGCTGGCCAAGCCGCTGATCGCGCAGATGGGCGCCGCCCTCTTCACGTCAGTGGGAATGGTCGGAGCCGCCCTCGCCACCTTCATCCACTTCGGTCTGACCCATCAGGCCAGCGCCATCCCGGCCGATGCAGGTCTGTGGGTGCTGGCGCTGGGTCTGGCCATAGGCGCGACGGTCCTGCCCGGTTATCTGGTTAGCTTCGCTCTGGCGCGCATAAGTTCTCAGGCCAATGCCGTCATCGGCTTTATCAATCCCATCTTCACCATGGGACTGAGCGTTCTGATCCTGAAAGAAAGCCTGTCGCTCATCGACCTGATCGGCACGGTTCTGGTGCTGGGCGGCGTCGGTCTCTACACCTGGCTGGAACAGCGTCCTCAGTTGCTCAGCAAGGCGGACGTATCCTCCGCCGGATAGGCATCCGTCCCCACCGTCACCCGCGCGTAAAGGTCCCGCGCGCTTAGCCCCAACATCGGATGCACCCAGTCGGGAGCAATCTCCGTCAGCGGCCCCATGACAAAGCCCCGCTCATGGGCGCGCGGATGCGGCAGTATCATGTCACCGTCGATTACGACATCCCCATAGGCGATAAGGTCGAGATCGAGCACGCGCGGCTGATTGGGCTGCGGCCCGCGCACACGACCGGCCTCGGCCTCAAGCGCGTGCAACTCTATTAGTAAACGCTGCGGCTTCAAAGTCGTAGAGACCGCGAATACGGCATTATGATAGGGCGGATACTCAGGGTTTGGCCACGCCTGAGAACGCCACAAGGATGAAATCTGCGTAACCTTTATCCCGTATTGGCACAAGCGCTTGACAACCCTGTGTAAGGCCTGCAAAGGATTAAGCTCGTCGTGAGGCAAATTCGCACCGTAGGCTATATAGATAGCCGGTGTGATTTCAGAGAACGACGCTACTGTTTTAGTCATTTTGATTCTTCAATTTTCAAACGAAAGCTATTTGAATGAGTTTTTATCCAACTGACAAGATTGCTCTTTTTATCGACGGCGCCAATCTTTACTCAGCCGCCAAGGCGCTCAACTTCGATATTGATTACCGCAAGCTTCTCGATGAGTTCCGCAAGCGCGGCATTCTTCTGCGTGCCTACTACTATACGGCTCTGGTCGAAGGGGATGACTATTCGCCGATACGCCCGCTCGTGGACTGGCTCGATTATAACGGGTTTGCCCTGATCACCAAGACCGCCAAGGAATATACGGATGCGCAGGGCCGTAAGCGCTGGCGCGGCGATATGGATATCGAAATCGCCTGCGACATGATGGAAATTGCTGAGCACGCGGACCATCTGGTCCTGTTTTCCGGTGACGGCGACTTCCGCCGCCTGATCGAGGCCGTTCAGCGCAAGGGCTGCCGCGTCACTGTCGTGTCCACCGTGAAGTCGCAGCCGCCCATGACTTCCGACGAACTGCGCCGTCAGGCCGACACCTTTGTCGATCTGGCCGATCTGGCCAGTGTCGTGGGCCGCCCGCGTCAGCAGCCCGCCAATACCCGCAACGAAGAGTTTGAGGACTAAAAGAAGAAGGCCCCACCACCCGGCGGGGCCTTCTGTCTATCCGTGATCCTTGAGCAGGCGAGCTTTTTCGCGGCCCCAATCGCGCTTGGCCTCGGTTTCGCGCTTGTCGTGCAGTTTCTTGCCCTTGGCCAGAGCGATCTCGACCTTCACCCTGCCCTTGTCGTTGAAATAGAGCTTGGTTGGCACGATGGTCATGCCTTCGCGCTGCACGGCAATCATGAAGCGTGCAATCTCACGCCGATGCATCAGCAGTTTGCGATGACGGCGCGGCTCATGGTTGAAGCGGTTGGCAAAGCCATAGTGCGGAATGTCGGCATTGATCAGCACCAGTTCGTCGCCATTCTCGATCGAGACATAGGACTCGGCGATATTGGCGCGGCCCTGACGCAGCGACTTGACCTCGGTTCCGGTCAGGACGATGCCCGCCTCGGTATTGTTTTCGAGGAAATAGTCGAAGCGCGCCCGCCGGTTATCGGCGATGACCTTATAGTTGGATTGCTCTTTTTCGGCCAAGTCAGAGCCCCGCGGCTTTCATCGCCTCATCGACCAGCGGTCGCACGGTGGCGGCGCAGGGCACGATGGGCAGGCGCACCTCGTCGGTCGTCTGGCCCAGACGGCTCAGGGCGTATTTGGTGGGCGACGGCGAGGCATCGGCAAACAGCACCTTGTGCAGCTTGATCAGTTTGTCCTGCCAGAGGCGGGCCGTGGCGAAATCGCCGTCTTGCGCAGCCTTGTAAAGCGCCACCATTTCCGCCGGCGCGACGTTGGAGGTGACTGAAATCACGCCGTGACCGCCATGCGCCATATAGCCCAGAAGCGTCGGATCATCGCCGGAGATAAACGAAAAGCCCGGTTCGATAGCGATGCGCAACTGGCTCATGCGCACCAGATCGCCGGTGGCGTCCTTGATGCCGACGATGTTGGGTAGCTTAGACAGGCGCACAATGGTGTCGTTGGAAATGTCGATGACCGTGCGGCCCGGCACGTTATAGAGCATCACCGGTATTTCAACCGAATCGTTGAGTGCCTTGAAATGTTGGTACAAACCCTCCTGCGACGGCTTGTTGTAATAGGGCACGACGACCAGCACGGCATCGGCACCGACCGTCTTGGCGTGGCGCGCCAGTTCCAGCGCTTCGGCGGTGTTGTTCGACCCGGCCCCGGCGATAACCTTCACGCGACCGGCAGCGACTTCGACGCACAGACGCACGATTTCCTTATGCTCGTCCATCGACAGGGTCGAGGTTTCGCCCGTCGTACCCACCGGCACCAAACCATGCACACCGGCCTTGATCTGCGTCTCCACCAACTGTTTGAAGGCCGCATAGTCCACCTCACCGTCTTTGAACGGCGTTACCAGCGCGGTAATGACGCCGGAAAACAGGGGCAGAGCATCAGCGTTAGACATGGAGGTCATCATCCGGATTAAGCAGATCGAAATGTGGGGATGAGCCTTAAAACCACAATGGATTTGCTGCAACGACTTTGTAAAAAGAAAACGTCGGAATAAGGCGCGACTTGCGTCGAACCTAAATATCCGCACCATTACGCCATCAGGTTTTGCTCTGACGGTTTTTGTGATCGAAGCGTGACCACCGCACCGCGGAAATCACGATAAAAACCCCGGACACATAATTGTGCCGTCATGTGCGGCCATTATGACCCGCCGCCTACGCTTAAGGAATTTGTGATGACCAAGGCTTTCCGGACATTCAATGCGCGCTCGCTGACGTCGTGGTGCCGCTGGATGGGTGGCGCAGCCCTGATCGCGCTGACGGCGGGGGCGGCCCTGTCGCCCGTTCTGGCGCAGGATACGACATCGGCACCGCGCCCCTATCAGGCGGGGCTTATCACGGAAACCGAACGCGCCACGCTGAAACAGGCCCTAGAGGCGGCGCGCAGCAAGAAGTTCGCTTTGGCCGAGTCTCTGCGCGGCAGCTTAAGCGATCCGGTGGCGCGCAAGATCGTGCAATGGGCCATCCTCAATAACGACGGTGATGTTTACGGCTTTGCCGCGCTCGATGGCGCGCGCCGCGACCTGTGGGGCTGGCCGCGCGAGCAGAAGCGTCAACTGGCCGCTGAAAAGCAGATCGTCAATTCCAGCCTGACGCCGCCGCAGACCATCGACTGGTTCAAGGGCGCGCCGCCCGTTTCGGTCGATGGGGCCATGGCCCTGATCAGTGCCTATGAGCGCGCCGGTCAGACGGAGGCCGCCTCGGCACTGGCGCGCTCATGGTGGCGCGATCAGGCCTTCGACCTGACCGATCAGACGCGTTTTCAGACCAGCTTTGGCCGCTACCTGACGCCAGAAGACCATAAGGCGCGCCTGACCACCCTGCTGCTCGGCACGCAAGGGCCCGCCACCAATGCCATGCTGCCGCTGGTCGATGAAACCAGCCGCAAGGTGGCCACGGCCGCCATGGCCCTGCGCTCCGGCTCGGCGTCCGGCGTGACCCTGTACGAACAGGCGCTGACGGTCAGCCCGCGCAATCCGGTGCTGGCCTATGAGCGTCTGCGGGCGCTGCGCCGCGCCAAGCTGGAGACGCTGGGCTTTGGCCTGCTGGCCGACCTGCCCGCTGCTCCGGCCTCGGACGCCGCCATGAGCAATCTGTGGGTCGAGCGCCTCTCCTATTTCCGCGCGGCGCTCAAGGCCCGCAATTATCAGGCCGCCTATGAGGCCATGAACGGCGGGGGCTTTCCCAACGGCGAAAAGAAGGCCGAGGGCGAATTCTTCGCCGGGTGGACCTCCCTGATCCGCCTGAACCGCCCCGATCTGGCCCTGCCGCATTTTGAAAAGGTGCGCGAAGCCGGGACCTCTCCCATTACCCGCAGCCGCGCCCACTACTGGCTGGGCCGCGCCTACGAGGCCCGGGCTCAGGCCGGCGACGCCGAAAAGGCGCACGCCCATTTCGTCGAAGGCGGTCAGTTCATCTACGCCTTTTATGGTCAGCTGGCGGCCGAAAAGGCCGGTGTGAAGGCCATCACCCTGGGCAAGGACCCGGTGCCGACCGCCGCCGACCGCGCGCGCTTCGACAATCGCGATATGGTCAAGGCCGCGAAAATTCTGGGGCAGAGCGGAGAACGCGACCTGTTCAACGCCCTGATTCTGGCGCTGGACGACGTATTGCCGACCGCCGAAGAGCAGGCACTGCTCGTCGATCTGGCCGGGACCTACGGCACGCAGGATCTGGCCATGCGCGTGGCGCGCGTCTCGCAGCAGCGCGGCTTCTACCTGCCGGAACGCGCCTATCCGCTGCGCAAACTGCCCGCCGTGAAATCCCCAGAAGGGGCCTTTGTGCTGGCCATCACGCGTCAGGAATCGGGCTTTGACCCGATGGTACGCTCAAGCGCCAATGCGCGCGGCATGATGCAGTTGATCCCGCCGACCGCAAAGGGCGTGGCGCGGCGTATGTCGCTGACCTATTCCGACTCGATGCTGTACGATCCGGACTATAATATGCAGTTGGGGGCGTATCATCTGGGCGAACTGGTCGATCGCTACGGCGGTTCCTACGTCATGGCCGCCGCCGGCTATAATGCCGGACCGAACCGCCCGCCGCAGTGGATTGTCGATTGCGGCGATCCGCGCGGCGAAACGGCGGACCCCATCGCCTTTATCGAGTGCGCGCCCTTCACCGAAACGCGCAACTACATGATGCGGGTCATGGAAAACCACGCCGTCTATCGCGCCCGCCTCAATGGCGGCACCGCCCCTCTGACGCCGATGGCCGACCTGAAACGCGGCATGATCATCGCCTATACACCGCAAACCGGCGACAGCGAGGATACGGGCAGCCTGCCAACCGGCCCGATCAACTATAATGAGCTGAAAAGCACCGCCGGCAATTAGGTGGTCACGACAGGATTTGGCGAATTTTCACACACCGCCGCAAATTCGCGTGCGAAAAAAACCGCACAAAATTCATGCATTGAAATTTATAAAATTAAAATATTTCAATTACTTATAAATAGTCCGCCGCTCGATTACCCTTCGATGCAATACTGTTATTGCTGATTGCAGTGATGCCTCACAGGTGAGTCGATCAGCGGACTGTGACCATTGACCTCCCACAGCATCGCTCGAGCGGAGAGCCGGAGGCGCGCGCCACGCCCCAGGTTCTCTTTTATAATCAGAGTTGGTGCCCAAAGGGAGCCATAAATATGCGCATCAAAAATGTTCCGATAGCGTTCAAGATCGTCGGCATACTCGCCTTTCTGGCCATTTCGATGATCTCCGTCGGCGCCCATTACGCCGTGACCTTCAAAAACATCAATCAGACCTATTCCGAACTGGCCACGGATGATTACCCGGCGCTGGTGGCACTCATCCGGATCAGTCAGCGTAACGCCTATATTGCGCAGCACCTGTTCAAGGTGGAGAGCCTGACCTGCCCTTCGCAGGCATGTGAAGCCGCGGGCAAGGAGGTCACCAGTTCCGTCAAGGAATCCGACGAACTGATGCAGACGGCCCGCGATCATGTGCATGGGCGTGACGACGTTCTGGATCAGCTTGATGCAGCACGCAAACAGATCACCGCCGCCGCGCAACCCGCGACCACCGCCTATCTGAGCGGCGACAAAGTTGCGGGCCGGCGTCACCTTCAGGAAGTCGAAAAGGGTCAGCAAACCTTCCGTAAGGTGATCCGCCCGCTGATCAAGGATATAGACAACAGCACCCAGACCACGACCGCCGACCTGCAAAAGCGAACAGAGAACCTGCTTCAGCTCGGTGCTCTGGTAGCGCTGGGCCTCGCTCTGGCGGCGATCCTGATTTCATTCCTCGGGGCACGGGCCCTAATTGCGCGTCCCATACTGGACGTGTGCAATCATATGAAGCGCATGTCCGATGGCGACATTTCCGAAATGTCCCTCGATTCAACACGTCGCGACGAAATCGGCCGCATGAACGGCGCCCTGCTCATCTTTGCCGAGGGACTGAGACACGCAGAAACCCTGCGGGCCCAGGCGGCGCAGGATAAGGCCGCTGCCGAGGCGCTACGCCGTCAGGCCATGCTCGATCTGGCCGATGAGTTTGAACGCTCGGTCGGCGGGATCGTCACGCTGGTGTCATCAGCGGCTACCGAAATGCAGGCCGCCGCCACCCAACTCAACGCTTTGGCACAGGAGGCCACCGTGCAGTCGGTCGCCGTGTCCGCCGCCGCCGAAGAGGCCGGGGCCAGCGTCACTTCAGTAGCCGCTTCGACCGAAGAACTGGGCTCCTCCATCAGCGAGATCAGCCGTCAGGTCGAAATGTCGGCGACAGTGGCCGCCACCGCCGCCCGCGAAGCCGACGGTGTCCAGTCCATCGTTCGGGAACTGACCGATACGGCCGCCTCAATCGGCGGGGTAATCGAACTGATCGCCGGTCTGGCCGATCAGACCAACCTTCTGGCGCTCAACGCCACGATCGAGTCGGCGCGCGCCGGCGAAAGCGGCAAGGGTTTTGCGGTCGTTGCCTCCGAAGTGAAGACGCTGGCCGGTCAGACGGCCCTGGCCACTACGGAAATCTCGTCCAAGGTCGCCCACATACAGGAGGCCGCGGGCAAGGCGGCTCTGGCCATGCAGAGCATTACGGGCACTATTTCGCGCATCAATTCGTCCAGCACCGCCATTGCGGCCTCGGTAGAACAGCAGGGCGCGGCCACGCGGGAGATCGTTCAGGCCGTCACCCAGGCCTCAGTCGGCACCCAGCAGGTCAGTTCCAACATCACCGGCGTCGCTTCGTCAGCGGAACAAACGGGCGGTGCCGCCTCTCAGGTGCAAACCGCTTCCGCCGAACTGGCGTTACAGGCCGAACGCCTGCACAGCGAAATGGACCGGTGCCTGTCCAATGTGCGCGCCGCTTAAACCTGTCAGGGAATCAGAGGGTGCGCGCCTAAATGCAGGCGGGTCCCCTCGCCCGCGACTTCAAAGCCGCCCGTCAGGTGAAAGACCTCAGCCAGAAGCGCCGGTGTAAACACCGTCTCAGGGCGTCCGAACCCGGCCAGAGACCCGTCGTGCATTACGCACAGGTCGTCGCAGAAGGCCGCCGCCAGCCCAAGATCGTGCAGACTGGCGATCACGACATGGCCGCGCGCGGCCGCGGCCTTCAGCACGCCCAGAACCTGACGCTGCCACGCCGGATCGAGCGCCGTCAGGGGTTCATCGAGCAGCAGGACCGGACACGCCGTCGCCAGAAGTCGCGCCAGAAGCACCCGCGCTGTCTGACCGCCGGACAGCGAAAAGACGCGGCGGTGCGCCACATCGCCCAAGCCCACCTCCCGCAGTGCCGCCGCCGCGCGCGGCTCAGCATCACGAAAACGCTGCGCCCCCAGTTGCACAATCTCGTGCACGGTCAGGTCCCAGCTTATGCTGCGCGCCTGCGGCAGGTAGCCGATACGGGCGGACCGTTCAGAGAGGGATAAGGACGACAGGGCGCGATCGTCGATCCTTACCGCCCCCGCCGACGGGGCGACCAATCCCGCCAGTGCGCGCAAAAGCGTCGTCTTGCCGGAACCGTTGGGTCCGACAAGGCCGTAAAGGCGGCCCGGCTCGAAGCGTAAGGTAACGTCGCGGACGGCTTCGGTCTGCGCCAGACGGACATGGATGTTCTGTGTTTCGATCATCCCTGCACCCATTCCTTCGCGCTTTTCCACGCCAGAAACGCGAACAGGGGCGCACCGATCAAGGAGGTAAGCACCCCCAGTCGAATATCGGTCGAGGTCGGCAGCAGGCGCACCGCCCCGTCGGCCAGCAGCACCATCACCCCGCCCGCCAGTCCCGATGGCGCGATCAGCCGATAGGGGTCGCGCACGCCCAGACCGCGCACCAGATGCGGCGCGGCCAGCCCGACAAAGCCGATCACCCCCGATACGGCCACGGCCAGCCCGGCCAGCACGCTGATGGCGACAACCGACAGGGCCGCCAGTTGGCGCAGATCGACGCCTTGCGAGCGCGCCGTATCCTCGCCGAGCGTCAGTATCCTCAGACCCGGCCCCACCCGCCACAGCATAAGCGCCGCCAGCAGAAGTCCCCCCGCCGCCAGGGCCGCATCCGTCCAGCTACGGTTTTCCACCGAGCCCATCATCCAGCCCAGAATCTCGGCTGTAGTGACCGGCGAGGGCGACAGATTGAAGACCAGCGCCATCAGCGCCCCGGTCAGGCTCGACAACCCAACCCCCAGAAGAATCAGGGCCTGCCGGTCGGGAAAGCGGCTGACAAAGGCCAGAATAATCAGCGACACGCCGCCCGCAAACAGCAGGGCAAAGCCTTCGACCGCCCCGGGAGTCAGCCCCAGGCCCAGCACGATGGCCACCGCGGCCCCCAGACCGGCCCCGCCCGACACGCCCATCAGCCCGGGTTCGGCCAGCGGGTTGCGGAAATAGCCCTGCGCCACTGCCCCGGCCACACCCAGCATGGCACCGACCAGCAGCGCACACAGATTGCGCGGCAAGCGGATCTGCCAAACGATCTCTCCGGCCAGACTGCCGGGCGCGCGCAGGGCTTCAGCATAGTCGGCGGGGCTCAGGGCCACCTCGCCCATGCCCATCAGCAGGATCAGCAAAAAAGCCGCCGAAAGGGCCAAAATCGTCCAGAGTTTCAAGAGAGTGTCTCCGCCAGTTCAGGCAGGCTAAACGCCGCGTACCACGCACTGCACGCCAGCATCGGGCTGGGGATGGTTACATGTGCCGCCCGCTCGATACGCGCCCGCACCAGCGGATGCCGCCCCGGCGCGCGCCGCATGGCATAGGCGTCGTCATAGAAGCCCAGCGCATAGACATCCGCCCTTTCCCGCAGGAACAGTTCGGGCGACAGATAATAGAAATAGGGCTGCGACGCCACCAGCCGATGACCGGTCGCGCCAATGATCTGCCCCACCCAGGTCGAAGCCCCCGCCGAAAAACCGGAGGGGGTGTAATAGACGACCTGACGCGACCGGACCGGCGCCGGAACCCGTGACAGGGCGGCAGTCATGTTTTGCGCTTCGCGTGTTCCGGCCAGAGGCACCCCTAGTTGGGACGCCACGGTTTCGACCTCGGCCCCGGCCTGAGCGAAGGTCGAAACCTCGTCGATCTGAATGGTTTTTATGCCATGCGCCTGCGCCTGAGCGATGAGTCGGGCATCGCCGCCCCAGGTCCGCAAAATAGCGTCAGGCTTCAAAGCCAAAAGCGCCTCAAGCGTCGGGCGGCGTAGCGGTATCGCCCCCACACGGCTGCGATAAAAACTGTCCTGATGGCGCGCGCGCGGCGACAGACTGAGGATATGATCGGACGGCAGCAAGGCCAGCGCATACTGGTCGGCGCACATGTCCAGCGACACAACACGCAGGGGTTTAGCCCCGGCACCACACGCAAAAAGGCCCAACCCGCCAAAAAACAACCATAGGATGATATTTTTCACCCGATTTACCACCTCAGATTGGTTATCCACAGGCCTTTTTCCGTCTTACTGGCCACTCCACAGGCCGTCGCGCCAGTTTCCGAAGAAGGGTATCCACCCTGTCGGATTACGCGTCATGGGGGGAGACATGCCGCCGGAACCCAAACGCCAGCCCGCTCTGTCGCCGGACCTTGCCGAAAGCGCGCGCCCGAACCTATACGTCGTCTCCGATTCCGCAAGGGGCATCGCGCCCCTGCCCGCGCGTTTTTCGGCTCGCACCCCGCCCGCCGTCTGGCAGTGGGCGGCACTGGCGGCTCTGACCCTCGCCCTGGTGAGCGGCCTGTGGCTGGCCTTCGGTCCGCTGACTCAGGCGCTCTACTGGCTGTGCTGGGGCGTGTTCATGCTCAATGCCAGCCTGCGTCTGGCGGCCTGCGTCGTGCCGGTCGTCACGCATACGCCGGCCCCCCTCGCCGATGCCGACCTGCCGGTCTATTCGGTGATCGTTGCCCTCTATAAGGAAGCCGCCATTGCGCCGCAACTGATCGCCGCGCTCGAAGCGCTCGACTATCCGCGCCACCGGTTGGAAATTCTGTTCGCCATCGAAGACGACGACCCTGAAACCCTCATCGCCTTTGAACATCATCTGAACCGCGACCTGCACCCGCATCGGGCGCACATGCGCGTCGTGCGGGTCGAAACCGCGCCCCCGCGCACCAAGCCGCGCGCTCTCAATTTTGCGCTTCAAAGGGCGCGGGGCGATCTGGTCGCGATCTATGACGCCGAAGACATCCCCGTGCCCAGGCAGTTACGCGAAGCGGCGGCGCATTTTGCCAGCCTGCCCGCCAGGGTCGCCTGCCTTCAGGCCCCCTTGCGCCCCGCAGGGGCACGCGGCTTCATCGCCCGTCAGTTCGCCGCCGAATACGCCGTGCAATTCGACGTGCTTCTGCCGGCCCTGCACCGGGCGGGCCTGACCTTTCCGCTGGGCGGCACCAGCAACCATTTCCGTGTCGAGGCGTTGAAAGCCGCAGGCGCGTGGGACGCCCATAATGTCACCGAAGACGCCGACCTCGCCTACCGTCTGGCGCGACAGGGCTATGGCAGCGGTCTGATAGCCGCGCCGACGCGCGAAACCCCGCCACCGGACACGCGGACCTGGTTGCCGCAACGCACGCGCTGGCTGAAAGGACATATGCAAACCCTGCTGGTGCATACGCGCAGTCTGCGCGATCTGCCGGTGATGACGGGGTTAGGCCTGATGCTCAGTCTGGGCATGAACGTCTTTTCCGCCCTGTTCTACGCCCCGTTTGTGGCGCTGGTGCTGGCCGGGCGGCTCGTAAACCTCCTGCAACCCGGCCTCGGTGGCATGGCCATACCCGATCTGATCCTGCTGATTTGCGGGCCGGGCTTTGCTCAGATCGCCCTGCACGGGGCCGCCCGCCGTGCGGGCCTGCACCTGAGCCTGTGGGATCGCCTGAGCCTGCCTGTCTATTGGGGGCTGCAATCCTTTGGTGCCGCCTTTGCCCTCTATCAGCTTGTGATGCGTCCTTTTCACTGGGACAAGACCGAGCACCTTCCCGCCGAACCCGCCCCTGCCCCGGCCTCATAGACGTAACCGCAGGATTTGACGCGGACCGCGGCTGGCGGTATGGCCAGCGCATGACCGAGATCAGCCCGACGCCCCTGACCCTGCGCACCCTGCCGTGGCGCGACTACGCCCTGATTGACTCCGGCAAAGGGCTCAAGCTCGAACGCTATGGCGACTATCTGGTTATCCGGCCGGAACCGCAATGCTGGTGGTTGCCGAAATATCCCGAATTGTGGGACAAGGCCGACGCCGTCTTCGATGCGGAAAACGAAGACGAAGATGGCGGCCGCTGGTCGTTCCGCCGCCGCCCGGAGGAGCAGTGGGCGCTGGGATACGATCGCGTCAAATTTTATGGCCGCTTCACGTCCTTCCGCCACCTTGCCTTTTTCCCGGAACAGGCCGCCAACTGGGCATGGCAGAAAACCGCCATCGAAGCGCGCAACGACCAGCCGCGCGTCCTCAACCTGTTCGGCTATACCGGTGTCGCCAGCCTCGTTTGTGCCGCTGCCGGGGCGCGCGTCACCCATGTCGATGCCTCCAAGAAATCCGTCGCCTATGCCCGCGACAATGCCGCATTATCCGGCATGGAAGACGCCCCCATCCGCTGGATCGTCGAAGACGCCCGCAAGTACGTGCAGCGCGAGGTGAAGCGCGGTTCCAAGTACGAAGGCATCATCCTCGACCCCCCGAAATATGGACGCGGCCCCACTGGCGAAGTGTGGCGGCTGTTCGAAGACCTGCCCGAACTGCTCGATCTGTGCGCGCAGCTTCTGTCGGACGACGCGGCCTTTTTCCTGCTCAACGCCTACGCGGCGCGCGTCTCAGGCCCGGCCCTGGCCCATCTGATGGCCGAGACGATTGGCCAGCGTCCCGGCCGCATCGACTACGGCGAACTGACGTTGTGCGAAGACCCAAAGACGCCCAAGGGCGCGAAGCCATCCCTGATCGCCCCACGCGAATTCGGCCTGTCCTTCTTTGCACGCTGGATGAAGGCCCCGGTCTAAGCTCATGTCTATAAAACAGATTACATCCCTCACCAACCAGACGATCAAGGACATTCGCGCGCTACATATGCGCAAGGAACGCGAGGCCACGAAGCAGTTTCTGGCCGAGGGTCTGAAGATCATTATCGACGCGCTGGATCAGGGAATTGCGCCGCAAATCCTGATCTATGGCAAGGACGCCGATCACCACCCTCTGCTTCAGCGGGCCATTGACGAGACGCTGAAAGCCCGCGGGCAGGTGCTTGAAGTGACGCGCGACATCCTCGAAAAAATCTCGCGCAAGGAAAATCCGCAGATGGTGCTAGCGGTCTTTGCCCAGCGCATCCGGCGTCTGTCGGAGATCGACCCCGACAGCCATGAGGTCTGGGTGGCGCTGGAGCAGGTGCGCGATCCCGGCAATCTGGGGACCATCATCCGCACCGCCGATGCGGCGGCCATCGGCGGTGTCATCCTGATCGGGGACTGCGTCGATCCGTTCAGCGTCGAAACCGTGCGCGCCACCATGGGCTCGATCTTCGCCTTGCCCATCGTCAAATGCACACGCGAGGAATTTATCGCCGATCGCGGTCGCTGGAGGGGCTCCGTCGTCGGCACCTTACTGACAGCCAAACACGATCACCGCAGCGCGCCGTACAAGCGTCCGACGCTTTTGCTGATGGGCACCGAGCAGTCGGGCCTGACGCCGGACATTGCCAATACCTGCGACCTGCACGTCAAGATTCCGATGCGCGGGCGGGCCGACAGCCTCAACCTGTCGGTGGCCACCGGCATCATGATCTACGCCGCCTGCGGCCTGTAATCGCTTCTTTACGCCGTCGCAGCGTCATACCTATTTCGCCTTTCGCCACTCTGCGGCAGCCTCTCCGGCAGGAAAGGGCGTCACATGGTCTCGAAAATCGTCAAAGGTCTGATGCTGCTGGGCACGTTCGCTGCCCTTGGGGCCTGTGGTTCCTATGGCGCGCGCTATCACTATAACGGTGCGTATTATCAGGAATCCCCGCCCAATTACGAAGAACCGCGCTGCGATCGCCTCTACGATACCCGCCATTGCGAACGCTATTACGAGCGTCACCCCAAGGGTTAAGTGCCCTGGTTTGCGAAGATAAACTCCGCGCCGCAGCCCCCCTAATGCCTCCCCTGTGAGCCACCTCGCTCAAGCCGCGAGATTCATTACATATTTGTCATTCAGACTGCGTTCAGATTCAGGGCAGTATGCCTTGGCTGGGGCTTGGGCTGGGTGCTTGGTCCCCTGTATCACTAACGGGATCAACACCAATGAAACTGACCTTGAAACTTCTGGCGGTAGCGGCTGTGGCCGTGACGCTCTCCGGATGCCTGATGTATCTGGATGGGAAGGCCGACGCGAACGGTGCCCTGCAACCCCAAGGTGCCCTCACCCTCAAAGCGCAATGAACTTCATTACCGCTGTTCCTACCTCCCCTTACCCAGAGAGACTCAAGATGAAATCGCTTATCCTCAAAGTGGCCGCCCTGACCGTCCTCGCCGCCAGCCTGTCGGGCTGCGTCGTCATCGTCAAGGACGATCAGTCGAAGCCCATCCACAACCACGAAACCAAGACGACCACGACCAAGACTCAGGCGTAGTCGTAAGGCCCGCCACGGGACAGGGCGCGTTGATAGGCGTCGCGGGCGTGGATGCGCGCGACAAAATCCTGCAAGATCGCGCTCTGTCCCGCTCCGGCGCGGCTCACCGCCGCCTCGACCGGGAAGCTCATCATGATGTCGGCGGCGCTCAAGGCGTGGCCCGCGAACCAGCCTGTGTCTTTCAGCGACGCCTCCCAGAAGGCCAGATGCGTCTTCAGGCCGGGCGTGACCATCTTGGCTTCAAGCCCCTTGGCGATCTGACGCGCAATCGGGCGGATCAGCCCCGGCACCTTGGCCGGCAACTGGCTGGTAATCAGTTTCAGCAGCAATAGCGGCATGGCCGACCCTTCGGCATAGTGCAGCCAGTAGCGCATCTGTAGCCGCGTTTTCGGATCTGCGGGCACGAGCCGTCCCTGCCCATAGGTGTCCAGAATATAGTCTACAATCGCGCCCGTTTCGGCGATGGTCAGGCCGTTATCGGTAATGACCGGCGACTTGCCGAGTGGGTGGATGGCCTTCAGTTCGGGCGGCGCGAACATGTCGGGATCGCGCTGATAGCGCACGATCTCATAGTCGAGCCCCAGTTCTTCCAGAAGCCACAGCACGCGCTGCGAACGCGAATTGTTCAGGTGATGGACGGTGATCATGGCAACTCCTGTGGCTTATACGTTGGGTGTAGAGCGCATTCCGAAAAGTGTGCAACGGTTTTGGCTTCGCCGAACTCCGTTTCGGAATCAAATGCGCGACAAAAAATGTGAGATCATGGTTTTACGTACCGCGCGGCTTGGCCCGCGTGGTGGGGTCGGCGTCGCGGGGGTTTTCCGGCCAGACGTGGCGCGGATAGCGGCCCTTCATGTCGCTGCGCACCTCCGCCCATGAGCCGTCCCAGAAAGCGGGCAGGTTTTTCGTAATCTGGATAGGGCGATGCGCCGGCGACAGCAGAGCCAGGGTCAGTGGCGTCCGCTGCGGCCCCACCACGGGGTGCTGCGTCACGCCATACAGTTCCTGCACCCGCACCTCCAGCCGCGGCCCGCCTTCGGCCCCATAGTCGATGCGGATATTCGACCCCGTCGGCATCCGCCAGTGTTCGGGCGCCAGTGTATCGAGCGCGCGTTGCTGGTCATAATCGAGCCGCCCCAGCAGGGCCTGATACACGTCGCTGGCGGTCAGCGAAAGAAGGGGCCGCCCCGCGGCATAGGGGCCCAGCCAGTCGGCCAGACCGCTCAGCAGGGCCTCATCCGACAGGTCGGGCCAGGTCGGGTCCTGCGCGTGTAGAAAATTGACCCGCGCGCGCAGGCTTTCGGCATTTTCGGAAAATTTGAGGACTTTCAGCCCCTTGGTGCGGATTTCTTCAGCCTCGGCCTCAATCAGCAATTCCGGTGGCACGGCGGGTAAGGGCTGGCTCGACAGGATCAGCTCGCCGAAGCGCACCTGCGCCAGCGCGCGGTAGCGGCCATTAAAGCGCTCCAGCACGGTGCGCTTTTCCAGTCGGTCCGCAAACAGGCTCAAGACCTCGGCCTCGCTCAGGGCCGCCCCCAGCAGCACGCGGTCGCGCCCGGCCCCGCCGCCCAGATCGCCCACCGCGATATAGGGCGCGCGCGCCAGCGGATCATGTTCATCGACATAGACGCCGCGCCCATTGGCCATGACAAATTCCCCGGCCTTCCCCCGCGCCTTGGCCACGCGCTCCGGGAAACATTCGGCCAGCAGGGCATGGACCGATTTGACGGCGCTTTGCGCATACGCTGCGTCCTTCGGCAGATCACGCACCAGTTGCCCGGCCAGACGCGCCCAGGTCTGCGCCAGCTGCCGCGCCTGCGCCACCTTGGGCGAACGCTCCTTCGACAGGCCCTCCAGCCGCAGGTCGAGATCGGTCGCCTTGCCCCCCAGACCGTTTTCCGACAGTAACACCGCCAGAGCCGCCCCCTGATCGCTCAGGCCATCGCGCGCCGCCAGCAGCAGCATGTGCCCCAGACGCGGCGACATGGGCAGCCGCCCAACCAGCCGCCCGTGCGGCGTGACTTCACCCTTTGCATCAAGAATATCCAGCCCGCGCAGCAGCTTTTCGGCCTCGTGCAAAGCCGCCTTCGGTGGATGATCAAGCAGAGCTAATCCGTCTGTCGATTTCGCCCCCCACAGGCGCAGGTCAAGCACCAGCCGCGACAGGTCGGTATCGAGGATTTCCGGCCGCGCAAAGGGGATCAGAGACCGGTCGTTTTCTTCATCCCACAGGCGGTAGCAGTCGCCCGCCTGCGTCCGCCCGGCCCGCCCGCGCCGCTGATCGGCGGCCGCTTTTGAGACGCGCTCGGTCACCATGCGCACCACGCCGCGCGCCGCATCGAAGCGCCCCAGCCGCGCCACGCCGCTATCGACCACCATCGACACCTTGTCGAGCGTCAGCGAGGTTTCGGCAATGGCCGTGGCCAGCACGATGCGCGGCGTGCCGGGGGCATTTTTGGCCAGCACCCGCGTCTGATCCTTCGCCTCCATCGCGCCATAGAGCTTGTGCACCTCAATGAAGGGCGGCAGGCCCTTTTCGGCCAGCAGCGTCGCCACACGGTGGATTTCGCCCTGCCCCGGCAGGAAGACCAGCATCGTCTCGGCACGCTCGGGCGTCAGCCGCGCCGCCACCCGCGCCACGACCTTCGCCACATCCTCTTCCAGCCGCAGAGTCTGATCGCGGCCGGTATAGTGGGTGGTCACCGGAAAGGCGCGGCCCAGAGAATGAAACACCTCCGCATCGGGCAACACGCTTCGGACGCGCTCCCCGTCCAGCGTTGCCGACATGACAAGAATACGCAGATCGTCGCGCAGCACGCTCTGGCTGTCGCGGGCGAAGGCCAGCCCCAGATCGGCATCGAGGCTGCGTTCATGAAATTCGTCGAAAATGACGCAGCCCATGCCTTCCAGCGTCGGATCATCGACGATCAGCCGCGAAAACACCCCTTCGGTGACGACTTCGATGCGCGTCTGTTTGGATACCCGGCTGTCGCCGCGCACGCGGTAGCCGACCGTCTGGCCCACGGGTTCGCCCAAGACCTCCGCCATACGCATGGCCGCCGCCCGCGCCGCCAACCGGCGCGGCTCCAGCATCACGATCTTTTGCCCGGCCAGCCACGCTTCATCGAGCAGGGCCAGTGGCACGCCCGTCGTCTTGCCCGCCCCCGGCGGCGCGATCAGGATGGCGGTCGTCCGCTCAGCCAGAAAGGCCCTCAGCGGCGCAAAAATCTCTTCAATGGGCAGCACGGTCTGTTCCGACAAAAAACGCCCCGGCTCTGGAGCCGAGGCGTTCTCTGTAACCTATGCTTGTCAGCAATCAAGGCTTAGCTGATTGGCGGCACCGAGCTGGGCGGCACATCCGAGTCGTCCTCATGCACCTCGATCAGACCCTTGCCGACGTGCGAATGGCTGCGGCTGTAGCCAAAGTAGATGACCAGACCGATGGCGCCCCAGATGGGCAGCACCAGCTTGGCCACCAGCGGCAGGTTGAGGTAGAGGCCCAGCGTTCCGGCAATGGCCAGCGGGGCGACGATCCAGATCAGCGGCGTCTTGAACGGACGGCGACGGTTCGGATCGGTCTTGCGCAGGACCAGAACCGCGATGGCCACCATGAAGAAGGCAAACAGCGTACCGGAGTTGGAGATGTCCGCCAGTTGACCGACCGGGAAGAAGGCGGCCGCAATGGCGACGAAGATACCGGTGAAGATGGTGACCTTCCACGGCGTCTTCCACTTCGGGTGCACATCGGCCAGCTTTTCCGGCAGCAGGCCATCGCGGGCCATGACGAAGAAGATGCGCGTCTGGCCATAGATCATCATCAGGATAACCGACGGCAGGGCGATCGAGGCCGCCAAACCGACCAGATTGCCGACCTGAGCGAAGCCGTTGATGCGCAGAACCTCGGCCAGAGCTTCGCGCGAACAGACAATGGGGGCATTCCCCGCCGCCGCCAGTTCCTTACAGTGGGCCGCAAAGGCCGCCGAATCGGGTGACAGGACGACACCGGCGGCGTCACGCAGGGGCTGAGCGCCGACCGTGCCGATCACACCGGCGGCGACCAGCAGGTAGAAGATGGTGCAGATGGCCAGCGACCCGATCAGGCCGATGGGGACATTGCGCTGCGGGTTCTTGGTTTCTTCGGCGGCGGTCGAAACCGCATCGAAGCCGACATAGGCGAAGAAGATTGAGGCGGCGGCCCCGATGACCCCCAGACCGTCATGGCCGAACAGACCCGTCGGCATCAGGGGCGTGAAATTCTCGCCTTTGAGCAGCGGCAGGCTGAGGACGATGAAGGCCGTCAGCGCCGTCACCTTGATCACCACCAGAATGGCATTGACCATGGCGCTTTCGGACGTCCCCATGACCAGCAACCACGTCACCAGCCCCGCCACGATGATGGCCGGCAGGTTGACGATACCGTGGCTGAAGTCGGCGACCGGCATATAGCCGTTCATCGACCAGGCCGGCCCGTTACTGAGGAGTTCCGGCAACGCAAACCCCGTCGCGTGTTCGATCAGCCCCATAATATAGCCGGACCAGCCAACGCAGACGGCAGACGCGGCCACCGCGTATTCGAGAATGAGGGCCCAGCCGACCATCCAGGCCAGCAGTTCGCCCATCACCGCATAGGTGTAGGTATAGGCCGAACCCGACACCGGCACCATCGAAGCCAGTTCGGAATAGCAGAGCGCGGCCACCGCACAGACAAAACCGGCCACGATAAAAGAAAGCATCATCCCCGGACCGGCCTTCTGAGCCGCCGCTGCCGTCAGGACGAAGATACCCGTCCCGATGATCGCCCCAATCCCCAGCATGGTGAGCTGGAAAGCGCCCAGCGAGCGATGCAGAGACTTCTTTTCTGCGGTCGCCAGGATCGCATCCAATGGCTTAATGCGCCAAGTGTTCATTTGTCACCCTTTGATGAACTCTGATCTGGTCGGGACCATCCCCTGAGGATTATCCAGACCCCCCTATCTTTTTTACTGACTTCCGTTGATGCGAAGCCGAAGGTTTTGAGCCTATAATGCAAAAGTTCACTCTGCAACCAAGTTCACGCCACAGGCTTAACCATTCTGTCACGAAGTGCCACAGTGCGTGATCCAAATGCCTCTATCCGGACCCTTATGACCGCTGCCCCCCCTATCCGTCTGTTCGTTGCCCCCGTCACGCCGCTACAGCAGAACTGCACCGTCGTGTGGTGCACGAAAACGCAGAAAGCCGCCGTGATCGACCCCGGCGGCGATATCGAGCCGGTGCTGTCCGAAATAAAGCGACGCGGCCTGACGGTTGAGAAAATCTGGGTGACGCACGGCCACGCCGACCACGCGGGCGGGACGGAGGCTTTGCATGAGGCGACGGGCGCGCCCATCGAAGGCCCGCACGAGGACGACCGCTTCTGGATCGAACGCATCCCGGAAGACGCCAAACGCTGGGGGATTTACGACGCCCGAAGCTTCGAGCCGACGCGCTGGCTCACGCACGGCGACACGGTGACCCTGGGCGAAACCGAATGGCAGGTGATCCACTGCCCCGGCCATACGCCGGGCCACGTCATCTTCTACCACCCCGAAAGCCAGTTCGCTCAGGTGGGGGATATTCTGTTTCGCGGCTCGATCGGGCGCACCGACTTTCCGCGCGGCAACCATGCCGACCTGATCAACGCCATCACCACGCGGCTTTGGCCGCTGGGCGATGTGCAGTTCGTCTGCGGGCACGGCCCGATGTCGAGCTTCGCCGCCGAACGCGCCCACAATCCGTTTGTCGGCGACCGGGTGATCGCGCAGTCGGCCCCCAATCGCTCGGGGCCGGGCTAACAAAAAACCCCGCCGAAGCGGGGCTTTCGAGGTTTAGCCTTTGAGTAGCGGCACCAGCTTCTGGGCGATGCCCATGTCGCCGATGATCTTCAGCTTGCCCTGCATGAAGGCCATCATCGGATCGAGCTGGCCCTGCGCCAGCGCCTTCAGGTTGTCGATGGAGACGACGACCGTAGTATCGGCGGCGCCGTCTTCGTTGGAGACGACGTTCGGCACATTGGCGGCATTGATCAGGATCTTGCCATCGTCACCGAAGTCGAGCTTGACGATCTTGCCCAGACCGGAGTTTTCGCCCACGGCGGCGGTGATTTTTTGCGTAATGGCGGCCAGATCGGACATGGTCATTTCCTCTGAGTGTGTGTAAGGCGCTTGAGTTGACGCCGTCGGGCTTGACCTTAACGGCAATTTTTTCAGACACAAGCGTGACCAAGCGTCAGGTCGCGGTAAATTTTTCGGGATAAGTCCATGCGTAGCTTTGAGGCGGTCATAATCGGGGCCGGTGCCGCCGGATTGATGTGCGGCATCGAAGCGGCAAAGCGCGGTCGCAAGGTGGTCGTCATCGACCATGCGCGGGCCCCGGCGGAGAAGATCCGCATTTCCGGCGGCGGGCGTTGCAACTTTACGCACCTTGAGGCCGCGCCCAAACACTATCTGTCGCAAAACCCGCATTTCTGCAAATCGGCGCTCAAGCGCTTCGGACCGTGGGATTTTCTCGACCGCGTCATCGCCCACAATATCCCCTATCATCACAAGACCGAAGGCCAGTTGTTCTGCGACAACTCGGCCAAAGACATTATCGACATGCTGCTGGGCGATCTGCGCGCCCACGGCGGCGAACTGTGGCTGCAAAGCCCGGTGCAGGGGCTCGACAAGACGCCAGAGGGGTTTCGCCTCTCCCTGCCGGATGGCGTGATCGAGACGCCGAAGCTGGTGCTGGCCACGGGTGGTCTGTCGATCCCCAAGATGGGGGCGACGGGCTTTGCCTATGAGGTGGCGCAACGCTTCGGGCATGGGCTGATTGCCCCGCGTGCGGGCCTTGTGCCCTTTACGCTGGGCGGACAAAAACTCGATTATATTTCAGGACTTTCCGGCGTCTCTCTTCAGGCACGCGCCCGCATCGGCAAGACGGTGTTTGAGGACGGATTCCTGTTTACCCACCGCGGCCTGTCGGGGCCGGCCATGTTGCAGATTTCGTCCTTCTGGACACCGGGACAGACGGTGGAAATCGACCTCCTGCCGGGTACCGACGCTTTGGCCGTTTTGAAGGAGCGCCGCCAATCCACGCCGCGCCAGCATATCGGCAATGTCCTGCCCGACCTCGTGCCGGCGCGCCTGAGTGAACGCATTCTGGAGGCCACGATCATCGCCCCTGAGACTCGCATTGCCGACCTTTCGGACAAGCGCTTAAGCGCGCTGACGGCCCTGATGCAGCCGTGGGCGCTGATCCCCGACGGCACCGAAGGTTACCGCACCGCCGAGGTGACCGTGGGGGGGATTGACACCCGGCAAATCTCTTCGCAAACCATGGAAAGTCTGCTCTGTCCCGGCCTGTACGTTATTGGCGAAGCGCTGGATGTTACGGGTTGGCTGGGCGGCTATAATTTCCAGTGGGCCTGGTCATCAGGCTGGGCGGCGGGGCAAGCCATATGACATCACTCCTGTTTCGCGATCGCAACGCCGCTCATTCAGGCCGGGTCAGCTTTATCGAGCTGTTCTTCGATCTGGTTTTTGTGTTCGCTATCACGCAGTTATCGCATTCGCTTCTGGCTCATTTCACCCCAAGAGGCGCGCTGGAAACGGGGTTTCTGCTGCTCGCCGTATGGTGGGTATGGATCTATACCTCGTGGGTGACCAACTGGATGAATCCCGAAAGCGGGCCGGTTCGGGTCATGCTGTTCGTTCTGATGCTGGTCGGGCTTGGACTGACAACCTCTCTGCCGCAGGCCTTTTCCAGCCCGACCCACGGACTGATCTTCGCCGGCTGCTACGTGGCCATGCAGGTGGGGCGGTCGCTGTTCATGGCTATCAATGTGCGCGCCCATAGTCATGAAAACCATCTGAATTTTATTCGCATTACGACGTGGTTCGTGGTGTCGGGTGCCTTCTGGATAGGGGGCGCATTCAGTCACGGCGACGCCCGGCTGGGTCTGTGGGCGATAGCTCTTCTGATCGAATATATCGGGCCGCGCGCCTTTTACTGGGTGCCGGGTATTGGCAAGTCGTCATTTGAAACCTGGGACGTCGATGGCGAACATCTGGCCGAACGCTGCGGCTTATTTGTTATCATCGCCCTCGGCGAGTCGATCCTCGTCATGGGGGCCAGCTTTGCAAAGGAAGCCCTGTCCATTGATACCACCCTCGCCTTCCTGCAATCCTTTATCACCTGTATCGCTATGTGGTGGCTCTATTTTGGCATCACGGCCAGTAAGGCCAGCCATAAGATCGCCACGGCGGAGTTGCCCGGCGAACTGGCGCAGGTCGCCTATACCTATGTCCATCTGTTATTGGTTGCGGGGATTATACTGACGGCCGTCGGTGACGAGCACGTTCTTCTGCATCCGCATGAAGCGGCCGGGGTTGTCAATATGACGTCGATCCTTGGCGGCCCCGCCCTCTACCTCCTTGGTAACCTGCTGTTTATCCGCGTTACGAGCGGTCAGTGGGCCCCCTTACATGTGCTAGGGATCGTTATGCTCATCGCTACAGGCGGTTGCGCCTGTTACGGAGCCTTGGCGCTGAACGCGCTGGGTCTGGCCTTTGCCAGCGCCGCCGTTATGGTTGTCGTGTCGCTTGTTGAGCCGTGGCTTTACCGACAGTTGAAGCCGTCTGCCCGCCTTCACGCCGAATGATTCTTATAGAAGTAGGACGGCGGACAGGCGTCGTCATCACCGCACAAGGAAGGCAAGACTGGCCAGCCAGGCCATACCCCCTAAAGTACCGCTCCATAGCGCAATCTGGACAGCCACCTGCATCATGGCCTTGCGGCGCTGCTCAGCCTTCTCAAAACGCTTTTTCCGATACTGTTTATCGGCCTGCATCCAGTTCATCGGGAGCCTCCTTCCAGATAGAATATGTCTTCAACACGACAATCGAGCACCTCGGCCAGTTTGAGCGCCAACAGGGTCGAAGGCACGAAGACCTCGTTTTCAATGGTATTGATTGTCTTGCGCGATACACCGGCCATCACGGCCAGATCGGCCTGCGTCAGATTGCGGGCTGAACGGATATCTTTCAGCCGGTTTTTAAGCCTCACTTCGTGCATTGGGCCCTATCCCCGGTAAAGCCAGGCATAGATAAACGAATTGAGCGTGACCCCCGTTGCCAACAGTAGCGGCAGGACGACGCGGGCATCCACCTGAGTAAAGAAGGTCGCCGCATAGACGGCGGCGACCGCCAGTAACAACCCCCAATATCCCCCTTGATAGGCGTATCTTGTGACATGGGCGGTGCGCTCATCATCGATCAGTCGCGTCACCTGTCGGTTGCGTCGCAACCACGCCATCTGCACGAACACGCCCCCCAGACTTATCGCCCAGATCGGCCAGCTGAGTGTCTGGATGAGGCTCCACTCTTGCGGGGACCAGCCGAGGAGGCCGGTCTGGTTTAAACCTTGCGAACCGATCCACGCAAAATAGGCAACACCATTAATGGCCAGCAACAAACGTCGCCAGAGTCTCTGTCTTTCGGCCTGCTCAATCCGCTTTTCGTTATCCACGTCGGTCGCCTTAGAAATATAACCCATAGGTTACATGTAACCCATGGGTGACATACCGTCAAGGACCGAAAAAAGCCTCCGGAGCGAACCCCGGAGGCTTTTTTGTTTGGGGGGTCGAGGGGTCGAGACCCCTCGCCTTTCTTTCATGCTTACTCGGCCGCAGGGCCTTCGAGCAGGACTTCCGCCGGCAGCGGCTCCATCGTCTCTTCGCGCTGATGGGCCAGAGCCTCGTCGCGCTTCATGGCGATGCGTTGCAGGCGGCGCAGGTAGGCGCCGGTGCCGACCGGGATCAGGCGGCCGACGATGACGTTTTCCTTCAGGCCATCGAGGGTGTCGATCTTGCCCTGCACCGAGGCTTCGGTCAGGACGCGCGTCGTTTCCTGGAACGAAGCGGCCGAGAAGAAGCTCTTGGTGTTGAGCGAGGCCTTGGTGATACCGAGCAGGACCGGGGCCGTGAGGGCGGGACGACCGCCACGTTTTTCAGCCTTGAGGTTCTCGGCTTCCACTTCGCCCTTGTCGAGCTGATCGCCCTTGATGAGGCCGGTATCGCCGGGCTCCAGGATTTCGACCTTTTGCAGCATCTGACGGACCACGACTTCGATGTGCTTGTCGTTGATCGGCACGCCTTGCAGACGATAGACCTCCTGCACCTCGTTGACGAGGTATTCGGCCAGCGCCTCAACGCCCTGAATACGCAGCAGATCGTGCGGATCGGGGTTGCCGTCGATGATGTAGTCGCCCTTCTGGATGATATCGCCGTCGTGGACGGAGATATGCTTGCCCTTCGGGATCAGGAATTCGACGGGTTCGCCACCGTCCTCCGGGGTGATCTTGATGCGGCGCTTGTTCTTGTAGTCGCGACCGAATTCGACGCGGCCATCCATTTCGGCGATGACGGCGCAATCCTTCGGACGGCGGGCTTCGAACAGTTCGGCGACGCGCGGCAGACCGCCGGTGATGTCGCGGGTCTTGGCACCTTCGGTCGGGATACGGGCGATGATTTCACCCGGACGGACCTCGTCGCCATTGCCGACGGATAGAATGGCCCCGACCGGCAGCAGGTAGCGGGCTTCGGCCCCGTTCGACAGACGCTTATAGGCGCCGCTGTCATCGACCAGACCGAGGGTCGGACGCAGATCCGCCGCGCGCGAAGAGGCGCGGAAGTCGGTGACGACGCGGTTGGTGATGCCGGTGGCTTCGTCGGTTTCCTCGCGGACCGATTGACCTTCGGTCAGATCTTCGAAGCGGATCTTACCGCCGACTTCGGTGATGATCGGGGTGGTATAGGGGTCCCACTCCGCCAGACGCTGGCCCTTCTTGACCTCGGTGCCCTCTTCGACGCGCAGACGCGAGCCGTAGGGCACCTTGTAGGTTTCGCGATCCTTGCCATCGTGATGGATGGTGATGATCAGGTTGCGCGACATGGAGATCAGGTCGCCGTGCGAGCCACGGACGGTCGGAGCCGCCGACAGCTTGATCACGCCGGCCGACGTCGTCTCATAGAAGGACTGCTCGGCCACCTGAGCCGTACCGCCGATGTGGAAGGTACGCATGGTGAGCTGGGTGCCCGGTTCACCGATCGACTGCGCGGCGATGACGCCGACCGCTTCACCCATATTGACGCGGGTGCCGCGGGCCAGGTCACGACCGTAGCAGGCGGCGCAGGTGCCCTGTTCGGCCTCACAGGTGAGGACCGAGCGCACCTTGACCGACTGAACGCCGGAAGCTTCGATCTGATCGACGACGTTTTCATCGACATAGGTGTCGGCCGGCACCACGACTTCGCCCGAAGCGACGTCCTTGATGTCTTCGGCCGTGGTGCGACCAAGGACGCGCGCGCCCAGAGACACCAGCACGTCACCGCCTTCGACGACGGCGCGCATGGTGATGCCCTTGGTCGTGCCGCAGTCCTCTTCCATGATGATGCAGTCCTGAGCCACGTCCACGAGACGACGGGTCAGGTAACCGGAGTTCGCCGTCTTCAGAGCCGTATCGGCCAGACCCTTACGCGCACCGTGGGTCGAGTTGAAGTATTCAAGAACGGTCAGGCCTTCCTTGAAGTTCGAGATGATCGGCGTTTCGATGATCGAACCGTCCGGCTTGGCCATCAGGCCGCGCATCCCGCCGAGCTGCTTCATCTGGGCCTGCGAACCGCGGGCACCGGAGTTGGCCATCATGTAGATCGAGTTGATCTCCTTTTCACGGCCATCGTCGGTCTTCAGCTTGCGGCTGATTTCCTTCATCATCTCGTCCGACACGCGGTCGGTCGCCTTGGACCAGGCGTCAACCACCTTGTTGTACTTCTCACCCTTGGTGATCAGACCGTCGGCGTATTGCTGCTCGTATTCTTCCACCAGCTTGCGCGTCTCTTCGACGATGCCGTGCTTGGTTTCGGGGATAACGATGTCGTCCTTACCGAACGAGATACCGGCGCGGGCAGCTTCCTTGAAGCCCAGAGCCATCATCTGGTCGGCGAAGATCACCGTCGCCTTCTGACCGCAGTGGCGATAGACCACGTCGATCAGGTTACCGATTTCCTTCTTGGTCAGGTTCTTTTCCAGAACGCGGACGCCGATGGAAGCGTGCAGCGGCAGCAGGGCAGCGATCTTCATGCGGCCCGGCGTCGTGTCGATGACGCGGGTGCGCTGAACGCCGTCCGGGTCCACTTCGGTGAAGCGGCACTTGACCTTGGCGTGCATGGAAACGACACCAGCGTCGAGCGCCGACTGGATTTCGTTGAGGTCGGCGAAGATCATGCCTTCACCCAGCTCACCGTCCTTGACCAGCGACAGGTAGTAGAGACCCAGCACGATGTCCTGCGACGGCACGATGATCGGCTTGCCGTTAGCGGGGCTGAGGATGTTGTTGGTGGACATCATCAGCACGCGCGCTTCAAGCTGCGCTTCGAGCGACAGGGGCACGTGGACGGCCATCTGGTCGCCGTCGAAGTCGGCGTTGAAGGCCGAACAGACGAGCGGGTGCAGACGGATCGCCTTGCCTTCGATCAGCTTCGGTTCAAAGGCCTGAATGCCGAGGCGGTGCAGGGTCGGGGCGCGGTTGAGCAGGACCGGGTGTTCACGGATGACCTCTTCGAGGATGTCCCACACCTGCGGCTGCTCGCGCTCGACCATGCGCTTGGACTGCTTGACGGTGCCCGACAGGCCCTTGGCGTCGAGTCGCGCATAGATGAAGGGCTTGAACAGTTCCAGCGCCATCTTCTTGGGCAGGCCGCATTCGTGCAGCTTCAGTTCCGGACCGACGGTGATAACCGAACGACCGGAATAGTCCACGCGCTTACCAAGCAGGTTCTGACGGAAGCGACCCTGCTTACCCTTCAGCATGTCGGCCAGCGACTTCAGCGGACGCTTGTTGGCACCTGTGATGACGCGACCGCGACGGCCGTTGTCAAACAGGGCATCGACCGATTCCTGCAACATCCGCTTTTCGTTGCGGATGATGATGTCCGGCGCGCGCAGTTCCATCAGGCGCTTCAGACGGTTGTTGCGGTTGATGACGCGGCGATAGAGGTCGTTGAGGTCAGAGGTGGCGAAACGGCCACCGTCCAGCGGCACCAGCGGGCGCAGTTCCGGCGGGATGACCGGCACGACCGTCAGCACCATCCATTCCGGACGGTTGCCGGATTCGATGAAGTTTTCGATCAGCTTGAGGCGCTTGGAGGCCTTCTTGGCCTTCATTTCCGACGGATTGTCGGCCAGTTCGGCACGCAGCTTGTCGGCGACCTCGTTGAGGTCCATCGACATCAGCATGTTGCGGATGGCTTCGGCCCCGATTTCAGCGGTGAAGCTGTCGTCGCCGAACTCTTCCTGATAGCGATAATACTCGTCTTCGCTGAGCAGCGAGTTGAGCTTCAGCGGCGTCAGGCCCGGCTCGGTGACGATGTAGTTTTCAAAGTACAGAACGCGCTCAACGTCCTTCAGCGCCATGTCGAGGAACATGGCGATGCGGGAAGGCAACGACTTCAGGAACCAGATGTGCGCGACCGGCGACGCCAGCTCGATATGGCCCATGCGTTCACGGCGAACGCGCGACAGGGTTACTTCGACGCCGCACTTTTCGCAGATAATGCCCTTGTACTTCATGCGCTTGTACTTGCCGCACAGGCATTCGTAGTCCTTGGTCGGACCGAAGATACGGGCGCAGAACAGGCCGTCACGTTCCGGCTTGAACGTGCGGTAGTTGATGGTTTCCGGCTTCTTGATCTCACCGAACGACCACGACAGGATCTTTTCGGGCGAGGCCAGGGTGATGCGGATCTGGTCGAAGGTCGGGGCGACCTGGACCGGATTGAAGATATTGAGGACTTCCTGGTTCATATGAATTCCAGCTTTCCGTCATTAGAACTTAGTGGGCAGCGATGCGGGGGCAGGCCCCCTCCACCACTTCGTGGTCCCCCTCCCCCGCTACGCAGGGGAGGAGCATAGGCGGAGGTCAGGACTATCCCTGCCCGTTTTCCAGTTCCACGTTCAGACCCAGCGAACGCATTTCCTTGATCAGGACGTTGAAGCTTTCCGGGATACCGGCTTCGAAGCTGTCGTCGCCGCGGACGATGGCTTCGTACACCTTGGTCCGGCCGGCCACGTCGTCCGACTTCACGGTCAGCATTTCCTGCAGGGTATAGGCGGCACCATAGGCTTCCAGAGCCCAGACCTCCATTTCCCCGAAGCGCTGACCGCCGAACTGCGCCTTACCGCCCAGCGGCTGCTGGGTGACGAGCGAGTATGGCCCGATGGAGCGTGCGTGGATCTTGTCATCGACAAGGTGGTGCAGCTTCAGCATGTAGATGATGCCGACGGTGACCGGACGCTTGAACTGCTCACCCGTCAGACCATCGTACAGGATCGACTGACCCGAACGATCGAGACCGGCAAACTCAAGCATGTTCTCGATGTCGTTAATGTGCGCACCGTCAAAGACCGGGGTCGCAATCGGCACGCCGCGCGCGAGGTTTTTCGCCAGTTCGATCAGCTCTTCTTCCGTTTCCGGCAGCTCCTGATCGGCACCGTAAGCGCCCTTCAGGTGGTCGATAAGCGCCTGCTTCTGACCGCCGTTCTGCCACTCTTCGAGCAGGTTGGTGATCTGCTTGCCGATATTGGCGCAGGCCCAGCCGAGGTGGGTTTCGAAGATCTGACCGACGTTCATGCGCGACGGCACGCCCAGCGGGTTCAGCACGATATCGACGTGCTCACCATCGGCGAGGAACGGCATGTCTTCGACCGGGAGGATCTTGGAGATAACCCCCTTGTTGCCGTGACGGCCGGCCATCTTGTCGCCCGGCTGAAGCTTGCGCTTCACGGCCACGAAGACCTTGACCATCTTCATGACGCCCGGCGGCAGTTCGTCGCCGCGTTGCAGCTTTTCGACCTTATCCTCGAAGCGACGGTCCAGACGCTTGCGGGCGTCTTCGAACTGGCGCTTCATGGCCTCCAGCTCGCCCATCAGCTTCTCGTCTTCGAGCGCAATCTGCCACCACAGGCCCTTCGAGATTTCGGAGAGCTTCTCTTCGGTGATTTCACCGCGACCCAGACCCTTCGGGCCCGAAACGGCGGTCTGACCGAGGATGACTTCCTTCAGGCGGCCATAGATGTTGCGCTCAAGGATCGACAGTTCGTCGTCGCGGTCCTTGCCCAGACGCTCGATTTCGGCGCGCTCGATAGCCATGGCGCGTTCGTCCTTGTCCACACCGTGACGGTTGAAGACGCGGACTTCGACGATGGTACCGGCGACGCCGGGGGGCAGACGGAGCGAAGTGTCACGCACGTCCGAAGCCTTTTCACCGAAGATGGCGCGCAGCAGCTTTTCTTCCGGCGTCATCGGGCTTTCGCCCTTCGGCGTCACCTTGCCGACGAGGATGTCGCCCGGCTGCACCTCGGCACCGATGGCCACGATACCGGCTTCGTCGAGGTTGCGCAGGGCTTCTTCGCCGACGTTCGGGATGTCGCGGGTGATTTCTTCCGGCCCAAGCTTCGTGTCGCGGGCCATGACTTCAAACTCTTCCAGGTGGATAGAGGTGAAGATGTCGTCGCGCACGATGCGTTCGGAAATCAGAATCGAGTCTTCGAAGTTGTAGCCGTTCCACGGCATGAAGGCGACGAGGACGTTGCGGCCCAGAGCCAGATCGCCGAGGTCGGTAGACGGACCGTCGGCGATGATGTCACCGGCCGACACCTTGTCACCCACGTTCACGATCGGACGCTGGTTGATACAGGTGTTCTGGTTCGAACGCTGGAACTTCGACAGGCGGTAGATATCGACGCCCGGCTTGGTAGGATCAAGCTCGTCCGTGGCGCGCACAACGATACGGGTGGCGTCCACCTGCTCGATCACGCCGGTACGGCGGGCGGCAATGGTGGCCCCGGAGTCGCGGGCGACGACCGATTCCATGCCGGTGCCGACGAAGGGCGCATCGGCCTTCACCAGCGGCACGGCCTGACGCTGCATGTTCGAACCCATCAGCGCGCGGTTGGCGTCGTCGTTTTCGAGGAACGGGATCAGGGCGGCGGCGACCGAAACAACCTGCTTCGGCGACACGTCCATATAATCGACGGTCGGGGCCGGTTGCAGACCCGGCTCACCGTTGACACGGCCCGGCACGAGGTCTTCGACAATGCCTTCGCTGCCCAGCTTGATATTGGCCTGAGCGATGACGTGCTTGGACTCTTCCATCGCCGACATATAGACGACTTCGTCCTGCGGCTTGCCGTCGATGACCTTGCGGTAGGGACTTTCGATGAAGCCGTACTTATTGACGCGGGCGTGGGTGGCCAGCGAGTTGATCAGACCGATGTTCGGGCCTTCCGGCGTTTCAATCGGGCAGATACGGCCATAGTGGGTCGGGTGCACGTCGCGGACTTCGAAGCCCGCGCGTTCGCGCGTCAGACCGCCCGGCCCAAGGGCCGACAGGCGGCGCTTGTGCGTGATTTCCGACAGCGGGTTCGTCTGGTCCATGAACTGCGACAGCTGCGACGAACCGAAGAATTCACGCACCGCCGCCGCGGCCGGCTTGGCATTGATCAGATCGTGCGGCATGACGGTGTCGATATCGACCGACGACATGCGCTCCTTGATGGCGCGTTCCATGCGCAGCAGGCCGACGCGGTACTGGTTTTCCAGCAGTTCGCCCACCGAACGCACGCGACGGTTACCGAGGTTGTCGATATCGTCGATTTCGCCGCGACCGTCGCGCAGACCGATCAGGATGCGCAGGATCTTCAGAATATCGTCCTTGCGCAGGGTGCGCTCGGAATCGGCGACGTCCTGCTCAAGACGCATGTTCATCTTGACGCGGCCCACGGCCGACAGGTCGTAGCGCTCCAGTTCGAAGAACAGGCCCTGGAACATGGCTTCAGCGGCTTCGATCGTGGGCGGCTCGCCCGGACGCATGACGCGGTAGATGTCGAACAGCGCATCTTCACGCGAGGTGTTCTTATCGACACGCAGCGTGTTGCGCAGATAGGCACCCACGGTCACGTGGTCAATATCGAGCACGTCGATGGTGGTGAAGCCCTGCTCTTCCAGCACCTTGATGGCGGCGGGGTCCAGCTCGTCACCGGCTTCTGCGTAGATTTCGCCAGTCTCGAAATTGACCGCGTCGCGCGCCAGATACTTGCCATTCAGGGCGTCCGGCGAAAGCAGCAGCGCCTTCACCGTGTCGCCCAGCTTCTTGGCGGTCCGCGCCGAAATCTTGGTCCCGGCCTGCGCGACCACTTCGCCCGAGTCGGCGTCGATCAGGTCGAATTCCGGCTTCACCCCGCGCCAGCGCTCGAACTTGTACGGCGTGACCCAGCCGGCATCGCGCTTCTCATAGGGCACGACGTCGTAGAAGGTGGTGAGGATTTCTTCGCCGTCCATGCCCAGCGCCGACAGGAAGGTCGTGGCGGGCAGCTTGCGGCGGCGGTCGATACGCACATAGACGATGTCCTTGGCGTCGAATTCGAAATCGAGCCACGAACCGCGGTACGGGATGATGCGCGCGCCGAAGAGAAGCTTACCCGACGAATGGGTCTTGCCCTTGTCGTGGTCGAAGAAGACGCCCGGCGAACGGTGCATCTGCGACACGATCACGCGCTCGGTGCCGTTGACGATAAAGGTGCCCTTGTCCGTCATGAGCGGGATATCGCCCATATAGACGTCCTGCTCCTTGATGTCCTTCACCGAACGGGCACCCGTGTCCTCGTCCGTTTCAAACACGATCAGGCGCAGCTTGACCTTCAGCGGAGCGGCATAGGTGATGTCGCGCTGAATGCACTCTTCGACGTCGTATTTCGGCTCTTCGAACTCGTAAGAGACGTATTCGAGGGTCGCACGCTCGTTGAAGTCCTTGACCGGGAAGACGCTCTTGAACACGGCTTCCAGACCGTCGTCAACGCGCTCCGAAGCGCGGACGAAACGTTGCAGGAATTGTTCGTAGGAGGAGCGCTGAACCTCGATCAGGTTCGGCATACGGATCGCTTCGGGGATTCGGCCAAAAGACTTCCGAATCCGCTTCTTTTCGGTGAACGATAAGGCCATCGTTGTTCCTGTAAAGCGTTTGAGACGCAGTGAATGTGTCGAGAAACCCCGGATGGGGCATTGAGAAACAGTTGGATGCGCCCGCTCTTTTATGACCGCTTTCGGTCAAAGACGCTGTTTTTCAATAACTTTCCAAAACAGAAAGTCAGGCCCCATCGCCGGTGGAAAGAGCAGAAGACCGGCATTCGGGCAGGTTTAAGGACGCAATACGCCTTAAAGGGAGGATGCGATAGCGCAACTGTCCCCACTTGTCGAGGGGGTGTGGGGGATTATTTTTTTGTGATCCTCGCTTCGATAGTCAGGCACACATCACGGCAAGGGCAGCTTCACCGCGCGGCCAGTTTTAATCGTCGGATGACCATTGCGCAGGATCACCTCGGCACCACCGAATCTGAAAAATATCGGCCCAAACCCGTATGAAGCCAGCGAAGGCCCCTTATCGAAAGCGCCCGTTTCAAGTTCCACTCGGCACGGTGATTGACCTAGTGATCCGTAAACACACCTGAGTTGGAATCTTCCTGACAGAATACCGTCCAGAGCCTCAGCAAACTCAGCCTCTACTTTGGCATCCTCCACAGGAAACCACGAAAATGTAAAAAAGCCGCCCGAAATCCAAAGCTCGTCATTATTCTGCAAACACAGCCATAATGACCAATCAAGGCCAGGCTGTTGGGGCAGCGTCGCCGCGAGTTCAACCGGAGACGTCTCATCCCACTCCAACTTTAAAGCATACTTATCAGCCAATTGAAGGAAGAGCGAACGGGCGCGCTCACTATTGCGCTCGACGTGTTGTGTTTCGGGATCAGGAGGTTTCATTGCGTTTGCCGCCCGTAATCTCCGTTGAGCAGGTCTTTAAACCCCGGATCGGCAATGGCCTCCTCAGCCCCCAGTGGCTTACCCAGCATGGCGGCGGCGTCCCCGTCCGGCGACCAGTAGAGATTGGCGCTGTGCGTGGCCGACATAAAGCCGTGTGGATTGTCCGGCCCCAGGTAGATGCGATGCGGGGCCGTCAGATAGAAGATATTGCGGGTAATGCTCACCCCGGCGTCGCGGTCGCCGGCGCAGCCGTTCCAGCAGATCGACCAGAAGATCGCGCGCAGCGACCAGAAGTCCTTGTCCGTAATGTCCGGAATCCGTGTACGGATGATGATGTTGCCGTCGATCTTCAGGTTACGGATGCCATTGGTCCCGACGAACTTATCGACATCGTCGCTGATATTTTTGGCGATGGTCACGTCGTGCGTATTGCCGGCGATTTCCAGAAAGCCACCCTTGGTATTGCGCGACAGATTGTGGTGCACAAAGGTGTGGTGCGCGTCGAAGAAACGGTCCTCGCCGTCCAGTTCGACCGCCGCTCCGTCATTGACATAGGACCCGCCATAGAAGCCGTAGTTTTCAATGCGGTTGTGCGCCACCTCATTGTGCGGCCCGACGATGACAATGGCCATCGCGCCCCAGTATTCGGTGATGCGCGAGGCGTCGTGAAAATAATTGCCTTTTACAAGTGAGTTCGCGCCACGCACGCGAACACCCACCGGCATGTTGTTGAATTCATTGTTTTGCAGGGTGACGTGGTGGGTGGTGGCATCGGTATAGATACCGGCCATTTCGGTCACCAGTTTGTGCTGATGGCTTTCCTTCCACGGCAAGGGCGGCTCATCCGGCGGCGGGGTGGCCCCGTCATAGAGGTAGAGGTTTTCGACGGTCACATAGCTGCCGTACACCGACACAACCCGCCCGAATTCCAGTCCGAAGCGCGGGTTCATCAGCTTCGGCGCGGGCCCCTCGCCATAGGCGCTGACCACGATGGGTTTGGCCTCGGTGCCGGACTGGGCAATGGTCAGATGCCCGACAAAGGCCGTGCCACGCGCCAGCAGAATACGGTCACCGGGTTCAAGCGTCTGGGCATGGACGCGGCTGAGGCTGCGCCACGGTTGCGCCTGAGTACCCGGCTGGGCGTCGTTACCGGTCGTCCCATTGACGTAATAGTCCGCCGCCATGGCCGGTCCAGCCAGACAGCACAGCACACCGATCCATTCCCACATCGCCGCCTCCATTGCCCCTCAGTAAGGCAGGGCGCACGAGAAATGACAAGTGGGCGATCATCACGCCACCCTCAAAAGCCGTACCGGAAAGGTTGCATGGCACCGCGACGCAAACATAAATAGGTATTTAAAAACATGCGCTTACTCCATGTCTCATTAACCAAACCGAAAGACCGGCCGAGGAATAACATCACTATAAGTGCGCCGCGAAACCGACGGCCCGATACAGTTCAGCAGGGAGGCATTAAGAGATGGGCTTATTTTCCAACGCGAAGACCGATACGGAAAGCCAGTCGTTCAAGGAGCTGTGGTCGGTTTTGAGCCGTCACGCCGGAGTCGGCCTGTGGGACGCGGTGCTGCATAATGGCGACCCGATGCACCGCGAAAGCCAGTGGCGCTGGTCGGAAGAGTTCCGCCGTCTGCTGGGCTTTCAGCCCGGCGATGTGGCGGGCTTCCCCGAAGAGGTCCATTCGTGGTCGGACCGCCTGCACCCTGAAGACGCGCAGGCGACCTTTGACGCCTTTGGTGCCTGTCTGGCGGACCGCTCGGGGCAGACGAAATACGACGTGCAATATCGTCTGAAGAGGCGCGACGGGGCCTATCGCTGGTTCCGCGCCATCGGCGGCGTGGTGCGCAATACGCAGGGTACAGCCGTTCGCGCCTGCGGGGCATTGATCGACATCCACGAGGAACGCGACGCGGTCACCCGCTTTGAGCTGCTGGACAGCTTTGCAGGCGTCGGTCTGTGGGACGCCATCATCCACAATGCCGATCCGATGCACGCCCAAAGCCGCTGGCGCTGGTCCCCCGAACTGCGGCGTGTGATGGGTTTTGCCCCGCACGACTATAAGGGATTTCCGGACGTGGTATCCTCCTGGGCCGACCGCCTGCATCCCGAAGACGCCCAGCCGACCTTCGATGCCTTTTCCGCCTGCCTCAATGATCGCACGGGCAAGCTGAGCTATGATGTGACCTACCGTCTCAAGATCGCTGACGGCAGCTACAAATGGTTCCGGGCGGTGGGCGGCGTGCTGCGCGACCGTTCCGGCACCCCGCTGCGTGCCTGCGGCTCGCTGATCGACGTGCACGAACAGAAACTGGCCGAGCTCAGCCGCGTGGAAGAAGGCCGCATTCATCACCGCATTACGCAACTGGTCGAAGGCATGGTCACCGACTCGACCGCCGTCGCCACCCAGTCCTCCGGCGAAATCGCCGCCATTGCCGGGGCGACTGACGAACTGGCTCTGTCAATCCGTGAAATCGCCAGCCGTGTGCGCCGCTCTTCCGAAGCCACGGCACAGGCGTCGGCCAATGTCGGCGAAACCTCAAAGGTCTTTTCAGAGCTACAGGCTTCTATCGCCCAGATTTCCGAAGTGGTGACCCTGATCAACGGCATCGCGTCGCAGACCAATCTGCTGGCCCTCAATGCCACCATAGAGGCGGCGCGCGCGGGCGAAGCGGGCAAGGGGTTCGCCGTCGTGGCGACCGAGGTCAAGCAACTGGCGACGCAATCGGCCAATGCCACCAAGCAGATCCAGTCCCATATCGCCACCATCCAGACGGCGGCCGAAAAAGCCTCTGCCTCGATGAACGAGGTGACACACGTGACCCAGACCACCGAGTCCATCGGTTCGGAAATCGCGGGCGCGGTCTCGCAGCAGGACGCCGCCTCTCAGGAGATCGCCCGCCGCGTCGATGAGGTCTCGCAAAAGTCGCTGCAACTGGAATCCCTGATCCAGAATTTCGCCTCCGACGTCCGCGAAAACATCAACCAGCTCGAAAAGCTGCGGGCCTGAGCCCTGGGTCGCTCAAGGCGTGTCTGAGCCGCTGATCAGCGCCAGACGCGCCCTGTCCTTCGGGCGTCCAAAGAGGCGCAGCAGGGCCGCCTGTTCGCTCAGGGTCGGCACCCGCCCCCCTTCGATCCACACATCACTTTCGATTCGCAACTCACGCCAGTCGCCCGCTGAAAACACTTGCAATCCGCCCATAAAGTCGATCTCCAGCCCGCCCGGTGGACGGTACTGAAAATAAGGGCGGGAGCGAAAGCGATTGTCGGCGCGCGGCGGACTCACGGGCACGCCCAGGGCGATCCGGGCGGCCTCGATGACCTCTGAGGGGCCATAAACATCCACGTCGCGTACCGTGACCGGCAGCCCGCTCAGTGACAGGGCCGCCGAGCCGATCAGCCACCACGGCTGTTCGGGCGGCATCAGGCGGCGGATCAAATCCAGTGAGCGGCGAAGGTCGGGCGGCATGGACGTATCGGCTATGGGTACAAAAAAAGCCGGGGTTTGTGCCCCGGCTTTTTGGTTTTATTCTTCGACGGCATCGCGGGTCGCGCCGACCCGCTGGGCCAGAGACGCCCCCATGAAGGCGTCCAGATCACCGTCCAGAACCCCTTGCGAATCCGAGGTTTCGACGTCGGTACGCAGGTCCTTGACCATCTGATAGGGCTGAAGCACGTAGGAGCGAATCTGGTGACCCCACCCGATATCGGTCTTCTGGTCTTCGAGAGCCGCCTGCGCCGCCTCGCGTTTTTGCAGTTCCAGCTCGTACAGGCGGGCACGCAGCATCTTCCACGCTTCGTCGCGGTTGGCGTGCTGCGAGCGTCCGGCCTGACAGGCCACAGCAATACCGGTCGGGATGTGCGTCAGGCGCACCGCCGAGTCGGTCTTGTTGACGTGCTGACCGCCCGCCCCCGACGCGCGGTAGGTATCGGTGCGCACATCGGCCGGATTGATGTCGATGACGATGGTGTCATCGACCACCGGATATACCCACACCGAAGCAAACGAGGTGTGGCGGCGCGCATTGGAATCGAAGGGCGAGATACGCACCAGACGGTGCACCCCGGCCTCGGTCTTCAGCCAGCCATAGGCATTGGTGCCCTTGACCATGATGGTCGCCGACTTGATGCCCGCCTGTTCGCCGGGCGTCTCTTCTTCGATGGATACCGTCATGCCGTGCTGGGTGGCCCAGCGCGTGTACATGCGCAAAAGGATACCGGCCCAGTCGCACGACTCCGTGCCCCCGGCCCCGGAATTGATTTCGACATAGGCGTCGTTGCCGTCGGCTTCGCCGGACAGGAGCGCCTCAAGCTCGGCGCGGGCCGCCTTGTCCTTGATGGCTTTCAGCATGGCGCGGGCTTCTTCGAGCAGTTCCTCGTCGCCCTCCATATCGGCCAGTTCGGCATAGTCGAGCGCGTCCTTAAGCTCTTTGGTCAGGCTGTTGACCGCCTCGACGCCGCCGCTCAGCTTGGTGCGTTCGCGCATCACGGACTGCGCCTCTTCGGGCTTGTCCCACAGCGTCGGGTCTTCGACCCGCGCATTCAGTTCGTCGAGACGTCTTAGAGCGACGTCCCAGTCAAAGACGCCTCCTGAGCAATCCGATGGATTGCTCGATGTCCCTGGCCGAAGCCTCAACATCCAGTCGCATTACAATGTCCTTACGGTAAAAAAGGTAGCCGTGGGGGATAGCCGCGCCCGCGCAAAATGGCAACACGTTTCGCGGTCAGGTGGCCGCGATCGGAGGAGGTTCAGTAAAGAACCTCTTCCTCGATCTCATCGACGTACTTCTTCTTTTTCGGCTGATCCTGCGGGGTCGCCTGATTGGACGGTTGCCCCGTCAGGCCGTCGCGCCACACCTCGTTATAGGGCTTGGGACCATCGACCACATCGGGGGCGCGCTCGATAACCTTGGGCTCGGTGCCGGGGCGGAAGGCTTCCTCATGGCCGCGGATCGACACATAGACCGCGTCCTTCGGCTTGCGGAAGTCCTTGACGGGCTTGTTCTTCGTCGCCGAGGCCATGAAGTCGATAAAGATCGGCAGGGCCGCCGAGCCGCCGGTTTCCGACTCGCCCAGAGAGCGGTTGTCGTCGAAGCCGACAAACACCCCCGCGACCAGATCGGGCGTAAAGCCGACGAACCACGCCGAGCGGTATTCATTGGTCGTGCCGGTCTTCCCGCCCAGCGGGATGCCCAGCGCACTGGCGCGCGCCGCCGTACCGCGCTGCACCACGCCCTGCAGGAAGGAGTTGATCTGATAGGCGACAATGGGGTCCATCACCTGCTGCCCTTCGGGCGTCAGGCGCGGCGATTCCGTGCCGTCAAAGGCGCGCGTACAGCCGGCCGGACATTTACGCTGATCGGCCCGGTAGATGACCTTGCCCTGATAGTCCTGCACCAGCTCGATCAGGTGCGGCTTGATGCGCCGCCCGCCATTGACGAAGGCCGAATAGGCGGCGGTGAGCTGATAGGGCGTGGTTTCCGTCGAACCCAGCGCGTTGGACAGATAGGGTTCCATACTATCGACGGCACCGTACTGCACCACCTTGGCCGCCACCGTCTTCATGCCCACCTTGTCGGCAAGGCGCACGGTCATGGCGTTGCGCGACAGCTCAAGTCCCTTGCGCAGGGTTTGCGGCCCGTAATAGGTGCGCGAATAGTTCTTGGGCGACCACGACTCGCCATTGGCCCCCTTGAAGGTGATGGGACCATCGACCACGATGGAGGCCGGGGTGAAATCGCCTTCCAAGGCCGTGGCATAGATGAACGGCTTGATGGCCGAACCGGGCTGACGCTTGGCCTGCGTGGCGCGATTGAACTTCGACAGAGAGAAGGAATAGCCGCCGACCATGGCCACGACGCGGCCCGTCCACGGGTCGATGGCGACCAGCGCGCCATTGACCGCCGGTACCTGCTTCAGGGCATAGGCCCCTGTCGCGTCACGCGCCACATAAATCAGGTCACCGGCTTTGAGCCCTGCCCCGCCCTGCGCCCACGCCACGTCCGAAGCACGGAGATTGCCGTGGTTTTCGCCCGCTGGAGCCTCGGCCAGACGGATGGCGCCACCGGCGCGCTCGACCACCGCGACCTGCCAGTCGGGGCGTTCAAACGGCGCCTTGCGCCGTTCGGGCAGCTTGGCCTCGACAGCGGCGGCCTCCTGCTGCCAGCCCTCATTGATACCGCTGATGTTCCCCCATGCGCCGCGCCAGCCGTGACGGCGGTCATAGAGTTCGAGCCCGTCCATCAGGGCAATGCGCGCCGCCGTCTGGAGTTTGGGGTCGAGCGTGGTCTTCAGATAGTAGCCCGCCGAATAGATGTCCTCACCGAACAGCGCCTTGGAACGGCGCTCGACCTCCGACACGAAGAAGTCGGCATCGCGGTACTTGGTGCGCTGCGGGGCCGACTGCACCACCAGATCCTCACGCATGGCGGCCTCGGCCTCGGCCTTCGTCACCCAGCCAACCGACGCCATTTCGCCCAGAATCCAGTTGCGGCGGGCAATGGCCTGATCCTTGCGACGGATGGGGTGATAGTTGTGCGGCCCCTTGGGCAGGGCGGCCAGATAGGCGGCCTCAGCCAGGGTGAGCTGATCCACCGACTTGCCGAAATAGTTATAGGCCGCCGTGCCGATCCCGTTGGAGCGATAGCCGAGATAGATGTCGTTCAGATAGAGTTCGAGGATCTGTTCCTTGGTCAGGGAGGTTTCGAGCCGCCGCGCCAGAATAAATTCCTTCAGCTTGCGCCCGATGGTCCGCTCATTCGACAAAAGGACGTTCTTGGCCACCTGCTGCGTGATGGTGGACCCGCCTTCGAGGCGGCGGCCCTGCACGAAATTGATCACGTTCTTGACCATGGCCCGCGACAGGCCACCGACATCGACGCCAGAATGGTTGAAGAAGTTGCGGTCTTCGGCCGCCAGAAAGGCGTGGCTGATGCGATCGGGGATGCGGTTATAGGGGATGAAGATGCGGCGTTCCTGCGCAAATTCACCGATCAGCGTGCCGTCCCACGCGAACAGGCGCGTCGAGGTCGGCGGGCGGTAATCCACGATCTCGTTCCCATCGGGCAGGTCATGAAACAGCCATGCGGCATAGATGGCGATGGCAAAGCCCGCTACGGCCACCAGCGACATCAGCACCACCCCCGCCATGGCGAACCAACGCTCAGTGGATTTCACAAACACCCTCCGTCACCGCGACGCGGTTCCGTTACAGAGAGCCGTCCGCATCATATCCCGCCGTGTGTATCAAAGCCCGCCCGTCCCGCAAAGCCCTGATCACGGCCCTCTGCGGCTTATTGCGGGCAAATGCGGCTTATTGGCGACGCTTTGACCGCAACAACAAAGCCCTGCCGCAACGGCAGGGCTTTGTACGCAAGGCGCTTGCGGGATCAGCGGGCGACGAAGCCAAACGAGGCATAGCGCACATCGTTGGCGAAATACTGATCAATCGCCTTCACCAGTTGCGAGGCCAGCCGGTTGCGGTCACCCGAATCGTTGAGACGCTTCTCATCCTCTTCGTTGGTGATGAAGCCCATCTCCAGAAGCACTGCCGGCACGTCCGCCGCCAGAAGGACGACAAAACCCGCCTGACGATGGCTGCTCTTGAGCAGCGGCACATCGCCATCCAGATTATCGAGCATCAATTCGGCAAAGGTCGCCGAACGGTTCTTGGTGGCGCGCTGCGTGAGGTCGATCAGGATGCGCCCGACCGTCTTGTCCGTCGCGCCCGTCGGCAGGGCCCAGTCGCCGCGGTTCATGGCGTTGCGCGCCGCGCGTTCGGTGCCGGAATCCGACAGGGTATAGATAGAGGCCCCCTTGGTGGCCGTGTTCGGGCCGGAATCGGAGTGCAGCGAGATAAACAGGTCGGCATTGGCGTTGCGGGCGATACGGACGCGGGCCACCTTATCGACATAGACGTCGGAATCGCGCGTCATAATGACCTTGTAACGCCCCGTGGCTTCCAGCCTGGCCTTCAGCGCCTTGGCTGCCGCCAGATTGACATCCTTTTCCCACGACGACGCGCCGCGCGCACCGGGGTCGTGACCGCCGTGGCCGGCATCGACGACAATGATCTTCTTGCCCGTGCGCGGTTTGTCAGCCGCTTCGGTGCGCAAGGCAGGGGGAATGGGCGCGGTATCGGCCACGGCCTTTGCCGCAACGGTCTGCGGCGCGGGCGCATCGGCGGGCACAACGTCGATCACGTAGCGGTAGGTGCCGATACCATCGGCGGGCGGCAGCAGGAACCGGCGCGCGATGCGGGCATTGCCGTTGAAATCGAGGCGCAGGCGCGTCATGCCGGCCGTGGTGTCGAGCTTCCAGCCCTTGATAAGGCCCTGCCCCTGCCCGCTCAGCGACGCACCGACATCCGCGCCCGACAGGCCGAGAACAGCGCGTTGCTGATCCGCTTCACGGCTGAGCAGTTCGCCCTTGACCGACGATTGCAGGTCGATGACCAGTCGCGTCTGACCCGGCGCGCCCCCGAGGCGCACATTGACGACATCGCCGCTGGAGGCCGCTTCGACCGGGGTGATGTCCCCTGTCGCGATAACAATGGCGCCCGCCATCAGGGCTGCCAGCCATAGCTGGCCTTTGCCGGCCAAACGCCACGCACGTCGGATCATTCACCCGCTCCACCAAAATACCGTGGACGCCTTTCTGGCGCCGCTGCTTTGTATTGTGACCGTATGGATACACGATGCGGGTAGCGATCTCGTTAACAACAAAAATAATTGCGTGCTTTTCTTTTGCGCAACCTTGTTGCATATTCGCCGCGTGCAAGACGGATTGCGCCCGTCAGGCCCTGGCTCCCCAGCCCGTCTGATAAGCGAGTCCCGCATATTTCCGGTGCCCGGTCCGTGGCCTTTTTTGATTGTCGCGCGCACCTTTCACCGGACAACACCTCTTTTGAGGAGGTCCTGTTCCGGTCCTGTGCGGCCGGTCTGGCCCTCTTCCGGCGAAACCTTCCCTTGCGGAATCCCTCGCCACTCCGAATGAAATTCACCGGCGCGTCCGCCAAAGGGGCCTCAATCGGCACCGGGACGCTTCGGCCAAGCGTAGTTAGAGCATTCGTCGGCTCAGTCGGGCCGCTTCATTGCTCTGATTTTTTGTAACGCCTTACGTGTTTCCGAAACGTGCCAGGAAAGTTTCATGGCCGTTTTGGGCACAAGGCTCGAAGGTATTAAACACCCAATGGGCTGTGCCGCTCATTTGAACAGGCTCCGGATATCTGCCGCTCCGCGCTCCTTGCGCGCCGGACCGGGCCTTTGCGCACGCCTTTCACCCCAAATCAGTCAGCGCCCCCTGTCACCGCCCGGCCCTGTGTCCGGCGCGGGTTTAAGGCGTGCGCGCTGCGGAGATCGCGTTAATGTCGAAAACCATGTTAATCGACGCGACGCACGCGGAAGAAACCCGCGTCGTCGTTCTGAACGGCTCAAAAGTTGAGGAATTCGATTTTGAAAGCCACGCCCGCAAGCAGTTGCGCGGCAATATCTACCTCGCCAAGGTCACCCGCGTAGAGCCCTCGCTTCAGGCGGCCTTCGTGGAATATGGCGGCAACCGCCATGGCTTTCTGGCCTTCAACGAAATCCACCCGGACTATTATCAGATACCGGTCGCCGACCGCGAAAAGCTGATGGCCGAGCTGGCGGCACAGGCTGCCGCCAACGGCCATGACGACGCTGAGGACGAGGATCACGAAGACGACGGTGACGACCTGCCGGATGAGGAGCGCCGCCTGCGCGCCCACCTGATCAAGCGCTACAAGATTCAGGAAGTCATCAAGCGTCGTCAGATCCTGCTGGTGCAGGTCGTCAAGGAAGAGCGCGGCAACAAGGGGGCAGCGCTCACCACCTATCTGTCGCTGGCCGGGCGCTACTGCGTGCTGATGCCCAATACGGCGCGGGGCGGCGGCATCAGCCGCAAGATCACCAACGGGGCCGATCGCAAGCGGCTGAAGGCCGTGGCGCAATCACTCGACGTGCCGCAGGGCATGGGCCTGATCGTGCGCACGGCCGGGGCCAAGCGCACCAAGACCGAGATCAAGCGCGACTATGACTACCTGCTGCGCGTGTGGGAAAATATCCGCGAAACGACGCTGCGTTCCAACGCCCCGGCGCTGATCTATGAGGAAGAAGACCTCGTCAAGCGCGCCATCCGCGACCTGTTCGACAAGGATTTCGACCACGTGCAGGTCGAGGGCGTCGAAGGCTACAAGTCCGCCAAGGACTTCATGCGCATGATCATGCCGTCGCAGGCGAAGAAGATTCAGCTCTATAATGGCGGGATGCCGCTGTTTGCGCGCCACGGCATAGACGACATCCTCAACCGCATCTATTCCCCGGTCGTGCCGCTGCGTTCGGGGGGGTATCTGGTCATCAACCAGACCGAAGCCCTGGTCGCCATCGACGTCAACTCCGGCAAATCGACCAAGGAGCGCAATATCGAGGCGACGGCGCTCAAGACCAATCTTGAAGCTGCCGAAGAGGCCGCGCGCCAGATGCGTCTGCGCGATCTGGCCGGTCTGGTGGTCATCGACTTCATCGACATGGATGAGTCGAAGAACAACCGCGCCGTCGAAAAGAAGCTCAAGGACGCCCTCAGCGAAGACCGCGCCCGCATCCAGATGGGCAAGATTTCCGGCTTCGGCCTGATGGAGATCAGCCGTCAGCGCCGCCGCACCGGCTTCCTCGAAGGCACGACGGTCATCTGCCCGCACTGCGAAGGCATGGGCCGCGTCCGTTCGACCGACTCCTCGGCTCTGGCAGCCATGCGCGCCATCGACCTTGAGGCCATGACCAATGGCGCCGGCGCCATCACCATCAAGCTTCCGCAGGCCGTGGCCCTCTATATCCTCAACGAGAAGCAGGTGCATCTGGCCAAGCTGCGCCTCGAATGGGGGCTCAAGGTCAATGTCGAGATCGACTCCGACCTGAACCACGCCGAATTCGAGATCGTGCGCACTGTCCATGCCGATGAGGTGGAATTCACGCCGCCGCCGCGTCCCGATCCGATCATCGACCTCGGTCCCGACCCGGACTATGACGAGGACGAGGACGAAGACGTCATCGCCCTCGACGAAGAGGCCATTGAGCGCGAAGACACGGACGACGATGAGGCGTCAGAGCGGACGGAAGCGCGTGAAGACCGCGATGACCGTCGCGGCCGCCGCCGCCGCCGTCGCCGGGGCCGTCAGGACACCGAAGCGCGCGTCGACTCTGAGACCGCCGATGCCGAATCCGTTGACTCGGAGTCTGAGGCCGACAGCGAAGACGAAGACGCTGAGGACGACGGCGATTTCCGTCGCAACCGTCGCCGTCGTCGCGGCCGCCGCGGGGGCCGTCGCAACGGTCCGGACGCCCGCCCGCGCGAAGCCTATGCCTGGGTGCGCGCCCGCACTCCGTCGCTGGAAGAACCCTATGTGTGGATCGACCCGTTCGACGAATCGCAGGGCAAGCGCGCCCCTCAGCCGGGTGAAACGCCGGACGGCTTCGATGTGATCGAAGTGGCCGCTGAAACACCGGTGATCGCTGGGGATACGCCCGAAGCCGCCTCGGTGCTGGGGGCCGCGACTCAGGCACCGACCTCGCTCGTGCCCGAAGACCTGCGCGATCAGCCCGCCCCCAAGGGCAAGCGTCCGCCGCGTAAGCGGCGTGGCAAGGCCGAAGCCGAAGCCGAAGCGAGCGAACCCGTCGCGGTCGCCGCTGAACCTGCCGCGATGGAAACCGCGCCTGAGCCGGTCATTGACGCCGTGCCGGACGTGATGGCCGAAGCCGTTGCGGAAGAGGTGGTCAAACCGGCCCGCAAGACCCGCTCGCGCAAGAAAAAGACCGACGAACCGGTGGCCGAAGTCGCCGCAGAGCCCGCACTGGCCGCCGAACCGGCGGTGATGGAAACGGCGGTGGAACCTGCGCCGGTCGAAGCCGTCGCCGAAACCGCTCCGGAACCCGTCCTTGCGGAACCGGTGCTGGAAAACGAACCGATGGGCGGCAGCTTCGCCCCCACAGCGCCCGAGCCCGATCCGGCGGAAATCAACACGCCGCCCGCCAAGCCCAAGCGCGGCTGGTGGCGCCGATAAAAGCACAAGGCCCGCAATGTTCACGTTGCGGGCCTTTTGTTGTCGTCAGCCATCCGGCTTTTCCGGTTGTGTGGGGGCCTTAGATTTGTCACTCTTACTGCCCATATAAAGCTGAACGAAATCCGCGACAGAGACGTGCCTATGGTGTGGAACGGCCTTAAACACAGAGCGTCTGGCTGGCTGAAGCCTCTGGCGGCGGCCTCGCTGATGACTCTGGCCGTCACCGGACTGGCCCCGAAGGCGCAGGCCCAGACCGTCATCCGCGACACCGAGATCGAGCGCTTCCTGCATAAAGAAACGCGCGGCATTCTGACCGCGTCGGGCCTCAATGCCGATCAGGTACAGTTCCTGCTGATCGCCGATCAGTCGATCAACGCCTTTGCCACTTCGCGTCAGATCATCGGCCTCAATACCGGCATGATCGGCGAAGCCGAAACCCCCAATGAGCTGTTCGGCGTCATCGCCCACGAAGCCGGCCACCAGGCGGCCGGCCACACCGTTCGCTCCGACGAAATCTATCAGGCGGCCAAGGCCCCGATGGCCATTTCACTGGGACTGGGGATTATCGCCATTCTCGCCGGGGCCGGGGATGCAGGCGTGGGCCTTCTGGGTTCGTCGCAGACCTTCGGCACGCTGGGGGCGCTGCGCTACATGCAGACGCAGGAATCCGCCGCCGACATCGCGGGCGTCAAGGCGCTGGAGCGCGCCGGCATGTCCGGTCGCGGTCTGGTCGAATTTTTCGATAAGCTGCGCAATTACGAGACCTTTTCCAATGCCGAGCGCTATCAGTATTTCCGCACCCACCCCCTGTCGCGTGACCGTGTCGCCACCCTGCGCCGCCTGGTCGAGCAGCAGCCGCACAAGGACGCGGTGGACTCGCCGGAACTGATCGCGGAATTCAGCATCGTCAAGGCCAAGCTGTCGGGCTTCCTCGATCACCCGCAAAAGGTGTTCATGCGCTATCCCGAAAGCGACCGCTCCTTCCCGTCGCGCTACGCCCACGTCATCGCCTGGTACAAGCAGACCGAGGTGAAGAAGGCGCTGACCGAGCTGGATCAGCTTCTGATCGAACAGCCGAACAATCCCTATCTTTGGGAACTGAAAGGGCAAATCTATTTCGAAACGGGTCAGACGGCGCTGGCCATCCCCGCGCACCGTAAATCGGTGGAGCTGCTGCCCGATGCGCCGCTGTTGATGGTCAATCTGGGGCAGGCCCTGATCGCCGCCGGCGGGGACGACAATCTGCGCGAAGGGATCGACCGCCTCAACGCCTCGCTGAAATACGAGGCCGACAACAGCTTTGCCTGGAACCTGCTGGCGCAGGGCTATGATGGCCTGAAAATGCCGGGTCAGGCGCGTCTGGCCTCGGCCGAAGCCGAATTCTATCAGGGCAATATCCCGCAGGCCCGCACCTTCGCAGTGTGGTCGCAGAAAAACCTGCCCAAGGATTCCGTCGAATACCGCCGCGCCCGCGACATCGTCCTGACCACCTCCTCGCTCATGGGTATCGACCCCGTGGAGGAAGAAACCCGCCTTCGCCGCTAAGAAAGTTGATAAGTGACCGATACCCCCGAAACGCCGACGCCTGCACCGGAAACCAAAACAGAGACGCCCGCCCTCGCCCCGCATGAGCCCCTGCTCAGCAAATCCAATCTGGCGCTGGCTCTGGCGACCGGGGCTTTCGTACTGGCGCTGGCCCCCTATGTCCTGCCTAATATTCAGGGCCTGATCGTGCGCGGTGGCCTGATGACGCGGCCCGAAGTGCTGGTCGATGCCTCCACCGCCCTGCGTGAAAAGCAGGACGCCGAAACGCGCAAGAGCGTTGAAACCGCCATCAAGGCCAATGAAGGTTCGATCATCGCCGCCGACGATCCCATCCTCGGTAACCCGTCGGCCCCCATCACCATTATCGAGTTCCACGACTATCTGTGCAGCGCCTGCCGCGCCAGTCACCCCAGCCTGCTGAGCTTCCTCAAGGCCAATCCCGATGTGCGCGTGGTGATCAAGGAATATCCGATCATCGGTAAGGACAATTCGCGCGTTCTGGCCGGTCTGGCCTTGGCCGCACGCGACACCGGCCACTATGCCGCCGTCCACAACGCGCTCTATAGCCACGAACTCAGCTCTCAGGCCGATGTCGATGCGGCCCTGACCGCTGCCGGGGTCGATCCGGCCAAACTGCACGCCAAGGCCCAGTCGCCGGACGTTCAGGCCAAGATAGATGAGACCCTGCAACTGGGCTACAAGCTGGGCATCGGTGCCACGCCCAACTTCATCGTCGATGGCGTGCTGGTCAATGGCGGCGATATCCCGCAGCTCCAGACTCTGGTGACGGCGGCGCGTCAAAAGGCCAAGTAAGCGAAACGACTCTGGGGGCCGTTGCCCCCAGACCCCTGATAGGGGTTTCACGAGGATCTATCCCCGCGCAATCCGCCTGTGTCATCATGGCCTCATGGATGTCCTCGCGGAAAACAAGGCGGAACTGAGAGCGCTGCTGGCCGAACGTCGCGCCGCCCTGCGCGATTTTGCCGACACGGTGCTGGGGCACGTGACCTCCCTTTCGAAACCGGAAACCGCCCTCGAAGCGGAGCGCACGGCCCGCGCCGTCATGACCGCCGATCGGATGCTGTGTCAGGTGTTTGCCCCGCCACCGGAGCCCAGACCAGCCAAGGCCGCCACCGCACGCCCTGCCCGCTTTGATGAGGACGAGGAAGAGTACGAAGAACGCTATCCCGGCGACAAGCGCTACACGATCGACGAAAAGGCGGCGCAGATTCTGGCGCTGGAGCGTGCCGAGGCCGAAATCGCCCGCCACGAACTGTACGAGACCCGCCTCGGCGAAGTGGAAGAAAAGCTCGTCCGCCTTGCCAAAGGCATGCACCTCGCCCTCTGGCGTGACGACGGTTATGTCGATGGCGACGTCAGCGATCTGATGGCCTTATGGCGTGAATATCACAAACGCATTGTGAACGAGACCGGGAAGCCTCCGGACGTTGAACTGCGACGCCACCCGGCCATCTTCGCCCCCGACTATCACCGGGCACATCTCGAAAGGCTGGAAAAGGGAGAAAGGATCGCCCCGGATTAGATCGTCTTAAGATCAGATCAACCCCGCCAGAGGCGAGGACGGATCGGCATAGAGCTTCTTCGCCATACGCCCGGCCAGATAGGCTTCGCGGCCGGCGATCACCGCGTGCTTCATCGCCACGGCCATGCGGATCGGGTCCTTGGCTTCGGCAATGGCGGTGTTCATCAGAATGGCGTCGCAGCCCAGCTCCATGCCCACAGCCGCATCCGACGCCGTACCCACGCCCGCATCGACCAGCACCGGCACCTTCGCGTTCTCGATAATGATGCGCAGCGTCACGCGATTCTGGATGCCGAGACCCGAACCAATGGGCGCACCCAGGGGCATGATGGCGCACGCCCCGGCCTCTTCCAGCTTCTTGGCATAGACCGGATCGTCCGAGCAGTAGACCATGACGTCGAAACCGTCCTTGACCAGCAGCTTCAGCGACCGCAGCGTTTCTTCCATATCGGGATAAAGCGTCTTGGGGTCGGACAGGACCTCCAGCTTGACGAGGTTCCAGCCGCCGGCCTCACGCGCCAGACGCAGGGTGCGCACCGCATCCTCACCCGTGAAACAGCCCGCCGTATTGGGCAGGTAGGTGAATTCGTCCTGTTTCACATAGTCCATCAGCATGGGCTGGTTCGGATCGGTCAGATTGACCCGCCGCACGGCCACGGTGACGATCTCCGCGCCCGACGCCCGCGCCGCCGCGGCGTTCTGGGCATAGTCCTTATACTTGCCGGTGCCGACGATCAGGCGCGAGGAAAAGGTGCGCCCGGCAACGGTCCAGGTATCAGGGGAAAGAGCGGCGGTCGGTTCGGTCATGAGTATCGGTCCCGTATGAAACGCTTTGGCGTCTCTATACGGCTTTCTGCTGGCAAAACCACCCCTTCACGCGCGGCAATCGCGCCATGAAATAAGTTGTGTTCGGATGAAGCGACGCGATTAAGGCTTAACCACGGATAGACCCGATTCAATCGCCGCCGCCGACAAAGTGGACGATCTCAAAGCGGTCTCCGGCCTCGATAGGCGTGGCGACATAGGCCGATTTGGGCACGATTTCGAGATTGCGCTCCACCGCCACCTTGCGCGGATCAATGCCGATCTGTTCGATCAGCGCCATCACATTGGCGGCCAAAACCTCGGTTTCTTCGCCATTCAACAGAATTTTCGTCATTTTCGGATCGTTTTCGGGCGAAAAAGCCCGCTTTTTCTTGTGAGCACGCGCAACAGGGGATACAAGACCGCATCCCACAGGATCAGGCTTTGCATGTCGAAACCCATATATGTCCTTAACGGCCCAAACCTCAACCTTCTGGGGGTGCGTGAGCCGGAAATTTATGGATATACACGTCTTTCGGACATCGAGGCCCGGTGCACCGCGCTGGCCGCCGCCCGTCATGTCCCGGTCGTCTTTCGCCAGACGAATCACGAAGGCGAACTGATCGACTGGGTGCAGGAGGCGCGCGAACACGCCTCGGTCCTGATTCTCAACCCGGCCGGCTATGGCCACACCTCGGTCGCGTTACTCGACGCGCTGAAGGCCCTGAGCCAGCCGATCATCGAATGCCACCTGTCGAACCCTCACGCCCGCGAACCGTTCCGCCATCACTCCTATGTGTCTCTGGCGGCCAAGGCGGTTATTGCCGGTATGGGGGCGATTGGCTATGAACTGGCTATCGAGGCGGCCCTACGCCTCATCGAACAATAGCCCACCGGCCCGTTCCTACGCACGGCCCCACCCCCTAACCAAGGTAAGCGCATGTCATCGCAAAAACCGGTTGACCCGATCGACCCCCGCCTCATTCGCAAGCTGGCGGACATCCTGAAGGAAACCGAGCTGACCGAAATCGAGGTCGAGCAGGGTGAACTGAAGATCCGCGTCGCGCGCACCCTGACCGCCGCGCCGGTCGCTGCCCCCCTGACGACATACGCCGCTCCGGTCGCCGCTCCCGCCCCTGTGGCCGCGGCTGCGGCTCCGGTTGCGGCCCCTGCCGCCGCCGAAGCGCCGAAAGCCGCCAAGGACGCCCTGAAATCACCCATGGTCGGCACCGTCTATCTGTCGCCGCAACCGGGTGCCGCCACCTTCGTCAAGGTCGGCGACAAGGTGAAGGCCGGTCAGACCCTGCTGATCATCGAAGCCATGAAAACCATGAACCCGATCCCGGCGCCCAAGGACGGCACGGTGTCGGAAATCCTCGTGTCCGACGCCCAGCCCGTCGAATTCGGCGAAGGCCTCGTGGTAATCGACTAACGCCATGTCCGACACCCCCAAACTGTTCGACAAGATCCTCATCGCCAACCGCGGCGAAATCGCCCTGCGCGTCATCCGCGCCTGTAAGGAGATGGGGATTGCCACCGTTGCGGTGCATTCGACCGCCGACGCCAACGCCATGCATGTGCATCTGGCCGACGAAAGCGTCTGCATCGGGCCGCCCGCTGCCGCCAAGTCGTATCTCAACATTCCGTCGATCATCGCCGCCGCCGAAATCACCGGCGCTCAGGCGATCCACCCCGGCTATGGCTTCCTGTCGGAAAACGCCCGCTTCGCCGAAATCGTCGGCGCGCACGGCATGACCTTCATCGGGCCTCAGCCGGACCACATCCGCCTGATGGGCGACAAGATCACCGCCAAGCAGGCGGCCAAGGACTCCGGCATCCCCGTCGTTCCGGGCTCTGACGGCGGCGTGGCCACGGTCGAAGACGCCATCGAAGCGTCGAAATCCATCGGCTTCCCGCTGATCATCAAGGCCGCTGCCGGCGGGGGCGGTCGCGGCATGAAGGTCGCGGCCAATGCCGACGTGCTGGCCGAACAGGTGATGAGCGCCCAGACCGAGGCCGCCGCGGCCTTTGGCGACGGCACGGTCTATATGGAGCGCTACCTCCAGAAGCCGCGCCACATCGAGATTCAGGTCATCGCCGACAGCCACGGCAATGTGGTGCATCTGGGCGAACGCGACTGCTCGCTGCAACGCCGCCACCAGAAGGTGCTGGAAGAAGCCCCTTCGCCCGTCATCGACGCGACGGCGCGCGACAAGATTGGCATGATCGTCGTCGAGGCCATCCGCAAGATCGGCTATCTGGGCGTCGGCACCATCGAGTTCCTGTACGAGGATGGCGAGTTCTTCTTCATCGAGATGAACACCCGCCTTCAGGTCGAACACCCGGTCACCGAATTTGTCACCGGCGTCGATCTGGTCCGCGAACAGATCCGCATCGCGGCGGGCCTGCCCCTGTCCTTCACCCAGGCCGATATCGACCTGAAAGGCCACTCTATCGAAGTGCGGATCAATGCTGAAAACGCCCGCACCTTCGTCCCGTCGCCCGGTACGGTCACCGACTTCCACACCCCCGGTGGTCTGGGCGTGCGCATGGATTCGGCGGTCTATAACGGCTACACCATCCCGCCCTATTACGACTCGATGATCGGCAAGCTGATCGTCTATGGGCGCGACCGTCCCGAAGCCCTGGCCCGCCTCAAGCGCGCCCTTCAGGAAACCGTTGTGGCCGGTATCGACACCACGATTCCGCTGTTCCTTGACTTGCTGAACGAAGCCGATATCCAGAAAGGGGATTACAATATCCACTGGCTGGAAAAGTGGATCAAGGCGCAGGAAGAGGCGAAGGTATAACGCCCGTTTCTTCGAGAGGGTTTGGCTACATCTCTTATACCTCCCTGCCTTTGGCGGGGAGGAGGACCATTAGCGGAGCAAATGGGGGCGGGGTGGCCTGAGCAAGTTGGCGCTGTTGCCTCACGACAAGAGCCCCCACCACCACATCTCGCCGACTGCGTCGGCTCGTGCGGTCCCCCTCCCCACCACAGGTGGGGAGGTATAATTGGCTTACAGAGGCCCCCAGCCCAGAATGGGGGAGTGTAGATGGCCGACTTTACGTTAGACGATCTCGTTCAATGCTACCGCACCGGGATTTTTCCGATGTCGGATGCGCGCGACGATGAGACCCTGTTTCTGGTCGATCCGCCGCTGCGGGGCATATTGCCGCTGGAGGGCGTCCATGTGCCGTCGCGATTGGCGCGCACCGTGCGCAACACAACCTTCACCGTCAAGATCGACACGGCCTTTCGTCAGGTCATCGAACTGTGCGCCGAAAGCGCCGCCGACCGCGAAAGCACGTGGATTTCCCATTCCATTCAATCGCTTTACGAAGCCCTGTTCGCGCGCGGTCTGGCCCACAGCGTCGAGGTGTGGGACGGCGCAAGGCTGGTCGGCGGGCTTTATGGCGTGGCCATCAACGGGGCCTTTTTCGGCGAAAGCATGGTGTCGCGCGCCACGGATGCCTCAAAGATCGCGCTGGTGCATCTGGTGGCGCGGCTGCGCGCCGGTGGCTATCGCCTGCTCGACTGTCAGTTTTTGACCGACCATCTGCGACAGTTCGGCGTCATCGAAATTCCGCGTGAGGACTACAAGGCGCGCCTGAAAGACGCGCTGTCGGTCGAAGGCGACTTCTACCGGCTGGCGACCGCCGTAACCGGCAAGGGCGTCCTGCAACTGACCACCCAGACGTCATAGACCGGGTGTTCCATCCCGTTAACGCCCGGCGTCGAGGCATAGGTCCAGCCCCGGAACACGTCCTTCGGCTTGGGCACCGTGCCGTTGGCCGCGGGCTGGGGCGAGGTGCGTACCTCCAGATAGGTCATGGTGTCGCTCATCGCCTCGTCCTGCGCCGAGGTTTCGCAGGCCTTTACCGTATAGACCATGCCGCGATAACGCTTGGGCTTGCCCACCGGCGCTTCGAAGCGGATGGCTTCGCCGGTCACCTTGTCGAGCACCGTCAGGATAGCCGCCCCATAGCGCACGCGCTTTTCCGGCGGCACCACAACGGTCGCCACCGAAGACTGAGACGCACTGCTGACGGGTGGCGCATTGCCGACCACCTGACCGGTGGAATCGACATAGGGCGTGGTCGAAGCCGGGCGCGTCGCGGCGGCGGTCGGCGGGGCCGCTGACGGCGTGCCAGCCCCTACCCCCTGCGGCTGAGCCGCGACGGGGGCGGACGGGCGGTTCACCGGCTGGGTCGCGGTGGCGCGCTGCGGCGTATTGCGTTTACCCCCGTTCGGATCGTAGGGCTTATACTCGACGCCGTCGATATAGTAGGGTTCGGGATCGAAGTCGGCATTGTCGCGCGCATCGCGGCGATCACGGCTTGGCTCCCGGCGCGGGGCTTCTTCGTCGGGCGGGATGTTCTGGGCATAGAGCGGCAAGGCGATGGCGGCCACGCCGGCCATCAGCAGCACCGCCCGAACCATCACGCCGGTCTTTCTCATCAGGGCTTCCACGCCTCGTAATCGCCCGACTTCGAGGCCTGACGCTCGCCTTCGGCATTCAGCGACCCCTTGGGGAACTGCGCAAACGGCGTGCCCGACAGGTTGGGCAGGTGCGGCTTTTCCCACGACTTGCGCGGCAACGGCGCCACCGTCGGCGGCTCGTCGTACATATAGTGCATCCAGCCGTGCCAGTCGGGCGGGATCTTCGAGGCGTCGGCATAACCGTTATAGATCACATAGCGGCGCGGCTTGTCGCCGTAGCTTTCCTTGGTGTTCCGGGCCTGATAGTACTTGTTGCCGAATTCGTCGGTCCCGACGAGCTTCGACGTGCGGCCGATGGTGAACAGCGTACCGAGCGTCGCACCGCTCCACCACAAGAAGGCTTTATCCAGCAAGGTCTTACCCTATTTCACTAAAGACGGAGACGGACTCCGCCGGTTATGCGTCCCCTGACTTATAAAGCGCCGCTGCATCTGCGTAAAGCGCTTCAAAGGCCGCCACTTGCGAATTATCCCCCACGAGAGTCTCACGCAACATATTGTGGATGGATCAGCGCGCCCGCCCCACATTTATTGCTGAAAGGTTAAAATCGGTCTAGGCTTTATCCCCAACTGTGTTCGCCAATCCGGGGAAGCCAATGGCAAAGATAACGTCCGGCGATTCTGTCCTGCCCGATCTGTCCTTTGCGGCGCGCGCCGAACAGGCCCAGCCGGTGCTGGAATGGCGCGAAATCGAACGCGGCCCCGACAGTTTCAGCGTCCTGTGCCCGCGCGACTGGACGACGGCGCAAAGCGAAGCCTGGCACGACTGGGTCGAAGCCCTGCCGCGTGACCTGCCCGAAGGGGCATTTCCTCCCGTGGCCGAAGGGCTGGATGGCGCTTTCGACCTCTATGCCCATCGGTTAGCGGCGTGGGGGCGGGTGTACGGTATAGTGCGCGAAGACGAGGCGCAGGCCTTTGCCGCCGAACTGGCGGCGACCCTGCGGCTGGGGCTGGCCGCACCGGGGACGGGATTGCGGACGGGGCACCGTGTGCCGCTGCTGGATGGCACGAAATCCGCCCAGACGGAGACCCGCTACGCCGATATCGAAGACCATGCCTGTGTGCGTGAGCTGCGCGACCTTCTGGTCGGGGCGCGCTCCGAAGCCGTCGCCCGCGCCACCCGCGATCAGTTGCACGCCGCCCTGTCCGGCATCACGGCTGCCATTGCCCGCGCCGAGGGCGAACAGCGGGCCAGTCTGCACCACAATCCGGCTCTGGCCCGCGCGGCGCTCAAGGCCCGCCGTCTGGGGGCCTCAGATGCCCTCATTCAGTCAGTTATTCAGTCCACGGACGGTTTGACCGGCGACAGTGCCCTGCCCGACTGGTCTTTGCAAAATGTCGAGGCCGACCGACCCGCCCCGGCCGTCATCGTCACGGCGCGCCGCGACCTGATCGCTGCCGGTGATCCGTCGGCGCGCCTGGCGGCGCAGGCGGCGCTGGAAAGCGGTCGCCTGTGGGTCGCCTTCGATCCGGACGCCGCCGAGGCGCTGGACGACGCCCTGATCGCGCCGCGCGCCGCGCTCAACGCCTATGGTTTCCTTAAGCCAACCGGCTTCGATGTCGAAGGCTTTGCCGCCTGCGCCGCCCTGTGGACCGTGGCGCTCGATATCGAAAGCCACCTGACCTTTGCCGCCACGCCCGAAGCGGCGCTGCGTCTGGCCCAGCATCGGCCCATCGCCCTGACCGTGGCGGGCCTCAGCGAAACCCTTATGGCGCTGGGGCTGAGCGCCCAGACCGAAGCCGGACAGGACTTTGCCGCGGCCCTGATGGCCGTGCTGGATGCCGAAAGCGTGCACGCCTCTGCCGTGCTGTCGCGTCACCTGACGCCCTATGCCGGGTTCGCCGCCGAGCGCGACGACCGGGTATCGGCGCTGAGTCAGAAGCTCTATCGCCTGTCGGGCCTCAAAAGCGCTGACCTTAAGGCGCACGCCCTGACCCGCCTGCAAGCGGCCCTGAAACTGGCCAAGCCCACCGGCCTGCGCCACGTCCAGACGACGACCCTGTTCGACGATCCGGAATTGTCGCTGCGGCTGGGCGTGACGCTGGGCGATGCGCCCCTGACCGCCCTGACCGTGGCCATGGAAGGCGCCGACGGCGTCTTTGTGCGCGGCCTGCACCCCGCCGTCTGGCAAGGGCTGAGCGGCGATGAGCGCGACGCGGTGCGCACGCATCTGCTGGGGCACCGCACGCTGGACGGCGCACCGCATATCCATGCCCAGACCCTGAAAGCCAAGGGACTGAGCGATTTTGAAATCGCCGCCCTGGAGGCCGCTCTGATCACCGCCCACAGCCTCGATGAGGTGGTGTCCCCGGCGGTGTTGAATACTGATTTTATCAAGGATATCTGGGGCATCAGCGACGAAGACCTGCACGCGCCGGGCTTCAGCCTGCTGCGCCTGATGGGCTTTACCGCCAACGAAATTGCTGAGGCGCAGGCCTTTATCTTCGGCCATGACACCCCGGAGGGGCTGCCTGATGCCCTGCGTCAGCGCCTGAGCCCCCCCGGCCTGAAGGCGCGTCTGGCCCTGCGGCACAAGCTCGAAAGCTTTGCCTCGGCCCAGGCGGCCTCGGCCCTTGTTCTGGAGTGGGATAAGGGCGTGCCAGACGCGCTCAAGGTTCTGGCTCAGGCCGCCGATAGCGGTCTGCGCGCCATCGGCCTCAAGCGTCAGCCGGCCCCGCCGTCGCTGACGCTCGATATTCCGGAATTTGAGGAGGCCCGCCGCCCGGCCCCGGAACCGGTGCGCGAAGCCCCGGCCCAGACGGTCATCGAAAAGATCATCGAACGCGACCGCGAACGCCAGAAGCTGCCCGACCGCCGCAAGGGCTATATCCAGAAGGCCAGCGTCGGCGGCCATAAGGTCTATCTGCATACCGGTGAATACGAAGACGGTTCGGTCGGCGAAATCTTCATCGACATGCACAAGGAGGGCGCGGCCTTCCGTTCACTGATGAATAATTTTGCCATCGCCGTGTCGATCGGCCTGCAATACGGCGTGCCGCTGGACGAATTTGTCGATGCCTTCGTCTTTACGCGCTTTGAACCGGCCGGTCCGGTCAGCGGTAACGACTCGATCCGCTCGGCGACCTCGATCCTCGACTATATCTTCCGTGAGCTGGCGATTTCCTATCTCAACCGCGAAGACCTGTCGAATGCCGACCCGGATGAGTTGAACGCCGACGGTCTGGGGCAAGGGCATGGCCTGTCGAAACTGGCCGATGACGGCAATGAAGGCATTGCCGCCTCGCACCTGATTTCCAAGGGGTTTATGCGCGGACAGCCGGACAATCTGGTCGTCGTGCCCTTTGGACGCAAGACTCCGAAATCCGACGATCAGTCCCTGCCCCCCGAAGCGCAAGGGGAATAGTCTGTTTTATACCTCCCTGCCACTGGCGGGGAGGGGGACCGCACGAGGCGAAGCTGAGATGCGGTGGTGGGGTGAGCTATTAAAGCGGAATGATTTCCAGTGGAATCATTCCGCTCAAGCCGCCATTGAGGCGGCCGCCGCAGGCAGGGCTCAGAGTGCCTGATCGAAAAGAGCCCCCACCACCCCTAATGCAGTTCACTTAAGGGCCGATACAGTTCTCTGGTCGTATTTTCTGGGCAGGGTTTTGACGACACGGGGGCATGATCGCCCCCGTTTTGTTGAGAGTAACAAATCGCCGAGTCTGT
>NZ_JAQQKW010000007.1 GCF_028550395.1 Asticcacaulis currens | reverse complement strand
TCGGGATTCACCTCGTCGGGCAAAGCAAGGCTAAGATGGGCAGCCACATCCGCAATCGACTGATGGCGATAAAGAGCGAGCGCTATCACCAGCCACACCACCTGCTCCGCAGGAAGTTTACGGCGCCGTACACTCGCCTTGCCTGTCGCCGCTAAGGCCTGCGAGATCCACCCCACATCGACCGAGCGGGAAAGAGCCGTTAAATCAACATGATGCCCAATGCGAGCGCGCATGAAAGTAAAGCCAGAATGATGAACGAATCACCATCCTGGCTCATATATTTTACTGAATGATTCTTAAGTGAACCGCATTATCCCGCAAAGGGAGGCCTTTTTATTTTCAGTCATTTGTTCGAATTAGTTCACCTTAACCGGCACCGGCACGTCGCAACCGGTGAGGCCGGCGGGGCTGAGCTTGCGCTTGGCTTCGATCACCGCAGCAAATTCCGGCGAGTGGGTGTCCATTACCTCGATCTTCGGGCGATCGGCTTCCGGCATATCGGCCAGCACCTGCACCTTGGTCATCACATCCGGATCGACCGGCGGCTCACCCAGCTTCAGCTTGCGCACCACCTCCAGCCCGACCAGCGTCATGCCGAAGGCCGTATATTTGCGTTCCAGCGCATCCGTATAGGAGCGCATCAGGAAGAACTGGCTGTTGGCCGAATTCGGGTCCCCCGCACGCGCCATGCCGAGCGTACCTGAGCAATAAAGCCCCCAGGTTTCAACCTTGCTGTCCCTGGTGATTGCCATCAGGTCGTTAACCTGCGACTGTACCGGCAGGGCCTTGACATAGCCCGTCAGGATGCCGCGTTCGGTCTTCAGCGGCGTGATATCGAGCGTGGTGTCGCGACGAATGATAAATTCACCTGGTACGTTGGGCAGGCTCGAATTGCCCTCTCCCGTCCCCTTGGGGTCACCCGTCTGGGCCATAAAGCCTTCGATGACGCGGTGGAATTTCAGCCCGTTGTAAAAGCCCTGCCGCGTCAGCGTCTTCATGCGCTCGACGTGCTGCGGGGCCAGTTCGGGATACATTTCAACGATGACACGGCCCTTGTTCGTGTCGATCACCAGCGTGTTCTCGGCATCGACCGGACGATAGCCCGGCGTCGCCGCCATAGCGGCACCGGCCAGAAGCGTTGCGGCGATTGCCAGACCTGCCGCGCGCGCAGCCCCCATCATAGACGTCATTACTCTTTTCCAACCTTAGCCAAGAGCCGCTCAGCGACGCTTTTTGAAACGAACGGCGCGATGTTGCCGCCCAATTGGGCTATTTCTTTGACCAATCGGGACGCAATCGCCTGATGTCGGGGATCAGCCATCAGAAACACCGTCTCGATCTCACGGTTCATCTGCTGGTTCATCGCCGTCATCTGAAACTCGTATTCGAAATCGGCCACCGCGCGCAAGCCGCGAATGATGACAGACGCCCCAAGTTCCTCGGCAAAGTGCATCAAAAGGCTGTCGAAGGGCAAGACCTCGACACGATCGGCGAACGGAGCGCAGCTTTCGCGCAACATCTCGACCCGTTCGTCCAGCGTGAAGACCGGCGCCTTACCGGTATTGCGCGCCACCCCGATCACCAGATGATCAACCAGCTTAACCGCCCGGCCGATAATGTCCGAGTGTCCGTTGGTGATCGGGTCGAAGGTTCCGGGGTAAAGCCCTATCCTTTTGGCCATCTGATGTGGCTCCTTATCTTTTACCGGGCAAACCCTTATCCGGCATCGCCCCCGCTGGCAAGCTCAGCCTCATCCGGACCGTCGTCCTCGGCACTTTCGGCCAGACGCTCGACCGAGACGACCTTTTCACCGGAGGTGCGGAAGATGGTCACGCCCTGCGTGTTGCGGCCCGCCACACGGATCTGCGACACCGGCGTGCGGATCAGTTGCCCGCCATCGGTGACCAGCAGAAGCTGATCGGTGTCTTCGACCGGGAAGGAGGCGACCAGCTTGCCGCCGCGCTTCGACAGGTCGATGGCGACAATGCCCTGACCGCCGCGACCGGTGCGGCGATAGTCATAGGACGAGGTCCGCTTGCCAAAGCCCGTATCGGCGATGGTGAGAATGAACTCTTCCGCCGCGCCCAGTTCGGCAATACGTTCGACGCTCAGCGACGCGTCTTCCGCGCCCTCTTCGGCGTCCTCTTCGACCCCCACCGGGGCATCTTCGCCTTCGCCCGACACCGCCGCCCGCAACGAGGCCGCGTGCTTGAGGTAGGCGGCGCGCTCGGCCGGCGTCGCATCGACGCGGCGCAGTATGGCCATGGAGATAACCGTGTCGTCCTCGCCCAGACGCACGCCGCGCACGCCGGTGGAGTCGCGGCCTTTGAACACGCGCACCTCATCGACGGCGAAACGGATCGAGCGACCGGACGCCGTAGACAGAAGCACGTCCTGATCTTCGGTACACAGCGCCACCCCGACAATGGCATCGCCCTCTTCCAGCTTCATGGCGATCTTGCCGGCACGGTTGACGTTGACGAAATCCGACAGCTTATTGCGGCGCACGTCGCCGGAGCGCGTGGCAAACAGGATATCCAGACGATCCCAGGTGGCTTCATCCTCCGGCAGGGTCAGGATGTTGGTCACCGTCTCGTTCTTGTCCAGCGGCAACAGGTTGACGAAGGCCTTGCCCTTGGATTGCGGATTGCCCAGCGGCAGACGCCACACCTTCAGCTTGTATGCCTTACCCGTCGAGGAGAAGAACAGCATCGGCTGGTGCGTCGAAGCCGCATAGATGCCGGTGATGGCGTCTTCGTCCTTCATCGCCATGCCCGAACGGCCCTTGCCGCCACGATGCTGGGTTCGATAGGCGCTGAGCGGGGTACGCTTGACATAGCCCGAATGGGTGACGGTCACCACCATGTCTTCACGCGGGATCAGGTCTTCGTCTTCCAGATCAGCTTCGCCATCGACGATGGTGGTGCGACGCGGCAGGGCATAGTTGGCGCGGACCTCGACCAGTTCCTCGCGCACAATGCCCATGATCTTTTCGCGCGACGACAGTATGGCCAGATATCCGGCAATGGCATCGGCCAGAGAGCGGGCTTCGCCGAAGATTTCATCGCGGCCCAGACCCGTCAGACGCGACAGGGTCAGCGACAGGATGGCGCGCGCCTGTTCTTCTGTGAGGCGAACTTCGCCGCCTTCGAAGACGATCGAGCGCGGGTCGGCGATCAGGTCGATCAGCGGTGTCATATCACCCGCAGGCCAGTTGCGGGCCGTCAGGCGCTCACGCGCCTCCGACGGATCGGCAGAGGAGCGGATTATGTGGATGATCTCGTCGATATTGGCCACCGCAATGGCCAGACCGACCAGCACATGGCCGCGGTCGCGCGCCTTGTTCAGTTCGAACTTCGTGCGGCGAACGACCACCTCTTCGCGGAAATCCAGGAAGATTTCCAGCAACTTACGCAGACCCATCTGCTGCGGGCGACCGTGGTTGAGCGCCAGCATGTTGACGCCGAAGCTCGATTGCAGGGCCGTATAGCGATAGAGCTGATTGAGCAGCACATCGCCCGAAGCCTCACGCTTCAGCTCGACCACCACGCGCATCCCCTGACGATCCGACTCGTCACGGATATCGGAAATGCCTTCGAGGCGCTTGTCACGCACCATCTCGGCAATGTGCTCGATCATCGCCGCCTTGTTCACCTGATAGGGGATTTCGGTGATGATGATGGCTTCGCGGTCCTTGCGGATGGTTTCGACCGAAGCCTTACCGCGCATAATGACCGAGCCGCGCCCGGTGAGCAGCGCCTGACGCGCGCCGGAGCGGCCAATGATCTCACCTCCCGTCGGGAAGTCGGGCCCCGGCACATAGTCTAGCAATTCTTCGGTGGTGAGCTCCGGATTGTCCAGAAGGGCCAGACAGGCGTCGATGACTTCGCCGAGATTGTGCGGCGGGATGTTCGTCGCCATGCCCACCGCGATACCACCGCCGCCATTGACCAGCAGGTTGGGGATGCGCGTCGGCAGGACGGTCGGTTCTTCTTCCTTGCCATCATAATTGGGCTGGAAATCGACCGTATCCAGTTCAATGTCGGCCAGAAGCGCCGTGGTGGCGGAGGCCATTCGCGCTTCGGTATAACGCATCGAGGCCGGGTCATCACCGTCCACCGAGCCGAAATTGCCCTGACCATCGACCAGAAGCAGCCCCATCGAGAAGGGCTGCGCCATGCGCACCAGCGCCATATAGACCGACTGATCGCCGTGCGGGTGGAAGCGACCGAGCACGTCACCGACGACGCGCGCGCACTTCGAATAGCTGGCGTTCGGCGTCATCTTCAACTGGTGCATCGAGTAAAGGATGCGCCGATGCACGGGCTTCAGGCCGTCGCGCGCGTCCGGCAGGGCGCGCGAAACGATAACGCTCATGGCGTAATCGAGATAGGAACGTTTGAGTTCATCCTCGATGGTGACGTGCGAAATGCCGTGAGGCGCCGGCAGGCCGGTAGCAGGAGTATCGGTCATGAAGCCCGTTTCATTGCATAGTCACGATCGGGTTTCGTTCAGATTGCATCGAACCCCGATCTAACATTTTGTTTGGTCGCGCATGTGAGCCCAAAACCGTTTCACACTTTTGGGTATGCGCTCCAGGTGCCGGACGGGAATCACACGTCGGCGCACTGGTTAACGCGCACCGTAGCACTTTTGCGACTAATCCCCAAATCCGGAAGGCCTTTTGAGCGGTTTCAGACCCCGCCTGTTAACATTTATTTTGCGTGCAGACCCGCCGGAACACCCACAAAAAAGGCCTGCGGCATGACCGCAGGCCCTGGGTGCGAACCTGTCCCAATTTAGAACGGAATTTCGTCGTCCAGATCGAAGTTCTGCTTGGGGCCGGAGCCTTGTGCCTTCGGGCCCGAAGAGGCCGGGGCTCCGTAGCCACCATCATCGAAACCGCCGCCATAGCCGCCGCCCTGATCATAGCCGCCGGAGGACGCGCCGCCGCCGCTGTCGCCGCGGCCGCCCAGAAGCGTCAGATTCCCGTTGAAGCGTTGCAGCACGATTTCGGTGGTATATTTTTCAACGCCCTGCTGATCCGTCCACTTGCGGGTTTGCAGCGAGCCTTCGAGATAGACGGTCGAGCCCTTGCGCAGATACTGCTCGGCAATCTTGGCAAGATTGTCGTTGAAAATGACGACGCGGTGCCACTCGGTCTTTTCCTTGCGCTCGCCCGTCATCTTGTCGCGCCACTGTTCCGAGGTGGCTACCGTCAGGTTGGCGACGCGCTCGCCCGAATTGAGCGTGCGGATTTCCGGGTCTTTGCCCAGATTGCCGATAATGATGACCTTGTTGACCGAGCCCGCCATGCGCTGCGCCTTCCGTTCTGCCCGCGATTCGGCGGACACATTAAATTCCAGGGCGGCAGCATAGGCCGCAAACAGCCGCCTGCCAAGCGCGTGTTAACGTTTTGTTCACATCTTTTCGCGCCGCAGACGAACCCGTGTCTATTTCTTTTTTTCGGGCAGGTTGTCGGGCAGGGTCTGCGGTTCGGAGAAGTTACGGTCGCGCGGCACTTCGAAAGCACTGGGGATGACCAGACGCCCGTCCGGGGCCTTGGTCAGGAAGGGCATGGCCGGACCTTCGAAGTGACGCGAGATGCGGATACCGCGCGGCGTGGACCACAGGAAGGTGCCATTATAGGCCCCGACAATCTCCTTGCGCGGCGAGCCCATGCTGAGGAACTTGATACGCAGGGCATCCAGATGCGCCGCGCAATATTCGAGCGACGGCACGTCCTTTTTGATGATGTTGAACTTCGGCGGCTGATCCTTGGGAAAGCCGATATGGAAGCACACGTTCGGCGCGTCAGGTGCTTCGACGGCGGGCTTTTCACAGCCCGCCAGAGCCACACAGGCCACGCCCGCGACAAGCCACAGAACAGGTTTCGTCGTCATTGATGGCTCCTACTTGACCGAACAGCCCTGACCCTGTTCGAGCAGGGTACGGAAGGTCTTGTTATCGTCGGAGATTTCCACGCGCTTGGGCACCAGGCGCAGGGTTTGAGACCCCCAGCGACCATAGGACGCCGAGCCCGGACGCTCGCAGCGGCCGTCAAACAGCAGGGTGGCGCAGGCATTGAGCGAAATACCGTCCGACAGGCGCGTCCACTCGTTGCCGGCAAAGCGCAGGCAGGCCCCCGCCGGGCCGGTGGTCGGGGCGGTTGCGGCCACCGGCTCCCCGGACTCGACCACCACAGGCGCGACCTTATCGGCCGAAATGACCGGCGGCGGTGCCAGAGAGGCGGTCGGGGCGGCCGTCATTTCACCGCTTTCATCGACACCGACATCCAGGGCATTGGCGGCCACACCGTTCTTTTTGGCGCAGTCCGCAATGGTGAGTTGCCCCACAAATTCGCCATTGACGAAACAGCGCAGCGTCTTCTTGGCATCAAGGGTCGGCGCGTCGTCGATGTCGAGGACAAGGCCCGGACCCTCGGTATTCATGCGCGGCGTTTCTTTTTGCGAACTGGAAATCGCCCATCCGATCAGCACCGCCAGCAGCAGGGCCCCGCCCGCGCCCGCCAGCCAGATCGTCTGCTTTCGATTCAGCGCCATAATCCATCCCCTCGGAGGTGAGTAACACCCCCTAAAGGCCTGTTTATGCGCCGCCTGTCAAGCGGGAGAGCGCAGCGGAATAGTTGGAAGCCTGGGCATTCCAGTAGGCGGTCGAACCGGAGGACGTGGCCTTCTTCTTGCTATCGTCCGACGACGTCGTATCTTCGCCGTAGCGCAGGTAGCGATAGGCCGAACGCACATTCTTCAGGGCGTCGTCCAGCGTCTTGATCGCCGCCGCGATGCTCTCTTCCGAATTGAGGTTCACATCGGCATTGAACTTCAGACCGAAGAGTTTTTCGGTATCCGCCGCCGCCTTTTTCGACGCCGAGGCTGACGCGGAAGCCGAGGGTTTATCCGGTTCCGAACGGACCAGACCTTCGGTCAGACCCAGCCCCTCCAGAGCGTCCTTACCCGCCGGGCCTTTGACGATTTCCATCTGGCTCGACTTGTTTTGCGGCTCGATGATCAGTTGCGACTCAGGCTTGCCCGCCACCTTGGCCACGCTCACCTTCAGCTTGAAACCGGCGGCACGCTGGATCTTCTTGGCCAGGGTATCGAGGGTTTCATTGGCTTCGATGAGGATCTTCTTCTGCGAACCGCTGGAATCGCGCAGGTAAAACGAGTCCCCTGCCCGCGCCGACGTGGCAGAGGTCAGAAGTGTGGAGTCCTTGTATTCGATCGACCCCTTGGGCAGGCCGAGCTTATCCAGCACAGAGGCCCCGCCACTGGTCACGGCGATGGACTGCGGATCGACCTCGCCATCCTTGCCGGAGTAGCGCTGGCTCCATTCCAACGTGCCGCTGTCAACGTCCATGCGGGCGATATAGGCGTCGGCCTCGCCGATTTTAGTCGTGCCGGCGATCTCGCCTTCGGTCTGTCCGGCAAAATAGACCTTGCCGTCAGTGAACTGCACCCGGACGTTCTTTTCTTCGCCCGCGCCGCCGTAATAGACGACCTTGTCGCCGGCGGTGGAGTTGAAATCGGTCGATACGGTGGCCGCGAAGCCGTCGGAATGTCCGTGGAAGGCCGTGCTGCCGGACCCGCCGCCCAGTATGCTGTCATTGCCGGTCGAACCGCCGACATAGACCTTGCCATTATAAACGTCGATGGCCCCGATCTGCCCTCCGCCGATGCCGCCCAGAGTGCGTGTGCCGCTTAAGGTCGGCTTGGCCGGATTGGTTATGTCATAGGCGCGCAGGACGATATTGCTGTCTTCGACACCGGCGACGTACAGCGTATTGCCGTCCACCGCCACCGCATTGGCCTGATCGGTGCCCGAAGTGCCATATTGCACCGTCGCCGTCACCTTGCCCGTAGGGTCGAAGCTGCGCACATAGGCGTCAAAGCCGCCGGCCGAACCGACACCGCCCTGCATAACGCCGCGCGTCTTGCCCGCCACCTGCACCGAACCGTCTGCGCCGAACGATACGGCCAGCGCCGTGTCGTCTTCGTTGGAGCCGAAGCGCTTGGTCCACATTTCCTGACCCGCGGCATCGAAGACGGTCACAAAGCTGTCGGCCACCGTCTTGTTGGTACCGGACGTGCCGGTATCCTCTGTGGTGCTGGTCGTCGAAAAGGTTTTGTCCCCCACCGTGTAGGTTGAGGTCTTGGTCGTGACGGTCGAAAGCGTGCCGGTCACGGACCCGGCAATCGCCACCTTGCCGTCAGAGCCGACGCTCAGCGCATAGCCCGTCGCGGTATCGGCCGCGCCCAGCGTGCGCGTATAGACGACATGCCCGGCGGAATCGTACTTGATCAGGGCCACATCCTGCGTGCCCTTGATGGTCTGCCCATCGACCGTACCGTCCACATCGGCCAGCACATAGACCGAGCCATCCGGACCCGACACACTCTGATGGACGGTCTTGATCGAGCCTTCCAGATCGTTCTGAACGCTGCGCCCTGCGGTCCAGAAGGTGTCGCCGGGGGCCGAGACCGTATCGCCATCCGTGTTGAACTTGACGAGGCCCGTGGTCTGCTTGGGGGTGACGGTTTCGAACTTCTTGGTTTCTTTATTGTATTTCGTCGTCTTGTCGGTGTCGCCGGTCTTCTGCACGACGAAGACGGAATCGCCGGTGGAAGCCGCCGTAAAGCTCAGGGCCTCGGTGGAGTCGCCCTGAATCTTCAGGGAAAAGGTATCGGGATTGGTGCCGACCTTGACCGTCTTGCCGTTGGTCTCAACGGTCTTGTCCGTCCCCGGTGTGCGCTGCACGGCAAACTTGGTCGAAAGACCAGCCTCCTTCAGCTTGCCGTTGATATAGGTGACGACGTTCGACATGGAGCGCGTATCGCCGCCCATTTCCGACAGGTCGATATGGACGTTGATGGGCGTGGCGGTGCCGGTCTTTTTGACCGCAATATCGAAGACCACGGCCCCCTTTAAGGCCTCGACCTCGCTGGTCGCGGTGCCCGAATGAATATCCTTGGCCAGATAGGTGGTGTTGGTGCGCGGCACGCCGACGGTCGATTTCAGCTTATCGGTAATGGCGCCCTGAATCAGGTCCAGATGCTCGTACTCGGCATCCTTAACGTATCCGCTGACCTCGGTAAGACCCGAATCGAAGCGCCGACGCAGGCTGTTCAGTTCCGTCTTGTTGGTTATCGAGTCGGCATTGGCCCCCGTCATTATGGACTGCGCCTTGGCCGCTACGGCGCGCAGGGAATTCAGTCCGGTGTAGAGGGTGTAGAGCTTCTTATAGTCCGCCGAAGCGCCGGCCAGATCGAGAGTGACGGCCGATTCGCGGATAAAACTTTTGCCCGCCAGTATGTTCTTGACCAGCGTGTCGTCGGGCGTGCCGCCCTTTTCCCACGGGGCGGTGGGGGCGCGCGTAGTCCCGGTGGGGCTGGTCGCCGTCGTCGGCGCAGGCGTATTCGACGTCCCCGCCGAGGCGCGAACTTTCGAGTTGAAATAACTCGTCAGCAGGCTGGTATCGAACGATAGGGTCATGCCACCGGTTCCATTGCGACCCCATTATCGCCGATCAAACCTTAAGAAGCGTTAACCCGCGCTCAAAAGCAGGGTTTTTAGAGCGCCTTCCGAAACGGAATCAAATGCGCGACAAAACAAACCGCTCAATCCGAACGACATCCGCTCTAACCCAAAAAACCCGCCGTCGCCGGCGGGTTTCATGTAGCGTCAGGGAGCGGTCGCCTACTGGAAGAGACGCAGGATGGCCTGTGGCGACTGGTTCGCAATCGACAGGGCCTGCGTGCCCAGTTGCTGCTGCACCTGAAGGGCCTGCAAACGGGCGCTTTCCTTGGCCAGATCGGCGTCCACCAGGTTGCCGATACCGACTTCGATAGCCCCCGACAGCTTGGCGACGAAGCTCTGGCGGCCTTCGATCTGCTTGGCTTCCGAGCCGAGCGAGGCCAAGCTGGCATTGACGTTCTGGATTGAGGTGTCCAGCTTGGCCAGGGCCGAGGTGGCTACCGTAATGGACAGGACGTTGGCCACGGAAGACAGGGTGATGATGCTGCCACCGAGGCTGAAGTTACGCGACGACAGGGTAACGACCGAACTGCCGTCCGCATTGTCGATGAATTTGATGCCGTTGGTCAGGCTGCCGTTCAGCAGGTTGGTACCGTCGAACGAGGCATTGGCCACGGCGTGGCTGATCTGACGCAGCAGTTCGCGGAAGTCGCCGTTAAGCGCGTTGCGCGACGCCGTTGACAGCGACGGGTCCATCGCCGACACCACCTTGTCGCGCATCTGCACCAGTAGGTCGGATACCGATTCCCCAGCGGCCAAGGTTACATCCGCGACCGAAGTGGCGCGATTGAGCGAGTTTTTCACCGCGCTCAGCGAGCTGAGATCGGCGCGTTGCCCCTGAGCGATGGAATAGAGCGCCGCATTGTCCTTGGCGCTGGAAACCTCAAGGCCTGTCGAAATCTTGGTTTGCGTCGATTCCAGCTTACGAGTCGTTGCGTTCAGGTTCTGCAACGCCGTCATGGCAGTTTTGTTGGTATTGACGCTTACCGTCGGCATGAGGATTCTCCATATACGCTACGACTCAGAAGTCTTAACGAACATGGTAACCAAAAGGTTAATTCATGCAAACGGCTTTATCCGCGTCCCTCACAGGTACGCGGTAAACAACACAGACTTACGACCGGAAAAAGGACGTCAGATATCGGTTCTGACGATGCTTCCCGCCTTGTAACTTATGGACTTGCGCATCTCGACCAGTTCCTTTTGCGGAAACTGACGGACCACTTCGCCCGTATAGCGATCAATAGCGCGATAGATGAATTCACCGCTGTCGGGGTCCTTATCTATCGTCAGCTTCAGCATATAGGCTGGCTGTGATTGCGCCCGATCGTGATTCGACAGACCGTTCTCCGTCTGACTGCCGGAAGAGGCCGCAGCGACTTCCTGTACAGGCTGTACCGGCTCCACAGGTTTGATCTGCGTGGGGTCGGGGACGGCGGGCTGGTTTACAACATTCGTAATCATCTCCTGTATTACGCCCGGCGCCTTACGCCGGTACGCCCTCTGTTAATGATCCTTACGCCGAGCCGGACGATGGATCAGAGAAAAAGGGGGGCGGACGCCGAAACGCCGCCCCCGTCATTCCTTAGCGGAACAGGCTCAGAACCGTCGATGTGGACTGGTTCGCAATCGACAGGGCCTGGACGCCAAGCTGTTGCTTGGTTTGCAGGGCCTGCAGCTTCGCGCTTTCCTTCGCCAGGTCGGCATCCACAAGGTTGCCGATCCCGTTTTCGATGGAGTCGGACAGCTTGCTGATGAACTTGGCGTGGTTGGCCAGCGACTTGGACGAGGTGCCGAGCTTGGCCAGCTTGGCCGACACGTCATCAATCTTGGTGGCGAGCGTCGAGACCGCGGCCGAAGCCGTCGCCTTGGTGCCGATCGTCGTCGCGTTGATGCTCAGACCCGTCAGAGACAGATCCTGAGCCGCCACGGTGAGCGTGCCGCCCGAAGCGTTAGCCAGAGCGGAGAGCGCCGTGCCGCCATTCTTGATGATGTTGATGCCGTTGAAGGTCGCGTTGGCAACCGTCTTGCCGATCTGATCGCGGATCGCCTTGAAATCTTCGTTCAGAGCGGTACGGCTGGCCGTGCTCAGGCTGGCGTCCGAGGCCGCGAGAGCCTTTTCTTTCAGCTGGGTGAGCATGTCAGAGACGGATTCACCCGCCGAGATCGCCACGTCCACGACCGATTGGTTGCGGGAAAGCGATTCCTGAACCGCATTCAGAGAGGAAACTTCAGCGCGCTGGCCTTGAGCGATGGCGAAAACGGCGCCATTGTCCTTGGCCGAAGCCACCTTCAGACCCGTGTTGATGCGGGTTTGGGTAACTTGCAGGTCAGAGTTCGTCTTGTTCAGGTTTTGCAGAGCAATCATAGCTCCGCTGTTGGTATTCACGCTGTTCAGCGCCATGGGTCTAGTCCTTCTTCTAGATGAACCGGAGACATTTTGTCGTCCGGCGGCATTTTGCCTGAACTGTTGGCTGCAAGTGGCGGGCCAACGCTCCGCTTACGGAAAAAACACCCAAATAATTGAAATATAAGCGTTATACATGCCTTAACCACACCCCGCGCCCGGCAGATTTTGCCGGATTTCGGCACTTTTTGCCTACCCGGCACTTTTTTCCACCCCGGCCGCAGGCAAAAAAGAAGCCGGAGCCGGACCCGTCTGGATCCGCAACTCCGGCTTTTTACGAACGCTACTGGAACAGCCGGGTTACAATACCCGGGGCCTGATTGGCGATCGACAGGGCCTGAACACCGAGCTGCTGCTTGGTCTGCAGGGCCTGCAACTTCGCACTTTCCTTGGCCAGATCAGCATCCACAAGGTTGCCAATCCCCGCCTCCATCGAGTCAACCAACTTCGAGACAAACCGCGCATGGCTTTCGAGCGATTTCGACGACGTCCCCAGTCGGCCGAGGGCCGCAGAGACGTTGGCAATCGACACATCCACCGCGTCGGCTATGGTCTTAGCCTGCGCCGCCGATGTGAAGGTCGAACCCGCCGAAAGCGTGATCGTGCTCCCGGTGAGGCTCAGGTCCTGCGCCGCAATGGTCAGCTGCGAGGAGCCGTCCGCATTGGCCAGAGGTGCCAGAGCCAGCGCCCCGTTCTTGATCAGATTGACCCCGTTGAACGTCGCATTGTTCACCGTCTTCGTAATCTGGTCGCGAAGCGCCTTGAAGTCTTCGTTCAGCGCCTGACGACTCACCGTCGTCAGCGATGTATCCGAAGCCGCGAGAGCCTTCTCCTTCATTTGCGTCAGCATATCCGCAATGCCTTCGCCCGCTGACAGAGCTACATCGACAGCCGATTTAGCCCGATCAAGCGAGTCCGTCACCGCACCGAGAGAAGCCACGTCTGCGCGCTGGCGGCTAGCGATGGCGTAAACCGCCCCGTTGTCCTTGGCGCCCGCAACCTTCAACCCAGTATTGATGCGGGTTTGCGTCGTTTGCAGTTCGTTGTTGGTTTTGTTCAGGTTCTGCAGGGCGATCATCGCACCCGCATTGGTATTGATCGACATATTCGGCATCGACAGCGTCCTTTCCATTCTGGTCGGGGATTTGATCGGCATTTTTGCCGCAAAGCCATTTTGGCCTACCCGTCACCTAGCAATGGAAATGCCAGTCAGTAAGGTCACATTAAATATTTTTAGCATTGTTTTTAAAGAATATTTTTAAATTGAAAAAGGCAGGAATCATTGACCCCCGCCCTTCCCGACCGGCCCTGCCCGGCAAAATCTGCAACAGGGTGAATTTTTAACCCAGAGACGCGCGCACCGTGCCCACAAAGGCGCTCTCGGCCGCCGGGGCCTGATCCTGGCGCGGCATCAGCCCCTGCATGATCAGACGGTTGACCTCAATCAGGGGCGTGATCTCTTCCTGACCGCGCATCACCGCAGAGGTGTGCCGGTTGACCCAGATCGACAGCGAGATGATCTGCGCGCGCAGCGCATCCGGCAAACCGTTCCCGGGCAGGGCGCAGTCCGTCCCCAGCACCGACCACAGGCGACGGTTCCAGTCGAGCGCGTCCATACGCCGGGCGACCTCGCTCCTGTCGAGCTCAGCCGCCTCCATCAGGGCGCGGGTAACCTGACCGAACAGACGATACTCCGTCTGACGCGGATCTTCATTCCGCTGAGCCGTCTTCTGATAGGCTTGTAGAGACATGTCCCAGTCTTTCGTCTTCGTACTCGATAAGCTTACGGCACCCCATCAGAGCCTTGTAATATTCACGACCCATGATGGATTTGGAAATCACCACACATTCCGCCAGAATGGTCGGATTGGCGATAACGCTCATGAACTCTGTCATGCGCGTCAGGAATTCGTCGTAGTATTTCTCTGCCCCCGCTTCGTCGAGGTACATCATCATCACCGGGAAGTAGATGTGTCGGGACGGAGACGTGACCTCGCTGACCTGCATGATGTCTTTTTCACGCAGAACCGAAGCCTTGTTCTGAAGCACGAGCGAACACCGACGGTCGCCGTTTTGCACAACAGCACCGTTGAGGACAAATTTTTCACCCGGCTTGAGCGACAGTTTAAGGGGCATGTCAATCCTTTTGGCCAGCAGCTTAGGCTTCGCACAGTTAACATCCGGTTTCGCGCGTCCGCAAATATGCCGGACGCAACGCTATCCTGATCTTAATCGAATCATCGGATAAGATCGCATGTTCAGGACCATCTGTCCCCACCTTCGATGAAATGCGCGGTAAGGGGGGATGGCGCGGAGAGTATCATGCCGAAAAAAACATGGCCGATCAAAACCAGGGCCGGGGACACCCCTCCGTCGGCTGATGCCGCCGACCTGCTCGCGGCGAGGGTGCTGGCGACGCCCGACACGGTCAGCGCCATCGCCATGAACGCCGCCGCGACGCCCGGCAAGGACGCGCTGGCCGACATTGCCTCGACCCTTCTGGGCGACTCCGGCTCCTCGGCAGCCCTCGACGCCCTGATGGAGGCCACCCGCTACATCACCGAGGTGCGTCTGCTGACCCTCCTGAAGGACGCGCTGGTCCTTGTGCAGAAGTCGGACTATGAGACAGCGACGCAAAAGACGCTCGAAGCGCTGCGCATCAACGAGAAATGCGGCACCGCCTGGCACATTCTGGCCGTCTGCCGGGAAAAGGCCGGCGACATCAAAAGTGCCTTCACCTGCTTCGAGGCCGCCCTGCAACTCGAAGAGGACAATACGGGGATCGCCAACGACCTCGGTCGCCTCGCCTACCATCTCGACATGCACGAGCAGGCCGAAAAACTGTTTCGCTACGTACTCGAAAAGACCCCCGACGATGCCGAAGTCGCCAACAACTATGCCTCTTGCCTGCGCGAAGTCAGCCGCTTTGACGAGGCCATCGCGCTTCTGACGCCTTTTCTGGAGAAGAACCCGGCCAATGGCGCCCTGTGGAACACGCTGGGGACCATCGTGAATGCCAAGGGCGATCTGGCCACGGCCCTGCTGTTCTTTGATGAGGCGGTAAAGTTCGTTCCCAACGACCCCAAGCCCTGGCACAACCGCGGTCTGGTTCTCAGCGCCCTGGGCGAAATGGATGCAGCGATAGACAGTCTTGAGAACGCCATCCGGCGCATGACCTCCCCTACGCAGATTGAAGCCGCAGAACTGGCACTGGCCTTCTGCTACTTCGTCAAGGGCGACCTGATGCGCGGCTATCACTACTACGCCGCGCGCAAGTCGCTGCACAGCCTTGAAGGCATGAAGTACGTCACCGATATACCGGCGCTGGATCTGAGCCAGCCCCTGACGGGCAAGTCGGTCTTCGTGACCATGGAACAGGGGCTGGGTGATGAAATCCTGTTCGGCACCCTGCTCCCTGACCTTCTGGCCGAGCTGGGGCCGGACGGCCACCTGACGATCGGGGTCGAAAGACGGCTTATGCCCCTGTTTGCCCGCACCTTTCCGCAGGTGCACGTCACCTATCACGGCACCGGCAAGGTCAATGGAATTATGGTGCGCCACTATCCGCAAATGGACAGCACGCGCCACTATGACGGCTTCATCATGTTGGGCGATCTGCTGCCGCGCTACCGGCAAGACGCCGCCGCCTTCCCGCGCCAGACGCACTTTCTCACCCCCGATCCACAGCGGGTCGCCTACTGGAAGGCCGAGCTGGACAAGCTGGGGCCTAAGCCCAAGGTGGGGCTTTTGTGGAAAAGCCTTGTGCAGCATTCACGACGCGACCGCTACTATTCGCCGTTCGAAAGCTGGGGGGCCATCCTGCGCACGCCGGGCGTGCACTTCGTCAACCTTCAGTACGGCGACGTCAGCGAAGAACTGCGTCAGGCCGAACGCGAGGGCCTGAGCATCTGGAACCCGCCGGGCATCGACCTGAAACAGGATCTGGACGATCTGGCGGCCCTGTGCGCCGCCATGGATCTGATCATGGGGCCGTCGAACGCCACCAGCAATATCGCCGCCGCCGTCGGGACGGACATCTGGATCATCGCCCCGCCCCATGCCTGGACCATGATGGGCACGGACCATTACCCGTGGTACGGCAGCGCCCGCATGTTTGTGACCCCGACCGCCGGAGAGTGGGGCCCCGGACTGGAGGCTATGCGTCAGGCCCTGATTCACGAAGTTGCCGCCGTGGTCAGCCCGCCGTCCCCCGACGATATTCGGCGACAATTTCAGACGGTTGAGCGGGCCCTGCTCATGCGCGACTGGGACGAGGCCGAACATCAGGCCCGCGCCCTGATCCGGCAGGCCCCCGACCATACGGGGGCGTGGCAGGCGCTGGCCACCGCGCTCGACCGGCAGGACCGCGTACCGGAAGCGCTGGACGCCTATCAGAAGGCCCTGACCCATCAGCCCGACTCGCTGGAGATCGCTGCTGATCTGGCGCAACTGGCCTTCCGCATGGGTCTCTACGACATGGCTGAGCGCTTCTACGGCCTGATTGTGCAGCGCGATCCCGGCCATCTGCTGGCGGTCAACTATTACGCGGCGGCCCTGCGCGAACAGGGCAAGTTCGAACAGGCCATCACCCTGCTTCAGGCCTATCTGACCGACTATCCGCAACAAAGCGCCCTGTGGGACACGCTGGGGACGGTCCTGATGGCGCAGGGCGACGCCGAGACCGCGCTGATCTTTTTCAACGAGGCGGTGACGCTCGACAACTGCCTGCCAGCGCGCTTCAACCGCGCCTGCCTGTGGATGGAGACGGGTCGGGTGGCCGAGGCCATTCCGGAGCTGGAGCTTTGCCTCGATCGCTTCTCGGAACCGACCAATCTGCGCTCGGCCGAGCTGATGCTGGCCTATGCGCAACTGGCGCTCGGCAACCTCAAGGCGGGGTGGGCGGCCTATGCCGCACGCCACATGACCGGCACGCCGAAAGAGGTGCATTTCGATGTGCCAGCCTCACGGCTCAAGCCGGAAGAGATTGCCGGAAAACGCCTGCTTGTGGTGGCCGAACAGGGTCTGGGCGACGAGGTCATGCTGGGCACCCTGCTGCCGGATATCATCGAGCGGCTGGCGGACGGGGTTTTGACTCTGGCCGTCGAAAAGCGCCTTGTGCCGCTGTTTGCCCGTGCCTTCCCCAAGGCGCGCGTCCTGCCGCACCATACCGAGACGCGCGACGGTCGGATCAGCCGCAGCGTACCGGGCCTCTCCGGCGACAGTGTGGACGGCTGGGCGCTGCTCGGCGACTTCCTGCCTTTGTTGCGCAGCCATATCGCCGCCTTCGCGCACAAGACGCCCCTGCTCACGCCGGACCCGGCGCGCGTCGCCTTCTGGAAAAGCGAGCTGGCCAGACAGGGGGCCGGGCGCAAGGTCGGTCTGTTGTGGAAGAGCCTGATCAGCGATTCCCGTCGCCAGCGGCTCTACCCGGCTTTTGAGGCCTTCGCCCCGCTTCTGGCGCAAAAGGACACGGTCTTCGTCAATCTGCAATATGGCGAGACGGTCAGCGAGCAGATCGCCGCCAGGGCGCAAGGCGCGACCTTCTTCACGCCGACCATCGACCTGCAAAACGATCTCGGCGAACTGAGCGCCCTGTGCGCCGCGCTGGACGTCGTCATCGGTCCCGCCAACGCCTCGACCCAGATTGCCGCAGCGACGGGGGCCGCGACCTGGCTGCTTCTGACGCCCGGTTCCTGGACGACGCTGGGGAGCGAGCAGTATCCGTGGTACGCCAATGCCCGCACCTTCGTTGCCGAAGACGGTGATTGGGGCCCGGTGGTGGCGCGGGTCATCGAGGGGCTGAAATAAAAAAGGCGGTGGAATTTCCACCGCCTTTTCATTGATTTAAGCCCTCAACTTAATGTGCCATATAGAGGTTGAGATTGGTATTGTGCAACAGGGCGCGGGTCGTGCCGCCAAAGGCAAACTCGCGCAGGCGCGACCGCCCGAAGGCCCCGGCCACCATATATTGCGCCTGATGCCGCTGATTGGCCTCGACCAGCGTCCCGATCAGGTCGTTGCTCTTCGGCAGGATATCGACCTCAACGTTCAGGCCGTGCAGCATGTAGTAGCGCGCCAGCTTACCCAGATCGGCGGGATTTTCCCCGACCGGTGCCCCGGCCACCACCACCTTCGACGCTTTTTTGAGCAGGGGGATGGCGCGCCGCGCCGCGCGTGAAGAGGGCTCCTTGCCATCCCACGCCACCAGCGCCGTGCCACCTACCGCAAAGGGTTGGCGGGCGATAAACACTCCGGCGCGCTCTTCCATAAGCACCTGCTGAAAAGCCTCGGACAACAGGCCGCGCCCACGCGCGCTCTCATCACCGAAGACCACAATGTCGGACAGACGCGTTTCTGTCGCCAGACACTGCCACACCGGCGATTTCAGCGGCAGGAACAGCTTATGTTCATAGGCGGTATCATTGTAAGCGTCGCGCGCCACGGCCTCGGCCTCTTCGGCGGCCGATTTCAGCCCGTCCATGGCCGCCATCTGCACCGTGCCCATAAAACCTTCGCCCAGCCACGGGGCCAGTTCCGCCGGATCGGGCGGCGCAAACAGGAAGCTCAGTTGACCGCCAAAGGCCCGCGCGATGTCTGCGGCAATGGCAATCGCCGTCTCTTCAGAGGGGGCACCCGATACCGGCACCGATACGCGCGCCCAGGCGCCACCGGCAGTGAGGGGGGAGTCAGTCATCAGAGGGACCTCCTTTTTTGTGCATGGTCAGCATTTAACCACGACGCAGCGCGCCTTATGGCTGTAAGTATAGGCCCCGCTCCGTGGATTGGACACGCGGCATATGGCCCCAATGCACAAGTATTTCGTCAACACTTTGTGAAACCCGATGGCCCCTCGCACACCTCCGTCCCGACGCACCACCGTCGATCCCGCCCCCCGCGCCTGGCAGCGTATGCTCTCCGGCCGTCGCCTCGACCTGCTCGATCCCTCGGCCATGGATATCGAGATTGACGATATAGCGCTCGGCCTGTCGCGCGTCGCCCGCTGGAACGGCCAAACCACGGGCGAACATGGCTTTTCGGTCGCTCAGCATTCCTTGATCGTCGAAGAGATCTGCGCCCATCTGAGGCCGGGGCTCGATACGCAGTGGCGGCTGGTGGCCCTGTTGCACGACGCGCCCGAATACGTCATCGGCGACATGATTTCACCGTTCAAGGCGGCGCTGGGCCTCGATTACAAGCGGTTTGAGCATCATCTGGAACAGGCCATCCATATCCGCTTTGGCCTGCCCGCCGTGGTGCCACAGGAGGTCAAGGCCCTGATCAAGCGCGCCGATCACGCCTGCGCCTATTTCGAAGCCACGCAACTGGTCGGCTTTTCCGACGCTGAAGCGCGCACCTTTTTCGGCACCCCGCCCGATGGCTACGACCTGAGCCTGACCGCCCTGTCGGGACAGGTCGTCCGTGCACAGTTCGTTGACAGGTTCTATGCCCTCAGCCAAGGTTTATGAGGAGGAGCTTTCTGTGCCGGTCAGCCTGACGATCGAACTGTCCGCCGTGGTTATGGCGATCAAGGACAATGAGGCGATGGTCCTGTGCCTGACCCTGCCCGATGGCACGGCCCTGCCGTCCGGCCCGTTTCGCCCGGAGGCCCACCGCACCTTCGATCTGGCCGTGCGCGCCTTTGTCACCGAACAGACCGGGTTTTCGGCGGGCTATGTCGAGCAACTCTATTCCTTCGGGGATCAGGGGCGTCAGGGCCTGAGTTCGCTTGCCCCCGGCGGCAGCGATCAGCGCGTTATTTCGCTAGGCTATCTGGCCCTCACCGCCGACAGCGCCTTCCAGTCGCAATTATCCGCCCAGTGGAAGCCCTATTCCGCCTTCTTCCCGTGGGAAGACTGGCGGCGCGGCGAACCGGCGGCGGTAGCACCTCTGCGTCGGCGTCTGCGCGACTGGTGCGACGCCGCCCCGGACGCACAGAGCGCCGCCGAACGGCACGACCGGGTCGAAACCCTGTTCCCCGAAGACAGCGACCTGTGGAACGAAGAACGCGTGCTGGATCGTTATGAACTGCTCTACAGCGCCTGCCTGATCCATGAATCGCGCTGCGCCGAGGCCTCCAGCGGCAGCGGTATCGCCATGCTGTCGGACCACCGCCGCATCCTCGCCACCGGTCTTTCACGGTTAAGGGGTAAGTTGAAATACCGTCCGGTGATCTTTGAGCTGATGCCCGAACGCTTTACGCTGCTGGAATTGCAGCGCTCGCTGGAGGCCATTAGCGGCCTGCCCCTGCACAAACAGAACTTCCGCCGCGCGCTGGAACGCACCGGTTTTGTTCGCCCGACCGGCATTATGCGCGACGACACGGGCGGCCGTCCGGCGGAGCTTTACGCCTATGACCGCGACCGCTTCCGCTTCAGCCCATCTCTGGGGTTAAGTTTGCCCAGAGGATAGGGTTTTAGCCACGAAAACACGAAAAGCACAAGAAATGGCGGAAGTTGCGTTGCCCGGAGGGCCTTTACATATCGCGTAGCGCAGGCGCTCCGCGCCGAAATATCCGCCTACGCCTTTTCGTGATTTTCGTGGCCAATAAAAAAGCCGGCAGGTTGCCCTACCGGCTTTTTCGTATTGCCAAAGCGCCAGCTTACGCCGCGCGGCCCGCCAGACGCGCCGCCTGCGCCATCCAATTTTCGCGCACGATGCGCGGGGCCGAATGGACGCGCGCCGACAGCCAGGCCACGTGTTCCGGCGTCCAGCTCGCCACCTGCCAGTAGTGGTAAATGCCCAGCATATTCAATTCGCGCTCGTTATCGGCACCAATGCCCGAAATCAGCGTCAGGTCGTCGGGATAGCCTTCGGGCGCGCTGAGGCGATGCGGCTCAAGGCCGGTGCCCGCCTGCTCGACCGCCGCGCGCACGCTTTCCGGCGTCATGGACGACAGAAGCGAGGCCTTGGGGCGCGAGGTGCGATCCAGCAGTTCCGTCACCGGTTCAGCCTTGACCGCCAGGGCGGGGGCGGCCACGACCGGCGCTTCGGTGCGCTCGATCCCGGCCATGATGGCGGGTTCCAGCTCGGTGGAGACGCCCACAGGGGCGGGCTGCGGAGCGGCCGGTTGAGCGACAGGCGCTGCGGTGACCGGGGCCGTCGTGAGGGGGCGTAGCGGGATGATGTCCGCCGATGGACGGGGAGCATCTGCCTGTGCGGCGGGTGCTTGCACGGCCTGACGCGAGGCGTTGAGGGCCTGAGCCGCCGCGACCATCGGGTCGAAAACCGGGCGTTCCGCCGCCGGAGCGTTCAGAGGGGCATCCAGAGTGGAATCAACGATGGAAGCCGGGGCCTCGTCAAAGATCGAGACGCGGCGCGCGGCGCGCTTCGGCCGGGGCGACAGGTGCCAGCCCACAAAGCCGCTGAACAGAAAGACCGCCAGGAGCAGGGCCGCCGATTGTGCAATCAGCAAATACATGTATTCCCCCTACCCTGCGCGACGCGCGAGAAAGCCCGTACACAAGCCCAGCGCCGCCGCACCCAGCAGCAGCCAGCGCAGCTCAAAGATCAGATAAAGCATGATCGGTCTTCCCCATAGACACCCGCATCGGCGTTTCGCTTGTGTCGGTCAGCACTTGCAGCGCCGGCCCGTACAGATACCCCTCGCCCTTCGGGACATAGACCTCGATTTCCGGCGGCAGTTCCGGTTGCAGGCTGCGCACGGCGGCGGCGGCCTGCATCAGACGCGCCTTGCGTTCCTCGGCGGTGACGCCGGGATGAAAATCCTGCGTTTTGAAGCTGAGGCGCACATTGAGGCCATCGACCTCATAGGCGATATCGCCCAGCCCCTCGGCCTTCAGCGCGTCGGCGACCCGCGCTTCCAGCGCCTGCGGCATGGCCGGAAGCTGTTTATACAGCCCCACCCCTGCCCCGGCGGTCAGAAGCAGCAGTCCCAGTCCCCATACTGTTTTGGACGACATGCTAAGTTCCCGGATAATCGAAATTCTGAAAGTGTTAACAACTAAAGCCCAAATCCCGACACCTGACAATAGGCCGCAGGTTGACGGAGAGCGATAAGTTAGACGGCGCGTGTGACAGCGCCAAGACATACGCCTGAGAGGGGAAATACAATCCCTTTCCGGCGCAAAAAAAGCCCGGCACAGGGCCGGGCTCTCTCTGGGTGGGTCTAGGAGATCGCCTTATTTCGCCGAGATGGCGGCTTGTGCGGCGGCCAGACGCGCCACCGGCACGCGGTAGGGCGAGCACGACACATAGTCGAGGCCGACCTTTTGACAGAAAGCGATCGAGGCCGGATCACCCCCATGTTCGCCGCAGATGCCGAGCTTGATGTCCGGGCGCGTCGTGCGGCCCTTGGTACGGGCAATGTCGATCAGTTGCCCCACGCCGTCCGGATCGAGGCTGACGAAGGGGTCCTTCTCGAAAATCCCCTTTTCGATATAGGGGTTGAGGAAGCGGCCCGAGTCGTCACGGCTGATGCCGTAGGTAGTCTGGGTCAGGTCGTTGGTGCCAAACGAGAAGAATTCCGCCGTTTCGGCCAGCTTGTCGGCCAGCAGTGCTGCACGCGGCAACTCGATCATAGTGCCGACCTTGTACGCCACCTCGGCCCCGCGCGCCTTGAGCACGCCCTCGGCAATGGCCTTGGTCATGGCGACCAGCTTGGCCATTTCTTCCTTGGTGGCCACCAGCGGGTGCATGATGTCGGGCTGCGGGTCAAAGCCTTCGGCCTTCACGTCGCAGGCGGCTTCGAAAATCGCCGTCACCTGCATTTCGTAGATTTCCGGGAAGGTGATGCCCAGACGGCAACCCCGCCAGCCCAGCATGGGGTTGGTTTCCGACAGTTCCTTGGTGCGCTTCAGGAGCTTTTCCTCCGGCACTTCGGCGGCTTCGGCCACCAGCTTGATGTCTTCCGGCGTGTGCGGCAGGAACTCATGCAGCGGCGGATCGAGCAGGCGGATGGTCACCGGCAGGCCGTTCATGATCTTGAACAATTCGACAAAGTCGGCCTTCTGCATGGGCAGGATCTTGGCGAGGGCCTTGCGGCGGCCGGCCTCGTCATCGGCGAGGATCATCTCACGCACAGCGCTGATGCGGTCTTCGTCGAAGAACATATGCTCGGTGCGGCACAGCCCGATGCCTTCGGCGCCGAAGCCGATGGCGGTGCGGGCGTCCGCCGGGGTTTCGGCATTGGTCAACACCTTCAGTGTGCGGAATTCGTCGGCCCAGTTCATGATCTGGTGGAAGTCGTCCGAGAATTCCGGCTCGATCATGCGGATGGAGCCTTTGAACACTTCGCCCGTCGAACCGTCCAGCGTGACGATATCGCCAAAGCGGAAGGTCTGACCGCGCGCGCTGAATTCACCGCGTTCGGTCGAAATGACCATCTCCCCGGCCCCGGACACGCAGGGACGGCCCATGCCGCGCGCCACCACGGCGGCGTGCGAAGTCATGCCGCCGCGCGCCGTGATGATCGCCTTGGCCGCGTGCATCCCGTGGATGTCTTCGGGCGAGGTTTCATCCCGCACCAGAATGACGTCGTCGCCCGCCGCCGCCAGACGCACGGCATCATCGGCGGTGAAGACGATCTTGCCGCAGGCGGCGCCCGGCGAGGCCGGCAGGCCGCGCGCGATCAGGGTCCGTTCGGCCTTGGGGTCCAGCATGGGGTGCAGAAGCTGATCCAGCGCGCCGGGATCGAGGCGCATCAGGGCTTCCTGCGGCGTGATCAGGCCTTCTTTGGCCATATCCACGGCGATTTTCAGCGCCGCGCGCGAGGTGCGCTTGGCATTGCGGGTTTGCAGCATGAACAGCTTGCCCTGTTCGACCGTGAACTCCACGTCCTGCACGTCGCGATAATGCTTTTCGAGCGTCTCAACGGTTGAGCGGAATTGCGCAAAGACTTCCGGCAGAGCCTCTTCCATCGAGGGGTTGCGCTCGCCCATCTCTTCGCGGGCTTTTTTCGTCAGGGTCTGCGGCGTGCGGATACCCGCCACCACGTCTTCGCCCTGCGCATTGAGCAGGAATTCGCCGTAGAGCGTGTTGTCGCCGGTCGAAGGGTTGCGCGTGAAGGCGACGCCCGTGGCCGAGGTGTCGCCCATATTGCCGAACACCATCGACTGAATATTGACGGCCGTGCCCCAGTCTTCGGGGATGTCGTGCATTTTGCGGTAGAATTTGGCGCGGTCGTTCATCCACGAACCGAACACGGCCTTGACCGCCCCCCACAACTGATCCTGCGGGTCCTGCGGGAAGTCTTGACCCAGATCGGCCTGCACCTTGGCCTTGTAGTCGGCGATGACGCGTTCCCAGTCCTTGGCCGTAATGTCGGTGTCCACCGTGACGCCCAGACGGTCCTTATGGTCGTCCAGAATATCTTCAAAACCGTGGTGGCTGACGCCCAGCACGACGTTCGAGTACATGGTGATGAACCGGCGGTAGCAGTCGAGCGCGAAGCGACGGTCGCCGGTCAGGGCGGCCAATCCCTCGACCGTCTGATCATTGAGGCCCAGATTGAGGACTGTATCCATCATGCCCGGCATCGACGCGCGCGCGCCGGAGCGCACGGAAACCAGCAGCGGGTTTTCGACCGAACCAAACCCCTTGCCCGTCACGGCTTCCAGATTGGTCAGAGCCGTCTTCACCTGGGCGTCCAGCCCGTCGGGAAAGGTCTTGTCATTCTGATAATAATGGACGCAGGCCTCGGTCGTCACCGTAAAGCCCGCCGGCACCGGCAGGCCCAGCGACGACATTTCGGCCAGATTGGCGCCCTTGCCGCCCAGCAGGTTCTTCATCGCGGCATTGCCATCGGCCTTACCGGCGGCGAATGCGTAAACCCATTGCTTCGACATTTAAAAATCCCTCTTTCCACAATCAGATAAAACAATCTGTTCACCCGGCTGGCACGGCCGGACGGTAGGCAAAAGGTACACGCGCGCGCGAACTCTGCGGAATAAGTTTTTATGTAATTCAAAATCCCCTCTCCCTGTCGCACCAGCGAAGGGGAGGAGGGTTTAGCCTACGCCAGCTTGGACAAATCACCCACGCCGTCGAACAGACGCCGCAGGGCCGACAACAGACTCAGGCGATTTTCGCGCTCAGCCACCACGTCGGAATTGACCAGCACCCCGTCGAGGAAGGCATCGACCGCCCCGCGCAGACCCGCCAGCTTGCCCAGCGCCTCTTCGAACTGTTCGGCGTCGATCAGCCGCTCCACCACCGGCGTCAGGGCGATCACCTGCTGCGTCAGGGCCGTTTCCACCTCCGGCGCCCCGCTGAGCAACTTGGGCTCCGCCGTCGGCAGAGCACCCTTCTTCGCCTCGGCATTGAGGATATTGGCGACGCGCGTATAGGCGGCCTGAAGCCCAGTACCCGCCGGCGACGCCAGCACGCTTTCCAGCGCCCTGATGCGCGCCACGGTGCGCACCATGTCGTCGTCCCTGACGGCAAACCCGGCCTCGACCACGTCAAAACGCACGCCTTCGTCCTTCAGCATAACCTTCAGACGGTCAGCAAAAAAGTCCGCAAACTCCGCCGACACCGCGCGGAAATCGCGGAAGGTCAGCAGGGCGTTATCGACCTTGGGCGTATTGGCGACATGCTCGAATTGCAGGTCCAGATCGTAGTCGCGGTCGGTCGGGATGACAAAGACCGGGCTTTCGAGCAGACCGGCGCGGAAATCGCGCAGATAGTTGTCATAGACCTCGGTTTCGCCTTCGGCCCAACGCGGCCCGGCCGAACCGCGCCAGTTGTCCGTATCGACATAGACGGCGCGACCTTCGCCCGCATAGATCAGCAGCGACTGATACCAGGCGGCGACCAGCTCCGACAGCGAGGCGCGCACATTGTGCTGACGCAGGATGCGCAAAATCCCCAGAGCCGCACGACGCAGGGCATAGGGGTCTTTCGAGCCCGTCGGCTTTTCGTCGATGGCAAAGAAGCCGACCAGCGTGTCGATCTTGTCAGCCAGAGCCACGGCCGCCGACACCGCACCTTCGGGCACAGAGTCCGACGGGCCCTGCGGCTTATAGTGTTCGCGGATGGCTTCGGCCACATCACCGGGTAGCCTGGCCGCTTCGGCGTAATACCCGCCCATAACCCCCTGAAGTTCCGGGAATTCCCCGACCATGTAGGAGGCCAGATCGGCCTTGGCCAGATGCGCGGCCTGCGTGGCCAGCGACACGTCGGCCTTGACCAGCGGCGCAATGACTTGCGCCAGCGCTTCGATGCGCGCCACGCGCTGCGCCATCGTGCCCAGCCTAGCGTGGAAGGTCACGCCGTTCAGCTTTTGCAACCAAGCGTCGAAATTACCTTTGCGATTGTCCTCGGACCAGAAGAAGACGCCGTCCGACAGGCGCGCCGACAGCACCTTGGCATTGCCGCGGCGGATTTCCGCCCCACCGTCGCTGGCCACCTGATTGGCGACGATGACGAACTTCGCGGCCATCTTGCCGGTCGAAAGATCGCGCACGGCAAAGTATTTCTGGTGCGTGCGCATCGAGGTCTTGATGACCTCCGGCGGCAGGCTGAGGAATTTCGGGTCCATATCGCCCAAGAGCGGCGTCGGCCATTCGTTGAGGCCGGCCACCTCTTCCAGCAGGCCATGATCGTCCATCAGAGCGCAGCCCGCGGCGGCGCAGGCCTCATTGGCCTTATCCAGAATCAAGGATTGACGCTCAATGTGGTCGAGGATGACGAAATGATCGCGCAGCTTTTGCTGATAATCGGCGAAGTCCTTGACCGCAAAGGCCTCTCCGGACGACAGGACGCGGTGGCCCTGAGTCAGGTCGCCCGATGTGATACCGCCGATGCTCAGCGGAATGACCTGACCATCAAACAGGAACAGGATGCGCTTCAACGGACGCACCCAGCGGAAGCTCGATGTGCCCGACCGCATCGACTTGGGCCACGGGAAGGTCAGGATAACGTCTTCGAGGATGCCGGGCAGGACCTCGGCCGTGCTCTTGGCCGGCTTTTCGATGCGCGCCATCCACACGCCGTTTTCCAGCACAAGCTGATCCTGCGTCAGGCCAACCTTGCGCAGGAAACCGGCCATGGCCTGTTCCGGCGCACCGTCCTTGGGGCCCTTGACCTCTTCGGTGACGGCGGCCTGTTCCAGCGGCAGGCCTTCGACGTGCAGGGCCAGACGACGCGGACCGACATAGGCCTTGAGACTGTCCCAGGTCAGGCCTTGCGCCCTGGCGCGATCGCCGAACAGGCGCTCGAAATCGCGCGCGGCCTGAAGCTGCATCCGCGCCGGGATTTCTTCTGAAAAAAGTTCGATAAGTAACTGAGCCATTTGTGTTATCTAGCTTCTTCTTGTGCGGCCCATTCAAGCGCGCAGGCCTTGCAGAGGTCGCGGATGCGGCCGATATAGGATTGCCGTTCGGCCACCGCGATGGCGCCGCGCGCATCCATCAGGTTGAACAGGTGCGAGGCCTTCAGCACGTGGTCATAGGCCGGCAGGACCAGCTTATAGCCCAGACTGTTTTCGGTGTTGAGGATGCGCAGAACGTTGCGCTCCATGTCCTCAAACTGGCGCTTGAGCGTCGCCACATCGGACGCTTCGAAGTTGAAGGCCGAAAACTGGCGCTCCTGCTCCTTGAACACGTCGCCGTACTTCACGCCGTCATTATTGAATTTCAGATCATAAACGTTATCGACGTTCTGAAGATACATGGCCAGACGCTCCAGCCCGTAGGTCAGTTCACCCGACACCACATCGACCTCGATGCCGCCGACGCCCTGGAAATAGGTGTATTGCGTGACTTCCATGCCGTCGCACCACACTTCCCAGCCGAGGCCCCACGCGCCCACAGTCGGGTTTTCCCAGTCGTCTTCAACGAAGCGGATGTCGTGCAGCGCCGTGTCGAGCCCGATGGCTTTCAGCGATCCGAGATACAGCTCCTGAAGAGTGTCGGGGTTCGGCTTCAGGATCACCTGATACTGATAATAGTGTTGAAGGCGGTTGGGGTTTTCGCCATAGCGGCCATCGACCGGACGGCGCGACGGCTGCACATAGGCGGCCTTCCACGGTTTCTTGCCCAGCGCGCGCAGGACGGTGGCCGGATGCAGGGTACCTGCGCCGACTTCGACGTCATAGGGCTGAAGGATCACGCAGCCCTGCTGGCTCCAGTAATGGTGCAGGGTCAGGATAAGGTCCTGAAAGGACAGGGGCTCTTTGGTCATGTTCGAAAATGCCGGACTCCAGAATGGCCGCGAACATAGAGAGGTGCGTCCGGCCAAGCAAGGTTTGCAGGGAAAGAAAACCTGTTCAGACGGCGGAGAATCGCTTTTTCTGTGCGCCTCCCCGCGACTGGGGAGAGCGGGTTAAAGCCAAATGTCCTCTGCCGATAAGCCCACCCTCCGCGACATCCTGCGCGCCCTGAAAACGCCCAATGCCTGGCTGCTGCTGGTGCTGGGCTTTTCGGCGGGCCTGCCCTTTCTGATGACCGGGGCGACACTGGGCTTCTGGATGCGCGAAGAGGGCACAAGCCTGACCGTCATCGGTTATATGGGCTGGATCAGCCTGTTCTACGGCTTCAAGGTCGTGTGGGCCCCGTGGATGGACAAGGTGCGTCTGCCGCTCCTGCACGTGCGGCTGGGGCAAAGACGGTCCTTCATGCTGCTGGCGCAGGGCGGGGTGATCCTCAGCCTGATCGGCATGGCCGCCATCGGCCCCACGGGGAATATCTGGGCCTTCGTCGCCGTGACCCTGCTGCTGGCGCTTTGCGCCGCCTCGCAGGAAATCGCCATCCACGCCTGGCGCATCGAGCAGACCGAGGGACAGGCGCAAGAAGCGCTCAATCCGACGATCTATTCCCTCGGCTATAAGGTCGCGGCCATCGTCTCCGGCTCGCTGATCCTTATTCCCGCAGACCAATTCGGCTGGCCGGCCACGGTAACCGGGCTGGCGGCGCTGATGCTGGTCGGTGTGGCCGCGACGCTGATTGCGCGGCCGTCGCGCGCCGAAGCCCTGACGCCGCCGGTGCCCTACAGCTTCGACACCTATGTCGTCGCACCGTTGAAAAGCTTTTTTCAGGAACATGCGGGACTGGCGTGGTGGGTGCTGGCGACCGTGGCGCTCTACCGCCTGCCCGACTATCTGATCGGGCCGGTGGCCGGGCCGCTTTACAGCGACACTGGCCTCAGCAATGCCGATATCGCCTATGTGCGTTCGACCATCGGACTGGCGGCCTCGTTCGCCGGGGTGGCGCTGGGCGGCGCCTGCCTTCTGTGGCTGGGGGTTGAGCGCGCCTTCTGGCTGGGGGCGGTGACCGGGCCTTTGTCGAATATCTGCTTTGCCCTGATGGCCGCGCATCCCGGCGATGTCACCGTGTTCGGTGGCACGCTGATCATCGACAATATCGCCAATGGCATAGCCGAAACGGCCTTTATCGCCTTTCTGACGCGCCTCACCGTGAAGGAACACACCCTCACCCACTTTGCCCTGATGTATTCGGCGGCCGACCTGACCGGCAAGCTGCTGAAAGGCTTTTCGGGGCAGATCGTCGATGGCCTGACGGCTTCGCACGGCCTGTTCGGGGCCTATCAGATCTTCTTTATCGGCACAGCAGTGGCCGGGCTTCCCGCATTGGGTCTTTGCCTGATCCTGCGGCAGCGTGGCCTCTTCAAGACGGCCTGAGACAGGCGTATACTCACTGTCCCAAAGGCCGCGACACAGGGACGAAGCCATGATCCGCAACACCTTCATCGCCATCGCCGAAGACTCGAAACACCGCATGGGGGTCGAACCGCCCCGCCGTGACGGCCCGCCGACCCTGGCGCGGCTCCATTATGAGCTGTTGTCGGAACATCCCTACGAACTGACGCTGGATGATCTGAACTTTACCGTCCATTGCCTGAAACACGGCCTCGATACAGCGGATCAGCAGGCGCGCGCGGCGTTTCTCTCCAAAGGCCACCCGTGTATGCGCGCCTCGCCCCTGACCAAAACCTATGGCTTCGGGGCGCATTATAATCACGCAGGCAAGATCGCGCTTTATCCTGCGGATTCTATTGCTTATCGGAAGTTTCTCAAAGACCCGGAGGTCCGCGTCGAAAAAGCCATGCGCAGCAAGCGCGCGGTGGAGATGGTTTAAGCCTTCTACACAGATGGCCGCAGTTTAGAAGAAACCACAGATTGCACAGATTTCACAGATATGCGTTCTAGGCTCTGACTGCGGAAGTCGCGCAAACCCCGGCGCGAAGCGCCATCTGTGAAATCTGTGTAATCTGTGGTTCCCAAAACCCGATCCTCCCCACGGCGGGATGAGTGGCGCTAATCGGATGTGCATGTACATCTGTGGATCACTTCAACGTACAGGCCCGAACCCATGCCTTGGGCCAGTCGGCGCGTAGCCGGGCCGCCAGGGTTTCGGCCTCGCTCAAGGTCTTGCACAGGGCAAAACAGGTCGCCCCCGATCCCGACATGCGGGCAAAGCGTGTCTCAGGCTGCGCACGTAAAGACGCCAGCACCTCACCGATCACCGGCACCAGACGGATGGCGGGCGCTTCCAGATCGTTACGGGTGGTAGCGAGGTCGTCGATCAGGTCCTCCGCCCGCCACTGCGTGTCAACAGGGGCAAATTCCGCTGCCGCATCATAGGCTTTGAACACCGCCGGTGTCGGGCACTCGACGCCCGGATTGATCAGCACAGCGGGCAAGGGCGGCACCGTCACCGGCGTCAATCGCTCACCATAACCTTCGGCAATCGACGCCTGAGCCCACAGGCACATCACGCCGTCCGCCCCCGTCTCTGCCGCCATGGCCGACAGGGCGTCGTCAGTCACCTCTGGCGCGCAGGCTTCACGCAACAGATGCAGAACCGTCCCGGCATCAGCGCTGCCGCCGCCTACGCCTGAGGCTAAAGGGAGGTTTTTGGTCAGGTGGAAATCGTGGTTATCCACGCGCACGCCCGTTGCCGCTTCAAACCGCCGCACGGCCTTGAGAACCAGATTGTCCTCGCCCGCGCTTAAACCCTGCCCGAACGGCCCGTCGATGAACAGCCGCCCCTCCCCCGGGGTCAGGCGCACCTCATCGCCATAGTCGGCAAAAACCACCAGACTGCGCAGGGGGTGATAACCCCGGTGATCCGGGGCGGCGACGTGCAGATAGAGATTGACCTTGGCCGGAGCCAGCCGCGACCGCTTCATTTGCGCGTTTTAACCGGTGTCTTGACCGGGGTTTTGGGCTTGGCTGTCACACCCGTCGGCGCCGTTTCGGCCTCGGCCACGGCCTTGACGTCGGGCACCGCGACCGTATCCAGCTTGGCCTGCACGGCGGCCTTCTGCTTGTCGTCGGCCTCCAGAGTCAGGACGCGCGCCCACTGATAGCGCGCTTCGATGGTGCGCCCCAGCTTGTGATAGACGTCGCCCAGATGGTCGGTGATTTCCGGATCGGCGGGTTCGGCGGCGATGGCCTTTTCGATCCATTCCAGCGCCTCGGTATACTGCCCCTGCTGGTAATAGCCCCAGCCGAGCGAGTCCATGATCGCCCCTGAGCGCGGCGTCTTTTCGAGCGCCTTGCGGATCATCGCCATCCCCTCGGTGACGTTCTCCTTGCGCTCGATCAGGCCATAGCCCAACAGGTTGAGCAGTTCGGAACTGTCCGGTTGCAGGGTGAGGCCCTTTTGCGCCGCCGCCTTTGCCTTGTCCCAGTCACCGGCGGCCTGATACAGCACCGCCACGGTGAACCAGGTTTCCCAGCCGAAATCCGCGTCGCCATAGGCGGCCTGATAGGCCTCCATCAGCTTGAGCGCCCCGGCCGTATCGTCCTTTTGCCACAGAAGGCGCGCCCGCTCGACCGTCAGGCCAATGTCCTTCGGGTCGGCGGCGCTCAGTTCGGTAAACAGGGCCTCGGCCCCATCGAGATCGCCGGCTTCCTTGAGGCTCCAGGCAGCGCGCACCTGCGCCTCACGGTAAAAGGGCGAGTCGGGCTCAATCGACGCCCATTCGGTCTGCGCCGCCTGCACGTCCTTCATGCGCATCAGCACCTGCCCGGCCAGAAGCCGCGTGCGGTCAAGCGTCGGCGTGGCAGCCGCGGTTTCCGGGGCGGCGTATTGCGCCAGCCGCAGCGTCGCCAGCGCCATTTCCGACTGCTGCTCCGAGGCATAAAGCGTGCCGGACAGGAACAGGCTGTCGGCCAGAATCAACCGCACATCCGGCGATTTCGGCTTGCGATAGTCTTTGGCATCGAGCCCGTCGAGGCGCTGACGCACCAGCCGGTCCTCAGATACGTTCAGGATATCGGTGTACAGCTTGCGCGCCTCGTCCTTGCGCCCGCGGCCCTCCAGAAACGCCCCGTAATAGGGGCCGAACAGCACACTGGCCGGGCCGGGCTGACAGATGATTTTGAAGATGGCTTCGGCCTCGGCATGACGGCCCTTCATCTCCAGCAAGCGCGCCTGATTGGCGGCCTGAAGAAACAGCACCAGCCGGTCGCGATTCGGCGTCGTCCCGGCGTTCAACTGGCTTTCCAGCGTCGGGTCAATGGCCTTGTCCCACTGACGCGCGGCGGCATAGGATAGCGGCTTGAGCAAAAGCGTGGCGCGGTCGCTGGCACCGGCCTTTTCGGAGGCCTCCACAATGGCCGCGGCGGCCTTGCCCTTGCCCTCGCGGATCAGAGAAATAGCCCGTACCTGCGCCGCCACCGTGCGCGACAAGCGCCCGCCCTTTTCCGGAATATGGCTGCGCGCAAAACTCATATCGCCGCTGAGGACCGCCGCCAGAAAGGCCCGTTCCCTTAAGGCCGCATTGGCAGGATCAGCGTCCGCCGCTGCCATCAGGGCGCGTGCCGCGGTTTCGGTGTCGCCCTGGGCCGCCGCCAGACGCCCGACCAGAAAGTCGCCATAGGCACTGGAATAGGCCGCATCGGCGGCCATGACCGGGGAGGTCAGGCACAGGAGGGCGGCAAGGGCGGCAGAGGCAAGAACGGGCTTCATCAGGGGCGTCTCTCGATTACCGGCACAGTGAACGCAGTAAATCCGGCAGGATCAAGTCCTTATCGAAGATCAAACTTACCAAAAAGCCAAATTCTCAAGGGAAAAGCCCGTGAATCTCCTCCCTGTTGCGCCGCAATGGGGAGGTGGCAGCGAGCCTTGCGAGCAGACGGAGGGCGACAACGCGAAAACAATCAGAGCCTCAGCGCCCTGAAACTCAAACGCCCTCCCCCTCCGTCAGACGGCTTCGCAGCCTGCCACATCCCTACAGCTTTGCCGCAGGGAGGAGAGACATCACATATTCGGATAGTTGGGGCCGCCGCCGCCTTCGGGCGTGGTCCACACGATGTTCTGCGTCGGGTCCTTGATATCGCAGGTTTTGCAGTGGACGCAGTTCTGGGCGTTGATCTGGAAGCGCGGCTTGCCGTTATCGTCCACCACCTCATAGACCCCGGCCGGGCAGTAGCGCTGCGCCGGTTCGGCATATTTGGGCAGGTTGATGGCGATGGGCACCTCCGGGTCCTTGAGGCGCAGATGGACCGGCTGGTCCTCTTCGTGGTTGGTGTTGGAGATGAAGACCGAGGACAGCTTGTCGAAGCTGATCTTGCCATCGGGCTTCGGATAGGTGATAGGCTTGAATTCCGCAGCGGGTCTGAGCGACTGCGCATCGGTCTTGCCGTGCTTCAGCGTGCCCCAGGGCGACCAGCCGCCCGTGAGAGTGCCCACCGTCATGTCGAGACCACCCAGCACCATGCCCAGCGTCGTGCCATAGCGGCTGAGCAGGGGTTTGACGTTACGCACCAGCTTCAACTCTTTGGCGATATCCGACGTCTGATAGGCCTTGTCATAGCCTTCCAGCGTCTGCGGCACGTCGCCGGACGACAGGGCCGCCCACGCCGCATCGGCGGCCAGAATGGCGCTCTTGATGGCGTTGTGGCTGCCCTTGATGCGCGGCACGTTCACAAAGCCCGCCGAACAGCCGATCAGCACCCCGCCGGGGAAACTTAAGCGAGGCACCGACTGATAACCGCCTTCGGTAATGGCCCGCGCCCCGTAGGAGATACGCTGCCCGCCTTCCAGATGCTCACGCACCACCGGGTGCTGCTTGAAGCGCTGGAACTCGTCGAACGGCGAAAGATAGGGGTTCTGGTAGTTAAGGTGGACGACGAAGCCGATGGACACGTATTCGTCGCCGAAATGGTACATGAAGGAACCGCCGCCGGTCTTGTCATCCAGCGGCCAGCCCAGCGTGTGCTGGACCAGACCGGGCTTATGCTTCGCCTTCGGAACCTTCCACAACTCCTTGATGCCGATGCCGTATTTCTGGACGTCGCTGTCCTTGTCCAGCTCAAAGCGCTTGATGATCTGCTGCGACAGCGAGCCGCGCACCCCCTCGGCAAAGAAGGTGTAGCGGGCGCGCAGTTCCAGACCGGGCTGATAATCCCCCTTGGGTTGACCCTCGCGGTCGAGCCCGAACACGCCGGCCACGACACCCGCCACAGCCCCCGCGTCGTCGTACAGGACTTCGGAACAGGCCATGCCCGGATAGATTTCGACGCCCAGCGCCTCGGCCTGTTCGGCCATCCAGCGCGTCAGATTGCCCAGCGACCCGATATAGCAGCCGTGATTCTTCATATAGGACGGCATGGGCAGGAAGGAGATATCAAGCGCGCCCTGCGGCCCCAGATAGATGAAGCGATCCTGGGTGACCGCCGTTTCCAGCGGGGCGCCCTGCGCCTTCCAGTCGGGAAAGAGCTGCGTCAGGCCCGACGGATCGATCACCGCGCCGGACAGAATGTGAGCGCCGATCTCCGACCCCTTTTCCAGCAGGGCCACGGACACGTCGCCGCCCTTGGCCTGTGCCGTCTGTTTGAGACGAATGGCCGCCGCCAGCCCTGCCGGGCCGCCGCCTACGATGACGACGTCATATTCCATCGATTCCCGTTCGGGTGCGTCCGCCATGTTCGTACTCTTCTCTAATATTTCCTGGTGCCGGTTTGATCTTGTGGCACAGTTTCCGTAAAGACTGTAAAGACCCTGCCGATCATTTTTCTCAAAGATGTCTGTTTATGCCGGAGCCACACGCCATCACGGCCCTAGCGATACGGGAACTGGAAAGCTATCTCAGCTTTCTCAATGACCACGCGCTGGATGACATCTATGATGTTGAGCCTATTAATCGTCTTTTGGCGGAAAATAAATCGCGTTCTGCGATACCCGCCGCGCAAAACGCCCCGGCGACCGTCACCCCCCTGCCGGGCGCGGTGCGCGTCAATGCCTTAAGACCTGAGTCGCTGCGTCATTTCGACCTTGATCTGGCGGTCGCCTCGGCCAACGCCATCGCCAGGAGCGCCGCTACGGTCGAGGCCCTCTACAGCGCCCTTGAGGCCTTCCCCGACCTGCCGCTGCGCTATGAGGGCGGCAAGGGCCTGATCCGCGGGCGCGGCGCACAGAACGGCGAACTACTCATCATCGGCGATGTGCCCGATGCCGATGAGGACGAGGCGCTTTCGGCCTTTCAGGGCAAACCGGGACGTCTGTGCGATGCGGCCCTGTCGGCGCTGGGGCTTAATGCGCGCACCTTACGCCTGCCCGGCCTGTTCTGGCGTCCGGCGGGCGGGCGCCCGGCCACCGACGAAGACATCCGCCTCACCGCCCCCTTTCTGCGCCGCCTGATCGAACTGAGCGCACCGAAAGTCCTCATCCTGTGCGGCGCGACGGCGGTGCGCAGCGTGCTCGATTCCAACGAAAGCGTGCAAAAGCTGCGCGGCAAGGCCCACGATCTGACCCCTTCGGGCGGTGCCTCCCTGCGGGTTTTTGTCACCTTCCCCCCGGCGCTTCTGCTGCGCCAGCCCCTTGCCAAAAAGGCGTTCTGGAGCGACATCCTTCTGGCCACGGAGGGTCTGGCCTAAGAGCGCAACCCTTAATGGCTTGCCTCGTCATTAAGTTTTGGTTACTGTCCACAGGCGTCCGCACTTTCCCGCGCTGGCCAGGATGCACCGCTTCGACCCTTACTGATCGCTAGAGATCAGGTCCGAAGCCTCCCGATTTGGATAAACAACGACGGAGTGTTGCCTTGACCAGACCTGCGAGCCGCGCCCGCTACCGGCATGTCCTGCTGTCCGCCGCCGCGCTTGCTGCCGTCTGCTTCTGTGCGCCCGCCCTCGCCCAAACCCCCGTTTCGACCGGCGACAAGACTGTTGATTCCCTTCTGCGGGCGCCGCAAACCGCCTATCAGGGCGCGGTGCTGCTGGCCGCCTCTACCGCTGAGACGCCGCGCAAGCCCATCGCCTATACCAATCTCAGCAAAGCCGCTCCAAAGGTGCCCGCGGCGCTTGATCCCGGCCTGTCGCCGTGGGACGCGCAGCTTTATCAGGCGGCGTTTGACGCGCTCGACAAAGGCGATTTCGCCACCGCCGACGCCTCGATCGAAAAGATCGGCGACAAGAGCCTGATGGGCTATGTCGAATTCAACAAACTGTTCCACCCGGACTACAGCTCGACCTACGAAGAGCTGATGAGCTGGCTGGAGCGCTATCCCGATCACCCGCAGGCCATGCGCGTGTGGAATCTGGCCAAGCGCAAAAAGCCTGAGGGCGTCGAAGACCCGCCGTTCCCCAAACTGGCCGGGGCGCAGAAACTGTCTTCCACCAGCCTGCTCGACGGACCGCCGCGCAGCGAGGTCAAGGCGGGCACCGCCGGACCCGACTCGGCCCTGACGCCCAAATCGGCGCGGTCCGCCTATAATGACGGCAAGCTGGATCAGGCGCTGAAACTGGGTGTGCAGATCGGTGATCGCTGGGTGGCCGGTCTCGCCGCCTACCGCCTCAAGCGCTATGACGAGGCGCTGAAACACTTCGATTTCATCGTCAACGACCCCAGCCAGAGCGCCTGGAGCCAGTCGGGCGGTGCCTACTGGGCCGGTCGCATGGCGGCGAAGATGGGCCATAAGGGCGACGCCGAGCTATATTTCAAATACGCCGCCTCCTTCCCCTTTACCTTCTATGGCCTTTTGGCCGAACAGCGTCTGGGGGCCGAACCCGCCGTCGTCCGCGCCCAAAAGGGACAGGCTCCGGTCTTTGCCGAAGAAACGCGCGGGGCCTATACGGCCAAGCTCAATGCCGACTTCAACTGGGCCAAAAACGACGCTCAGGCCCGCCGCGTCTCCATGCTGGTGGCCGTAGGCCGCAAGTCTGACGCCCGCACCGAATTGCAGACCGCCATCCAGCGCTCACCGGATCAGCAGACGCGCAGCAACTGGCTGGCTCTGGCCGATGCGCACGATCTGTCCGTATCGCAAATCCGCACCTCGGACCGTCTGTTCGATCCGTCCAACTATACCATCCCGGATTTCGAGCCGAGCGAAGGCTGGCGCATAGACAAGGCGCTGCTGTTCGCCATCGCCAAAAAAGAGAGCAAGTTCAACGCCAGGGCCAAGAGCTATGCCGGGGCCTATGGCCTTTTGCAACTGATGCCGGCCACCGCCTATGTGGTGACGCGCGATTCCAGCCTGATGAGCAATCCGGACAAGCTGCTCGACCCGGCGGTCAATCTTCAGGTCGGTCAGACCTACATGCTGAAGCTGGCGGCGTCGGGTATCAACAGTTCGGATCTGTTCCGCGTGGTGGCTTCCTACAATTCCGGCGAGAAGTGGGTGCAGGACGCCATGCGTTCGCTGGGCGATGAGGCCGACTCGCTGCTGGTGATGGAATCGATCCCGGTGGCCCAGACGCGGCAATATGTCGAAGAGGTCGTTGCCTCCTACTGGATCTATCGTCAGATCATGGGCAAGCCGTCAAAGACTCTGGCGCTGGCCGCGTCTGACGCCAAGATCGTCGATATTCTGGCCGATAAGTAGCTTCGCATTTAACGCCGAAGCCAGTTTGACCTCAAAAATCAGGTCCGATTTGGCGATATGCTCAGTAACCACAGATTACACAGATTTCACAGATTGGCGCTTCGCGCCGTTGAGCGTGCGGTTCTATGATCCGCCTCATTGAAACGTCGCTATCTGTGAAATCTGTGTAATCTGTGGTTTATCTACGCCTTTTTCACCGGCGGCTTGGGCGGGAAGCCCAGCAGGTACAGCACAAAGCCGCCCGCCTTACCGAACAGCGACAGGTACCAGCTCCCTTTGCGGAAGCGCTCGCCATTGGTGGTCAGCGATACCGGAATGGGCCGCAGGCGCGCCCGGCCCAGCGCGAGGTCGATGCTCAGGTCTTCAAACGCCACCTGATCCTTATAGCCGCCCACAGCGTCATAAAGGGCGCGCGACAGGAACAGGCCGTGGTCGCCCGACGGGATGGCCAGCCAGCGGGAATTGAAGGCCACCACCTCAGCCCAGAAGCTGGCGAACCACGACGGATCGTCAAAAGCCAGTCGAAAATAGCCGGCGCGCAGCGGAAAATGCTTCATGTGGTCGCGCACATGGTCCATCCAGCCGTCGCCCAAGAGCGAGTCGGCGTGCAGGATCATCAGCCAGTCGCCCTTGGCCGCCTTACACCCCTGCCACAGTTGCAGACCGCGGCTGGCATCGGCGTGCAGCACGGTACAGCCCGTGGATTCGGCGATTTCCAGCGTCGCGTCTTCCGAGCCACCATCGACGATGATCACTTCCTTGATCAGGCCTTCGACCACCGCCGGAACCAGAGCGCCTAGGGTGCGCACCAGTGTGGCTTCGGCATTGAGGGTGGGGATGACGACAGAGATCAAGGCAGTTACCGCGAAAAGACGCCGACCAGCTCGACATGGCCGGACCACAGGAACTGATCTATAGGCGTCACCCGATCCAGTTGAAAGCCCGCCTCGGTCAAAATTTTGGCGTCGCGGGCGAAGGTCTGCACGTTACAACTCACGCCGACGACGCGCGCCACCTGTGAGCGGGCGATCTGCTGCGCCTGCGCCTCGGCCCCGGCGCGCGGCGGGTCGAAGACCACGGCGTCCCAGCCGGCCATTTCCTCGGCCACCACCGGCGCGCGGAACAGGTCGCGCGCTTCGACCGTGATCGGTTTCAGACCCGGTGCACGGCCAATGGCGGCCTTGAGTGCCCGCACTGCCCCCCCGGCCCCGTCAGCGGCATAGACCGACGCCGCTTCGGCCAGCGGAAAGGTAAAGGTGCCCGCCCCGCAAAACAGGTCCGCCACGCGTTTGGCCCCTGCCACCGCGTCCTTGACCAGCGCCACCATATTGGCCTCGGACGTCGCGGAGGCCTGCAAGAACGAACCGGTGGGCAAGTCCACCGTGGCGCGGCCGAAGCGCACGCTGGGCAGATGCGACTGATAGAGGATGTCATCGGCCATCGAAATACGCGCCAGACGGATATCCGATGACTGCGCGATCAGGGCGATCTCCATGCGCGCCTGCGCACTCAGACCGCCGCTTTTGCTGCGCTCGATCCCGCGCACATCGACGTCGAGCCCGGTATCGGAGACGGTCACCGACAGGATGGGGGCGGATTTCGGATGCTCAAACAGGTGAGACGCGATTTCTGTCAGCACAGGTAGGGCCGCAATCAGGCCCGGATCGGCCACCGGACAGACCTCGATCTTCACCTGATCCCAGGAGCGCCGCCGCTTGTAACCCAGCTCGGTACGCACCGTCTTGCCCTGACGATATTGCTTGGCGTGCAGACCGACACGACGGCGCGTGGCGGGCGGCGTGGTCAGAATGGGCGCGATTTCGGTCTCCAGCCCCGCCCGGCGCAGCACGGTTTCGACATTGGCGCGCTTCCAGTCGCTATAGGCCGCCCTCTCCCAATGTTGCAGGCTGCAACCGCCGCACTGACTGAAATGCGGACAGACCGGGGCAACGCGCTGAGGGGACGGCGTCACCACCTCGATCAGGCGGGCATGGCCGTCCCTGGGCGCGGAAGCCCGCACGGTCTCACCGGGCAGGGTCAGGGGCACGAACACGCCGTCCGCCGTCACACCGTCGCCCTGAAAGCCGACTTTTTCGATGGTAAGGGTCACATTACTCATGGGCGGCTAATAAAGGAGTTGGGGTTCAAAGCTGAACAAAAATTTTGAAAAAAGTTATGCGTCAACACAGGCCGCCCTCCCGACTTCAAGCGCAATAGGGGCCATTATGCATTGATATTTCAAATATTTTCGGAAAATTCCAGCCCGTACAGCCCGCAAAAGAAAATGCCAAGATGAACGAAGATGAACAGGGTTCTCAAAAACCGTTCAGGTTGGAGGGCCTATAAAGGTCCTCATCAACGACGGGCTGTCCCGCCGCGGAATGGAAATAAACCCGAAAGGAAACCCACCATGACCAAGTTCAACACCACGAAAAAGATCGTCCTGTCGGCCGTGGCCTCGGCCATGGTTCTGAGCGCCGGTCTGGCCGGTACCGCCTCGGCCTATGACCGCTACGACCGTTACGATCGCCGCGGCTATTCGGAAGCCTGCGCCGAGCGCAAGACGAATAACAAGACCAATGGCGCGGTTCTGGGCGCCGTTGCCGGTGCCGCCGTCGGTAACGGCGTCTCGGCCCGCAACTCGCGCACCGAAGGGACTATCCTGGGTGCCGTCGTCGGCGGCCTGATCGGGGCCAAGGTCGGTTCGGACAATACCCAGTGCCAGTACTACGGCAGCCGCGACCGTTACGATGACCGCTATGACCGCCGCGACCGCTATGACGACCGTTACGACCGTCATGACCGCTACGATCGTTACGATCGCTATGACCGTCGTGATCGCTACTAACCCCCCCATTCCCTGAGTTCAGAGGATATCCAGGCCCACTGACGCCCTGCACCTCTCCCCCTTGGTGCAGGGCGCTTTTTTTAGTTTGTGCCTTTTTTCTGGTTCCAGGCGAAGGCCTTGGCCCCCCAGTAGTTCCACACGCCGCTGAGCAGCGCCGCCGACACCCCGGCTGCGAACCAGTGGATACCGAAATAGTCCTTCAGCAGGATCGCCACCCCGAGGCTGAGCAGCGCCCCGATTGAACAGGCGAAGTAGAAGCCCAGCAGACCGGTAAGCATCGGCCAGCCTTTCAGGCGCTTGTCGCGGAAGGTCAGGACGTTGTTGATGTAGAAGTTCCACGTCATCGACAGCCAGATGGCCAGACCGTAATTGATGATGTCGTCGTAGCGCACCTGATAGCGATAAAGCGGCAGCCCCCCATCAACGCGCAGCAGCGAATGGCTGAGCGCCAGAACCAGCGCATAGACGAAGGCTCCCGAGACACCGACCAGACCGAACAGCACAAAGCGCGCCGAGATGATGCCGTTGGTCGCCTTTTCAACCAGCAGCGCGCCGAGGTCGAGCACGACGCGGATATCGAGCTTGGACTCGCCGCCCTGACGCTGACGCAAAGACGCCTTCACCTCGCCGAAGCGCGGGCGCACCTTGGTTGAGGCCACCAGATCGACCAGAATCTTGAAACCGACGCCGGTCAGGTTCGGGCGCGCGGTTTCGTACCAGTCGCGCGTCATCATAAAGCAGCCGCTCATCGGGTCGGTCAGGGGTGCTTTCAGCACCAGACCGGTGGCCAGCGTTGCCGCCTTGGAGCCCAGATCCCGGATAAAGCTCAGGCCCGTATCCGTCTTGCCGATATAGCGCGAGGCGCAAACAAGGTCCTTGTCGCCTTTGAGGATCATGTCCGCCAGGGCGCGGATGGCCACGGGATCGTGCTGGCCGTCGCCGTCCATAATGCCCAGCACGCGCCCGCGCGCTATGTCCCAGCCCTTGATGGCCGCCGACGACAGGCCACGCTCGCCCTTACGCACAAACAGGCGCACACGCGGGTCGGCCTTGCCCAGATCGGTGACTTCCGCCGCCGTATTGTCCTTCGAATCGTCATCGACCACGACGATTTCGAAATGGATGCCGTTCAGGTGTCCGGCAATCTCGGTGATCACGCTGCGGATGGCCGCGCCTTCGTTCAGCGTGCAGATGATGAGGCTGAGATCGGGCGCGGTAACGTCCGGGGCTTTGTCAGCGGCAAAATTTGCGTCTGGCAAAAACAACTCCTGAAACTTATGGTGCAGGCCTGTGGCCATCTGGGTCGCGGTATATAACAAACTTTTGATTTGGCATAGCGGCATCACAATGGCGCGACGCCGAAGCGGCCTTAAGCGGAGGCCGCGGGGCTGTGTTGAGGTGTGGATGAAACGGTTTCCCCCGGCGGTGCGTATCGGGCTGATTGTCTTGGTGTTTTTTCTGCCCCTGCTGTCTGGCGTTCTGGGTAAGATCGCCAAATCCCACGCCTGGTTCGGCGACTATCGCGCCGTGGCCTGCGGCGCGCAAAAGGTCATCGACGGCGGCGCGCTGTACGATCTAAACCTCCAATGCGACGCGCTGGAGGGCACGACAGCGGTCTATGTCTATCTGCCCGTCGTCGCAGAAACCTTTGCCGTCGTGATTCGCCTGATCGGTCAGGACGGCCTGATCTGGCTCTATGGCGCGCTCTATGTCCTCAGTCTGGCGATATTGCTCGGGGTGACCTACGCGCCTCGGCCCAAAACGGGCGAAGGACCTCATCCCACCCTGCTCGACAAAATTCCCTTTGCCGCCTTCCTGACCGGCAGCGCGGTGGTGTGGGGCAATATCGCCGTCCTGTGCCACGCCGCCGTGCTGGGCTCAGCGCTGGTCGCCAAGCGCTATCCGTGGCTGTTCGCTGCCGTGGTCGCCGTGTGCGGCGTCATCAAGCCGGTCTTCCTCACCTATCTGCTGGTGCTGCTGTTTATCGACCTGCCGCTGGCAAAGCGTCTCGGCTGGTCCGCCCTCGCCGCCATCGCCGGGCTTTTGCCGACCGTCCTGTTTGCGACTGACGGCTCGGCCCTGTCGCAAAGCTGGCGCGCCACCCTGTCGGGGTTTGTCTATACGACCACGCCGGGCGAAAGTTTTTACGGCTGGCTGGGCCTCGTGGGCCTGCGCGGCGACAGTGTGGGGGCCAATCTGGGCTGGCTGGTCTTTGCGGGCCTGATGGCCCTGAGCGGCCTTGCCATCGCCGAAGGGCTGAAACTCGACACCCGCGCCCGCATCTGGCTGGGCCTCAGTCTTGGCGTCCTGACCATTCCACGCCTGATGTCGCAGGACGTGTTTCTGATCGGCGTCGGTCTGGCCTATATCGCCTTGTATAGCCCCACCCTGACCGCCGTCTCCAAACCCTTGCGCGTCCTGAAGGATCGCGGCCGCACGATTCTCACCGTCATCTGCGTCTTTTGCCTGATCGGCGGCGCGGCGGAACTTGGCGATTTCACCATGCGCATCAGCACGTTACTTTTAAGTCTTTACGTTCTGGCTGTGGGGACCCTGACCTTTGCCCAGCGCCGCGACGCCATCCTGACCGCTCTCCTGTTCCGAAAGTCTGCCCGTGTCCCTGACTGAATTTTTCCGCAAGCCCCGTCCCGACGCCCTGACGTGGTTGCAGGCGCACACGCAGAAAAAATCCACGCGCTTCTGGTTCCTCTTCCTGATCAGCTTTTCGGTGGTCAGCCACCTGCTGGGCCGTCTGGTCAAGGGCAAGTGGTGGATGAACGATTTTGACGCACTGATCTGCGGGGCCGACTATATGCGGCGCGGCCTCTCGCCCTATGTGCATGAGCCGATGTGCGAGGGGCTGAAGGCGGCCCCCTATGTCTATGCGCCGCAAATCGGGGCCTTTCTGCGCCCGGTCATAGAAGTGACGGGGCTGACCGGGGCGCGCTGGCTCTATGCGCCGTTTCTGATTGCCGCCCTGCTGGTCATTGCGTGGTACGGCCTGAAACGCAGCTTCCCCAACCTGCCGCTGCATATCCGCCTGCTGGGCTATACCATCGTCTCCGGCTCAGCGGTATCCTGCGGCAATATCGCCGTCATCTGCCACGCCGCCGCCATCGGCACAGCCCTGATGATCCGCCGCACCCGCCTGCCCTTCCTGCTGGTCGTGCTGGTGTCGTCGATCATCAAGCCGGTCTTCCTGACCTATCTGATCGTGCTGATGTACGATGCAAGGCCCCTGCGCTCGCGGCTTGTGTGGTCCGCCGCCGGGGCCGCCATTGGTATCGGTCTCTATGTGTGGATTGGCCGCACCGCCGGGCCGCTGTATGAGGTCTGGCAAAAGATCATCTACGACATCACCCTGATCGAGCAGCCGGGCTATACCTTCCTCGCCTGGGCCGAATGGATCGGGTTGCGCGCCGATCATCCCGCCACCCTGATCGCCTTTGCCGTCTATTTCCCGATCATGGCGCTGGCCGGGCTTCTGCTCTGTGATCTCGGTAAGCTCAGTCTCGACACGCGCCTCCTGATCGGATTGGGGATGGCGCAACTGATCAATCCGCGCATGATGTCCTACGACATGCTGTTCCTGCCCACCATGCTGGCGGCGGTCGTTATGGTGGCGCGCGATTACGGCGAGCGCATCTTTTCTCCGGTATCATGGACCTTTTTGTGGATCGGCGTCGCGGGCTTTTTCATGGCCGTCCTGCCCATCAAGGACTTCAAGCCCGCCGACATCATGTCCCCGGCCTTTGTCGCCCTTGTCCTGTGGGTCAGCCTGATCGTGATCCGGCAAAACAAGGATATCATCCGGCAGACCCTGAAAAATCCCAAGCCTTTTATGGGTGCTATTTTACAGGGACGCCTGTAGGCCCGGACACCAAAAAGGACCGGAAACGACATCATTGCCCGGTTTTTGCCACGACTGCGAACCGCCGGACACAGAGTGTCCTTAGTTTCATCCACATGAGCAGCGACCTGTCTTTTCTTTCGATACAGGGAGAAAAGATATGGCCCCCAGTGCCCGCCTGACGCACCTGCCCCCGCTGTGGTGGGGCGCTTTATGCTCGCTTCCGGTTTTGGGGGGACTGGCCGGGCGTTTTGTGCGGGGCACGCCGGGCTTTGAGGACTTCGATGCCGTCACCTGCGCGGGCCTGACCCTGCTGAAAGGCGGCAACCCTTACGACCTCACCCCGGCCTGTGCAGGGTTGAAAAGCGCAACCTTTGTCTATGCGCCGCCGGTCGTCGAAGGCGTGGCCTTTGTGATCGCGCATCTGGGGGCCGACGGATATCGGCTGCTGTTCGGTGGCCTGTGGCTGCTGGCGCTCTGCGGGCTGAGCGTCTATGCCGTCAAATTCGCCCTGCCGGAGGTCGATATCCGGCTGAAACTGCCCCTGCTGGCCCTGTTTACTGGCGGCTGCATCGCCTGCGGCAATATCGCCCTCCTGCTGCATGGGGTGGTGCTATTGGGGGCGCTCAGTCTGCCGCGACGGGTGTGGCCGTTTCTGCTGGCCGTCACCGTCGTCAGCCTGATCAAGCCGGTTCTCCTGACCTATCTGATCGTTCTGGCTTATATGGACCGGCCCGTGCGCTGGCGCCTGGGGTGGACAGCGGCGGGCGTCGTGGCGGGCCTGAGCCTCAGCCTGTGGGTGCTGCACAGCCCTTCGTCGCTCACGCCGCTGTGGAAAGATACCCTGTCGCAGGTGGTGCTCAGCGACCAGACGGGCATCAGCTATTTCGGCTGGCTGCATGGGTGGGGCATAGACAGCACCTCGCCGGTCGCCCTGTCGCTTCTGCCTGCGGTGATGGGGACGCTGGCCCTGTCGGGGCTGGCTCTGGCGGAACTGGGTCAGCTCAGCCGAAAGGAACGGCTGGTTCTGGGGCTGGGGCTAGCGCAGGTACTCAATCCGCGCCTGATGGATTACGACCTGCTGCTGGTGGTGCCCTTTGGCGCGCTGCTGGCGCATCTGGTCGCGCGGCAGGGCGGCCGCTGGGCCCGCGTCAGCACGTGGGGGCTGATCGGCCTGACCGGGAGCATATTGGTGCTGAATGAGATCGAGCAGCGCGCCATCCTGCCCGTGCCCCTGACCCTGCACCTGATCAGCCTTGTAACCGTCGCGCTAGCCGGCACGCTGGCCTTTCAACAGCGGGCACAGGTGGTGCGTGCCGTGGCGCGCCGCCTGCCACTGCGGAGCAGACGTCTGCCGCCCCTGCCCGCAGCGGAATGAAAAAAGCCCCGGCGTAGACCGGGGCTTTGGGTTACAGGGCCGCTTTCAGCCGTTCCAGCGCCGCCGACAGGCGGGCCTTGCCGTCCTCGGCGTCTTTCAGGCGTTCCTGATTCTCGGTGATCACCTCTTCCGGGGCCTTTTTGACGAATTCCGGGTTGTCGAGCTTGCGCCTGGTCCCGTCGATCGTCTTGTCAAAGGCGGCGATGTCCTTGGCCAGTCGCGCGGCCTCGGCCTTCAGGTCGATGAATTCGGCCACGCTGAGGTTGCCGGTCGCCTCGGCGATCACGAAGGGCACCGAGCCCACCGGTGCCGTTTCGGCCACGCCGACCTCGCCCAGACGCCCCAAGAAGAGGATCAGGTCGCGGTGCGTGCTCAGCCAGCCCTGCGTCTGCCCCCCGGCCCCGGTGAGGGTCAGCGGCACCTTGGCCGAGCCCGGCACGTTCATTTCCGAACGCACACTGCGCACTTCTGAAATCAGGTCGATCAGCCAGTTAATCTCGGTATCCGCCGCGGCATCAATGGCCGCCGCGTCATAGACCGGCCACTGTTCGACGATCAGTAAATTAGCGCGGCCATCGGTCGCCGCCCACAGTTTTTCGGTGATGAAGGGCATGACCGGATGCAGCAGGATCAGGCACTGATCCAGCACCCACGCCGTCATGGCGCGGATTTCAGCCTTGGCCTCGGCATCGTCGCCATTGAGGATAGGCTTCGACAGTTCGACATACCAGTCGCAGACGACGTTCCACACGAATTTATACAGGGCATTGGCCGCGTCATCGAAGGCGCAGGCTTCCAGCGCCTCGGTGACGATCTTCACCGTCTTGTGCGTCTCGCCGCGGATCCAGCGGCTGAGCGTCAGCTTGACCGCCGACGGGTCGAAGCCGGCCACCGCCGCGCACTCGTTCATCTGGGCAAAGCGGTGGGCGTTCCATAGCTTGGTGCCGAAATTGCGATAACCTTCAATGCGTTGTTTGGCCAGCTTGATGTCCCGGCCCTGCCCCGACATGGCGGTCAGGGTAAAGCGCAGGGCGTCGGCACCGAATTCGTCGATCAGGACCAGCGGGTCCATCACATTGCCCTTCGACTTCGACATCTTCTGGCCCTTCTCGTCGCGGACAAGGGCGTTGATAAAGACGCGCTGGAAGGGGGCCTTGCCGGTAAAGTGCAGGCCCATCATCATCATGCGGGCGACCCAGAAGAAGATGATGTCGAACCCGGTGACCAGCGTGTGCGTGGGGTAGAAGCGCTCCAGATCGCGCGTCTGTTCCGGCCAGCCCATGGTCGAAAACGGCCACAGGGCCGAGGAGAACCAGGTGTCGAGGACGTCTTCGTCTTGAGTCAGTTCAACCGCTTTGCCGTAATGCGCTTCAGCGGCGGCGTACGCCTCTGCATCTGACATTTCGACAAAGCACTGGCCGTCCGGACCAAACCACGCCGGGATGCGGTGGCCCCACCAGAGCTGGCGCGAAATGCACCACGGCTCGATATTGCGCAGCCATTCGAAATAGGTCTTTTCCCAGTTCTTCGGCTCAAACACCGTGCGGCCGTCTTCGACGGCGGCCAGCGCCTCCTTGGCCAGCTCAGCGGCATTGACGTACCACTGATCGGTCAGGAAGGGCTCGATCACCACGCCCGACCGGTCGCCGTGCGGCACCATGTGTTTGGTCTTTTCGATGGCTTTCAGCCAGCCCTCTTCCTCGGCGCGGGCGATGATCGCCTTGCGCGCCGCGAAACGGTCCTGACCGCGATAGGATTCGGGTACCTCGTCATTGAGGGTGGCGAACGGCGTCAGAATATTGATCAGCGGCAGGTTATGCCGCTTGCCGACCTGAAAATCGTTGAAATCGTGCGCCGGGGTGATCTTCACCGCGCCGGAGCCCTTGGTCGGGTCGGCATAGTCGTCACCGACGATAGGGATGCGACGCCCGGTGATCGGCAGGATGACGTCCTTGCCGATCAGGGCCTGATAGCGTTCATCGTCCGGATGCACGGCCACGGCGGTGTCGCCCAGCATCGTTTCCGGGCGGGTAGTCGCCACGACGATATAGTCACGGGTCTCAAGGGTGTCATTGCCCTCTTCGTCCTTGACCGGATACTCAAACGTCACGCCGTCCGCCAGCTTATAGGCAAAGTGCCAGTAGTGGCCATCGACCTCCTTCTGCTCGACCTCAAGGTCGGAGATGGCGGTCTGGAAATGCGGGTCCCAGTTGACCAGACGCTTGTCGCGGTAGATCAGGTCCTCTTTATAAAGCTGCACGAAGACCTTGCGCACGGCGGCCGACAGGCCCTCATCCAGCGTGAAGCGCTCGCGCGACCAGTCGCACGACGCCCCCAGACGGCGCAACTGGCCCTGAATAGTGCCGCTGCTTTCGGCCTTCCACTGCCACACCTTTTCGACAAAGGCGTCACGGCCCATATCGCGGCGACCGACATTGCCGGCGGCGGCCAGTTGACGCTCGACCACCATCTGCGTGGCGATGCCCGCGTGGTCGGTGCCGGGCAGCCACAGGGCCGCCTTGCCGCGCATCCGCTCAAAGCGCGTCAGCACGTCCTGAAGCGTGTTGTTTAGGGCATGGCCGATGTGCAGGCTGCCCGTCACATTGGGCGGCGGGATGACGATGGAAAAGGGTACGGCGCCTTCGTCCTCGCTCGGCTTGAACGCACCGGACGTTTCCCACATCTCATAGAGGCGCGGTTCAACGGTTTTGGGGTCGAAGGTCTTTTCCAGCATGGTCTTTTCGATAAATTCGGCAGAAACAACAAGAGCGGCGTCCTTAACATAGGACACCGCTCTGGTAACAGGTAAAAAAGCGTTTTGCGCTTAACGGCGCGGCTATCTGCGCGCCTGGCGGGCGAGACGTTCCACTTCCTCACGCACCGCGGTTTCAACGATGCCCGGCAGATTGCCGTCCAGCCAGTTTTGCAGCATCGGGCGCAGAATTTCGGTCAGCAGGTCTTCGATGGTGCGACCTTCGCGCGGCAGCAGGCTGGCGCTGGTCAGTTGACCAAAGGCCGACACCGCGCTCTGAACGGTGCGCTCGGACACCAGATGCGAAGTCGTGTCGTAATCGACGCGCGGCGCGGGTCTGGGGGCCGGTGCCGGGGCGGCCGCCGCGACGACGGGTTCCGGATCGAAGGCATCAATATCGCCGATGGACAGAGCCGGCTTATGGGCCGCGACGGGCGTCGTGAGCTCCAGCACATCCTCTTCCTCGACTTCCATTTCCGGCTCGTCTTCCGGTTCCGGCTCCGCCTCAAAGCTGACTTCGTGCTCAGGCGCGGCCGCCGCAACTTCGGGCTCCGGCGCAGGCTTGGCCTTGTCTTCCGGCGCATCGTCCTCGGAAATGATCCGGCGGATCGAGGCGAGGATTTCCTCCATCGTGGGTTCGTGGGCGGTTTCGGACATGTCGGTGAATCACTCGAAAGGGATAATCTGCGCCATAAAGACACGGCTCTGGGGTTTTTGGCAACTGTTAAGCGATCTTTGCTCGCCCTATTTTCGCCTGACAGGTTCGTTCCTGACCTGCCGGAATCGTCTGCACAAGTGTGCGGCGAACAGGGTTAATAAATTTTAAACCATCCCGGCAAAAACAAGGGCGGCAAGGCTCTGAACCCCGCCGCCCCCCCGGCTTTTGAGACGGATACGCGCCTTAACGCGTCCGGACGATCTCGCCCGACGAATCGGCCACGCCATCGAGCGCGCGAATCACCGGCTCCAGAGGCGTCATGCCCTTACGCTTGACGGCATCGAAGTTTTTGGCCGGATCGTAGATTTCGGCCTGCGGCGTCAGGCTGCGGGCTTCGAGGTCGCCCATTACCGCCAGCACCTGAGAGGCGGCGACATATTCGGCGCGTTGCGCATTGATGAGCGCCAGTTGCGCCTGACGCAGTTCCTGCTCGGCGTTCAGCACTTCGATATTGGTGCGCAAACCGACCTGCTGCTCGTACTTGACGCCTTCGGCCGCCACCGAAGCGGCGCGCACCTGCTCCTGATTGGCCTCAGTCGCCGTGCGAGCCGCCGCCATATTGGCCCAGGCGGTCGAAACGTTCTGCACCACATTGCGGCGCGCCAGCTCAACGCTGATCTTTTGCGCCGTATAGCCTTCGGTGGCCTGACGCACGCGCGACGAATTATAGCCGGCGCTGAACAAAGGCATGGTGAAACGCAGGGTGGCCGTGGCCGCGTCACGCTCATCCAGCCCCTTGAAATCACTGGTCGGCGCGCTGGTGGCGTAGCCGGCCCCCAGCGTCACGCGCGGCCCCAGACCCGACTTGGCCTGAGAGACGCGGGCACGGGCAGCGGCTTCGGCCCACTTGGCCGCGCTCAAAGACGGGTTGTTGGCTTCGGCGCGATCGAGTGCGGCGTCAAATGTGCCCGGCAGATTGGGCAGGCCCGGTACCGGATCGAGCGCCGTCGGCGTCTGACCCACAATGGCCACATATTGCGCCCGGCTGGTGTCGAGCTGCGCGCGCGCCTGCGCCAGAGAGGCGGAGGACGCCGCAAGACGGGCTTCGGACTGCGCCACATCGGTACGCGTCAGTTCACCGGCTTCGAAGCGCGCCTTGGTTTCGTCCAACTGACGCTTGAGAACGTTATAGTTTTCCTCGCCGATGCGCAGGGCTTCCTGATCGCGGCGCACGGCGGTATAGACGCTGATGACGTCGCTCAGGACCTGAGCCTCAACGGCGCGCAGATCCTCACGCCCGGCATTGACGTCGGCCTCAGCCGCCTTGACGCCCGACGACAGGCCGCCGGAGGCAAACAGGGTCTGGCTGGCATTGAGGTTCAGACCGGTTGTGGACTTGGTCGTGCCGGGGCTGGCAACGTCGCTGTAATTCACGCTGGCCCCGGCATCGAGCGTCGGCCCAAGGCCGGAGCGCGCCTGCACATAGGTCTCATCCGTCGAACGCTGCTGGGCGCGGGCGCGTTGCAGGGTCGGGTTATTGGCATAGGCAAGTGTAATGGCGTCGGTGAGCGATTCCGCGAAGGCCGAACCCGCCCCCAAAGTCAGAGCCGACACCGTCAAACCGGCCAGCAGGTACGCGCGCAGTCCCTTACGGCCACCGGCAGGCTTGGACGAAAGCTTAAGCATCAAAATGATTCCCTTGGTATGGACAGCGCCACCCCCCGCCCGGCGGTCTTTCGACCCCGCATTGCGATGCGTTGCTGCCTTTGAACTGACCCGCACACTGCCAGAAGCCAGAGGCTTTGGCGAGTTACGGTTTTTTCACCTACGTTTTTCTTTCGTCCTCAGACCAGAGCCTGCGTCGGCACAGAGGCGCCGCTTCATGGCTTTCCTTTTTTGTAAGGCCTTATATTTTTCAAAAAACAGAGCGCCCTTTTCTGCATGAGGCTCGAAAAAAGGGCTGCGGTTGAGTACCGCAGCCCTTTGAAATTCGGGTCAGAACCGGAACGGCCTCAGAAAACGAAGGCCGGGGCCTTGGTAAATCCGGGCAGGACGGCGGTGGCGGCATTGAAGACAAAGGCTTCCGAAACGCCGCTTTTCAGGCGGGTATATACGCGGGCCTCACCGAGAGCCCCATTGCGCACCACGACACCCAGACGGCCATGCAGTTTCAGGGCGGCGAACCATTCGGCCGGAATGTCCTCTACGGCGCCTTCGCTGACGACGATGTCGTATTCCCCGGCGACCGGGGTCTTGAGGTCCTGCACGACCAGCGAGATGCCGAGCATTTTGAGATAGGGCTCGACCACGGTCTGGACGCGGGCATCGGCTTCCTGCACCGTGACATTGAGGCCGGCGTGCCTGAGAACGGCGGCGGCATAGGGCGCGCCGATGGCCAGCACCGTCTGCCCAGCCACGGGCTTGAGCGCGTGCAGCAGCTTGGCGAGGTCGCGCGGCAGCATCAGGGCGCGGCCCGGCGCGATCTGCGGCTCAACATCGCCGTAGGCGGCGAAGCCCTGCCCCGGCGCAACCAGACGCTCGCGCTCAATATGCCGCATGGCCTTTTGCAGCGCAGGATCGGTGACGTCGTTCACCCGCACCTGAGATTCAACCATGTTCTGACGGGCGGCGAAGTAATCCATCTGAGCCTCGAAGCATATAGACGACAGGAGTCGTGTCCTTATCCCGCGCTTATAGGCGTTTGCGCGACGCGCTTCAATGCACCGCACACCCCGGTTTTGCATTTTTCAGGAAAAGTGACAGCGTTCGCGGCCGGGGCGCGCCGACCGCAAGCCCTGCGCAACCCTTGCGGTCCCAAATCCAAAAATTCTGTATATAAACCGTGACAATCCCATTGCAGCCGCAAGGCCGATCTGATAGCTGACCCTACCGCTATTTTAGTGAGGCCTGATGGCGGAGCGGTTACGCAGCGGATTGCAAATCCGTGTAGGCCGGTTCGACTCCGGCTCAGGCCTCCAAATCTCCCCAAAATCAAACTACGCCGCGCGCAGTGAGCGGATAAAGGCTTCGATTTCGCCCTTCAGGTCGCCCGCCACCGCCTGAACCGAGCGCGATTCGAGCGATACCGTGCCCGCCGCCTGATCCGTGGCGGCGGCGACGTGGCGCACGGCGACGATATCGCGGCCCACGCTCTGCGCGCCGGAGGCCAGGGCATCGACCGTGCTGGCGATGTCGCGGGTGGCCGATTGCTGGGCGCTGACCGCCTCGGCAATGCCGTCGGCCGAAGCGCGCAGTTCCTGAATGACGCCGACGATATGGCCGATGGCCTCGACGGCCTGAGAGGTGTCCGACTGGATGTGCGTCACCTTGTCCGTGATGTCACGGGTAGCCTTTTCGGTCTGCTGCGCCAGCGTCTTGACCTCGGAGGCGACGACCGCGAAGCCCGCCCCCGCTTCACCGGCGCGCGCCGCTTCGATGGTGGCATTGAGCGCCAGCAGGTTGGTCTGACGCGCAATGCCCGAAATAATGTCCACCACGGCGCTGATTTCCTCGGCGCTGCGATTGAGTCGCCCCATGATCTCGGAGGTTGCTTCGCTTTGGCCCACGGCCTGCGCCGACACTTCGGACGAGGCGACGGCGGCCTGAGCGATGTCTGAGGCGCTGATCGACAGGCTTTGGACGGTTTCTGCGACGTGGTGCGCCTGCCGCGAGGTCGCCTCGGCGGTGGCGGTGACGTTTTCAATACGCGACACAGCCCCTCTGGCCTGCGCGCTCATGGTTTCCGCCGAATCGGTCATGGCCTCGGACGAGCGGCCCAAGCCCTCGATCAGCGCCGACACCTGCACGTGCAGGCGTTCGCCCATGTCCTGAAGCGCCTTCTGACGCGCCTGCGCCAGCACCTCGGCGCGGCGGGCGTTTTCGGCCTCCAGCGCGATCAGTTCGAGGCCATTGCCCCGGAAGATTTGTAAGGCCCGCGCCATGGCCCCGATTTCGTCGGAACGCTGCGTCCCTTCGACCTCGGCTGCGAAATCGCGCTCGGCAAAGCGCGACATCAGGCGGCTCATGCGCTCCAGCGCGCTGAACACTTCGCGGTCGAAATAGATGGCGGCGATCAGGCCGGCCACGCCGATGGCGATGGCCACGCCCCAGATACCGGCGCGGAAGGCCTCTGCGGTCGCCAGCAATGGCTGCAATTGCGCCTGCCCTTGAGGGGCGGTGCCTATGGCCGCCTCAAGGCCGCGGATAACCGCCTCCTGATGCCCGAGGGTGAGCGCCGTCAGCGAAGCCAGCACCAGCAGAAACAGGGCGAAAAGGCCGCGGATACGGGCCTTGATGGGCGGCAGGGTCACGGCAATGACTTTCAACGCAAAGGGGAGATGGCGCCATGCAAGCGGATAGCGGTTAACAAGCCGTTGCGAACCGGGGGAAAAACCGCCAAAATCGGCATAACGCGAGTCTTTATATTAACCCTTCATTAAGGCAAATCGGGTCAACTCAGTCTGTCTTTGCTTTTTTGAAGACACCCACCATCACCAAACTTTTCAACCCGGTCTTCTGGCCGGGTTTTTTCTTGGCGTCAGCCGGGCGCAAGACATAAAGAAGGCCCTGCGCGCGGGGCGGCAGGGCCTTGTCTTTTTAGCTGGCTCCCCGGGCAGGATTCGAACCTGCGACCAATCGATTAACAGTCGATTGCTCTACCGCTGAGCTACCGAGGAATGTTTCACCAGCGAGGAGGCGGCGTATAGCAAGGCTTTGGGGACGATGGCAAGCCTAAAGCTGAAATTTATCCACGACATTGCGCAATAACCGCTGTGGCGGCTCAGGCGGCACGCAGGATCACGCGGTTGCGCCCGGCCTGCTTGGCCTCATAGACGGCTTCGTCGGCGCGTTTGATAAAGGCTTCCAGCGTGTCGCCAAGCCCCAGCAGGGACGACACCCCGACCGACACCGTGACATCCAGCGTGCGGCCGTCGGGCAGGTCAAAGGGGGCTTCGGCGACCGCCTGACGCACCCGCTCGGCTATGGTCTGGGCCGCCTCACCGGTCGTGTCGGGCATCAGCACCACGAACTCTTCGCCCCCCAGACGGCAGGGCATGTCGATGGCCCGGACATTCTGGCTGACGCGGCGGGCAAATTCCTTCAGCACCTCGTCGCCGGCATCGTGACCAAAGCCGTCATTGACGCGCTTGAAGTGGTCGATATCAAGCAGGAGCAGCGAGACCGGGTCTTCGCTTTTCAGATGGCGGCGCATCAGTTGCGTCAGTTGCAGGTCCATAAAGCGGCGATTGTTCAGGCCGGTCAGCGGATCCGTGACCGCCAGTTCCAGCGAGCGGTCCAGACTGGCGCGCAGAAAATCCGCATAGCGTTTGCGGCGGATCTGCCCCCTCGCCCGCGCCAGCAGTTCCTGCAGGTCCACCGGTCGCGGCAGGACATCGCTGACGCCCAGTTCCAGCCCCTTGAGCAGGGTTGGGCGTTCGTCCGGATTGAACAGACCCAGCACCGGCAATGGGCGCGTCAGTTCGGAGGAGCGCAAATGCGCCACGAACCGTAAGGGGTCAAATTCGCGCGCCGCCAGGTTCAGCACCAGCAGGTCCACGCGCCCCGAGGCGATTTTAAGGGCCGCCTTGGGATCCGTCTCATAGGCGCAACGGTGCTGTTCCCCCAGCGCCACCATCAGGCGTTCGGCCTGACGCACCTGATCGTCCAGAATCAGCACATTGCCGGGGGCCGCCATCTGACGCTGCAACTGGGTGGCGTCGATCAGGCCCATACGGCGCGACGACTGCTCGCGCTGACGCAGTTCGTCAGACAGGTGTTTGAGCCGCACCAGCGCCTTCAGACGCGCAAACAGGATGACGTCTTCGACGGGCTTGGTCAGAAAATCATCGGCCCCGGCTTCGAGCCCGGACAGGCGATCATCACGTCCATCCAGTGCGGTGATCAGGATGATAGGGATATGGCGCGTTTCCGCCAGTTCTTTAAGCTGACGGGTGACTTCGTAGCCATCGACACCCGGCATCATAACGTCGAGCAGGATGATGTCCGGCTGTTCCAAAATGGCCATGTCAATGGCTTCGGCCCCCGAATGGGCGGTCACCACATCGTAATAGTCGGCTTCCAGCTTGGCCTGCAACAGGCGGACATTGGCCGGAATATCATCAACGACCAGAACCTTGGCTGTCATGCCGCCTATCCCAGATAGCGGCGGACGGTGTCGAGAAAGTGCGAAACCGAGATGGGCTTCGAGATATAGGCCTCGCAGCCGCCTTCGCGAATACGCTCCTCATCGCCCTTCATGGCAAAGGCCGTCACGGCCACGACCGGAATATGCGACAGCTCATCGTCTTCCTTTAGCCACTTGGTGACTTCGAGGCCGGAAATCTCAGGCAACTGAATATCCATCAGGATCAGGTCCGGACGGTGCTTGCGTGCCAGCGACAGGGCCGACAGCCCTTCACCGGTTTGCAGCGTCTCATAGCCCTGCGCATCGAGCAGGTCATGAAACAGCTTCATATTCAGTTCGTTGTCCTCGACGATGAGAACCTTTTTCGCACTCATAAATCTTGTTCCCGTCTGTGGGTCACGATTCGCGGCCCCCGCCGTGGTCTGAGTACGGAGCCTAGCTCAACTGTCTTAAGCCGAGGTGAAAGGGATGGAAAGAAAGTGTAAATGCCACCTATCGACGCCTCGCGCCGGAATGCCTATAAGCGAGGCCTTATACGCAGGGTCATTGAAAATGACTCTGGGTATGCCTTTCGAGACTGTCTCATGTCGCTGATACACCTAAGCCAGTCTCGTGTCTTCAACGGCCGGATGCGGTCAGCATCTTCGGCCGTTGGTATTATTTTGCAGGAGACCGAATCCATGTCGAAGATCGAAGCCCGCCTCCAGGAACTGGGGATCACCCTGCCCGTCCCGGCTGCCCCTGTCGCCAACTACGTGCCCTTCGTGCGCAGCGGCAACCTGATCCACATTTCGGGTCAGATTTCCAACGACGGCACCGGCCGCTACAAGGGCACGGTCGGCGTGGATGTCTCGCTGGAGGAAGCCACCGAAGCGGCGCGCGTCTGCGGCATCAACCTGCTGGCCCAGATGAAGGCCGCCGTGGGTGACCTCGACACTGTGGTACGCGTGGTCAAGCTGGGGGCCTTTGTGCAAGCCGGTCCGGACTTTTATGACGTGCCGCAGGTGGTCAATGGCTGCTCGAACCTGATGGTCGAGGTGCTGGGCGAAGCCGGCAAGCACGCCCGCTCGGCGGTTGGTGTGTACAAGATTCCGCTGGGCTTTGCCGTCGAAGTCGATGCCGTGATCGAAGTGGCGGATCGTCTATAAAGGATTTCACCACGAACGGCACGAACCACACGAACGCTACACTTCATCGGTTCGTGTGGTTCGTGCCGTTCGTGGTTTTAAGTGACTTGCCTGCGGCTTTTCCTACGTCGTAAGGTGAAAACCATGCCCGTGCCCGCCCTGACCGCTGCCCTGCACCGCTCGATCAGCGAGATCGACCCCGCCGTCTGGGATGGATTAAAGGGTGACGATAACCCGTTAAACAGCCATGCCTTTCTGGAAACGCTCGAACAGACGGGCTGCGTCGGCGAAGACAGCGGCTGGGTGCCGCATCACCTTAGCCTGAGCGATGAGGCGGGCGCGGTCCGCGGCGTGATGCCGCTTTATCTCAAATACCATTCGATGGGCGAATACGTCTTCGACCATAGCTGGGCGCAGGCCTATGAACGCGCGGGCGGGCGCTACTATCCCAAACTCCTGTCGGCCTCCCCCTTTACGCCGGTGACGGGGACTCGGCTGTTGTCGCCGGCCCCCGAGGTGCGCGCGGCTTTGATCCGTACGGCGGTGCAACTCTGCGATACCAACGGCCTGTCGTCGTTTCACGTCAACTTCCCCACATCGGATGAATGGAGGCTGATGGGCGAAAACGGCCTATTGCTGCGGCAGGATCAACAATTCTGGTGGAGCAATGCCGGCTATCAGAGCTTTGACGATTTCCTCACCGCCCTGTCGGCCAATCGCCGCAAGGTTATCCGCCGGGAACGCCGCGATGTACAGGCGGCGCTGACGCTGAAAATCCACAGCGGTAGCGACATCACCGAAGCGCACCTCGATTATCTGCACGCCTTTATCGAGGATACCTACGACCGCAAATGGGGCTCGCCCTATCTGACGCGCGACTTCTTTTCAGTGATTGCCGAGCGGATGCGCGATCAGATCGTTTTGGTGTTCGCCTATGACGGCGATCAGCCGGTGGCCGGGGCCATCAATTATCGCGGCGGCGACACCCTCTATGGCCGTCAGTGGGGCGCACGCGTCGATGTCCCCTTCCTGCATTTCGAAGTCTGCTATTATCAGGCCATCGACTACGCCATCACACACGGGCTGAGCCGCGTCGAGGCCGGCACGCAGGGCGAGCACAAGATTTCGCGCGGCTACCTGCCGCACCCCGTCTATTCGGCCCACCATATCCGCGACCGTGCCCTGCGCGAACCCGTAGCCCGCTTTCTGACGCAGGAACGTGCGGCCGTCGCAGCGCAGATGGCTGAGTACGAGGCGGAACTGTCGCCATTCCGCAAACGCGATCAGGCATGAAAAAACCGCCGGTGAGAAGACCGGCGGTGTTTTTTAGATAGGCGTGTCGCAGACGATCAGGCGATCGGCAGGCGGTGGGCACGGGCCCAGGCGACAACCAGTTGCGACGCAAAATTTACCAGGAATTTCATAGGGGTACTCTCTTTAGTTCGACGCCGAGCCGGGGGCGAAACCCAGGGCCAGAAGGGCATTCATAAAGCGTTCGATCAGCTTTTCCATTGTCAGTCCTCACACACAAAAAGTTATGACAGCGCTGTCATTAGCACTTTTTGCACCTGCGAACAAGAGGCCTGTCGTCACATTTGAAATTAAGGTCTGTAACGCTTCGTGTGAGAGGCGAAAATGAGATATAATGCTCATAAAACAGACAGGGAAACACAGACAGGGCCGTATCTCATGGCGCGTTACACCAGCTATTCAGCCTTTTTCGACTTCTATCTGAGCGAACATAGCCAGCCCCGCACGCGCGCCCTGCACTATATCGGCTCCAGCCTTGGCATAGCGGCGCTGATCATGGCCGTGGCCCAGCGCCAGCCCCTGTGGCTGCTGGCGGGTGTGATAGCCGGTTATGGCTGCGCGTGGATCGGGCATTTCTTTGTAGAAAAGAACCGCCCGGCGACCTTCACCTACCCCCTGTGGTCGTTTGTGGGCGACTATCACATGTTCACCCTGTGGCTTGGCGGACGGCTGGCCAAACGGCGGGCAGCGGCAGAGCAACGCCTCACAAGGCCCTGAACCACGCCTCCAGATGCGTCAGATCATGACGCATGGCCGCCTCACGCTTCATCGCTTCGGCGTCATCGCCCCAGGTTTCTTTCTGGAAGGTTTCGCCAACACGCGATGCGGCAAAGGCCTCTTCGGCGCTCAGACGGCCCTTGTACAGCGCCAGAGCCAGCGCCACCGATCCCAGCAGCGGAATGGCGGCCATCAGACCGGCACGTGCATAGATCGACGCTGTGCTGAGGAGCGTTTTGACGCCTGCGATCGTCGCCACCGGCTGTCCGCGCGCCATGATCGAGGTCTGCGGCACGAATTCAAGCGCCAGCTCGCTTTTTAGCCAGTCGATGACCGGACCCCACGCCGCCTGTTCGCGGGCAATCAGGGCCTGCGGATAGTCGGACGGGTAGCAGACGAGATCGGTTTCGGCAAAACGCGCCGCTTCGGCCAGCGCGGCTTCAAGGCCGCTGTCCATGTGGTCGAGCGCCGCAAACCCCAGCCGCGTCAGGGGCATGGCGGTGAAATCAACCGTCTCTTCGACCGCTTCCCACTCGCGCCCGACCCGCGCCGCCAGCGCGAAATTGGGCAGCACCAGCGTGGCGCCCTTCGGCGTTTTCACCGCACGGCCGTCCAGAGTCACGCCGTAGCCCGGTCCGTCGGCCTTGATCTCGACGATCTTCCAGAAGCGTTTCGGCTTTGAGCCGATCTGATCACTGCGCTTTGACGGCGCTTCGGCCTTGTAGGTCATATGTAGCCTCTAAGCATACTCGCTTGAAATAAGGGAGGATGTTTTACATCAACTCCGGTACGAACCGGTCAAGAACCGCGCCCAGTTCGCTGAAATCGTGGACAATCTGCTGCGCGCCGGCGGCCTCAAGCTCATCGACCGTGTGGAAGCCCCACGACACGCCAATGGCCTGCACCTGTGCGGCGCGCGCCATGCGCATATCGTGCGTTGCGTCGCCGATCATCACCGCCTGATGCGTACCGACGCCCAGCGCCGTCAGATTGCACTGAAGCATGTGCGGATGCGGCTTGGACGGGCCGTCATCGGCGCAGAAGGTGACGTCAAACAGGTCGCCCCAGCCGTGCTTTTCGACAATCCGCGTCACGCCACGCCGCGAATTGCCCGTCGCCATGCCGATCAGCCAGTTGTCGTTTTTCAGCCGCTCCAGCGTTTCCTGCGCCCCCAGATACAGGGCCTCGCTAAAGTCCGGATCGGCATGGAAGGTCAGAAAGGCGTTCTGAAACTCGCGCATATAGGCGGCCACGGTTTCCGGATCGAGGTCCGGGCGCATCGCCTGCAAGGCTTCGAACAGCGACATACCGACAATGGCACGCACCTCATCATAGGTGGGCGGGGTGAGGTTCAGCACCTTGGCCGCCTCGACCGCCGCACGATGGATCGAGGCGCGGCTGTCGATCAGGGTGCCATCGACATCGAATACAGCGAGTCTCATCTTACCGTCTGGAGGCGCGGGTGGCTTTGCGGAAGGGTTCGGGGCTGGCCTCGTGCTCATCGAAGCCATAGCGGTCGAAACCGGCCTGAATGACCGGGTCAAGCGGCGCTTCGACGATCAGCGTCCCGTGCGTCGGGTGTGGGATTTCGATGCGCCGGTGGTGCAACTGAAGCCCCAAACCCTCTGACAGGGCTATGGATTTTTCATCCTTGTACTTGGGATCGCCCAGGATGCAGTGCCCGATGGCCTGCATGTGGGCACGTAGCTGGTGCGTGCGGCCCGTATGCGGGCGCAGCGCCATCCACGCCAGACGGTGCGCGGCGCGGGATATGGTCACATATTCGGTTTCCGCCGCCTCGGCACCCGGCTCCTTGGGGTCAGCGGGCATGACCATCTCACGGTCATTGATGCCCTTCTTGACCAGAGGCACGTCGATCACCCCCTCCTTGGGGTCGGGCGTTCCGGCGACGAGCGCCCAGTAGGTCTTATAGGCCTTGCGCTTGGCAAAGGCCCCGGCCAGACGCGCTGCCGCCGACGGCGACTTGCCCAGCAGCAGCACGCCGGAGGTGTCGCGGTCGAGGCGGTGAACCAGACGCGGCCGCTCCAGCCCCTCGCCCCAGGCCGACAACAGCCGGTCGATATGGTTTTTTGTCTTGGTGCCGCCCTGCACGGCCAGACCTGAGGGCTTGTTGATGGCGATGACGTCCTCGTCCTCATAGAGGACCAGCGACTTGGCGTAACGCACCTCCTGCGGGCTCAGCTCGGCGCGCTCGCGCTTTTGCTGTTCCTCGGACGGCGCGTCGGGCAGTGGCGGCACGCGCACGCTCTGACCGGTGCTCAGCCGCGTGTCGGCCTTGGCGCGCGCACCATCGACGCGCACCTGTCCCGACCGCAGCAGCTTGTTGAGCTGAATATGGTTGAGGTGCGGCCAGCGCCGCTTGAAAAACTTGTCGATACGCACCCCGTCTTCGCCCTCGGCGACATACAGGATCTTCACTTCCCTACTCATCCGGCCACTTTCCGAAACACAAACAGACCGATCATGACGGCCAAAATCGCCAGCGCGGCCGAGGACACGGCATAAAGCCCCGCCAGCCCGTAGTCTCGCCGCTCCAGCATATGCACCACTTCCAGCGAATAGGTGGAAAAGGTCGTAAAGCCGCCCAGAACGCCGACGCCCAGCAGAAGCCTCAGGCGCTCATCGCCCCCCCTGGCCAGCAACCACCCGGCCAGAAGCCCCATCATGAGCCCCCCCAGCAGGTTGGCCACAAAGGTGCCGATGGGCCAACCGAAGGGCATGGCCGCCGCCGGCCACAGACGGGCCAGTCCATAGCGCGCCGCGGAACCGAGGGCTCCACCGATCATGACCAGCATTAAATTGAACATAGCAGGGCTCATACCCCTCTTGGCCCTCAAATCATAGTGTTTTAAGGATGGGACCGGACAAATACCAGCAAGGGACCATGCCATGAGCCTGTACGGGGACTACGATCCCAAGAACATCTTCGCCAGGATTCTGGCCGGAGACATCCCCTGCGCCAAGGTCTATGAGGACGCGCGGGTCTTAAGCTTCATGGACGCCTTCCCGCAGACGAGGGGCCATACGCTGGTCATCCCCAAGGTGGCGGCGCGTAACCTGTTCGACATTTCGTCCGAGCACCTGCAAAACCTCATCCACCACACGCAACGCATCGGCCGCGCCGTGCGCGACGCGCTGGAACCGGAGGGCGTGCGCATCGCGCAGTTCAATGGCGAGGTCGGCGGCCAGACGGTGTTTCACCTGCATTTTCACATCATCCCCTGCTACGCCAATGGAGCGGTGAAGCACCATGCGTCGGGTCAGATGGCCGATCTGAAAGATCTTCAGGACATGGCGGCGCGTATCAAGGCCAAGCTGTAATGGTCTTCGGTCTTCGCCATGGCCAAACCGACTGGCCCGTCCCGGCAGCGTAGCGACGGGACAAAACTAAAGAAACGGATACGCACCCTGATGTTCTTTGTTCTTCGCCATGGCCAAACCGACTGGAACGCCCAGATGCGGCTTCAGGGCTCGACCGACATCCCGCTCAACGACACCGGGCGTGAGCAGGCGCGCGTCGCCGCCCGCTTTCTGGCCGATCAGGGCATTACGCGCATTGTCGCCAGTCCGCTGATCCGCGCCTATGAAACCGCCAATATCGTCGGGCGGGCACTGGATTTGCCCGTCATCACCGACGGGCGGCTGACCGAGCGGCATTTCGGCATCTTTGAGGGCCTGACCATTGATGAGGTCGAAGGCCACCGGCGTGAGATGCTGGCGCACATGAACCCCGACCTCGACATCGACGGCAAGCATTACCCGCACAATGCCGAGCGCCTGCCCGCCGTCATCGAGCGTGTGCGCGCCGCCGTTGAAGACCATGCGTCCGGCGAGACCATCCCCCTCTTCGTCTGCCATGGCATCCCCTTCCGCGCCATCGCCCGCGTCTATCTGGGGGAGATGTATTCCAGCCCCAATGCCTGCCCGGTGCGTTATGCGCGTCAGGGCGACACCTGGACCATGACCGGCCTCGACCCCGACAATCCGCCGCTGCACGGGGCCTTCTTCAAGGGGCCGACGACCATGGGCCGCATTTGAGGCCAACCATAACGACGTTCCAAATTTTGTCATAATAGTCACGTTTCATCTGTGAACGGACATAAGTATAGCGCAAGTATATTTTTTCACCTGTTAAACCGAAATTCAGACACCTTCCCTATTATGTGACAAAACGCCCAGAAAAGGCGTGTGAGTTGAGTTTTGTGAAGGTTTTATGACGAACTGGACCTCGGTTATGCAGAAAGCAGCACACGTTTCGGATATTACGGACCAGGTAGCCCCCGTCTCACCGCAGACGACCAATTCGCAGGTCTATGACGCCTTCCGCGACAATTCCGAACTGCTGGTGCTGGCCGTGGTCGATACGTGCGGTTGCGTCCTGGGCCTGATCGAACGCCACAGCTTCAACCTCAAAATGGCCTCGGAATACGGTCGCGCCCTGTTCGGCAACAAATCGGTGACCACCATGATGGACACCCGCCCTCTGACCGTCGAAGCCGAGACCCCGCTGCGCGACTTCATGCAGGCGACCCTGGCCGAACGCGCTTCGGAATTGCTGCGCGGCTTTATCGTCACGCGCTGCGGGGCCTATGCCGGGGTCGGCACCACCCTGTCGATCCTGAAAGCCATGAATGACGACCTTCAGGACAGTCTGCTGCAACAGCGCGAAATGGTGACCGACCTGATCCGCCTCAGCGCCGAGTCGCAGCGCCAGCAGTCCTTCCTCAATACCATTATCGACAATATTCCGGCCATGGTGCTGGTCAAGGACGCCCATTCGCGCGTCAGGCTGATCAATCCGGCGGGCGAAGACATGCTGGGTATCAAGCGCAGCGAAGTCGTCGGCAAGACCAGCCACGACATCTTCCCGACCGAGCAGGCCGACATCTTCACGCGCTCCGACCGCCGCGTTCTGGCCAGCGGCGAAGCGGTGATGATCGAGGAAGAAGCCATCTATAATGGCGAGCGCCAGCGCACCGTGCAGCTCAAAAAGACCGTGCTGCGCGGCCCGGATGGTTCCCCCGACAGCATATTGACTCTGGGTATAGACCTGACCGAGCAGAAGGCGGCCGAGGCGCGCATTGCGCAACTGGCGCATTATGATCCGCTGACGGGCCTGGGCAACCGCACCCTCTATACCCACGAAATCGAGCAGGCCCTCAGCCGCGTGCAGCGTCATGGCCACCATATCGCCCTGCATTGTCTGGACCTTGACCGCTTCAAGACGGTCAACGATTCCTTCGGCCATCTTGCGGGGGACGCCCTGCTCAGTCAGGTGGGCGAACGCCTGCGGCTGTGCGTGCGCAAAGGGGACTTCATTGCGCGCATGGGCGGTGACGAATTTGCCATCATCCAGAACATCGAACGCCCCGAAGACGCTCGCTGTCTGGCCGAGCGCGTCATCGAGATCATGAAGACGCCCTTCGACATCAGCGGCATCCGCCTCGAAGCGGGCGTCAGCGTCGGGATCGCGCTGGCCCCCGAAGACGCCAGCGATGCCAACAACCTTTTGTCGCGCGCCGATCTGGCGCTTTATCGCGTCAAATCCGAAGGCCGCAACGGCTGGTGCTTTTATCACGCTGAAATGGATGCTGTGGTGCAGCAGCGCCTCGAAATGGAGCACGAGCTGCGCTCCGCCCTGGCCGACCAGCAGTTCGAGCTGCATTTTCAGCCCCTGCTCAATCTCGACAGCGGCGAGGTGGTGTCGTTTGAGGCGCTCCTGCGCTGGAAACACCCGCATCGCGGCATGGTTTCCCCCGGTGAGTTCATCCCGGTGGCCGAAGACAGCGGCCTGATCGGCCCGATCGGCGACTGGGTGCTGCGCGAAGCCTGCCGTCAGGCGGCGCAGTGGCCGTCGCCGTGGCGTGTCGCCGTCAATATCTCGCCGCTGCAATTCCGCCACGGCTCGCTGCCGCGACTGGTCAAGGAGGCGCTGAAGGCTACCGGCCTCGACCCGCGCCGTCTGGAGCTGGAAATCACCGAAAGCGTGCTGCTGGCCGATGAAAAGCACAATCTGAAGGTGCTCAACACCTTGCGCGACATGGGCGTGCGTATCGCCATGGACGATTTCGGCACCGGCTATTCCTCGCTGAGCTATCTGCGCGCCTTCCCCTTCGACAAGATCAAGATAGATCAGTCGTTCGTGCGCGACCTGCCGCACGATCAGAACGCCCTGTCGATCATCCGCGCCATCACCGACATGGCCGAGGCGCTGGGCGTACATATCACCGCCGAAGGCGTCGAGACCGAAGCCCAGATGGACGCGCTGAAAGCCATGAACTGCCGCGAGGCGCAGGGCTATCTGATCGGCCGTCCCGCCGCCGCCATCGAAGCCTATGCCGAACCGAAGGCCGCCCGAGCCCGCGCCTGATACCAAGGGTCATTGAAAATGACGCTTGATATGCCTTTCGATACGGTCTCATGTCGCTGATACAAGTGAGACCGTATCGACTATTCAACGGCCGGATGCAGTCAGCATCTTCGGCCGCTGGTATAACGTCTTTATTTTTCAGCAGCCAAGCGGACATTCAAACCTGAGCCGTGCGCAGACATGATGTTTCCATAGCGAGGGAACTAACCCTCACGCTGAAAAGGAAACCCGCATGTCCCTTCTGTCTCTGGTCGCTGTCCTGATCGTCGTCGGTGTGCTCTTGTGGCTCGTCAACACCTACATTCCCATGGACCCCAAGATCAAAAACATCCTCAACGCCGTGGTGGTGATCGGCGTGGTGATCTGGCTGCTTCAGGTGTTTGGCCTGCTGGGCTCGCTCAGCAACATCCGCGTGGGCTAGCAGGGTCGCAGACCCTGCACCCGTAAATTGGAGCGCGGTTCAACGCTTGCGCTTACTTGTCCGCATTATCGCCTCTCCTCCCCATTCCATGGGGAGGTGGCTGTGAGCGCAAGTGAACTGACGGAGGGGTATGCCCCTGCCCCCTAACCCGCCGGCTCCCACAACTCAATCGCATTACCCTCCAGATCGTGAATACGCGCAAAGCGCCCCACCCCCGGCATATCCCAATCCGGCTGAGTGATCACCTCAATCCCTGCCGCGCGAAGGGCCGCACACAGATCATCCAGCCCTTCGACCCGCAGATTGAGCATCCACTGACGATCCGCTGCGAAATAGTCGGTATCCGCCGCAAAGGGCGAAAAGACGCTCGGCCCGGCCTGCGTATCCCAATGGCCGTAAGGCCCGGCCCCGACCCCCAGATGCTCGGCATACCACGCCGCCAGGGCCTTCGGGTCCTTGGCCCGGAAGAAGAAACCGCCGATTCCCGTCACACCCATAGCCGCCTCCTGCTTAATGCGTTAAGCCGTATCAGGCTGCCCGTGCGTGCACAAGTTAACTCACACGCTGCATCAGCGACGACTGGCTGAAGATCTCAACCGAGCGCAGGCGCGCTTCAATATCGTGGATCGGCATGGAGATAATCAGCTCATCGGCCTCGGTCGCCGCTAGGAAGTTTTCCAGCTTGCGCTCTATGGTCTGTGGTGAGCCGACCACAGCATATTGCAGCATATGATCAACCATCTGCGTCTCTTCGGGACTGAGCTGAAGCCCGCGCACCGGGGCGGGGAACGGCTTGCGCTCATTACGCCTCAGCGCCGCAAAGGCCTGCCGCATCGAGGTGAACAGATAGTGCGCCTCTTCGTCCGTATCGGCGGCCACGCCCATAATGCCGACCATGGCCTTCGGGTGCGGATGATCAACCGAGGGGCGGTACTGCTGACGATAAAGACGCAGCGCCTGATGCAGCAGATCGGGCGCAAAGTGCGAGGCGAAGGCATAGGGCAGGCCCATCTGCGCCGCCAGTTGCGCGCCATAGGTGCTCGACCCCAGCACCCAGATCGGCACCTTGGCCCCAAAGCCCGGTACGGCCAGGATCGGCTCAGTGCCATCCGGATCGTCCATCAGCCGGCGCAGCTCCGCCACATCATAGGGGAAGCTGTCCACCCCGCTGTCCATATTCCGCCGCAGCGCCCGCGCCGTGCGCATATCCGTACCCGGCGCGCGCCCCAGTCCCAGATCGACCCGCCCCGGAAACAGCGCTTCGAGCGTCCCGAACTGCTCGGCAATCACCAACGGCGCATGATTAGGCAGCATGATGCCGCCCGAACCGATACGGATGGTCGAGGTATGATGCCCGACATGGGCAATCGCCACCGCCGTCGCCGATGAGGCCACGCCGGGCATCCCGTGGTGCTCGGCCAGCCAGTAGCGATGATAGCCCAGCGCCTCCGCCTGACGCGCCATGCGCGCCGTATTGGCAAAGGCATCGGCCACGCGGCTCCCTTCCCCGACCTGCGACAAATCCAGAATGGAAAAGGGGATCATTTCGCGCTTTCCGAAAAGTGGAACGCACTTTTCCGATGAAAAAGCGCGTTGAACAAAAATTTAGAGCGCAATTTCGCTTTCGTGAACGAAATGCGCTCTTTCGCCTCATAGAGCGTGCTGAGGGCTTATGTAGGTGGTCCGGTTACGATTACCAGAGGGCGTGCCTCGGCAGAGATGTCAGGGCCGACATAAAACGCCTGCGCCGTGTAACAAAAATATGACTAGCCCGACAGGCGAGCCCTGTGGACGGACTGCGTCTCTTATGACAACACTGTCAAAACAACAAAAAAGTACAGGTAAAGTGGAAAGCGTAATGATAACTCTCATCGTGGCCGGCATCGGCCTTTACGGCGTCGCCGTCATTCTTTCGGTCATCGCCAGCGAATTCTGGGGACATAATTGACATAAGTGTCAATTATCGGATTTCGCTCGGAAAGCCCTCTCAAAAGCAAACGACCTGTTCACCCGGCGTCCTGTGGCGTCCGGGTGAACAGGTGTTGCCGGAGGATGACGATGGGATTGGCTGCGCTGCGCTCCGCCGAAACCTACGCTTCGCTCCGGTTTTCGAACCCAGGGTTCGAAGTCCCGGACACCGGCCACTAAAAAAGCCAGCCCTTTTGGGCTGGCTTTTTTAGTGGCGGAGACGATGGGATTCGAACCCATGGTACCCTTTTAGGGGTACGCTCATTTAGCAAACGAGTGCCTTCAGCCTCTCGGCCACGTCTCCGCACTAAGGGTTCACTTAGCCTGACTTGTCCCAAATGGCAACGGGCAATCAAAGCCCGCCTCCCGAAAAGTGTGAACATCACGCCCGGCGGCAAAAATCGCGATTTGCCTTATAGAAAAAGGGCTTGCGTTAACGGTTATATAAACGCCGTGTGGCAGGGTGTCGGCGAAACCGCCCCAGACGATCCAGAACGCCTCCCCCTCTTACCTCATGACAAACGCACGCCAAGGCGCCCCCACCCCCGTCCGCACCCCCGATGCTGCGCCCGAAGGGATGGCTGAGGCGCCGGCCTTGCGCGCACAGGGTCTGAGCCGGGGACGCCCCGCGGAGAGCCCCGGTCCGGCCGACCATCGCCGCGGCCCCTTCCGCCCCGAACGTCTGGTGTCGCTGCGCGAACGCCGCGCCAACGAAGCCTACGCCTACCTCTTCCGGTTCAGCGACCTGTGGCTGATCGCGGGCGTCAGCCTGTTCGTGGCGCAGGGTCTGTCACCGCGCGGCTGGCAAGGCGCGCTGGCCGCCGATATCCTGCCGCTGCTGGTCGCCGCCATCACTCTAGCCTGGAGCCTCAAAAGTTTTGACCTTTATGTCTACCGCCGTCAGGAGCGGCTGAGCGGGCACCTGCTGCGCGTCTTCGCCGCCGTGGCCCTGAGCGGCGTGGCCGGTCTGGCCGTCGCCGGGCTCAGCGGTCGCGCCGATGTGCTGCCCCCCGTGTTCGGCCTGTGGGCAACCGGTGTCCTTCTGGGTCTGGAGGCGCTGCACGGTGCCGCCTTCGCTCTGGTGGCCCGCTGGCGGCGCAAAGGGCTTCTGACCCCCAATATCGTGATCGTGGGGGCGACCCGTGATGCCGAAACCCTGATCGCAGCCGCGTTGCAACGCCGCAATGTCAATATTCTGGGCATTTTCGATGACCGCCTGTCGCGCGCGCCCCACGCCGTAAGTGGCGTGCCGGTGCTGGGCGATACCGAAGCCCTGCTGACGCACAAGATCACCCCCTATGTGGATCGCGTCATCGTCGCCGTCGATCCGGCGGCGCGGGCCCGCGTCGAAGGCCTGATCCGCCGCCTGAGCCTCTTGCCCAACGCTGTCTCGCTGCTGGTCGATGTCGATAGCGAGGCCGGTCGCGAAGCCGCCCTGTCGCGCCTGTCGGAACAGCCGCTCACCCGCGCCAATCCCTCGCCCTCGGACGCACAGCGGGCGTTGCAAAAGCGCGTTCAGGACCTGATTATCGGTACGGTGGCCCTCATCATCTTTGCGCCGGTTATGGCCGTGGTGGCCCTGATGATCCGCCTCGACAGCCCCGGCCCGGTCTTTTTCCGTCAGCGCCGCCATGGCCTGAACAACGAAGCCATCCATGTGTGGAAGTTCCGTTCGATGCGCGCCGAAGCCGCCGATGCCACCGCCGCGCGTCAGGTGTCGCGCGACGACGACCGCGTGACCCGCGTCGGCCGCTTTATCCGCAAGACCAGTCTGGATGAGCTGCCGCAACTGTTCAACGTGCTGAAAGGCGACATGTCGCTGGTCGGGCCGCGACCGCACGCTATCGGCATGAAGACCGGCGACGAAGATTCCGCCAAGTTGGTGGCCGAATACGCCTGGCGGCACCGCATGAAGCCCGGCATGACCGGCTGGGCGGCCATCAAGGGCTCACGCGGGGCGCTGGTCACCGCAGAGGACGTGCGCCGCCGCGTCCAGCTCGATATCGACTATATCGAGCGTCAGTCCTTCTGGCTCGATCTCTACATCATGGCCATGACGGTGGCCTGCATCCTTGGCGACCGCCACGCCATCCGGTAAGATCGCAGGGCGCAGGGACAGACGCTGATGTTCTGGAAAGGGCTATGGGGGTATCTCCCCGCCAATGTGTTGCAGGGGCTGATCGGGTTCGCCACCCTGATCACCTTTACCCGCCTCCTGTCGCCGGACGACTATGGCCGCTACGCGCTGGCCTTCGGCGTGTCGAGTCTGGCCCAGACCCTGTGCTTTACGTGGATCGAAGCGGCGATGGCGCGCTTCTATCCGTCGGAGTCGCGCGAAGACCGCGAAGCCCTGACGCTCTATGGCACCCTCTATCGCCTGTTTGCCGCGGTGACGGTCGTATTTGCGGTCGTCTGCGCCGCCGGTCTGTGGCTGTGGCCCGCGCCGGATGCCCACACGCAGGCGCTCAAACTGGCCATCGGCTGCGGGCTGGGCGTCGTCGTCTTCCGCAGTCTGATCAAGATGGTGCAGGAACAACGCCGCTCCGAAGGGCGCGTCGGCACCGCCTCGACGCTGGACATGATCCAGACCGCCGGCGGGTTTGGTCTGGGGGCGCTCCTGGCCTGGGCCGGCTTAGGGGGCGGCGCGCCGCTGCTGGCCGCCGGACTCGTGGCGGCCGCCTGCCTGCCCTTCGTGGCCCGCGAAGACTGGGGCCGCGCCCTGAAAGGCCGCTTTGACGCAACGCGCGCCCGGCAGTATGCCCATTACGGCCTGCCCGTCTCGGCCAGCCTTATCCTCACCCTGGCTCTTTATACGGTGGATCGCTTTCTGATCGCGGGCTTTCTGTCCGAAGCCGATGCCGGGGCCTATCATGCGGGCTACAGCCTCGCCTCGCGCATCCTCGACGTGTTGTTTTTGTGGTTCGGCGCGGCGGGGGGGCCGGCTCTGGTCCACGCGCTGGAAAGCGGCGGGACCGAGGCGCTGAAAGCCCACGCCCGCGATCAGTTCCGCGTCATGGCGCTGGTGCTGTTTCCAGCGGTGGGCGGGCTGATCGCCGTCGAAGCGCCATTGGCTCAACTGTTGATTGGCGAAGGCCTGCGCGCGCAGGCGCTGAGCGTCACCGCCCTGATCAGCGTCGGTGCCCTGCTGTCGGGCTTTAACACCTATTATTTCCTTCAGGCCTTTACCCTGTCGAAAAAAACCAGGCTGCTGACCGTGGCCATGGCCATTCCGGCTATCGCCAATGTCGGGCTGAACCTGTGGCTGATCCCGCTCTATGGCCTGTGGGGGGCGGGTCTGGCGACGGCGCTGAGCTTTGCCATCGGTCTGATCGGCTCGTGGATACTGGGCCGTCAGGCCCTCCCTTTGCCCGTTCCGTGGCGTGATCTGGGGCTAACCGCCCTCGCAACCCTGATCATGGTCGCCGTCGTGTGTCTGATACCGCCGCTGGGCGGTGTCATCGAGCTGGCGCTGAAAGGCGTTGCGGGCGTCCTCGTCTATGCCGCTCTGGCTCTGGCCCTGAACCTCAATGAGGTGCGCGCCCATGGCCAACGCTTCCTTAAGCGCCTGGGTGTAGGGTCTGCCGCATGACCGCCCCTGCCGCCCCGCCTTCCGTCATCACCAATGCCGCCCATGACGGTGCCCCAAAGCCACGTCTGTCGGTGCTGATCCCCTTCTACAAGGAAAGCCCGTCCACCCTGCTGCGCGCTCTGAGGCCGGTCGCAGGCGTGGAGGTCGTGGTGCTGGACGATGGCTCGAACCAGAGCGAGCTGACGCAGGACGTGTTATCAACGATTGATGCTATTGCCCTGCCCGTCACCTTCATCAGCCTTTCGCGCAATGAAGGCCGCGCGCGCGGACGCAACCGCCTGACTCAGGCGGCACGTGGCGACTATTTCCTGTGTCTCGATGCCGACATGCTGCCCGACGCGCCCGACTTCCTGACGCGCTGGCTGGCGGTAATGGACAGCGATCCGGCCGTCGTCTTCGGCGGCTTTTCGCTGCAACAGGCCCCGACCGACAAACGCTTTGCCATTCACCGCCTGATGGCCGCCAAAAGCGATTGCCTCGACGCCGCAACGCGCCGCCAGACTCCGGAAAAATACGTCTTCACTTCGAACCTGCTGATCCGCCGCGACGTCTTCGCGGCGCAGGATTTCGACGGCACCTTTACCGGCTGGGGCTGGGAAGACGTCGAATGGGCGATGCGGGTAGCGCAAACCTTCGGCGTGCAGCATATCGACAATACCGCCACCCATCTGGGGCTCGATCCGGCAGACATCCTGATCCGCAAGTACGAGCAGTCGGTCGGCAACTTCGCCCGCGTGGTGCAGAAGCATCCGGAGGTGGTCGCCACCTACCCCAGCTACCGCGTCGCGCGCCTTATCCGCAAACTGCCCCTGCGCGGAGCCTTGCGCACGGCTTTGCGCACGGTGGTGCACAGCGAGGCCGCCCCGGTCCGTGCCCGCGCCTTTGCCTTGCGCCTTTATCGCGCCGCCCTTTATTCTGAGGTCGTCTGATGAGCTATGCCGAAGCCTATGCCGCCGATCGCTCCCTGTATGGCAAGCTGCGCCGCCGGGCCTCAAAACTGCTGTTTCGCAAACCGGCACAGTTGCGCGGGCTGACGAAGCCCCTGCTGACCTTTTCGTTCGATGACGCCCCGCAGTCGGCGGCCATTGCGGGGGCGGGCATACTGGAGCGCCACGGCTTTCACGCCACCTATTTCATCTCCGCCGGCCTGATGGGGCAGGACAGCCATTTCGGCCCCTACACTACCGCCGCCCAGATCGCCGCCCTGAATGCGCGCGGTCATGAGATCGCCTGCCACACCCTGATGCATATCGACTGCGGTCAGGCCAAGGTGGCGGACATTGCTTTAAGCGTGGACGAAAACCAGACGCTTATTCAATCGCTTGGCGTACCCACTTCAACCACCTTCGCCTATCCCTATGGCGATGTATCCCCTCAGGCCAAGGCCGTGCTGGGCGACCGCTACCGCTCCTCGCGCGCCCTGCACCACGGCCTGATCCGCACCGGCACCGACCTCAATCAGGCCCCGGCCATCGGTATCGAAGGCGACGGCGGTGAGCGGCTGGCGCTGCAATGGATGGCGCAGGCGATCCGCACGCCACAGTGCTGGCTGGTCCTGTACACCCACGATGTGCGTGAAAACCCGTCGCCGTGGGGCTGCACGCCGGAGACGCTGGAAACCCTGGCGACCGCCGCCCGGACCTTCGGTTTCGACGTCGTCACCTATGCCGAAGGGGCCCGCCGCGCGGGCGGTTGAGGCGTTCCACGAATGCCTCTTTTGATGATAAGTTTCGGAAAACCACAGATTACACAGATGGCACAGATTTGGCGCTTCGCGCCCTTTGGTTATGCGCCTGCGGAACATGTAGGGGCTGGAGTATAATCTGTGTAATCTGTGGTTGCTCTTCAAACGCCGACCACACAAAGAAATCCGGTTTGTGATTTGGGCAATCTTAATCGTACAGCCCGCGCCGTGATCTGACCGGACCGACCGCAGCCGCGACCACCGGCCCGTCGCCCGGCAGGGCCAGTTTGACGACGATCAGCACTATCAGGCACCAGCGGATGTCATTCCACCCGATCGCGATACTCTCGGTCAGACTCATCAGCGAATAGACGGTGATAAACGGCAGGGCAAAATAGCCGCCGTCGCCGCGATAGGTGCGGTAAAAGGCCTTCAGCCACGTCTCGATAAACAGGATCGCCCACACGGTCAGGCCGACATAGCCGAGCGCCAGCCACACCTCGTACCAGCAGGAATGGGCGTGATAGGCGCGAAAACCCGCCACCTCGGTGATCCAGCGCAGCGGGGTCCAGTCGCCTTCGGTGGACCACACGACGCCATACCCGTAGCCGGTCATCGGGTGTTTGCGCATCACATGGTCGATACCGGCCCAGATATTGGTGCGCCCGGTCAGGGTCGCGTCCTTGCCCAGGAGATGAAACAGCGCCTCCGGCATCAGCAGGACCACGCTGCCGACCGCCAGCAGCACACACACCGCCAGCCAGGTGAGGACCACCCCCAGTATCGGCCCGCGTCGCGACAGCCATACGAAGGCCATCATGCCTGCCCCCAGAATCAGCGCCAGAAGCGACGTCTTGGAGGTGGACATCAGGACCAGAAAGGCCGCCCCGGCCGCCGCCGCAAACCACAGCCAGCGGCGTTTGGGCACCTGAATCCCGGCCGCCAGACAGGCCAGAAAGCCGACATCCATTACCGCGCCCAGATTGTTCTTTTCGGCAAAGACCCCGCGCCAGGCCCCGACGAACAGCTCGGTCATCCGCCCCTTGTCCGGAAACAGCAGGGCCATGACAAACGATCCGGCGATGAGGATCAGATAGGTGACGGCGATGACCTCGATCAGGCGGCGCCACGAAAAGCGGGCGGCGATAACATAGCCGGCCAGACAGGTCATGGCGAAGGCGACGAAGCGGCGCAGCGTGGCCGAGGGGTCGATCGACCACACATAGGAGACGGCGCACAAAAGGATCAGGACCAGCAGCACCGGCGTGCGGATCACCCCGGCCAGCACCTGTTTCCACGTCAGGAACAAGAGGGCAAGCGCGCCGAGATAGACCGGGTAATAGATGTTGCGGATAATGGCCCCGGCCATGGGCGACTGTTCGGTCGAATAGCCGAAGATGGGCGACAGCCAGCCCTGCGAGAACATGAACAGGATGCCGACCGACAGGCCGAAAGACAGCCACTGTCCGTCCCAGTCCTCCCGGATACCACGGAGAATCGCGCCGCCCATCAGCCGTGCGCGGACTTGCGCCCCGCCAGCGGGACCGTGGCGCGCGACTTGTTATAGACCATGCCGAGCAGCCGCCCCCCGGCCTGTTCGATCTGGGTCTTCAGCGCGACGCGGGCGTCGATCTCGCCCTCCCCTTCGCTGACGACCAGCACCACGCCGTCCACCAGCGGGGCCAGCCGCAGGACGGCGTCGGAGCGGTCGAAGGCCGGTGCATCGACCAGAATGGCCTGAGCATGGGTGCGCAGGGCCTGCCAGTAGGAGGACTGTTCGAACAGGCGCGTCTTCTGCCCCGGCAGCAGCAGGTGATCGCGCAGGCGCGTCACCCACAAGCGCTTGTCGAGGAAGGACCGCGCGATCAGATACTGGCTGTCGGGGACCGGCTGGCCCTGAGCGTCCAGCGCCTTGGGTTCCAGAGCGAAGAAGACCGATCCGTCCGGCGTGGCTGACGACACAGGCCCCGGTGGTCCGAAACGGGCGGGCTCGTCCAGCACGGCCTCAAGCTGCGTCTGCTGGCGCAGGTCGGCGTCGATCAGCCAGACAGGGCGTCTGGCGAAGGCGGCTTCGCAGCGGGCATATTCGCGCACCACGGTCGATACGCCCTCACCGCCGCAGGCCGCCGCGAACAGGATGACCCGTCCCCGGCCGCTGTCGGCGGCGCGTGCCCCGCCCTTCAGCGCCGCCATCAGATCGGCCATTTCCCGCGTCAGATCGACCATAAATTCCAATACGCCATGTCATGCGTGGACGAATCGCGTCCGCGCGTATTCGCAGATACCATAAGCCGCTTTGCCTTGGAGCGGAATGATTTCTCGTGGACTCATTCCGCTTAAGCCGCCATTGAGGCGGCGGCCAGGGTGGCGCAGCCCGTACCCGGCGAGGGGCAAAACCAAAATCTGGATCGTTGTGTTTCTACCCAAAATCATAATGATTCAGAAACCTATGGGTTGAAAATGACGCTTTTCAGGCGAAGGCGCGAGCGCGTGATGGCGTAACGTAAACCCGCTGTCGTGGTTCGCCTGTGGTTCTTATTTCGCCCGGGCCTGAGCCAGTACCGGCAGGCCCAGCGTCTTGGACGCCATATCGGCGCTGAGGAAGCCCCGGCGCAGAAAGACCCGCAGCAGGCCGGCGCACAGGGCCGTGAAGCCGCCGAACAGGAAGGCGAGGATCAGCACCGGCTTCTGAAGGCTCTTGGCCTTGTCCGGCGGGCGGGCCCGGTTGACGACGCGCACCGTATCCTGCGCCTTTTCGGCGATTTCACGGGCGGCCTGCGTTTCCTGAATACGCTGGGTGAAGCTGGCAATATTGGTTTGCAGGGCGCTGCGCTCGGTCGAGAGGCTGTTATATTCGGCCTCCATACCGACCAGAGACTGAAGCTTGTGCGTCACCTGATCCGCCTGGGCCTGAAGCTGCGCCCGGCGGCCGGAGGTGGCGGCGATTTCAGCCTCCAGATTGAGCTTGTCGGTCAGGAGTTGCTGATAGATCGGGTTGACCCCGATGCGGTGTTCCTTTTCGCCAATGGCGCGGCCCGACGCCTGAAGCGTCTCCAGCGCCTTGATCTGCTCATCGAGGTCACGCACCGCCGGGGCCGCCGGGGTGTAGCGCGTCAGAAGCTCGGCACGCTGCTGTTTCAGCGCCAGCAGTTTCGACGGCACGCTGAGATCCAGTTGCCGCTCGGTGCTCATCTCCGGGGCCTGCTGCCCCAGCCGCGACGTAATGGCCTGAAGACGGGCGCGCGCCGTGGCAATGCCGGCATCGGCGACGTAGATTTCCGACATCACCGTGTCATAGAGCTTGGTATAGGTGGCCTTGGCGGCCTGAAAATCCCCGACCCCATTGCGCAGCAGGAAATCCTCATAGGACTTGTCGGCCTGACGCAGACGGCGGTCGAAGGCGGCCTTCTGGTTTTCCAGCAACGGCGCGGTGACGTCCATAAACACTTCGTGGCGATAGGTCTGATAGAGGTCGATAAAGGTATTGAGGATCAGGGCGGCGGCGCGCGGGTCCTTGTGCGTGAAGCTGAGGCGCACGATATTGCTTTGCGGGGCCGTCTCGGTCTTGAGGCCGCTCAGCGTCTTCATCACCCGCGCATCGGCCTGATCGCGTTCCGTCTCGGTGCGCGGCGCATAGGTCTTGGGGAAGCTGGAATCTATGGCATTATAGCCCAGTTTCTCGATCACCCGGTGCTTAAGCTCGGCGGAGTTGAGGATTTCGACTTCCGACTGCACCACTTCGTCGATCGTGGCAATGGCACCGCGCGCCGCATCCCCGGCGGCGGGCACATAGACGTAGTCCTGACCGAGCTGCATCAGCAGGGAGGCATCGGCGGTGTAGCTTTTTTTGAGCGTCAGCGCAAAGCCCGCACCCACCCCGAAGATGGCGGCGAAGATCAGCAGCATCAACCACCATTCGCGCAGCAAAAGGCGCAGAATATCGTCGGCCTCATAGGCATAGCGGCGGCGCGCAGGGGTACGGGCGGCGCCACGGCGATCCGTGGCTCTCGTGCCCGTTTCTTCGCTGTAAACGCCTTGCGCGCGCACCCGAAACACACCCCTTTACATCACGCCGTTCTTTGTATGGCAAGGAACGCAACGATTCGGAAGCTGAACTTCCATTATTTGTCCGGATAGTCCCTCTGAGGCATTAACCAACCGTTACCCATTTTCAACCATGGTTAAGAAGGACTGAATTTTATGGACGCCGCCATGCTGAGCAAGCGCGCTTTGATGAAGGGAGTGACCGGAATGGGCCTTCTGGCCCTGTGCATCGCCCCGGCGGCGCACGCCGGGCGGGCACCCGAAGCGGCGCCCATTCGCTTTTCGGAATGGACGGACGAAGACCCGCCCTATCTGTTCTATCCGTCGGACAAGCTGGAAATACAGGTGCCGAGTGCGCCGGAACTCAGTCGGACGACGCAGGTCGGTCAGGACGGCCGTATCACCCTGCCGCTGGTCGGACAGGTCATGGCCGCGTTTAAAAGCGTAACGGACCTTCAGACGGAGATTACCGAACTCTATCGCCCCTATCTGCGCCACCCCGAAGTGACCGTCTTCCCCGGAGACACGGGCAATACGCGCGTGCTGGTCGGCGGCGAGGTGCGCAATCCCGGCTGGGTCGAGATGCCGGGCGATTTCGATGCCCTGTCGGCAGCGCTGGCGGCCGGGGGCTTTACCAATGCCGCCAAGTCACAGCAGGTGCTGATCCTGCGGCGCGGTCCGGACGGGAAGATCATGCAGAGGCTGATCGACCTCAAAAGCCCGCTGAACGGCAAGGCTTCGGTGGCCGTGGCCCTGCGCCGTCACGACATCGTCTTTGTGCCCAAGACCCGCATCGCCAAGGCTGGCGTCTGGGTCGAACAGAACATCAACAACATAGTCCCGGCGGGGATTATGAGCTGGCTGCTCTACAGCCAGAACAAGTAAATCAGGCGGCGTAACGCGTGTGGCCCTGATCCAGCCAGCGGCGGGCGGCCTTCTGGGCTTCGGCCACGTCTTCGCGGTCCATTTCCTTCGACAGCTCGCGACGGTAAAGCGTCGCTTCCATTGACCCGCGCATCGAGGCGAGGTTGAACATCATGTGCGCCGAGATCAGATCGACGGGCGCGCCGTTCTGACCGGTCGAATACATCATGCCGAGCTTGAACAGATCGTCGCCGCTCATGTCCGGCGTCGGCAGAGGCAGGGTTTCGTTCGTCATCATCATCGTTTCCGCGCCTTTTGCGCGGCCCCCGAAAGCAAGTGGTCGATGAGCCAACTTTTTCACCGCCAAGTGAAATTAAAGTTAACAGCGATATTTACTGTGAATTTTTTATGTAAAATTTGAATTAACATTAATTTTTCTATTAACAATTGAATAATAATCGTTACTTATTTCAAAAAATCAGAGTTAAATTCCATAATATTTTATAAAATAATTGATATATACATAAATTCGACGCCGCAATCCCGTTAAGATTTAAATTCAGACTCAGTGAATCCGCAGGCAGAGTTTGACACCCCACACCGCAAAACGGCCTTGATAACTGCCCGCTCTCGTTCAGTTTCAGTTCAGCCAGCGCGGCGCATAGTCAAGACAATCGGAGAAAATCGTCTCCGTCCATGCCTAGGGCGGTCAAAAAAATCACCGCCATCGAGGAAACCATGACCCACCGGTCCTTTCCGTCCCATCGACTGACCGCCACAGCCCTGAGCGCGGTCATCGCCTTGTCCCTTCCCCTGGTCGCAGCGCCGGCCTCCGCGGGCAGCTATGCGCAGCTTCAGCGCAAACCCGACCAGCGCTCGGAGGCCCCGCCAATGCCTCAGCCGCGCCCGGAGATCAGCGAGCCGCGTGGCGAACGCGGCGGTGACAGAGGGGGTGACAGGGGCGGCGATCGCGGCCCGCGCGGGGGCGACCGCGGTACTGGCGGCGGCTGGAACCGTGGCGATAATGGCAATGCGGGCACCGTCAGGGACGGGGGCTGGAACCGCCAGCCCGGTCAGGACGGGGTCTTTGGCCGCCCGGATCGCACGCCCGGCACCCCAAACAGTGCCACGCCCGGCGGATGGCAGGGGCGTCCCGACCGTAATGACAGCCGTCCCGACGGTCGTCCTGGTAACGGGTCCAATAACGGCGCAGATACCCGGCCGGATAATCGTCCCGACACGCGACCCAATGACCGCCCCGATAACCGTCCCGGTAATGACGGACGCTGGAACGGCGGGCGCAACCCGACGCCCGGCGGCTGGACCGGCAATCGCGACACGGATCATCGCGGGGGTGACTGGGGGCGTAATGACCGCGACTGGGATCGGAATGATCGCAATGATCGTGACCGCAACGGCCGTGACCGTGGCGGCTGGGATCAGCGCGGTTGGGGGCAAGGTGGCTGGGACCATGACGGCGACCGCAACGGCTGGTCTTCGCGCCACAGCTATAACTGGCGCACGCATCGCGATTTCCGTTCCTACACGGGCGTGCGCATAGGCTTCTATTTCGCCCCGCGTTACGGCTATTACCGCGTGCCGAGCGAGTATTACGGCTATCGCTACGATTATGGCGACTACCTGCCGCGCTACTTCTACAGCTATCGCGTCTATGACCCGGACTTCTACTTCCTGCCACCCAAGCCCTATGGCTGCGAATACTATTTCGTCGGCAACGACATTGTTCTGGTCGATCTGCGCACCGGCCGTATCATCGACGTCTTCTACGACGTGTTCTGATAGGGTTGCGGATGCAGGCCAAAACCCCTCCGGTTCTGCCGGAGGGGTTTTTTATGCGGGGCTTATGCGGCGGCTTAGGCCTTCCGTTTCCGGGCTTATCTTTCCGGCACATTTCAGCCCGAAAACCGGCGTTTCCTGACGGGGTGGTACAACCCTTAATGAGGAAACCCAAATGAAACGCGCACTTGTTCTTTCCGTATCCCTCATGGCCGCAGCGACCGCCCTTCCCGCCTCGGCCCAGCTTCTGGGCGGTCAAGGGGGCGTCACCGGCGGCCTGACCGGTCAGGTGGACCGCACGCAGTCCACCGTCGGCGGCAGCCTGGGGGCGCAGGGTCAGGTCGGCGTTGATCCGTCTTCGACGATCGACAGCGCCACGGGCACGGCTCAGGACGCCGCCACCCGCGCCCGCTCCGGCGTCGAAACCACCGCCAACTCGGCCTACAACGCCGCGCACAAGGCCAAGCATAAGGCGCAGGCCACCACGCAGTCGGCTCTCGACACCGCCGCGCAGGCCGCGCCTTCGACCGAGGCCAATGCCAACCTCTCCGGCAATGCCAGTGTCAGCAGCGACGGCGCCTCGGCTCAGGTCGGCGCGCAAAGCGACGCCAAGGTCGAGAAGTAACCTCCCGATTATTCTGATGAAAACGCCTCCAGTCGTGACGCTGGGGGCGTTTTTGCGTCAGGCCTTCGACAGCCCCATCAGCGCCTTCCAGCTAAACTTGCCGCCGCCCAGCGCCCCCTGCTTGAAGGCGCGGGCCCCCAGCCGGATCATCAGCCACGCCATGGCCCCCATGCCGGCCAGCGTCGCCAGAATCTCCCACCACGGCGCGCCACCCAGAACCCGCAGCGGCATCAGGAAGGGCGTAAACAGCGGCACCCACGACAGGTAGCGGATCAGCGGCAGGTCGGGCGACATCAGCGCCGCCTGAAGGCTCATCATCGGGATCATCAGCACCACCACGATCGGCCCCATGATCGCCTGCGCTTCTTTCTGCGTCTCGCAGAAGGAGCCGATGGCGATGAAGGTGATGCCGTACATCAGATAGCCACCGACAAAGAACAGCAGCATGGGCACGATGGTTTCCACCTTGAACACCGCCCCGGCCAGCACGTGCACATTGTTCATCATATCCGGCGGCATAAAGGCCAGTCCGTAGCCCATAATGCCGGCGGCCACCGCGCTCCACAGCCCGGCGACCGTCAGCAGGACCATAAATACGCCCAGCACCTTGCCGACCAGCAGGCTGCTGGCCGGGGCCGAGGTCAGAAGCACCTCCAGCACCCGCGACGACTTCTCTTCGATCACCCCCGACAGCAGGATGACCGAGGACGAGAAGATCGACATCCAGGTGAGGTAACTCAGGACGATCCCGACAAAGTGCGGGCCGTTTTCCCGCAAGGTTTCGGTGAACGAGGCCTTTTCATCCGCCCCCGCGGCGGCAATGGCCGGGGTCAGGCTGCGGATATCGGCCCGCGTCTCGCGCAAGGCGGTGGCCACCTGCGGGTCCACCCCCTTCTGCTTGGCCAGATAGGCCGATTGCAGGGCGTGCAGGTCCCCGCGCAGATAATCCTCCAGCGACTTGCCCTTGGTTTGCGACGACCACAGATCGAAGGCCAGATGCGGTTCAGGTGTCTTTTCGACATAGGCGACGATCACCTGATCGACGCTGCGGGTTTCCGTCTGCATCAGTTGCGACAGGCGTGCCTCGGCGGCCTCGCGCGTCATGTCCGGTGTCAGACCGGCGGGTAAGGCGACCACCTGATAATCGCGGCGACTGGCCATCTGGCGCAGGGCCTGACGCGCCGAAACGCTGGGGGCCGCCTCGTGCAGGGCGGAAACGGCGGGATCGGGACGATCCAGCCGGGCCTGCAAGGACGGGGTCAGGTTCTCGCCGCTGAGGTCGAGTATGGCGACGCGACTGGCCTCTTCGCCGCCGCTGCGGCTCATCAGGATAGGGATAAACACCGACCCCGCCATCAGAACCGGCAGGACCAGCAGGGACAGCCAGAAACCGACCGTCTTGACGAAGGCGAGATATTCGCGGCGCGCAATCAGAAGCGTCTTCATGCCGGTTCTCCGCCATTGGTCAGGACGATAAAGGCGTCGTGCAGGGTCGGCTCATGCGCTTCGAAGCGGCGCACATCCAGCCCGCCGACCAGCACCGTCTTCAGCGCCTCATTGGGTGTCACGCCGGGCAGGAAGCGCAGACGCCAGCGGTGGGTGCCCTCTTCGCCCGCACCGCCGTCGATCACTTCGGACACGCCGGGCAGACCCGTGACCTGCTCACGGTTCAGCACGCCCTCCAGCTCCAGATAGCGCGGTGCGCGTTCGCGCGCCTGACGCAGCGTGCCTTCGAACACCTTGCGCCCCTTGGTCAGCATGACGACGTTTTCGCACAGGCGCTCGGCATGGGCCATGACGTGGGTAGAAAACAGCACGGTCGCGCCCCGCTTCGCCAGATCGCGGATCATGTCCTCCAGCCCCTGCTGATTGACCGGATCGAGCCCGGAAAAGGGTTCATCGAGAATGACCAGCTCCGGATCATGGACCAGACAGCCGATCAGTTGCACCTTTTGCGACATGCCCTTCGACAGGGACTTGATCGGCTTGTACATAAAATCGCCGAGGCCCTGCGCCGTCAGAAGTTCGATGGCCCGCTTGCGCGCCGCCGACGCCTTCATGCCCTTCAGACCGGCCAGAAAGACGATCATGTCCACCGGCGACATCTTGCGATACAGGCCGCGTTCTTCGGGCAGGAAGCCGATGCGGTCGAGCACCTTGGCGCCGTCACCGCCCAGCACGGTGATGGTGCCCGCGCTCGGTTGCGACAAACCCAGCATCATGCGCACGCTCGACGTCTTACCCGCTCCGTTCGGCCCCAGAAAGCCGCAGATCGAGCCGCGCGGCACGCGGAAACTCAGATCCCTCACCGCAGCGAAGTCGCCGTAATATTTGCTCACCCCATCGAGACTTAGGGCATAGTCGGACGCCATACGGTCCCCCTTTTGTTTCAGGGCAATCTCTCACGCGGCGGTCGAGGGCGCAAGGCCAGGCTGGGGATAAGGCGCCTAGGGCGTTGGAAAAGCATAAGACACATTGCGGACACGTCAGGACGGCCTCAGACGCCCGAACATTTCCGTAAACGCGGGATGCGGTGGCAAGGGCGTAAACCGGCAGAATCCGCGCCGATTGAGCGTCCTTTTATGACCTCCATAAAGAAGATAAGCCGCCCGTAAAACAGGCGTTCGGCTTTGCAAGGACCGCAAAATTGAGGAGCCGGCGCGTTGGTGAGAGACTTGGCTCAGAGTTTCACCCCCTATCCCTGAGGATCATCATGACCCGCCTTCTCACCACCGCCGCTACCGCCGCCTTCCTGCTCGTCGCTCCGACGGCCTTCTCGCAGGATATGTCCGGTCAGACGAATGCCATGCCGCAAACCGGCGCGACGCAAGACCCCGCGACGCAAGACCCGATGACGGCCAAAAGCGAAAAGCAGGCCCCTACGGCCAAGCAGGACCGCAAGTCGCAGAACGCCGCCACCGCTGAACTGAACGCTCAGTCCCTGCGCGCCGCTCAAGCGGCTGATGTCTCAATCGAGGCCAGCACTACGACCAGTGCCCCGGCTCCGGATACCCGTGCCACGCCGACCATGGGCGATCCGGCTCAGCCGACGCAACCGGCCACCGATCCGATGCAGGACCCGGCTAACCCGGCCCCAGCAACCAATCAACCGCAGGCGGGCGACCCCAATGCCCCGGTGCCGCCTCTTCCGCAAACCGATGAGCCGGTCACCAAGGACCAGCCGACGACTAATCAATAGCAAAAAAAGCCCCGCCAACCGGCGGGGCTTTGGACACCTATACCACCCCTATATACCTCCCCAGCTTGACGGGGAGGTATATAGGGGTGGTATCAGGGGGGAAACGATATCTCTCTACAGCAGCTCCCCTGATTTCAGGGGAGGGCGGCGCGCAGCGCCGGGTGGGGTTAAAGCAGGTGGTGTTAACCCCACCGTCTTTGACGCCTAAACGGCGTCAAATCCACCTCCCCTGAAATCAGGGGAGGTGCTTGAATGACGATTTCATTAAAAATCATTAGGGTCTACAAACCCAGCTTGCTTTTCAAGAGGTCGTTGACCGCCGCCGGATTGGCCTTGCCGCCCGTGGCCTTCATGACCTGACCGACGAACCAGCCGATGGCCTGCGGCTTTTCCTTCGCCGCCTCGGCCTTGTCGGGGTTGGCCGCGATGATCTCGTCAATGGCCTTCTCAATCGCGCCGGTATCCGTCACCTGCTTGAGACCGTGTGTTTCGACGATCTCCGCCGGGGTGAGGGTGCCCTTGCCTTCCCACATGTGCTCGAACACCGTCTTGGCGATCTTCGAAGAAATGACATTGGTTTCAATCAGTTCGACCAGCCCGGCAATGTGCGCCGGCGGCAGCGGGCTCTGTTCGATCTCCAGCCCGTCCTTGGTCAGACGGGCCAGAAGCTCGTTGGTCACCCAGTTGGCGACCAGCTTGGCGTCACGGCCTTTCGCCGCCGCCTCGTAATAGTCGGCACGCGCCTGCTCGGTGACCAGCACGGTGGCGTCGTACTGGCTGAGACCATATTGCGTCATCAGACGCTGACGCTTGTCGTCGGGCAGTTCCGGCAGGGACTTCTTGATGTCTTCGATCCAGGCCAGCTCCAACTCCAGCGGCAGCAGGTCTGGATCGGGGAAGTAGCGATAATCGTGCGCCTCTTCCTTGGAACGCAACGAGCGCGTCTCGACCTTCACCGAGTCAAACAGGCGGGTTTCCTGCGTGATGGTGCCGCCGTCTTCGATAATTTCGATCTGACGCCGCGCTTCGTATTCAATCGCCTGCTGCATGAAGCGGAACGAGTTGACGTTCTTGATTTCGCAGCGCGTACCAAACTCCGCACCGGGCTTGCGCACCGAAACGTTGACGTCGGCGCGCATATTGCCCTTTTCCATGTCGCCATCGGACGTGCCGAGATAGACGAGGATGGTGCGGATTTTCTTGAAATAGGCCACAGCCTCTTCGGCCGAGCGGATATCCGGCTTGGAGACAATCTCCATCAGCGCCGTGCCCGCCCGGTTCAGATCGACATAGGTGTTGTTGGGATCGAGGTCGTGGATCGACTTGCCCGCATCCTGTTCCAGATGCAGACGTTCGATCCGCACCGTCTTCTGGGTGCCGTCCGACAGGTCGATCAGCACCTCGCCCTCACCTACGATGGGGTAAAAGAGCTGCGAAATCTGATAGCCCTGCGGCAGGTCGGGATAGAAGTAGTTCTTGCGGTCAAAGCGCGAATGCGGGTTGATCTGCGCTTTCAGGCCCAGACCCGTCTTCACCGCCTGCTCGACGCAAAAGCGGTTCAACACCGGCAACATGCCGGGGAAGCCCGCATCCACAAGGCTCACCTGTTCGTTGGGGCCCGCGCCGAAGCCTACGGCAGCACCCGAAAACAGTTTGGAGGTCGAGGCGACCTGAGCGTGAATCTCAAGGCCGATAACGAGTTCCCACGGGCCGGTGCGGCCCTGGATATATCTGGAGGCAGAGTCGGTCATATTCACCCTATAGCGAGATGGGCTTTCACAGGGAAGAGGCAGACGCCTCGAAATAGCGCAATACCTGCGGATCGACGCTGATCAGCTTCACGCCTTCATACAGGGCCTGCGCCACCACCAGGCGGTCAAACGGGTCTTTGTGGATAGGCGGCAGGGTATCGACCATCACCGTATGGGCGCTCACGATCGGCAGTTCGACATAGTCATTATCTAGAAGCCCGCGCCGCAACAGACGCGGATCAGCCTGAAAATCATCGCCCCCCCAGCCCGCGCTTGATGGCGACCTCCCACAGGCTGGCAGCGCTGAACAGCAGCGTGTTTTCCGGGTCTTCGAGTTGACGCCTTATCTCTGGCGGCAGTTTGTCCGGCTCCCCCGCCGCCCACAGCAGAATATGCGTATCGAGCAGCAGCTTTCATGCGCCACCGAACAGGCGCGCGACCTCCTCTTCGCCCAGGCGGTCAAAATCGTCCGGTGTGCGGATATGACCGCTCAGGAACCCCAGACGGCGCACCTGTGCCCGATCAGGCGCGTCAATGGCGCTCACGCGCGCCACCGGCTTGCCTGCCTTGGCGATGATGAAGCTTTCGCCTTTGGCTGCCTGTTCCACCAGCCGCGACAGGTGGGTTTTGGCCTCGTGTATATTGACCGTGGTCATAGCCACCCCGTTAAACTAAGTCGGGTTAGTCGAGTTTACTCTGGCCGCAATATCAAGATGCGGATGACGGCGGCGGCACATAGAGCCGGATCGTCGTGCCATGGCCCGGTGCCGACACGATGTCGATGCGTCCGCTGATCATCTGGGCGCGGCGGCGCAGGTGGCTTAAGCCTCGCCCGGCCGACGCGCGCTCATCGGTGGCAAAGCCCACCCCGTCATCGCTGAGCGTCAGGATCAGCCAGCCCGGCTGGTCCGGGTCGGCGCGCAGGCTGAGGTCGATGGTTTTTGGCTGTGCGTGTTTGAGCGCATTGGTAACCCCTTCCTGCAAAATACGGTAAATATTGAGAATTTCGTTGGGCCGATACCCGCGCGGCTCCACATCCAGCGCATTGCGCCAGTTCAGTTCCACCCCCACCACCTGAAGCCGCGGGCGCATCCGTTCGCGGAAGATGGCCAGCCCGACCTCCAGCGAATCCCCCATCGAATCCATCGAGTCGATGATCAGGCGCAGATCATCGACGGCGGCCTGAATATTGACCCGCATGGTTTCCGCCGGCACCGCCCCCAGCTTGAGCTGCATGAGCAGGCTGACCAGATGCCCGCCGACCCCGTCGTGCATGTCGCGGATCAGGCGCTGGCGCTCGGCATTGACGGCATTGAGCTGTTCCTGCTCCTGAAGTTTAATATAGGACTCGCGGATTTCGGCCTCGCGATCCTGTACCTGCCGCGCCAGATCGGCGCGCTGTTCCTCCGCCGTGCGGTACAGCTCAAACCCGCGCGTCACCAGGTCGATGGCCACCCCGGCGATGATCACAAAGGGGAAGTAGAGGCCCGCCGTCAGCGGTCGCGGCAGGCCAAATAGGCCGTGATAGAGATCATAAAGGGTTGTCACCAACCCAATCGACAGAAAGGGAAAAGAGCGCAACAGCAGTTGCGGCTGCGACTGCGCCAGTTTCCACATGCGATGCAGGAAATAGCCTGAGCACACCAAAATCAGCGTCGTCTCGGTCACGGTCGGCAGCCAGCTCTGCTGCATCACCCACCCGGTAAGCAGGGCCGCGATGTCGGCGGACATCACACCGACGATGATCGGCGTGTGACGATCGGGGGCCAGGGTCCAGTTTTTGAGGAAATAGGCCGTCGCCCCGATGGTCAGGCCGGATACAATCGACAAAAGCGTATCGTGCAGGCTGTCTTCCAGCGCATCGCCGTGCCACATGAAGCTGGCCCCGCGTATGGCCAAGGCCGCCATAAACAGGGTAACGCTGAGGAACAGGCGGTTATAGCCGCTGATGGGCAGCAGGGCCGCGGCGATCATGCTCAGCAGGGTGGCCGCAATCACCGTGATCAGCGGCATACCGATAGCCGTCGTCAACCGATGATCCTCAATGCGGCGCAGATCGGTCTGCGGCCCGAACAGCGCGCCCTTCATGTGCGGCCGACAGCCATTGGCGACGGCCACAATGTCGAAACGATTTTCGCCGGGGCGCAGCGTATCGGGCGTCAGGCTGAACAGTTGCGGCCGCATACCGTCGTGGCTGGACGGAAAGCCGAACTGCCCGCGCGGCGCTGTCAGCAGGCGACCATTGAGATAAACGGTGTAATTGTCCTTGATCATCGGCAGGTACAGGGCTTCGAAGCCCCGGCCCGGCTGCGGCGTGACCAGAAACGAAAACTGCTGCGCCGGGAAACGGGCACCGCGCACGCAGATGTTCGCAAAATCGTCCGGCATGGGCGTCCGGCCCGCCGGCAACAGGGTCATGGTGCTGAGCGGAAAGGCCTGCGGCGTCAGACCGTCCACAGGCCGGGTATAGACGGCCTTGACGCGATAGGCATCGACTTTTTCCGGCGGCAGGGGCGTGCGGGCGAAGGCGAACAGCACGCCCCAGAAAACGATCTGAGCCAGCAGCGCCCAGAACAGGGCACGGCTCAGGCTGGTCCAGGGCTCAGAGGTCGGAAGGCGAAACATGCCGCACCATAACCGCAGGAGTGCAATCCCCACAAGCGGCGTGAGGCTTTACAGGCGGATCAGGCCACTGCGCACGGCTTCAAACACGGCTTCGGAGCGCGAATTGACCGCCAGCTTGCGATAGATGGCCTTGACGTGCGTGCCGACCGTATGGTGCGAAATGTCGAGCACCCCTGCGGCTTCCTTATAGCTCAGCCCCTTGGCCAGCAGCGACAGAAGCTCGATTTCGCGCGGTGTGATGCCGGGCGCATCCTCGGCCAGTTCGGGCCCCGCCGTCAGGGCCAGCGAGGTGTCCTTGCGGATATGGCGCAACAGATAGGCCGCCACCGGGGCGGAAATCGGCGACCCGCCGTTCAGGGTGTGGCGGATGCTGCCGATCAGTTCGCTTTCGGCGCTGTCTTTGAGGACATAGCCGTCCGCCCCCGCCGTCAGGGCCGAAATGACAGAGGTTTCATCACCAAACACCGTCAGGATGAGGATGCGGGTCGGTAGGTCGCGCTGCCGCGCTGCCTTGATGATCTCAAGGCCGCTGCCGTCGCTCAGGCCCAGATCCAGCACGATCAGATCCGGGGCCGTATCCAGAAGGCCCAGCCCCTCCGACACGCTCCCCGCCTCCCCCGTCAGGCGCATGTCCGGTGCCGCCTCGATCAGAGTGGCGATATGACGACGGACGAAGGGATCGTCCTCGATAAGGACCAGACGGGACTCGGACATGTAAACGCAACGTACCTGCGGGTTTAGGAATTACCTTGGTATCCGGTGTAACATGGGCGTCCCGGGCCGACAATCGGGGTCACGGGTTTATGGGGGGGCCTCCCATATAGGCGGTATAGCCACCGACAATTGTCTGTGTTTCTCTGATGGACTGTGGCCCCTCCGGAAGAAGGTCCACGGCGCGCTCTTTCAGAGCGCGTTCGAGTTATTCTCGTTTCAATTTGCCCCTTATTCTTAAGTGGGCCGGTGTCCCCGCCGGCCCCTTTTTTTGTCTTTCGCCAGAACGCAAAAACGCCCGGCGCAGGGCCGGGCGTTTGCCTGTAACCGAAGCCTGTCCGCTTAGCGGCGGCGCGGCGTCCACACCACGACGCGACCGTTACGGTGCGTGTAATAGGTGCTGTAGTAAGGACGCTGGGTATAGTAGGCCACCGTATAGCCCTTGGGGGCGGGCGGCGGTGCGTATTCACGGCCGGCGAATACGAAATACTGGTCGTTCAGGCACTTTTCGATCTTGTTTTCCTTCACTTCTTCGCCGACCTGATTGCCGATGGCGCCACCAACGACGGCGCCCAGCACCGTGCCTTCGGTCTTATTACCCTTACCGGCGACCACATTGCCGAGCGCGGCCCCGGCCACGGCCCCGATGACCGTACCCTTGGTCTTGGTGTTTTGCTGCTTGTGATAGCAGAAACCGTCATAGTTTTGCGCAGCGGCCGGCAGGGCCATGCCGAGGGCCAGAGCGGCGGCGAACCCCCCGGCGATCAGTTTTGCGGACGTAGAGATCATGACATACTCCTTTGCATGAACAGGTTGTGGCTCCACACTGACACCGCCCGCCTGAACCGGGACTGAACGCTATCGTTCAGGTGCGTTCAAAAACTTCCCGGAATATCGAACAAAGCTGTGACGCAATTACGTCAGAAATCAGGGGTGGGGCCAAACAAAAAAACCCGGCGCACAGGGCACCGGGTTCTTTTGCACAGGAAATAAATGGCTATCAACGGCGATAGCGATAATCCTCGCCGTCGCGCTTGACCCAGTACGAACTGTAATAGGGGCGCTGGGTGAAATAGGCGATGCGGTAGCCGTCGGGGGGCGACGGCGGCTCATAATAACCGCGGTCATAGACGTAATAACGGCTATTGAGGCAATTGGCCGAGGCGGTTTCCTTTTCCTTGTTTCTCTTGGCGACCTGATTGCCGATGACCCCACCGACAACGGCCCCCAGAATCGTGCCTTCGGTCTTGTTGCCCTTACCGGCCACGACATTGCCGAGCACGCCCCCGGCGGCAGCCCCGATCACCGTGCCCTTGGTGCGGGCCGAACTGCCCTTCTGATAGCACCAGCCGTCATAGCTCTGAGCGGCGGCGGGCAAGGCCAGCCCCAGGGTGGCCGCACTCAGCAACGCGCCACAGGTGAATTTAAGCGATCTGTTCATCATGCACCTCACTTTCTGACCGGAGGGTCGCGCGGGTCGGCTAAGGTTTCGATGCGCGGCCGCGTCAGCCCGATAAGAAAGCCGACAACGAAAATCTGACGTAAGGGCATGGCTAAAAAGCCATAGTTGGTATCAATGTTACATGTCCGTCACGCATCCGTTGCAAAAGCGACATGCTGTGCTAGCGTTAACCCGACTCCGGGGGAACACGGGGCTACAGGGAATTAACGCAGGGGAAGGGGCAAGATATTGCTCCGAGGACCGTCATGCACCCAATGAAACCGCGCACCACGCGCCACCTGTCCGCCCGTCTGGGCGGCATCTCTCTGCTGGCTCTGGCCGCTCTTACGGGCGTGGCTCACGCCGAAGACGCCCCGCCCAAAGCCGAGGACAGCGCCACGACCGAAGTCGTCGTGACCGCTTCGCGTCGTCTTGAAAAGGCCAGAGACGTGCCCGTCGCCGTCTCCTCCCTGTCGGGCACCAAGCTCGACGTCATCAATTCGTCGGGCCTCGACATCCGCGTTCTGGCGTCGCGCACCCCGTCGCTGAACGTCGAATCGTCGTTTGGCCGTACCTTCCCGCGTTTCTACATCCGCGGTCTCGGCAATACCGACTTCGATCCCAACGCCTCTCAGCCCGTGTCGGTCGTCTATGACGACGTGGCGCTGGAAAACCCGATGCTGAAGTCCTTCCCGATCTTCGATCTGGCCAATGTCGAAGTGCTGCGCGGCCCGCAGGGCACCCTGTTCGGCCGCAACACGCCGTCGGGCGTCGTCAAGCTGACCTCGGCCAAGCCGTCGGAGGTGTTTGGCGGTTATTACAGCGTCGCCGCCGGTAATCTCGGCACGGTCAATGCCGAAGGCGCGGTCACGGGCTCGCTGGGCAATGGCTTCTCCGGTCGTCTGTCGGGCATCGTACAGCGCCGCGACGACTGGGTCACCAACCTCTATAATGGCAAGAAGCTGGAAGGTTACGAAGACTATGCTCTGCGTGGCCAGCTGCGTTACGTCAGCGGCAATTTCGAAGCCCTGCTCAATGTCCACGGCCGTAAGCTGGACGGCACGCCGCGTCTGTTCCGCGCCAGCGCTATCAAGCCGGGCACCAACGACTTCAATACCGGCTTTGATATCAAGAAGGTCCGCCTCGACAGCCCCTTCATCAGCCAGTCGCTCGATTCGATCGGCTCCAGCCTGCAACTGAGCTACACCTTCGACGGTCTGGGCACGCTGCACTCGATCACCGCCTATGAGCGCGCCAAGACCGAAAGCTCGGGCGATATCGACGGTGGCGTCTCGACCATCGTTGCCCCGACGCTCTACGGCACCTTCTTCCCGGTCGCTACCGGCGGCACGACGGAGCCGGAAGAGTTCTCGCAGGAGCTGCGTTTCGAAACCGCGCAGTTCGGTCAATGGCGCGGTCAGTTCGGCCTCTACTACTTCGACCAGATTCTGAAGTATAACGAGCTGGACTACCTCAATAATGGCGACGTGCGCCACAAGAACCACGGCACCAGCTTCGCCGTCTTCGGATCGGCCGAATATAAGGCCACCGACGCCCTGACCCTGCGCGCCGGCCTGCGCTACACCTCGGACGAAAAGAAGGACATCGTCTGGGGCCGTGCGGTCTTCCCCGGCACCACCCTGCCCGTCACCACCAAGGTCGATGGCGACAATATCTCCGGCGATCTCAGCGCCACCTACGTCATTTCGCCGAACCTCAACTGGTACGCCCGCTTCGCCACCGGCTATCTGGCCCCGGCGATTCAGGATCGTGTGAATTTCGGCGGCGTGCCGACCACGGCCGGTGAGCAGACCACGACCTCCTATGAAACCGGCTTCAAAGGCTATGCCTTCGACAAGATGCTGCGTTACGACCTGTCGGCCTACTATTTCAAGACCAAGGACCTTCAGATCACGGCGGTCGGCGGCGCGGTCAATTCGGCGAAGCTGATCAATGCCAAGGAAGCCATCGGCAAAGGCTTCGAAGCCGACCTGTCGCTCAAGCCGACCGACAACCTGCTGCTGACGGCCAGCGCCAGCTATAACGGCACCGAAATCCAGGACCCGGTCACCGCCGTGGCCACCTGCGGGTCGGGCCTGTGTACGCCGCTGGACCGCACCTATGTGTCGGGCGGCACGCGCTATGCCTATATCGACGGCAACCCCCTGCCCCAGGCCCCGAAGTGGGTGGCCAACCTGACGGCCCAGTACGTCTGGCCTATGGGCGACGGCAGCCGCTTCTTCGTCTATGGCGACGTGGCCTACCGCTCGAAGATCAACTTCTTCCTGTATGAAGCCACCGAGTTCACCGGCAAGGCCTTCACCCAGACCGGTCTGCGCGGCGGTTACGTCACCAAGGGGGGTCTGGAAATCGCCGCCTATGTGCGCAACCTCGAAGACAATATCGTGGCTGAAAGCGGTATCGACTTCAACAACCTGACGGTCATGGTGTCGGAACCCCGCACCTATGGTCTCTCGCTGAAGAAGGCGTTTTAAGGCGTTGTGAATAAATGAGAAAAGGCCGGTGTTCGCACCGGCCTTTTTTAATGGTCTGCCCCTCGGCCTAACCGCCGTGCGGCACGTAGGCCTGAAACTCCAGTTCGACCTCCGCTCCATAGGCCAGATCGCTGACGCCAAAGGCGGTCCGCACCGGCAGACGGGTCGGATGGAAATAGGGCTTATACAGACGGTTGAAGGCGCTCCAGTTGGCCATGTCCTTCATCATCACCGTCGTCTTGAACACGTGCTCCAGCCCCAGCCCGTAACGACGCAGTATGGCTTGCGAATTGGACATGATCTGACGCACCTGTGGCTCAAAGCCGTCCACCAGCCGCCCCTGCCCATCCAGACCGATCATGGCCGACAGGTACAGGACGCCGCCGACCTGAACGGCCTCGGAAAAGGGTGAACGCGGATGCGGGTGCATATAGTAGGTGACGCCGTCCGCATGGACCGGCTTCACAGGGATTTCGGGCAGGCTCATCGCTAAACTCCGGTAATACCCGGCAATAAGGTGCCGGGACGGTTATGAAGGGCGATTTTGATGATCCGTGAGGCGGCTGACAAGCCCCGCACCGACTTTTGATGTGCCTCTTTTACGTTGCCGCAGGGGCAAAAATAAAACGCCCTGCCGGGACTGGACAGGGCGTCGATCCGAAAAAAGAGATAATCGAAATGCTCACATCATAGATAGGGTTGCAGAGTGATCCCCGCGCCGTATCGCCGCCTCCATAGCCCAAAATGGCTAAGGGGACAACCTAAATTTCACAGTTTCCACCTATTTGTGCAATTTCAGCAGCCGCACGCTCTCAGGCGTCGAGGTAGCCATACAGGATGGCCCGCGTAATGCGCCGATACTGCGCCGTCAGATGCTCCAGAGGCAGGAGCGGATAGACCGCGTTAACGCCGCGCGCCGCATCCGCCAGCATCTGCGCCAGTTCGGCGGCGCTGTAATCGCCCTTGAGGCGCAGCGCCCCCGCCTGCGTCAGGGTGTCGATAAAGGCGGCCAGATCGCTCTGAAACACCGTCGCCAGTTCGATCATGATATCGGTACAGATGCGGAAGACGGTCCCCTTGATTTCAAGGGCATGCGGCGACGGCTGGATCAGCCGCCAGGTATCTCCGTAACGGATGTCGATCAGGGCGGTGAACACGTCGAGCACCTCTGCCCCCGCCGCCTGCTCGCGTCGCGCCACCTCAAAAGCCCGGTGCATCAGCTCAAGATTATGCTGACGGAACATGGCCCGAAAGGCCGCGTCCTTGTTTTCAAAGTAGTTATACAGCGTGCGGCGGGTAAAGCCGCAGGCCTCGGCCAGGGCTTCCATGGTCAGTTTCTGGAAGCCCCGGCTGAGGAAAGCGGTTTGCACGCGGTTGAGAAGCTCGGGCCCTGGGGTCATCACCGGAGGTAGCGCTTTCGAACAGGTTGCAGATCGGTGAATATTAGCCCTGGACCTTTTTCGCTGCCCCGATGCACCAGCGATAAAGCCCTGCCACGCCCGAAACGGCCAGAATGAGGGCGATGATCATGGCGGTGTGTTCGCCATAGGGGATCGGCAGGACCGCCAGCGGGGCCTTGGAACCGGTAAAGGTAATCACCCCGGCCAGCACGACCTTGAACAGGCTTTCGCCGACGATAAAGCCGGAGGCAATCAGCACACCCAGACGCGAGGCGGGTTCCGCCCACGGCTTACCACGCACCAGCCGCTCAAACAGCCAGCCGCCAAAGGCCCCGACGACCACCGGTGCCGTCACCGACGACGGCAGGTAGATGGCCAGTCCAACCCCCAGGGGCGGCAGGCTGTACTTATCGTTTGTGACCTTGCGCAGGAACAGGTCAAAGGCAACAAGCCCCGCCCCGATCAGCGCCCCGGCCCCCAGCAGACCCCACGGCAGGCTACCGCCAATCGCACCCTTGGCCAGAGTCGAGATCAATGTCGCCTGCGGCGCCCCCAGCGGCTCGCCGGTGATACCGCGATAGTTGGGATCGCCCGCAAAGCCGAAGGCATTGTTGAGCAGGTTGAGCACCAGCGGAATGACCACGGCTCCGGCGACGACGCCGATCACCAGCGCCACCTGCTGCTTCCATGGGGTCGCCCCGACCAGTTGCCCGGTCTTGAGGTCCTGAAGATTGTCGTTACCGACCACCGCCACGGCGAGAACAAAGGTCGTGGCGAACAGGGCAAAGGCCGTCAGGGCCTGCGCCGCATCCGGGCCGGTAACGCTATGGCCCACCGCACCGATCAGCAAGGCCGCCCCCAGCACGCTTAGGATACCCACACCCGACACGGGTGAATTGGACGAACCGATCAGACCGGCCATATAGCCGCACACCGCCGCCGCCAGAAGACCCGCAACAGCGAGGTAGAGCACGCCAAGCGCCACCAGAGGCAGGCTGAGGCTGGCAATGGCCGTCCCGTTCAGGAAGCTCGCCATCAGGAAGCCGGCAGGCACCAGCAGAAGCACCGAGATCAGACCGACCAGAGCGATGGGCAGGTCCTGCTCCTCGCGGGGCAGGTCTTCCCCACCCGACTGCCGCCTGCGATTGGCCTCAAGCGCCGACATCAGACCCGACCAGACGGGCCCCAGCAGCTTGCCGATCGTCCAGATGGCGGCGGCCCCGATAGCCCCGGCCCCCAGATAACGCACCTGCGTGGACCAGATGGCCCCGGCATGGTCGGCGGCACTGGCCTCCGGCATGGGCGTCATAGACGTCAGGATCGGCACGGCAATGCCCCAGGCGATCACCAGACCGATCAGCATGGCGATGCCGACCGTAATCCCCATCAGGTGACCGGCGCCGATCAGGGCCAGCGAACTTTCCCCGGCAATCCCTGTCGCCGCAACCTTACCGCCGACCTTAACCTTGAAGAAGGCCGCCAGTTCGCCCGCCAGCGCCTTGGCCGCCGCCAGCGCCGAATAGGCCGCCGACGCCACGCTGCCCAGCATGACCGCGACCAGACCGGCCTGACCTTCCTGCGCCCCTTCGCGGGTATTGGTGCCGACCTTCAGCACCTCGGCGGCGGCGACGCCTTCGGGATAGGGCAATGGCGAATTGGACACCAGCGCGCGCCGCAGCGGAATGGTGTACATGACGCCCAGTATGCCGCCGATGGCACAGGCGGCAAAGGTGACGAAGAAGGGCACATCGCGCCACCAGCCGATAATGATCAGGCCGGGCAGGACGAAGATGACCGAGGCCAGCGTCCCCGCCGCCGACGCGATCGTCTGAACGATATTGTTTTCCTGAATCGTCGCCGATTTGAACGCGCTCAACAGCGCCATCGAAATAACGGCCGCCGGGATCGAGGTGGCGAAGGTCAGGCCAACCTGAAGCCCCAGATAGACCTGCGCAGCGGTAAAGACGAGCGTGATGATGATACCAAGCAATACCCCGCGCAGGGTGATTTCGGTTTGGGGTTTGGGCGGCATGGGCACTCCGGAAGCCGAACGCAAAAGCTGTATCTTGCGCAACGGATTGCGTCTGACAACGGTTTTTTACGGCCGCTGACCGCCCACGCCCCCTTTTGCGCTTCACAAACCCGAAAAGCGATCATTTTCACGCACGAAACGGAGGGCAAAAGGCGCAATTATGGTCAATATAATTCATTTATCACATATTTACGTCTTGCCGATGCGCCCAAAACGCGTAATCTGATACCCTGCCGAGCCAAATCGGCAACTTTGCGCATTTTCGATGCTCAAAGATCATAAAGTGGCTCAAACCCCACATCAAAACAGGAACGCGCCGCCGCTCAGGCCGGTGCTAAGAAAAAGAGGAAACCGATGCACTCCACGATTCCGTCGCCGCGGAAGGCGACACTTTTGCGCACCTCTGCTCTGGTCGGGCTTTCGCTGCTGATGACCGCCCCGGCCTTTGCGCAGGACGCGGCGCCAGCCACGGGCGACGAGGTCCAGACCGTCGTCGTCACCGGCTTCCGCAACAGCCTTCAGACGGCCCTTCAGGACAAGAAGAAAAGCAATGGCGTCGTGGATGTCATTCGCGCCGAAGATATTGCCAAATTCCCCGACGCCAATCTGGCGGAATCGCTCCAGCGGGTGCCGGGCGTTTCGATTTCGCGGGTCGCGGGCGAAGGACGCTCGATCACGGTGCGGGGTCTGCCGCCGGCCTTCACGCGCGTGCGCATCAACGGCATGGAAGCGCAATCCGTTTCGGGGGCCACCACGTCTGACCGGGGGATCGGTACGGGCCGCGGCTTCGACTTCAACACCTTTTCCTCCGACCTCTTTTCCAATCTGACGGTGCGCAAGACCGCCTCGCCCGAAACGCTCGAAGGTTCGCTGGGCGCGACCGTCGATCTGCACACCTCGCGTCCCTTCGATTACAAGGGCTTCACCGCCGCCATAAACGGTCAGGTCGGCTATAACAGCCTGTCGAAAGAGATGAAGGACCGTAAGGTCTCCGGCGTCATCTCCAACCGCTGGGATACGGAACTGGGCCAGTTCGGCGCCCTCGCCTCCATCGCCTACACCCAGCGTCATTATTACGAGGACCAGTTCGGGTCCGGCGGCTGGAACCCCGGCTCTGTGGACGGCGGTTTTTGTAGCCCCGTCGGCGTAACCCCGCAGGTTCCGGCCACGGACGCCGCCAAGGGGACCGATGCGCTCAACTGCGCCACCGGCGTGCCGCGTCCGGCCGCCGGGGACACCCTCTATTCGCAGGCCAGCGCCTCCACCACCTTCTTCCCGCGTCTGCCGCGCTACGGTCGCTTCGAACACGATCAGAAGCGTCTGGGGGCCAGCCTGTCGCTGCAATGGCGGCCGCAAGCCGGAACCACTGTCAATTTCGACGCTCTTTACTCCAATTACGATGTCACCCGTGAGGAAAGCTGGCTGGAAGGCTTCTCGTTTGCCCGCGCCATCAGCCAGAACGGCAAGCCGCAGACCGCCGTGCGCGAACTGATCCTCTTCCCCGCCGGGACCAGCCAGACCGCCGGAGCCAATTTCGGAAAGGCCGTATCGGATGTGGCCTATGCCCGTTTTGACGGCGTGGATGTGCGTTCGGACACGCAATATGACGCGTTTGAAAACACCTTTACCCAGTACACCCTGTCGGGCAGCCACGATTTCAGCGATACTCTGAGCGTCAGCGGGCTGATTGGTATCTCAGAGTCCGATTTCAACCAGAAGGCCCAGACCACCCTGATGTTCCAGCGTCAGAACGCAGGTATGACGGTCGATTTCAGACGCAATCGCGATCAGCCGATCATCACGCACAATTTCGACGTCACGAACCCCGACAACTATACGTTCGGCGCACCGGACGGCACAGCGAGCACGGCCAATGCGGAAATTCGCCTGAATCCGTCGCGCGTGAATAACCGTTATGAAACCGCCGAACTCAATCTGGAATATCGCCCGATCGATATACTGACGGTCAAAACCGGCCTGCACTTTAACACGTTCAGCTTCGACATCGCCGCCTGGCAACGCGCCAACACCTTCCTTGTCCCCAACCTGACCTCCGCTCAGTTGCGCGACGTGACCCGCTCCGTCAGCTTCCCCGGCAATGGCCTTGATGACGGCGTGTTCCCGAAGGCCTGGGCCACGATCGACTACGACAAGTTCGTGGCGTCTCAGAATATCTACAGCAATTCAGGGATTTATGCCCTGATCCCTAACGCCGGCAATACCCGCGGCGTGGAAGAAAAGATCACGTCCGGCTATGTGCAGACCGATCTGACGACGCAGGTCGCCGGAATGACCCTGCGTACAGAGGCAGGCTTCCGCTTTGCCAAAACCCAGCTTACCGCGCGCGGGATTATCGTGGGTCAGACCAACCCGGTCTTCGTTCAGCACGAATACAGCGACTTCCTGCCTTCGTTTAACGCCACTCTGGAGGTCACGCCGGACGTCTTCCTGAGGGGGTCGGCCGCCCGGGTCGTGTCGCGTCCGGATCTGGGATTCCTGACCCCCGGCGGCAACCTGTCCCTGACCGGTACCCCGTCGCTGTCGTCCGGCAATCCCTTCCTTGAGCCCATCCGGGCCGACACTTACGACCTGTCGGCCGAATGGTACTTTGGTCGCGCTTCGCTGCTGTCGGTCGGGGCCTTCTACAAGGACATCAAGTCCTATGTGCAGAACGCCTCGCGCCAGTCGTCCTTCCGCGAAACGGGCCTGCCCCTGTCTCTGCTGGGCAGCTCAGGGGTGGACCCGGACGCAACGCCCATCACCATCACCCAGCCGGTCAACACGCCGGGCGGACCGCTCAAGGGCTTCGAAGTCAATTATCAGCAGGGCTTCAGCTTCCTTCCGGGCTGGCTGAGCCACACCGGCGCCCTGTTCAACTACACCTATGTGGATTCCGAAATTACGTACAATCTGGCGGGCGGCGGCACCACGACCAAGAGCCTGATCGGTCTGTCGAAAAATGCCTACAACGGCACGCTGTACTACGAAGACGAGACGATCAGCCTGCGTCTGTCCACCTCGTATCGCTCGAAATACATCATCGCCCTGCCCGCCAATAACCCGTTGCAGGACCTTGAAGGGGTTGACGATCTTCAGGTTTTCGACCTTTCGGCCTCCTACCAGATCACACCCAAGCTGCGGGTGACGCTGGAAGGGCTCAATATCCTGGACGAATTTAACCGCCAGTATATCGACTCCACGCGCAACTCGACCTTTGTGTATAACCACCTCGGCGCGCAGTGGAATCTGGGTCTCCAGTACAAGTTCTAAAGCCAAAAAAACGACCCGCGTCAGCACTGGCGCGGGTTTTCTGGTTTATCTTCAGCCGCTTTTGGAGACGTCCTTAAGCTCGGTCTCTAGGGCCGCCGCCTGCCCCTCTTCACGCACCTTGCCGTCGTCGAAGATGCGGCCAATGATGTGACGATACTCTTTATACTGTCGCAACTCATAGGCGGCGGCCATCTTCTCGGCCCACGAGGTGTCATCGCGCGCCAGATGCCGCAGCACCGCCTGAAACCGCACATAGCGCTCGTGACGGTTACGCTCGGACGTCTGTTCGGCCAGCCAGATCACCGCCCAGGCGATCACAATCAGCGGCAGCACCAGAAGTCCCCACCCGATCATGTCCTGAACCGTCACCAGCATATGCACCTCTGTTTCGGATTGAGCCCTATCATAGCCCGATCCGACACGGTTCCAACCCCTTGCGCCTGAAAGACGAACGGAAACCGGGCAAAAGGGGCGTGAATCCGCTGGACGCGTCTCCGGCCCGGCCTATACTCTCTCCATGACACCGCTCTTTTCGTCATATCGCATCCACAGCTATGGCCCAAATGAAGAGATGGGGATGCACGCGCATGACGATTTCAGCTTTTCTCTTATCATGGCCGGACAGTACGAAGAGACGATCCGGGGGCGTCAGGATACGTTTTTTCCCGGCTCTTTGCTGGTCTGCCCGCCGGGAGAGCCCCACGCGCAACGTTTTGGCCCGAAGGGTCTTTATAAGCTCGTCCTGCTGCCGACCTGTAACGGCGTGGAGCGTTTCGACGCGCTGACACCGCTGCGAAAGGCCCCCGTCCTGCGAACGTCCGAGGTGATGGACATTGCCCGGCTCCACAGGGAATTGCGCCGCGACGATCCGTTTTCGTCCCTGTTTATCGAAGGTCTGTCCTACGAACTGACAGGTGTCTTTGCGCGCGGGCATAGCGGGTCAGGCGGGGTATGGCCCGGCTATCTGCGCCGGGCGCTGGCCTATCTGGCCGAAAGTGAGGGTTCTGTGCCCAGACTGACTGAGGTCGCTTCGGCTATTGACTGCGACCCTGACAAGCTCTCCGGCGCGTTTCGGACCTATCTGGGGTGCAGCCTGGGGGAATACCACCGCCACTGCCGCATCGAAAAGGCGGCGCAGATGCTGGTTGAGAGCCGCCTGCCGCTCAGCGAGATCGCCCTGACCTGCGGCTTCAGCGATCAGCCGCATTTCAATCGGACGTTCAAGGCGCAACTGGGACTAACGCCGGCGGCCTACAGGCGCGAAAAATCCTGATCAGGGTTCAATAATCACCCCGAACATTCAATACAGAGACATACCCATCGCTCAGGATGCGAAGACGACCGGTGGCGCCCTCCTTTAAGCGGCATCGTCATTTGGCTTTGAGTCTTCGTTTTTATCGCGCAATTCTACGGAAAAGTGGCGCTGCCTTATCGGATTACGCGGCTGGGGACACCTTATGAAGAAAACCTTTGCGGCAACACTTGCCCTGCTGGCGGTGATAATGACGGCGTCGCCCGTTTCGGCCTACGACCGGGCTGCCTGGCGCGCCGATTACGCCCAGCTCAAACGTCTGATGCAACAGGACTATGCCAATCTGGCGTGGGCAGCGTCACCGGAAAGCGGCATTGACCTGCCGCGCCTTGATCAGCGCACACGGGCTGCCCTGAGCGCCGCCCGCACAGACGCCGAGGCCCAAAACGCGCTCGAAGCGTTTGTGGCCGGCTTTCACGACGGTCACCTGAAACTGGTGCGCCCGGCGGCGGCACCTCTCGCGCAAAAGGCCGCCGAAGTCCCCCGCCCCGACTTTGAAGCTACGGATGCGGCTGGGAGCTGTGCCGCTCTGGGGTTTAATCCGGGCAGCAGCCCGCTCAGCTTTTCCCTGCCTGTGGAAAGTCTGCCCGGCTTTCAGATGCGTTCCGACGGCCTGAACAGCGTGTATCGCTCAGGCGTCTATACCGTAAACGGTGTGCGGATCGGCCTCATCCGCATTCCGCATTTTACCATGCGCGCCTTGCCGGCCACCTGTCGGCTGGGGTGGGAAAGGCTGGTGGCCACGCATCAGCCCCTGACCAGCCGCTCGGTGCGCGAAGCCGCCTACGCCGTGTGGCTTTCGGCCTTCCGCGACACGATCACCGACCTGCGTCAGGCCGGAGCCACCCGCCTGCTGATTGATGTCGGCAACAATTCCGGAGGCGATGACAGCGGCGATCTCTTCCCGCGGTTTCTGACCGACCGGGCCGTGCGTTCGGCCCCTCTGCTGATGGTGGCCTCCGCAACAGGGGCGCGCTATTTTGACGAGCAGATATCCGACCTCAACGCACTGATCGACAGCCATCCCGGCACCGAGGCCGAAAACGCGCTCACCGCTGCCCGCGACGATTTTGTGGCGGGCAAGGCGCAAACCGCGACGCCCTGCGATCTGTCCTGGGTGTGGCACGAACAGCGGTCGTGGGCGGGCGCCCAGTGCAAACGGCTGGTTCCCGCAGGCTTTGCCGGCGGCTACGCACCCGGCCTGCCGCGCGGCGCTTTCGCGGGCAATACGGAGGTGTCCGGGCAATTGTCCCTGCCTTCGGCACAGGAGGCTTTGTGGGCCGCCTGGATCGGTCCCGTCTATGTCCTTACCGACGGCCAGACCTATTCTTCCGCCGAAATGTTCGCCGCCGTCATGCAGGACAATGCTATTGGCAAGACTGTCGGTGTGACCACCGGCGGCGATGGTTGCGGCTTCATGGTCGATGCCGTCCCACCTATGCTTACACACTCGCGGATGAGCCTGCGTATGCCCAACTGCGTGCTCCTGCGCAGGGATGGCCGTAATGAGGTCAGCGGCATAGTCCCGGATATTCCGGTCCTGCCCACGCAGGGCGAGGACAGCCGTCAGCGCGCCGTGCGTTTACTGGGCTTGTTGGCCACGGATAATACCCCCTCCCGATAAAAAGCCCCCGGTAGCGGACCGGGGGCTCTTTTTTTATTTACAGTCAGAAGATTACCACCACTGAGACGGCTTATGCGTAAAGCCCGCGGCCTTTTCCAGCACCGCACCGACGGCCAGGGTCGTGCCTTCGTCCAGCGCCTTGCCGATCACCTGAAGGCCCAGCGGCAGGCCCTTCGAGTCGAGCCCCGCCGGAACCGCCATGCCGGGCAAGCCCGCCAGGTTGGTGGTCACGGTAAAGACGTCGTTGAGATACATCTGCACCGGATCGGCCGCCTTTTCGGTGTCGCCCAACTGGAAGGCGGCGGACGGCGTGGCCGGGGTCAGGATCACATCACAGCTATTCCAGGCATTGACGAAGTCTTCGGCGATACGGCGACGCACCTTCAAAGCCTTGACGTAATAGGCGTCATAGAAGCCCGCCGACAGCACATAGGTGCCGATCATGATGCGGCGCTTCACCTCGGCCCCGAAGCCTTCGGAGCGCGACAGCTCATAGGTATCGGTCAGGCTGCTGGCCGCCTCGGTGCGGTGGCCAAAGCGCATCCCGTCATAGCGGGCGAGATTGGACGAGGCTTCCGCCGGGGCCACAATATAGTAGCACGGCAGGGCGTATTTGGTGTTGGGCAGAGAGATGCGCACGATCTCCGCGCCGGCGTCCTTCAGCCACTGAATGCCCTGCTCCCACAGGGCGTCGATCTCGCCCGGAATGCCGTCGAGGCGGTATTCATCAGGGATGCCGACGCGCAGGCCCTTGATCGACTTACCGACAAAGCTCGAAAAATCCGGCAGGGCGTTGGGCAGGCTGGTGGAGTCTTTGGCGTCGTGCGAGCACATGGATTGCAGCATGATCGCCGCGTCTTCGACCGTCTTGGTGATCGGACCGGCCTGATCGAGCGACGAGGCAAAGGCCACCATGCCGTAGCGCGAGGCGCGGCCATAGGTCGGCTTGATCCCGACCGTGCCGGTGAAGGCGGCCGGCTGACGGATCGAACCGCCGGTGTCCGAGGCCGTGGCGGCCAGACACAGATCCGCGGCTACCGCCGAAGCCGACCCACCCGACGAGCCGCCGGGGGTCAGGGGCGCGTTGGAGGCGTTCGACTTCCACGGATTGGTCACCGGGCCCCAGTGCGAGGTTTCGTTGGACGAGCCCATGGCGAATTCGTCCATGTTCAGCTTGCCCAGCATGACCGCGCCATCGTCCCACAGGTTCTGGGTGACGGTCGATTCATAGGGCGGCACGAAGGTGTCGAGGATACCCGAACAGGCCGTGGTGCGTACCCCCTTGGTGCAGAACAGGTCCTTGATGCCCAGCGGCGCGCCTTCGAGTGCGCGGGCCTCACCGGCCTTCAGGCGACGATCGGACTCACCGGCCATCTCACGCGCCTTGTCAAAGGTGGTCAGCACATAGGCGTTCAGCGCGGGATTGGCCTTTTCGATGGCGCCGATAAAGGCCTCGGTCAGTTCGGTCGAGGAGAATTGCTTCGCCTTCAGGCCGTCGAGCGCGCCTTTGAGTGTCAGTTTAGTGAGATCACTCATAACTATTCCACCACCTTCGGCACGATAAAGAAGCCGTCGAGGCTTTTGGGGGCGTTCGACACGACATCGGCCACCTTGCCGCCATCGGTCACCACGTCGTCGCGCAGGGGCTGGGTCATTTCCACGCAGGAGGTCATGGGCTGCACGCCGCTGACATCGACCTCATTGAGCTGCTCGATCCAGCCCAGAATGCCGTTCAGCTGACCGGCCAGGCTTTCCAGACGTTCATCGCTTTCACGCAGGCGCGACAGGCTCGCCACCTTGCGCACAGTTGCCACATCAATGGCCATGCGGAGACTCCTATATCTATGGAGTCCCGGTTAGCGAGGGCGCGCCCAAATGGCAAGGCCGGATGCGAAAACGATCCGGAAAAGGGCATGAAAAAAACGGTGCGCCGCTGAATGCGTCCGCACCGTCTTGTCAACCTGACTATAAGTATAGTTTCAGCGATTACTTGCTGGCCAGCGTCTGCCCGTCACGACGATCGGCATAGACCGAAGGCGCCTGGCCCGTCTTTTCCGCGTGCAGTTGCGACAGGGCGGGCTGGTTCAGATCGGCCACGACGTTGTTGAGGGCTTCGCGGGCACAGGCGCGATCACTCTCTTCGATATCGCGATCATTGAACACGCCAGAGTCGCAGGCCTTGCGGGCCGTTTTTTCAAGTTGGGCATAAATCGTCTTAAGCCCGCTGGCCGACTGAAGGTCGGCATCGTTGATCTGCACCACCTTGTGCGTGGCTTCGCGGCCCATAAGGTTTTGAGCCTGAACCGTACCGGCAGCGCCGAACAGGACGATAACCGAAAGGGCGGGGAGGATGATCTTGGTGAACATGATGTGGGTTTCCTTAGAGAATGGGGATGCATCGGAACGCAGTGAACTTGTGAAATTCAAATACACTTTGATAATTTTGAAATCCATTTTTTTATTATTAAATCTTCGCCATCTATTAATTTCAGTTCATGAACTTTTGTTAGTTTATTTTGTGACATATTGTTGAATAGTTTATTTTGAAATGAAAACGCACCGGCCCATAGGGACCGGCACGCGCCTCAATTATTACATTTTGTACAGAAAATTACTTTTGAGTCATTTGCGGCGCTGATCTTCGCGAATCGTCGCGCCAGTGCGTCCTGTCCGACGTCGCCGCGGCCGTAAGCCCCGGATGCCCGACCTTTTGAACCGCCTCATTGAGCGCGATACGCTCGCACTGACGATCGGTAATGACCCAGCCATTGGGCGAGCTGAGCCCCTCGGCGCAGACCTCTTTGGCGGCGGTGCGGATCTGTCTCAGCACCTGTTTCGCCTGCGCCGGATCATTGAGGTCAGCATCGGCAAAGCGGACGGTGGTTTGCGGCACGTCCTCCGCCGCCATGGCTGAACCCGCCGTCAGCAGCATGACACCCGCGACACACATCAGTATGTTTTTCGGCATTTTGTTATCTCCCGTTGCTTTGGATAGACAACCAAATCCCGTAATAGGAAGTAAAAATCCAGAATTTTATTATTAAATATGCGCAATAGATTACATTCAATTCATTAATTACATGGCCGTAATTCATAATCGCGCCACATTCGGCGCAACGCCGCCGCATTTCTGATTGACTCGCTTACGCCCGCGCGCCACACCGCGTCGCATGGCCATACTCGACATTACCGAACTGAAAGCCGCCCTGCCGCCGCGCCGCGCCCTGATCGGGCTCGATCTGGGGGAAAAGACCATCGGCGTCGCCGTCAGCGACATCTCCTTAAGCATCGGCTCGCCGCTGGAGCTGATCAAAAAGAGCAAGTTCACGCAGGAGGCCGAACGGCTGCTGCTGCTGATGAAGCAACGCGAAGCGTCGGGCCTCGTCATCGGCCTGCCGGTCAATATGGACGGCACCGAAGGCCCGCGCTGTCAGTCGGTGCGCGCCTTTGCCCGCAACCTGCTGCGCCTGCCCACTGAGAAATTCACTGCCGCCGGCCTCGACCCCGACCTGCCCATCGCCTTCTGGGACGAGCGCTGGTCATCTTCGGTGATGAACCGCTTCCTGATTGAAGAGGCCGATCTGACGCGTGCCAAACGCGCCGAAGTGATCGACCGTTCCGCCGCCGCCTACATCCTTCAGGGCGCGCTTGACCGCATAAGAAGCGCCACATGAGCCAAATCCGACTGCCAACGGGCACAAGAGCGCAGCGGCACGGGCGCGAGGGATAAGCATGACGCCCGACATCTTCATCAACGGCATCCTGCCGGTGTTTCTGCTGATCGCGCTGGGCTTCGGGCTGAAGGTATCGGGCTTTCTGCCGCCGTCCGTCTGGGGGCCGATCGAACGCATCGCCGTCTATGTCTTCTATCCGGGCTTTCTGATCCCGGCCATCTGGCACGCCGACCTGTCGGGCCTCAGCGCCGGCCCGATCAGTCTGGCCGTCAGTACGTCTCTGGCCCTGTCCATCCTGATCGCTTTTGCCCTGAAACCCGTGCTGCGCCTGTCCGGCCCGACCTATACCAGCGTCTTTCAGGGCCTGATCCGCTTCAACTCGTTTGTCTTTTTGCCCATTGCCACCTCGATTTTCGGGGCGCAGGCCGTGGGGCTTGCCGCCGTGGCCATGAGCGCGCTCATCCCCTTGAGCAATATGGCCTCGATACTGGTGCTGGCCCGCTGGGGGCAGCCCGAAGGCGAGGACACGGTGGACCGCAGCTTTCGCGGCGTCATGGCGCGCCTGTTCACCAACCCGATCTTCCTGTCGTGCCTGATCGGCCTGGCGCTCAACATGGTGCGCGCGCCGTCCGTGCCGTTCATCGAAAAAGACCTGAAGATGCTGGGCGATGCGGCCATTCCCACCGGCCTTATTCTGGCCGGTGCCGGGCTGAACTTCGCCTATATCCGAAGCCAGCCCGTTCTGGTCGTCGCCACCTCAGCCTTCAAGGTTTTGGTCGTGCCCCTGATCAGCTGGGGCCTGTGCCGGCTGTTCGGCGGCGATGCTCTGGCGCAGGGCGTGGCCCTGTGCTGCGGGGCCGCCCCGTGCGCCGCTGTTGCCTATGTGCAGGCCCGTCATATGGGCGGGGACGCGCCGCTGATGGCCGGGATCGTGGCGCTGACCACCTCGCTCAGCCTGATCAGCCTGCCCCTGCTCCTGTGGCTCTATCATTTGCTGACGTAAGAGATTTACGCACAGCTTCGGGCTGGCAAGGGCCCGGCGCGCTTCCTATATCCGATCCGTTCGCCCGCCTCAGCCGTAACGGCTCACGCCACACCTTTTCTGCGGCCGAACGCCCCCGATTTTCCAAGGATTTCCCATGACGCTCGCCAAAGCCTATGCCGCGCCTTCGCCCAAGGCCCCGCTCGAACCCTTTACCTTTGAACGCCGCGCCCCCAACGCAGACGATGTGGTCATCGACATCCTCTATTCAGGCGTCTGCCATTCCGACATCCATCAGGTGCGCGACGAATGGTTCCCCGGCATCTATCCGCAGGTCCCCGGTCACGAAATCGTCGGTCGCGTGCGTCAGGTCGGCGCAAAGGTGACCAAATTCAAGGAAGGCGACACGGTCGGCGTCGGCTGCTTCGTCGATTCCTGCCGCCTGTGTCAGACGCGCGACGAAGACCGAGAGCAATATATGCCGGGCCTCGTGCAGACCTATAATGACCGCGACGCCGACGGTCAGCCAACCTATGGCGGCTATTCCGACCATATCGTGGTTAAGGAAGGCTATGTGCTGCGCGTGCCGGACCACCTGCCCAAGGACGCCGCCGCGCCGCTTCTGTGCGCCGGGATCACCCTGTGGTCGCCGCTGAAGCACTGGAACGCCGGGCCGGGCAAAAAGGTCGCCATTATCGGTCTGGGCGGGCTTGGCCATATGGGCGTCAAGCTGGCCCACGCGCTGGGGGCCGAGGTCACGGTGCTCAGCCAGTCTCTGGCCAAAAAGGACGACGCCCTGCGTCTGGGGGCCGATCACTACTACCCCACCAATGACGCGGAAACCTTCAAGAATCTGGCGGGCACCTTCGATCTGATCATCAATACGGTCTCCGCCCCCATCGACTGGAACGCCTATCTCGGCCTGCTCAAGGTCGATGGCACCATGGTGCTGGTCGGCGTGCCGGACAACCCCATCCCGGTGCACGCCTTCTCGCTGATCCCCGGCCGCAAGACCCTGGCCGGGTCAATGATCGGCTCGATCAAGGAAACGCAGGAAATGCTCGATTTCTGCGGTGAGCACAACATCGTCTCGGATATCGAGTTGATCGACATTCAGGACATCAACGCCGCCTATGAGCGCGTCATCAAGTCCGACGTGCGCTACCGCTTTGTCATCGACATCGCGTCGCTGAACAAGACATAAGCGTTTGTACGCGTCGCCGCTGCCTGACTGCGGTCGGGCGGCGGCGATTGCCCCTTCCCTCCCCTTGAGTCGTGGGATATAGCCGCCCTTTATGACGCGCATTGCCCCCCAAGATCCGCAGGTGTTGCTGGAGATGATCCAGTCGCGCCTCTTTCCCTTCCCCAAACGGCATTTCAACGCCGCTCAGGACCTTGATCCGCCCGACATTCTGGCCCTGCTCGATCTGGCCGATGTGTTCGTCGAACTGAACCGGCGGACCAATAAAAAGCTCGACCTGCTCAAGGGGCGCACGCAGGTCAATCTGTTCTTTGAGAACTCGACGCGCACCATGTCGTCGTTTGAGCTGGCGGGCAAGCGTCTGGGGGCCGATACGGTCAATATGAACCCGCGCACCTCCAGCGTGGCCAAGGGCGAGACCCTGATCGACACGGCGGTGACGCTCAATGCGATGAAGCCCGATCTGCTGGTCGTGCGCCATTCGGCATCAGGCGCGGCGCAGCTTCTGGGCCAAAAGGTCGGGTGCAGCGTCGTCAATGCCGGCGACGGTCAGCATCAGCACCCCACTCAGGCCCTGCTCGACATGCTGTCGATCCGCCGCGCGTTTGGCCATGTCGATAGCCTGACGGTCGCCATTTGCGGCGATGTCGCCCATAGCCGCGTGGCGCGCTCCAACGTCATCCTGCTCAACGCCATGGGGGCCAATGTGCGCCTGGTCGGGCCGCCGACGCTCATTCCCGGCGACGCCGACGAATGGGGCGTGGAGGTCTATCACGACATGAAGGCCGGGATTACCGGGGCCAATGTGGTGATGATGCTGCGCCTTCAGCTTGAGCGCATGGACGGGGCCTTCATCCCCTCGACCCGCGAATATTTCCGCTATTTCGGTCTGGACCGCGAAAAGCTGGCCGTCGCCGCGCCGGACGTGCGCGTCATGCACCCCGGCCCGATGAACCGCGGCGTCGAAATCGACTCCGAAGTGGCCGATGATCTGTCGATCTCGCTCATTCAGGATCAGGTGGAGATGGGCGTCGCCGCGCGCATGGCCGTTCTGGCCTCGCTGGCCGCGCGTCTGGAGACCGACCGATGAAACAATCCCAAGCCATAGCCCTTGTGAACGCCCGCCTGATCGACCCGGCCAGCGACTATGACGGCCCCGGCAGCCTGATCCTCACCGAAGGCGTTATTGCCGAGGTGCTGCACACGGCGCATCTGCCGTCGGGCTCCGCCGACATGAAGGTTATCGACTGCGACGGCAAGGTGGTCTGCCCCGGCCTGATCGACCTGCGCGTCAAGACCGGCGAACCGGGGGCCGAGCCCAAGGAAACGCTGAAATCCGCCAGCCGCGCCGCCGCCGCCGGGGGCGTGACCTCGATGGTGGTGCAGCCCGACACCGACCCGGTGATCGACGAGCCGGCCATGGTCGATTTCATCCTGCGCCGCGCCCGCGATATCGAACTTGTCCACGTCTATCCCGCCGGGGCGGCCACCAAGGGTCATAATGGCAAGCAGATGGCCGAAATCGGCCTGATGAGTGAATCCGGGGCCGTCTATTTCACCGATGTCGAACGTCCAATCATCAATTCCAAGGTGCTGGCCCGCGTCCTCTCTTACGCCAACGGCTTCAACGCCCTGATCGCCCACCGCCCCAAGGAGCCGTGGCTATCGGAAGGGGCGGTCGCCACCTCTGGTGAAATGGCGGCACGCATGGGGCTGTCGGGTGTGTCCGCACTGGCGGAGCGCATCGCGCTGGAGCGCGATCTGGCTCTGGTCGAGCTGACCGGGGCGCGCCTGCTGGTCGATCAGATCACCACCGCCGGGGCCATCAAGGCCATCGCACAGGCCAAGGCGAAGGGGCTCGATGTCTATGCCTCGGCCTCGATCAACCATCTGGTGTTCAATGAAATCGACATCGGCGATTACCGCACCTTCTACCGCCTCGACCCGCCGCTGCGTTCCGAAGACGATCGTCTCGCTCTGGTGGACGCGCTGGCCGACGGCCTGATCGACGTGGTGGTGTCGAACCACACGCCCCTGCCCGCCGAAGACAAGCGCCGCCCCTTCTCCGAGGCCGAACCGGGCGCGATTGGCCTGCAAACCCTGCTGGCGGCGCTGATCGGCCTGCACCATGATCGGGAGATTCCGCTGATCGACCTGCTGCGCACCGTGACGATCAATCCGGCGCAACTGATCGGTCTTGAGGCCGGGCGGCTAACGCCCGGTGCGCCCGCCGATCTGATTTTGGTCGATATCGACGCGCCCTTCGCCCTTCGCGAAAGCGACATCCTGTCGAAATCGAAGAACTCCCCCTTTGAAAACCGCACATTACAGGGCAAGGTAGAGTTGACTCTGGTGGACGGTCGAATCGTCTATCAGGCCTGATACCAAGGGTCATTGAAAATGACACCTGGTATGCCTTTCGAGAATGGCTCATGTCGCTTACACATAGGAGACATTCTCGAGTCTTCAACGGCCGGATGCGGCAGCATCTTCGGCCGTTGGTATGAGTGAAAGCGCTGTAATGCCTCTGCCTGACTGGACCATATTTGCCCTTGCCGTGATCGGCGGCTACCTCTTTGGGTCGATCCCCTTCGGCGTCGTCACGACGAAGCTGGCCGGTATCGACATCCGCAGCATCGGTTCGGGCAATATCGGCGCGACCAATGTCTTAAGAACGGGCCGTAAGGATCTGGCCCTGATCACCTTTCTGGGCGATACGGGCAAGGGCGCGATGGCGGTCGGTCTGGCCTTCGTCCTGCTGCTCAGCGTCGATCAGGCGACCCGTCAGACCGGCATGGCGCTGGCCGGAGGGGCGGCGTTTTTAGGCCACCTCTTCCCCGTCTGGCTGAAGTTCAAGGGCGGTAAGGGCGTGGCGACCTTCCTCGGCACCCTGTTTGCCGCCGCCTGGCCGATGGGGCTGCTGGCCGCCGGGACGTGGCTTCTGACCGCCTTTATCTTCCGTATTTCGTCCTTGAGCGCGCTGGTGGCCGCGGCCCTGATCGCCCCGCTGGGCCTCCTGACCGATCAGCCGCACGCCTTCGTCGTCATGGCCCTGTTCATGGCGGTGCTGATCTATGTGCGCCACCGCGACAATATCCGCCGTCTGCTCAAGGGCGAGGAACCGAAGATCGGCAAGAAGAAAGACGCCGAACCCGCCGCGGACGCCTGATCCATGAGCGACGGGGGGGAGGACTTTTTCGGACGCTTTCCCGCCTGCACCAGCGACGCGGAACGCTTTGCGCGGTTACGGCTGGCGCGCACGAACCGTATCGGCCCGGTGCATTTCCACCAATTGATCCTGCGCTTCGGCAGCGCCGTGAAGGCCGTCGAAAACCTGCCTATGATCGCCAGACGCGCCGGCGGCGGCATTGTCCCCGCCCCGATTGAGGCCGTCGAAGCGGAAATGGCGCGCGGTCGTGCTGCCGGGGCGCGTCTGGTCGTGCTGGGGGACACAGCCTATCCCAAACTGCTGGCCGACATCGCAGCCGCGCCGCCCGTCCTGTGGATGCTGGGCGAACAGACCGCCCTGCCCGACCGCGCCATCGCCATTGTCGGCGCACGCAACGCCTCGGCGGCGGGTCAGCGCATCGCGCACGCCCTGGCCAGAGAGCTGGGCGAAGCGGGCTTTTTCGTCGTCTCCGGGCTGGCGCGCGGCATAGATACGCAGGCCCATACGGGCAGCCTCAAGACCGGGACGGCGGCGGTGCTGGGCGGTGGCGTCGATGACATCTATCCGCCCGACAATGCCGACCTTTATCAGGCTATCCGCACCTATGGCGTGCTGATCTCCGAAAGCCCGGTGGGGTATCGCGCCCGCGCCGGAGACTTTCCGCGCCGCAACCGTGTCATCAGCGGCCTGACGCGCGGCACGATTGTGGTAGAGGCCGAGCTGAAATCCGGCTCTCTGATCACGGCGCGACTGGCCAACGAACAGGGGCGCGAGGTGTTTGCCGTGCCCGGTTCGCCGCTTGATCCGCGCTGCCGCGGCACCAATGACCTGATCCGTCAGGGTGCCACCCTGTGCGAAGGCGTGGACGACATCCTGCGCACGCTTGACGCCCAGATGACCCTGTTCGAGCGCCCTGCGCCCACCGTGCCGCTGCACGCCGTCAGTGCGTTTGACGATACCGACCTCGATGAGGCCATCGACTCCCTGCGTGACCGCCTGCTGAGCCTGATCCGTCCCGTCCCCACCCCGCGCGAAGACCTGTTGCGCCTCAGCGGGGCCCCGGCCCGTGTCGGTCTGGCGGCCCTGGGGGAGCTGGAAATCGCCGGGCTGATCGTCACGACCTCTGACGGGCAGTATATCCGCGGATAAGTGACCCTACAGCGTACTCGCCTTCTGATAGGCCTTGCGCAGGCAGTCGCTCAGCGGCGGACATTGCGCCCGTTCGGCCAGCACCGACAACTCCTTCGTCATATCGCGGATATAGCGGATCACCTCGGCCCGCTGTTCGTCATCGGTAATATAGGCCGTCGGTTCCGGCAGGGGAGAAGGCGTGTCACTCATGAACATATCTGTGTTTGATGTTTATTCATCTTAAGTGTGAATAATAGGCGTTTTTAACTTAAGGTTGCGACCGGCAAAATGACCCGCCGCCGGATGGAATTTCGCCTCTGCGTTGACACGCTGGCCGCACAAGCCCATGTTGGCGGGAATTTTAAGCGACCGCTTATTGCTATTGTCCGTTTTCCTCCTATTAAAGACCTCATGAACCTCGTCATCGTCGAAAGCCCGGCCAAGGCCAAAACCATCAACAAATACTTGGGTAAGGACTACACCGTGCTGGCCTCCTACGGCCATGTGCGCGACCTGCCCTCGAAAGACGGCTCGGTCAAACCGGACGAAGACTTCGCCATGAGCTGGGAGGTGGACGCCAAGGCCTCAAAGCGCCTGAGCGACATCGCCGATGCCGCGAAGAAGTCGGACCGCGTCATTCTGGCCACCGACCCGGACCGCGAAGGCGAGGCCATTTCCTGGCACGTTCTGGAAGTGCTTAATAAAAAGAAGGTGTTGAAGGAAAAGGTCGTCGAGCGCGTCACCTTCAACGCCATCACCAAGGCTTCGGTTCAGGAGGCCATGGCCGCCCCGCGTCAGATCGACATGGAGCTGGTCGAGGCCTATCTGGCGCGCCGCGCACTCGATTACCTCGTGGGCTTTACCCTGTCGCCGGTTCTGTGGCGCAAGCTGCCCGGCGCGCGTTCGGCCGGTCGTGTGCAGTCGGTGGCGCTCAAGATCATCGTTGATCGCGAGCTGGAGATCGAAAAGTTCAAGTCCGAAGAATACTGGACCGTCGATGCCGAGGTGTCGGCCAATTCGCCGCCCTTCACGGCGCGTCTGAACGTTCTGAACGGCAAGAAGCTCGCCAAGTTCGACCTTAACGACGCCGAAAAGGCAGAAGCCGCGCGCAAGGCCATCTCGCTGTCGAAATTCGCCGTCGAATCGGTCGAACAGAAGCCGGGCAAGCGCACCCCGCCCCCGCCCTTCACCACCTCGACCCTGCAACAGGAAGCGGCGCGTAAATTGGGTTTCTCCGCGCAGCGCACCATGCAGACGGCCCAGAAGCTCTATGAAGGCGTCGATATTGGCGGCGAAACGACCGGCCTGATCACCTATATGCGGACCGACGGCGTGTTTATCGACCCGGCGGCCATCGGTGAGATTCGCAAGGCCGTGGGCGAGCGCTTCGGCAGCGCCTATGTGCCGTCCGAACCGCGCCTCTACAAGGTGAAGGCCAAGAACGCACAGGAGGCCCACGAAGCCATCCGCCCGACCTCCATCTTCCGCCGCCCCGAGACCCTGCGCCTCGAAGGCGATCAGGCGCGCCTGTACGAACTGATCTGGAAGCGCACCATGGCGGCCCAGATGGAGGCCGCCCGCGTTGAAAAGACCACCATTGACCTCCTCAATCAGGACAAGTCGATCGGTCTGCGCGCCACGGGTCAGGTCATCACCTTCGACGGCTATCTGGCGCTCTACGAAGAGGGCAAGGACGACGAGACGGACGAGGATGGTGGCCGCCTGCCGCAACTGCGCACCGGCACGCTGGTCGATGTGCACGACATCAAGCCGGCGCAGCACTTCACCGAGCCACCGCCGCGCTATTCCGAAGCCTCGCTGGTCAAGCGCATGGAAGAGCTGGGCATTGGTCGCCCCTCGACCTACGCCTCGATCCTCAGCGTTCTGCGCGACCGCGACTACGTGCGCATGGACAAGAACCGCTTTATACCGGAAGACAAGGGCCGTCTGGTCACCGCCTTCCTCGATCAGTTCTTCTCGCGCTACGTGCAGTACGATTTCACCGCCGACCTCGAAGAAAAGCTCGACCTCGTTTCGGCGGGCGATCTGAACTGGAAGGCGCTGCTGCGCGAATTCTGGCAGGATTTCCACGCCAAGGCCGGGGAAATCAGCGAATTCCGCGTCTCCGAAGTGCTGGATCGCCTCAATGACGCGCTGGGGCCGCACATCTTCCCGGACAAGGGCGACGGCTCCAACCCGCGCGCCTGCCCGACCTGCGGCACGGGTCAACTGAGCCTGAAGACCTCGCGCTTCGGGGCCTTTGTCGGCTGTTCCAACTACCCGGAATGCAAATATACCCGCCCCGTCGGCAACCCGGAAAACGCTTCCGAAGAGGCTGCCGCCTCCGGTGACCGCGAACTGGGCAGCGATCCGGAGACCGGCAAGGTGGTGTCGCTCAAAATCGGACGTTTCGGCCCCTATGTGCAGCTTGGCGAGGCGGAATCCAAGGACGACAAGCCCAAGCGCTCGTCTTTGCCCAAGGCCTGGCCACCGGCGTCGATTGACCTCGACCGCGCGCTGAAGCTGTTGTCGCTGCCGCGAAAAGTCGGCGACCACCCGGAAGACGGCAAGCCGATCACCGCGGCGCTGGGCCGTTTCGGGCCGTTTATCGAGCACGAAAAGACCTATGCCAACCTGCCGAGCTTCGACGACATTTTCGAAGTGGGCCTCAACCGTGCCGTCGTGCTGCTGGCCGAAAAGCGCGCCAATGCCAAGGGCAAGGCCTCATCGGTGGCGCCGTTGAAAGAGTTGGGGGCGCACCCGGAATCGGGCGACGCAATTCAGGTCATGGCCGGTCGTTATGGCCCCTATGTCAAGTGCGGCAAGGTCAACGCCACCATCCCCAAGGACACCGCGCCCGAAGACGTGACGCTGGAACAGGCACTGGCGCTCATTGAGGCCAAGGGCGGCGTGAAAAAGACAGCGGCCAAAAAAGCTCCGGCCAAGAAGGCAGCAGCGGCTAAGAAACCAGCGGCGAAGAAGGCAACGACAGCCAAGAAAGCCCCGGCAAAAAAAGCCAAGGCCGAGGCTTAACCCCCCCTCTCCTCCGTGTGCCGCAGGCAGGGGAAGGAGACAGGACAGTCCCTCTCCTCCCTGTCGCGTAGCGATGGGGAGGGGGACCGCCAGCGAAGCGCAGCGCCCGCTTTCGAACTAATGGCCGATGCGGATGAGGTGGCCGAAGACGTGTACCGACTGGCCATCGAGCGTTTGGGCAAGGCCTGAGTCGTCCCCTCCGCTTCGCTACGCTCAGCACCTCCCCATGCCTTCGGCACAGGGAGTAGACATGACAGCCCCTCCCCTCCCTGTCGCGCAGCGATGGGGAGGTGGCGGCGACTGAAATGAGCCGACGGAGGGGGATGACTCCATCAGTGTACACACCGCTCCGCTACCTTTAAACCTCAAAGATGCGTCACAATTGGCCATTGAGCGTTTGGGAAAGACCTGAGCCATCTCCCCTCCGCTTCGCTACGCTCAGCACCTCCCCATGCCTTCGGCACAGGGAGGAGAAGGGCGGCCATAAGAAAACATCGCCTCGCGTCGCCAAACCCTTTACAGTGCGACTCATGAAAACACCTTCTACGCCCCGCCCAGCACAAAAAAAGCCTGACGGCCTGCCGGATGACGACACCCTCCTCGAAGTCCTGAAGTCCGCCCGTGAGCTGGATGTCGGCGCCCTGGCCAGGCAGTTCGGCCTCAAGGGCGAAGACCGTCGTGCCCTGCGCCAAAGGCTCAAGCAACTGGCCGACTCCGGCAAGCTGAACAAGAGCGGGCGCAAGTCGTTCGGGGCCGTCGGTGCCCTGCCCGAAACCGGCGTCGCCGAAGTTGTCGAGCGCGACATAGACGGCGATCTGTGGGTCAAGTGGGGCCAAAGAACTGGAAAGTCGGACGATCCCAAGCTGAAGCACAAGCCGCCTCTGGCCCGCCTCGCCCCGCTGAAAAAAGCCATCGCCCAGACGCCGCCGGCCGTCGGCGACCGCATCTATGTGCGCTTTGAGCAGACCTCTGAGGAGTGGATCGCCCACCTCGTCAAGGTGCTGGATCAGGGCGCGCCCAAGCTGGTCGGCGTCGTGCGTATCGGTAAGGCGCGCAAGGGCCCGCGCGACATCCGCCTCGAAAGCGTCGATCGCAAGTCGAAGGACAGCTACACCCTCGTCGCCGGGGCCATCGACGCCCTCGAAGACGGTGATGTGGTGATCGCCGCGCCGCAGGGCGGTAACCACCGCTATGGCCCCAAGCCCGCCAAACTCATTGAGGTGATCGGCAAGGAAGACTCCCCGCGCATCGCCTCGATCATGGCCATCCACGCCCACGGGCTGAAGGTCGGCTTTGACTCATCGACCGAAGCCGAGGCCGAGGCCGCGCAGGCTCCGGACCTCAAAGGGCGCGAGGACCTGCGCCACCTGCCCCTGATCACCATTGACCCGCAGGACGCCCGCGACCACGACGACGCCGTCTATGCCCATGCCGATGATGACGCCAGCAATCCCGGCGGCTACGTCGTGTGGGTGGCCATTGCCGACGTGGCCCACTACGTCAAATCGGGCTCGTCGCTGGATCGCGACGCCCGCGAAAAGGGCAATTCGACCTACTTCCCGGACCGCGTGGAGCCCATGCTGCCGCACGTGCTGTCGTCGGGCCTGTGCTCGCTTCAGGAAGGCGAAAACCGCGCGACCCTGGCCGTGCGCATGGTCTTCAATGCCGAGGGCAAGAAGATCGGCCATCAGTTCGTGCGCGGCCTGATGCGCTCTGCCGCCAAGCTCTCCTATGAGCAGGCGCAGGCGGCCATCGACGGCACGCCCGACGACAAGACGCAGCCCCTGCTCGACACGCTCCTGAAGCCCCTGTGGGCCGCGCACGCCTGTCTGGGCCGCGGCCGGCGCGAGCGTCAACCGCTGGCCATCAACTCGCCTGAGCGCAAGGTGCAGCTCGATTCCGAGGGTAATGTCGTGGCCATCACCGCCCGCGTCAGCCTTGAGGCACACCAGCTCATCGAAGAGATGATGATTCAGGCCAATGTCTGCGCCGCCGAGACGCTGGAAAAGCACAGAACGCCGCTGATCTACCGCGTGCACGAACAGCCCAGCCTCGAAAAGGTCGGCAATCTGGCCGATTTTCTGGCCACGATCGGCCTGCCGTGGAACAAGGGCGAGCCGCCGCGCACCGAGCGCTTCAATCAGTTGCTCAACAGCCAGAAGGACGGGCCGCACGCCGAAGTCATCAATGAGGTGGTTTTGCGCACCCAGATGCAGGCCCATTACAGCGCCGAGAATTTCGGCCACTTCGGCCTCAATCTCGACCGCTATGCCCACTTCACCTCACCGATCCGCCGCTATGCCGACCTGATCGTGCACCGCGCGCTGATCCGCGCGCTCAAGCTGGGGGACGACGGTCTGACCGACTATGAGGTCAAGACCATGGCCGATACGGCCGAGCACATCACCGCCACCGAGCGGCGCTCGATGCAGGCCGAACGCGAGGCCATAGAGCGCTATGTGGCGGCCTTCCTTGAGGACAAGGTGGGGGCGACGTTTGAAGGCCGCATCGTCGGCGTCACGCGCTTTGGCCTGTTCGTCAAGCTGACCGAAACGGGGGCCGACGGCATCATCCCCGCCTCGTCCTTCGTGGATGACTACTATATCCACGATGACACGGCCCACGCGCTGGTGGGGGAGCGCCATCACCGCCGCTGGACGCTGGGGCGCAAGATCGAGGTGCAGTTGCTGGAGGCCATGCCGATGACCGGCGGGCTGGTCTTCAAGGCCCTGTCCGAGCCCGAAGCCCCCGATCCCAACGCCCCGCGCCCGCGTCTGGGCGTGCGCTCGCGAGTCGATACGGCGCTGCGCCGCAAAGGACCGGGCGGGCCGAAGGGTAGCCCCAAAACGGGCAAAGCGCGCCAGAAGGGCATTACCGAAAAATCGAAGACCAAGAAGGGCAAGCGGCGCTAATCCCTACCGTCTGTTTATGCGAAAGCCCCCTGCCCCCAACGCCTTGCCTCTCACGGGCGGGCGAACGGGGGATGGCTTTCTTACGGGGCCTGCCGGACACTGAGCGGCATGAGCGAGCGTCTGCCCCCTGTCACTGTCGCGCAGACCGCCCCCCATGGGTGGCCAGACGACGCGCGTGCCCGGGTCAGCCGACACGCGCCTGAAGAGCCCCTCAAGTCGTCCTCGCGCCTGCTCGAACCCTATCGCAGCCAGATGTCGCCGCACTGGCGCTACAAGACGCCGGAACTGGCGCGTGAAAGCGCCGAGCGGCTGTATGCCATGTTTGAAGCCTATCTGCTGGCCGACGACCTGACGGGCGCACAGATGGCCTGTCGTCTACTGGGCATGGGGGCCAGACGCGCCCGCGCCTACGGCAGCGACGCGCCGTTTATGGACGCCTGGCGTCAGGCAGAGGCGCATCGGGCCTATGGCGAGCACAGGGGATAACACAGGCCAAGCGCAGCCTGTGGCCTTTTCCGCGCCTGGCGTTTATAGTTCAGGGAAATCGAAGCCGGGGCCATATTGGCCATTGACTTCCGCGCGTGGATGCGTATTTTCCGCGCTCCTGAATATTTGTGCGGCCTGGAGATTCCGTTGGTCGCGATCCGTTTGTTAAGGTTCCGCCATGGCTAAGCCCGCCTCCATCAAGATCCGCCTGAACTCGACGGCGGACACCGGCTTCTTCTACGTCACCAAGAAGAACGCCCGCACCAAGACCGAAAAGCTCGTGCTGAAGAAGTACGACCCGGTTGTGCGCAAGCACGTCGAATTCCGCGAAGGCAAGATCAAGTAAGATCACGCTTTAAGGTTAACGTTGAAAAAAGCCGCGTCCGGTCCTCCGGGCGCGGCTTTTTTCGCGTTCGTTGCGCACGAATAACCCCGAATAATGTAGCCGTAAAACAAAAATGGCAGGCCCTAAGGCCTGCCATTCTACGCATCCAAAACAAAGCTTGGATTAGAAGTTGTACCGCATCGTCAGACGAGCAGACCGCGGAGTCTGGAAGCTGAGCGGACGGCCATAGTCAGGGTCATACTGGGGAGAGCTAGCGCCTCCGCGTTGCGACGACTCTTGAACCGTGAGGGTTTCTCGCGAGTTAAACAGGTTCGACACATCCAAATAGAAGGCAACATGGTTGTTGGCCCAATTCGGGCGGTACTGAACTTGCGTATTGAACACCACTGAAGTCGGAGTGCGGCCCAGCGTGCCGCGTTCAGCGATATACTTCGTGCCGTCAGCGCGCGAGCAGAAGAAGGACGAAGCGCTGTAAAGCGCTAATTGCTTTGCATCCTCCCCGGAAAGAGTCGGATCAGTCGTGTCGACATAGCCCGTGCAGTTGATCGGACGACCCGACGTGACTTGCAGGAAGCCGCCCAGGTTGAACTCTTCCGTCAGGCGGTAGTTGCCGAACAGCTTCAAGGAGTGGGTGCGGTCATTTGGCAGCAAGCCGCGCGACCCGACTTCAAACAGATAGTTGTCGAAATCCTGCACCAGACCAGCATCCACCTGCCCGAGTGTCGTGTTCACATAGCCTTCCGAGTTACCGTAGCTCTTAGACAGGGTGTAAGACCCGTTCAGGTTAAGCTTTCCGATATTGTAGCTACCGAAAAGCTCAAGAGCGGCGTAGGCGCGGTCGTACTCCGGCAGCTTGAAGTAGCTGGCAGGGATCGTGTTCTGCGTGGCCGTGCCAGTGCTGTTGTTATCAAACTCCAGAACAACATCCTTGCCGGGGTTGATGATCTGGCAAGACGCAACATCGTGGTAATCGAAGTTGGTGTAACCCTTGTCCTTCGCCCAGTTTTGATAGGGACTGTAGGTACAATGGTCATCAAAGCCGTTTTGAACCTTGCGATAGGTCGCACGAAGGCCAAGGGTCAGCTCGTCAGTAAACTTCTTTTGTGCGCCCAGAATGAATTCGTCCTGAAACATAGGCTCCAGATTTTCCGAGGCCACCGAAGCCGCCTTTGGTGCCGTCTTGGAACCGTTAAGTGATGTGGTGCCGATTTGCGCGCCGATTGACGTTGGAGCGCCGGTTGCCGTGTTCACACCACCCAAGCGATAGAAGCTTTCTTCCTGCCACTCGATACCGGACGCACGAATATTGGTATTGGAGGCGACAGGAATATAGTAACGGCCGAAGTTACCGAAGACCTTGAAGCTCGAATCGCCGTTGACGTCCCAGGAGAAGCCCAGACGGGGCGCAATGGTATTATCAGCATGAACAAAGCGTTCGTTGCTTGAATTGTAGTTAGAGAACGACTCAGACCGCAGGCCGCCGTACAGCAGGACCGTCGGCGTGATCTGCCAGCTGTCCTCAATATAGAAGGCAGAGTTTTCGATCTTGTACGAGACGGACCCGGTTTGATAAACACGCAGACGGCCATAGAGCGTACCAGCCGGAACGACTACACCCGAAACCGTCTGATTGTTGGTGCGTTGATAATAGCGCCAATACTGACCGCCAGAATAAATTTCGCCACGCTTGGACGACTCAAACGTTTCAGAGTCGTAACCGAAACGAACCGTATGATTGCCTAAACGCCAGTCAACGTCCGCGCGGTATGCCTTGCGTTCGTCGGTCTCCTTAGGCGCTTTCAGGTCCGGAATGCGGAACTGGTCTTCATCCCAGCAACCGATAAAGTTGAGAGCGGTAGCGTCGGCACCACGAGAGTCGTAAGCCGCGACGCACTGTGCTGCAGCGGGGTTCGCTACGGCCGGGTTTTGGGCGTTGTTAACGCTGTGCAGCTTACCGCCCATCAACGACAAGGTGAGGTTGTCAGTGATTTCGCCTGTATACTTCAAAACGTGGACGTAACCACCGCTTTCCACGTCATAATTTGACGTCGGAGCTTGATGGGCGCCGACGTACTTCATCGGTTTGCCGAACTGGTTGACGTCGGTGTATATAAAATTCTCAACCTTGTCGATCGACTTGTTGAGAATACCCGTATACTCAAAGTGGTGCTTTGGCGTAAGGTAGTAGTCGAGCTTCAACAGACCCGTGGGTGACGTATTAACTACGCGCTTCGATGTGTTAACGCCGAAGGTGTCAGTTTGAGTCTTGCCCTTTTCGAGCGAGGCAAACATGAACAACTTGTCTTCAATGATCGGACCGCTGACCCAATTGGTCCACAACGCCTCTGTGTAACGGTTCGCACTACGATAGGCCAAATACTTATCCGGCTCACTATCAGCGAATGGATTGAGGGCAGTCGCCGCAGTTGCGGGGCGGCGTTTGGCCGGATCAATCGAGACGGCGTCCTTGGCTTTCGCATCCCATTCGGAAGGAGCGTAAGTCACCGAACCGCCGTAGCGCCACTGGTTGGTACCGCGCTTGGTCACGACCGAGATCACACCACCGAGCGAACGGCCGAATTCGGCACCGTAACCGCCTGTCTTTACCTGTTGCTGGCCAACGGCGTCGTAGGACAGGTTAGCGTAGGACAGGAAAGTCCGAATATTGGTGACGTCAAAGCCGTTAATATAATAGCCGTTTTCGGCAACTGACGAACCGCCAACGCTCACCGTGTTACCAAAGTTATCCGGCGAACCGTTAGCCAACGTACCCGGTGCGAGTAGGGCCACGGCCGAGATTTCGCGCGTAACCGGCAGGTTTTCGATCTGAGACGCCGTCAGAATGGTTGTCGATTCCGTGGACTTGACATCGATACGGTTCAGATTGCTGCGCGAGCCACGCACCACCACTTCGGTGACGCTAAAGTCAGCGAGGGCACCGCTACCGGCCACGACGGTGACGTCAACGGACTTACCGCTGGCGAGCTTGACCGTATATTCACCTGGGGGGAGCTGGGCAAAGCTGAAATCGCCGGAGGCGTTGGCCTTGGAGGTATTCGCCACGCCGGTTTCTTTATCCGTCAGGGTGACGGTTTCACCCGCCGCGGCCTTACCATAGACCGTACCCACCGCACTCTGGGCCATAGCCACCTGAGGCACAATCGACGTTACCGCAGTCAACGCCATGGCCGACAGCAGCGCGCCGCACAGCGTCGTCGAGACCATCAGGCCTGATCGCTTCGATTTGTTGATCACTCTAGTTCTCCGGATTTGGGGCCTTGAAGAGAGGTCAAAGCCCACTGTTATCCAGCCCTTTATGAGCTGTTGGCGAAAGTAAGGCACCCGCGTCATAAATCCGTCAATCGCGCGTCACCAAAGATTAAATAACGTTTGCAACCTGTTCCAATTAAGTCACACCGGAAACCGCTGCCTTTCAATCGCGTAAAAATTGAGACTACTGAGGGAGTTACCACGACCTGAAACTAAAATTCTCTCGTTTTTTCAGCGCGTTAATTACAAAACTGTAAGGTGGCAAGCGTCGGCTATTTCTTTGCCGCGTTCCCCACATTCAACGAAAGGTCTGGAAATTTTCAGTTTTTCGCCTTTTGGGCAGCAAATTATCCCCATAAAAGTGAAAAGAGATGCGACCGATTTGTCACGACCTGCGAGCGGCCTAAGGTTTCAAAAGAAACTTATTTTTAAGGAACGCTGTTCGCTATATTGCAATGCAACATAAATGAGGCGGCCGCGATTTATGGAGCGGCAGCTACGGAAACTGATGTTTTATCTTGGTGTTACGCGGGCGGCTCAGCGTTCGGCGCTGATGCGCACGGCATAGCCCGTGACGGGTTCAGGCGTACAACTGGCGACGCTCAACTGCGCTGCAAACAGGATCAGCCAACCCGTCGCCAGATAAAGGGCGCGTTTTGAGACAATATAGCCAAAACGGGACAACATGGCGGCCTCCTCTCCTCAGATGGAGAGGGTTAAGCAAGTCTTAAGCCGCCCGATGTGGTAAAATTCCCTGTGGGGTCAGGATTTGAGGCGCTGAATCAGCGCCGTGACGCGCTTGCAGTTGCCGCCCAGATCGACGGCCTCTTCGCGGCTGACCGAGCGAATATCGGTCTTGTCCGGATCCAGCCGCACGACGAGGTCCGAGCGATTGCCCCACCACGGATCTTCCCAGATGGCTTCGACGCGCCAGTCGGACTGACCGAAGACGACATAGCCTTCCTGCCGCAGAATACGCACCACGGCCGCCGCATCCTTGGGACGGCCGGGTATGGTAGAGGCCATGGGACAGGTCTGCGCATTGATCGCCGCCAGCGATTGCCCCGCCCATTCATAGGCGACGTTGCGCCCGACATAGGGCGAATCCTCGACGGGATGCGCCGAAGGGCCGCGCGCCGTGATCAGCTTGCTCGAAAAGGTTACCGGGCGTTCCCAGTCGGTCGCCACCTCGTGAATCGGCGGGTTGGCCTTCAGGCGCAGTTCATAGGCGTAATACCCCGCCAGCACCGAGCCGGAGACAATCACCGCCGACAGGGCCCACGGCCCGTAGGTCTTCGGCGCCTTGAAGACGGAGATAAGCAGCGAGAGGGCCGACAGAATCATCGCCACCGTGGCGATCTTGGGCACATAGGTCAGGGCGATGGTGTTGAAACCCAGATCATAGCTGATGTAGCCGCTGCGCGTCGCCAGCATGGCCACGCCATAGGTCAGGGGGGCAAACAGGCTGATGACAAAGGCCACCGGCGCAAAGCCAAGGCCCTTCCTGCGCCCCTGCCCCGTATCTACCGCGGTTTCGGCGTCAAAATGCGTCACTTCGTCCGGCACGTTGTCCCAGCCCTAAAAACTTTACTGTCCCCAGCGGACCCTCGGCTAATCGCAAGGCGTCGTCACCGGCCTACCTGTTATCGCGCGAACTATACGCAGGGAACGTGTCAAAAATGCACCTGTTCACGCGATATTTACCTTGGTTTCGATCACGGATTCGGCGTCATCGTCCACAGGTCCGTATCGAGCGCCGGATCGGTCTGCGCCCCGGCAATGTCCGGCGTGGCGTCCGACACATCATTGCGCCTTTGCAGGACGCGCCGCAGCCGCTCATCCGCCGGGACGTCCATCCACAGGGCGCGGAAGGCGACGCCCTGCGTTTCCGCCAGGGCCTTCGCCTCACGCGCCCGGTCCTGATTGCGGAAGGTGGCGTCGAGAATCACCGACTGACCGCTCCGCACCGCCGTGCGTGCCAGATCGAACATGTGCGTATAGACGCGCGCATTCTCTTCCGGCGTATAGGCCTCCTTCGGCAGGGTCTCGAACTCCGGGCAGGCCCACAGGCGTTTGCGCATCTCGTCCGAACGCAGCACCAGCGCGCCGGGGGCACGCCCCGTCTGCGGCGCAATATGGCGCGAATGGGTGCTCTTGCCCGACCCGGACAGGCCGCCGACGGCCAGTAATTCCGCCGGCTTCATTTCCAGAAAGGCGTGCGCGGCCTGGAGATACATCTTCGCCTTTTCCATGGCGTAGTTGGGCGTGCCGCCATAGTTGGCATTGACGTGACAGCGCACCCCGGCGCGCACCGACATATAGAGCGGCAGCAGTTTCAGCCCGGCATAGACGCTGTGGATGTCGTCCTCCAGCCGCGCGGCCTTTTCGACATAGATATTGAGCACGGTATTGGCAGCGACGTCATGCCCCCGCACCCACAGGTCCATCAGCAGGAAGGCGAGGTCATAGAGCACGTCGATCTGGCTTAGCCGCTCATTGAACTCGATGCAGTCGAACAGCACCGGCCTGTCGTTCTCGATCAGGATATTGCCGAGGTGCAGATCGCCGTGGCAATGACGGACATAGCCTTCGGCGAAGCGGCGTTTCACATCCTCGACCAGTTCCGCATAGGCGGCCTGAATAGCGCGGTCATAGGCATCAACAGCCTCGGCCCCCAGTTCCTCGCGGAAGACCTCGATATTCTTCTTGTTCGAGTCGATGACGTATTTGACGTTAAATTCGTGCTCGGCATCGCGGCAGATTTCCGAGCCGGCGTGGAACTGCGCGATGATCTGCCCCAGATCGTGCATCAGGTCAGGATCGGGCGTCCAGTCGGCGCGCAACTGGCTCTGTTCAGCCAGCACACCCGCCGTGTCGAAGCGGCGCATGACCAGCACGCTTTCGCCTTTGATTTCCTCAACCCCCAGATAGATGTCGGCGGCCATGCGCTGATTGTAGCGCAGTTCGCGCAGCAGGGCCTTGCGGCGCTTTTCGACCGAGGTGAAGTCGAGAAAGCCGTAATCGACGCTCTTTTTGACCTTGTAGGCGCGCTTGCCCTTCAGGATCACCACGGCGCAGGAGGTCGTGATGATGTCATCGGCCCCTTCGGACAGGTGCGCAATAAGGGCATCAGGTAGCGCGTCGGGCAAAAAGGCGTCGGTCATGCAGGATACTCAGAACACAGGAAAACCCCGTCTGTCTGGACTCCCGCCGTCTTTTCGTCAAGCCATGACGCGGTGGTTGGTATAGACAGTTCGGATGATATTCGCTGACTCGCTGCACCCACCCGCACACGCCAAAGCCCTGATCTTCGATTGTGACGGGACTCTGGCCGACACCTTCGCTGCCCATTACCGGGCGTTTCGGGCGGCTTTGGCCCCCTTTGGCATCGACTTTCGCGCTGACTTTTACGCCGCGCGGCTGGGCTGGTCGCGCAAAGCCCTTCTGGAAGCCGTGGCGCAGGAAACCGGCACGGCGTTTGATGCCGAGGCCGTCGCCGCACGCAACGCACCCCTGTTTCTGGCGCACATCGACGCCGTGCAGGCCATCCCGGCCACCGAAGCGCTGGTCAGGGCCTGTTATGGCAAGCTGAAACTAGGGGTCTGTTCCGGCGGGCAAAAGGGAATTGTCGAGGCCACTCTGAAAGCCATCGGACTTTATGAGCGCTTTGACGCCGTGGTGGCGTTTGAAGATACGGGCGTCGGTAAACCGGCCCCGGACCTTTATCTTGAGGCTTGTCGCCGTCTGGGCATCGCGCCGTCCGAAGCTCATGCCTATGAGGACAGCGACGAAGGTATTGAGGCCGCCCATACAGCGGGCCTCAGCGTGTCGGACGTGCGGCCCTTCTACAGCCCCGATCCATCCGGGTGGTGAGAGGGAATAAGGTTTAACCACAGATAGACACGGATGCTGCCCGCCCGCGGGCACCCACGGATATTCTGAGCTTATGACGGTTTAATCGCGCGCTGACCATCCGTGACGACCGCCGAAAGGCCGTCATCCGTGTCTATCCGTGGTGAAAATGCTTACGCGTTCACGAGCGTGGTACCTTGACCGCTGGCTAATGTCTTCGATGCGCAGATTCCTAAGTCGCGCCCACGCGGCGGCCTTAGACCGACGCTCTGACATTATTGAGAACCAGAGATTACACAGATTGCACAGATTGGCGCTGCGCGACTTTAGACTCCCCCCATAAGGTCATCTGAGACTCAAAATCTGTGTAATCTGTGGTTCCTAAGAAAGCACCCGAACTGCCTCCAGGTTTCGCACTTTTTACGGATAGAGCTTCGACTTCACCCACCCGTCGCCGGCCCGTTCGAACTTGAGGCGGTCGTGCAGCCGGAACGGTTTGTCGCGCCAGAATTCCATCTCCGTCGGCACGATGCGGAATCCCGTCCAGTGCGGCGGGCGCGGCACCGCCCCGATGCCGAATTTCAGACCATATTCGGCGACGCGCTTTTCCAGCGCAAAGCGGCTTTCCAGTGGCCGTGACTGCTCCGACGCCCAGGCCCCGATCTGCGAATTGCGGGCGCGCGACGCGAAATATTCATCCGCCTCGGCCTCTCTGACGAGTTCGACTGTGCCACGGATTCGTACCTGACGGCGCAGCGACTTCCAGTGAAACAACAGGGCGGCCTTGCGCGCCTCCAGAATCTGACGCCCCTTGGCGCTCTCAGTATTGGTATAGAAAACAAAGCCCTGCCGGTCGAAATCCTTGAGCAGCACCATGCGCGCGTCGGGCATGCCTTCCGGGTCCACCGTGGCCACCGTCATGGCGTTCGGGTCGTTCGGCTCCTTGCCGCGCGCATCCATCAACCATTGACCAAACAGATCAAACGGCTCGGCCCCGTCGATATCGGCCTCGTTCGCGGCATGGGCATCGGCATAGTCAGGGCTGGGAGGAATCAGATCGGAACGGGACATAGGGGTTTCTCCAGACCGGTGTCTCCCCGCCTGCGGCGGAGAGCTATAATGGGTTTGTTAACCCGCTGTTGACCATAGGGGAGCACAGTGCGTCAATATATCTCCGGCCCGTCTCTTCAGAATGAACAGAACCTCCGCCCTCGGCCTCCTCGGTCTCAGTGAACCGATCCGCGCGCAAGACGTACAAGCGGCCTTTCGCCAGCGGGTGAAACGGGCACATCCGGACCTGAACGGCACAGATGCGCCGTTGCGACGGTTGATTCTGGCCCGCGATCTTTTGATGCGACAGCTCAGGAATGGGCCGGATATATCGGAAATCATAGAAGAACTGTCCGACCCGGCAGAGCCCCTGCGTCTCAGCGTCGAGACAGCCGTCACGGGGGGCGGCATTGTCACCGATGTGCCCCTGCCGCTGGAACTGATCCATGACGCCGGACCGGGTCGCAGCCTGATGCACCGCAAGACGTTGCGCATCACCCTGCCGGCGGGCCTGCGCGACGGGGAACGGCTGCGGCTTAAGGCCGCACGGCCCGGTGGTACGGAGCACGTTTTCCGCATCGAGATCGAACGCCGCGAGGACCTGCACGCCGAGGGTCATGATCTGTGTCTAACCGTGCCGGTCGAGGCCCGCCGCCTGCGACTGGGGGGACAGGTGCGCGTCGAGACACCGCACGGCCCGCAGACGGTCGATCTGAGCGACGCCGTCGATAACCGCCTGACGCTTAAAGGCTTGGGCCTGCCCGCCACGGCACGCTATCCGGCGGGCGATCTGCATCTGCGTTTTGAGGCCTTTGAGACGCCTATGCGCCCGGCCTCAGACCTGCTGGCCGAATTTCACCGCAAGTGGGCTTAAGACTTCAGCACGATTGAGTTGCGCGCCCCGCAGAAGTGCCGTAAGGCCACGGCATAAAAAAGGCTGGAGCGTATTTCGTTCAAGTTGAAGCGAAATTACGCTCTGATTTTAGGCTTAACGCGCTTTTGTATCCGAAAAGTGCGTCCCACTTTTCGGAAAGCGCTGGCTCCATGTCGCACAACAGCTTCGGTCATCTTTTCCGCGTTACCACCTGGGGCGAAAGCCACGGTCCGGCGCTCGGCTGCGTGATCGACGGGTGCCCGCCGGGGATTGCGCTGTCCGAGGCCGATCTGCAAGGGGCGCTCGACCGCCGCAAGCCGGGCGGCTCGCGCTTTGTCACCCAGCGCCGCGAAGCCGACGAAGCGAAGATTTTGTCGGGCGTGTTTGAGGGCAAGACGACCGGCACGCCGATTTCGGTGCTGATCGAAAACACCGATCAACGCTCGAAGGACTACGGTGAAATCGCGCGTCAGTTCCGGCCGGGCCACGCCGACTACACCTATTTTGCCAAGTACGGTATCCGCGACTATCGCGGCGGGGGCCGCTCCAGCGCGCGCGAAACCGCGGCGCGCGTCGCCGCCGGGGCCGTGGCGCTGAAGGTGCTGAAAACCCTGATCGGGCCGCAGATCGCGGTGCGCGCCGCCCTCGTGCAACTGGGGGTCCACACCATCGACCGCGCGCACTGGGACTGGGCGCAGGTCGATCAGAACCCGCTGTTTTCGCCGGACGCCAGCACGCTGGCGCAATTCGAAGACTATCTCGACGGCATACGCAAGGCGGGCTCCTCCATAGGCGCGGTGGTCGAGGTGCAGGCCGAAGGCGTGCCCGCCGGCTGGGGCGCGCCCATCTATGGCAAGCTGGATTCGGACCTTGCGGCCAATCTGATGTCGATTAACGCCGTCAAGGGTGTGGAAATCGGCGAAGGCTTCAACGCGGCTACCCTGTCCGGCGAACAGAACGCCGATGAAATGCGCATGGGACCGGACGGTATCGAATTCCTATCGAACCACGCGGGCGGCATATTGGGCGGCATTTCGACGGGGCAGACGATTGTGGCGCGGCTGGCGCTAAAGCCGACCTCGTCCATCCTGACCGAGCGTCAGTCGATCGACATTGACGGCAAGGACGTCGATATCCGCACCAAGGGCCGCCACGACCCCTGCGTCGGTATCCGTGCCGTGCCGGTGGCCGAGGCGATGATGAGCTGCACCCTGCTCGACGCCTGTCTGCGCCATCGCGGCCAGACCGGCGGCGCGGCCTTTGTGCCGGGCGTGTAATGGGTGCAGGGGCTGAGCCCCTGCCCGCCGGAGGCTCTTTCTTAAACAGGCATAACCCATGACGCCTTTGGACCGTGCTGGTCTTTTGCCCGACGCGCACAAGGTGCCGGACCTGTTGCGGCCGGGGCTGAAACTGGTGTTTTGCGGCACAGCGCTGGGGCGGGTGTCGGCGCAGAAGCGGGCCTATTATGCGCATCCGGGGAATTTTTTCTGGCGTACCCTGCATAAGGTGGGTCTGACCCACGAACGGCTGTCGCCGACGGAGTATCCGCGCCTGCTCGACCATGGGATCGGGCTGACGGACCTGTGCAAGGCGCACTATGGCAATGATGTGGACCTGCCCGCCGAGGCGTGGAACGCCGAGGCCTTAAGGGCCAAGATCACAGAATATGCGCCGCGGCATCTGGCCTTCACCTCGAAGACGGCGGCCAGCGTCTTTCTGGGGCGACCGACGGGTCAGATTGCGCTGGGGCGGCAGGTGGAAACGGCGGGAGAGACGACGCTGTGGGTGCTGCCGTCGCCATCGGGTCAGGCGCGGCGCTTCTGGGATGAGGGCGCGTGGCGCGACCTGGCGCAGGTTGTTACCGCTTCCCCAGAGCCTTCCTGAGCTTGAATTGCAGCTTGATCAACGGCTCCGCCGCTGAGCGATGCAGGCGTTTGACGTCGATAAAGGTCACACCGCCGTGCCCCGACAGGGTATGAAAACCGTCGCCATAGCCTTCCAGCAGGCCCTCCCCGTTCAGGCGTGCCACGGGGCCGGCGCAGAAGCGTTCCGGCGTCAGGGTGTCGATGCGCAGCAGGTTGATCGCCGCGCCATAGGTCGCCACGCAATCTTGCATGGGCAGGTGCAGCTTGCCGTCGCGGACAAAGGGCGTGCCGCCGGGGCGTGAGGTTTCAAGCCCGGCGCGCACCGGGTTGGCGGCGTGCGGCTGCCACGGCCCCAGAAGGTCGTCGGCATAGGCCACATGCAGTTCGCGCATTGCCCGCCGCTCGGCCCCCGGCAGGGCGTAGAACATCCACCAGCGCCCGTCGTGCCTGACGACGGTGGCGTCGATGGCCGGGACGTCCAGCAGGGTCTTGACCGGCGCCCAGCGGTCGGGAAAGCGCTCGCAGCGATAGAGGGTCAGGACGCCGCTCTTGTGCGCTTCGGGCAGCATATAGAGTTCACCCGCCTCTTCGATCAGGAAGGGATAGGACAGGTGAAACGGCGCGATCAGGGCCGGGCCCGAAGCGATCAGGTGGTAGTCGTGATCATATTGAAAATAATGAATTTCGCCGCGCTTAATGCGATAATCCCAGGTCTCGGCGAAGACGGTGATCCCCTCTTCGCGTCTCAGGCCGAAGGGGTCGGCGACAAAACGGAACGCGCCCTGCGGCGGCAACCACACCACCTCGTCGGCACGCGGCGCAGCAAAGGCCACGTCCTCAAGCGGTCGCGGGACGAAACCCGCCTGCCACAGTTCGATCACGCCAACGCCTCGACCGTGCGGCGCAGACGGCGGCGACCGGCGTCAAAACCGAAAGAGTCGATGGCATAGGTCTGCGCGTCGCGCGCCCGGCGCAACCAGTCGGACCAGTTGTCGAGCGCGCCACCGAGCGCCTGCGCCAGGGCTGCGGTGTTTTCCCGGGGGAACAGGGCACCGAACTGACCGCCACACAGAACTTCGCGCGGGCCTTCGGTGTCCGACGCCACCACCGGCACCCCGGCGGCCAGCGCCTCGATGACGACCAGGCCGAAGGATTCCTCACGAGACGGCACAACGAACAGATCGACCCCGTTAAGGAAGCTCAGCGGGTCCTTGACCCAGCCGCAGAAGCGCACGTGATTTTCAAGGCGGAACTGACGGGTCAGGGCTTCGAGCGCGGCGCGCTCAGGGCCGTCCCCGGCGATGCACAGCTCAAAGCGCTGACCGGCGGCGCGCAGCTCAACACAGGCCTCCAGCAGCAGGTCGAACCCCTTGATCGAATGCAAACGCCCCATGGCCCCGATGACCGGCACCGGGTTGCCCTTCGGCTTCACCGGCAGGGCCCGGAGATGCGAGAAGTTGGCCACATCGAACAGGCGCAGACCGGGAAAACGCGACTGCGCCCCTTCGCGCACACGGCCGCTGACGCACAGGGCGGCGGACACGTCTTTCAGGTGCGGCTTGTACGACGGGGTGTGCAGCACCTGAACCGTACGCTGGCGTGTGCCGATAAAGGGCAGCATACAGGTGCGCCCGGCGCGGTTGCCATGGGCAATGACCAGATCAGGCCGGAAGCTGTGCGTATAGCCCGCCAGACGCAGGGCGCAGATCGGGTCGGAGATAAAACGGTTATTGAGCGGTCGGAAGCCCGGCAGATCGGACAACATGCCGTCCGGATGGCCGACGCTCACCACGTCGTAGCCTTCCGCCGTCAGGGCTTCGTGATAGTGACGCGCCATCAGGCCGTCTCCACCCTTCGCCTTGGTCAGCATGATGTTCAGCAAACGCATCGACACAGCCCCGCTCGCAGGAATTGCGGAAGAAAATCCGGACGTCGCAGACTCACGACGTCCGGCTCAGGTTTAAGGTGAAGGCCCCGGTCTCCGCCTGCCCCCCGCAGAGCTGGCGGTCACCTTCCGGAGGAGCCTCCTGATCAGATGACACCGTCGATCGGGGCAACCCTCATGCCCTGTCTTAAAATTTTTATAATTTTTTTACTTTGCTGCGTGCCACACCGCAGAAAGGCTTGTCGGCGAAGGAAAATCGCTCCTATATCAAGACGCTGCGTCAACCTCAGAGAGCCGATGACCCACCCCGCGCGCCTGACGGAAACCTATTTCGCCAAACGCGACGTGCTGCTGCGTTACCTGACGCGGCTGTGCGGCGACGAAGCGAGCGCCGAGGACGTGCTGCAGGACCTTTATCTGCGCCTGATGCGCGGCGGCATAGACGGCGATATTCAGGAACCTCTGGCCTTTCTGTTCCGCATGGCCAACAATCTGTGGCTCAACCGACGCCGCGCGCTCAGCCGCCGCGAGGCGCGCGAAGACGCGTGGCAGGGCCTGAACCCACAGATGACGGGCGAAGCCGACGCCTCACCCGATGCCGAGGCCAGGCTGGGGGCGCGTCAGACCCTGCGCGCCGTCCTGAAGGACATTGACGCCCTGCCGCCCCGGACACGCGACATCTTCCGGCTGCACAAGCTGGAGGGCCTCAGCCAGACCGAGGTAGCCCGCCGCCTCGACATCTCGCTCAGTTCGGTCGAAAAACATCTGAGCAGCGCGCTCAAACACCTTCTGGCGCTCAACCGAAGTCGGCGGCTGAATTAATTTACCGCGGTGCGAAGGAAATTTTACGGGTAACAGCGTATCAGGGTGTCATCAGGTCAGAGAGGCCAATAACCATGTCGGACATCGACGCGAAAATCGAAGCCGAAGCCGCCGACTGGGCCATCCGGGCACAGTCGGAGACGATCGGCGAAGCCGAGATCGTCGCTCTGATCGACTGGCTCGACACTTCACCGCGCCATGCCCGCGCCTATGCCGAGGCTCTGGCCCTGTGGAACGCGCTGGACGCCGATGCGCCCGCATCCAGCGAAACCCCCATTGTTCGCCCCCTGCCCGTGCGTCAGCCGACGCGCCGTTTCGGCCTGATGGCCATGGGCGCCAGCGGACTGGCTGCCGTCGTGGCGGGCGTCTTCCTTCTGGCCTCCGGCACCCTGTCGCCGACCGAGGTCTATGCCACGCAGAAGGGACAACGCCAGTCCGTCACCCTGGCCGACGGCACGCAACTGATGCTCAATACCGACACCCACCTGTCGGTAAAGATGACCGCCTCGGCGCGCACCGTCACCCTCGACCGTGGCGAAGTGGCGGTGACCGTGGCGCACAAGGCCAATCAGCCCTTCCGCCTGCGCACCGGCGACCTGACCCTGACCGACATCGGCACCGAATTCAATGTAGCACGCCTCAATGGCGAGGTGCGCGTGGCCGTGCGTGAGGGCGAAGTTGAGATGGCCGATGGTCGCGCGGCAACGCGCCTGCGACCCGGTGATATGAGCACTTACCGCGAAGCGTCGGGCACCCGGCACCTGGCCAAGGCCGACCCGTCGGAGGCCTTTGCGTGGCAATCATCCCGTGCTATCTATCGCAATCAGCCGCTGTCCGTCGTGGCCGCCGACCTGAACCGGTATTTCGATAAGCCGATCATCGTCGAAGGCGACGCCGCGCAGTTGAGGCTGAATGCCATCCTGACCCTCGATTCGCAGTCTGCGGTTGCCGGGCGTATAGCTGAGTTCTTACCGGTCGATGCCCGCACGACGCCCGAAGCCATCTATCTGCGCCAAAGGGCTTCTGACCGCTAGCGTTTGCGCTGCGGTATTCAGCGTCTCTGCCGCTCAGGCGGCCGATCGTCGCCACGCGCTCGACCTTCCCGCCCGTCCCCTGACCCAGTCCCTGATCGCGCTGGCTGCCCGCAGCGGCATTTCCGTGGGCGGCGTCGATCCGGCCCTGTGCGCCGCCACCCCGCGTGCCGTCAAAGGCCATCTGTCGGCACAGCAGGCCCTGCAAAAGCTCCTGTCCGGCAGCCAATGCCGCGTCGAGCGCGTCGATGCCGTCACCTATCGGCTGGTCCGCGATACGCAGCCCCTCGCGGTCGTCGCCCGTCCCGCCGCACCGCCTGCGCCCCGCGCCGTCGCGCCGCCGTCCGATGACGACATCCCGCTGATCATCGTGCGTCACCCGACGCGCCTGTTCGACACGCCGGCCGGGGTCAGCGTCGTCGCGCCGCCCATGCTGTCGGGCAATGATACCGATCTGTCGAGCCTGGCCCCCCACGTCGCGGGCATGACCGTCACCAATCTGGGGCCCGGGCGCGACAAGATCTTCCTGCGCGGGGTTTCCGACAGCGTGCTGACCGGCCGCACCCAGTCGATGGTCGGGCTTTATCTGGACGATACGCCCATCACCTATAATGCGCCCGACCCCGACCTTCTGCTGGTCGATATGGCGCGCCTCGAAGTCCTGAAAGGACCGCAGGGCAATCTGTACGGTCAGGGGGCCCTGTCGGGCGTCGTGCGGCTGGTCACCAACAAACCGCTGCTCGATCATTTCGAAGGCGAAGCGGGCGTCGCCCTCGGTACGGCCTCCGAGGGCAAGCCGTCGTGGCGCACCACCGGCATGATCAACCTGCCCCTGCCGGGCGAAGCGGCGGTACGCGCCGTCCTGTGGGATGAAAAATCCGCCGGATTCATCAAGGATGTGGCCCTTACGCGCAACGCCAGCAACGACACCGAACGTTCGGGCGGACGTCTGTCCGTCAAGTGGCAGGCCACGCCGGGCCTGAGCTTCGATTCGACCGTGACCATGCAGGACCTGCGCTCGTCCAACAGTCAGTACGTCATGGGGCGCACAGGCTCCTATCGCCGCGCCCTGTCTCTGGCCGAGCCGCACGACAATATTTTCCAGAACCTGGCGATGGGGGTGACGCACGAAAGCGCGTCCGGGACGTGGCGGGTATCGCTCAACCGGTTACGTCACAAGATTCACACCGGGTATGATGCACAGCCCGTCGGGCGCTACGTCTCCGTGGCCAATTCCGGCGTTTTCTTCTTCGAGGAGGATCAGATCATCCGTCTGTCCAGCCTCGAAGCCAGTTACGTCTCGCCGTCCGACCGTCCGGTCCGTTGGCTGGCCGGGGTGTTTGCGGCCCGAAGCGAAGAAAGTTTTACCCCGCTGCTGATCGACGTCTATACCCGGCGCACCCTCTATGACGAGGATCGCTCCGACCGTATCGACGATGCCGCCGCCTTCGCCAAGATCACCTGGGACCTGACGCCGAAGTGGACCTTGTCGGCGGGTCTGCGGGCGCAAAGGTCGCGTCACCGCACCCTCAGCGATATCGCGCGGGTGCGCCTTGTGGACTATGCCACCAGCGGGCGCATCACTGGCGTCATCAATGCCAATCCGGTGACGCACGAACTGATGCTCAGCTATCAGCCCTCCGCCTCGCTGATGCTCTATGCCCTGTCGTCTGACGGGTTCCGCACCGGCGGCTTCAACACCACCACGGCTCAGAAGAGCATCGTCCCCGGCACCTATAAGGGGGACCGTCTGTCCAGCCTTGAGACCGGTCTGAAATACCGCGCGCCGGATGGCCGTCTGCGGGTGGACGCCGCCCTTTTCCATATCGAATGGCGCGATATCCAGTCCGATCAGTTGCGCCCCACCGGCCTGCCGGTGACGCTGAATATCGGCGATGGGCGTAATACCGGCCTCGAAATCGAAGGCGGGTGGCGACCCATAGACGACCTGACGCTGCAACTGCGGGCGCAGTTCAGCGATCCCAACCTGCATAAGACCAATCCCATCTATGCCAAGGTGCGCGAAGAGGGGATGCCCTATATTTCACGTCGCATGGCCAGTCTGAGCGCCCAGTGGCGCACGCCGCTGTTCACCCTGCCGCTGGAGAACACCGCCGTCCTGTCATACCGCGACGGCTCGCCCCTCAACTACGGCATCAGCCGCATCATCCGCATGAAGGGCTATGTCAATCTCGATCTGGGGAGCACCGCCGATCTGGGGGCCTATACGCTGGCCCTGCGCGTGACCAATGCCACGGGCAACAAGAGCAACAGCTTCGCCTATGGCAACCCGTTCGCCCTCGACACCGCCTCGCAAAATACGCCCCTGCGCCCGCGTACCTACTGGCTGTCGGTCAATCGCCGCTTCTGAACCTCTCCAAACATTAGAGCGTATTTCGTTCATTCTGAATCGAAACAACGCTCTAAGTTTTTGGTTTACTGCGCTTTTTATCCGAAAAGTGCATCCCACTTTTCGGAAAGCGCTCAAAGGCCGCCCTGCAAGGCAGGACGGCCGGATAAGGGGCGGGGCGTTTGCCTCAGTCCTTGTCGATCACCGCTTCCAGACGCGGTGCGGGATCAATGTCGCGGCGGGCATAGGCGTCGCGGGCCGCATCACGCGCGCGATCCCAGCTCAGATCGCCGCGCTCCGGATAGGTGTCCCAGCGATGGCGCAACTGCTCGTCGCTGAGGTCGTTGAAGGCCGTACCTTCGTGTTCGCCGTAAAGGTCGTAGCCAAAGCGATAGGCCGGGCGAAACTGACCATAGCTCTCTTCCGCTCCATAGGGCCGGTTGGCAAAGTCGCGTTGCCAGAAGGCATCATGCTCGTTCCAGTCGCTTAAGGGGCCGTTGGTGATAAGGTCGTTCATCATATCCTCCTGTTTTATTGACATTAATTCTGTCCGCACCCCGATAAGAAAGCGATCCGGAGACGGGCCTGCGATGATAAAAACCCCCCTCTCTGGCGATATAAAAAACCCCATCCGGAGGGGTGGCCGGACGGGGTTTTCGCTGAGTGGCCCTCAGTGCCCCGGAGGGGCGGCGGGGCTGACCGATGCCCGTCGGCGGGCACCGGTTGAGGCCTTTAGCTCAGGTCAGCCGAATTACTGAGCGGGCTGCTGAGCCGGTTCAGTGGCCGGAGCCGGCTCCGTGGACGGCGAAGACTGCGCGCCCGAAGAGTCCGCCGGGGCCGAGGTCGCCGCAGCGCCCGACTTGGCGAGCGAAGACGCCTTCAGGGCCATCTGGTCGGCGCTCAGGGTACCGGTGACGGTCACTTCATCGCCGATGGCGAAGGGTTGGCCGTCAGACGTAGCGGCCGAGGCGTCAACGGCGATTTCCTTGGCCGCCGGGGCCTCACCGACCTTCAGGGTGAAGGTGCCGGCCTTTTCGCCCGCAGCGGCGATCTTGCCGGTCAGGGTGGTGGAGGCCGCCGGGGCTTCGGCCGTGGCCGTAGCGTCGGTCGAAGGGGCCGTTTGCGCCAGGGCCGGAGTCATGGACAGGGCGGCACCGGCAATGGCGAAGGCGGCGATCTTGGTGGTCAGGTTAAAACGGGTCATGGTGGGGTTCCTTTCGGTTCCAGTTGAATGTGTGTCCGTGGCGCTTTCCATCCGCGCATCCGGTGCGAACAGAAAGACCAGCCGGTGTCTCCCCCTTGAAAGGGAAAGCCTGCGTGCTGGGCGTTCAAGCTGTGTGGCTCAACAGCGCCCCGGCTGAGTTTCAGGCTACGGACCGGGGGGTAAGTAAACCATCGGGAACCGGCCCCTGTACGCGTCATCTGCGGGTAAAACACGCTTTGGCCGCAATGCGGAAGGCAGGGCCGCATTTCCGCCGCAGCCGCGCCGCCGCTGGCGGGCCGCCGCGTCTAAGCCCTTGCGGTAGCGGTAAAAAGCGCAAAATCCTTAATCGCCGCAATGCGGCCATTCCGCGACACACCGTGTGATCTGGATAAGCGGTCGATAAGCTCAGCGGATCATTTTGTCAGGCCTGCGTAAGGACCGGAAATGGCGCGCGTGACTCAAAATCCACATCGTCGGCAAAAGTTTTACGGATTCGCAGGTCGCCTCGCGCTTATGCTGACATTAATACGCGCCAAATGGGCTAAACCTGCGCTGATCTTGTGTTTGGTCGCGCATGAGCCCAAAAACCGTTTCACACGTTTTGGCATGCGCTCAGGAGGAGACAAAATGAGCGACGGACGGACGCGCTGCGGCTGGGTCAACGAAAGCAAGCCGCACTATGTACACTACCACGACCACGAATGGGGCGTGCCGGTCCACGACGACCGCCTGCTGTTCGAAATGCTGATCCTTGAAGGCGCACAGGCCGGGCTCAACTGGGAAACCATCCTCAAACGCCGCGACGCCTACCGTGCCGCCTTCAAAGGCTTCGACATCGCCGCCTGCGCCGCCCTGAGCGACGCCGAGCTCGAGGCGCGGATGCACGACGACGGCATTATCCGCAACCGCCTCAAGATCGCGTCGGTGCGTAAAAACGCCCTCGCCTTCCTGGCCATTCAAAAAGAGTTCGGCAGTTTTGACGCCTATCTGTGGGGCTTTGTCGGGGGTCAGCCGCAGCGCAACCGCCCGCAGACCCTGCGCGACGTGCCCGCCTCAACGCCCGTGTCCGACGCTCTGTCGAAAGACCTCAAAAAGCGCGGCATGAGCTTTGTCGGCTCCACCATACTCTACGCCTATATGCAGGCGGTCGGTCTGGTCGATGACCACGTGGCAAGCTGCTTCCGGGCGGCGAAGTAACCAAAAGAGCCTCCGGCGGGCAGGGGCTTGGCCCCTGCACCCATTAAAGGCGCAGCAAGGCCGCCCGCTCCTGCGGCGTCAGCAGCCGCCACTGGCCTTCGGGCAGGTCGCCGATCTCCACCGGACCGATGCGCGAGCGGTAGAGGTCGAGAACCCTAAGTTCGCACATGTCGCACATGCGGCGGATCTGACGGTTGCGGCCTTCCTTCAGGATAAAGCGCAGGGTCTGTTCCCCTACCTGCTCGACCACGGCGGGTTTCAGCTTGCGCCCGTCCAGCTCCAGCCCGTGCCGCAGCCATTTCAGCTTGGCCTCAAAAATGGGCCCGCGCACCCGGACGGTATAGTCCTTCTCCAGCTCGCTGTCCGGTCCGATAATCGCCTTGGCCAGGACGCCGTCCTCCGACAGGATCAACAGCCCGCGCGAGTCCTTATCCAGCCGCCCGACCGGCGCCAGCTTCGAATCCTGATCGGGCCATTGGGTGAGCTGCCCCCAGTGGTTCGGGCGGCGGATCATGCGCACCGCCGGAGTCTCGCCAGCTTCGGGCTGCCCCGACACAATACCCACCGGCTTGTGATAGACGACCGTCAGCTTGGCATCGAGCGATGCCTGCGCCTGCGGATTGAAGCTGACGCTCTGTCCCGCCTCGACCTTGCGCCCCGCATCGCGCACCACCTCACCCTCGACGCTGACCAGCCCGTCGGCGATAAAGGCGTCGGCTTCGCGGCGCGAACAGACGCCCGATTGCGCCAGCCATTTATTGAGGCGGATCGGCTCAGCGCCGTCATAGATGCGGGTAAAGGGTGCAGACATGCCGCCCTCCCTAACGAAAAACGAAGGATGGCGCGAGTCTTGTTTTGGGCGTGCGGCCCCCTATACTGATCCCATGTGCGGACAATTCCTGGCCCTGAAAGCGTGGCGCGACTTTCTGATCAGCCTCGGCATGACCGATGAGGCTGTGGCTGAGGTACTCAACGATGTGGTCAAACCCACCGACGCCTACCCTATCGTCACCGCCGGGCCACGGATGACGCACGCGCGCTGGGGGTTGATCCCCGGCTGGGCGAAGGCGACGCCGAAAGCCTCGACCTTCAATGCGCGTATCGAAACCGCGGCGGAAAAGCCGACCTTCCGCGACGTCTTTGCCCGGCGTCACGCCCTGGTGCCGGTGGCGGGTTTCTACGAATGGCATCAAGGTCGCCGCCACCGCATCACGCGCCGCGATGGCGAACCGCTGGTGCTGGCCGGGCTGTGGGAAGGCGACACCTTCACCATACTGACCCGCCCGGCGCGCACGCAGATGGCCGCCTTGCACGACCGCGAACCGGTGATGGTCGGGCGTCGGCAATGGCAGGGCTGGCTCGATAACAGTGTCTTCGATCCGGCCCTGCCGCCCGATGACCTGTTCGATATTGTCGATGATGACGCGGCCCCGGTGCAGGACACGCCGTTTTGAGCCTGCTCGACGACATCGCCGCCTGCCGGGTATGCGAAGCGAACCTGCCTTTCTGGCCTCGGCCGGTGCTCCGCGCCGCAGACCCCGCCGCGTGCGTGCTGATCGTCGGTCAGGCACCGGGCACCAAGGTCCACGCCTCGGGCATTCCGTGGGACGATGCCTCGGGTCAGCGCCTGCGCGACTGGATGCAGGTGACACCGGAGTCCTTCTATGACCAGAGCCGCTTCGCCATCCTGCCGATGGGCCTGTGCTATCCGGGTCGGGGAAAGAGCGGCGACAATCCCCCGCGCCCGGAATGCGCTCCCCTGTGGCACGCCCGGGTGCGGCAGACCCTGCCGAACATACAACTGACCCTGCTGATCGGGGCCTATGCGCAGGGCTATTATCTCAATGATAGCCTCGGCCTGACCGAACGCGTGCAACAGGCCGATCAGTACGGCGCGTTTTTCCCGCTGGTGCACCCTTCGCCGCGTAACCGCCTGTGGCTGAGCCGTCATCCGTGGTTCGATGCTGAAATCGTGCCGCAACTGCGCGCGCGTTTGCGAGGTCTGGGCCTTTAATCTCCTCTCCTCCCTGCGGCTTTGCCGTGGGGAGGTGGCGCGCAGCGCCGGAGGGGGATGACTCTAAAGCCCCGGCCGCGCTAAAAAGCCTGGAGTCATCCCCCTCCGCCTCGACACGCTTCGCTTGCTCGGCACCTCCCCATGGCTGCGCAACAGGGAGGAGGGATTATTGCCCCTTCAATTCGGCCCACGCCTGTTCCGTGATACGCGTCGCGGCCTGAAGGCCCATCGCCACCATAATCAGGGCCACAATGGCATCCGGTAGCGTATTCTGCGTGAAATACACCCCGACCGCCGCCCCCAGCACCATCAGATTGCCGATGGCGTCGTTGCGCGTACACAGCCACACCGACATCATGTTGGAATCGCCTTCGCGGTACTTCCACAGCAAAAGCGCCGAGCCGACATTGGCCGCAACCGCCAGAAGACTGATCAGGCCCATCACCTCGGCGCGCGGCACATCGCCCGTATAGACCTGCCACAGGGTCGTGCCCATAATCCACAAGGCGAAGACAAACATACTGGCCGCCTTGAGCAGCGAGGTCCTGGCCCGCACCCTGACCGCCGCCGTCAGTACAAACAGGCTGAGCGCGATATTGGCCGCATCCCCGGCAAAGTCGAGGGAATCGGCCAGCAGGGATTTCGACTGGCTTTGCAGGCCGGCACCGATTTCGACGAAGAACATTGCGGCATTGATGGCCATGACCCACCACAGGGCGCGGCGATAGGCGGGATCGGTCGCCGGGCCTATGTCGTGGCTGTGGCCGTGAGGATCGTGCCCGCGATCGTGAGAGCTGTGATCGTGATGATGGGAATGCGTGGACATAGAACCTCGTTCAGCAGGCAAACAGCTTGCGCCTTTTCATCTGCCGGGTGCAAGCTATTATCCTGATCAGGGTTGCAGCCCCGTCAGGCCCGGCCTATGTGTAGCCAAAGTCATTACAGATCACGCGAGGTACCGCCATGTCCAGCCCGAAGCTTATCGCCCTTTCCGGTTCGCTGCGTAAAGCGTCCTACACGACGGCCCTGCTGCGCACACTGGCGGCCAACGCCCCGGCCGGTGTTGAAATCGAGGTGGCCGAAGTCGCCGATATTCCCGTCTATAATCAGGACCTTGACGTCGAGCCCTATCCGGAAGGCGTGGCGCGTCTGCGGGCGCAGGTTCAGGCGGCGGACGGCGTTCTGGTCGGTAGCCCGGAATATAATTACGCCATGCCGGGATCGACAAAGAACCTGCTCGACTGGCTGTCGCGCCCCTATGGCAAGGCGGCGCTGGCGGGTAAGCCAGCCCTGATTATAACCACCTCACCGGCCTCGACCGGCGGCGTGCGGGCGCAGGCGCAGATTCGCGGGACGCTGGCGGCCATTGGTGCACATCCGCTGGGCGGCGCCGAGGTGGTCGTACCCTTTATCGACAAGAAGACCACCGACGGCGTGTTTACCGACGAAGGCACGCTGAGCTTTATCGAAGCTCAGGTCAAACGTCTGGTCGATGAGATCGAGGTACGTAAGAAGTAAGGGATTTCGACCACCAAAAACCCGAAAAGCACGAAAAGGCTGTCCCACTGCCATGGCCCGAAGGGCCCCTTGCCATCAGCGCAACTTGCACGAGTGAGGGGCAAGGCGCGCCGAAAGGCTTTGAACCACAGATTACACAGATTGGCGCTGCGCGCCCCTGCGTGACGCAGACACGGATAATCTGTGAAATCTGTGTAATCTGTGGTTTCTAAAAAATCTCACGTGACAAAACACAGCCCTTGATACGTCGGGCGCAGCCCCGTGCCACAGGCTCACATTCGTGTTTTTGGCTTCGCCGAACTACGTTTCGTGGCCAATAGTTTTAAACCAGCCGCACCGACTTTGCGCCGGATTCGTTCAGCAGCAAGAAAAGGTCGATGACCGCCTTGGGTGGGGCCGAACCGAAGTCGATGCGAAACCGCCCGTCTTCGAAACGGACGCTGTGCAGCACATTGGCCAGCGCCTCGCGGTGTTCGTCCTCGCCTTCGCGCGGCGTGGTCCAATCTTCGAACCACACCTGAAGATCGGCCTTTGACGGCAGGGCGACATCGCTTGACACCACCACATCGTCCCAACGCAGGCGCTCAATGACAATATCCATGCCGGTGATCGTCACGGTAATCGGCTTGAAGCTCAGCATCCGCGACGGCTCAAAGCGCACGACGCGCGGGTCAGCGTCGGTGATCAGATAGTCGGCTACCAGAAGACCGTCGAACAGGGCAGCGTCTTCGGCTTCGAGCAACACCTCAGGCTCGCCGGCATTGCCCGCCATGCGGTGATTTTCTATAAATGAGCGATATTGCTCAAGGTAATGCGTGCGCGCCTGCTGGAGAAAATTCACCAGAGGCCGCAGCCCGTGCTGGGTATAGCGTTCGGAAGCCGTGTCGGTCATATCTGCCCTGATAGCGGTTTCAGGCGACAGACGCCAGACCTACCTGCCCTGCCTAGCGCGTCGATTTGTCGAGCGCGTCGCCGACCGATTCGATATCGCGGCCGACGCCCTTGATGGTGTTGCAGGCCGAGAGGGCCGGCAGGATGGCGATCAGCGAGAGGATGACAAGACTCTTCATAGGGCGCTTCATGGGGCAATCCTTCTGGAAAACAGGATAGATGCAAAACGCTTAATCCGAAACGGCTGCCGCTGGCAATGAGAGAGTCATGCCGGAAGATAAGGGCAAAATAAAGAAGTCATCAATGACTGTGGAACAGGCTCAGCTTTTCCGGTGCCTTGCGCTCCCACAGATATTCATGCAGCGGGAAGACTAGGGTCTGCACCACCGGCTCCAGCAGGCCGATTCCGAACGCGATCGCCCAGTTGCCGGTCAGGATAAAGGCAACGGTCGAAGCGACCAGAACGTGAATGGTCCCGTAGGACAGGGTTTTGGCAAACAGACGCATGGCGGGTCTCCTGCGGAGCGATCTCCGGTGTGTGGTGCCATCATAGGCGCGCGCCTCATAAGAGGGAAATTGATCCTCTTTGAGTTTTAAGTAAGATAAATCTATACCTCCCTGCTGGCGGGGAGGGGGACCGTGAGCGAAGCAAACGGGGGTGGGGTGGACTTTCCGTCCGTCCATCAAACCCAAGACTCAAACGGCGGCTTGCCTTAAGGCGAAGCATAGGCCTAAACAGCCGTATGACTACCTCCCCTTCCATCGCCGTGATCGGTGCCGGCCCCGCCGGGCTGATGCTGGCCGAACGCCTGAGCGCCGCGGGCCTGCGGGTCGATATCTATGACCGTATGCCGTCGGTGGCGCGCAAGTTCCTGATGGCCGGGCGCGGCGGACTGAACCTCACCCATTCCGAGCCTCTGGCGGCCTTTATCGGGCGCTATGGCGTGCAGGCGGCGGCGCTCAAACCCGCCATCGAAGCCTTTCCGCCCAAGGCCTTGCGCGACTGGGCCGACGGGCTTTCGGCCGACACCTTTGTCGGGACCAGCGGGCGGGTCTTCCCCAAGGCGTTGAAGGCCTCGCCCCTGCTGCGCCAGTGGCTGACGCGACTGGAGACGCCAAATTCTGGCATGGGGGTGCGCTTTCATCTGCGCCACACATGGACGGGCTGGGACGGATCAGCCCTGACCTTCGAGCATCAGGGCCAAACCGTGCGCGTCGCAGCCGATGTGACCGTGCTGGCGCTGGGCGGGGCCAGTTGGCCGCGGCTGGGCTCAGACGGCGGCTGGACGCGGTTGCTCAGCGACAAGGGTGTACCCGTCGCGCCGTTGCGCCCGGCCAATATGGGCTTTCGCGTCGGCTGGAGCGCCCTGCTCCGCGACAAAATCGCCGGAGAGCCGCTGAAAAACGTCGCCCTGACCTTTGACGGCCGCACGCGCAAGGGCGAGCTGATGCTGACCCGCGACGGGGTCGAAGGCGGGCTGATCTACACCTTTGCCGCCGCCCTGCGCGACGCCATCGAACGCAAGGGCGCAGCGGTGGCGTCGTTAGACCTCAAGCCCGAATGGTCGGAGGCGCAGATCCAGAACCGCCTGTCGCGCGGGGCCAAAAACGACAGTCTGAGCAATCGCTTACGCAAGACTCTGAACCTGACGCCGGCGCAGATCGCCGTACTGCGCGAAGGCGATCAGCCGGTCACCCCAGCCCTGATTAAGGCCTTGCCCCTGACTCTGACCGGGGCGCAGGGGCTGGCGCGCGCCATATCGAGCGCCGGCGGCATCCGCTTTGACGCTCTGACGGCGGATTACGAACTGAAGGCCCTGCCCGGTGTGTACGCCATCGGCGAAATGCTCGACTGGGAGGCCCCGACCGGCGGCTACCTGCTTCAGGCGTGCTTCAGTCAGGCGGTGTGGACGGCGGAGGCGATCTTGCGTATTTGAAACCCCATGCAACGCATCCTGTTCCTTTGTACGGCCAATAAACTGCGCAGTCCTACGGCTGAACAGGTATTTTCGCAGTACCCCAATCTCGAAGTGTCATCAGCGGGACTTGGCAATGACGCCGCTGAGCCATTGACGCCTGAGCATCTCGAAGGTGTGGACACCATCTTCGTCATGGAAAAAGCGCATCGTAACAAGTTGAGCCAAAGATTCAAAAAGCACATAGGCAAGGCCAAGGTCATTTGCCTCAACATTCCGGATGAGTACGCCTATATGGACCCGGAACTTATCACCTTGCTCAAGACCCGCGTGGGTCTGCACCTGCGGTGAACTCCGGCTTGAAAATCCCTGGATCATAACCGAAATCGCGCCTGGCCGCTGTGTGGTCGAAGACCAGATCGGTATTCATACGCAAGGCCATATGCACATTGCCTTTCAACGCGGAACCGGGCCGCAGAACGCCCAGCACCCCGAACCCCAATCGCCACGCCCACTCCGGCAGGCTGAGGATGCGCGCCGGGCGGCCCTTAGACGCAAATATCCGCGCCACCATCTCGCGATAGCTGAGCGTCTCGCCGCCCGACAGGTCATAGGCGCGGTTGGCCGTGGCATCGGTTGAAAGCACGCCCAAAGCCGCCTGCGCCAGATCACGGGCATGGACCGGCTGCCGCAGGCCCGACGCCCGCCCGCACACCGGAAAGACCCCCAGCCGGTCGATGGTCGCCGCGATACGGCTGACGTTCTGATCGCGCCCTTCATCATAGATCAGAGTCGGCCGCAGGATCGTCCAGTCCACATCGTGCGTGGCACAAAAGGCTTCGATACGCGCCTCGGCCTCGCTCAAAAGTTCGACGACGCGGCGTTCCTCGGGCTGCGGCGAATAGGTCTTCGAAAAGCGCGAGGTCGAGGAAAAGGCGACGATCCGCTTCATCCCCTGCGCCCATAACGCCTCCAGGACGGCCTCGCTGATCAGCCAGAGGGGCGAGGTGACAATCACATGCGCAAAACCCTCGCCCTCAAAGGCCTGCGGGTGCATCAGGTCGAGAAACAGGTCGTTCGGCTGTTTCGGCTTGCGCGTGGTGAATGCGGCCTGCGGCACGATGTCGCGCAGCCTCTGCCCCACAAGGCTTGTCGCACCGATCACTAATATCTTGCTCATACGGCTTCCTGTCATACCTCCCCAGCTTTACCGGGGAGGTATAAAAGCTGTGGCACGCCCTTTTTCCTCACGCAAGTGCAGCAGACCCTACCCTCCCCCCCTGTCGCGTAGCGATAGGGACGTGTCAGCGAAGCTGACGGAGGGGGGCGACTCTATGGAGGACCAATCCCCTGCCTCTTGAGAGGGTGCACGGCTAAAACCCGTGCCACACCCGCCTTCAGAGTCGTCCCCCTCCGTCTTTTGCCTTCGGCAAAATCCACCTCCCCACGCTGACGCGCAGGGAGGAGAGATCACGCAAACTCCGGACGGAACGCCCTTGCAGGCGTCGCGCCATCGGCCTATGTCTCGCAGCCATATTTCCAAGAAGAGTCCCGGTCATGAGCGCCTACAAATCCCTGCGAGATTTCATAGCCAAGCTCGAACGCGAAGGCGAGCTGGTACGGGTGACGGAGCCCGTCTCCACCCACCTCGAAATGACCGAGATCCAGACCCGCCTGCTGGCCGAAAAAGGCCCGGCTGTGCTGTTCGAAAACGTCATCATGCCCGATGGCTCAAAGTCCGACATGCCGGTGTTGGTCAACCTGTTCGGCACGGTGAAGCGCGTGGCCATGGGCGTGACCCTTGAGCGCGACCCGAAAAGTGTTGAGCGGTTTTCGGATGAGGTCGCGCGACCTAACAAAAATGAAGGGAAAGATCGCACCAATCCGCAGGACCTGCGCGAAGTGGGTGAGCTTCTGGCCTTCCTGCGGCAACCCGAACCGCCGCGCGGCTTTAAGGACGCGCTCAGCATGTTGCCGCTGGCCAAGACCGTCATGGGGATGCGCCCGAAGACCGTCTCCAAAGCCCCGGTGCAGGAGGTGGTGCAGACGGGTGATGACATCGACCTGACGCGCCTGCCGGTGCAGGGCTGCTGGCCCGGTGAGCCGGCACCGCTGATCACCTGGGGCCTTGTGGTCACCAAGGGGCCGTCCGAAGCGCGCGAAGACGATTTCAACCTTGGTATTTATCGGATGCAGGTTCTGGGCAAGGACCGCGCCATCATGCGCTGGCTGGCGCACCGCGGCGGCGCGCAGCATCATGCCCGCTGGAAAAAGGCCAAAAAGACAGGGCCCCTGCCCGCCTGCGTGGTGCTGGGGGCCGATCCGGGCACCATTCTGGCCGCCGTGACGCCGGTGCCGGATACGCTCAGCGAGTATCAGTTTGCAGGCCTGTTGCGCGGGGCCAAGGCCGAGCTGGTGCCCGCCAAAACCGTGCCTTTGATGGTGCCCGCCGAAGCCGAAATCGTCCTCGAAGGGCACGTGCTGCTCGATGACTATGCCGACGAAGGCCCCTATGGCGACCACACCGGCTATTACAATTCGGTCGAAAAATTCCCGGTGTTTCAGGTGTCGGCCATCACGCGGCGCAAGCAGCCCATCTATCTCTCAACCTTCACAGGCCGCCCACCCGACGAGCCGTCCGTGCTGGGCGAAGCCTTGAATGAGGTGTTTATCCCGCTGATCCGTCAGCAGTTTCCGGAAATTGTCGATTTCTGGCTACCGCCCGAAGGGTGTTCCTATCGCATCGCCGTCATCTCGATGAAGAAGGCCTATCCGGGCCACGCCAAGCGCGTGATGATGGGCGCGTGGTCGTATCTGCGCCAATTCATGTACACCAAGTGGCTGATCGTGGTGGATGATGACATCAACTGCCGCGACTGGAAGGACGTGATGTGGGCGATTTCGACGCGCATGGACCCGGCGCGCGACATCACGGTCATTGAAAACACGCCGATCGACTATCTCGACTTCGCCTCGCCCGAAAGCGGTCTGGGGTCAAAGATCGGGCTGGATGCCACCAACAAGTGGGAGCCGGAAACCCACCGCGAATGGGGCGAAAAACTCTATATGGAACAGGACGTCATCGACCGCGTCAGCGAAAAATGGACCGCCATGGGCCTGCCCGGGACAGGTAAGCCGATCTGGAAATAGGAGGGGTTATGTGGGGGGTATGGCTGCTTCTGTTCAGCATCACGGCGGTGATCGGCAACGGTATTTTTGCCTTTACCGATCTCGCCTGGCGGCTCTCAGGGGCTCCGACGGAAAGCTATCCAGAGATTCTTTATGCGGCGTATTTCTTTCCGACCTCTGTGCTGCTTCTGATCGACTCTACACTTCTGCTGTGGACGAAAAAGCCGTTGCCCCAGAATGAGCTTTGGCTTGCTGCAAATGCAAAACTGGTCGGATTGGGTCTGCTGAGCCTGTTGTTTGTACTCCCGTTTAATGGGAAATGGTCGCTCGTGCAGTCGGTCGGACAAGTCATTATCGACTGTTATGTGTTTGTCGCCTACCCGCTTTATCTGTTTCTGACTGCACGCGGGATCAGGCAGATTTGGCGTTTTCAGGTGTGAAATTAGCGACCCCCATCGCCTCATCGTCATTGACTGGTTAAGCCTGTCGATCTGGAAACGCCTCTGCTACCCGTGCCGAGAGTGGGCAATATCCTGTGAAAAGGCTTATCTGGCGTCCTGTGCGGATGTCGGGAGTTCTATATGGACACTGACTTTCACCAGCACAAAGAAGGCAATGATAAAAGCGATCACCGCCAAAACCAGAACAAGCCAACTTCTGTTTTTCTTCTGCATCCCCGCCCCCTGCTGAACGGGTCTTTTATATCTCAGCCTCAGGCAGATTCAATATCTGGGTGGATCGCGGATAAACCGCTCTCCTCCCTGTCGCGTTAGCGATGGGGAGGTGGATCCGAGTGAAACGAGGAGACGGAGGGGGATTGCACCGTTGGTCATCACATACGTGGTACTTTGGAGGTATGCCCCGTTAAGGCCAGTGTAGGCCCCTATTCGAGTTTCCCCCCTTTTTCCGCTCATTGCGTTCGCGTCCACCCACGTCGGCGACCCGGTCCCGACGGCAAGGCCGCAGGGAGGAGAGCTAGCCGGACTTCTTATACGGCGTACCGTCGGGCCATTTGCCAATCCGGGCGGCGCGTTGTTCGCGCATCTGAGACTGTTTGTCGGCCCAGCCCTTTGACCACTCGCCGTGCGAAGAAGCGGCGGGCGTTGCTTGTGACTTTGCCGCCTCTGACGGTTCAGGGGCTTTCTCCCCTACCGTCACGGGGCGGCCTGTCTCCTCCCCTGTAAGCCCGTCAGGGCGCACCGGAGCGGGTGGATCGGCGCGAAGGCGGCGAGATGCAGCGGGCGTCTCGGCTGTTGCTTCCTTGATCGGCTTCGGTTTCGCCTTCAGCAACGGGGTGTATATCCCCCGCAACATCCGCTCGACGGCCATGATGGCGCGGGCCGTTCGGCCAATCTCGATAGCCGTGGTCGGACGCGGTGCGGTTTCGAGCGCGGTCAGAATCTGATCCGCGAGACGCATCAGGCGGGCATAGGCAGCGGTGTGAGCAGCGGTGTGGGCGGCGATCTGTGTCATGACCTCAGCATGACAGAGGTTTCTGCGGCGGGACAGATTGTGAGAAAACGCGTTTAAGCGCTTGAAATTGCGTCTGTCTCTGCGGGGATAGATTTTTTCCACGGATAGACATGGATGGCGGGCTGCGCCCGCCTAACACAGATGGTCCGCACACTGAACCTCTCAGGCGCGCAATAAATATCCGTGAGGCCGCGCCAGCGGCTATCCGTGTGCATCCGTGGTTAAAAAAACAAAGGGCTTCGCCCGAAGAGATAAGAGCGAAGGCGTCCGCACTGGCGTTTGAAACCCCAAAGCAGAGAATCTCCACAGATGACACAGATGCGGCGGGCAAAGCCCGCCTGACACAGATGATCCGCGCTCCGGGCTTCTCAGGTGCGCATTGAACATCCGTGGGGCCACGCCAGCGGCCATCCGTGTGCAACCGTGGCTAACCCAAACCCTGTTTCCCTCAGCCGCAAAATCGCGTTAGATGCGCGCCCAAAGCCAAAAGAGTCATCAGGGGAGTCGCCATGTCCATTCTGAACCGCCGCGCGCTGATGTCGGGGCTGAGCGCCGCCGGGGCCGGGCTGGCCGTGCCTGCGCTGGCACGAACGACGCAACACTGGACACCGTCGTGGTACGCCGCCCCTGAGCCATCGGGCAACAAGGCGCAGGCGCAGGACCTCACCCTGCGTCAGATCGTGCGCCTCAGCGCGGGCGGCAGCGCCGTGCGTATCCGCCTGTCGAACGCCTATGGCGACACGCCCCTGCGCATCGACGTCCTGCGCGTGGCCCGCCGCCTGTCCGGCGCGCGGATCGACCCGCACAGCGACCGCGCCGCGACCTTTGACGGCCAGACGTCTGTGACGATCCCGCCGGGGGCCTATGTCCTCAGCGACCCGATCCCCCTGACGGTGGCGGCCCACAGCGACCTCGCCATCAGCCTGTACGTCAAGGGCCCCGCCCCCCTGACCACCCTGCACGAACTCCAGCGCAGCGCCCTTTACGTCGCCAGCGGGGCGCAGACCGCGGCTCCCGAACTGCCCACCACCAAGCTCGATATCGGCATCGGCAATGCCTTCCCGTGGGTGTCCGGCGTCGAGGTCGCCACTCCCAACACGCTGGCGCTGGTGGCCTTTGGCGACTCGATCACCGACGGATACGGCATAACGCCGGATCAGGGCCGGACCTGGCCCGACGTGCTGAGCCAGCGCCTTCGCGCCGCCCGCATACCCTTAAGCGTCGTCAACGCGGGCATCAGCGGCAATCGCCTGCTCAATCATGGCACCTGGGCGCGTTTCGGCACCGGCGCTCTGGCGCGCTTTGACCGCGACGTGCTAGCGCAGCCCAATGTCGCCGCTGTGGTGCTGCTGATCGGCATTAACGACCTCGGCCACGCGGGCGGCCCGGACAGCCCCGGTTACGCCCCGCTGGACGACCTGAAGATGGGCCTCAGCCAGATCGCCGCCCGCGCGCAGGCGCACGGCATCCGCACCTATGCGGCGACGCTGACCCCGTTCAAGGGCACGACCTTCAAAGACTATTACAACGACGAGAAGGAGACGCGGCGCGTGGCGCTCAATGCCTGGCTGCGCCGCACCGATGTCTTTGACGGCCTGTTTGATTTCGACAAGGCGCTGGAAGACCCAGCGCGTCGCGGCTGGCTTTTGCCGGGGCTGGGCATGGCCGACAATCTACACCCCAATGATGCGGGGGCGGCGAAGACGGCGCAGTCGATCCCGCTCAATACTTTTAAATGGGTGCGTAAGGCCTGATCGCTTCCTGATGCGGGCAGGCCCACAGTCCGCGCTCCCCACAGGAGGACGGCCATGCCCAGGCAAACCCCGGCTCAGAAGCGCAAAATCGACAAGGTCATGCACGAATTCAAGGACGGCGACCTCAAAAGTTCCAGCGGTGAAACGGTCAAAACCCGCGATCAGGCCATTGCCATCGCCCTCAGCGAGGCCGGGGCCTCGAAAAAGGACGATTAGTCTCGAAGTTCGCGGCAAGATACAAATGTTGAGCGGGATGACGCTTCACCTGAAATCCGCCCGCTCTAAGCCCTAACCCGTCTGCTTCAGCCCTTCACGCCACGACTCCGCGGTCAGATAGGCCCTGATGGCCTCAGCCCGCATCGGTTCGGCGAAGTAATAGCCCTGAATATAACGCGCCCCGATCTCTTCCAGACGACGCAGCTCCGCCGCCGTTTCCACGCCTTCGATGACGTGATCAAGCGACAGGTTTCCGCACAGGTCGATCAGGGTCTTGACGATCTTCACCGTCGATTCATGGCGCAGAAGCTGGGTCACGAAACTGCGGTCGATCTTGATCTTATCGGCCGGCAGACGGTGGATATAGCCGAAGCTGGAATAACCCGATCCGAAGTCATCGAGCGCGATACGGCTGCCCATGCCCTTGAGCAGGGCCAGTGCCTCCAGCGCCTGATCGAGGTCGCTCAGCATGGCGGTTTCCGTAATCTCGAACTCGATACGCTGCGCATCAATACCGGACAGCCTGACCGTGTCACAGATGCGCCGGATGGCGGGCAAAGAGCGCAGATCGCGCGCCGAGAGGTTGAAGGAGACGCGCATATCCGCAGGCCAGTCACGCACCGCCACCAGCGCCTTGCGCAACAGGATCAGGGTGATGTCGCTGATCAGACCGGACCGTTCGGCGGCGCGGATGAAGATATCCGGTCTCACAGGCCCGAGCTTTTCCGACTGCCAGCGCGCCAGCGCCTCGAAGCTGACGGTGCGCTGCGCCCGCAGGTCGATCTGCGGCTGAAAGACGATGTAAAGCTCGCTTTCCAGATCGGAGGAGCGCAGGGTCTGATCCACGGCGCCGAAATCCTGCATCTCGCTTTCGTGGCGGCGGTCGAAGATGACCGGCGCGCCACGCAGGTTCTGTTTGGCATAGTAGAGGGCGTAGTCGGCGCGTTCCAGCATTTGCGAGGCGCTCCACTGGGCCGCCGGCTCGGAATGAACGAAACCGACCGAGCCCGAGATATTGGCGCAGACCCCGCCGCCCAGCAGATAGGTTTCACGCAAGGCGTCACACAGGTCTTCGCCGAAGCGCCGCAACGCGTCGTCGCTCCTTTGCCTGTTGAGGATCAGCGCAAATTCATCACCGCCCAGCCGCGCCACGACACCGCCGTCGCCCACCACCGCCCGCAGACGCTTGCCGACCTCAATGAGCAGGGCATCGCCGACGCTGTGGCCATAGAGGTCGTTAACCGGCTTGAAGCCGTCCAGATCGATCAAAGCCAGATCGAAAGCGTGCCCGCGCGTCGCCCCGATCAGGGCCACATCCAGCTCGGTAAAAAAGCTGCGCCGGTTGGGCAGGCCCGTCAGCGCGTCATAATGGGCCAGAACCTGCGCTTCATGGCGGTGCTTGTCGGCCAGAACGCGCGCATGGACGGCGCGGAAGATGGTGGTCCGCATGATGCCCGCCATGCCGAAGGCGGTCACAATACCGGCAATGCCGACCCACACGTGCTGTTTCAGCACCGGATAGCCCGCGTGATGGGCCATAAAGAACATGGTGACAATGGCCACCAGTGAGGACGGCAGCACGACCCGCAGCGACACCGCCGAGGTGGCATAGACCAGAGTCAGCAGAACGAAATAGACCAGCTTGGGCGGCTCGAAATGCAGGCTCTGATAGGCCACCACATTGATATACATCAGCAGATTGACAACCAGACCGCTGATTTCCAGCCGATGCGTGTTTTCAGTCCCTCGCGTCCAGAAGAAAAAGACCCAGCTCGCCAGCGAGGTAAGCCCGGCCAGACTGGCCATGATCGGAAGATCCATCCCCGTCTCGTAGAAGAAGTGCGAGATGAAGATGATGATGTAATAGCTGCCGACCACGCCGCACAGGCCGCGCACAATGGGGCGCAGGGCAATCGCTCTTTGCCGCTTCAATTCCGCCGGATCGACTTCGCCCCGACGATAGTCCGCCCGCATACGACGGAACAACCGGTGGAAATACCGACGCCATTCTGCGGTGCGCTCGGTCCGTATCAGCATAAAACCCCTGCGAGATATCACGCAGCCCACCACAGTCTGCGTATCTGGGGGCTAAGCCTAGAGGATCGCCCTAAAGATTATACTAATCGTCAGGAAATAATCCTGTAAAACAAGGTTATAGTGCTCAGGTCTGCGAATCGTTCCAATTGAGACTTGCGCCCTGCCCCTCGCCGCGCCTAGAAAGACCTATGCTGCATATGCAAACAGACACGCCCGCCCGCACCGATCCCACGGCGTTACTTGAACACGTCATCGGTCTGGCGCGGGCGCAGGGTGCGGATGCCGCCGAAGCCGTCTTTTCCAGCAGCCGCTCGCTCAGCGTCGGGGTACGCAAGGGCGCGGTGGAGACGGTCGAAAGCGATGAGGCCACCGATCTGGGCCTGCGGGTGTTTGTCGGTCAGAAACAGGCCGTGGTGTCGGTCTCCGAATTTTCCGGGCGCACGCTGCAACGGCTGGTCGAACGCTGCGTCGCCATGGCGCGACTGGCCCCGGATGACGCCTATGCCGGTCTGGCCGACCCGGCGCTGCTGTGGCGCGGAGACGGTGTGGATCTCGATATTTTCGACCCCACAGAGCTGAGCGCCGATGCCTTGCGCGAGCGGGCGCTGGCCTGTGAAGCCGCCGGTCTGATCGACCCGCGCCTGCAAAGCGACGCGGCCAGTGCGGGCCAGAGCTTCACCCGCTGGCAGCTTCTCACCTCGGACGGCTTTGAAGGCCGCCACCGCACCAGCCTGTCCTTTCAGTCGGCGCGTCTGATCGCCACGGACGAAACCGGCGGCATGGAGCGCGACGGCGAAGGCCGCTCAACGCGCTACCTGTCCGATCTGCCCGCCCCCGAAGCCACGGGGGCTATTGCCGCCGAACGTGCGTTAAAGGCGCTGGGCGCGCGCAAGATCGACAGCCGCACCGCCCCGGTCCTGTTCGAACCGCGCACGGCCAAGTCGCTGATCGGCCTGTTTCTGGGGGCCATTTCTGGCCCGTCGGTGGCGCGCGGCTCCAGCTATCTGAAGGACAGGCTGGGGCAGCGCCTGTTCGCACCCGGTGTGCACATCATCGACAATCCGTTTCGCCCGCGCGGTCTGGGCTCGTGCCTCTATGACGACGAAGGCGTGGCGGTGCGTGAGCGCGCCCTGATCGACGACGGTATCCTGACCACCTGGCTGCTCAACAGTGCCGCCGGGCGGCAACTGGGCATGGCTTCGACCGGCCACGCCTCGCGCTCTCTGGCGCATCCGGCGGGCGTATCGGCGCATAATGTGACGCTGAGCCCCGGTACGACCTCCGCCGACGACCTGATGAAAGCCGCCGGTTCCGGCGTTCTGATCACCTCGATGTTCGGCCCCAGCGTCAATTCGGACACAGGCGACTGGTCGGCCGGGGCATCGGGCTTTGTGTTTGAAAATGGCGAACTGACGCACCCGGTCAATGAAATCACCGTCGCCGGCAATCTGATCGACATTTTTGCGCGCCTTCAGCCCGCCTCAGACCTTGAGATCAAGGGGACGCTCGACACCCCCTCGATTCTGGTCGATGGCCTGAGCATCGGGGGCAAGTGATGAGCCGGGCCGCGCCGACGCTTGAGGACGAGCTTGATCTGCTGATCGACCGGGCGCGCCGCGCCGGGGCGCTGGCCCAGCACCTCAAGGCGCAGGGGCTGAATATCTCTTACAAATCCGACGGCTCCATCGTCACCAATGCCGATCTGGAGGTCGATCTGTGGCTGAAGGAGGCGCTTTTGGACGCGCGCCCCGGCTATGGCTGGCAGAGCGAGGAATCGCCCGACACGCCCGCCCGCCTGACGCAGTCGCACCTGTTCGTGCTCGACCCCATCGACGGCACCATGGGCTTTACCAAGGGCTCCCCCTACTGGACCATCGCCCTCAGTCTGGTGCAGGCGCGCCAGCCCGTCGCCGCTGTGGTCTATGCGCCCGACGCGCAGGAAATGTACAGTGCGGGCAAGGGCCTGGGCGCGTTTCTCAATGGCGAGCCGATCCGCGCCTCCGAGACTTCGGACCTCAGCGCGGCACAGGGGATCGGCGATGCCCGTCTGTTCGGCCGCGACATCTGGCCGGAGCCGTGGCCGAAGATGAGCATAACCTCTCGCCCCTCGGTCGCCTATCGCATGGTGTGCGTGGCGGCGGGCCGCGCCGATTTTACGCTGGCCCTGACGCCCAAACGCGACTGGGACGTGGCGGCGGCCACCCTGATCTGCCATGAGGCCGGGGCCATCGTCTCCGACCATCTGGGGCAGGCCTATGACTTCAACGCCCCCGACAGCCTCAAAGCCTCGCTGATCTGCGCCAATGCCGGCCTGTATCCCGAAATCCGGCGTCGCTGCGCCGCCCTTCCCTCCCTCGAAACCCTCTGAGAGTTTGACCATGAGCGACAAACAACTGCTTCACATCGTCATCGGCGGCGAACTGCAAGCCCCCGGCAGCACCGACTTCAAGGACCTCAAGGCGGTCGAATTTGTCGGCGCCTATGCCAGCTACGAAGAAGCCAAGACCGCCTGGCGCGCCAAGGCGCAATCGACGGTCGATAACGCCCTGATGCGCTATTTCGTCATCCACGCCCACCGCCTGCTGAATCCGGCCAACGATTGATTACCCCTCTCCACATCGCCAGCGATGTGGAGAGGTTTGACCTCAGTTCTTCGTCGGGGTCACCGCCGTGCCGCGCGGCAGCGGTTCGGGACGCGAGGTGTTGTCCTTCCACATCAGCGTATTGAGACAGTCGGCGTCGCCCAGCACCAGAAGCGCCGATTGCTGGCACTTGGCCTGCGCCTCGGTGACGCAATAGCCCTTGCCGTTGGCGTCTTTCGTAAAGACCAGATCGCGCGCCTTGCACGCCTTGGGCGACGGCAGGGCGGCCTGCGGGCTGCCCGCAACCGGCTCCGGCGTCGAAGCGCAACCGGTCAGGGCCAAGGCCGCCAGCGTCATAGCGATGAATTTCAGCGACATGGCCATACTCGTTTTCCTTCGCAGTCGTCTCAAATCTTGCTTGAAAAACGACCTGCGCGCAACGGCCCCTACTCCCGGCGGAAAATCTTTTCGGTCAGAAGCGTGCCCCACCACGCGGCCTTGAAGTCCGACTTGATCTTCACCGGATCATACAGGTCCGACTGCGTCCATTCGACGAAGGACATGCCGCGCGGTTCGCCCTCGGCAAAATAGCAGTCAAAAATATAGTCGAGGACGCCCGTCTTGCCCGCCTTCATATGCAGGGTGCGCAGGCCCAGTTCGGACACCGCCTCGCGCAGGGGGTGTTTGAGGTGCAGATGGCGGTACAGGACGCTCATGATCCCGGCGCGATCCGCCCCGGATTTGCAGTGCATCAGGGCCGGATACTGGATGCTGTCAAACAGCTTTTCGGCCTCAAGGATGGCTTCGGCCGACGGCACATCGCGCGAGGTGACGATGAAATCGACCAGATCGAGCCCTAGTTTTTGGCAGGCATGGCGTTCCAGCGCGAAAAACGCCCCCTGCCCGCCGCGCAGATTGATCACCGTGCGGATGCCGTCGTGCTTTTTGAACCAGGCGAGCTGAAACGGCCACGGCTGGTTGGTGCGCACCATCTTGTCGTCGATCCAGTGGGCATTGGTGAAGCCCAGCCGCAGATAGGCGTGGTCGTTCCACAGAAAGGCCAGATAGGTCTTGAACAGCCCCCATGGGGTGGAGGTGTCGAAAACCTTGGGCGTTTTACGTTTCTTGAACAGCTTCACGGGGTACCATTTAAAAAGTGAGCGCTCTAGATCGAAATGACTTTAAGAGGAATCGCCATTTCGCTCTAAATTTTTGTTTTGTCGCGATGTTTTTGCGGAAAACCGCTCACACTTTTCCGCACATCGCTCTAACCTCATACTCCCCCGGCGTGCCGGGGGAGGTGGCACGCCGCAGGCGTGACGGAGGGGGGCTTGCGACGTTTCAACCCGTCGCGCTCGCCGGGCATAAGAAGGCCCCCACCACCCCATCTCACCTGTCTTCGCCAAGGCTCAGACAGGCTCGTGCGGTCCCCCTCCCCAACAAGTTGGGGAGGTATGAAGATGATCCAAGCGCGCCATATACAGATTTCCACGCCGGAAGACAAACTATTGGCTTTGCCCGTCAGGGGCATATCCCTATATAGTTTGAGGTTCAGAGAGTTACACGTTTTCATGACCCCCATTGCCGCCGATACCCCTGCCCTGCCGGAGACCGGCTCGCGCGCCGTCATGGCGCGGGTGTGGCGCGATTATCTGCAAAAATACAAAGGCTTTCTGGGGCTGGCGCTGGTCTGTGCCGTCATGGTCGCGGTTTCGACCTCATTCGTCATCTGGTGCCTGAAGCCCGGCATCGAACTGTTGTTCGGCGAAAGCGATTCGGCCGCCGCGTCCGAAGTCCCTGCCTTTGTCGCGGCCCACCCGCTGATCTGGGTGCCGGCCGTGATGATCGGGGCGACGCTGGTGCGGCTGGTGTCGCAACTGGGCTTAGCCACCTCGGTCAACCGCGTCGGGCACCAGCTTGTGGGGCGCATCCAGTCGCAACTGTTCGGCAATATGGTCCATGCCGACCTCGGCCACCTCAACAAGGCGCATTCGGGCAGCTACCTGTCCTCGGTGCTGTTCGACGCCGGGCTGATGCGCGAAGCCACCACCAATGGCGTCGTCAACTATGTTCAGCACGGCGGCATCGTCATCGGCTCACTGGCCTATATGGCCTTTATCGACTGGCGCATGACGCTGGGCGTGCTGATCGCCGGGCCCGTCATCGCGACGGTGCTGGGGCAGTACAACCGCCGCACCAAAAAAGCCGCGCAGGGCGCGATGGACGAAACCTCGTCCCTATCGACCGCCATCATGGAGAGCCTTGATGGTGTGAAGATCGTCAAGATCAACAACCGCGAAGCCTATGAGCAGGGCCGCGTCGATGCCGTCATCGCGCGGCGTCAGAAGCACATCATCAAGGGTGCCAATGCCCGCGCCGCCGCCGCCCCGGTGACCGAAGCCCTGACCACCATCGTGCTGGCGCTCGTTGTCGTCTATGCCGGCTGGCGCGCTCAGTCGGGGGCCATGACGCTGGGCGGTTTTACGGCCTATATCTCCTATCTTGGGGCGGCGGGGCAGTCCCTTCGGCAACTGGCCAATCTGCAAACCGTGATGGCCGAAGGCTTTACCGCGGCACGCCGCCTGTTTGCCGCGCTGGACGTCGCGCCGGAAATCGCCGATGCGCCCGATGCGCAAGCGCTGAAACCCTTTGACCGCCTGACCTTTGACACTGTCGCCTTCGCCTATGGCGACAAGCCGGTGCTGGACGGGGTGAGCTTTGAGGCGCGGGCGGGTCAGTCGGTGGCGCTGGTCGGGCCATCCGGATCGGGCAAATCGACCCTGCTCAACCTCATTCCGCGCTTTTACGACTATACGGGCGGCGAAATCCGCTTCGGTGAGACGCCGCAGCGCGCCGTGACGCTGAAATCCCTGCGCGCCCACATCGCGCTGGTGTCGCAGGACCCGTTTCTGTTTGACGACACCATTCGCGCCAACATCGCCTATGGCCGCCCCGACGCCACCGAGACGGAGATCGTGCAGGCGGCGCGCGACGCGGCGGCGCTGGAGTTTATCGACGACCTGCCCGATGGTCTTGATACCCGCGTCGGCGAAGGCGGGTCGCGCCTGTCCGGCGGGCAGAAACAGCGCATCGCCATTGCGCGTGCGTTCCTGAAAGACGCGCCACTTCTGCTGCTCGATGAGGCGACCTCAGCCCTCGATACCCAATCCGAGGTCAAGGTGCAGCAGGCCCTGGAGCGGCTGATGGCCGGGCGCACCACCCTGATGATCGCCCACCGCCTTTCGACCGTGCGCCATGCCGACCTGATCCTGGTGCTGCGCGACGGGCGCATCACTGAGCGCGGCACGCACGACGACCTGCTGGCGCGCGGCGGCCTCTATGCCGAGCTTTACCGCACGCAGTTCGAGCGGGTCCCGGAGGAGGCGAGCGCATGAAGTCCCTGCTCGAATCCGATGGCTTTCAGGCCTTTATGGCGCGGCTGATCGTCGGCTATCTGAAATTCTGCTACCGCACGACGCGCTGGACGCACGAAGGCCGGGAGGCCGCCGAAGCCGTGTGGGCTCAGGGCGGCCCGGCGCTGTTGCTGCTGTGGCATCAGCGCGTGCACTATGCCCCCGCCTGCTGGCCGCTCGACCGCGCGCAGAAGATGGCCATACTGGTCTCTCTGTCGAAAAGTGGTGATTTTTCAGTCCGTACCAACACACTCTTCGGCTATCACATTATCCGCGGATCGGCCGCCAAGAAGACAGACCCCACAAAGCAGAAGGGCGGCGCGCAGGCCTTCCGCGACATGCTGCGCTGGATACGCGCCGGCAATGCCGTGGCCCTGACGCCCGACGGCCCGCGCGGCCCGGCGCGCGACATGACCGAGGGGTCGCTGAAACTGTCGCAGATGTCCGGCGCGCCCATCATCCTGATCGGACAGTCGTCATCGCGCTACCTGTCGCTGAATAGCTGGGACCGTCAGCGCATCCCCCTGCCCTTCGCCGTAGGGGCCATGCTGTGGGAGGTGCACCCGCCCATCGCACCCGACGCCGATGAAGCACAGCTTGAGGCGCGCCGGGTTGAACTGGGCGAGCGCTTAAGCGCCCTCACCGACCGCGCCGACGCCCTGACCGGTGCCGCTTCGGGGGCCGCATGACCCTGATGCTCCGCCTCTACGCCGCCGCCATGCAGGCCTTTCACGCCATCGCGCCCAACCTGTTGTGGCACCGCGCGGCGCGCAACAAGGAAGACCCGGCGCGCCTCAATGAGCGGCTGGGCATCGCCGGAAAGCCGCGCCCGGACGGGCCGCTGATCTGGCTGCACGGCGTCAGCGTCGGCGAAAGCCTGTCGGCCCTGCCGGTCATCAATCAACTGTTGAACGACCACTCCGACCTGCACATTCTCGTCACCACGGCCACCACCACCTCGGCGGAAATCCTGTCGCAGCGCCTGCCGGAGCGTGCCGTGCATCAGTATGCGCCGCTCGATACGCCGCAGGCGGTGACGAAGTTCCTCGACCACTGGCACCCCGATCTGGCGATCTTTATCGAAAGCGACCTGTGGCCGAACCTGCTGAGGGGGCTCGATCAGCGCCGCATCACCCGCCTGCTGATCAGCGCGCGCATCACCGCCAAAACGCATCAGGGCTGGCAAAACATCCGCCGTTCAATGCAAAGCCTGCTGAAGGGCTTTGCTCTCATCCTGCCGCAGGACAGCGGCTCTGATCAACGATTGAGAGACATGCTTGGGGCCGAGGCGGAGCAGATGGGACCGCTGGCCAATCTGAAGACCATCGGTGCGCCCCTGCCCGATGACGCCCAAAAGCGTGAAGCGCTGGAGGCGCTGTTTGCCGGGCGTACGGTCATACTGGCCGCCAGCACGCATCCGACCGAAGAAGCCTATATCGCCACAGCGCTGGAAGACATCCTGCGCCAGACGGGGGCGCTGCTGGTCATCGCGCCGCGCCACCCGGTGCGTGCCGAAGCCATCCGGCTTGATCTGGAAGCCCTCGGTTTTCGCGTCAGCCAACGATCAAAACTGGACAGCCCGAGCACAGAGACGCATATTTATCTCGCCGACACGCTCGGCGAACTGGGCGTGTTTTTCCGGCTGGCGGACATGGTCATCATGGCAGGAAGCTTCTCCGAAAATATCGGCGGCCACAACCCGCTGGAGGCCGCGCGGCTGGGCAAGGCCGTGATCACCGGCCCGGACCTCTATAACTGGGACGCCGTCTATCAGCAGATGTTCGACGCCGGGGCCGCCTTCCGCGTCAGCGGGCGGCAGGAGCTGGGCTTTCTGGCGGAGGGGCTGATCGACAATCCGGCGGCCCTGCTCGACGCGCACCGTATCGCTCAGGCGCTGGCGCAGCGTGAGGCCGGGACGCTCGATACCGTCATGGCGCATCTCAAACCCTTCCTGCCCGGTAACGCCCCCAGCCCGGACGACGAAAGCCATGAGGCGGCGGATGCCGCTTAAAGCCCGCCGATTGAAGACCCCCGACTGGTGGTACAAGCGCGAGGCGAAGGGCGCGCCAATTACCCGCTACGCTTTGGCCCCGCTGGCGTGGATCTGGGAGGCGGTGACGCTCACGCGCTTTCTGACGGCCAAGCCCTATCGCTCGCCCGTCTGCGTCATCTCAGTCGGCAATGCGACGCTGGGCGGGTCGGGCAAGACGCCGATCGAGCGCGAACTGCTGCGCCGCCTGAAAAAGCTGGGCCACAGGGCCAGCGGCCTGTCGCGCGGCTATGGCGGATCGCTGAGCGGCCCGGTCAGGGTCGATCCCACCGTCCACAGCGCCGCCGAAGTGGGCGATGAGGCCCTGATGCTGGCGCGCGACTACGATATGGTGATTGCGCGCGACCGCGCCGAAGGCCTGCGCCTGATCGAAGGCGAGGGTTTTGAGATCGCCATTGCCGATGACGCGCATCAGAATGTGAAGATCGCCAAGGATATTCACCTGCTGGTCGTCGATGGCGACACCACGAATGACGGCTGGCCGTTTGGTGACGGGTCTGTGTTCCCGATGGGGCCGATGCGGGAACCTCTGGCCATCGCCCTCAAACGCGCCGATATCGTCGTCCTGTGGCTGCCGGATGAGAAATCCGTCGTTGATCAGAAGCTGTTGCGCCTGTTTGGCGACCTGCCGGTGTTTGTGGCGCGCCTGATCCCGATGCCGGTGGGCGAACCGGGCAAGGTGGTGGCCTTTGCTGGCATCGCCAAGCCGTGGAAGTTCCGCGCTACGCTGGAAGGGCTGGGCTATGCGGTGGCCGATTTCCACGCCTATGCCGACCATGAGCCGCTGAGCGAGGCCGATCTGAGCGCGCTGGAAACGCAGGCGCAGGCGCGCGACGCGACCCTGATCACCACGGAAAAGGATTGGGTGAAGCTCAGCCCGGCATGGCGCGAAAAGATCGCCTTCCTGCCCATCACTGCGCGCTTTGACGATCAGGCGGGCTTCATGCGGGCGCTCATGGCCCTGACGCCTTTTGCGCCAGAAACGTCATCCGTTAATGACAAATCGTTCATAAAATAAAAGAATGTTCACTTGGGCCGCGGGCCGCCCTGTGAGAAAGAGGTTTCAGTTGCGATAGGTTTTCGCCCTCTTTCCGACAGGATCTTTATGACCTTCCCCAAGGCCCTGATGTGTGCCACCGCCCTTCTGTGCGGTCTGCCGGTTATGGCACAGGCTCAGACCACCGACGCCCCCGCCTCGCGTCAGGTCATCCCCTATGATCAGGCCTTTTTCAGCACGTTTCAGGTGCAGTCGGCGCTGGACATGGTCAACCGCGTGCCGGGCTTTACGCTGAAAAACGTCGATCAGGTGCGCGGTTTTGCGGCGGCGGCCGGTAATGTGCTGATCGACGGCCAGCGCCCGACCAGCAAGTCGGACAAGCTGACCGACATCCTCAACCGCATCCCGGCGGGTACGGTGGAACGCATCGACCTGATCATCGGCGGGGCCGAAGGCATCGACATGCAGGGTCAGACGCAGGTGGTGAATATCATCCGCAAGGCCTCGGCAAAGCCGACCCTGACCGTCATTGCTAACGCCCGTTTCCTGCGCAATGGCTGGGTCAAGCCGACGGGGCGCATCACCTATAGCCGCAATGCCGGGGACAAGACGCTGGAGCTGTCGGGCACCGTCTTCAGCAGCTTCGACGAAGAGGGCAGCAATGGCGACAAGACCGTCTATCCCACCGACGGCAGCCCCATACGCCGCACCCGCATCATCGGCGAAGCGGGAGCCAAGGGGTTTGAGCTGAACGGCGTCGCCTCGCATCCGTTATGGGGCGGCAAGCTGACGCTGAACGGCAAATGGACGCCCGACCGCTATGAGGGCAATTACCGCTACATCACCGACACGACGGCGGTGGAAAATCTCGATTACCGCGAAGATCTGCGCGAAGGCGGGTTTCAGTATATCCGCCCGCTGGGCAAGGCCTTCACGCTGAAACTCAACGGTCTGGCTAAATATACGCACGAAAAAGGCGACGACTTCTATATCAGCCTGTCGGAAGAGACGCGGTTCCTCGATGATTCAGTCGAGACGGAAAACATCGTCTCCGGACAACTGATCTGGACGCGCAGCGAGCGCCTGACCTATGAGGTCGGGCTGGAAAAGGCCTATAATTCGCGCGACAGCGACACCGCCCTGACGGTCAATGACGCGGCGGTGGACCTGCCGGCTTCGCGCGTCAAGGTCGAGGAAGACCGCACCGAAGCCTCGTTTCTGGCCACCTGGCGCGCCACTCCGTCGCTCAGCGTCGAAACGGGCCTGAAATACGAGTGGTCCACCCTGTCGCAGACCAGCGAACGCCCGGACGAAAAGCGCTTTGGCTACGCCAAGCCCAAGGTGCAGGTGACGTGGTCACCGAAGGGGCCGTGGCAGTATCTGCTGCGCGTTGAGCGCGTGCTGGGGCAGCTTGATTTCGACGATTTCGTCTCGTCGATCGACCTGATGGACTCCACGGTCAAGGCGGGCAATGTCGGACTTGAGCCCGACAAGCGCTGGGAGACGGAGCTGAACGCCAGCTACCGCTTCTGGGACAAGGGCGCGCTGGTGCTGAAATACATTCATAAGGACGTGTCGGACGTCATCGACCGCGTCCCCATCGTCGCCGCCGACGGCAGCGTCTTCGACGCCAAGGGCAATATCGGCGACGGCACGGCCGAAGAGATCGGCACTACCCTGACCCTGCCGATGGACCGCCTGCGCATCCCCGGCGGCCTGCTGAAATTCACCGGCAGCGTCTTCCTGTCGGAAGTCACCGATCCGGTGACGAAGGAAAAGCGCCGTCTGTCGCGCCAGCCCGAAACCGACTGGATACTGGAGTTCGCGCAGGACCTGCCGGTGCGGCGGATGCAGTGGGGCTTTTCAGTATGGAACGGCTATGACGAAAAGGTTTATCGCGCTTCGGAAATCTCTTATGCGCGTGGCAATGCCAAGCTGAACCTGTTTACCGAATACCGGCCCGGCCCGAAGACAATCTGGCGCGTCGAGCTGAACAACCTGCCGGGCCGCGTGCATGATTATGACCGGGTGCGCTATGACGGCGACCGGGGCACAGGCGCGGTACGGGCGGTGGAAATGACGCGCCACCGCACCCAGCCGTGGCTGTTCCTGCGGTTACGCCGGGAGTTGTAGGGCGCGGCCTATCCGAAACGCCGCGTCTCCAAGCCCTTAAACCAGATGTCACTATCCGTCTTGGAGATAGCCGATAAGGGAATACGTCCCAATTCGCGTTCCGTGGCTGTATTGCAGACAGCCAAAACAGAAGTGGACAATATTTGAACCTGCCTTAGTTCCATTGAGTCACAGCCCACGGACCAAAACGTCAATCCATACCGCTTTTCCTTCACCTGCCCCTGCTCGTAAATCAGGCGATAGGTCTGAAAATAAAGGCATAAGGCCGCAAACAAGGCATATAAAACAGAACACCAGAAAACGTCTTCCCGTTCTAATTCATGAGACAGGAAGTCCGAGACCACCCGGCATGTCAGCAAAATGGGAATGAAGGAAAAACTGGCATAGGTCACCGCTAAACTACGTTTTGCGTATTTCAGGACGGCGCGTTGGAGTTCCATTTAAAGTGCGCGCCAGCCGATGTCCGAGCGATAAAACCCCATCGGCCAGTCGATCTTGGCAATGGCCGCATAGGCGGCATCGCGAGCTGCCTGAATCGTCGCGCCTCGCGCGCAGATATTGAGCACGCGCCCGCCCGCTGCCGCCAGACGCCCGTCGTCCAGCCGCTTCGTGCCGGCGTGAAAGACGCTGACATCGGGGCCAAAGTCATGTTCGACCCCACGGATGATCGAGCCGCCGACGGGGCTGTCCGGATAGCCATTGGCGGCGAAGACCACGCAGACGGCGGCGTCTTCGTACCATTCCGGTGCCGGCATGTCCTTCAGGCGGCCCGTGGCAGCGGCCAGCAGATAGGGGACCAGATCGCTTTTGAGGCGCAGCATCAGCACCTGACATTCCGGGTCGCCGAAGCGGGCATTGTATTCGACCAGACGCGGGCGACCATTTTCGATCATCAGACCCGCATAGAGCACGCCCGTATAGGCGTTCCCTTCGGCCTTCATACCCGCCATGGTGGGGGCCAGAATCTCACGCTCGGTAATGTCGAGAATATCCTGAGTGACCACCGGGGCCGGGCTATAGGTGCCCATGCCGCCCGTATTGGGCCCCGCATCGCCGTCAAAGGCGCGCTTGTGGTCCTGCGCATAGCCGAACAGGATCGCCGTTTCGCCATCGGCAAGGGCGAAGACCGAGGCCTCTTCGCCCGCCATGAATTCTTCGATGACCACGGTTTGCGACGCCGCGCCGTAGCGCCCGCCGAACATGGCCTCCAGCTCGGCATAGGCGTCGGGCAGGTCGGGGGAAATCGCCACGCCCTTACCGGCCGCCAGACCGTCGGCCTTGATGATATAGGGCGCGCTCTGGGTTTTCAGATAGGCTTTGGCGGCATCGAGGTCCGTGAAGGTCTCGTAAGCCGCGGTGGGGATATCGTGGCGCTTGCAGAAATCTTTGGTGAAGGCCTTGGAGGATTCGAGCTGCGCCGCCTTTTGCGTCGGACCAAAACAGGGGATGCCGACCCGCTTTAAGGCATCGGCAATGCCTTCGGCCAGCGCCGCCTCCGGACCCACCACGACCAGATCGGCCTGCATTTCGACCGCCAGCGCCGTCAGGCCGGCCACATCGGTGACCTTGAGGTCGTGCACCTCGCCCAGCGCCGCCATGCCGGGATTGCCCGGCGCAAGGACCAGACGCGACACGCGCGGCGACTGACGGATTTTCCACGCGAGGGCGTGTTCACGGCCGCCCGAACCGATCAGCATGATGTTCATGGGGGTGACTTCCGACAGGACGGCCCCTGGGTCAAGCGGAAAAATCGGCGTTTGTGATTAAGCCCTACCCGGTGCAGGATGGGGGCAGGCTTTCGCAGCGGAAACCCTCATGACCCGGCATCGTATTTATCAAATAAGTGTCGCGAGCGTGTACGTCCATTACGTGACCAAGGCAAAGAAGAAGGCGCGCACGCAGGCCGAGGTCGATGCGATCATCGGCTGGCTGACGGGATATGATCAGCCCCAACTGGCGGCGCATCTGGAAGCCAAGACGAATTTTGAGGATTTCTTCGCTCAGGCCCCGCAATTGCATCCGTCACGCCACCTGATCAGGGGCGTGATCTGTGGCGTGCGCATCGAAGAGATCGAAGACCCGCTGATGCGCGAAATCCGCTATCTGGACAAGCTGATCGACGAACTGGCCAGGGGCAGGCCCATGGAAAAAATCCTGCGCAGCGCCTGAGCCCTCGTATTTTCCCTCTGGTGTTCTGACAACATCGCGTTAATAGTCAGACAAATTAAAGAGGAACCCGCTATGTCCACGCTGAATCGTCGCGCCCTGTTTGCCGCTCCGGCCCTGATCGGGGCCACCACCCTACCCGCCGTTGCGGCCACACAGCCCAGGTCGTCCACCCTCCGCGCGCCCAAGCCGCCTATGGGCTGGAACAGCTGGAACAGCTTTGCCACCACCCTGACCGAGGCGCAGGCGCTGGAGACGGCGAAGATCATGGCCGACAAGCTCTTACCCGCAGGCTATGACGTGTTTACGGTGGATATTCAATGGTATGAGCCCAATGCCACCGGCTATGAGTACCGTCACGGGGCAGAGCTGGCCATGGATAGCTATGGCCGCCTGCTGCCTGCGCCCAACCGCTTCCCGTCGGCGGCCAACAGCGCGGGGTTCAAGCCGCTGGCCGACAAGGTGCACGCCTTGGGCCTGAAGTTCGGCGTGCACCTGATGCGCGGCATTCCGCGTCTGGCCTATGAGAAGAACCTGCCGATTCTGGGCACCAAATACACCGCGCGCGACGTGGCCAATCCCAACTCGGTCTGTACCTGGAACACCGACATGTACGGCGTCGATATGTCGAAGCCGGGGGCGCAGGCCTATTATAACTCAGTGTTTAAGCTGTTTGCCGACTGGGGCATCGACTTCGTCAAGATGGATGATATGAGCCGCCCCTATGACATCAACTGGCCGGAAATCGAAGGCGCACAGGCCGCCATCGCCGCATCGGGCCGCCCGATCGTGCTCAGCCTGTCGCCGGGTGAAACCGACCTCAAATGGGCCGTCCATGCGCAGAACAATGCCCAGATGTGGCGCATTTCCGACGACTTCTGGGATAGCTGGGACATGCTGAAGGCGCAGTTCAAGCGGCTGGCCGACTGGAGCCCCTATCGCCGGCCGGGGGCGTGGCCCGATGCCGACATGCTGCCGCTGGGCCTCCTGGCGCTGGGGCAGCGCAAGACCAAGTTCACACCCGATGAGCAGCAAACCCTGATGACCCTGTGGTCGATCGCGCGCTCGCCACTGATCATGGGCGGCGACCTGCGCGCACTCGATGAGGCGACGCTGAAACTCCTGACCAATAAGGAGGTTATCGCGCTCAATCAGGACAGTGTGAACAACGTCCCCGTCTCCAACGACGGCGCGCAGGTGGTGTGGACGGCGCAAACCGCAGACGGCGCGAAAGATTCCGGGGCGCGCTATCTGGCTATCTTCAATATCAGCGACCACCCGCAGGTGGTGACCCAGCCGTTGAAGGCCATCAATGCGCCGGAAAAAGCGCGCGTGCACAATCTGTGGACCGGGGCCGTTTCAACGGCGGACGAAGAGATTTCGCTGGAACTGCGCGGCCACGCCAGCGTCCTGTACAAGCTCACGCCGCTATAGATTTGCGTCCCGTCACGTCCTGAAGCACGCCGAACAGCGACAGGGGCTGCCCCGCCTCGTCGCATTCGACCGAGCCCTCACTGAAAACCGTGCGGATGTCGCCATCGGCGCGGACCAGCCGCGCTTCGAAGCTGTACCCCTCACCGCGAGAGGCGGCGGCCTTCACGCAGTCGCTCACGCGCTGACGGTCATCGGGGTGATAGCATTCCAGCGCATTGGTCAGGTTGGGGTGGAAGATTTGCGGCGTCAGGCCGTGGATGCGGTACACGCCCTGCGACCATTCCACCGTCTGGTTTTCCAGATCGACGTGCCAGTAGCCGACCCCGGCCACCGCCTCCATCATTTCCAGCTTCTTCTGATTTTCGTTGCAGCGGCGCACGATGGACTTCTGCATCTGGGCGTCCTTGCGCAGCGTCATCAGCGACGACACCGTGGCCGCCAGCGTGGTCAGACGCGCCCGGTCGCGCGCGTTAAATTCGGTGCGCGCTTCCGTGTCGATGACGCACAGGGAGCCCACCAGCACCTCCCCGAAGCGGATCGGCGCCCCAGCATAGAAGCGGATATGGGTATCGCCCAGAACCAGCGGATTATTGGCAAAGCGCGGGTCCTTTGTGGCGTCGAGCACCACCATCACCTCATCGCGGCAGATCGTATAGTCGCAAAAGGCCTGTTCGCGCGGCGTTTCACAAACCGACAAACCCACACTGGCCTTAAACCACTGACGAATGGCGTCGATCAGCGAGATGGCGGCGATCGGACAGTCAAAGACATCCGCCGCCAGTCGGGTGACCTGATCAAATTCGGGCTCCGCCTCGCTGTCCAGAATCTCCAGAGTGCGCAAGGCATTCAGGCGCTGGGCCTCCCGCCGCTGGACCTCGGAAACCGGTGCGTCTGTTTCGGTGATCATCAGGTGCCTTCCTCTTTTTATCGCTTTAGTTTAGCACAAAATGAAGAAAACAACGTTATTTCCTCGCGCGCAACGGGTCATTTCGTCGCGTGACAGTTTTTCCCGTCAGAGGTAAACGGGTGACATGTCCGAAGACCTGCGTAGCCCCGCCGATTCGCAATCCAACAGCCCGCCCTGGTCGGTATCCGAACTGGCCGGCGCGCTGAAACGCACGATTGAAAGCGCCTATGACCATGTGCGGCTGCGCGGCGAAATCTCCAAGGTCACGCGGCATACGTCGGGTCACGTTTATCTGACGCTGAAGGACGACCGCGCCGCCATCGACGGCGTTATCTGGAAGGGCAATGTCAGCCGCCTGAAAGCGCAACCACAGGCCGGGCTTGAGGTCATCGTCACGGGCAAGCTGACCACCTTCCCCGCCTCGTCCAAGTACCAGATCGTGATCGAGAGCCTCGAAGCCGCCGGGATCGGTGCCCTGTTGGCGCAGCTTGAGCGCACCAAGGCGAAACTGCACGGCGAAGGGCTGTTTGCAGCGGAACGCAAAAAGCGCCTGCCTTTCGCGCCCAAAACCATCGGCGTCATCACCTCGCCCACCGGGGCGGTCATCCGCGACATCCTGCACCGCATCCGCGACCGCTGGCCCTGCCGTGTCATCGTCTGGCCCGTCATTGTGCAGGGCGACGCCGCCCCGCCGCAGGTGATTCAGGCCCTGAACGGCTTTCAATCGGAGGCTGTGCCGCGCCCGGACGTGCTGATCGTGGCGCGCGGCGGGGGTTCGGTCGAAGACCTGTGGGCCTTCAACGACGAAGGGCTGGCGCGCGCCGTCGCCGCCTGCACCATCCCCGTGATTTCCGCCGTCGGGCACGAAACCGACACCACCCTGATCGACTTTGTGTCGGATCGCCGCGCCCCTACCCCCACCGGGGCAGCGGAAATGGCGACGCCCGTCCTGAGCGAGCTGCGCGGCTTTGTGCTCGATCTGGAACGCCGCCGTCTGGGCAGTTTTGATCAGGCCTTGCGCAACCGGCGTGAACGCGTGGCGCTGCTGGGACGCGCCCTGCCCAAACCGCAGGACCTGATCGACGCGGCGCAACAGAGGCTCGACTACGCGGCGCATCGGCTGGACGGCGGGCTGTTGCGCAACCTCAATGCCCACGACACGGCCTTTGCCCGCACGGCGGCGCGCTTTTCGCCCGCCCTGCTGGAGCGCCCGCGCCAGCTCAAGGCCGAGCGCGTGACACAACTGTCCGAGCGCGCCACAGCGGCCCTGACGCGCGGCGTGGAACGGCAAAGGCAGGAGTTTAACCGCCTGTCGGCGCGTCTGACCCCGGCCCTGACCCTGCGCCCGCTCGACCTGAAGCGCGAGGCCCTCGGCCGCCTGAGCCAGCGTTTCGACGCAGCCCTCAGCCGCCGCCTCGACGACGCGGAACGCCGCGCCCGACTGCCGGACTTGCAACAGCGGCTTGGAGCGTCCTTTGCCCGGCTGCTGAGCCAGAAAGCCGAGCGCCTGCACCGGCTCGATCAACTGCGCCTCAGCCTCGACCCCGACCGCCCGCTGAACCTCGGTTTCGCCCGCGTCAGCCGCGCCGACGGCCACCTCGTTACCTCACCCGACGGCGTGAGCGCCGGCGAGGCCCTGACCCTGACCTTCAAGGGCGACCGCACGCTCGGCGTCGTGGCCAGCGACGGCACCTCAGCCCCCCCGGCCCCCAAACCCACCCCGAAGCCCCGCCCCGCGCCCCCGAAACCGGAACAGGGCTCTCTGTTTTAATCTTGCGCCCCACTGAGGTCGGGCCTATCTTGGGCGCATGAATATGCATTCCAAGCCGCCCCTTCCCGATCAGGCCATCCTCCATTACGGAGACGGTGAATACGCCGTCATGCGTCCGGGCAAGTTCGTGATCTGCGCCGTGTCGGGCAAGCAGATCCCGCTGGAGGCCCTGCGCTACTGGAATCCCCGCACGCAGGAGGCCTATGCCGGGCCGGAAGAGGCCACGGCCCGATGGAAAGCCCTGAACGGACGTTAAAGCGCATCCCGAAAAGTGGGACGCACTTTTCGGACTCAGATGCGCGACAAGCCACAATGAAGCGCAGGCACATTCTGGGCGGCGGGCTTGCCTTGGGCCTTGCGGGCCTTATCGCGCCCGGTCTTGTCAGAGCCGATCCACGCCCCTACGGCTCGGTGTGGGCGCGGACCTTAAAAGGCGGCGCCTATAATCTGACCGGCAAGTTTGTGCAGAGCGGCTTTGCCACTGGCCGGGCCGAACCGCGTCAGGAGGTCATTCTTGACGGCACGGCGCGCGGCCTGACCTCCGAACAGGGTGATTTCGTTATCGGCTTCGACCGCGACGCCCCGCCCATGGCGCGGCTGGCCATCGGGTCGGGACCGGCCATGGACTTTGAAATCCTGCGCACCCCCTACGACATTCAACGCATCGACGGCCTGCCCCCCGATCAGGTCAGTCCCTCGGACCCGGCGCTTCTGGAGCGCATCGCCAGGGAGCGCGACCTCAAAAACATCGGCTTCGCCAGCCGGGAAGATGCCACCTGGTTCGTGCGGCCCTTCGTCTGGCCGCTGCGTCACTTCGTCAATACAGGACGTTTCGGCAATCAGCGCGTCCTCAATGGCGAGGCCAAGAGCCCGCACTATGGCTTCGACATGGCCGCAGCCGAAGGCACGCCGGTCTATGCGCCCCAAACGGGGCGTGTCACCCTGGCGGAACCCGACCTGCATTTCGAAGGCGGCCTGATTCTGCTCGATCACGGTCAGGGCCTGATCAGCATGTATCTGCACCTGTCCACCCTGACGGTAAAGGCCGGCGACCTTGTGACGCAGGGCCAGATTATCGGTCAGGTGGGGCAGAAGGGACGCGCCACCGGGCCGCATCTGTGCTGGCGCCTGAAATGGCGTGACCGCGCGCTCGACCCTTCGTTGTGGGTGGTATCGCAGGCGTAGCGAAATCGGTTTTATATTACCTTAGATATCATCATTTATCGCACAATAACACTCTTGTTTTCAATGCCATTTGCGACATTTGGTCGCTTAGCGTCAGGTTCGTGAAAATCCGTTGCGCATTAGGGCTTGATCTCGCCGATCCTTCATCGTAACAGCGCTACTCTTTGTCACAGGTTTGCAAAAACAACGCCATCCTTACGTTACGTCAAGATGAGCGCAGATCCGGACCATGGGGGATATGGCAGATTACGGGGCCCTGAAAATTCTGCTGGTTGAAGACAATCAGCACATGCGTTCGATCGTACTGGCCATCCTCAAGGGGTCGGGCATACGCGACGTGCGCGAAGCGCGCGACGGGGCCGAGGCGTTCGACGTCCTGCGTCAGTTTCCGGCCGATATCGCTCTGGTCGATTTCAACATGTATCCGATCGACGGGGTTGAATTCACGCGGATGCTGCGCACGGCCAGCGATTCCAGCAACCCCTATCTGCCCGTGGTAATGATCACCGGCCATTCCGAGCGTTCGCGCGTGGTTGAGGCGCGCGACGCCGGGGTCAATGAATTCGTGGCCAAACCCCTCACGGCCCGCGCCCTTTTGAGCCGGCTGGACGCCGTGGTCATGCGCCCCCGCCCCTATATCCGCTGCGCCAGCTATTTCGGCCCGGACCGCCGCCGCAAGACCGATCAGCCCTATAACGGCCCCCTGCGCCGCGCCAGTGACGGCCTCCTCGCTTAACCGCTTGTTAGTAAATATTAACGCCGGCTTGGCTTGCGCCCCAAATCGCCGCATAGTCGCCTCTGGCGCGATTCGGCGCGGTTGTTCGACAGGTACACCCGATGGGAAGACTGACCTCCATACTGCTGATGGGAACCTATCTGTTTCTGTCGCTGGGCGCGGCCATGGCGCTCTATACCGGGGGATCGGATACGGGCGCGTGCATAGCGGCGGCGCTGGCCACACTGGCCGTCTGTTTCGCCATCCACAATTTCGTCAATCAGTACCTGTCAGAACGCCGCCTCTCGAAAGAGATTGATCTGGTGCGCGACGCCCATCGCCTGATGGTCGAAGCCATTGATGTCACGCAGAAAGACATGGTCGAACTGGCCGATCAGATGCAGCACCAGCGCGTCGGACGCACCGACGAACTGACCACCGAAGTGAAGATGCTGGAAAATCTGGTGCTCAAGCTGGGCGAAAGCATCGAGGAGCGTCTCGCCGACTGGCAGGCCGTGCCCGGCCCGGCTCAGGCGGCGCAGCCCGCGCCCCTGTCGCGTCAGGAACAGCAGGCCATAGCCCTGATCGAGACCGTGCGTCAGGCCCTGATCGAAAACCGCGTGGACCTCTATCTGCAACCCGTCGTCTCCCTGCCGCAGCGCAAGACCATCTATTATGAGAGCTTCTCGCGCCTGCGCGACGCCACCGGCCGCGTGCTAATGCCCGCCGAATATCTGTCGGTGGCTGAACCCGAAGGTCTGGTGCCCTCCATCGACAACCTGCTGCTGTTCCGCTGCGTGCAGATCGTGCGCCGCCTGGCCAAGCAGGACCGTCGCATCGGCATTTTCTGCAATATTTCGCTGACCTCGCTGCGCGATGAGGTCTTCTTCCCGCAGTTCCTTGAATTTCTCAACGAAAACCGCGATCTGGCCGATTCGGTGATCTTTGAGCTGGGTCAGGACGCCTATGCGGCGCGCGGGGCCATGGAAGCCCGTCACATGGCGCGACTGGCCGATATGGGCTTCAAATTCTCGCTGGACAAGATCACCTCCATCGACCTTGACCTGACCGACCTGCAACGTTCGGACGTGCGTTATGTGAAGATCGGCGCCAATCTACTGCTCGATCAACTGATGAATATCGACGGCAAGCCGGCCTTGCGCTTCCTCAAGGATATCCACGCGGGCGACTACGCCAACCTGCTGGCGCGCTATGGCATCGACGTCATCGCCGAAAAGGTCGAGAACGAGCGTCAGGTGGTGGACATACTCGAAATCGAGGTCGCCTTCGCCCAGGGCCACCTGTTCGGCGAACCGCGCGCCATCAAGGAGCAGGTGCTACTGGAAACCGCTCCCCCGGCGGGCTTCATCAAATCGACCCTGCCTCCGCAACGCCGCCGGGCTTAAGGTTTTTAACCACGGATAGACACGGATATGAGCGGCAATGCCGCTCATTGACACGGATGTTATAGCGCAGAGGGGGGGGCTATGACGAAGCTTCATTTTGAAGACGAGGTCTATCGTATCAGCGGCGCGGCCTTCGAAGTCCACAACACCTTAGGCATTGGGTTTCTCGAAGCCGTTTATCAGGAATGTCTGGTGCACGAGTTTCGCGTAAACGATATTCCGTTTGTAGCTCAGAAAGCCCTAACTCTCAGCTACAAGGGAGCGGTGCTGACGCAAACCTATCAGGCAGACTTCGTCTGCTTTGAGAGTATCATTGTTGAAATTAAGGCCTGCCCGTCCATCGTACCGGCCCACCGCGCTCAACTCCTGAACTATCTCAAAGCGACGGGCCTCAGTCTGGGCCTGATCATTAATTTTGGCACCCATCCCAAGGCCCAGATCGAACGCTTCGCGCTTTAATTCCGCTCCGTGCGTTCGCCCAACAACTTTTACCCTGCTAATTACCCCATCCTCGAATCATCCGTGTCATGTGCGGCACCGCCGCACATATCTGTGTGCATCCGTGGTGAATCTTTCCCTTTGGTGACAGGCTCTATCAACGTCACTTCATGGCGCCCAATGTCGCCCGGCCAGCCCTTTCAGCCGTGACCACTCCTCAATCGCGGCAACCAGCCGGTCCCCGGCCTCTTCCAACACCCAGTGCGAGACGCCGGGCAGGCATTGTAGAGTAAAATCAGGCACATACGCCTCATTGCCCTCGGTCAGGGCCGCATCCAGGAACGGATCGGCCATCCCCCACACCATCAGGGTCGGCACGCTGAGCGGGGCCTTGGTGCGCGGCGTCACCAGACGGGTCACATTGGCGCGGTAATAGTTGATCATCGCCGTGGCGGCCCCCGGACGCATGATATTCTCGGCATAGGCCTCAAGTGCCGCCTGACCGAAGGCCGGCGACTGACGCCGCAGCAGCGCCGCCAGCCCGCGACCCTTACGCCGCCGCACCTGCCATTCGGGCAGCCACGGCAGCATGAAGAACAGCACATAGAGCGAGCGCAGCCTCTGCCGCAGACCGCTGTACAGCAAGCGTTCAAACACCGCAGGATGCGGGGCATTGGCCACCACCAGCCCGGATACGCGCTCCGGATAGTCGATGGCCGTGCGCCACGCCACCACCCCGCCCCAGTCGTGCCCGACCAGCACGGGCCGCGTGGCGCCTGCCGCTTCGGCAATGGCAAGCACATCCTCGCTCAGTCGCTCGATACGGTAATCGCTCTGGCGTCCGGGCCGCTCACTGTCGCCATAGCCGCGCAGGTCCGGGGCGAGAACCCGCCACCCCATGGCCGCCAGCGGGGCCATCAGCGGATGCCAGGCGATGCGGCTCTGCGGAAAGCCGTGCAGAAGCAAAAGCACGCGATCGCCTTCCCCGGCCTCATCGACCGCAAAGCTCAGTCCATTGGACGTCAGACGATAGCTGCGCATGGGCTCGCCTCCCTGCCCTGTCATAGCGCAGTTCGGGCGGCAGCGATATGCCCGGCAAGCCCGCAAAAGGCCAGACCGTATAAAGTATGGACGTGCGCCGAACCTGTGGTAGGCTGTTACGGGTTACGTACCACAGGGGGACATCATGAAAACTGTGTTGGCACGCGCGGGACTGGCGATGGTTTTGGCTTTTTCGCTGGGGATGCCCGCAATGGCACAGACCCCGGCCTTTGATCCGACCACCTGGAAGCCTCTGGTCGCCGGCCCGAAGACGCAGGTTCTGGTGCTGGGCAGTATCCATCTCAGCAATCTGGATAAATTCGATCCGGCCTCGATGAGCGCGCTCCTCGACAAGCTGGCGGCCTATAAGCCGACGGTCATCACCATCGAAGCCCTGTCCGGGATGCAGTGCGATCAGTTACGGCGCTACCCGACGATTTACCCCGGCGTCGCCGATCAGTATTGCCGCCCTACCGACGCGGCGCAAAAGGCCACGGGCCTTGATGTACTCACCGCCTATGCGCAGGCCGAGGCCATGCTGGCCTCATGGCCCGCCAACCCCACCCCTGCGGCGCGGCGGCGTCTGGCGGCCACGCTTCTGGCCGCCAATGAACGGGCGTCGGCGCTGGTACAGTGGCTGAGATTGCCTGCGGCAGAACGGCGCGTCGGCGACGGCCTCGACGCGGCCCTGCTCAAACTGCTGACCGACATTGCGGCCGCGCCCAATGAAAACTATCAGATCGCTGCGGTTCTGGCGGCCCGAAGCGGACTTGAGCGCGTCTATTCGGTGGATGACCACACCTCGGACGCGGTTCAGAGCGAAGATCCGGCCTTCGAAGCGGCCATCACCCGCATCTGGTCGAGTCCGAAGGACCCCGCCCCGCCCGCCCCGGCAGCCGACGCCAATGCGGCGACCGGCATGTTGAACCTGTTCCGCTATTACAACAGCCCGCCGATGCAGATGTACGCCATCACATCCGATTTCGGAAAGGCAGCGGCGGACAAGACCCCGGACTACTGGGGCCGTCAGTATGTCGGCTGGTGGGAGGTGCGTAACCTGCGCATGGTGGCCAATATCCGCGCCGCCTTCGTCAGGACACCGGGGGCCCGCGTGCTCAGCGTCGTCGGCGCCTCGCACAAGCCCTATTTCGACGCCTATCTGAACCAGATGCACGAGGTCGAACTGGTGGACACGGCCAGCGTCCTGAAATGACGCTCTAAGCGCCGCGGCGCCTGACCTGCCTTTAGATCGAAAAACCGGATTCCCCTTTCCGGGCGCTTGTTCTATGAAGGCCTCTCTCAACGAAAGGCCCGCCATGAACGCCCCGCATCTGCTGACCCATCTGTCCGATATCGCCGCTGACTATGACGCGGTTTTCTGTGACATCTGGGGCGTCATCCATAATGGCAAGCGGCATTTTCCGGAGGCCTATGATGCCCTGCGCCGCTTCAAGGCCGAGCGCGGGCCAGTTGTGCTGATTTCCAACTCGCCGCGCCCGCAGGACGGGCTGAAGGCGCAACTGGCCGATCTGGGCGTCCATGACGATGCCTTTTCTGCCATTGTGTCGTCGGGCGATGCCACGCGCACCTTCCTGAAAGACTATGCCCCAAAGGGCTCGGCCTGGATCATCGGGCCGGAGCGCGACGCGCCCCTTTATGACGGGCTGGGGGTCGATCTGAGCGGCACGCCGGAAACAGCCGCCTTCATCTCCTGCACGGGCCTGTTTGACGATGAGAACGACACGCTGGAGCAGTACCACCCCGACCTGAAAGCCGCCGCCCGGCGCGGCATCCCCATGATCTGCGCCAATCCTGACCGCATCGTGCAGCGCGGCGATCAGATCATCTACTGCGCCGGGACTCTGGCCGACATCTATATGGCCTTTGGCGGCGAAGTGATCATGGCGGGCAAGCCCTATGCCCCCATCTACGACCTCTGCTATCAGGCCCTGAAGGCGGTGGCCGGGCGTGAGGTGGATAAATCGCGCATCCTTGCCATCGGCGATGGATTGCCGACCGATGTGCTGGGGGCCAATGGTCAGGGGTTGGACCTCGTCTTTATCGCGGCGGGTATCCATGCGCTTGAAGCCACCAATGCCGAGGGTCAGCTCGATGCGCAACTGCTGGTGAAGGTGCTGGAAAGCGAAAAGGCCAGCGCCCGTTACGTCTCCCCCGCCCTGACATGGTGAAGACAAGTTCTGGTAGCGCAACCACAGTAATGTTTTATCAACAGGTCGCCTCCAAAATAAGGAAGTCATAAACGTACCTGGGGTGGCGCCGTGTCGCGAACCGTCCTGATCATCGAAGACAGCGCCACTCAGGCGCGTATCATTGCCCGCATGTTTGCGCAGCAGGGTTGCGAAGTGGTCACGGCCAGTTCGCTGGCCGAAGCGCGGGCGCAACTGGACGTGTCCCGCTTCTACCTGATCCTGGCCGACATCTTCCTCGGTGAAGACAATGTGCTGGACCACATGGCGGAACTGCGCGAACGCGCACACGGCACGCCTATCGGCATCATGTCCGCCGGTCAGCGCAACGATCCGGTGATGATCCGCACCATGCTCAACAAGGCGCGCCGCGAACAGGCCGATTACCTGCTGCCCAAACCGTTCAGCTATGTCGATGTGAAGCAGATCTGCACCTCGATCGACAGCCGCGACCAGACCGACCTGTCGCAGCAACTGGCGGCGCTCAGGGCTTGATCTATCCTAAGCGCCTGAACGGGGCTCTTTTAGGAAACACCCAGCGCAATACAGGTATCAATCCACCAGCAAGGATGATCAGCCCTGCTGAGATTTGCCGCGCCTCAGCGCATGGTAGTTTCAGGGCGTGCCATACTACCATATTGGCCAGAGTGAATATCGCGGCAAGCAAAATAATCAGCCACCTTGGCCGTTCTGTAAGGCCGAGCCAAAAGAAAAGCCAGAGAGTCGCGAAGACAACGACGAAACCCAGTATGTTAAGAACTATCACCAAAGGCTACCTCTAGCGTTTGCTCTTTATCACAGCAAAACCACTTCCGGATAGGGGCGGAAGGGGTTTAGGCGCATTCCGAAACGCAGTTCGGCGAAGCCAAAAGTGCGTAGCGGTTTTCGGAATAAAATGCGCGACAAGAAAACAGTCAGGGCGGAATGACGGTCTGTCATTCCGCCCTGACGGGCCACCATCACGAAGGCCTGCGGGACAGGCCGTTGACCGGCCTTGTCCATTATGGGGAGTGATCGGGAGCCCGCCGGATCAGTCGAACAGGGCGTCGATATCGTCCTGAGAATTGGTCTTTTTGAGGTCTTCCGGCGACATGTCGAACAGGGCGTCGATGTCGTCCTGAGACTGAGGCTCATTGCTGGCCGCAGGGGCCGGCGTATCGAACAGGGCGTCGATATCATCCTGAGAATTGCCGGCGTCCGGGGTGGGGTCCGGGGCGGCAACCGGTGCAGGGGCCGCCTTGGCGACCGGCTCCGGCTTGGGCTCAGGCTGTGGTTCCGGTTTGGGTTCGGCTTTGGGCGCTTCAACCTTCGGGGCCTGCACCTTCAGTTCCGGGGCCGTCACAGGCGCTTCATCGAACATGGCGTCGATGGCGTCCTGACGGGTTTCCGGACCGCCAATAGCGGGGCCGTTGAGCAGCAGATCGCGGGCACGCTTTTCACGTTCGGACAGCTCGACATCCTTGTCCTCAACGCCCAGGGTCGCCGCCAGCTTGCCGACGCGCTCCTCGATCTGTTTGAGGACGTTGACGACCTTCGACACGCGCTGACCGGTGATGTCCTGGAACGAGCAGGCTTCGAAAATCTTCATCACCTCGTCGTCCACCGCCGCCTTGTAGGCCTTGGGGTCGGAGACATCCATGCCCATGATCGCCTCAGCGGCGTTCATGATGTTGTGCGTGGCGTTTTCCGTATCGCGGGTAATGGCTTCCAGTTCCGCACCGGCCGTAGGGATACGCTCCTGCGACAGATCGTGCGGCCTCAGCTCCCGGATCTCTTCCTTGGCCTTGGCGATATAGCCGGCGATAACGGCAAACTCTTCGGCGCGGCGTCTGTCGAGCTGCTGGAAGAATTCCCGCATCAGGCTGACAAGGGCCTCGGACTGCTGCATCAAATTGATCAGCTTGGGCTCCATCGCCGCCGCCAGAGCCGCGTCAACGGGCTCCAGAGCGGGAGATTCAGCCTGTTTGGGTGCAACCTGGCCCATTTTAACCTGCATGATAGTCGGTCAATACTTTAGTTCTTCGCGCAACCTTATCGAAAAGTGGTGCCCACTTATCGGATTGCGCTTTAGAATTCGCCAAGAACGGCGGTGATCTTCTGCTTCAGCGTCGCACCGTTGAACGGCTTAACGATGTAGTTGTTCACGCCAGCCTTTTTGGCCGCGATCACGTTCTCGGTCTTGGACTCGGCCGTAACCATGATGAAGGGCGTGCGTTTCAGCGAATCGTCTGAACGCACCTTCAGAAGAAGCTCATAGCCGGTCATGGGCTCCATATTCCAGTCGGAAATGACCAGACCGTAACTGGTCTTCTTCATCTTTTCGAGGGCTTCCGCGCCATCCGACGCTTCCTCGATGTTCTCGAATCCCAGCTGCTTCAGCAGATTGGAAATGATCCGAAGCATGGTCTTGTAATCATCAACCACCAGGATCTGCATGGACATATCGACGGCCATGTGAGTGTGCCCACCTTTGTAATACTCGAACCTGCCTTATGCAGGCCCTTCACATCTGACTGGGCCATAATGGCAGCAAGCGGATAAAATAGAGTTAAAGGGCGCGGCCAAATTTTTTTATATTATTCAATGATATAACTATAGTTAACCATGAAAAACCCGCGTTTTGTGAACCGCGTTTGAAAAAATAATGCCAAATCGGGACAGTTTTACGCACCTCAGAGCGGCGGGATTCTGCACCGCGCGTCTTGGCAAACGCTGCCGCGCGCCCTAAAGCGCAATCCGACAAAGTGGAAACCACTTTTCGGAAAAATTGCGCGACAAATAGGAATCTATAGCGGGATGATGTTTTCATCTAAAATCATCCCGCTATAGATCAGGCCAAAAGCCATGGGAACCCTTGCTGATGACCGATGCCGTCACCGTGTATCTCGAAGACCTGAGCGTGGGTCAGTCGCTGGAGCGCGCCTTCACCGCCACCGATGCGGCTATCCGCGCCTTTGCCGAGGTGTCGGAGGACCACAACCCCGTACACGTCGATGAGGCCTACGCGGCGACCACACCGTTCAAGGGGCGCATCGCCCACGGGGCGCTGTTGAATGCGTGGATTTCGGCGACCATTGCCGGCGGCCTGCCCGGACGCGGCAGCATCTATGTGTCGCAGTCGCTGAGTTTCAAGCGCGCGGTGAAGATCGACGACGTGGTGACCATCACCCTCACCGTCACCGATATTCAGTCCAAGACCGGCGTCGTGACCCTGACTACCGTCGCCAGCGTCGGCGGCAAGACCTATGCCAAGGGCGTGGCCGAGGTCATCGCCCCGCGCAAGCCGGTCTGAGCATGGCGCAAATGGCGACCAAGGCGTTTCTTCTGACGCTCGAACCCGGCGGAGCCCTGCGCGCGCAGGCGCTCAACGCGGCGGCGCAGGGCGTGGCGTGGCCGACCGGTGCCTGTGCGGCGATAGGCAGCTTTGACGGCGTGCACCGCGGCCATCAGCGGGTGATCGAAAACGCCATCGCCGCCGCACACCGTCTGGGGGCCCCCTCCGCCGTCGTCTGTTTCGACCCGCACCCGCAGGCCTTCTTTCTGACGCGCGCCGGAAAGCCCGTCACGCCGTTTCGCCTGATGACTCTCGATCAGCAGGTGCGCGCCTTTTCTGAGCTGGGCGTTGAATACGTCTTTGTGCTGCGCTTTGACGAGACGCTGTCGGCCCTGACGGCGGAGGCGTTTACGCAGAGCATACTGCACGACCACCTCAAACTGAGCCACATCAGTTGCGGCTTCGACTTCCGTTATGGCGCGAAGGGCGGCGGTTCGGCGCAGACGCTCAGCGAGTCAGGGGCGTCGATGGGCTTCACCACCGCCGTCACCCCGTGTCAGACCGATGAGACGGGGCACAAGCTGTCGTCGTCGGCCGTGCGTGAGGCGCTGGAAGCCGGTGACGCGCAACTGGCCGGGCACGTGCTGGGCCGTCCGCAGGCCTTTGCCGGTGTCGTGTCGCGCGGCGATCAGATCGGGCGTCAGATCGGCTTTCCGACGGCCAATATCGAGCTTGGCGACTATCTGCGCCCGCAATACGGGGTCTATGTGACGCGCACGCGGCTCAGCGACGGGCGGGTGCTGGGCAGCGTCACCAATTTCGGCAAGCGCCCGACGGTGGGCGGCCTGTCTGAGCGCTTCGAGACGCATATCTTCGGGCTGGACCACGACATCTACGATCAGGTGATCGAGGTCGAATTGCTGCACTATCTGCGCGGCGAACAGAAATTCCCCTCCTTCGATGCCCTAAAAGCGCAAATCGCCAGAGACGCCGAAACGGCACGGGCGTATTTTCGATAAACCCGTCTGCCGCAGACGGGGAGAAGGGCCAGTGGTCTAAACGTGCCGCACCGGCTGACGCAGGATCGTCTTCAGCTTCTCCGGCACAGTGCGGCGCGGGTCAGACAGATAGATTTCGTGGTGGTGGCCGGTTTCGCTCAGGCCATTGTCGGCAATCCATTGATGCAGGCGCGCGATCAGCGGGCCTTCGTCGTCATAAGACCCCATGTGCAGGGTCTGAACGCTCAAGCCCTCGGCCCAGGTTTCGAGCCGTAAGCGCCCCAGCGCCGAACCGCCTTTACCCTTGCGCCCGGCCCCGACCACGGCGCGGGCGAACATATCCGGCGTGATGGCGTCCGGCTGCGGCACCATGATCCGCCACGACCACAGGTCCTTGTCGCGGTCATAGAAACGCTCGAAACGATCAGCCCACCACAGCCCTTCCATCGGCGGCACGCTGTAGTCGAGGTCACATTCGACCTTGCTCATGAATTTCAGCCCATAGGCCACCGAAAACAGGGCCTGCATGGACGCAGCAAAGCCGTCGCCATTGGGGTCGCCGTGGCCGTCAATCATCAGGAACGGCAGCGGCGGCACGTCGATCAGCACAAACTGACCGGCGGGCGCGGTATAGAGCGACTTGCGCTCGCGTTTCAGATCGACCTTGCGCATGGGCACCTCCTGAGCGGAGGTTACAAGCCGTGCTGACAGTTTTTGTCAGGATTAGATGCGCCCCCAACCCAAAGCCCCTCCCCTAATTTTAGGGGAGGCGCTTTAACAATGGACCCTCACCCACTTTTCTTTCCCTGTCTTTGTTTGGCCCCTCGCCGGGCGGTGGCTTGCGCCACCTTGGCCGCCACCTTTGCGGTTTGAGCGGAATGTCCATTAGAAACCATTCCGCTCTAGGCAATCCCGGCGGCCTCTGATAAACGCTGCCTCCATGTTGACGATACGGGCGCAGCTTCGAATTTGAAGCCCAGCGTAAGCCACCCGCACCGGGTCTTGCGCTGGGAGTACATCGCCACGCCTTATTTGACCGTATCCCCTCCCAGAGATATCAGGATTCATGTCCGAACACCCTTCACGCGATTACCGCGAAACCGTCTTCCTGCCTGAAACCGCCTTCCCGATGCGCGCCGGCCTGCCCAAGGCCGAGCCCGAAATGCTGAAAAAGTGGGAAGAGTCCGACCTGTACCACAGCGTGCGCAAGGCGCGTCAGGCCAAGAACGCCCCCCTGTTCGTGCTGCACGACGGCCCGCCCTACGCCAATGGCAACATCCATATCGGCCATGCGCTGAACAAGATTCTCAAGGACTTCGTGGTGCGCTCGAAGTTCCTGATGGGCTATGACGTCGATTACGTCCCCGGCTGGGACTGCCACGGCCTGCCCATCGAATGGAAGATCGAGGAGCAGTTCCGCGCCAGGGGCCGCAAGAAGGACGAGGTGCCCGCCGCCGAGTTCCGCAAGGCCTGCCGCGAATACGCCGCCGAATGGATCGGCGTGCAGCGCGAAGAGTTCAAGCGTCTGGGCGTCTTAGGCGAATGGGATGAGCGCTACGCCACCATGGACTTCGACACCGAAGCGAAGGTGACGGCGGAGTTCCACAAGTTCCTGATGTCGGGCCAGCTTTATCGGGGCTCAAAACCCGTCATGTGGTCGCCGGTCGAGCGCACGGCTCTGGCCGACGCTGAGGTCGAATACCACCCGCACGTCAGCCCGACCATCTGGGTGAAGTTCCCGGTCCTAAATGGCCCGGTTCCCGGAGATGTGGTGATCTGGACGACAACGCCATGGACTATCCCGGCAAACCGTGCCGTCAGTTTCAACCCAAAGGTCGCCTATAGTTCCTTCAAAGTCGAGGCGATTGAAGAAAATCTTGAGTTCGAACCTTGGGTCTCGGTCGGCGACTGTCTCATCGTCGCGGATAAACTCGTCGAGGATGTTTTCAAGGCGGCCAAGGTAGCACGCTGGTCCAAGGTGGCGTCTGTTGATCCAACTGGGTGGACCTTGCAACATCCGTTGTTCGATGTAGGTGGACCCGGCGGCTATGACTTCGACGTGCCCATGCTGGCGGGCGATCACGTCACGGACGATGCCGGTACGGGCTTCGTGCACACGGCGCCCGGCCACGGCGCGGACGACTATCTGGTGTGGCTCAAGCATGGCTATTCGCTGGATTCCATCCCCGACACCGTGGACCCCGATGGGGCCTACTACCCGCATGTGCCGCTGTTTGCGGGTCTGAAAGTCCTTGAAACCGAGGGCAAGAAGGCCGGCAAGTTCGGCGACGCCAACAAGGTGGTGATGGAAAAGCTGATCGAAGCCGGCAACCTGCTGGCGCGCGGTCGCGTCGATCACTCCTATCCGCATTCGTGGCGCTCTAAAGCCCCGGTCATCTTCCGCAACACGCCCCAGTGGTTTATCCGCATGGACGGTGAGACGAACCTGCGCGCCACGGCGCTGAAGGCCATCTCCGAGACCGCCTTCTACCCCGATCAGGGCCGCAACCGTATCGGCAGCATGGTCGAAACCCGCCCGGACTGGCTGATCAGCCGTCAGCGCAACTGGGGCACGCCACTGGCCATGTACGTCGATAAAAAGACGGGTGAGCCGCTGAAGGACGAGGCGGTCAACGACCGCATCATCAAGCTCATTGCATCTGAGGGCGCAGACGCCTGGTTCACGCGCCCGGACGAGGATTTTCTGGGCAATGGCTACAATCCGGCGGACTATGAGAAGGTTACGGATATTCTGGATGTGTGGTTCGACTCCGGCTCGACCCACGCCTTTACACTGGAAGGCCGCGACAATACCCATAGCCCCGCCGACCTCTATCTCGAAGGCTCGGATCAGCACCGCGGCTGGTTCCAGTCGTCGCTGCTTGAGTCGTGCGGCACACGCGGCCGTGCGCCGTATAAGGCCGTCCTGACCCACGGTTTCGTCCTCGACGAACAGGGCGAGAAGATGTCGAAGTCCAAGGGCAATGTCGTCGCCCCGCAGGACATCGCCAAGGAATCCGGCGTCGAAATTCTGCGCCTGTGGGTCGCCCTGTCCGACTATTCCGACGACCTGCGCATCGGCAAGCAGATCATCCAGACGACCGTGGACGCCTATCGCAAGCTACGCAATTCGCTGCGCTATCTCTTGGGCGCGCTCAACGGTTATACGGACGCTGAGGCCGTCGATTATCAGGACATGCCGTCGCTGGAACGCTATATCCTGCACCACGTGCATGAGTTGGATGCCAAGGTGCGCGCCGCCTATGACGCCTATGACTTCGCCGGCGTCATCCGTCCGGTGGCCGATTTTGCGTCCCAGACCCTGTCGTCGCTCTATTTCGACATCCGCAAGGACAGCCTCTATTGCGACAAGCCGTCGGACGTAAAGCGCCGCGCCTGCCGCACCGTGCTCAACATCCTGTTTGAGCGCCTGACGGCCTGGCTGTCGCCCATCATGGCCTTCACCACCGAAGAGGCGTGGAGCTATCGCTATCCGGACGCACCGGAAAACCTTTATCGCACCCTGCCTGCCGTGCCCGCCGAATGGCACAATGCCGCCGAAGCGGCGCGCTGGGGCAAGATCGAGGAAGTGCTGTCGGTCGTTACCGCCGCTCTGGAAGAGAAGCGCCGCGACAAGGTGATCGGTTCGGCGCTCGAAGCCGCGCCGACGGTGTTTATCGACTCCGAACCGCTGCTGGCGGCCTTTGACGGCATCGACGCGGCGGAGGTCTTCCGCACGTCTCAGGCCGTGCTGTCGGCCTCAGTCGGCCCGGACGACGCCTTCCGCCTCAACGAGGTGAAGGACGTGTCGGTCGTGGTGCACATCGCGCACGGCAACAAGTGTCAGCGGTCGTGGCGCATCCTGCCCGAAGTGGGCTCGGACCCGCGCTACCCGGATCTCTCTTTGCGCGACGCCGCCGCCGTCGCCGAATGGGACGCCGCTCGTGGGGGCTAGTCGTCCCGCTTCCCCCCTGATATCAGAGGGGATACCGGCTTTAGCCGGAGGGGGGTTATGCGGCGGGATTAACCCCACCCGTCTCGTCGCTCACGCGCCGATCCACCCTCCCCTGATATCAGGGGAGGTGCTTATCTTCTGCATCGACGGCCAATCATGACTGACCTTCACACCAAGCTGAAAACCCACTTCGCCCCGCCGCACACCACGCCGCTGGGGCGGCAGATGCTGCTGATCGGCCTGATCGGCCTGATCCTCGATCAGATCAGCAAGAACTGGATTTTATACGGTCTGCAACTGCCCAGTCTCGGACAGGTCAAGATTTTGCCCTTCTTCTCGTTCAGCATGGTGTGGAACAAGGGCGTCAGCTTCGGTTTCTTCCATTCGGAAGGGATCGGCCGCTGGCTGCTCACCCTGTTTTCGCTGGTCGTGTCGGCCTGCCTGATCGACTGGGTCCGCCGCACCAACCGGCGCGTCATCGGTCTGGGGCTGGCTCTGGTGGCGGGCGGAGCCATCGGCAACGCCATCGACCGGGTCATCTACGGCGGCGTGGTCGATTTTCTCGATTTTTCGGGGCTGGGCTTTCCGTGGGTGTTCAACATCGCCGACGCCGCCATCAATATCGGCGTGGCCCTGTTGTTCATCGACGTCTTCTTCCTCAATCGGGAAGAGTCGAAACAAGGTTAAACGCGGACCCTTGGCAGGGCGGCGAAAAGCAAGTAACACTCTCCGGCCCCTTCTGAAAAAGGGCACGGATAATGCGGAGCGAAGAATGAAGTCGGTCAAAGTAGTGGCGGGTCTGGTGCTGATCGCCGGCGTCGGTCTGACGGGGTGCGAATCGACCAAGAGCGCGCTGGGCCTGAACAAGGTCGTGCCGGACGAGTTTCGCGTCGTGACCAAGGCGCCTTTGGTGGTGCCGCCGGATTTCGCGCTGCGTCCGCCCGCGCCAGGTGAGCCCCGCCCGCAGGAACTGCAACCCGAAAGCGCGGCGCGTGAGGCCCTGTTGGGTCAGCGTCAGGCCATCACCCGCTCCGAAGGCGAGAAGGTGCTGGCCACCAAGGCCGGGGCCGATAAGGCCGATCCGCTGGCCCGCTACGTCGTGGACGATGAATTTGGCGATCTGGCCTATAAGGAAGAGAGCTTCGCCGACAAGATCCTGTTCTGGAAAAAGGACACGACCCCGGCGCCCGTACCCTCGACCAATTCGGTGATCGCCGGTGAAGTCAACGCGCTCGACCCGGAAGCCGAAGCGGCCCGCATCAAGTCGCTGCTGGGCGACGGCAAGGTGACCATCGAGCAGAAGAAGGAAAAGTCCTTCAAACTGCCCGGCCTGTAAGCCGTAAGACATTGTGGTTTCAAAAGGGCTGCTGCACTGCGGCCCTTTTTCGTTTGGGTTTACGCCTTAAGATCGAAACCACAGATTCCACAGATGCCACAGATTATCCGTGCCCGTGTCACCCGCCCGGCGCGCAGCGCCCATCTGTGAAATCTGTGGTTCACACCTCTTATTGACATCGCGAGCGAGACTCTTTTGAACCACAGATAGACACGGATGACGAAGGGCGTTCGTCTGCACGGGTATCCGTGTCGGCGGCAAAGCCGCCATCCGTGTGCATCCGTGGTGAAAGACATTCCTTAAAAGCCCACAGGCGTCACGACTTGTGCTGAAAGAATAGAAACCACAGATTTCACAGATGCCACAGATTATCCGTGCCCGTGTCGCCCGCCCGGCGCGCAGCGCCCATCTGTGAAATCTGTGAAATCTGTGGTTCACACCTCTTACTGACATCGCGAGCGAGACTCTTTTGAACCACAGATAGACACGGATGACGAAGGGCGTTCGTCTGCACGGGTATCCGTGTCGGCGGCAAAGCCGCCATCCGTGTGCATCCGTGGTAAAGCCCTTCGGGCGCAGGCGGCGTTACGGCTCAGCGTTCGTGACGTTCGTGGTTAATTCCCTTCCCGACATTGCCCCCACAGCCGGACTCAACTAAATTGGGTCAATGGCCCATATTTCCCGCCTGCCTCAGGACACCATCAACCGCATCGCCGCCGGCGAGGTGGTCGAGCGTCCGGCTTCGGCCATCAAGGAACTGGTCGAAAACGCCATCGACGCCGGGGCGACGCAGATCGACATTTTCGCCGATATGGGCGGCCTGTCGCGCATCCTGATCGAGGATAATGGGCGCGGCATGGACGCCGAAGACCTGCCGCTGGCGGTCGAACGCCACGCCACTTCCAAGCTGAAACCGCAGGCCGACGGCACCTGGGATCTGCTGCATATCCAGACGCTCGGCTTTCGCGGTGAGGCCCTGCCGTCCATGGGCTCCGTGGCGCGTCTCGACATCACTTCGCGCGCCAAAGGCATGGACGGCGCCATTGCCATTACGGTCGATGCCGGGGCGATGTCGCCGCTGCGCCCCGCCGCCTTTTCGCGCCCGCACGGCACGCGGGTCGAGTTGAAGGACCTGTTTTACGCCACCCCGGCTCGGCTGAAGTTCATGAAGACCGACCGCGCCGAGAACATGGCGATCAGCGAAGAGGTCAAGCGTCAGGCCATGGCGCACGAGGATGTCGGCTTTTCGCTGACGCTGGATGGCAAGCGGTCCTTGCGCCTCTATCCCGAAGAGGCCGGATTTGAGGGGCGTCTGAAGCGCCTGGCCGCGCTGCTGGGCGATGATTTCGGCCACAATGCCCTGCTGATTGATCAGCAGCGCGAGGGCGTCCGGCTGACCGGCTATGCGGGACTGCCGACCTTTTCGCGCGGCAATGCCCAGCATCAGTACCTGTTCGTCAATGGCCGCCCGGTGCGCGACAAGCTGCTGACCGGGGCGCTGCGCGGGGCCTATGCCGATTTTCTGGCCCGCGACCGCCACCCGATGGCGGTGCTCTATGTCGAGACCGACCCGCAGGATATCGACGTCAATGTCCACCCGGCCAAGGCCGAGGTACGCTTCCGCGACCCCAATCTGGTGCGCGGCCTGATCATCGGGGCGTTGAAACACGCCCTGGCCTCGGCCGGGCACCGCGCCGCGACCACCGTCGCCGATCAGGCGCTCAGCGCCTTCAATCCGTTGTCGTCGGGCTATCGTGCGCCGATGCAACCCACCCTGTCCCTGAATAGAGGCTATCAACCCCGCGCCTATGCGACGCCGGACCAGCCTCACCCTAACTACCAGCCGGCGTGGAATACCGACCTGACCTTTGCCCCGTCGGCCAGAGTCGAAAGAGACTTTGTCGAGGCCGCACCCACGATGGAGCGGCCGGAGGACAGCGGCCTGGCCGAAGCGGGGGTTGATCTGAGCGTGCTCAGCCAGCCCTTGCCGCCGGAGTTTGAGTCCTATCCTCTGGGGGCTGCGCGGGCGCAGTTGCACGAGACCTACATTCTGGCGCAGACCAAAGACGGCCTGATTATCGTCGATCAGCACGCGGCCCACGAAAGGCTGGTCTATGAGCGCATGAAGACCATGATGGCCGAAGGCAATGTGGCGCGTCAGACCCTGCTGATCCCGGAAATCGTCGATCTCGACCCCGCCGATGTCAGCCGCCTGATGGCGCGGCGCGACGATCTGGAAGGCTTTGGCCTGATGATCGAAAGTTTTGGCCCGGCGACGATTCTGGTGCGCGAAGTCCCGGCCCTGATCGGCGATGGTGACGTGGCCGGGCTGATCCGCGATCTGGCCGACGATATTGCCGAAAACGGTCAGGCCCTGATCCTCAAAGAGCGGATGGCCGAAATCTGCGGCAATATGGCATGTCGTAACTCTGTGCGCGCCGGGCGGCGGCTGTCGGCCTCCGAAATGAACGCCCTGCTGCGGCAGATGGAGGCCACCCCCCATTCGGGTCAGTGCAATCACGGCCGCCCGACCTATGTCGAACTGAAGCTGAAAGATATCGAAAAGCTGTTCGGTCGAAGATAGAGATTTGCCACGAAAAACACCAAAAGCACGAAAGGTGTCGCAGCGTTTTTTTCGCGAAGCGCCTGAAACAAAGACGGGTCGCACGCTGTTCAGTGGCTTTTGGGCGGAGGCCTGTCCGCTATTCGAATGTTCGTGCTTTTCGTGGCGAAACACCTTAAATATGACGACACGTCAAACGGTGTTATTTAACCACGGATAGACACGGATGACGAACTACGTTCGTCTGGCACGGATATCCGTGTTGGCGGCAAAGCCGCCATCTGTGTCTATCCGTGGTGAGAAAGAGTCCCGGCCCCCGAAAGCTCAGAAGGGCGCTGCGCGCCGGTGCTGGTACCGCAACGCAGTTAATCTGTGGAATCTGTGCAATCTGTGGTTTCTACTGCTTTAGACACAGGTGCGGAAAGAGATTATCCACCTGTATTCGCGGTACAATCCGCAAGGGCGATCAGGGTGAGCGCACCTCATCCGGCGCACTCACCCTAAGCCCCACTCCCCCGTCGGCTCATGCGGTCTGATGTCCCGTCAGACCGGAGCTTTAGGTCAGACCCACAACCGGGATAACAAGATCAGTTTCCCCCTGAACCCCATACCTGGTTGAAACAGCCATAAAAAAACCCGCGGCAAACGCCACAGGCTGCAAAATCAACGCGTCACGTTGAGAACGATAATCCCGACACCCATCAGGAAGGCCCAGGCCTGAACGCTGAGACCGGCCATCAGAATAACCTTCAGGCCGTCGCGGCGCTTCTTGCCGCCTTCAAGCTTGATCGCTTCTGCCGTCATAACATCACCCCAATTTATAACAGTTCAATCCCGCCCCTTAAGGGAGCTTCGGTGCATTAAACGTGCCGCACGGCGCGGTTTACACCTTGTTAAGGACATATTGGGGACACAATAAAAAACTCGTCAATACGAATTTTCTGCGAAATGGGTTAATTTAGCCACAGCCCGAATGGGCCACGTCAAAATATATATAAAAATCAGTAATTTGAGTAGTTAAAATTCTGTAAGAATTTTTTGTTTCAGGAACAGGACCTGCGCGGGGCCATAGGTCCGGGTGTCGATTATATGCCACAGTTCCGTGGCAAAAAAGTCCTCATCGGCGGCCAATTCGGCCACAATCAGGGCCTCATCGCTCAGCCAGTTCCCGTTTCGCAACGCCTCCAGCGCCGGCTGTACCAAACCCTTACGGTAGGGCGGATCCATAAACACCAGATCGAAGGCTTCCGACGCGCTACCGGGGCGCACCCCCAGTTGCGTGGCGTCGCGGCGGTGGATGCGCGTGACGCCAAACAGGCCAAACGCTTCGACATTGTCGCGGATGGCGCCGCGCGCCGCGTCGTCCGTATCGACAAACAGACAAAACGCCGCCCCGCGCGACATCGCCTCAAGCCCCAGCGCGCCGGAACCGGCAAAGACGTCCATCACCCGCGCCCCGTTGAGGTTGGGGGCGAACTCGGCGTGCTCCAGAATGTTGAACATGGCCTGACGCGCCCGGTCCGAGGTCGGGCGGGTGTTCTGGCCTTCGGGGGCGCTGAGGGCGCGCCCGCGAAACTCACCACCAACGATGCGCATGCGGACTTACTCCGGACGCGGCTTGCGCGGCGCGCCCTTACCGGCGAAGCCGCCCGGACGCCCGCCAGATTTAAACCCGTCAGATTTAAAGCCACCCGGCTTGCCCCCGAAGGACTTGCCACCACCGGGCTTACCGCCAAACGACTTGCCCGCCGGGCGGTCGCCGAAGCTGCGCTCACCGCGCGGTTTGAAGTCGCCCTCAGCGCGCGGCTTGAAATCACGCTGCGGACGGTCACCCGCCGGACGCTCGCCACGCGGCTTATCAAAGCGCGGCTTGTCGCCGTAGCTACGTTCGCCCCGCGGCTTGAAGTCACCCTCAGCGCGCGGCTTGAAATCACGCTGCGGGCGGTCGCCCGCCGGGCGTTCCCCACGCGGTTTGTCAAAGCGCGGCTTGTCGCCGTAGCTGCGTTCGCCACGCGGCTTGAAGTCACCTTCGCCACGTGGTTTGAAATCACGCTGCGGACGGTCACCTGCCGGGCGTTCGCCACGCGGTTTGTCAAAGCGCGGTTTGTCGCCATAGCTGCGTTCGCCACGGGGCTTGAAGTCCCCCTCACCGCGCGGCTTGAAATCGCGCTGCGGACGGTCGCCACGCGGTTTGAAACTGCCTTCGCCGCGCGGTTTGAACTCGCCGGTATTGAAGTCTCGTCTGGGACGCTCGGCGCGCGGCGTCCATTCGCGCTCCTCGCGTTCCGGACGGCGATCACGCGCCTGCCCGTCACCTTCAAAGCGCGGGCGCTCATCGAAATCGCGGTCGCCAAATTCCTTGGCCTCGTACTTGCGGCGGAAGGCCTCTTCGCGGCTGATCGGGCGCTCGCGGCGTTCCTCACGGCCTTCGCCCTTCGACGCAAAGCGTTCACCGCCCCCACGACGGCCGGTGCGTGGCGCGCCCTCGCCTTCGGTCCGGCGCAGACGCATCGGCGTGCGCGTCTGGGTCTCGTTTTCCGACGGCAGGTTGCGCGGGTCGATCTTGTCGCCCAGCAGCTCGCGCACGACGCGCGGGCCGATTTCCTCGACTTCACCCGGCTCGATATCGCCGAGCTGGAACGGACCGTAGGCCAGACGGATCAGGCGGTTGACCTTCAGGCCCAGGCTGTCGAGCACCTTACGGACTTCGCGGTTCTTGCCTTCGTTGAGCGACACCGTGATCCACAGATTGGCGCGGCCGTCGGCCTTTTCCTGCGCCTTGTCCAGCCTGGCTTCGATGGGACCGTACTGCACGCCTTCGACCGTCACGCCGTTTTTCAGCGTGTCGAGCGCCGCCTGCGTGGTGCGCCCCAGCGCCCGCACGCGATAGACCCGCGTCCAGCCGGTCGTCGGCAGCTCCAGCGCGCGCGCCAGTTCGCCGTCATTGGTCAGCAGCAGCAGACCTTCGGAATTGATGTCGAGGCGGCCCACCGAAATCACGCGCGGCAGTTCCTGCGGCAGCGAATTGAACACGGTGGGGCGGCCCTGCGGGTCCTGATGGGTGGTCATCAGACCGACCGGCTTGTGGTAGCGCCACACGCGGGTGGGCTCGGCCTTACGGATCGGCTTGCCTTCGACGGTGATCAGGTCGTCGGGCGACACGGTGGTCGCCGGGGTGTCGAGCAGGCGGCCATTGACGGCGATCTTGCCGAGGCCAATCAGACGCTCAACTTCGCGGCGCGAGGCCAGACCGGCACGCGCCAGCACCTTGGCGATGCGCTCCGGCGGGCGCGCGGGCTTACCAAAGGACTTGTCAGCCGGGCCTTTCTTGGCCGCGGGCTTTTTGACGTAGGATTTTTTGGGGGCGGCGTCGCTGGCAACGCTCTCGGTCGGAGCGGCGGATTCGGGCGTATTATGGTCTTCAGACATCATCATTTTCCTGACTGGGCCTGCTCACGCAGGGCCTTTTAACTTGACGCCGCAGCGGTTTGCCGGTCATCAACCCCTATGGACTCCCCACAGGACATGACTGACGAAACCCTGATGCGTCTGGCGCTGGACGAGGCCGAAAAGGCCGCCCAGGCCGGCGAGGTGCCGATAGGCGCTTTAATCTACGATCCGTCAAGTAAAACCGTCATTGCGCGTGCAAAAAATGCGCCCATTAGTCTTAATGACCCCTCGGCCCACGCCGAAATACTGGCTTTACGCGCGGCGGGGCAGGTTGTCGGCAATTATCGCCTGACCGATCTGTGGCTCTATGTGACGCTGGAACCTTGCGCCATGTGCGCCGGCGCGCTGTCGCACGCCCGTATCGGACGGGTGATATATGGGGCCTCTGATCCCAAGGGCGGCGCGGTAGAGAGCGGCCCGCGCTTTTTTGCGCAGCCGACCTGCCACTGGGCCCCCGACGTCACCGGCGGCGTGCTTGAGGCCGAGACGAGTCAGGTGCTAAAAGACTTTTTCAGACAGCGGCGCAAGGTCCGCACATCAGAGGGGGCGCCCGATGAGGCTTGAGGGGTTTTTCGCAACGACGCTGCTGGCCGTCTCAGCCGCCGGTTCGGCGCTGGCACAGGTCCCCGCGACCCAGACCGTGTATGAGGGCACGATCGGCAAGGCGCCGGTGGTCATCGAGATCGTCAGACAGGGCAATCTGACCACGGCGCAGTATTTCTACAGCCGCTATCATCTGAGCATCCCTTTACAGGCCAGCGGCCCGCTCAGCTTTGAGGAGCGCACCAACTGCTGGGAAGACACCTGCCCGCTGGTCGGCAGGCTGCAACTGAAGGCCACAGCGACGGGCCTCAGCGGTCAGTGGCTGGGTCAGGCGGGCAAGAAGATCAATCGTGACATCGTGCTGAAAAAGGTCGCCGAACGCCGCTTTACCCCGGCTGAACGCGTGGCCGAAGCGACCAGCCTGCGCTCCAGCCTGTCCTACGACAGCCCCGTCGCAGCGCTCGATAACCCCTATCTCAGCCGCCTATACGATTCCGGCCTGACCGAAGGCAAGGCGACAGACCACGGCGCGTTCGCCGTGCGTGCCGTCACCGACAAGACGACGGGCGTATCCGGCGTGCGCCTGACCCGCGCGCCGGACGCTAAAACCCTGCCCCTAGCCAACCGGCTGCTGGACGGGCTGCGTTTTCAGATGGTCGATGGCGCGCTGAGTTGTCTGGCCGAAAGCAAGGACGACAATCCTGCGGCCGGGACGGCGGGCGGCTTCGATGAGACCACCACCGACGTGACCTATATGAGCGCCACCCTGATGACGGTGGAACAGTCCGGCTCGACCTTCTGCGGTGGCGCGCACCCCAATAATTTCTGGAACCGCACCACCTACGACCTGAAGACCGGTCAGGCGCTGGACCCCGACCGCGTACTGAAACTTTATGCACGACCGGCCAGAACCGACACGGACGGCGCCCCGGTCGAAACCCCGGAGTATCAGGCACTCAAAGCCAAACTGACCCCCAAATCACCGTGGTTCGTCGGCGATAAGGATCAGGACGAATGCCTGAGCGACGACCTCGGCTACGGCTATGCGCTGTCTTTTAACGACAAGGGGCTGGTCTTCAGTCTGCAAGACCTGCCGCACGTCATGGGCGTGTGCATGGGCGAATACTATGTCGTGCCCTACGCCGCCCTGAAACCCCTGTGGCGGCCCGAAGCCAAGACCTATTTCAATGGCCTGTGAGGCAAGGATATGACGTTCGATTTTCGCGAAATTCCGCAGCGCTTCGGCTATTTCGTTGCTAATGTGCAAACCTTCTGGGACGACCTGACTCAGCATTCGGAGTTCCTGTCGAACCTGCTGATCGCCGCCCTGATCCTGATGTTCACCCTGTTCCTGTCACAATGGCTGTCGAACACGGTGCGCAATACGGCCAAGCGCTACGCCCATTCCGACGCCGACCGCACCCTGCCGGAATTCCTGTCGCAGGTGGTGTGGTGGCTAATCATGGTGGTCGGTCTGGTGGTCATCCTCAACCGGCTGGGGGTGCAGACGACCTCGATCCTGACCGTGCTGGGGGCGGCGTCTCTGGCCATCGGTCTGGCGTTGCAAGGCACGCTGTCCAACGTCGCCTCAGGCATCATGCTGCTGGTACAAAAACCCTATCGCATCGGCGATACGGTGACGATTGGTGACGTGACCGGCACCGTCGGGCGGCTGGGCCTGTTTTCGACCGAGCTGACCAATGGCGACAGCCACAAGGTCTATATCCCCAATGCCAAGATCTTTTCCGACCGCATCATCAATATCAGCCATTACGGCCACCGCACCCTGGCCATACTGGTGACGGTCGATTTCGCCACCGATCTCGATAAGGCCCTGTCCATTCTGAAAAAAGTCACCGCGTCGCACCCCGGCACCCTGTCCACGCCGGACGTCTGGGCCGGGGTCGAGAACTTCACCGACAACGGCGTGCAGCTTAAGGTGACGGCGCAGGTGACGGTGGCTCAGCACGGTCAGGTGCGCGCCGATGTGCTGAAATCGGTCAAGGAAGAATTCGGCGCGGCGGGCATCTACATCCCCTATCCGCATCAGGTGACGATGGAAAAGGCGCTGGCCGCCGCCACCGGCGAGAAGACCGGCGCTTAAGCCCCCACTCCGCCGTTCGCTTTGCGCACAGGGGCGGCGGATTAGGCTTGCGCATCCGGCAAAATTCGTTTCAAAAGGAACGTATAAAGACTTTTTTGTGGCACTGGGGGGTGCGAAAAACCGCCCGCCCGTCCGCTTATCGTTTTCGCTGGGGTCATCCGTGTTTAAAAAGCTGCTGCTCGCTTCGTGCGTCTTCGTCCTGCCGGCCGTCACCTCCGTCGCACTGGCCGATCCGGTCGAACAGACCAAGGGCCGTTTTGAGGACAAGTTCCGTCAGTTGGAAGGCGAAGAATGGCCAACGCCCACCGATTACCGTAACGCCGCCGGTGAGCCGGGCTATCGCTACTGGCAGCAGAAGGTCGATTACCGCATCAAGGCCTCGCTGAACGAAGCGACGCGCACCCTGACGGCTTCGGAAACCGTCACCTACAAGAACAATTCGCCCGATACGCTGCGCTATCTGTGGCTGATGCTCGATCAGAACAGTTACAAGCGCGACTCGATCGCGCAACTGACCGACACCGTGTCGCCGTCGAAAGAGATTTCGGTGGGCGAAGTGCGCCGCGTCAAGCGCATGCAGGTGTGGGAAGGCGGCTTTAACGACCTGCAGGTCACCGCCGCCGACGGCAGCGCCCTGCCCTTCACGCTTAATGACACCCTGATGCGTATTGATCTGGCGCAGCCGCTGAAGTCGGGCGAGAGCCTGACCTTTACGGTGTCGTGGAGCGTGCCCCTGCCCGAAACCAAGGTGGTTGGCGGCCGTTCGGGCTATGAATGCTTCACCAAGCCGGGCGAAGACGGCAACTGCATCTTTCTGGGGGCGCAGTGGTTCCCGCGGCTGGCCGTCTATTCGGACTATGAAGGCTGGCACAACAAGGCCTTTATCGGGTCGGGCGAGTTCACGCTGGAATTCGGCGACTATGAGGTCGAGCTGACTGTCCCCGCTGATCACGTCGTCTCCGCCACCGGCGAACTGCTCAACCCGTCCGAAGTGCTCACCCCGGCGCAGCAAAAGCGCTTCACGGAGGCGAAGACGGCGGCGGCCCCGGTCTATGTCGTCACGCCCGATGAGGCCGCCGCCGCCGAAAAAGGCAAGGCCACGGGCACCAAGACGTGGAAGTTCAAGGCCGACAATGTGCGTGACTTCGCTTTCGGCTCGTCGCGCAAATTCATCTGGGACGCCATAGGTGTCAAGAATGCCGACCCGGCGCACCCCACCGTGATGGCCATGTCCTTCTTCCCGAAGGAGGCGCGCCCGCTGTGGGACGCCTATTCGACCAAGTCGATCGCCCACACGCTGAACGTCTATGGCAAGTTCGCCTTCGCCTACCCCTACCCGACGGCGCAGTCGGTCAACGGGCCGGTCGGCGGCATGGAATATCCGATGATCACCTTCAACGGCCCGCGCCCGGTGAAGGACAAGAAGACGGGGGAGCTGACCTATACGGAACGCGCCAAGTACGGCCTGATCGGCGTGGTTATCCACGAAATCGGCCACATCTGGTTCCCGATGACGGTCAATTCCGACGAGCGTCAATGGACGTGGATGGACGAAGGTATCAACTCCTTCCTCCAGTTTCAGGCCGAAAAGGCATGGGACAAGGACTACCCCACCCGTCGCGGTGAGCCCAAGTCGATGGTCGAGTACATGCTGAGCGAGAATCAGGTGCCGATCATGACCAATTCGGAATCGATCCCGCAATTCGGTAACAATGCCTATGGCAAGCCGGCGGCGGCGCTGACCATCCTGCGCGAAACCGTGCTGGGGCGCGAAAAGTTCGACTTCGCCTTCAAGGAATATTCGCGCCGCTGGCAGTTCAAGCGTCCGACCCCCTATGACTTCTTCCGCACAATGGAAGAGGCATCGGGAACCGATCTCGACTGGTTCTGGCGCGGCTGGTTCTATTCGACCGACCACGTGGATATAGAGCTGGCCGATGTGAAGAAGGCCCGCCTCAATACCCGCGACCCGGTTGTCGAAAAGGCTTGGGAAAAAGTGCAGGACGACGCGCAGCCCGACTCGCTGACCGCCGCGCGCAATACCGGCAAGACGGTCGTTGAGACCGATCCGGCCACGGTCGATTACTACAATACCGACGACAAGTGGGAACCCACGGTCAAGGAGAAGAAGAAGTATGCCGACCTGCAAAAGGACATCGACCCGGACCTGAAAGAGGCGCTGGCGGTGAAGGACAACTTCTACAACTTCACCTTCCGTAACAAGGGCGGGCTGGTCATGCCGGTGATCCTCAAGATGGACTTCACCGACGGCACCTCCGAAACCGTGCGTATCCCGGCCGAGGTCTGGCGCTATGATCCGCGTCAGGTGACGTGGCAGTACGCGACGCTGAAAACGCTGAAACAGGCGGTCATCGACCCGCTGTGGGAAACGGCGGACGCCGATGTCTCCAACAACGCCTTCCCGCGCAAGATCGACGAACAGCGCTTTGAGGTCCGCGAAGGCGAAGACGGCCCCAACCGCATGAAGGACGACGATCTGGTCGTCACGCCGGACAGCCTGAAGACCCAGCCCAAAAAGGCGGACAAGAAGTGATCCGACGCGGTTTCCTGCTGGGAGGGGCGGCCCTGATGCTCGCCTCTCCGGCACTGGCCCATCGCGGCCATCACACGCTAAGCGTGGTGGAAATCGCCCCGGACGGCGCAGTGACGGTGACACATACCCTGTCGGCGCACGACAGCGAGCCGGAGCTGGTCGAGCTGGCCCCCGACGCGCAACCCTCCGTGGATGATCCGGATGCCCTCAAGGCGCTGGAAGCCCACCTGCGCAACGCCTTCACGATCAATGGTCAGAGGCTCGACTTTTTCGCTTACGAAGCCTGGGGCGACGACCTGCAATTCACCTTTAAAGGCAAGCTGAACGGCGTTCCGAAGACCGTGACGGTCGCCTATGGCCTGTTCCCGAACTCGCGCAAAACCGGCGTCGGACTGGTCAATGTGCGCCTCAACGGCGTGACCAAGAGCCTGACCTTTGCCAAAGGCGATGCGCCAAAGACGGTGGGGTTCTGAGTTAAACCAGTCCCGTCTGGCCGATCTTGTAGAAGCGTTCGGCGCGCTGGGCCACAAGCTGATCCGGCGACAGGTAGTCCAGCGCCTGAAGCTCGGATTCCACCACATCGCCGACCTTTTTGATCGCCGCGTCCTTGTCGGCGTGCGCGCCGCCGGCGGGTTCTTCGATGATGCGATCGACGATACCCAGTTTCAGCAGGTCGGTGGCGGTAATCTTCATCTGATCGGCGGCGTCCTTGGCGCGCGAGCCGTCACGCCACAGGATCGAGGCCGCGCCTTCCGGCGAGATGACCGAATAGATCGAGTGTTCAAGGATCAGCACGCGGTTGGCGGCTGCCAGCGCGATGGCCCCACCCGACCCGCCTTCACCGGTGACGGTGGCGACAAACGGCACCTTCAGCGTGAGGCCGCGCTCGGTCGAACGCGCAATGGCCTCGGCCTGACCGCGCTCCTCGGCCCCGATGCCCGGATAGGCCCCGGCTGTATCGACAAAGGTGATGACCGGCAGGCCGTACTGTTCGGCCATATCCATCAGGCGCACCGCCTTGCGGTAGCCCTCCGGGCGCGCCATGCCGAAATTGTGGCGCAGGCGCGAATTGGTGTCGTGGCCCTTTTCGTGGCCCATCACGACCACAGACCGCCCGCGGAAACGCCCCAGACCGCCGACAATCGCCTGATCGTCGCCGAATTTGCGGTCCCCGCGCAGCTCGACGAAATCCTCGATCAGGCCATTGAGATAATCGACCAGATGCGGGCGCTCCGGGTGGCGGGCGACCATGGTCTTTTGCCACGGCTCAAGGCGATCGTAGGTTTCTTTGATCAGCACCTGGGTGCGTTCGCGCAGGGCGCGGATTTCGGTGTCGAGATTAGCCCCCCCCGAAGACGACAGGGCCGACAATTCCTCGATCTTGGCTTCCAGATCGGCGATCGGACGTTCGAATTCGAGATAATGGCGCATGATCTTCCGGGGACTCGGTTTCCGTTACAAACCTTGGCGTTTAGCTTAAGTCGGCTCAGGGGGCAATATGCCCGGACCGGACGCCGCGCGCGAAATGATTCACCCAAATCGGCGTTTCGACAGCGGGTGGTGCGTTTCGACCACCTCTTTGAGGCGTTCGGTGGCCACGTGGGTATAGACCTGTGTCGTTGAGATGTCGGCGTGCCCCAGAAGCGTCTGCACGACGCGCAGGTCGGCCCCGCCTTCGAGCAGGTGGGTGGCAAAGGCATGGCGCAGGACGTGGGGCGAGACGCGCGCCGGGTCGATCCCGGCCTCCAGCGCCGCCTCGTCCAGCAACTGCCCCACCCGGCGGCGCGTCAGGTGCCCCTGCGCCCCGCGCGAACAGAAGAGAAAGGGGTTGGCCTTGTCTTTCGCTCCCAGAAACAGCGGCCGGATATCGAGATAATCCTTGATCGCCGTGCGTGCCGACTGGTTGAGCGGCACCAGCCGCTCCGTGCCCCCCTTGCCCTTGACGATCAGATAGGCCGGGTCCTTTTGCACGGCATCGAGGCGCAGGGCGACGATTTCCGACACCCGCATCCCTGAGGCATAGGCGATCTCGATCAGGCATTGCAGGCGGATGGCCTGATGCGCGTCCTTCGCGTCGGCGGCGGCGATCAGGGCGTCCACCTCTTCGCGGCTGAGGATTTTCGGCAGGGGCCGGCCTTTTTTGGCGGCGGCGATCTTGCGGCTGGGGTCTATGTCGCTCAGCCCTTCGCGTACACAGAAACGATAGAATTGCCGCACGGCGGCGCGCTTGCGCTGAAGCGTCGATGAAGCCAGTCCGCGCGCATCCAGCGCCGCAAAAAACCCGGCAATATGGCTTTCGCTGAGGGTCAAAAGCCCCTCGGCATCGACCCCGGCATGGCTGCGCAGATCGAGCAGGTCCTGACCATAGGCCTCGCAGGTGCGCGGTGAGGCATTACGTTCGACGCTGAGCATCTGGAAGAAAGCGGTGAGCGGATCGGGACGCATGGTCTGGCTTTCGAAACGGGGGCGATTGGCCGTCCTTGGGACGATCTTGGGCACTATCAAAGCAATTTGGTTTATGACTGGCTAAATCGGGCCAACATCGTGTAAAGCACCTCCATGCATATCGTTTTTCCGCGCACGGGGCGCGCGCGTCGTGCCTGAGACCTCGAAACCGACTGAACCGCGTCTGATCCTGCCGCGCCCGGTGGCGCTGGTGGGGCTGATGGGCGTGGGCAAGACCACGGTGGGCCGACGGCTGGCCGACGCGCTGGCTGTACCCTTCCGCGACGCCGACGAAGAGATCGAAAAAGCCGCAGGCCTCAGCGTCTCCGACATCTTTGCCGCCTTTGGTGAGGCCGGTTTCCGCGACGGCGAGCAAAAGGTCATTGCGCGCCTGCTTGACGATGGGCCGCAGATACTGGCGACCGGCGGCGGGGCCTTTGTGCAGCCCGCCACCCACGACATCATCCGGCAAAAGGCCGTCACCGTGTGGCTGAAGACCGATCTGCGCGTCATCGCGCGGCGCGTCGCCAACCGCAGCCATCGCCCACTGCTGCGCGACCGCGACCCGATGGAGGTCCTGCGCGAGCACGAGGCCAAACGCTACCCCTTCTACGCCAGGGCCGATATTACGGTCGATACCGGCGATCAGTCGCACGGCAAGAGCGTTGAACTGGTTATCGGCGCGCTCAAGCGCTTTCTGGAAACGAAATAATGCCCACACTCCCCGTATCCGGCGGCGATTTCCGCCCCTATGAGGTCGAGGTCGGCGCCGGTCTGATCGCGTCGGCCGGTCGCCGTGTCCTGCCTTTTCTTAAAAGCCGCCGCACCCTGATCGTCACCGACACCCATGTGGGGCCGCTGCACGCCGGACGCCTGAAAGAGGTGCTGGAGGCCGAAGGCATTGCCGCGCAGATCCTGACCCTGCCTGCCGGGGAAGAAACCAAGTCGTGGGAGGGCCTCAAGGCCCTGACCGACGGTCTGGTCGAGGCGGGGCTGGACCGCAAGGACGTGATTATCGCACTGGGCGGCGGCGTTATCGGCGACCTGACCGGCTTTGCGGCGGCCATCTATATGCGCGGCATCGACTTCGTGCAGATCCCCACCACCGTGCTGGCGCAGGTCGATTCCAGCGTCGGCGGCAAGACGGCCATCGACCACCCGAAGGGCAAGAACCTGATCGGGGCCTTCCATCAGCCGCGTCTGGTCCTGTGCGATCTCGACGTGCTGGCCACCCTGCCGGCGCGCGAAATCCGCTGCGGCTATGCCGAGGTGATCAAGTACGGCCTTTTGGGCGACAAGGCCTTTTTCGAGTGGCTGGAGGCCCATGATCAGGCCGTGCTGGCGCTGGAAGCGGCGGCCATTGAGCACGCCGTGGGCCGTTCGGTCGAGATGAAGGCCGAGATCGTCGCCGCCGACGAACGCGAGGGCGGGCAACGCGCCCTGCTCAATCTGGGGCACACCTTCGGTCACGCGCTGGAGGCCGAGCTGGGCTTTGGCGATACCCTGCTGCATGGCGAGGCCGTGGCCATCGGCATGGGCATGGCCTTCCGCTATTCGGCGCGCATGGGCCTGTGTGCGCAGGCCGAGGCCGACCGCGCCGTGGCGGCCATTGCCAGGGCAGGCCTGCCGACGCAGATGACGCAGATTCGCAACACGGCCTTTGATGCGGATACGCTGATCCGCCATATGGGCCACGACAAGAAGGCCGAGGGCGGCAAGCTGGTCTTTGTGCTGGTCAAGGGGATCGGCGAAGCCTTTGTAGCCAAAGACGTGTCCGCCGACTCGATCCGCGACTTCCTGATCGCCGACGGAGCTAAGGCCTGACTACACCTCCCCGCTGGCGGGGAGGGGGACCGCGCCCGCAGGGCGTGGGGGTGGGGTGGACATTGAACCGCAAGGCTAACCTTGTTTGATAGGTCGTCAGCGTCTGTGATCGGGGTTAGAGCGATGTGCGGAAAAGTGTGAGCGGTTTTCCGCAAAAACATCGCGACAAAACAAAAATTTAGAGCGAAATGACGTTTCCACCTAAAGTCATTTCGCTCTAGACACCCCACCACCACATCTCAGCGGCTTTTGCCGCATCGTGCGGTCCCCCTCCCCGGCATAGCCAGGGAGATGTAGGGCTTTATTCCCCCGCCACGGTTTCCGGATCGGTCTCCTTCTGGGCGCGGAAATATTTGCGCGTATGCCGCCCCAGAAACTGCGCGAAATCATCGACCAGCGTATAGGCCACCGGCACAAACAGCAGCGACAGCAGCGTCGAGGTCATCAGTCCGCCGATCACCGCAATGGCCATCGGCGCGCGGAAGGCGACGTCGGCACCCCAGCCGATGGCGATGGGCAACATGCCCGCCCCCATGGCCACGGTGGTCATCAGGATGGGTCGCGCCCGCTTGTGCGCCGCGTCCATCAGGGCGTCCATGCGCGGCATACCGCGATTGATGGCCTCCAGCGCATATTCGACCAGCAGGATCGAGTTTTTGGCCGCAATGCCGGTCAGCATGATCAGGCCGATCAGGGCGGGCATGGACAGAGACTTCCCCGTCACCAGCAGCAGCAGGAAGGCTCCGCCAAAGCTCAGCGGCAGAGCCGTCAGGATGGTGATGGGGATGGTGAAGCTGCGGAACAGCAGCACCAGCACCACATACATCAGCATGATGCCCGTCCCGATGGCGACGCCGAAGCCCTGCCCCAGTTCGGCCTGACTTTCCTGATCGCCGGTGACGAGTTCCTGTACCCCGGCAGGCAGGTTTTTCATGATCGGCAGGTTGCGCACGGCGTCCTGCGCCACGCCGGCCGGCACCCCGTCGGGCAGGTTGGCCTTCACCGTGGCGGTACGCGAGCGGTCAATGCGGGTGATCTGGATAGGGCCGGAGCCGAAGCGCACATCGGCCACCGCCTCCAGCGGCACAGCCACACCGTGATTGGTCGGCACCTTCAGCTCGGCCAGCGTGTCCACCACCGTGCGGGCCTGCGTATCCATCAGGACGCGGATCGGCACCTGACGGTCACCGATATTGTACTTGGCCAGGATCTGGTCGAAGTCGCCCACCGTCGCCACACGCGCCGCCTGAGAAATGGCCTGAGACGATACGCCCATCAGCGCCGCCTGATCGGCCTTGGGCGTCACCAGCACTTCGGGCCGCGACAGGTTGGAGGTCGAGAAGACGTTGCGCAGGCTGGACAATCCGCGCATCTGCCGCTCCAGTTCGCGCGACGCCTGCTCCAGCGCCTGCGGATCGTCCGACGCCAGGGTGAAGGAGACGATGCCGCCCCCGCCGCCCTCCTGACCGAAGGAGGCGCGCACGCCCGGATAACGCGCCACGAAGGTGTTGAAATCGGACTCAAACTGCTGCTGCGTGAGCTTGCGCTCGTGGCGCGGGATCAGGTTGATGGTCAGGCTGGCCTTGCGCAGATCGACCGAGGCAAAGGCGCTCTTGACCTCCGGGCGCTTTTTCAGCTCGTCCATGATCGAAATGACCACGGCGTCGGTCTCATCCAGCCGCGTGCCCGGCGGCATTTCGATGGACAGGAAGGAGCGCCCGTTGTCACCGACCGGGATGAATTCGCCGGGCAGCTTGGTCGAAATGAAGATCGACAGGACGAAAAAGCCGATACCGGCCATGAGGATGCCCCAGCGCATCTTCATGCCGTCACCCCCGTGTTTGCGCAGAAGCGTCCACACGCCGTAGGCCAGGGCCGCGAAGATAGCGAAGCCGATCCCGGCCCCGATAAAGGCACCTATGCCCTTGGGTGGCGCTGCCGGAGCTGTTGGCGGCGGCGGCAGGAAGGGTCCGGCCAGCATGAACAGCGCCAGCGCCGCAAACGCCAGTAACATCAGCCCCAGCGGCCAGCGCGCGTGCACGACGGCGCGCCCGCTGATCAGGCCAAGCCCCAGACCGCCCACCAGCACGCCCAGACCGATCGCCCCCAGCAGCAGGCCCGCCCCCTTGGTAGCGAACTCTGCCCCACCGAGCAGCAGCAGAAGCCCGCCGAGCGTGATCCCCAGCGTCCACAGAAGCGTGCGCCAGTAGAAGGGGCTTTCGAGCCCCCATCTCAGGCTGCTCAGATAGCCCTTCATCCAGAACGGATCGTCGTGTTCCTTGCCCGGATTGGCGCGCATCAGATAGGCGCCCATCAACGGGGTCAGGGTCCGCGCCACCACCAGCGAGAAGAAGACCGAAACGCAGGCCGCGACAGCGAAGCTCTTGAAAAACTGCCCCACAATGCCCGGCATGAAGCCGACCGGCGCGAAGACGGCGATGATGGTGGCCGTCGTCGCCACCACGGCCAGACCGATTTCGTCGGCGGCTTCGATCGCTGCCTCATAGGGCTTTTTGCCGTCGCGTATGTGCCGGACGATGTTTTCGATTTCCACAATGGCGTCATCGACCAGAATACCGATGGTCAGCGACAGGGCCAGCAGCGACACGATGTTGAACGAGTCGTTGAGCACATACATGACGAAGAAGGTCGGCAGCAGCGACATGGGCATGGCCATGGCCGACACGAAGGTCGCCCGCAGGTCGCGCAGGAACAGCCAGACCACCACCACGGCGAGGATGGCCCCGATCAGCAGGGTTTCCATCGAGGCCAGATAGCTTTCCTTGACCCAATCGACCGAGGCCGTCACCTCTTCGATCACCATGTTCGGGTGGGCTTTACGAATAGCGTCCATCGACTTGCGCACCGACTCGGCGACATCGACTTCGGAAGAGCCAATGGAGCGATAGACCGCAAAGCCCACCACCTCATTGCCGTTGAAACGCGCGCGTTCGCGCGGTTCGGCCCAGGTGTCGATGACCTGCCCCAGATCGCCCAGACGCACGGAACCGCCATTGGACAGGGCGATACGCGTTTCGCGCAGGGCATCGACGGAACCGGCATTGCCGAGCGTACGGATCGACTGCTCCGCCCCGCCGACCTCAAGCCGCCCGCCGGGCAGGTTGACATTGGTGGCGCGCAACTGGTTCGACACCTCGGCCGCCGTAATCCCCTTACCCGCCAGACGCGCCGGATCAAGCTGGATACGGATTTCGCGCGTCACCCCGCCGATGCGCGTCAGCTTGGCGACGCCCTTATTGGCGAGAATCTTCTTGGAAATGTCGTTATCGACGAACCACGACAACTGCTCAGGGTTCAGGCCGTCGCCGCGGATGATGTAGTTGATCAGGGCCTCGCCCGACGCCTCTTCGCGGCGGATGATCGGGTCCTGCACGTCGGCCGGCAGGTCCGAGCGGATCTGGGCCACGGCATTGCGCACATCGTTGGTCGCCTTTTCGAGATTGACCCCCAACTGAAACTCGATGGCGGTCGTGGACACCCCGTCATTGACGTAGGAGGTGATGTGCTTGACCGAACCGATGCCGGAGACGGCGTCTTCGACGCGCCGCGTCACCTGGGTTTCCAGCTCCGTCGGGGCCGCGCCTGACTGGATGTAGGTGGCGGTCACCACCGGCAGGTCGATATCGGGAAAATTATTGATACGCAGGGCCTGAAACGCACCCCAGCCGACAATGGTCATGACGATGAAGAACAGGACCGTCGGGATGGGGTTGCGGATCGACCACGAAGAGATGCTGCCGCGGGTGGGAGGCGTGACGGGGCTGTTCATTACTGGCCCCCGGCCTTTTCGGCACCGGCGGGGACGGTGGTTTTCGCCACGCGCACCGCGTCGCCATCGACTAGGAAGCCCGCCCCGCTGGTCACCACTTTTTCACCGGCGCGCACGCCCTCGGCGATGACGATGCGGTCGCCGCGGCGGTCGCCCGTCCTGACCTTGCGGCCGCTCACCTTGTTGCTGGCACCGACGACGAAGACGACCGGCTGGTTCTGCTGATAGACGACGGCCTTTTGTGGCACCAGAACCGCCGGTTGCTCGCCCACCGTGATGGAGGCCCGCGCGAACTGGCCCGGCTTGAACCCGGCATTGGCGGGGATGCTGATGCGGGCATAGCCCAGCCGCGTCTGCTGATTGACCGCCGGGGTCACGACGCGCACCGTGCCGGTGACGCTCTGACCGGTTTCGCCGGTGACGGTGGCGCTCATACCGGCCTTGACGGCGCTGAGCTGGGTTTCGACCACTTCCATATTCATTTCGATGCGATTGTCGCGCACGATGCGGAACAGCTCGGTGCCCGGGGCCACGATCTGACCCGCCACAGCCGTGCGCGCCGTGATCAGACCGGATACCGGGGCGCGCACCACGGCGCGATCCAGCTGGGTCTGGGCCTGCACGGCGCTGGCCTCGGCCGTCGCCACCTGAGCGGCAGCCGTCTTGTAGGCCGCCTCCTTCTGATCCAGCGCGGCCTGAGAGGCATAGCCCTTATCGAACAGTTCCTTGTAGCGCTGATAGGCGCGCTGCGCCTCGACCGCCTGCGCCTTCGCGCTTTGGACGCCCGCCTGCGCCTGCTGAAGCTGGGCGCGCAGCACCGCGTCGTTCATCTTCAGAAGCGGCTGGCCCTGCGTCACATACTGGCCTTCGTCGGCCAGCACGGCGGTGGCGGTCAGACCGCCGACCTCGGCCCCGATCGGCGCTTCCTGCCACGCGGCAACCGTACCGGCACCGGAGACCACCAGAGGGGCAACGGCCTCACTGGCTACGGTCGCTTCGACCAGCGCGCCTTCGGCGGGTTTCTTTTCCGCCTCTCCCTTCTGACCGGAGCACGCCGCCACAGACAGGGCCAGAACACCGCTCAGCAAAAGCCGGGAAGCCGAACGTTTGAAAAGCGTGGAAACATAAGGAGCCGAGGCAAAAGCGCGCATGGGCGATATCCTGAAGACTTGTAATCCGTAAAGACTTATCGTTTCATTGACCGATCAGTCAACGAACAGCGTATTAAAAATAATCAATGCCGCCAAAACCCCACACCTCCCCTCCCGAGGACGCCACCGCCTGCGGGTTGAAAGCCGTCGCCAGACGGCTGGGCATCCGTGAGCAGGCCAAGGCGCTGCGGCCGGGCCAGATCCTGGAGGCGGCGCGTGACGAATTCTGTCAGCGGGGGTTTGCGGCAACGCGGCTGGAGGACATCGCCCGACGCGCCGGCATCTCCAAGGCGCTGATCTACGTCTATTATCCGACCAAAACGGATTTGTTTCTGGCGGTTGCCCGTCATGTTACCGACCCCATCAAAGGCGCAGACTTCGTGCTCGACCCCGACCGCTCCGCCGAAGACCAGCTCCGGCACGAGCATGTGCGCTTCTACGCCAACCTGTTACAGGACGAGCATACGCTCGGCATCCTCAGACTGATCATTTCGGAGAGCCATCGCGTGCCCGAAATCGGTCAGTTCTATGCGCTGGAGCTGGTGGGCGGTGAAATCGAGAGCCTGCGCGACCTGATCCGGCACGGCATGGCGCGCGGCGAATTTGCCCCCGACGCGCTGGAGCGGCTGACCGGCATCGAGGACATCGTCATCGCGCCCGGCATCATGATCATGCTGACCCAGATCATCGGCGGCGGCGTGCAATACGACCTGAGCAAATGGTCGCAGGCGCATCTCGACATGGTGCTGGGGCTGCTGAAGGCCGGTTGAGCCCACCAAGGTGTATTGTCTTCTTATCAGAGCCGCGTACACTTTCAGTTAAGCACAGCAAGGACAGGGCACGATGGTCGATTGGGAAGGCGGACGCCGCAGCGGGGTTGAGGATCGGCGCGGTCTGGGCGGCGGTGCCCTGATCGGGGGTGGTGGCATCGGGGCCGTTGTGCTGGCCCTGATCGGCTATTTCGTCTTCGGCATCGACCCGCAGACCCTGCTCAGCCAGACGGCGCAGGTGTCGGGTCAGGCCTCCGGCCCGGTGGCCGTCAGTGCCTGCCCCGAAGGCGACAAGGCCTGCGAATTTACCGACGTCATGCACACCTCGGCCAATGAGGTCTGGGCCTCGACCATCCGCGGCTATGAACCCTCGACGCTTGTCCTCTACACGCAAGGCACCCAGACGGGCTGCGGTATGGGTCAGTCGGCCATGGGGCCCTTCTACTGTCCCGCCGATCGCAAGGTCTATCTCGATCTCGACTTTGCCCGCACGCTGGAACAGCAACTGGGCGCATCCGGCGATTTTGCGCTGGCCTATGTCATCGGGCATGAGGTCGGCCACCACGTGCAGAACGTCACCGGCGTTTCCGGCCAGGTGCAGCAGGCGCAGCAACGTCTGAGCGAGCGCGGATCAAACGCCCTGTCGGTCAAGCTGGAGCTTCAGGCCGACTGCTATGCCGGGGTGTGGGCCAAACGCTCGGACGCGCAGGCGCACTGGCTTGAGGCCGGCGATCTGGAAGAAGCGCTCAATGCCGCCTCGGCCGTCGGCGACGACACCTTGCAACGGCGCAGCGGCGGCGAAGTCGTGCCCGATTCCTTCACCCACGGCACGTCGAAGGAGCGGGTCTATTGGTTCAAAACGGGCTATGCGTCCGGCGATCCCAAGGCCTGCGACACCTTCAAAGCCTGAGCCCGCCCCGCTCAACTCCACGATAAAACAACGGCTTACGGCACGATTTTGGTTCAAACCCGGCGGAATCGGCTGTAGGATGCTGCCTGATACAGGGGCAACCAGACGGAGGCAGGGCCGGACACCGCCATGAGGGAGAGCGACGCCAACCGTATCCGCCAGCTGCAATTGCTGGCGACCATCTCCGATGAGGCCTTCGCGCAGATCACGCGCGGCGCGCTGGTGCAGACCTTCCCCGCCGGGGCCAACCTCATCTACGAAGCGGATTCGGTCGATTTTCTGTACATCCTGATCGACGGCATGGTCGAGCTTCAGGGCCACTGGCACGATAAGGAAAGCACGCTGGCCGTGCTGCGGCCCGTCTCGACCTTCATTCTGGCCGCCGTGGTGCTCGACGCCCCGGCCCTGATGGCGGCGCGCACCCTCAGCCGCTCGCAGATCGTCATGCTGCCCGCCGAGACGTTCCGCGCTGCCATGCGCGAAGACCCCGGCTTTGCCGTCGCCGTAGCGCAGGAATTGTCGGGCTGCTATCGCGGGCTGGTCAGAACCATCAAAAACCACAAGCTGCGGTCGGGCACCGAGCGGCTGGCCAACTATCTCCTCACCCAGCAGGTGCGGCAAGGCGGTGGCGACACAATCGAACTGCCCTACGAAAAGCGCATCCTGGCCTCGCTGCTCGATCTGACGCCCGAAAGCCTGTCGCGCGCCTTTGCCCAACTCGACAAGTACGGCGTCGCCGTTACCGGCAGCCGCGTCGTCATCGGCAATCCGGCAGGCCTGCGCAAGCTGGCGCGCCCCAATGCCCTGATCGACAACCACCAGCCGCCCAGAGGCGACGTGCAGGGCAAGGCCGCCAAGGAGCTGTGGCCCCTGCCCGGCGATCGCGGCTGCGGCATGGAAGTGGAGTAGCCACTTATCAAATATCAAGTCGCCACACGGCCTTGATCAATAGCGCCCCTATCGCACGTTAAGGCGCGTGCGGCGTGAGCTGCATATACCACTCCCTGAGGCTGTTTCAGGAGTGAGTCGATGTTTACCCCCTTTTCTCCAGACCCTGTTGAGGGCACGGATGCCCGTCTCCGTCGATAAGGCCCTGCGCACAGTGCGGCGCAAGGGGTGGGAACCTACGCCGACCGACGACGGTCTGTGGTCGCTGGCGCACGTCGTGTTGTCCACTGACGAACTGATCGCGCTGGCGGCGGCTCTGGTCGCGGCGGAACCGAAGGCGGCCCCGGCAGACGATCCCCTCCCCCGGAAATAACAACGGCTTGCGGCATATTGCCCCGCGCCATTTGGCTCAGGCGCTTTTGTCCGCGCGCACCTGTAACCCCGACACACACAGGCCGCCCAACGGCCTTTCACCCACAGCGAGGCGGCGGCCGGATTCCATCAGGTCCTCCATCAGGCCCCATCAGGACAGACACATATGACGGCGCACGAGGTCTTTTCGGGACTGTTCCCGGCCTGCGGCGCCCTTGTCGAGGGACAGGGGCCGCTGTGGCTTGGCCTGTTCCTGGCCGGTCTGACGGGCAGTGTCGCCCACTGCCTGCCCATGTGCGGGCCGTTTGTGCTCATGCAGATAGCCGCGCCCGGTCAGTCGCGGTGGGCGCGCCTGCTCTTGCCCTATCACGCCGGTCGCCTGACCACCTACGCCCTGCTGGGGGCCGCCGCCGGGAGCGTGCTGTTCTTCCTGCCCGCCTCGCCTGTGCTTGAGCTGGTGCGCCGCGCCCTGCTGGCTCTGGTGGCCACGGCCTTTCTCTATCTGCTGGCCGAAGGGCTTCTGGCGCGGGTGGGCCTGCGCCTGCCTTTTCGGTTGGGGCTGCGCCTGCCGTGCCGTCTCAAGGCGATGTCCGGCCACAACAGCCCTCGCGTTGTGGCGCGCTTCGCGCTCGGCCTCAGTCTGGGCCTGCTGCCGTGCGGCCTCGTCTTCGTCGCCCTGACGGCGGTGGCCGCGGCGGGCAATCCCCTCTCCGGCGCGCTGGGGATGCTGGCCTTCGGGGCCGGCACCGTCCCGGCGCTCAGCGCGCTGGGCCTGTTCGGCGCGCCCCTCCTGCAACGCTGGCCGTGGTTTCAGGACGCCCTGCGCCTGACCGCGCTTGGCGTCAATGCCGCCCTCCTCTTCGCCCTCAGCGCCCGATTCTGACACAGTAAGGAAACACTTCATGTCACAAACCGCTATAGCCCCACCGCCAAAGGTCGCCCCCGCTGCCGCCGCCTCCCGGCCGGTCTATGACGAGACGATCCTTAAATATTTCACCATCGCCGCCATGTTCTGGGGCATAGCGGGCTTTGCCGTGGGGCTCCTGATCGCCCTACAGATGGCCTTTCCCGACTTCAACATCCCGCCCTATCTGACCTTCGGGCGGTTGCGCCCGCTGCACACCTCTGCGGTGATTTTTGCTTTTGGCGGCAATGTGTTGTTTGCCACCTCCTACCACGTCGTGCAGCGCACCTGCCGCGCGCGCCTGTTCTCGGATGGTTTGAGCTGGTTCACCTTCTGGGGCTATCAGGCCTTCATCCTGATGGCGGGTCTGGGCTACGTCTTTGGCGTCACACAGGGCAAGGAATATGCGGAGCCGGAATGGTATGCCGACCTGTGGCTGACCATCGTCTGGGTGGCCTATCTGATCAACTACCTCGGCACCCTGTGGAAGCGTCAGGAAAAGCACATCTACGTCGCCAACTGGTTCTATCTGGCCTTTATCGTCACCGTGGCCATCCTGCACCTCGTCAACAACGTGTCGGTGCCGATAGAGATCGGCAGCGTCCACAGCTATTCGGCCTGGGCGGGCGTGCAGTCGGCCCTGATCCAGTGGTGGTACGGCCACAATGCGGTGGGCTTCTTCCTGACCGCCGGCTTCCTCGGCATCATGTATTACTACATCCCGAAGCAGGCCAACCGTCCGGTCTATTCCTACCGCCTGTCGATCATCCACTTCTGGGCGCTGATCTTCATCTATATCTGGGCCGGTCCGCACCACCTGCTCTACACCGCCCTGCCCGACTGGGCGCAGACGCTGGGCATGACCTTCTCCATCATCCTGTGGATGCCGTCCTGGGGCGGGATGATCAACGGCATGATGACCCTGTCGGGGGCCTGGCACAAACTGCGCGACGACCCGATCCTGCAATTCATGATCATCGCGCTGAGCTTCTACGGCATGTCCACCTTTGAGGGGCCGCTGCTGTCGATCAAGGCCGTCAACTCCCTGTCGCACTATACGGACTGGACCATCGGGCACGTCCATGCGGGCGCGCTGGGCTGGGTCGCCTTCATCTCATTCGGCGCCATCTACTATCTGGTGCCGCACCTGTGGAAGAAGCCCGGCATGTATTCGACGAAGCTGATCTCGCTGCACCTGTGGGTCGCGACCGTCGGTATCGTGGTTTACATCACCTCGATGTGGGTGGCGGGCATCATGCAGGGCCTGATGTGGCGCGCCTATAATGAGATGGGCTTCCTGACCTATTCGTTCGTCGAAACCGTCGCGGCCATGCACCCCTACTACATCATCCGCGCCATCGGGGGCCTGCTGTTCCTGCTGGGGGCGCTGATCATGGTCTTTAACATCTGGAAAACCATCGCCAGCCCCGACAGCGTCGCCTCGGAAACGGGCACCCCCTCGCTGACCCCCGCCGCCCTGCCGGAGCACGTCTGATGCTGGAAAAACATAAAAAACTCGAACGCAACTCCATGCTCCTGCTGATGTTCACCGTTATTGCGGTGTCAATCGGCGGCATCATCGAGATCCTGCCTTTGTTCCGTATGCAAACCACGATCGAGCCGGTCAAGGGCGTGCGTCCCTATACGCCGCTGGAGTTGATGGGGCAGGAAATCTACATCCGCGAAGGCTGCAACACCTGCCATTCGCAGCAGATCCGCCCCCTGCGCGATGAGCAGCAGCGCTATGGCCACTACTCGCTGGCGGCCGAAAGCATGTACGACCACCCCTTCGTCTGGGGCTCCAAGCGCACCGGGCCCGATCTGGCCCGCGTCGGCGGCAAGTATTCCGACGAATGGCACGTCGCCCACCTCAAAAACCCGCGCGCCGTCGTGCCGGAATCGATCATGCCCAGCTACGCCTTTCTGGCCGAAAAGCCCTATGGCGACTGGCGCATCAAAAAGCGCCTGAAGGTGCTACAATCGCTGGGCGTGCCCTATACGCAGGCCATGATCGACGAGGCGCAGAACGATTATGAGGCGCAGGCCAATCCCAACACCATTATCGACCCCAGCGGCCTTCAGGAACGCTATGGCGACAAGGTGGCGGTGCGCGATTTCGACGGCAATCCCGACGAGATCACCGAGATGGATGCCCTGATCGCCTATCTGCAAAAGCTGGGTACGGATGTCGATTTCTCGACCTACGACCCGGATTACGCCCTGAAGCCCCAGGATGGGAAACCGAAGACCGGAGCCGCCAAATGATGAACCTGTCGCTTCTGGGCGGGCTCATCACGCTCGCCTTCACGCTCGCCTTCCTCGGCATCGCCCTGTGGGCCTACTGGCCGAAGAACAAAGAGTCGCTTCAGGCGCATCGCCTTATCCCCCTGCAAGACGAGGACACCGACCATGTCTGACGCGCCCGAACTTCACAAAGACATCGACGCCCCGACGGGGGTCGAGACAACGGGCCACGAATGGGACGGCCTGAAGGAACTGAACAACCCCGCCCCGCGCTGGTGGCTGATCGTGTGGATGCTGACCATCGTCTGGGCCATCGGCTACTGGGTGGTCTATCCGTCCTGGCCGACGCTGACCGGTCACACCAAGGGCATTGCCGGCTGGACCCAGTACGACAAGCTGAAGCACGAGCAGGCCGAGATCACGCAGCGTCAGAGCGGCTGGCTCGGCAAGTTCCACAAGGCGAGCTTTGCCGAAATCAAACAGGACCCTGTCCTGTTTGAATTTGCCCGCGCCGGTGGCGAAGTGGTGTTCAAGGAAAACTGCGCCGCCTGTCACGGGGCGGGCGGCGAAGGCCGTCGCGGCTATCCCAACCTCAATGACGACGACTGGCTGTTCGGCGGCACCGCCGAAGACATCTATAACACCATCAATGTCGGCTCGCACTCGACCCACCCGAACACGCACGCCGTCGCCATGCCCGCCTTTGGCGCCGTCATGGGGCGCGAAGGGATGCTGACCCCGGCCCAGATCGACGACGTGGCCACCTATGTCAGCTATCTGCGTCAGCTGGTCGCCTCTGAGGCCTTCGCGCGCGGTCAGGCGGTGTTTCAGCAGAACTGCGTCAGTTGTCACGGCGAAGGCGGTATCGGCAACCGTCAGATGGGCGCCCCGCGCCTCAATGACGCCATCTGGCTCTATGGCGGCGACAAGGCCACCCTTGTCCAGACCATCACCAAGGGCCGCGCCGGGGTCATGCCGTCCTGGCAGTCGCGCATGTCCGACGATTCCCGCCGTCAGGTCGCCATCTACGTCCACAGTCTGGGCGGTGGTGAATGACCCGTCCCCCCTCCCGGCCCGCCCCCGCCGGGAGGGGGACACTTTGATTTGTCGCGATGTGGAGGCGGAAAACCGCTCACACGTTTCCGCACATCGCTCCTGAGTATGTAACCATGTCCCTGTTTGAAACCGCCCGGAAAATCTACCCGCGCCGCGTCAAAGGCACCTTCCGGTCCCTGAAATGGCTGAGCATGATCCTCCTGCTCGGTATCTACTACGCCGCCCCGTGGCTGCGCTGGGACCGTGGCCCGCACGTGCCGGATCAGGCCATACTGGTCGATCTGGTGGGGCAGCGCGGCTACTTCTTCGGTATCGAAATCTGGCCGCAGGAGGTCTATCTGCTGGTCGGCGTGCTGATCCTCGCCGCCATCGGCCTGTTCTTTGCCACAGCACTTCTGGGGCGGGTGTGGTGCGGCTATGCCTGCCCGCAGACCGTATGGACCGACCTGTTCGTGTGGGTCGAACGCTTCGTGCAGGGCGACCGCAATGCGCGGCGCAAGCTGGACGAAAGCGCGTGGACGCTCGAAAAACTCTGGAAAAAGACGCTGACCCACCTGATCTGGCTTCTGATCGGGGCGGTCACCGGCGGGGCTTGGGTCTTCTATTTCAATGACGCCCCCACCCTTTTCAGCGACCTGTGGCATCTGGATGTGTCATGGTCGGTGCTGGGATGGATCATCGCCCTGACGCTTTCGACCTATTTCATGGCCGGTTTCGCGCGCGAAAACGTCTGCACCTACATGTGCCCCTATGCGCGCTTTCAGTCGGCCATGTTCGACAAGGACACCCTGATCATCACCTATGAGGCCGAGCGCGGCGAACCGCGCGGCAAGCACAAGAAGGGCGAAAGCTGGGACGGCAAGGGTCACTGCATCGACTGCGACTCCTGCGTCATCGTCTGCCCCATGGGCATCGACATCCGCGACGGCCTTCAGATGCAGTGCATCTCCTGCGGCCTGTGCATCGACGCCTGCAACAGCGTGATGGACAAGATCGAGCTGCCGCGCGGCCTGATCCGCTATGACACCGAGTCGAACCAGCGTCAGCGGCGCGAAGGCTATCGCACGCTCGATATCGCTCACCGTAAAAGCGGCAAGACCGTCGTGCCGCCGCAAAAGATGCGCTGGGTGCGGCCGCGCACCGTGGCCTATGCCCTGATCCTGTCCACCGTGGGCAGCCTGATGCTGACCGCCATCGTGCTGCGTCCGATGACCGAACTGACGGTCAATCACGCCCGCGCGCCGCAATTTGTGCGCCTGTCCGACGGCAGCGTGCGCAATAATTACCAGATCAAGATCCTGAATAAGTCGCACGACGACCGCGCCTACCGCCTCAACACGCAAGGCCTGTCTCAGGCGCGGCTGGAGGTGCTGGCCGCCGGGGATGAGACGGTCGAGACGCTGCACGTCCCCGCCAACAGCGTCGCCAGCTTCCGCGTGCGCGTCGATACGCCGGAGGCCACGGCGCACGGCCGCAGCGATATCCGCTTCCTTTTGTCCGAAACCCGTAACCCTGCCCAAAACTCTGGAAACACCCCGGAAAGCGCCCGCCATGACAGCTACTTCATTCGCTGAGGCCAAGCCCCTCTCTCAGGCCGAGATCGACAGCCGACGCGGCCGCTTCGTGCCGTGGGTGATCGCGGCCTTCTTCCTCAGCTTCATGATCCCCCTGATCTGTTTCACCGTCATCGCCTTTCGCCACCCGCCCAGCGAGGTGACGCCGCAGGCCTACGAAAAGGGCGTGGCCTACAACCAGACTCTGGCCGCTGAGGCCGCCCAGAAGGCGCTCGGCTGGCAGGTAACGCTCAGCCACACGGGCGGGCGGCTGACGGTCAGGGCGCGCGACGCCCAGGGACAAGCGCTGGACGGCGGGCAGGTGGAGGTGTGGCTGATCCACCCGGCGCAAAGCGCGCTCGACCGCCATCTGGTGCTCACGCCCGAAGGCCAGGGCCTCTATACCGCCGCGACCGCCCTGCCCTCCCCCAGCGTCTGGACCGCCCACGTCACCGTACAGGTGGCGGACCATCAGATGCAGACGCGCGCCTTCGTGGAAAACTGATCGTGGACATTCTGATCCTTCTGGTAGCGGCGGCGGGCGTACTGGCCCTGATTGCGGGGGCGGCCTTCATGTGGGCCCTGCGCAGCCAGCAGTTTGACGACCCGGAGATGCAGGCCGAGCGCATCCTGCACGACGATGACGAGTCATGACCGACACCCTGACCGATTACGGCTGCTACGTCACCGAGGAGGACGACGGCCATCAGGCCCTTTATCTGCGCGTCGAGGGGATGCGCTGTGCCGCCTGCGCGTGGAAGGTCGAAAGCACCCTCAATGCCTATGACGGTGTCAATGCACGCATGACCTACGCCACCCAGAGGCTGAAACTGGTGTGGGACAAGAGCGCGTTTTCGACGCGCGCCAATGATCTGGCCGCCGCCGTCGAGGCGCTGGGCTTTTCCGTCGCCCCCTTCGACGTCTCGAAATCCAGCGAAGGGGCGAAGGCCGAAGAGAGCCTGCTGCTGCGTTGTCTGGCCGTGGCCGGGTTTGCCACCACCTTTGTCATGCTGTTTGCCGACGCCCTGTGGTTCAGCCCTGACGCCTCGCTCAACGGGGCGACGCGCGACCTGATGCACTGGGCTATGGCGCTGGTCGCCCTGCCGACCACCCTCTATGCGGGTCGCCCCTTCTTCCGCAGCGCCATCGCTGCCCTCAGGCACGGACGCAGCCATATGGACGTGCCGATCAGCGTCGCCGTGCTGCTGACGGCGGGGATGAGCCTGTTCGAGACGATGCGCCACGGGCCGCACGTCTATTTCGACGCCCCGGTCATGCTGCTGTTCTTCCTGCTGATCGGGCGCTATCTCGACCTCAAGGCGCGCGGCAAGGCGCGGGAAGCCGCCGAAGGGCTGCTGGCCATGCTCGACGGCACGGCCAGTGTGCGCGAGGGCGGTCAGGTGCGATCCTGCAAGATCAGCGACCTGCGCCCCGGTATGACGCTTGTGGTGGCCGCAGGTGAGAAGATTGCCGCCGACGCCACCCTGACGCGCGGCACGACCGAGGTCGATACCAGCCTGCTGACCGGTGAGACCCTACCGCGCGCCGTCAGCCCCGGCGAGACGGTCTATGCCGGCACGATCAATGTCGCCGCCCCTCTGGAGGCCGTCGTCACGGCGGCCTCCGAGAACAGCCTGTTGTCGCGCACCGTGGCCCTGATGGAGACGGCCGAGCAGGGTCAGGCGCGCTTTGTGCACATTGCCGACCGCGTGGCGGCCATCTATGCACCCGTGGTGCATATCGTCGCCGCCCTGACCTTTGCCGGGTGGGCCCTGTGGGGGCATGGCGGGTGGCAGGACGCGCTGCTGAAGGCCATGGCCGTGCTGATCGTCACCTGCCCCTGTGCGCTGGGTCTGGCCGTGCCGGTGGCGCAGGTTCTGGCGTCGGGGCAATTGTTCCGGCGCGGCATCCTGCTGAAATCGGCGCGCGGGCTGGAACGTCTGGCCGCCGCCGATACGGTCATTTTTGACAAGACCGGCACCCTGACGCGGGGTCAGCCAACCTGGATGAACCCGCAGGCGCTCAATGAATACGAGACGCGGCTGGCTGTGGCGCTGGCGGCACAAAGCCGTCACCCCCTGTCGCGCGCTCTGGTGCAGGCGCGGCCCGACCTGCCCGTCGCGCCCGCCACGGTCGAGGATGTGCCCGGCTGCGGCCTGCGCGGCGAGGTGGAGGGGGAGCCGGTATGGCTGGGCAAGGCGACGTGGTTAGGGATAGAGTCCGCCGGCGACAGCGCCCCGGAACTGTGGTTCCGGCGGGGGAGCCATACACCTGTGCGTCTGGTGTTCGAGGACACGCTGCGGCTCGATGCGCGGCTGACCATCGACGCGCTGAAGGCGCGCGGGCTCGACATCTGGCTGCTGTCCGGCGACCGGCGCGTCGCGGCGGAACGGGTGGCGACGGAACTGGGCATCGACACCTGTCACGCTGATCTGTCGCCGCTGGAAAAGCTCGCCACCGTGCAGCGTCTGCAAGCCGAAGGGCGTAAGGTGCTAATGGTCGGCGACGGGCTGAACGACGCGGCGGCCCTGTCGGCCGCCAGCGTCTCTATCTCCCCCGCTTCGGGCATGGACATCACCCAGAACGCCGCCGACCTCGTGTTTCGCGGCGACAGCCTGTGGCCCGTGGCCGAGGCGCTGCGTGTGGCCGAACGCACCGGGCGCATCGTCACGCAGAACTTCGTCCTGTCGTTTGGTTATAATCTGATCGCCGTGCCGCTGGCCGTGGGGGGCGGGGTGACACCGCTGATCGCCGCCATCGCCATGTCGGCTTCGTCGCTGGTCGTGGTGGCCAATGCGTTTCGGCTCAAACTACCGGGACGCATCGCATAGCACAAAGCCGCCCGTTGGGGGCGGCTTCGACCTACGCTTTACGCCTACGCCACGCTTACGCCACTAAGGCTTCGACACTCTCCTTCACCTCTTCCGAGGCCTGGGTCACCTCATTGAAGGTGGCGCTGAGATGGCCGAGTTTCTGGTCGATTTCGTGCACGGCGGTCACCGCCGCCTGCATATTGCCCGATATTTCGGCGCTGACCGCGTTTTGCTGTTCGATGGCCGATGCCACGCCCGACACATTGTCGAGCACCGCGGTCATGCTGGAGGTAATGATGCCCAGCGCGCCCACCACCTCGGTTGTCACCGTCTGCATATTGGCGATTTCCTTCGAGATGGTCTCGGTTGAGCGCGCCGCCTGATTGGCCAGCGACTTGACCTCCGACGCCACGACGGCGAAGCCGCGGCCCGCCTCGCCCGCGCGCGCCGACTCGATGGTGGCATTGAGCGCCAGAAGATTGATCTGGCTGGCGATTTCGCGGATCATCTCGACCACATTGTTCATCGAGGCCGCCGAGTCGTTGAGCGCTCCGGCGGACCTGCCCGCCCCTTCGGCGTGACGGAAGATGCCTTCGACGCTTTCGCGCGCCTGCCCCATATTGCCGGCGATTTCCTTGACGCTGGCGCTCAGTTCTTCCGACGCCGCCGCCACCGCATTGACCACCGAGCCGGTTTCCGTCGAGGCCGTCGAGGCGACCGCCGCCATCTGGGTCGCGTCGGTCATCTGCTTTACCACCGCATTGAGCTGACGATCCACATCGCGGCTCAGTTCCTCATTGCGGATACGCCGCTTGACGGCCTCGGTGGTGTCGGTGGCGAACTTGACCACCTTGATGACCGCGCCGGTGTCGTCAAAGACGGGATTGTAGGAGGCCTGAATATAGACCGCCTTGCCACCCTTCCCCAGACGGCGGTATTCGGCCGCCTGAAACTCGCCGCGTTGCAGCCGCTCCCAGAACTGCCGGTAGTCTGCGGACTGCGCGTATTGCGGTTCGCAGAAGATACGGTGATGCTGACCGACGATCTCCTTGAGGCTATAGCCCAGCGTCGTAAGGAAGTTGTCGTTGGCGGTCAGAATCTCACCCTGTGGCGTGAATTCGATCACCGCCTGCGCGCGGGAAATGGCCTCGACCTTGCCCGCATGATCGAGTGATTTCGCCTTGGCCTCAGTGATATCGGAGGCGATCTTCAGCACCCGAACGACCTTGCCGCTCTTGTCTTTTACGGGATTATAGCTGGCCTGAAGCCAGACGATCTTGCCATGATTGCCGATGCGCTTGAATTCGCCCGCCTGAAAGCGTCCGGCGGCCAGATCGCTCCAGAACTGGCGATAGGCCTCGGAATTCACGTAATCGGGCAGGCAGAAGAGTCTGTGATGCTGGCCAACGACCTCGCGTTCGCTGTAACCCACCGCCGCCAGAAAATTCGCATTGGCCGAAATGATCCTGCCGTCCGGGGTGAACTGGATGATCGCCTGCGACGTGTCCAGAGCGTTGAAGATAGCCTTATCCAGGCTGCTGTTTGAACCAAAGAACACTTTGAACCGCCCTATTCTCTTGCGGACCCGATGGCATCCGCCCAGCCTCAATTTACCGCCGCTTCAAGGCGCTTCCGGCCTTTTAATTGCATCATAGGGGGTAATTTTGGGGCACAAATCTTAACGGCCCGATAACACCATTATAGTTAGCAGGGTCTTATGTGCGCCTTTGCGAGCCCTCTTCAGGCGATCAGCTTGCGACGTAGGGCTTCGGCCACCGCATGGGTGCGTCCGCGCACGCCCATTTTTCTGGCGGCAGACTTGGCATAGCCGTAGATGGTGTCGGTGGTATAGCCCGTCACCTGATGAATGGCGGGGACTTCAAGGCCATCGGCAAAGTGTTTGAGGCAGGCCAGTTCGCCCTCCGACAGGCCCAGATGCTGGTTCATGGCGCTGAGAAGCTGATCCGACAGTTCGGCGTGCACCACGCGCGTCGTCATTTCGAGGATGAATTTTTCGTCGTCGCTAAACGGAGTCGCCCGGCAGAAGGTCACGCCGCCAAAGCGCTGTTCGCCCTTGAAAAAGCCGATGGCGCTGCGCGTCGTAATGCCGAACTGCTGTTCCAGTTGCCGGATGCGCTCGACACCGGGTCCGGTCAGCACCTCCGGCCCTAGATCGTGCCAGCTCCCCCAGTGCTGTTCCGCGGTCATCAGGTAGGACATGGGGTCCTGATGATAGAGGTTTTCGCTGAGGAACTGGCGGATAAACGCTTCCGGCATGTCGGTGGCCAGCATGACGCCGCGCCCGACGCCCAGCCCGAAAAAGGCCATGCCCGACATGGCAAAGCTGTCGAAGGGCACGATCTGGCGCAGGGCGGCCATCATCGGGTGCGTCGCGTGCGCGCGCCCGAAACGGTTAGCGATGACCTCCATAGCCGCCTGCCGGGCCGGGTCCGCAACGTGCTTTGCAATATAGCTGGGCATGTCCCGTCCGATTCGATGAAAAACCCGTACGGTTACACTTATACGGGGAACGCGCGTTTGCAATCGTCTGCGCCCGCCAAATGCCCAAACTATCGCCCTGCGGCGTTATTTATCCGACGTCTGAGCTTATTTCCGGGTCTGTGCAAACAGCGTCGCCGACTCCGTCTGCGCCTTTTGCGCCGCAGGAACGTAGGCCGTGGTTTGCAGGAAGGCGTGGATCAGGCTGGGGTAGTGCAGGCGTTTGACCGTCACCCCCGCCCCGCTCAGCTTATCGGCAAAGGCGCGCTGCGAGTCTTTCAACGGATCAAAGCCCGCCGTGACGATCACCGTGGCGGGCAGGCCTTTCAGATCGGCCTGCATGGGTGAGGCGTCCTCAGCGGGCGGCGTCGTGCCGGCAGGATAAACCTGCGCCGCCAGGTACTCCAGATTGTCGGCATCGAGGCCGTAACCGCTGCCCAGCTCCGTCATCGACGGATAGTTGTTCACGCGATCCACCCCCGGGTAGTAGAGCAGAAGCCCCGCCGGAGGGGTTGCGGCCTTTTTCTGTTTCAGCGCCACCGACAGGGCCAGGGTGCCCCCGGCACTGTCGCCACCGAGGCTCAGGCGTTTGACATCGCCGCCGAACTCCGCCGCGTGCGCCGCCACCCACGCCCAGGCGTCTGCGGCGTCCTGATGCGCCGCCGGGTACGGGTGTTCGGGGGCCAGACGGTAACCGGGGGCGACCACGATCATCTTCAGGTCGCGCGCCAGCGCCCGCAGGCTGGGGTCAAAGGCGTCGAGGCTGCCGAACATGAAGCCGCCGCCGTGATAATAGACCAGAACCGGCGCAGATTTTACGCCCTGCAAGGCTGCCGGGACGAAGATGCGCAAGGGCAAGTCGCCGCCGCGCGTCGGGATGCTGCGGTCGGTGGCCAGCACCCCTTCGACGGGTGCGGTGCGCGTCGCCCAGTAGCGGTCGAGCGCGGCGCGCGTGGCGGTACGCCCGGCCTCGCTGGCATAGACGGCGCGCATCTGCGCCTTGACCGCCGGGGTGGCCGCCGGACGCGTCACATTTTCCAGCACATATTGCAGACGCGGATCGAGCGTGTGGCCCTCAGACACTTCGCGCGGGCCTTTGAGGTGGGCGACAAACCACGCCTCGTCCTGCTGCATGAAGGCCACGGCCTGCGCCTCCGCCGGCGTCGGTACGATGGGCTCAGCCGCCAGCGGCGTGGTCATAAGGCAGGCTCCGACAGTCAGGACAGGCAGCAGGCGTTTCATGTGGCGTCTCCCGGTTGTGTTTTGCCGGAGAATGACCGCATCCCCCGCCGGGCGCAATGAGAAATTCAACAGATGTAGAATCAGACCTTGGCGACTGCCGCCGTAGGGCGAGATGCCCTAAATGGAAGCCTCATCCCGCTCTGGATTTTTGTATGATCGCGATATTTTTGTCGAAAACCGCTCACACTTTTCGACATATCGCTCTCGCGCGGTCTTCCATGGCCTGAAACGCCCCCAGATGAAAGCTGATCAGGTGCTCATAGGCGTCTTCGGCGTCGTCCGAGCGGCACAGGCCGTTCGACAGGTGGTCGATGCGCCCGGTCGAGGCCATGGTCAGGGTCAAAGCCCCCGACAGGCAGTGATAGCCCCAGTACAGCTCGCGGTCAGCCACGTGCGGCAGGACGCGGCGCAGGGCGTCGATGAATTTGAGGATCAGGCGGTCGAAATGCGTGGTCATCATCGGGGCCAGCACGCCCGACGAATTGACCTGCGCCACCAGCCGGCAATAGTTGCGAAAGCCCGGATCGGCGGCGGCGTGCATGGTCTGCACCGGCACGATAAAGGCGCGCAGGATCGACTCCAGAGTGGGCGCATCTTCGCTGTCCATCACCCGCCGCAAGGCCGCCTCGCGCCGGTCGTTGAGCACCAGCGCCCGCCGCCCGAAGACCGCATCATAAAGGCCTTGCTTGGATTCGAAATAATAGTTGGGCAGGGCCACATCGACGCCCGCCGCCTGCGCCACCTGACGCACCGTCACCCCGTCAAAGCCATGCCGTGAAAAAAGCGCCTCGGCGGCATCCAGCACCAGATCGCGGCGCGACGGCGCATCCGACACCTTGCGGCGGCCCTTGGGGCTTTTGACGATCGGTTCAGGGGCAGAGTCGGGCGGCATGTATCCACGGAATGAGATTCGATGATCCACCCGTCTAACACAGGCGCGCAGACGGCGAAAAGGAAAACGTTTTTCCTCCGTTCGTCTGCGAATACAGGGTGCGCCGATTTGGCCACAGCAAGGTTAATTTCAACGGCAATTTGAATTTACCAGCTTGACATTCAACGGGTGTTGAAAAATGCTCTGGTTACCGGTTCGCTCAAAGAAACCGGATGCACACGGGAAAAACAGCACAGGACGCAATGCCCATGCCGGCAGAGCCCAGCTACCACGACGTGACCTATCTGAGCGGAGCCGATTCGCTGGGCAGCAGACGCCTGCGCCTCTATGCCCGCGACTATAACCCGACGGCGGAGCGCGTGGTGATCTGCCTGCACGGCCTGACGCGCAACAGCGCCGATTTCGAGCCGCTGATGGCTCGCCTTCCCGCCGATCATCGCTTTATCATCCCGGATCAGCGCGGGCGCGGGCGCTCCGACTATGACAGCGAAGCGGCAAACTATGCGCTGGGCGTCTATGTGCAGGACATGCTGGCTCTGATGGCGCACCTGGGGATCGCGCGCGCTACCTTTATCGGCACCTCGATGGGCGGGCTGATCTCGATGCTGCTGGCGGCCACCGCGCCGCAGTGCGTGCGTGGCATCGTGCTCAATGATGTGGGTCCGAAGCTGTCGCCCGAAGGGCTGGAACGCATCCGCGGCTATGTGGGCAAGGGCAAGCCGGCCACCACCTGGCAGGAGGCCGCCGAGGCTGCCCGCCTGATCAATGCCGAGGCCTTTCCCGATTTCGGCCCGGCGGACTGGATGGCCTTTGCGCGCCGCACCTGCGTCGAGGTCGAAGGCCGCCCGGTCGCCGCCTACGATCCGGCCATATCGGCGGGCATGGCCCCCGGCAGTCAGGCCGTCGCCCCGCCCGAACTCTGGGACCTGTGGGCCAGCCTGAAAGACATCCCCGTCCTCGCCCTGCGCGGCGCTCTGTCCGACCTTCTGTCGGCGGAGACCCTGCAACGTATGGGCGACACCCACCCGCGCACCATAGCCGTTACCGTGCCCGACCGGGGTCATGCGCCCCTGCTGGACGAACCCGTGGCCCTGACGGCCATCGAAGCCTTTTTACGGGAACAGGCCCTGCGCCCCTGATCCGGGTGTCGGCGCCGTGTTCTCCAAGTACGCGTTTCAACTATAATTTTTACAGGGAAACTCCATGAAACAGACCTTCAAACCCTTGCTGATGGCCTCCGTGGCCAGCCTCGGCACCCTTCTGGCCGCCGCCGCGCCGCAGGCCTTTGCCCAAACCGCACCACAACCCGCCGCCTCGTCCGATGAGGTGACCGACGTTGTCGTCACCGCCCGCCGCCGCGCCGAAACCCTGAAGGACGTGCCGATCGCCGTCTCCACCTTCTCGTCGGCCAAGCTTGACCAGACCGGCGCGCAGGACATCACCGCGCTTCAGCAGCAAGCCCCCAACATGACGCTTCAGGTGGCGCGCGGCTCCAACTCGACCCTGATCGCCTTTATCCGCGGCGTCGGTCAGCAGGACCCGCTGTGGGGCTTTGAACCGGGCGTCGGCCTCTATGTCGATGACGTCTATGTGGCGCGTCCGCAAGGCGCCGTGCTCGACATCTATGATGTGCAGCGCGTCGAAGTGCTGCGCGGCCCGCAAGGCACCCTCTATGGCCGCAACACCATCGGCGGCGCGATCAAATACGTCACCAAGCCGCTGGACATGACCTCGCCCACCTTCATGGCGCGCGGCTCGCTGGGCAGCTATAATCAGCGCGATCTCGTCCTGACCGGCTCCGTGCCCCTGTCGGATCAGTTCGCCGTCGGCGCGGCGATTGCCAAATATAACCGCGACGGCTTCGGCAAAAACCTGTTCACCGGAGCTGAGCATTACAACAAGGACGTCACCGCCGTCCGCCTGAGTGCCGAATATAACCCGACGGACAAGCTTTCGTTTCGCCTCGCCTATGACCGCACGCAGGACGATTCCAACGCCCGTCACGGTCACCGCGAAACCCCTGCCCTCAATTCGCTGGGCGGCCCGCTCTATACGGGCGCGCAGGCGGCCTGGAACACCCCTCCGGCGGACCCTTACGACACCTATGCGGGTCTGGGCGACAAGAACAAGGTCGAAACCGACGGCGTGTCGCTGACGGCGGAATACAAGGTCTCGGACAAGCTGACCTTCAAGTCGATCTCGGCCGTGCGTTCGGGCGAAACGGCGACCAAGATCGACTTCGACAACACGCCGGGCGGCTTCATGGACGTGCCGGCCAAGTACGAAGACACGCAGGCCACGCAGGAGTTCCAGTTCACCTATGGCGGCGAGCGCTGGTCGTGGGTGGCGGGCGTCTTCTATCTGAACAGCACGGCAGCGGGCGCGTTCGACACCACCATACTCGGCAATCTGGCCACCACCCTGACCCAGGGCAAGGTGCGTACCAACTCGGTCGCCGCCTTTGCCGACTTTAACTACAAGCTGACGGACAAGTGGTCGCTGTCGTTCGGGGGGCGCTACACCAAGGATAACAAGCGCGGCACCGTCTATCGGGCCAACTATGCCGGCGCCCCCTCGCCCGTCTTCGGCGGCGCGGGTGCGCGCACGCTGCTGCGGTCGGACTATACCAATGACAAGTCGTTCGACAAGTTTACGCCGCGCGTCTCGCTGTCCTATGCCTTCACCCCGGCCCTGACCGGCTATGCAGCCGTCTCCGAAGGCTTCAAATCGGGCGGCTTCGACATGCGCGGCGACGTCATCCTGACGCCTTCGACCGTCAATGGCTACAACCCGGAAACCGTGCTCAGCAAGGAAATCGGCCTGAAAGGCACCACCTTTGACGGCCTGCTGAACTTCACCTTCGCCGTCTTCGATTCGAAGTACGACGACATGCAGATCACCCGTCAGACCCCCGTGGGTGCGACGGTCGCCTCTCAGGTCGAAAACGCCGGTAAGGCTTCGATCCGCGGCGCGGAATTTGAAGGCACGCTGCGCTTCTCGGACAAGCTGACCGGCAATTTCGCCCTCGGCTATACGGACGCCAAGTTCGACGAATTCATCAGCTACAACGTGCTGACCGCGTCTTACGTCAATCTGGCCGGGGTCTATAAGTTCCAGATGACGCCGGAATGGACCAACAATTTCGGCCTCACCTATAAGACCGACGCCTTCGGCGGTTCGCTGGTCGTGTCACCGCAGGCCAGCTACCGCTCCGACATGCAGATGTTCGAAGCGGCCAATGCGGCCCTCGATCAGAAGGCCTACTGGCTCTATGATATGGGCGTCACCTGGACCGCGCCTGGTGCGAAGTACAAGGTCGGCCTCTATGGCCGCAACCTCAGCGATGAGCGCTACCGCACGGGCGGCTATAACTTCCCCAGCAGCGTCTCGCCGCTGTTCGGCAACTCGGTGTCGGCCTTCTACGGCGCGCCGCGCACCGTGACCCTCACTCTGGAATATCGTTACTAAGTAACGAATTAAGGTCTGTATCCTGACCTCTTCTCCGTAGGTTTTCTACGGAGAAGAGGTTCTTTTTTCTGAGGCCACTTCATGTCCAGCCCCATCCCCGACGCGGCCCCGATCAAGGGGCGTTATCTGGCGCTGTTTGCCCTGATCGTCGTCTATACGTTCAACTTCCTCGACCGGCAGATCATCTCGATCCTGAAAGACCCCATCGCGCAGGAACTGGGCCTCAGCGATACGCAACTGGGGCTGATGGGCGGGCTGGCCTTTGCGCTGCTCTATACGACCCTCGCCATCCCGGTGGCGTGGCTGGCCGACCGCACCTCGCGTGTGTGGATCATGACCACGGCTCTGGCCGTCTGGTCCGGCTTTACCGCCCTGTGCGGTCTGGCGCACAACTTCACCCATCTGTTTATCGCCCGCATGGGCGTCGGCGTCGGCGAAGCGGGTGGCGTCGCCCCGGCCTACAGCCTGATTGCCGACTATTTCCCGCCGAAACAGCGGGCCAAGGCCCTGGCCATCTATTCGTTCGGGATTCCCGTGGGCTCCGCCGCTGGTGTGCTGTTCGGCGGGCTTCTGGCGGCGAAGGTGGACTGGCGTTTTGCCTTCATCGCCATAGGCTGTGCGGGCATTCTGATCGCGCCGCTGTTCCGCCTGATGGTCAAGGACCCGCCGCGCGGACGCTATGACGCCTCCGCAGGCAAGCCGCTGGGCTTTATCGCCGCGTGCAGGCTGGCCTTCGCCAAACCGACCTTCTGGCTCCTGTCGTTCGGGGCCGCCTGTTCGTCCATGGTCTCCTATGGTTTCATGTACTGGCTGCCGACCTTCCTGTCGCGCTCCCTGCACCTCGACCTCGTGTCGCGCTCATGGTTTTTGGCGGCGTTACTGTTTGTCGGCGGCGTGGCGGGTATGGCGCTGGGCGGTGTGCTGGGCGACAAGCTGGGGCAGAAGTCCAAGCGCGCCTATCCGCTGATCCCCTGCGTGGCCTTTATTATCTCGGTGCCGCTCTACGCGCTGGGCGTGCTGGCCACCACGCCGGAGACGGCCTTTGCCCTGTTTCTGCTACCGCAGGCGCTGGGCCTGATGTGGCTGGGGCCGGTGCTGACGGCGGTTCAGCATCTGGGGCCGGGCCATTCGCGCACCATGATCTCGTCCCTGTTCCTGCTGATCAACAACCTGATCGGCATTGCGGTGGGGACGTGGTTCTTCGGCGCGGCGTCGGATTATCTGAAGCCCCTCTATGGCGACGCCTCGATCAAATATGCGTTTCTGGCGGGCCTGAGCTTCTATGTGCTGGCGGCGATCCTGCTGTTCTTCGCCTCGCTGCGCATCCGCCGCGACTGGGTGGATTAGATCATCATGTTTAGCCCCTCGCCGGGTGCGGGCTTCGCCACCTTGGCCGCCGCCTCAATGGCGGCTTGAGCGGAATGATTTTAGAAATCATCCCGCTCTGACATTTTGTTTTGTCGCGCATTTGATTCCGAAACGGAGTTCGGCGAAGCCAAAACCGTTGCACACTTTTTTCGGAATGCGCTCTGATAGTTTACTGCGCGGTCCATCCCCCGTCGATGGGGATGGCCGTGCCGGTCACATTGTGGGCCAGAGGTGAAGACAGCCACAGGGCCAGCGCCGCGATTTCGTCCGGCGCGCTCATGCGCTGCGACGGCTGTTTTTCGGCCAGAAGCGCCGCGATCCCCGCCTGACGATCGCCCCCGGCGGCCGCAGCGCGCGCCTGAATCTGCGGCTCGATCAGGGCCGTCTCGGTCCAGCCGGGGCACAGGCAGTTGATGGTTACGCCGGTGCGCGCATATTCGAGCGCCGCCACCTTCGACAGGCCGACCAGCCCGAATTTTGAGGCCACATAGGGCCCCTTCTCGACCGAGGCGACAAGGCCGTGCACCGAGGCGATATTGATGACGCGCCCGAATCCGCGCGCCGCCATGCGCGGCAGGGCATAGCGCAGGGTGGCCATCGCCGCCGTCAGATTGACCGATAACACCGCATCCCAGGTGGCATCATCTATCTGGGCAAAAGGCAGGGTCTTCTGCACCCCGGCATTGTTGATCAGTATGTCGATGCCGCCGCCCCAGTTCCACACAGCCTCCATCAGGCCGTCAATGGCCGCCCGGTCGCGCAGATCGCCGTCGAAAAAGCGCACCTGCGCCCCCAGACGGCGGATATGATCGGTGGCGGCATCGACCTGTTGCGGCGTGGCCAGCCCGTGCAGGGCAATATTGGCCCCGGCCCTGGCAAAGGCTTCGGCGATGGCCAGACCTATGCCCTTAACAGAACCGGTGATCAGCGCGGTCCGCCCGCGAAGAGAAGCGTCGGTCATGGTGTGTGTCCCTGTTTTGGCCCTTCTGTGCACGGTGGCGGGGCTTCGGGGGTAACTATCGGCGGGCCGTCACAGGGGGTCAATGAAAAATTCAACAAATGCTGAATTTTTTGCTCGCAAGGGGATGACAAACCGTGCCGGAGTGCGTAGGAATGAGCAAAAATATACGGGAGAGACCGATGCCGTCGAAGATATATGCGGACGCGAAGAGTGCGCTGGAGGGGCTGACGTTTGACGGGATGACGGTGATGGCCGGGGGCTTTGGCCTGTGCGGTATCCCGGAGAACCTGATCGCCGCCCTGCGCGACTCAGGCGTGACCGGCATTACCGCCATTTCCAACAATGCCGGGGTCGATGGCTTCGGGCTGGGGATGCTGCTCAACACCCGTCAGATCAAAAAGATGATCTCGTCCTATGTCGGCGAAAACAAGGAGTTCGAGCGGCAGTATCTGGCGGGCGAGCTGGAGCTGGAGTTCAATCCGCAGGGCACCCTGGCCGAACGGATTCGGGCCGGCGGGGCCGGGATTCCGGGCTTTTACACCGCCACCGGCGTCGGCACGCTGGTGGCCGAAGGCAAGGAACTCAAGGACTTCAATGGCAAGACCTACGTTCTTGAGACGGGTCTGGT
>NZ_JAQQKW010000006.1 GCF_028550395.1 Asticcacaulis currens | reverse complement strand
GGGCACTTTCCATCGAACATAGAATGACCGTCCCCTGACGAACATCCCATGCTTTTGGCGGGATGATGCGCGCCTGTCATTTTCCGGCCGATCTGTATCGACCATCCCAGACGGTTTCGACGAACCGCGCATCGATGGTTTGGATGTCATTTTTGAAGATGATGTCGGCCGACGATCACCAAACAGTCTGACAGCCCTGCTTGGCACACTGGTGCTACAAAACGGGGCAACACTTTCGGATGCCTTAGTGTTTGATTCTACAGGGTAAAACGACTGTTCCGGGATCGTGTGGTGATACACATCGGGGCAACCCGGAGGCCCATTCTGTCGATTTTCGGTAAATACTTGATTTAATTCAGGTATTTGGTGGGCGATGACGGGATCGAACCGCCGACCTACTCGGTGTAAACGAGCCGCTCTGCCAGCTGAGCTAATCGCCCCTCCACAGGGGACCGGACATAAAAAACCGGAGGCCGGTCAATGCCAACCTCCGGTCCCGAAGTCAAGCCGTTTCGGCTTAAATTCTGTGAGTGGTATTAGCCGTTCAGGGCGTTCTTCAGGCCTTCGCCAACGCGGAAGCGCGCGGTGACGGAAGCCGGACGCGACACGGTTTCGCCGGTGCGCGGGTTACGGGCCGTGCCGGCTTCGCGCTTCACAGCGAGGAAGGTGCCGAAGCCGACGAGGCGGACTTCTTCACCCTTTTTCAGGGCGTCCACGACGGAGTCGGTGAAGGCGTCAACGGCCTTCTTGGCTTGTTCCTTGGTCAGGCCCGCCTGATCGGCAATGGCGGCCACGAGTTCAGCTTTGGTCGTCATAAGTTTCTCCCTGCCCGCCATGACGGGCATTTGTGTGAACCGTTCCCTGTCGGACTCAGCGAGTCGTCGGCGGGTGGACCCGATAGAGACTACAAAAACCCCGGCACGTCAAAAGCGAAATAGCACTTTTTGCACTGCAAACCGAGTTTTTTTAAGGACTTACACAAAAAAGAGCGAAATTTGAGGCGCTTAGCCTGCAAATTCCGCTCTTTATTTTCAACCCTTTTGGCATTTGCACGCCAAAATAGCACATCTCTCAGGTGTCAATGGGCCGTGAGACCATCTCCATCGTCCGCCACAGGCACGGCGGGAGGCGGAATCACCGGCTCCACCCATTCGATGGATTCGAGCGGTTTGGTCAGGGCGTGGGTCAGCACCTGCTCGACATGGCTGACCGGAATGATCTCCAGACCGGCCTTCACATTCTCCGGCAACTCCGCCAGGTCCTTCTCATTCTCCTTGGGGATCAGCACCGTCTTGACGCCCGAACGCAGGGCCGCCAGCAGCTTTTCCTTCAGGCCGCCGATGGCCAGCACGCGACCGCGCAGGGTGATTTCACCGGTCATGGCGATATCCTTGCGCACCGGAATGCCGGTCAGGACCGAAACCATGGCCGTGACCATGGCCACACCGGCAGAGGGGCCGTCCTTGGGGGTCGCGCCTTCGGGCACGTGCACGTGGACGTCGGTGCGTTCAAAGACCGGCGGCAGGATGCCGAACTTCGGCGCCAGTGCCTTGACGTAGGAATTGGCCGCCGAAACGGATTCCTTCATCACGTCCTTGAGGTTACCCGTGACCTTCATATTGCCCTTGCCGGGCATCTTGATGGCTTCGATGGTCAGGATGTCGCCGCCAAATTCCGTCCAGGCGAGGCCCGTGACGATACCGACCTGATCGGTCTCGTCGGTTTCGCCATAGTGGAATTTGCGCACGCCGGCATATTTGGCCAGACGCGCCTCATCCACCGTGATCGAGCTGACCTTTTCACGCGCCAGGTCACGGATGGTCTTGCGCGCCAGATTGCCCAGCTCGCGCTCCAGCGAGCGCACCCCCGCTTCACGGGTGTAATAGCGGATCAGGTCGCGGATGGCCTGTTCCGGCACGATCCATTCGTCGCCTTTCAGGCCGTGATCCTTGGCCAGAGACGGCAGGATGTGGCGCTTGGCGATTTCGACCTTTTCATCCTCGGTATAGCCGGGGATGCGGATGATCTCCATGCGGTCCAGCAGGGGCTGCGGCATGTTGAGCGAATTGGCCGTCGTCACGAACATGATCTTGGACAGGTCGTAATCGACCTCCAGATAATGGTCGTTAAAGGTCGAATTCTGCGCCGGATCCAGCACTTCGAGCAGGGCCGAAGCCGGGTCGCCGCGCCAGTCGGCACCCATCTTGTCGATTTCATCGAGCAGGAAGAAGGCATTGGTGGTCTTGGCCTTCTTCATCGACTGAATGATCTTACCCGGCATGGAGCCGATATAGGTGCGGCGGTGGCCCCGGATTTCCGATTCGTCGCGCACGCCGCCGAGGCTGATGCGCACGAATTCGCGGCCCGTCGCCTTGGCGATAGACTTGCCAAGCGAGGTCTTACCGACCCCCGGGGGCCCGACAAGGCACAGGATGGGGCCTTTCAGCGTGCCCATACGCGCCTGCACGGCCAGATGCTCAAGGATGCGTTCCTTGACCTTCTCAAGCCCGTAATGGTCGGCATCGAGCGTGTCTTCGGCCTTGCTGAGGTCGATGGGCTTGGGCTTCGACGCCCCCCAAGGAATGGCCAGCAACCAGTCGAGATAGTTGCGCACCACGGTCGATTCCGCCGACATGGGCGACATGTGACGCAGCTTGTTCAGCTCGGATGTCGCCTTGGCGCGGGCTTCCTTGCTGAGCTTGGTGGCCTTGATCTTCTTTTCGAGTTCGAGAATCTCGTCCTTGGCGTCGTCCTGCTCACCCAGTTCGCGCTGAATGGCCTTCATCTGCTCGTTCAGATAATATTCGCGCTGGGTCTTTTCCATCTGTCGCTTGACGCGCGAACGGATCTTCTTTTCGACCTGAAGGACGCTGATCTCGCCTTCCATCAGGGCATAGATCTGCTCCAGACGCTTGGCCACCGCCAGTTGCTCCAGAAGCTGCTGCTTTTCGCCGATCTTGATGACCAGATGCGCGGCAATCGAGTCGGCCAGCACGTCGGCTTCCGACACTTCGGCCAAGGCCTGAAGGGCTTCCGGCGGAATCTTCTTGTTCAGCTTGATGTAGTTTTCGAACTGGTCGGTGACGGCGCGCACCAGCGCTTCGAGGTCCGGCCCCTGCGTAACGGCGGGCTCCAGCGCGTAGGCCTCCGCCTCATAAAACTCGGTACGACCGGTAAAGCCCTTGATCTTGGCGCGCGACTTGCCCTCGACCAGCACCTTGACCGTGCCATCGGGCAATTTTAGCAATTGCAGCACATTGGCCAGCACGCCGATGTCATAGATGGCATCGGCTTCGGGATCATCGTCGCCGGAATTTTTCTGGGTGGCTAGCAGGATCTGCTTGTCGCCCTTCATCACCTCATCGAGCGCCTGCACGGATTTTTCACGTCCGACAAACAGCGGCACGACCATGTGCGGGAACACCACGATATCCCTCAAAGGCAATACGGGTATGGTCAGAACATCAAACATTACTTACTCCTGAGCCGGACAGCGCGCCTCGCCAAGGGCGTCCAACGACCACCCTGCGTAAAGAAAAAGGGCGCGTTCTCCGGATATATACGCGCAATGTCTGCGCAGGGGTTCACCATTCACCTTAGACGATTCCTCGGCTGAACCTAGGCTGAATGTGGGACTTTCCCACCCATATTCAAGGGAGGCCGGATCGGGCCCCGCCAGCGGTTTCCGCAGAAACTTTCGCTTGCGAAAGCGCTTATGAACGGTTATGGCGAAACGGCATCCAGAGTTAAGCGACGCGCTTAACGCCAACCTGCCCTTCCCGGCAAGGTGGCGTCCGGAAACGGAGATGCGGCCGAACCGGCAACCAACGGGACCTAGGCTCACGCGTCGCAAAACTCGTTCTATCTGAGAGACGCCCCATGCCGGATACCGCCCTGCCGCTGACCACCCTCGCCCCGCAGCAATTCGCCAGCGATAACTATGCGGGCATCTGCCCCGACGCGTGGAACGCCATGCACGAGGCCAATGCCGGCTCGGTGCCGGCCTATGGCGACGACCCCTGGACTCAGCGCGCCGCCGACGCCCTGCGCGACCTGTTCGAGCATGAGGCCGAGGTCTTCTTTGCCTTCAATGGCACGGCGGCCAATTCACTGGCCCTGGCCTCTCTGTGCCAGTCCTATCACAGCGTCATCTGCTCGGCCTCGGCCCACGTCGAGACCGACGAATGCGGTGCGCCGGAATTCTTCTCCAATGGTTCGAAGCTATTGGTGGCGGCCTCAACCGACGGCAAGCTGACGCCGGAGGCCATCCGCGCGCTGGCCACCAGCCGTTCCGACATCCACTTCCCCAAGCCGCGCGCCGTCACCATCACCCAACCCACCGAAACCGGCCTCGTCTATGCCATCGAGGAGGTAAAGGCCATTGCCGCCGTCTGCCGCGAACTGGGTCTGCGTCTGCATATGGACGGGGCGCGCTTTGCCAATGCCTGCGCGGCACTCAACTGTAGCCCGGCAGACATAACGTGGAAGGCCGGGGTCGATGTGTTGTGCTTCGGCGGCACCAAGAACGGTATGGGCGTCGGCGAGGCCATTTTGTTTTTTGATCGCGGCCTGGCGCAGGACTTCGACTATCGCTGCAAACAGGCCGGGCAACTGGCCTCCAAGATGCGTTTTCTGGCCGCGCCGTGGCTGGGTATGATCAAGGACGGGGCGTGGCTGAGAAACGGTCAGCACGCCAATGCCTGCGCCCGCCGCCTAGCCGAGAAAATTTCCGGTTTGCCGGAAATAGAGCCCATGTTTGCCGTGCAGGCCAATGCCGTCTTCCTCAAGGCGCCGGAGGCTGTTCTGGATGCCCTGCGCGCCAAAGGCTGGCGCTTCTATACCTTCATCGGTGGCGGGGCGCGATTCATGTTCGCCTGGGACGCCGACCCGGCGCGAGTGGATCAACTGGCCGCCGATATTCAAAAAGCGTCTGAAAACAAATAATCAGGTGCATTTTTCTGAGAGTCCACTTGCAGTTTTGACGGCCTCACCTGCGGCATTGCGCGCATTGATTATTTACCGGGCCGGGCGCATCCTGATCCTTCAACCACAAAGATGGGAGATGGATTATGCCCGGACTGGCCTACCGCTTTTTCGACAACAATACCGGTGAAGAGGTGTTCGCCTCGGACGATTTCGACTTCGCCGCCATGCCGACGGTCAATCACCTGATCCGCGACCCGGAGCTTGTGGCGCGCTACGGGGGACCGGCGGTCATCAATCGCATCGAGCAGGGCGAGGTGAACAAGGCGGGTTCTGTCGAATACCGCATTTTTATCGACGGTTCCGAGGAGCGTCTCAATTCTCAGGACATGGACGAGAATTACCGTCGCTCATAAGGTTTTTTCTGAAAGCTATTGATTTTACAATGGCCGTGCTCTTTGTCGGGTGCGGCCTTTTCGTATGCAGACGTCTGTCCTGCGGCAAGCCGCCGCAGGCCACAGGATCGTCCCCCCTCGCCAACGCCCACGGCGTCAGCTAAACCCATGGCTAAATCCATGGAGAGTTTGATGCGCGCATCTCTGTTTTTCGGTACCCTGACCCTTGCCCTGTGTCTGTCGGCGTGCGGCGACAAACCCGCAGAGACGGCAGGCGACAGCGGTTCAGCGCAAGCCAATCTGCCGGCGGTTGAGGGACCTTCACCGGCCGAGTTAGCAGCCAAACTCGCCACCCTGCCCGCCCCCTACAATACCGCCGATCTGAAGGCGGGTGAGAAGGCGTGGAACAAGTGCCGCTCGTGCCATACGCTGGTCGAAGGCGGGGCCAATATGGTCGGCCCCAACCTTTACGGCGTATTCGGTCGCAAGTCGGGCAGCAAGGCCGATTATCAGTACAGCGATGCGATGAAGGGCCACAACGCCGTGTGGGACTTTGCCACGCTTGATGACTATCTCACCCACCCGCAAAGCACCGTACCCGGCACCAAGATGGGGTTCATGGGTATCAAGGACGAGACGGAGCGCCACAATCTGATCGCCTATCTCAAGCTCGAAACCAGCCCGGCCCAAAAGTAAGTAAAAAAGCCCTCCGAACCGTTCGGAGGGCTTTATAGTTCCGGGGTGAAGGAGGCGAGACCCCTTCCTCTTTTGCGCTTAGAGCGAAATGTCTATGAGCGGAAACGCCATTTCGCTCTAAATTTTTGTTTTGTCGCGATTTTTTTGCGGAAAACCGCTCACACTTTTGGCTTCGCTTAACTTCGTTTCCGCACATCGCTCTAAAGCGGCTCGCTCATCAGTTCATCGACAAACGGGGCGATCCACAGGCCACGTGACCGGCGCGCCGTTTCTGAATGATAGATATGCACCAGTTCGGCATAGGACCGGTCGAAATCGTCATTCAGAATCACGTAGTCGTATTCGGCCCAGTGGGCGATCTCGCCCTTGGCCCGGCTGAGACGGCGCTGGATGACGTCGTCGGCGTCCTGTGCACGGGCATAGAGACGGCGCTTCAGTTCCTCCATCGACGGCGGCAGGATGAAGACGCGCACCACGTCTGAGGGGGCCTTGGCCGAGATGCGTTGTGCCCCCTGCCAGTCGATGTCGAACAACACGTTCTGGCCCTGAGACAGGGCTTTTTCCACCGGTTCGCGCGGCGAGCCATAGCGGTGGTCGTGCACCGCCGCCCATTCCAGCAGGGCGTCGTTTTTGACCAGATCGTCCATCTCGGCGTCGCTGATGAAGTGGTATTCGCGACCGTCCTTTTCACCGGGGCGCGGTGAGCGCGTGGTCACCGAAATGGATAGATCCAGATCGGCGTGATCGGCCATCAGGCGGCGGCACAGCGAGGTCTTGCCCGCGCCCGAAGGCGAGGAAACGATCAGCATGAGGCCGCGGCGAAGACGTTGGGAATTAGGCATATTACTCTACGTTTTGAACCTGTTCTCGGAACTGGTCGATAACCGACTTTAACTCCAGACCGACCTTGGTCAGGTCGCTGAAAGCGGCTTTCGAACAGAGGGTATTGGCTTCGCGCATGAATTCCTGCGACAGGAAGTCGAGCTTGCGCCCCTGCGACTGGCTGTCGCTGAGAAGCGTGTGCGCCGAGGCGATATGGGTGCGCAGACGATCCAGTTCCTCGCGCACATCGGCCTTGACGGCCATGACGGCCGCTTCCTGAAGGATGCGCTCCTGAAGGTCAGCATCGGGCAGTAGCTCATTCAGACGCCGGGTGAAGCGTTCGCGGATTACTTCGGTCTGCTGCGCCGCCAGCGCCTCGGCCCGATCCACAGCGTCGGTCATGGCGCTCAAGTGCTGGGTCAGCAGGTCATACAACGCCCGCCCCTCATCCTGACGCGCGGTCTTCAGATGCTCCAGCACCGCCCCCAGATCGGCCAGCAGAGGCGCTTCCAGCGCCGCGACGTCGGTATCCGTTTCCGCACTGGCCGCTTCAATGACGCCACGCAGGGACAGAAGCCCGTCCAGTGAGGGCATGGTCGCCTGACCGGCCTGCATCAGGCCCTGCCCCACTTCGAGATACTGGTTGAGGACAGCGTGATTGACGCTGTAGCCCGTCTGGACCTCGGTTGTCTGCACACTGAGAGTCAGCGACACCTGCCCGCGCTGGAAACGGTGCTTGACCAGATCGCGCGCCGCCCTCTCCACATAGTCGTAGCCCGAGGGCACGCGCGTCTTGAGATCCAGCGAGCGCCCGTTGACCGAGCGCACCTCATAGACCCAGGCGACAGTCCCATGATGGCCTTCTACCCGGCCAAAGCCGGTCATGCTCGACAGGGTCATTTACCGGTGTCCTTGGCAGGGCGGGCGGCCGCGATTCCCTTATCCTGTGCCTCGATCTGACGCCATTTGGCGACATTGATCAGGTGCTGCTCATAGGTTTCGGCGAAAACGTGACCGCCCGTGCCATCGGCGACGAAATAGACGTCTTTGGTGGGTGGCGGATTGAGCACGGCCTTCAGTGAGGCCTTACCCGGATTGGCGATCGGCGTAACAGGCAGACCGTCGATCAGATAGGTGTTCCACGGGCTGGGCGCATCCAGTTCAGAGCGTTTCAGACCACGCCCCAAAGGCTCGCCCTTGGACACCGCATAGACGACGGTCGGGTCCGATTGCAGGCGCATCCCGTTACGCAGGCGATTCACAAACACAGCCGCAACCTTCGGACGCTCATTGGCCAGACCCGTTTCCTTCTCGACCACAGAAGCAAGGATCAGGGCCTCTTCCTTAGTCTTCAGCGGCAAATCCTTTGCACGCCCGGCCCACAGTTCATCCAGCGTCTCACGCCCGGCGGCCAGCATCCGGTCCAGCACAGACTGACGGGTTTCACCGATTTCGTACTGATAGGTTTCGGGCAGGATCGAGCCTTCCGGCGGCACTTCGACATCGCCGGTCAGGCCCTGCGTCGCCATTAGTATCCGCACGGCCTGCGCCGAGGTGCGGCCTTCGGGGATGGTGATGAAGTGCTGCACCACACGGCCTTCAAGGATCTGATGCAGGACGCCGATCATCGACAGGCGCGATGGAAATTCATAGGTGCCGGCGCGCAGGGCGTTGTCGCGGCCATCCAGCTTGGCGGCGATGCGGAAAAAGGTCACCGAACGAATGACGCCCTGCTGTTTCAGCTTGCGCGCTATGGCATTGAGCCCCTGCCCGCGTTCGACCGTCACGGCGGTGACGTTTCCGGATTTCGCCGAAGGTCCGGGGCCGTAGGTGTTGGCAAAAACAAACAGTCCTGCCGCCAGAAGCAGCAGGACGATACCGGACATGAGGCCCGCCACCGGCGCCATCAGACGCCGGTTCTTGCGCCGCGGGGCTGGGCGGGCCTTCTGTTTCGCCATCTTAGTCCACTTTGCCGAGGATCAGGGCAGCATTGGTGCCGCCAAAGCCAAAGGAATTCGACAGAACCTTGTTAATCGTCATCGGCTTGGCCTTGTGCGGCACAAGGTCGATGGGCGTTTCATAGGCCGGATTGTCGAGATTGATGGTCGGCGGCGCGATCTGGTCGCGGATGGCCAGGGCGCAGAAGATGGCTTCGACCGCGCCCGCCCCACCGAGCAGGTGGCCGATCGCCGACTTGGTCGAGGACACCGTGCCCGTCGCCGCACGTTCACCCAGAAACTTCTCAATGGCCTTCAGCTCGATGCCGTCCGCCATGGTCGAGGTGCCGTGCGAATTGACGTAGTCGATTTCGGTCGGGTCGATACCCGCGTTTTTGGCCGCCGCGACCATGGCGCGGTAGCCGCCGTCGCCGTCTTCCGACGGCGCGGTAATGTGATAGGCGTCGCCCGACAGGCCGTAGCCCAGCACTTCGGCGTAGATCTTGGCGCCACGCGCCTTGGCGTGTTCGTATTCTTCCAGCACCACGATGCCCGCGCCTTCGCCCATGACGAAGCCGTCACGGTCCTTATCATAGGGGCGCGAGGCCTTGGTCGGCTGATCGTTGAAGGCCGTGCACAGGGCGCGGCAGGCGATGAAGCCCGCAATACCGATGGGTACGATGGCCGATTCGGCCCCGCCGGCGACCATGACGTCGGCATCGCCGCACTTGATCAGACGCGCCGCGTCACCGATGGCGTGCGCGCCAGTGGCGCAGGCGGTAACGACCGAATGGTTCGGGCCCTTGAGGCCGTGACGGATCGACACCTGACCGGAGGCCAGATTGATCAGCGAGGACGGGATAAAGAAGGGCGAAATGCGCTTCGGGCCCTTGGCCTGAAGCTCCAGCGCCGTGTCGGCGATAATGCCCAGACCGCCGATGCCCGATCCGATCATGACGCCGGTGCGCTCCTGATCTTCGGCGCTTTCGGGGTGCCAGTCGGCATCCTTGAGCGCTTCATCAGCCGCCGCGATGGCGTAGAGGATGAAGTCATCGACCTTGCGGCGTTCCTTGGGCGACAGGACCGTGGACGGATCGAAGGAGCCTTCGATGTCCGGACCGCCACCGCCCCGGCCATCGACCGTCGGGATTTCGCAGGCCACCGTGCAGGCATAGTCGGTGGTATCAAAAGCGGTAATGGTCCCCGCGCCCGATTGCCCATCCAGCAAACGCTTCCACGAAATATCCACACCCGCGCCCAGAGGCGACAAAAGACCCAAACCGGTGATGACGACGCGACGAACCATTTAAATCCTGTCCTGTTATGCAAATAGCAGAAGGGCGCGGCTTCGGTGCGGCACTGACCGTCGAAACCACGCCCTCAATCCGGCAATTCAGATTAAGCGGAGAGCTTTTCCTGAATGTAGTTGACGGCGTCGCCAACGGTCAGGATGTGCTCGGCCGAGTCATCAGGAATTTCGATGTCGAATTCTTCTTCGAAAGCCATAACCAGCTCAACGATGTCGAGGCTGTCGGCTTCCAGATCGTCGATGAAGCTCGCCTTTTCCGTGACCTTATCCGGATCGGCGTCCAGATGATCAATCACAATCTTGCGAACACGTTCAAGAACTTCAGACATATCAGGCCCTCTAACAGGTTATATAAACACGACCCAAAGCGGCTTATGGCTTTGCAGGGGCCGGGTATCGGAATCTAAGCCAACTGCCTTTTATGCACACACTGTGCAGGTTTCAAGCCATTTTCAGTGCGCGAAAAGCCAGTCTTTCACAACAAAGACGTGATGACGGGATTAAATCATCACCATGCCGCCGTTGACGTGCAGGGTTTGGCCCGTCACGTAACCGGCTTCATTGCTGGCAAGATAGACGGCGGCGGCGGCAATATCGGTACCCTCGCCCAGCGCCCCTGCCGGGATTTTCGACAGGATGCCGTCGCGCTGCTGCTCATTGAGGACATCGGTCATCGGCGAGGCGATAAAGCCCGGCGCGATGCAGTTGACGGTGATATTGCGCGATGCCACTTCCTGCGCCAGCGCCTTGGAAAAGCCGATCATGCCTGCCTTCGAGGCAGCATAGTTGGTCTGCCCCGGATTGCCCATGACGCCCACCACCGAGGTAATACCGATGATGCGGCCGTGGCGACGCTTCATCATCCCCTTCACGGCGGCGCGCGACAGGCGGAAGTAAGATTCGAGATTGACCTTGATCACCGCTTCCCAGTCCTCATCCTTCATGCGCAGGATCAGGCCGTCCTTGGTAATGCCGGCGTTGGCGACAAGGATGTCGAGCGGTGAGCCCGCCGCCGCCTCGGCCTTGGCAATCAGGCCATCGACCTCTGCCGCGTCCGACAGGTTGCAGGCAGCGACAAACGCCCCTTCGCCCAGTTCGGCGGCCAGATCGTTGAGGACGGCTTCGCGCGTGCCGGACAGCACGACCTTTGCCCCTTGGTTATGCAGGGCACGGGCAATCTGCGCCCCCAGCCCGCCGGTGGCCCCGGTCACAAGCGCCGTCTTGCCGGTCAGTTCAAACATAGGTGTCTCCTGTAAGAAGGAAGAGGAAATCAGAGGCTTTTGGCAAACGCTTCAAAGTCCGCCGCGCCGTTCAGCGCCACGGCTTCGGAGTCGGGGGCCAGACGCTTGATCATGCCGCTCAGCACCTTGCCCGCGCCAAGCTCGGCAAACTGCGTCACGCCGCCGTCCTGCGCCAGCCACTGCACCGACTCGCGCCAGCGCACGCGTCCCGTCACCTGCTCGATCAGCAGCGGCGCGAACTGTGCCTTGTCGCCGACGGGCTGGGCTGTGACATTGGCCACCAGCACAGACTTCGGATCATGGAAGGTGGTTTTGGACAGGGCGGCAGCCATTTCTTCAGCGGCCGGCTGCATCAGCGGGCTGTGGAAGGGGGCGGAGACGTTGAGCAACATGGCCTTGGCGCCCAGTTCCTTGGCCTTTTCAACGGCCAGATCGACCGCTGCCTTTTCACCGGAAATCACCACCTGCCCGGCATTATTGTCATTGGCCACGACGACTATACCCGCCGCACGCCCGGCTTCGCAGGCGGCCTCGGCCAGGGCCAGATCGGCCTTCGCCCCGATCAGGGCCGCCATAGCCCCCTGCCCCACCGGTACGGCGCGCTGCATGGCCTGACCGCGCAGTTTCAGCAGCTTCGCCGCGTCCGAAAGCGTCAGCACCTCCATCGCCGCCAGGGCCGAATATTCGCCGAGAGAGTGACCGGCGCAGAAAGCCGCCTTCGCCACATCGACGCCGAAATCGGCCTTCAGCACGCGCACAACGGCCAGCGAAACGGCCATCAGGGCGGGCTGCGCATTTTCTGTCAGGGTCAGGTCGGCTTCCGGCCCTTCGCGCATCAGCTTCAGAAGATCCTGCCCCAACACCTCGTTGACTTCGCCGAAGACCTCACGGGCGGCCACGAAATTATCGAACAGCTCGCTCCCCATGCCGACGCTCTGAGAGCCCTGTCCCGGAAAAACGAATGCCAAAGTCATGTAATGCCTTGTCCCGACCAGTTGATTTGAGCGGCATGGGTTAGGGCAATCCGTCCGCAAGGGCAAGGGGTTTACGCCGGTCTGCCCCGTGCAACATCCTGCACCTCCCCATCGAAAACGGTTGTAGATTGCCGCAACCCGTCGTAAACCCAGACGTGGATGATCAAGCGACGGGGGCGTCGCTGCGCGACTATTGGGGGCGTTTTATGACTATTCTGAAGACCATCGTCCTGGCCGGCGTTGCGACGGCCTGCGCTTTTTCCGCCGTGGCAGAAACCGCGCCTGCGGCAAACACTCTGGGCACACCGCCGCCGCTGACGGCCTTTAGTAAACTGCCCGCCATCGACGAAGTAGCCTTGTCCCCGGATGGTAAGCGGGTCGCCTTGATCCGGAACGCGGGCGGTGAACGCTTCCTGATGGACATCGACATCGACAAGAACGACTTCAAGGCCATGCGGGTCGGCGGCGTAAAGGTCCGCAGCCTCTTCTGGGGAGACGCAACTCGTATCATCCTCATTTCGTCGCAAGCCGCATATCTGCGTGAATTCGTTGGCGGAAAGGACGAGTATTATTCCGGACAGATACTGGACCTGCCCCGCAACAAGACCTTTGCCCTGTTTGACAAGACCGGAGGCTTTTATCCCATCGTCATGGGGGATTTTCAGCGCGTCAAAATCAAGGGCGAGTATCGGGTCACCGCCTCCAATACCAAGATCGAGAACGAAGGCCTGCGCAGCCTCTACAATTTTGATCTGAACACCGGGCGCGGGCGGGTAATGGACGAAGTCCCCTACCACGTTCAGAACTGGATTGTGCGCGGCGATGGCGAGATCATAGCCCGGGCCGAATATGATCGCGACACTAAGATATGGACCCTGCGCTATCACCAGAATGGCAAATGGCGCGCGATCTATTCGGAAAAACAGATGCTGGACGCGCCGTCTCTTGTGGGACGCGGCCGCGATGACGAATCGGTGTTGGTCTATATCAATGCCGGCGAAAAGGCTGGCAACTATTACGAAGTCTTCCCGGATGGCCGGTTCAGCGAGCCTCTGGATACCAAGGGCAGTAATGTCGGCACCTTCTATCATCCGGCGACGGGCAAGCTGGCGGGCTTTATCAATTACAGCCCCGATGGCCCCGCCTATACCTTTTTTGCTCCCGATCTGGCCAACCTGCCGCATCTGATCGAGAAAGGTATGCCGGACTATACCTACCGAAAGCTGGTTGATATGTCTGATGATGGCCGCCAGATCATCGTCTATGGGGAAGGACCCGGCGATCCAGGCACCTACTACTATATCGACTACACCACCAAGAGCTTCAAACTCGCTGGCCAGACGCGACCTGACGTACCTTCGGAATGGGTCGCCGAAAAGCGCAAGGTGACCTACAAGGCGGCAGATGGGCTGGAGATTAACGGCTATCTGACCCTGCCGCCCGGTCGTGAGGCCAAAAACCTGCCCCTGATCGTCCTGCCGCATGGCGGGCCGGAGTCCTATGACGACATCAGATATGACTGGATGTCTCAGGCCATCGCCTCGCGCGGGTATGCCGTATTGCAACCCAATTTCCGCGGTTCGAGCGGCTACGGTGACAGCTTTACCGAAAAGGGCTACGGGGAATGGGGCCGCAAGATGCAGACCGACCTGTCGGACGGCGTGCGCTATCTGGCCAAGGAAGGGACGATCGACCCCAAGCGCGTTTGCATTGTCGGGGCCTCCTACGGTGGCTATGCGGCCATGGCGGGGGCGGCGCTTGATCCGGGCGTCTATCGCTGCGCCAGCGGCATCGCGCCGGTGACCAATCTCAAGAAGATGATCGCTTACGAAGAAGAGTCCGTCGGCTATGACAAACAAGCGCGGCGGGTGCTGTACTGGAAGCGGTTTCTGGGCGATGAAAGCCGCTGGGCCGAGGTATCGCCGGACCTGAAGGCCGCTAATATCACCATCCCCATCCAGTTGATCCACGGCAAGGACGACACGGTTGTGCCGATTGATCAGAGCTACCGAATGCGCGACGCCCTGAAAAAAGCCGGTAAGGAGGTTGATCTGATCCTTCTGAAAGAAGAGGATCACTGGCTGTCGCGGGAACCCACCCGCGTGCAGACCATGGACGCCGTGGTGGCCTTTATCGAGAAGCACAATCCGCCCTACTAATGCCTCACTTGCCAATAGCAATCATCCAGATTGCGATTGGCAAGTCAAAGTCCGGTCGATTATCTGAGCCAAGGTCGCCAAATCGGCGTATATGGAGACACTTCACACAATGGAGACGTCTCATGCTCATCCGTGCCGCTCTGGTTGCCGCTGCGTTTGCCCTTACCGCCACTTCGCCTGCGCTGGCCGCGCTCAAGGTTGGCGACAAGGCCCCCGACTTCAAGGTCGAGGCCGCCACCAACGGCGAAACTCATGCGTTTTCGCTGAAATCCGCTTTGAAGCAAGGCCCGGTGATTGTGTACTTCTACCCCAAGGCGTTCACCGGCGGCTGCTCGCTGGAAGCGCGTCAGTTCTCCGAAAACATGGACAAGTTCGCCGCCAAAAAGATCAGCGTCGTCGGCCTGTCGGCGGATGATGTGCCGACGCTCAAGAAGTTCTCAAAGGCGGACTGCGGTGGCAAGTTCCCGGTCGGTTCGGACAAGGGGGCCAGGATCGCCGAGAAATACGATGCCAAGATGCCGGCTGTGCCGATGTCGGGTCGCGTCTCCTACATTATTGGTAAGGACGGCAAGATCGCCTTCGTCCACGATTCCGGCAATGCGGCGACCCACGTGCCCAGCCTGCTGGCGGCTGCCGACAGCCTGAAATAGGGCTGTCCCAACACCGTAGTCGCGTCAGAACGCTGTGAAACGTCCGTTGCAGGCCGTTTTGACACGGTTACCGACACTTGATTATGCGGGCGTTATCGACTATAGCGCCCGCGTCGCTTGCGTGGTGGTCATTCCTCATTGTGAGGAGCCATGATCCATCGTGTGTCCGGGGCTTCCGCCCGGATGCGCGCCACCCCGCTCAACGGAAGAGGACCAAATGGCACTTTATGAACACGTCGTGCTCGCACGGCAGGACATTTCGCCGCAACAGGCGGAAGGTCTCAACGATACCCTCAAGGCGCTGATCGAAGAACTGGGCGGCTCGGTCGCCAAGATCGAATACTGGGGTCTGCGCAACCTCACCTACCGCGTGAAGAAGAACCGCAAGGCGCACTACTCGCTGCTGGCCATTGATGCGCCGGCGGCCGCCGTGAAGGAAATGGAACGTCAGTTGTCGATCAACGAAGACGTCATCCGCTTCCTGACCGTTCGCGTCGAAGAGCTGGATCTGGAACTGTCGCCGGTTCTGTCGCGTCGTGACCGTCCGGAGCGCGCTGAGCGTTCCGAACGTGCTGAATTCGCTGAGCAATAAGGAGAGCTGAAGATGGCTGAAGACACTATCGCCGCCACTCCGGGCGCTCCCGTCGGCTCCGCTCCGGCTCGTCGTCCGTTTTTCCGCCGCCGTAAGGTGTGCCCGTTCTCCGGCGCCAATGCTCCGAAGATCGACTACAAGGACGTGAAGCTGCTGCAACGCTACATCTCCGAGCGCGGCAAGATCGTGCCGTCGCGCATCACCGCCGTGTCGCAAAAGAAGCAACGTGAGCTGGCCAAGGCCATCAAGCGCGCCCGCTTCCTGGCACTTCTGCCCTACGTCGTGAAGTAAGGAGACGCACCCATGAAAGTTGTTCTCCTGGAACGCGTTGAAAATCTGGGCGTTATCGGTGACGTCGTGTCGGTGAAGGACGGCTTTGCCCGTAACTTCCTGCTGCCGCGTCACAAGGCCCTGCGCGCTACGACCGCCAATCTGAAGTTCTTCGAAGCTCAGAAGGAACAGATCGTCGCCCGTAACGCCGCCGCTCGCTCGGCTGCCGAAACCCAAGGCGCTGAACTCGACGGTCAGCAGTACGTGATCATCCGTCAGGCGGGTGAAACCGGTCAACTCTACGGTTCGGTCACCGGCCGTGACGTTGCTGACGCCGTCGCTGAAACCGGCGGCAAGGTCGAGCGCAACCAGATCGTTCTCGACACCCCGATCAAGACCCTTGGTCTGCACGCCCTTAAGGTGCGTCTGCACGCCGAAGTCACGATCTCGATCACGGTCAACGTCGCGCGCTCGGCTGAAGAGGCCGAACGTCAGGCCGCCGGCGAAAACGTTATCGCCGCGCAGTTCGAAGAAGACCGTCTGGCTGACGAAGCCGCCGCTGCCGACCTTCTCGAAGGCGGTGCCGGTCAGGCCATCGAAGAGTCTTACGAGTACTAAAATCCGATATCGGATACTCAAAGACCCCCGGATTTCACGATCCGGGGGTTTTATTTTGGCCCAGAGGCTTCTTTGGCGACTTCTTCGCCGGTGCGGCAGCGACGCCGGGAAAAATTCTCTTTGGTCTATCTTTACGGCCCAAAAGGCGTGATTTAGGGTCGTGATATGATTTCAGAGGAAATCATGTGGCCTGACAGGCGAGGCCTGCGCCCGCTGGAAAAGGGGTTGCGGTTTCCAAATCGGCTAACAGGCGTAATTTCCTTTTGAATTTGCCCCCGACTGCGGCTAAAGGCAGAACGGGTGCGCTCACGCATCGTAATAAATCTTTACAGTCAAGTGAGCTGTTTCACCGGAATCTGGCTTGCATTCTGTCGCAATGCAAAAGATTTTCGCTGTTAACGGTCGTGATCAGGATTGCTCATGAAAAAGATCGAAGCTGTTATCAAACCCTTCAAGCTGGACGAAGTGAAGGAAGCCCTTCAGGAAATCGGCGTGCAGGGTATGACCGTTCTGGAAGCCAAGGGCTACGGCCGCCAGAAAGGACATTCCGAACTCTACCGGGGTGCGGAATATGTTGTTGATTTTCTGCCGAAGATCAAAATTGAACTCGTGGTTGCCGACGATCTGGCACCGGCCGCACTTGAGGCCATCCAGACCGCGGCGCGCACGGGCAAGATTGGCGACGGCAAGATTTTTGTGAGCGACGTCATTGATGTCGTTCGCATCCGCACCGGGGAGTCCGGACCGCAAGCGGTTTGATCCTCCCCAAACTACCCAACCAAAAACCCAGGGCGTCAAAAAATGACCGCAGCAGACATTCTCAAGCTCATCAAGGAAAAGGACGTCAAGTATGTTGACGTTCGCTTCACCGACGTTCGCGGCAAGATGCAGCATGTGACCTTCGACATCGATCTCGTCGATGAAGACTTCCTCAATGACGGCACCATGTTCGACGGCTCGTCGATCGCCGGCTGGAAGGCCATCAACGAATCCGACATGAAGCTGCGCCCGGACCTGAAGACGGCCTATATCGACCCCTTCTATCAGCAGACCACCCTCTTCCTGTTCTGCGACGTCATCAATCCGGATACCAACGAGCCCTATAACCGCGACCCGCGCTCGATCGCCAAGAAGGCGCTCGCCTACGTGCAGTCGGCCGGCATCGGCGACACCGTCTATTTCGGTCCGGAAGCCGAATTCTTCCTGTTCGACGACGTCCGCTGGTCGATCGCGCCGAACAACACCGGCTTCTCCTTCGACTCGTCGGAACTGCCGATTAACTCGGCCAAGGAATACGCCGAAGGCAATATGGGTCACCGTCCGGGCCCGAAGGGCGGCTACTTCCCGGTCAACCCGGTGGACTCCTGCCAGGACCTGCGCGGTGAAATGCTCGCCGTCATGGGCGAACTGGGCATGGAACCGGAAAAGCACCACCACGAAGTGGCGCCGGCCCAGCACGAGCTCGGCCTGAAGTTCTCGGACATGCTGACCATGGCCGACCGTACCCAGCTCTACAAGTACGTCGTGCAGAACGTCGCCCACGCCTATGGCAAGACCGCGACCTTCATGCCGAAGCCGATGTTCGGTGACAACGGTTCGGGTATGCACGTCCACCAGTCGATCTGGAAGAACGGCAAGCCGCTGTTCGCTGGTGACAAGTATGCCGGTCTGTCGGACCTGTGCCTGTGGTACATCGGCGGCATCATCAAGCACGCCAAGGCCATCAACGCCTTCGCCAACCCGACGACCAACTCCTACAAGCGTCTGGTTCCGGGCTACGAAGCCCCGGTGAAGCTGGCCTATTCGTCGCGTAACCGCTCGGCCTCGATCCGTATTCCGTGGGTGTCTTCGCCGAAGGGCAAGCGTATCGAAGCGCGCTTCCCCGATCCGCTGGGCAACCCCTACCTGACCTTCTCCGCCCTGCTGATGGCTGGTCTCGACGGTATCGAAAACCGCATTGATCCGGGCCCGGCGGCCGACAAAAACCTGTACGACCTGCCGCCGCAAGAGCAAAAGGCCGTGCCGGAAGTCTGCGGCAGCCTGCGTGAAGCCCTCGACAACCTCGACAAGGACCGCGCCTTCCTCAAGAAGGGCGGCGTGTTCGACGACGATTTCATCGACTCCTACATCGAACTCAAGATGGAAGAAGTGATGGCCTTCGAACTGCGTCCGCACCCGATCGAGTTCGAGATGTACTACAAGGGCTAAGCTCAATATCTCCCCGCAAAGGGTTGATTTTAAAGAACAAGCCGCTCCTAACTGGGGCGGCTTGTTTGCATATGGGTGGTGGTCAAAAGACCTGATTACCGTTCTGAAAGCGCTGTCTAAAATATAGTTTCACCGGATACTTTTATAATATCATTTGATACCAACCTGATTTTCAGGGTTTGCGCGTTTCACCCCGCCATATTGACACATAAATGACGCATTAAATCCCCGCACGCCCCCTCACCCCGCCATGTCTTAACAAAACCCTTTGCGAAACAAACGCATGGCGGCACTCTTCGCCGGTGCAACATCCGCTTATCCAAGGGGGATAACTTGAAAACGTGGATTAAATTCTCAAAAGTGCTGGCGGCCTCCGCCGCACTCCTCGTGACGGCCCCGGTCGTCACTGTCGCCCACGCGGCGGCGGTCACCTCCGAAGCTGCGGTTTCGGAAGCGGCTCCGGCTTCGGAAGCCGCCACACCTACGGCGGCCGCCGAAGCGCCGGCCCCCGTCCTCCTCGCCCACCAGAAGCCGCTGACGCTTGACGCCGCCGGCACCGCCTGGATCATCGTCGCCACGGCCCTCGTGCTGATGATGACCATGCCGGGTCTCGCCCTGTTCTACGGCGGTATGGTGCGCAAGAAGAACATCATCGCCACCGTGACCCAGTCGGTCGCCGTGACCTGCGTCGTGGCGGTCCTGTGGTTCGTCGTCGGCTACAGCCTGTCCTTCGGGGTGGCTGACAAGGCGCTGTTCGGCATCCCGGGTGAAACCGTCAACAAATTCATCGGCGGCTTCGACGTGTTCCTGCTCAAGGGCGTGACCACCTCGACGGCCTATGCCTCGGCGCCCGGCCTGCCGGAAATGCTGTGGATCGCCTATCAGATGACCTTCGCCATCATCACGCCCGCCCTGATCACCGGCGCTTTTGCCGAACGGATCAAGCTGTCGGGTCTGCTGCTGTTCATGGCCCTGTGGTCGGTCTTCATCTATGCGCCGATCTGTCACCAGGTCTGGGGTGGCGGTTATCTGGCGGCCATGCACGTGCTCGACTTCGCCGGTGGTGCCGTTGTTCACGTCAACTCCGGTGTCGCTGGTCTGGTGGCCGCCATCTTCCTTGGCCGACGTAAGGGTTACGGCACCGAAGAAATGACACCGAACAACCTGATCTTCGTCATGATCGGCGCTTCGCTGCTGTTCGTTGGCTGGATCGGTTTCAACGCCGGTTCGGAATGGGCCGCTGACGGTATCGCCGCCGCCGCTCTGCTGAACACCATTCTGGCCGCCTGCGCCGCTGGTCTGACGTGGAAGCTGGTCGAATGGACCATCCGCCGCAAGCCGTCGCTGCTCGGCATCCTGTCCGGTATCGTGGCGGGCCTCGTGGCCATCACCCCGGCCGCCGGTTTCGTCAACCCGACCGGTGCACTGATCATCGGCCTGATCGCGGGTCCCTTCTGCTACACCTCGGCGGTGTGGGTGAAGCGCCTGCTGGGCTATGACGACTCGCTGGACGCTTTCGGCATCCACGGTGCGGGTGGTTTCCTCGGCGCGATCCTGACGGCGGTATTTGCCGACCCGTCGATCAACCCGCTGGCCGAAGGCGCTTCGGTCGGGGCTCAGTTCATGGGTCTGGTCTTTACGATCCTGTGGTCCGCCATCGGCACCTTTATCATCCTTGTCATCTGCAAGTTCACCACGGGCCTGCGCGTGTCGGAAGCGGATGAAGAAGCCGGTCTCGACTCTGCTCTGCATGACGAAGTTCACCACTAGCCATCAGAACTTCAGTACGCTTACAGATGGGGTGCCGAAAGGCACCCTATTTTTTTGCGTGGATGTCAGGCACTATGCGCTCGCTCAGACGGCTTGTGGTGAGAACGCGATTCGCTTTTTGCGCGCTGCGGCGAAAAAGTAACGTTGCAGCGCAAGATATGCCCGCCACATTGGCAACACAAAGGTTTGGATTCAGGCTAAAATTTTGGGATTTTTTATTTTAAAACAATGAATTATATTCACTTGGCAATTGTGAACGTCGCATTAGGAATTCGTGACAATTTTACATCAAGACCGCTCAAACCTTCAGCGGGGGGTAGTACGCAACGTAAAAATTGCTACATTGAACTTCGATTTACGCCGCAGTTGCGTACTGTGGTCGATATAATCTGAACCATAATACAGGATACAGATCATGAAGAAGTTCCTCCTCGCCGCCACGATCGCCGCAACTGCTCTGGTCGCTGGCGCCGCTTCCGCCGAAGGCGCTTTCAGCTACAACATCGCCGCCACCAACAACTATGTCTGGCGCGGCATCTCCCAGTCGAGCAAGGATGCGGCTGTTCAGGGCGGCATCGACTACACCAACGGGACCTTCTACGCCGGCACCTGGGCGTCGAACGTCGATTTTGGTTCGGACGCTTCGCTGGAAGTCGATCTGTACGCCGGCCTGAAGCCGACCGTCGGCAACTGGGCGTTTGACTTCGGTGCCATCTACTATTCCTACCCCGATGAAGACTCGCTGAACTTCGGTGAACTGAAGGCCGGCTTCACCCACCCGATGGGCAAGGGCTCGATTGGTGCCACCCTCTACACCAACTGGGAAACGCTGGAAAACCCCTACTATGAACTGAACGCGGCCTATCCGCTGACCGACAAATGGTCGGTTTCGGGCGCTTTTGGTAAGCAAGAAGGCTCCTTCACCGCCTATGCCGGTACGCCGAAGGAAAAGGCCTATGACAGCTACACGACCTGGAATGTCGGCGTCGGTTACGCCCTGTCCGAAAATCTGTCGCTCGACCTGCGTTACTGGGACACCGGCGACCATCCCCTGGGCTGGAACGCTGACGGCCGTAATAACATGAAGGAACAGGTTGCCCTGACCCTCAAGGCGGCGTTCTAAGCCACCAGGCATTAAGCCACAGAAATCGGCCGCAAGCCCCTTGGGGTTTGCGGCCTTTTTGTTTATGGATTGTTCACGTCCACCCTTGCCGGACGGATGGAATTTCACCGAATCGGTCCACAGTACGCGCATGTCCACTACGCCTCCCCAACCTTCCCTGTTCGGCGGTGACGCCCCCGTGCCTCAACCAGACGCTGCCTCTTCGCCTGCGGCCAAACCGGCCCCGGCCAAGCCTGAACCCGTCAAGGCGGCGCAACCGGTGGCTACGCCGGGTGCCAAGCCCTCGGCCATGACCGCCGAAGGCTATGGCGCGGAAGCGATCGAGGTGCTTGAAGGGCTGGAGCCCGTGCGTAAGCGTCCGGGCATGTATATCGGCGGCACCGACGAAAAGGCGATGCACCATCTGTTCGCCGAAGTGCTCGACAACGCCATGGACGAGGCCGTCGCCGGTCATGCCAAGGCCATCTGGGTCGAGCTGGACGCCGAAGGCTATTTGTCGGTACGCGATGATGGTCGCGGCATCCCCGTCGATCTGCACCCCAAATACCCCGGCAAGTCGGCGCTGGAAGTGGTCATGACCGTCCTGCACTCCGGCGGTAAGTTCTCCGGCAAGGCCTATGAGACCTCCGGCGGTCTGCACGGTGTCGGCGTCTCGGTGGTGAACGCCCTGTCCGAGCGCCTCGAAGTGACGGTGTGGCGCGACGGGTTTGAATGGCAGCAGGTCTTTTCGCGCGGCCTCAGTCAGGGCCCCATTCAGCAGATCGCGCCGTCGAAGAAGCGCGGCACCCGCGAACGCTTCAAGCCGGATGAAGAGATTTTCGGCGTCGGCGCGCACTTTAAACCGGCGCGCCTGTACCGCATGGCGAAAGCGAAAGCCTATCTGTTCCGCGGCGTGCAGATTCACTGGAAGTGCGACCCCAGCCAGATCACCGATCACACCCCGCCCGAAGACAGGTTCTACTTCCCCAACGGTCTGGCCGATTATCTGGCCGAGCGGGTGCAGGAGACCGAAACCGTCACCGACATCTTCTCAGGCCGCGTGGAACGGCAAGGTGAAGCCGGGGCCGTGGAGTGGGCCGTCACCTGGTCAGGGGCCGGTTTCGGCGAATTTGACGGCTTTACCCAGTCCTATTGCAACACCATCCCGACGCCCGACGGCGGTACGCATGAGGCGGGCCTGCGCGCCGCGCTCACCCGCTCGCTGAAGGCCTATGCCGACATGACCGGCGACAAGCGCGGCGGCATCATCACTGCCGAAGACGTGGTGGCGCAAGCCGGCGTGGTCATCTCGGTCTTCATCAAGAACCCTGAGTTTCAGGGCCAGACCAAGGACCGCCTGTCGTCCAGCGAAGCCCAGCGCCTGGTCGAAAAGGCGCTGGCCGATCCGTTCGACCACTGGCTGATCAGTTCGCCCAAACAGGCCGATCGCCTGTTGCAGTTCGTTGTCGAACGCGCCGAGGACCGCCTGAAAAAGCGCAAGGATAAAGAGGTGCAGCGCGCCTCCGCCACGCGCAAGCTGCGTCTGCCGGGCAAGCTGGCCGATTGTGCGCGTCAGGACGCCACTGGCACCGAGTTGTTCATCGTCGAAGGCGACTCGGCTGGTGGCTCCGCCAAGCAGGCGCGTAACCGCAATACGCAGGCTATCCTGCCCCTGCGCGGCAAGATCCTCAATATCGCCTCGGCGACCGCCGACAAGGCCAAGTCCAATCAGGAACTGTCCGATCTCGGGCTGGCTCTGGGCGTACAGCCGGGCGCGCGCTTCAAGGAAGACGATCTGCGCTACGAGCGTGTGGTGATCATGACCGACGCCGATGTGGACGGGGCCCACATCGCCTCGCTGCTGATCACCTATTTCTACCGCACCATGCCGTCGATGATCCGCAATGGTCACCTCTATCTGGCCATGCCGCCGCTGTACCGCATCAGCCACGGCACCAAGATCATCTATGCCAAGGACGATGCGCACCGACTTGAAATCCTTGAAAAAGAGTTCAAGGGCAAGAAGCCCGAAATCGGCCGCTTCAAGGGTCTGGGCGAGATGATGCCGGCACAACTCAAGGAAACGACCATGGACCCGAAAACGCGGACCCTGGCGCGTGTCACCCTGCCGGAGAACGAGAGCGATATCGAGGACCTGGTCGAGACTCTGATGGGCCGTAAACCGGAACTGCGCTTCAAGTACATTCAGCAAAACGCCGAATTTGTCGGCGATGATCTGGACGTCTGAGACGCCACAACGCAATAAATCTCTGTCCTTTTATGTAAAATCTGATACTAGAGGCCGCAAAGCCTTTACCGGCGTATTTATCGCCGTGTCCGCGCTTACGTGGCGGCTGATTTTTTCCTGCGACTGTCCGAAACGGCAACCCTTCAAAGCTGAATGACCAAATTTACCGATCTAGGCCTGAACCCCGATATCCTGAAAGCCGTGGCCGATACCGGCTATGATACGCCGACCGCCATTCAGGAACAGGCCATTCCTATTGCCCTGATCGGACTGGACGTACTGGGGATTGCGCAGACGGGCACCGGCAAGACGGCGGCCTTCACCCTGCCGATGATCGAAAAGCTCGCTTCGGGCCGTTCGCGCGCCCGTATGCCGCGCGCCATCGTGCTGGCCCCGACGCGTGAACTGGCCGATCAGGTGGCCGAAGCCTTTGAGAAATATGCCAAATATTGCAAGCTGAACTGGGCCCTGCTGATTGGCGGTGTCTCCATGGCCGATCAGGTGGCCAAGCTGGACAAGGGCGTCGATGTGCTGATCGCCACGCCGGGCCGCCTGCTCGACCTGTTCGAACGGTCCAAGGTGATGCTCAACGGCGTGCAACTGATGGTCGTTGACGAAGCTGACCGCATGCTGGACATGGGCTTCATCCCCGATATCGAGCGCATCTTCAAGCTGACGCCGCCGTCGCGCCAGACCCTGTTCTTCTCGGCGACCATGCCGCCGGAAATCACGCGCCTGACCGAGCAGTTTCTGAAGAACCCGGTACGCATCGAAGTCTCGCGCCCTGCGACCACCAACGAGAACATCACCCAGTACGTCTATCGCGTGCCGGCGGGCGACTCCAAACTGCTGGCCAAGGCCAAGCGTCTGGCCCTGCGCACCCTGATCGGCCAGTTGGAGATCAATAACGGCATCGTCTTCTGCAACCGCAAGACCGATGTCGATATCGTCGCCAAGTCGCTGTCGGTACACGGCTTTAACGCGGCCCCAATCCACGGCGACCTGGATCAGTCCCTGCGCATGAAGACGCTCGATGCCTTCCGCAGCGGTGAGCTGAAACTGCTGGTGGCCTCGGACGTCGCGGCGCGCGGGCTGGATATCCCCAGCGTCAGCCACGTCTTCAACTTCGATGTGCCGCATCACGCCGACGACTATGTGCACCGTATCGGGCGCACAGGCCGCGCCGGACGCACGGGCGAAGCCTATCTCATCCTCGCGCCCAATGACGAGAAGAACTACGACAAGGTGTTGAAGCTCATCAAGAAAGAGCCTAACGCACTTGAACTGGACGTCGATTGGGGGCCTCTGGCCGATGCCCGTCCGGACAGGGAAAAACCGGCGAGGGGTCGCGGCGAACGGGGTGAGCGCGATCGTTCGGCACGCCCGCGGCGTGAACGCGGCCGCAAGAGCGATGCCCCGGCAGAGGTAACGGTCGAAGCCATCGAACCGGAGGTTGCCGCCGCCGAACCCGCTCCGCTCCCGGAGAAAAAAACGCGCCGCCGCAAGTCATCGGCAACAGAAAGCCCTGCCCCGCGCGCCCGGGCCGCCGAGGACGATTTCCCGTTGAAAGACAACGAAGACAGCCTGCCCAGAGGACCGGAAGGTCAGGGATTTGGCGGCCATGTCCCCGCCTTTATGCTGCGCAGCGCCTACCGCTGAGATCACGGGTAAGCGAAAATAACTTCCGGCGTTAACCGCCTGTCAGAGAAATTAGCTTAGGCTGTCCTTCGTCACCCGATTCGTGACACGAGGAAGCCTTTATGAGCAACGACATAGAAGTGAGCGTTCGCAGTTCCAATGCCTATAGTCTGGCCATGGAGGCCATTCGGCTGATGGAACTGCACGGGGTTTGGCCGACGCCACTTAATTACGAAATCTGGCTCTATGTCGCGGGCGATCCCAACTCGGCTCTGGCGCAGGAAATTCACCGCCTGATCGGTTCGGGCGAAAAAATCACCGAAGAAATCTCCGAAAGCCTCGCGTCCAAATTCATTTCCCGCCTTAAGCTCAATGATGAGGTGCGCGACGCTGGTCTGCGCCTGACGCGCGAACTGGCTTCGGTCAGTGAAGTCATCAACGAAGCCCAGAAGGCCCAGAAAGACTATAACGAGACGCTGGAAGGCGCGCGCAGCAGCTTTGACGGCGACTCCGATGCCCAGCGTCTGCGCCAGCTTGTCGGGCGCCTGACCGATGCGACCTCGCAAATCCTGAGCCAACATGCGCATTTCGAAGTTCGCCTGAGCGAATCCTCACGAGAAGTGGCGCGCCTGCGCAAGCACCTCGATCAGGTACGTCTGGAAGCCATGACCGACGCCCTGACCAATCTGGCCAACCGCAAGTCGTTCGATGAGGCGCTGGAGCGCCATTGCGACAGCGACGAAGGCAAGAATATCACGCTGGCCGTGCTCGATATCGACCATTTCAAACGCTTCAACGACACCTGGGGTCACCAGACGGGGGATCAGGTGCTGCGTTACGTCGCCTCGGTCCTGTCGCGGATCGGGCGCGCGCCGCGTATGGCCGCGCGTTATGGCGGTGAAGAATTTGCCATGATCTTCCCCAACGAAACCATTGCCTCGGTGGAGCGCCTGCTCAACGAGGCGCGGCAGGAAATCGCTTCGCGCGTCCTGAAACGCCGCTCGACCAACGAAGACCTCGGGACCATCACCATTTCGGTCGGCATTGCCGAACGCGACTACGGCGAAGACGCCTATGACCTTCTCGACCGCGCCGACAAGGCCCTTTATCAGTCGAAGAATGGCGGCCGCAACATGGTGACCTGCGCGGCCTCGGCCCTGAAAGCCATCGACGCTGCCTGAGTTATCAAGGTCAAAAATATAATTTGAACATTGTTCAAATTTATGCGACAAGGGGGCGTGATCCGTTGATCAAGCCCCTTTTTCGTGGATAGTCTCATGCGCGCCTTCGCGTTTTCCATCGCCTACTGGACCTTCTCCATTGCCTACAGCCTGATGGCCATTGGCCTGTCGCTCCTGCCCGGACGCAAGCCCGTCCTGTGGGTGGTGCAGCGCTACACGCGCCGCATGGTGTGGGCCATGCGTGCGCTGGCCGGTATCCGACTTGAGGTCCGCGGCCGTCACCTGGTCCCCGATACGCCGGTCATTTTCGCCGCCAAGCACCAGTCTTGGGGCGACGGCTTTTGTCTCTATTCGCAGTTTGAAGACGTGGCCTTCGTTACCGGTGACCATCTGGAAAAATTCCCCCTGATGGGGACGCTGCTGCGCAAGCTGGGCGCGATTGTCGTCAATAATTGCGGCGGGCACGAAGCGCGGCGCAATCTCAGCCAGCGTTCCGCCGAAGCCGACCGCGATGGCCGCCACATCCTCATCTATCCCGAAGGCCACCTCAATGCGCCGGGCACCTACCGCCGCTATCGCTCAGGCGTGTGGCACATGTACCGGAATTTCAACCGTCCCGTCGTGCCCGTCGCCACCAATCTGGGCCTGTTCTGGCAGGAAACGCGCTATCAAAAGACCGCGGGGACCGCCGTGCTGGAGTTTCTGGACCCCATCGACCCCGGCCTCGACAAGGCGCAGTTCATGGCCCTTTTGCAGGCACGCATCGAAGGTCGCACGCAGGAACTGATCGCCGAAGCCACAGGCGGCCCGGTGGAAGCGTCCATCCTTGTCAACGAAGGAGCAATTCCGGCATAGACAACGGAAATACAAGCGTTTTTTAATAAAGCCCTGCTAGACACAAAGACCTTATCCTTGTGTTCTGTAAGGTCAGTTGTGCCGCGCCCTCTTCGCCTCTCCCATCTCATTGACCCCGACAGGCATATACTGCTGGTGACGGCGCGCGGAGACTATACCAGCGAGGGTTTCGCCGACGCCCTGATCGCGGTTTATCAGCAGGTCGAGCGTCCCTGGACCTATGACCGGATACTGGATATGCGCTCAGCGCAGGGCGTGGTGGAATTTCAGGACCTGCTAAAGGTCTCTGTATGGCTGGCGCAGGTGGCCGGCACCCCACCGCCCCCGCGCCGCCGTCTGGCCCTGATTTCCAATGATCCCTTCGACCGGGCGCGCATGAATGCGCTGGGTGACGCCTTCCCCCATGCCTATATCCAGTTGTTCGACCGTCGTGATGAAGCCATCGAATGGCTGGCGACTCCACAACCGTAACCCGTTACCGAAACAACGTTTCACGCTTAAGCTAAGTGGTTCTTAAGTATTGACGCGTAGAATGGGTTGGCAATCACAAAGTCCCTGCTTACCCATGTCGCAAAAATACCGCCTCAGTGTTTATCTGGATGAAAACTATTCCATCCTTATTGCCCGCGTCTTTGGCCCTATCCCGAGCGCCGAGCTGTGCGACCGCTTTCTCGAAGCCTATGCCGAAATCGGCGAACCGTGGCGTTATGACCGCCTGATCGATTTTCGCCGCTATACGGGACATATGGAAGACGAGGACCGCCAGCGCTTTGCCCGCACCTGGGCCGAGTGGACACGTCACGTGACCGAAGGCCGCCGGGTCGCCTTTGTAACGCATGACGCGGTGGAAGAGGTGTATATCCAGCAGGACTACGCCTCTTTCCCCAAGGACACGATGCGTAACTTCTATACGGCGGATGAGGCGCTCGACTGGCTGACGGGTCGCAGCGATGAGGTCGAATTCGTGCCTCAGGCGCTGCGCGCCTGATCCGTACACGCTCGCCGCAGCCAATATTTAGTCAGAGTGCGTGGCTGCGGGCTTGATCGTTACACTCTCGCCGCAGCCACAGGCATCCGTCTCGTTCGGGTTGTTAAACACGAACTTCGACGCCAGCTTCGTCGTCTCATAGTCAATGACCGTGCCGACCAGATACAGCACAGCCTTGGGTTCGATCAGTATGGTCACCTCCTTGTCGGTGACCACCTCGTCCAGCGGATCGGCCGCTTCGGCATAGCTCAGCACATATTCCTGCCCGGCGCAGCCCCCCTGTTTGACGCCCACGCGCAGGCCGACATAGGGTTTATCAGCGCGCGCCATAATGGCCTTCACCTGCGCCGCCGCCGCATCGGTCAGCGACACGATGGCCGGACGCGGCCGACGGGGACGAGGCGTGATAACAGGCTGAATATCCATAGCTATCTCTGCGGCCTTTACTCTTACGGAAGGGGTACATGGGGGAAACTGCGTTTCCCCCATGCGAACTAAAACATGTTGAGCTGAAGCTTGGCCTCGTCGCTCATCTTGGACGCCTCCCACGGCGGATCGAAGACCAGATTGACGTGACAATCGGCCACGCCGCGCACGCCCATCACCGCATTCTGCACCCAGCCGGGCATCTCCCCCGCCACCGGACAACCCGGCGCGGTCAGGGTCATATCGACCACGACTTCGCGGTTGTCATTGATATCGACGCGATAGATCAGACCCAGCTCATAGATATCGACCGGTATTTCCGGGTCGAACACCGTTTTGAACGCCGCGATCAGCTCATCGGTCAGACGATCCAACTCTTCCTGCGCCAGCGGTTCGACCGCCGTCGTTTCTTCCGGGGCAAACAGCTCGGCCTGCCCCGGGTCGATAGCCGCTTCGCTGGCGTCATCGCCGGACAGGGAAATGATCTCGTGCTTGGACATGGTCATTACTCAAAAAACCCTTGCGCCTTTTCAACCGCTGCAATCAGCGCGTCGATCTCGGCCTCGGTATTATAGATGGCGATAGAGGCGCGCACCGTCGAGGTCACGCCCAGGCGCGTCATCAGCGGTTCCGCGCAATGCGTCCCCGCCCTCACCGCTATATTGTAGCGGTCAAGGATCTGCGCAACGTCATGCGCGTGAGCCGAGCCCAGCGAAAAGGTCAGGATCGAGCCTTTTTCTGGTGCTTCGCCATAGATGCGCAGCGCATTGATCTTTTTCAGCCCCGCATGAGCGCGTTCATACAGCGCCATTTCGTGCGCCGCAGCGGCCTCACGGTCGATCTGCGACAGCCAGTCGATGGCGGCTTTCAGCCCGATCACCTCCAGAATAGCCGGCGTGCCCGCTTCGAAACGGTGCGGCGGCTCGGCATAGGTGATGCGCTCTTTGGAGACGTGTGCGATCATTTCGCCGCCGCCCTGCCAGGGCGGCATGGCCTCCAGCAGGTCATAGCGGCCCCACAAAACGCCCAGCCCTGTCGGGCCGTACAGCTTGTGCGCCGAAAAGGCGTAGAAGTCGCAGCCAAGCGCCTGCACATCGACGGGCAGATGGACCACGCCTTGACAGCCGTCGATCAGCACCTTCGCACCCACCGTATGGGCCTTCTCGACAATGTCCTGTACCGGATTGATCGTACCCAGAACGTTCGACATATGCGCCACGGCGACCAGCTTGACGCGATCTGTCAACAGTTGATCAAACGCGGTCATATCGAGGCTGCCGTCGTCAAGGATCGGCACCCATTTCAGCACCGCGCCCGTGCGCTGCGCCAGCATGTGCCACGGCACGATATTGGCGTGATGCTCCAGCTCGGTGATGAGGATTTCATCGCCCGCCTTGATATGAGCCTGCCCCCAGGTCTGGGCGACGAGGTTCATCGATTCCGTCGCCGATTTGGTGAAGATCACCTCTTCCGGACGCGCGGCGTTGATAAAGGTCGCGACCGTTTCACGACCGGCCTCAAAGGCATCGGTCACCTCATTGGCCAGCCGGTGGAGGCCGCGGTGCACATTGGCGTAGGACTGCGCCATATGGTGGCTCATGGCCTCGATGACGGCGGTCGGCTTCTGTGCCGAGGCCCCGGAATCGAGATAGATCAGCGGCTTACCGTTGATCTGACGGCTGAGGATAGGGAAGTCGCGGCGGACCGCTTCGACATCAAAGGGCATAGAAGCCTCCCGCCTTATCCTCAATCCAGTTCAGCACCATTTCGCGTAAGCCCTCGTCCTCGATCTGCTCAGCGACCGGTACGACAAAGGCCTGCATCAGGAGGGCGCGCGCCACCTCTTCGGGCATACCGCGTGACTGACAGAAGAACAGCGCCGACTCGTCCAGCGCGCCGATGGTGTTGCCGTGCGCGCACTGCACATCGTCAGCGTAGATTTCCAGCTCCGGCTTGGCGCGCACATGCGCCCCGTCATTGAGCATCAGGGCCTGATGGCGCATACGGGCATCGGTACCATCGGCACCCTTTTCGACATAGATGCGGCCCTGAAACACCGCCGTCGCGCGGTCCTTGACGAGGCCCTTGATCAACTGTTGAGTCGCGCCATCGACCTCGACGTGGGTGACGCGCGTCGTGTAGTCAAAGTGCGCCGCGTCTTTCAGCAGATAGGCCCCGTGCATCTCGACCAGAGCGCCTTGCCCGGCGTGCGTGACATGGGTTTCAAAGCGCTGGAACTTGGCGCCTGTGGCGAAAACGTACTGCTTGAAAACGCTGTCCGGCGCGGTGGTCACGGTCGAACGGCGCACCGACACGGCGCTTTCCGGCTCATCGAGAATGACCACGCGGATCAGCGTCGCCCCTTCGGCCACGTCGAAGTGCAGGACCGTGCTGGCGGCATAGTCCAGCGCCCCGCTATAGTCTTCGAGCAGGATGAGGTGTTCACCCGCGCCAAGGGTGATGCGGCCCTCGCCCTGATAACCGGCGACAGAGCCCTCTTCCCCGAAATCGCTCATGTCGAGGTAAAGACGACCGCCCGAACCCTGAACGGCTTTGGAAACGGCGGCTTGCAGGTCAGCCAGTTGCCCGTCACCGGCACAGTGCCAGTAGAAGCCCCCGAAATCCCCGGCTTCGGCCTGAAGATGCGTCAGCTCGGCGCGCGCCGGCACGTCCCGCAGGGCGCGCGATAGGTCAGAATATGTCCATTCCTCATGACGCCGCGTCGGGTAGGACGACGGGTCGAACAGGTCGAGCGGGGTAAGGTCAAACGCCATTACGCCGCCTCATTGACGTAGCGGTCATAGCCGTGCGCTTCCAGCTCCAGCGCCAGCTCCGGCCCGCCCGAATGGACGATCCTGCCATCGACGAGGATGTGGATGCGGTCCGGCTTGATATGGTCGAGCAGGCGCTGATAGTGGGTGATGACCAGCATCCCGCGATCATCGCTGCGCAGGGCATTGACGCCGTCCGACACCACCTTCAGCGCGTCAATATCGAGGCCGGAATCCGTTTCATCAAGGATCAGGAACTTCGGTTGCAGCAGCGCCATTTGCAGCACTTCCATGCGCTTCTTTTCGCCACCGGAGAAACCGACATTGAGCGGACGTTTCAGCATGTCCATGTCGATTTTCAGCGTCTTGGCGACGTCGCGGATGGTCTTGAGGAATTCGGGGGCCGACATCTCCTCTTCGCCGCGAAGTTTACGCTGGGCATTGAGCGCCGTGCGGATGAAGGTCATGGCAGGCACGCCGGGGATTTCGAGCGGATACTGGAACGACAGATAAAGCCCCGCCGCGGCGCGCTCATGCACGTCCTTCTCCAGCAGATCTTCGCCGTTGAAATCGACCGCCCCTTGCGTCACTTCGTAATTTGGCCGCCCGGCCAGCGTGTAGCCCAGCGTCGATTTCCCGGCCCCGTTGGGGCCCATAATGGCGTGCACTTCACCCGCCGGAACGTTCAGGTTCAGGCCCTTGAGGATGGTCTTGTCGTCAACGCTGACGGTGAGGTTTTCGATATTAAGCATTGTTATAGCAACCTTCTTTAAGCCGAGCCTTCACCGACTTCATACACATTCCGAACCTTTGAGGCGGGCACACAAATGTCCGCCGATGCAAAAGCAAGGGACTTGTCATCTATTTCCGCCCAAAGGAAATCTCTGTTTCCATCAGCGATACCAAGGACGAGCAACCGATCTCCGGGTTGCACAACAATGGGTGGTTCATTTTCTGCATAGTTCTGATGGATCACCTCGATGGGGGTAACCACGGAGTGTATGCCTACAGGGTGTCCAAGGCTGTCCAGAGCCGCATCTTCGAACCAAATACACTTGGTTTTTCGTATCTGAATGTCCGAAGACAGCGTCATCCCACGCTCCCTTCAAGGCTGATGGCCAGCAGCTTCTGCGCCTCGACGGCAAATTCCATCGGCAGTTCTTGCAACACTTCGCGCACGAAGCCGTTGACCAGCAATGCCACGGCCTCTTCCTGCGACAGACCGCGCTGCATGGCGTAGAACAACTGATCCTCGCTGAGGCGGGTCGTTGTCGCCTCGTGCTCGAACTGCGCCGAAGCGGTGTCGGATTCGACATAGGGCACGGTGTGGGCAGCACAGGTCTTGCCAATCAGCAAACTGTCGCACTGGGTGAAGTTACGCGCCCCGCCCGCCCTGGCGTGGGCTGAGACCAGACCGCGATAGGTGTTGGACGACTTGCCCGCCGATACGCCCTTACTGATGATACGCGAGCGGGTGTTCTTGCCGAGATGGATCATCTTGGTGCCGGTATCGGCCTGCTGCATCCCGTTGGTAACGGCGATGGAGTAGAATTCACCCACGCTGTCGTCACCGCGCAGGATGCACGACGGGTATTTCCACGTCACCGCCGAACCGGTTTCCACCTGAGTCCACGACACTTTCGAGCGCGCGCCCCGGCAATCGGCGCGCTTGGTCACAAAGTTATAGATACCGCCCTTGCCCTCGGCGTCGCCGGGATACCAGTTTTGCACGGTCGAATATTTGATCGAGGCGTCTTCCAGCGCCACCAGCTCAACCACGGCGGCATGAAGCTGGTTTTCGTCGCGCATCGGCGCGGTGCAGCCTTCCAGATAGGAGACGTAGGCCCCCTTGTCGGCGATAATCAGAGTGCGTTCGAACTGACCTGTATTTTCCGCATTGATGCGGAAATAGGTCGAAAGCTCCATCGGACAACGCACGCCCGGCGGCACATAGACGAACGACCCATCCGAAAATACGGCGGCGTTCAGCGCGGCAAAATAGTTATCCGACACCGGCACGACCGAACCGAGATATTCTTTCACCAGTTCAGGATGTTCGCGTAAGGCTTCGGAAATAGAGCAGAAAATGACGCCCGACTTCTTCAGCTCGTCCTTGAAGGTGGTGACGACCGACACGGAATCAAACACCGCATCGACGGCGTATTTCGGCGCCGTGGCGACACCGGCCAGCACTTCCTGCTCTTTCAGCGGGATGCCGAGTTTGGCATAGACGGCCAGCAGTTCCGGATCGACCTCGTCCAGGCTGTTCAGCTTGGGCTTCGGCTTGGGCGCGGCGTAGTAATAAAGGTCCTGATAATCGACCTTCTGATAATGGACCTTGGCCCAGTCGGGCTCGTCCATGGACTGCCAGCGCTCAAAAGCCGCCAGACGGTAATCGAGCATCCATTGCGGCTCGTTCTTCTTGGCCGAAATGAAGCGCACGATGTCGGCATTGAGCCCCTTGGGCGCGTATTCCGTCTCGATATCGGTGACGAAACCGTGCGCATAGGTCTCAAGCTTCTGAACCGTTTCAATGGTTTCCTTGACCGCTGCCATCAGGCGCTTTCCTTTACTCTACTCGCTTGTCGGGCGTGATGCTTCGCATAGCCCGTGGACCAAACCTCTATGAATTGTTGCCAGTCGGCGGCGTTTGTCGTCCATCCGGACGAGACGCGCAAGGCCTTGTCGGCCACGTCAGAGAGGCCCATGGCCTCCAGTACACGGCTCGATTTGACCTTGCCAGACGAACAGGCCGACCCCGATGAGACGCAGATGCCCGCCATATCCATGTGGATAAGCTGAAGCTGCGCCGTCCAGTCGGGGACGGTGAAACAGGTAATCCCCGGCGCGCGCGGCGCCTCTTCGCCGACAATGGTCGCGCCGAGTGCCTTCAGCGCCGCCTCGGCCTCGGCCTGAGCGGTATCGGTCATCGGACGCGCGTGGCTGGTGGCTTCGGCAAAACCAGCGATCCCGGCGATGTTTTCCGTACCGGCGCGATGGCCGAACTCCTGCCCGCCACCGGGAATGGCGGCGTGAATATCGCGGTCCGCGCTGTAGATCAGCGCGCCCACGCCCTGCGGCCCGCCGATCTTGTGCGCCGCCAGCGACAGGCTGTCGGCCCCCAACGCTTCAAAGTCGATCGCGACCTTGCCCGCCGCCTGCACCGCATCGACGTGCAGCCAGCCACCAGCGGCGTGGACCTGATCGGCAATCGCACGGATGGGGTTGATGACGCCGGTTTCGTTATTGACCCACATGACCGCCACAAAGGGCTTGCCGCCCGCGTTCAACAGTTGACGCAAGGCCTCGGTATCGACCACGCCTGACCTTAGCAATGGCGCATAAGCCACGGGTAAACCATAGCTTTCGGCGGCTTTATAGACGCTGTCGTGCTCCCCGGCGCTGACGATCACACGGTCGAAGCCGCGCGACTGGCTGAGCGCCAGTTGATTGGCCTCCGTACCGCCCGACGTGAAGACCAGACGCGCCGGACCGACGCCGTTGACGAATGCCAAAACGGCGTTGCGCGCCTCTTCGAGCAACAGCTTGGCCTTACGCCCCAAGGCGTGCACCGAAGACGCATTGGCCCCGATCTCCCACGCCCGGAGCATGGCCTCGCGCACCTGCGGCCGGATCGGCGAGGTGGCGGCATGGTCCAGATAGAGGGGCGCGTTTGCCATCAGGCCAGTTCCCTTTGGGCATCGACCGGGAAACGGTTTTCGATCGTCACCCGCTTGCGCGTGCGCTTATGCACGACGTCGTTCAGCGATACGGTCGAAAGGTAGTCGTGGATGGCAAAGCCCAGATCTTCCCACAGATTGTGCGTCAGGCAGCGTTGCCCGCCCGGCATACAGCCGATTTCGCGCGCCGCATGTTCCTTGGACAGACGTTTATTCGCCCCCAGTTTGTTGGAGGTCAAAGCGCAGCGCGTCGCCTTGATCGGCTCATCGACGGCCAGCACGATCTCACTTACAAACAGGGCATCCGCCGTCCGCGCCAGCGTGTAGCCGCCGCCGGGACCGCGCGCACTCTTGACCAGCCCGGCCTTGCGCAGGCGGGCAAAGAGCTGCTCCAGATAGGACAGGGAAATCTGCTGACGCTCGGAAATTTCGGACAGGGAGATGGGCTTGCCCTGCGCATTGAGCGCCAGATCCGTCATGGCCATGACGGCGTAACGTCCCTTGGTCGATAATCTCATGCCGTCAGTCCTGTGGCTGCCCCTGGCTAAATCGCAACAGGTCGATGAAAAACCTGCCCAAAGCCGAAAAGAGTGTGCTAAACGGCTTGCCTGATAAGGGGGCGCCGTCTTCCCTGCGCGGGACATAGTAATCCTGACTATTATAGTCAAGAATTATGCGCCGCACCATGACACATTTTATTACGAAACAAGGGTTCTATATGCCTGAAGTGATCCTCGCCGGTGCTGCCGGTCGAATTGAGGCCCGGTACACCGCCGGAAAAACGGACAACGCGCCCATTGCCCTGATCCTTCACCCCCATCCCAAGGCCGGCGGGCACATGAACAACCCGGTGACGGCGCAGTTGTTCCATCTGTTTATGACGCGCGGTTTTTCGGTGCTGCGCTTTAACTTCCGCGGCGTCGGCAAGTCGCAGGGCGAGTTCGATTCGGGCATTGGTGAACTGGCCGATGCGGCGACCGCGCTCGACTGGCTTCAGGCCAAGAACCCGACCGCCTCGCAATTCTGGGTCGCGGGCTATAATTTCGGCGCCTATATCGGTATGCAGTTGCTGATGCGCCGCCCGGAAACCGACGGCTTCATCTCGGTATCGCCGCCGGCCAATGCCTATGATTTCAGCTTCCTGGCCCCCTGCCCGGCCTCAGGCCTGTTCATCAACGGCTCAGCCGATTCGGTGGTGCCGCCGACCGAAGTCGAGCGCGTCGTGGCCAAGCTGCGCACGCAAAAGGGCATCACCATTGCCCACGAAGTCGTGGACGGCGCGGGCCACTTCTGGACCGAACACCTGCCGGAAATCGAAGGCCGCGTCGGCGGTTACCTCGATCGTCGTCTGGCCGGTGAGCTTGAGTAGGGTTTAAAGGACGCTTCGGCGTCCTTTTTTAATGGCAAAACCAAAGTCCTGTGGCCAATTTTGTTTTACCACAGATGACACAGATGACCGCCAAAAGGCGGTCACACAGATGGCCTGAGTAAGTGGCCAAAGTCTTAAATACAGCTCTAAATCTGTGAAAGGCCCGCCTTGCGGGCCGCATCTGTGGCCATCTGTGGAGAACATTCAGGCGCTGCGGCGCGCGCTTTCGGGGCGATAGATGACCCCACCGGTCAGCGGCGACTTCACTCCCGTGGTGCCGGGGAAGGAAATCGGCAGCCCTTTCAGCGACCGCGCGGCCATATAGGCAAAGGCCTCGGCTTCGATCGCCCCGCCGCGCCAGCCGAGGTCTTCGGCGATACGCACGGGCGCGATGTCGGCCAGACGCTCACGCAACACCTTGACCAGTTGGCGATTGTTGCGGCCGCCGCCACACAGGACGATGGCCGAAGGGGTTACGCCCGCGCGCACGATCTCATGGCGCAGGCTTTCGACCGTAAAAGCCATCAGCGTTGCCATACCGTCGGCGTGGCTGAGGTGGCGCACACGCTCCAGCGTAAAATCGTATCGGTCCAATGACTTGGGTGCCGGGGCTGCGAAATAAGGGTGGCACAGATAATCGGCGACGATCGCCATATCTGCCCGGCCTTTTGCCGCCACCGCGCCATCTTCATCGAACCATTGGCCGGTGTGTTGCCGCATCCACTGATCCATCAGGCCGCTGGCCGGGCCGGTGTCGAGCGCCGTCAGACCATCGGGCGCAATCACGGTGATATTGGCCACGCCCCCCAGATTGACAACAAGTACGGGTAATTCCAGACCGGCCTTGTGCGCCAGCGCGCGGTGATAGACGGGCGCCAGCGGGGCCGCCTCACCGCCCGCTTCAATATCGGCGCGACGGAAGTCGCAGACGACGGTCAGGCCGGTTTTTTCGGCCATATAGTCACCGTCGAAGAGTTGCACGGTCCGCCCCGGCACGCCGTCCTTCGGGCGTTCGTGCAGCACGGTTTGCCCATGCACCCCCAGAGCGTCAAAATCCTGCACATTCAGATCGTTTTCGCTTAAAAACTGCCCCAGAGACTGAAGATGATAGTCGGCGATCACGCGCCGCGCCTTTGCGAAACTGTCCGGTTCTGCCGCACCGCGTGGCCAGTTGAGCGCGTCCTTTGTGGCGGCCTCCAGAACCGCGCGGACCTCAACGGACATGGGCTTTTCGGCAAATGGCCCGAAGCTCAGCTTAGCCTCGCCGTCGGTTTCCAGCACCGCCATGTCGATGCCGTCGAGCGAGGTGCCGGTCATAAAGCCGATGATTTTCATGCGAAAAGCCTATGGAAAAGCGGGGGCTACGTGTTAGACGCAACTTGCACGCAAACCCGCGTGACAGCAACATCGTTAGAGACATGACCTCCTTCAAATCCGATTTCCTCAACGTCCTCTCGGAGCGCGGTTTCATCCACCAGTGCACGGACGCGGAAGCCCTCGATACGCTGGCTTCTGCCGGACCGATCACGGGCTATATCGGCTATGATGCCACGGCTTCGTCGTTGCACGCCGGGCATCTGGTGCAGATCATGCTGCTCTACTGGCTGCAAAAGACGGGCAACAAGCCGATCGTCCTGATGGGCGGCGGCACGACCAAGGTCGGCGACCCGACCTTCAAGGACACCCAGCGCCCGCTTCTGACCGACGAACAGATTCAGTCGAACATGAACGGCATCAAGTCGGTGTTCAACAGCTTCCTGACCTTCGGGGATGGCGCGACCGACGCCCTCATGGTCAATAATGACGACTGGCTGTCGGGCTTTGGCTATATCGAATTTCTGCGCACCTTCGGCACCCACTTCACCATCAACCGTATGCTGACCTTCGACTCGGTCAAGCTGCGCCTTGAGCGTGAACAGCCGATGACCTTCCTCGAATTCAACTACATGCTGATGCAGGCGGTCGATTTCCGCGAACTGAACAGCACCTATAACTGCGTCCTGCAAATGGGCGGTTCGGATCAGTGGGGTAATATCGTCAATGGCGTCGAACTGACGCGCCGCCTGAACCAGAAAGCCGCCTTTGGCCTGACCACGCCGCTTTTGACCACCGCGTCGGGTGCCAAGATGGGCAAGACGGTCGGCGGTGCCGTGTGGCTCAATGCCGACGCGTTGTCGCCCTATGACTACTGGCAATACTGGCGCAACACCGAAGACGCCGATGTCGGCAAGTTCATGCGCCTGTTCACCGACCTGCCGATGGACGAGATTCGCCGCCTCGAAGCCCTGCAAGGGGCGGAGATCAACGAGGCGAAGAAGATTCTCGCCGACGCGGCCACGCGTCTGGTGCACGGCGAAGCGGCGGCCGCCACGGCCCGCGACACGGCGCAAAAGGCCTTTGAACAGGGCGTCTTGTCCGCTGACCTCCCCACGGTCGAGGTGGCCCGCGCCGAACTTGAGGCCGGGATCATGCTCGCGGCCCTGACAACGAAAATCGGTCTGACCCAATCGAACGGCGAAGCGCGTCGTCTGGCTCAGGGCGGCGGCCTGCGCGTCAATGACACGGCCATCACCGATGGCAATCAGGCCGTGACCCTGGCCGATCTCAATGCTGATGGGGTGATCAAGGTCGCTCAGGGCAAGAAGAAGATCGTGCTGGTCAAGCCGGTTTAAGCGTTAGCTTCCCCCCTGATATCAGGGGGGAGACCGCCGGAATCGGCGGAGGGGGGTATGGATAGGTAATTAACCCCACCGTCTTTTTGTCTTTCAGACAAAAATCCACCTCCCCTGAAATCAGGGGAGATACTTCGCCAAAGCGTTGAAAGGCCGGAGTTCACGCTCCGGCCTTTCCTTTGGCTCCCTATGACGGGGTGTGGGGTCTGCGACCCCACAAATCCTGAGCCTTTCCAACTTAACTCTTGCGCGGTGAGGTCACATCGACCGGCGGCAACGGGTCTTCGCGTTTCTCATCGAGGATACGACGCAAGAAGCCCGGCAGGACCAGCGAGAAGGGGTTGATCTCGGCCTGCGGTGTGCCGAAGCGGCCCTTGAGGCGATATTTGAGACCCAGCACGCCTTCGCCGCGGTTGGAGGTCAGGGCGTCCCCGATCAGCGGGATACCGGCAAAGGCCGCGTTGACGCCGTAGGCCGGGATCAGGGTACCGTGATAGTCCATGGTCTGCTTGCTGAAATCCTGCGCCCCCCAGACATTGATGCGCAGCGCATCGCCCTTCGCCCAGCCGTTGCGGATAAACAGGTAGTTGTCGCGATAGCGGATGGGGAATTCATAGTCATCAAACTTGATACCGCCGCCCGAAAGGGTATCGGACAGACCGCGCAGGGAGGCCAGAGTCAACACTTGACCCAAGGCCGGTATCTGCTTGACGCGGATGTCTTCGCCTTTCAGCGTGGCGTCGATCTGCCCGTTGCGATAGACGCCTTCGATGACGGCATCGCCACCCGACAGGCGCTTGTCGCCAAGTGCGGTCGCCACAAGATCGCCAAGATCGTCGGCTTCGAAGGTGAAGGCCGTGTAGTCGGTCTGCGGCCGGAAATCGAGCGTCACCAGAGAGCCCATACGCGTCAGGGCCGAACCTTCGCCAGAGATCAGGTTGCGTCCGTCCCATCCGGCCTTCAGTTCGACCTCGCTGAAGACCCCATCCTGAGCGGTGCGTACCGCGCTGATATCGACGATCAGGCGGATGGGGCGCTCAAGGCGCAGCGCCGTCCCATCCGTTTTCACGGGCGGGTGCGGCAGGTCCACCGTAGCCACCGGGCGCGTGTCGGTAACCGTCGGCTGGGTGCGCGGCGGATTGAACCACGGCCGGACATCCAACCGCTTGCCGCGAAGGGTCAGGGTCTGAACGCCAGAGGCATCAGCGGGCGACAGGCGGCCGTTGAGATCGGCAAAATCTTTCAAATAAAACTTTGAAAAATCGACATAATCGACTTCGCCAGACTCCTTGATCGCCGCACGTCCATCAATATCCAGACGCTCGCCCGTGGCGCGGATACGCGGCATGTCGAGGCCGCCGCCCTGGCGTTCATCGAAGCTGATCGACAATCTGGCCGCCTCTCCCACCGGCTTGACCCAGTCGCTGCGTGCCAGTTGCAGCCGCGTCGGCGTGGCGTCGATGTCCAGCACGGCGGCCGAAATCTGTGCCGGCGAAAGGGCGTTCGCCGTGCGGTTTTCCGTCTGATAGAGGTTCAGCTCGAACCCGACCTTACCGTCCAGTTCAAGGCTGTGGCTGACATAGCCGAGCCGCCCCAGAAACGCGCGGTCCACTGTCCCCCCGATGCGCGCCCACGCCTTGGGCGGGCCGAACAGGAAGGCGGCTCCGTCGCTGTCCGGCAGATCAAACGTCAACTGTTGATTACCAATAAACACGTCGCCGTCTATACCGCGCGCGTCCTGTTCCCAGCGGGCAAACACGGGCAGGGTTTCCTGCGGCGTGAACCAGGCGCGCGGCAGGCCCAGCGCGTACATCTGCTCGGGCGTCAGACGGGTGGTCAGGGTGCGCTTGGGCGGCTTGTCGCCTTCGTCGGTCCAGTCGAGAACGGAATTGATATCGCCGACGCGGATGCGGGCCTCGCGCGATTGCGCGTCGAGCCCGATATTGACCGTCAGCGGCCGCGTTTCGCTGAAATAGGGCAAGGCGCCCAGCCCCAGCAGACGGGCGCGTTCCGGCGAGATATTGGCCTTATAGACCAGTCGTGGATGCTGGCTGTCGATATAGGCCAGATCGCCGGAAAAGCCCTCGGCCTGCACCTCGCCCGTCCACACGTCACCCGACCGGCGCAGACGGATATCTGTGGGAATTTCGGGACGGAAACGCCCGAAGATGGGCAGGCCCTGCCCCTTCATACCGTCGCTCAGCGTATTGCCGGACAGGACGACCTGCGTCGGACGCGGCTCCGGGCCATCCCAGTTGACCGTGCCATTGAAGATATCGGACTCGATGCGGCCCTTGCCGATATTGTTGAACAGCTCCAGTTGTCCGCGAATAGCGACGCGCCGGGTGGGGGAGCCGCCAAACTGCCGCGCATTAAAGCTGCCCGTAAAGTCGATATATTGCATGGTCGGCTCGAACTGCGTCCGGTAGCCGATTTCCCCCGCATAGGGGCCCAGTTTGGCAGGGCCGCGCACCTCCAGCCGGTTGGCGAGGTAGTCCCCGGTCACCGTCAGGTCGCCTTCGACAATATCCCAGCCCAGCGCCGCCTGTTTGAGGCCGGCATTACGGATCTTGCCCGTAAACGTCAGGTCGAGATTCTTGAGCGTCAGATTGTCAAAAGTCGGAAAGCGGATATCGAGCCGCGTTTCGGCCTCGCCGCTCAGACGATCGCGCGTCAGCCCTTCTGTTTGCAGATGCCCGCCGGTCAGCGGGTCGATGGCTTCGATCAGTTGCGCCGCCCCGCTTTGCGCGGTCAGCCAGATATGGGTCTCGGCCTTCGGGGCGCGGCTCTTGTGAAACTGCGGCACGGAGACGCCGCCCCCGGTCAGCGGGACCTCGACCAGATGCCCGCCTCTGAGACTGAGGTCAAAGCTGGTCCCCTGCAACAGCCCGGTGCCGTAAAGCCCGGTGGCGTCCTGAAGGCGGCTATCGACGCTGAGGCCCATATCGCGGAACCCGAAGGTCAGGCGCAAATCCTCTTTTTCCAGTTGCCCGTCGCGGAAATGGCCCGGCGGGGCCTTGAGTATGAAATCGGCATTGGAATAGGTGCCGCCCTTGATGCGGCGGATCAGGTCTTCGCGCGTGATAGGCGTCAGGTTTTCAGGCCAGAAGGCGAACACCACCTCCTTGCGGAAATCGCCGTCGATACGCGCCGTCAGATCGGCCCCCAACTGCCCCTGATCGTCCGTATAGAGCCGCCCCTTGGTGGTCAGGGGCGCATCCACCAGCAGCGCCTTACCCGACTCGATATCGAGCTGACGCAGATCCGGCGTATAGGTGCCTTTGAAGTGCACCTCGGTAAGGGTCTGAGCCGGGAAGTCATCGGCCAGTTGCCCGGTGACGCGCGGTCCCGCAAAGTCGAAATGCACCGCCATCTTGCGGTCGCGTTTGGGGTCTTCGGGCGTCATGAAGACGCGACCCGACAGGTCCGTATCGAGATAACGCGAATTGAGCCGGAAGGTGGTGAAGCGCACGGTGCGGGTTTTGGGCAGATAATCCGCTTTGAGGCTTAAGGAGTCAAAATTCTGCGCCGACTTGCCGAAATCATAGCTGCCCTTGCCGGCCGAAATATCGAGAAAGGCGCTCTGAAGCCCGGTGCGGGCGGCATATTTCAGAGTCCCACGCCCGTTGATCGCCGCCCGGAAGTGGGACAGGCTTTTTAAAGACCCCGAAGACGGGAATATCTGCGACGGGATGAGGTCGCGGATTTCGGCCTCAAGCTCCGCGGTGCGCAGGCCCGTCTGGGCCTGCGCCGTCAGGGCCAGAGAGGCCTTGCGTCCCTGACTTTCGACCGCCATTCCGATTTGCGAGCGTATCTGCTGATCACGCTTGGAAAAATCAATACGGGCCACGTGGGCGCGCCAGTCGAGGGGCGTCCCCACCTGACGGAAGGCCAGTGTGCCATCGGTCAGATGCACCTGCCGGGTGAAACTCATCGGACGGCCCAGAGTCTCCTTGCCGGTCAGATCGTAGAAGACGCGTTCCACGGCAAAGGCCTCCGGATCGCCCTTGGCCTCATACCCCAGTTCGATACGACCATTGGGTGAGGCCGACAGGGCGACGAAGAAATTATCTGCCGTCAGCCGTGCCGGGGCCATATGCAGCCACAACAGGCTGTCGAGCGCCAGCGCCGCCTCCATCTGGTCAGCGGAGGCCACCGTGCGGCCCGCCTTGTCCTTCAGCAGCAGATCGTCGAAGCGCAGGCCCAGAGCATTGGAGTCGTGGAACCACACAAGGTCCAGATGTTTGAGACTGGCTTCAGCCCCCGGGATGGTGCGTTCCAGCCGCGACACGATCAGAAAGCGCAGACCATCGACGCGTATCGGTCCTTGCGACAGGCAGCCGACAAAAACCAGCGCGGCCAGCAGGCCGACGCCCGCCAGACTGAGCCTCCAGTGTTGTCTGAGCTTGGTGATCAGGCTATTCACGAAGATCCGAACGCACGCGCCGGGCGTACCACAAAACGAAAACACAAAAGCCGCCCGACATCGGGCGCACCTTTTCTCATAAGATCAACCGAAGGCATTGTCATGGCAAAAAATTTGGCAAAAAAGGCAGGTCGTGAAAACCCCACGGATGCGGGCTTCGCCCCCTTCCCGCTCCCGGCCTTCGACCTGCCCGCTGACGACGGTCAGAATTGGACGCCCGACAGCCTGAAGGGCCGCTGGACGGTGCTGTTCGTTTATCCCGCCGACAACACGCCGACCTGTACGCAGGAAGCCATCGACTTCACCGCTGCCGTACCGCAGTTCGAGGTACTGGGCGCCCAGGTGATCGGCCTGTCGAAGGATGATCTCAACAGCCATGCCCGCTTCAAAACGAAACACGCCCTGACTCCTGTCCTGCTTTCGGACACCACGCCGGGCCTTATCGACGCACTGGGGGCATGGGTTGAAAAGTCGATGTACGGCAAAACCTATATGGGTACCGACCGTTCGACCTGGCTGATCGACCCGCATGGCGTGGTACAGGCCGCCTGGCGCAAGGTTCGCATCAAAGGGCACGTCGAGGCCGTTCTGGACACACTGCGCGCAAAATCGGCCTGACCTCGCGAATTCCCTATTGACACAATATATTCACAATAACCGCGTTACGCGGCACGTTTCTTGAAACAGGCGATTTTGACTCTCTCAAAACGGGACAAACCGCCTGTGATCACCACCACTAACCTTCTGTTTCCAAAAGAACTATTGGGTATGTGTGCGGCGCATCATCCGGCGATTCGATTAAGGCTTGCCAAAGCGCGTTTGGTTAAGCCATAATTAAAATCAAGTGGAAGGGCGCGGGTGTGATGCCTAAGAAAAGCTTTCAACGCCTGAGGGGCGCTCTGGAACAAACCTTTCCGGAGCGGCATCTTTACATCCGCAGTGGCGATGAAACCCACGGTTATATTCTCAGCACCGGTAAACAATTCGGCTTCGCGGTCCTCGCCACTTTTGGACTGACCTGGCTGGCCATGAGTACAGGGGCCGTGTTCTTCATGGCCATTTCCGGCGGCAACGGTGCGGAAAAGCAGATCATGATGGCGCGCGCTCAGTCCGAGCGCCTCGTCGCCGACCGTCAGGCGCGCCTCGATGTGCTGATGAAGCAGAGCGCGGCCTCTTCCGGTTCTCTGGAGCAACTGGCGCAGACGGTCGAAAAGCGCCACAGCGCGCTTGTTCAAATTCTTCAGGATTTCAAGGGCGTACCGGGTGCCGCTCCGGCTCTGGCTCCGGCACGTATCGATCCGTCCATGCCGCCGGTCGAGCGCATCTATGCGGTGCGTGCCGAACAGGAACGCATGGTGTCCAAAGCTGAGACATTCGCCAAGTCGCGCGCCGAGCGCTTGAGACTGGCCTTCCGTCTGGCGGGCCTCAATCCGCAAAGCTATGCCGGTTCGGGCTCAAGCGCGCTTCTGGAAACCCGCGATGCCAAGGAACTGGCGACGTTTCTCGATGTGGATCAGGGCTTTGCCGAGCGTATCCGCAGTGCGGCTCTGAACCTGTCGGATATGCGCGGCCTCGAAAAATCCTCGCGCGTGCTGCCGTTCTCGCGGCCGACCTTCAATACGCGCACGACCTCCGGCTTTGGCGTGCGCTTCGATCCCTTTACGCACAGACCCAAAACACACACTGGCCTGGATTTTGCTGGTCCCTTCCTGACGCCGATCCATGCCACGGCGCCCGGCATCGTTTCCTTTGCCGGGGTGCGCAACGGGTATGGCAACTGCGTCGAAATCGACCACGGTAACGGCTTCAAGACCCGTTACGCCCACATGCAGTCCTTTGCCGTGCGCCCCGGTCAGCGCGTCGGCGTCGGTCAGCGGGTGGGCGCGATGGGCTCCACGGGCCGCTCCACCGGTGTTCACCTTCACTATGAGGTCTGGCTCAATGGCCGTCCTCAAAACCCTGCGCGCTTCGTAAAGGCTGGAGACTATGTTCAACAAAACTAGCAAACCCGTCCGCCCTCAGTCCGACGCCAGTCGCGCGCCGGTCAAGGCCAACACCCCCCCGCCGCTGGACATGTCCACGGTCAATATGAAAACGTCAGGCGCCCCCGCCCCGACCCCGGCTCCGGTTGCGCCCACGGTTTCGCGCGGTGCTCCGTCGCTTCTGGCGGCGCATCTGCGTATCGAAGGCAATATCAACGGCACGGCGGATCTTCAGGTCGATGGCAATGTGCGTGGCAATGTGAAGGTCGCCCATCTGATCGTCGGTGAAGCCGGCAATATCGAAGGCGATGTCGAAGCCGAAACCATCGAAGTGCGCGGCCGCGTCGTCGGCAGCATCGCAGGCAAGGCCGTGAAACTCTATTCTTCGGCCTATGTCGAAGGCGACATCACGCACGAAACCCTGTCCATCGACATCGGTGCCTTCTTCCAGGGCCGCTGCCTGCAAAGCCGCCCGGCCCAGCCTGCGGCCGCACCGGTGGCGCAAACCGCTCCCGCCAGCTACAGCAGCGGTGAGGCCTCGGCCATGAACAGCTACGACTTCAACGCGCTGTCGGACCTGAAATAGTCCGACCAGATGCGATCCGCATCTTCGGCTGCGGGTATAAGGAACCGATACCGAGTTTAGTCAGACACGCCGGAAAAGGATTGATCTTTTTCCGGCGTTTTTGCGTGTTGACAGGCCTATGACCGAACCCCGCCCTTCCCCTGCCCGCCCGCCCCTGACCCTCAGCCTGCTGGGGCGTATGCTGCTGGAAGCCCTGCACGAATGGAATGAGGACAAGGCCCCGCGCTTGGGGGCGGCGCTGGCCTTTTACAGCATCCTGTCTATCGGGCCGCTGCTGCTGATCGTCACCGGCATAGCGGGCATCGCCTTCGGGCGCGAGGCCGTCAACGGCTATATGATGGCCGAACTGAGCGCCCTGATCGGCGATCAGGGGGCCAGCGCCGTGCAGACCATGCTGAGCGGGGCCTTCAACCCGCGTCAGGGACTGGTGGCCACTGTCATAGGCTTTATAACCCTGATCATTTCGGCCACGGGCTTCTTTGCTCAGCTTCAGGAGGCGATGAACGATATCTGGAATGTCGAGCCGCCGCGCCTGCACTGGAAGGTGTTTATTCAGAAACGCCTGCTGTCGTTTGCGCTGGTCGTCGGCATCGGCTTCCTGTTGCTGATCTCGCTGGTGGTGTCGGCGGGGCTGGCGGCCTTCAGCGCGTTCATTTCGCCCTACATCCCCGCCCCCGTCATGGGTCTGATCAATCTGATCCTGTCGTTCGGGGTGGTGACCTTCCTGTTTGCCATGACCTTCAAAATCCTGCCCGATGCGCGCATCGAATGGAGCGATGTATGGGTCGGCGCGGCCATCACCGCCATACTGTTCAGTTTCGGCAAGCAACTGATCGGCCTGTATCTGGGGCAAAGCGCCATGTCCTCGGCCTATGGGGCCGCCGGGTCGCTGATCGTGCTTCTCGTATGGATCTACTATTCGACCCAGATCTTCTTTTTCGGTGCCGAATTTACGCAGGTCTATAGCCGTCACCTCGGCAAGACCATCCAGCCGCGCCGCAAACGCAAGGCCACCCCGGAGTTATAGAGCGGACTAAACAAAATCTGGATCATTATGTTTCTAACAGAAATCATAACGACCCAGATGCAAAAAGCCCGGACCTTGCGATCCGAGCTTTCTGTTTCGTTTGTCGCGCATTTAGGTCCGAAAACCGCTACACACTTTTCGGAATGCGCTGTTTTGACTTTCCGAAGACAGTCGAAATTACTTAACTTCGACCTTGGCGCCGGCGTCTTCCAGCTTCTTCTTGATGTCAGCCGCTTCTTGCTTCGAAACGTTTTCCTTGACGGTCTGCGGAGCGCCTTCGACGAGGTCCTTGGCTTCCTTCAGGCCGAGCTCCGAACGGATGCCGCGGATTTCCTTGATCACGTTGATCTTCTTGTCGCCGCCGTCAACCAGGACGACGGTGAATTCGGTTTGCTCTTCGACGGCTTCAGCCGGAGCGGCAGCAGCGCCACCGGCGACGGCAGCGACGGCGACCGGAGCGGCGGCGGAGACGCCCCACTTGTCTTCGAGGAGCTTCGACAGTTCAGCAGCTTCCAGAACGGTCAGGGCGGACAGGTCGGCGACCAGTTGTTCGAGTTTAGACATGGTATTTCCTTAAGGATGAGAGGGGTTGGGGAATGAGCTGTTAGGCGTTTTCTTTGGTCGCGTAAGCGTTGAAAACGCGAGCCAGTTGGCCGGCAGGCGCCTGAAGCACGCCAGCAACCTTGGTCGCCGGGGCCTGAAGCAGACCGATGAGCTTGCCACGCAGTTCGTCCAGCGACGGCAGGGTGGCCAGAGCCTTGACGCCATTGGCGTCGAGGACGGTCGTCCCTTCCATGATGCCGCCAACGATCTTGAACTTGTCATTCTCTTTGGCGTACTGGGCGGCGATTTTCGCGGCCGTCACCGGATCATTGGCGTAGGCGAGCACGGTAGGGAACTTGAATAGGGCATCGCCCTTTTCACCCGCAGCGCCAGCCAGAGCCTTCTGAGCCAGACGGTTCTTGAACACTCTGAGAACCGCGCCTTCCTTACGAAGACGCAGACGCAGATCAGCCATTTCCACAAAGGTCATGCCCGAATACTGGGCAACAACCACGGAGCCGGATTCGGCGAAGACGCTCTTGAGCTCTTCAATCGATTCGGCTTTTTTAGCGCGGTCCATTGTGGCCTCCAATTGAGGATTGCTTTGCGGGACAATCCCGCAAAGGTGAAACGACTTAAACGTCCCGGTTACCCGGAACGGCAAAGTCACTGTCCATGATGAGAGGCAAAGGCAACCAGACCACGCTGCCCTTAAGGCAGGCATGAAATCCTAGAGGCGTTTCGCGTCCCGTCTATATTCGGGTTCCGGCGGCTACCGGAAACTTATGGAACAGGCGGCCCCTGCTCCCACGAAGGTCTCGGACAGAACGGAGGGAAACCGAAATTCCCACACCGAGGCGGGTCCCTTACCCGTAAGTCGCCGCAAAAGCAAGAGGCCCCTGACATTTATTGCGTTGGCCGCGGTTCGGCGCTATGGCTTTTGGCAGATATTGGCCCGAAAGATAAAATCATGCCAAAGACCCTGCTCAATCACGATGTCTGCGCCCTAGCCTTCGACGGGATGCCCTTGTTTGAGTTTTCGATCGCTGTTGAGCTGTTCGGTCTGGAACGCCCGGAAATGGGGCCGGACTGGTATCGCTTTCAGGTGGTCAATGTCGAAGACGGTCCCTGCCGCACGACGGCGGGCCTCTCACTCGCGGCCACAGGGCCGCGCCCGTGGCTGGACACCGCGGGCACGCTGATCATCCCCGGCTGGCCGCTGGACAAGCCCATTTCCAATGATCTGGTGGCCCTGATCCAGCGCGCCTATGCGCGCGGGGCCCGCATCGTCACCATCTGCTCCGGGGCCTTTGTGCTGGCCGCCGCCGGGCTGCTCAAAGGACGGCGCGCCACGACCCACTGGAAGTACGTTGAGCACGTCAAATGCCACTGGCCGGAGGTCGAGCTGGTGCCGGACGTTCTGTATATCGACGAGGGGCAGATCCTGACCTCGGCCGGGAGTGCCGCCGGGATCGACCTGTGCCTGCACGTCATCCGCCGCGATTTCGGCCCGGAAGCCGCCAACAAGGTCGCCCGACGCCTCGTGGTGCCACCACACCGCGACGGCGGTCAGGCACAGTATATCCAGAGGTCCGTTCCCATCGAATATGAACGCAACCGGCTGGGGCCCCTGCTCGACTACCTGCGCGAATGCCTGGATCAGCCGCACACGGTGGCGCAACTGGCCCGCCGGGCGGGTATGAGTGAACGCACCTTCCTGCGCCGTTTCGAAGAAGCCACGGGGACAACGCCCGCCAAATGGCTGATGCAGGTTCGCTTGCAAACCGCACGCGACCTTCTGGAGGCCACGACGGACAGTATCGACCTGATCGCTCACACCTGCGGTTTCGGCAGCGCCGCCAACTTCCGCCACCATTTCCGGGAACAGCTTTCGACCACGCCCACGGCCTACCGCCAGACCTTTCAGCGTTTAGCGCCGGCTGTAGCTTGCGCGCCGTCACCAGATTTGGCAGAGGCAGGCTATGCGTACCGATCTTGACGACATACTGGCCTTTCTGGGCTCTGCGACACCGCCCGAATGGATTGAAGCCGCCCTGGCTCATCAGGACATTCTCCTGCTCGATCACAAGGCGTGCGAGTACAAGGCGGCTTCCAACGCCATCAACCTGATGGCCAAGTATCAGACCCATGCCGAGTTGGTGGACGCCATGAGCCGGCTGGCGCGCGAGGAGCTGGTCCACCACGAACAGGTGATGAAGCTGATCAGGAAGCGCGGCATCGCCCTGCGCCCGCTGTCAGCGGCACGTTACGCCTCCGGGCTGCGCACCATGGTCCGGCGAACGGAACCCGGCATGATGACCGATATTCTGGTCATCTCAGCCTTTATCGAGGCGCGTTCGTGCGAGCGCTTCGCGGCGCTCTATCCATATCTCGATGACGAATTGGGCAAGTTCTATAAGGGCCTGCTCGACAGCGAGGGCCGCCATTTCCGCAACTATCTCAAACTGGCGCACCTCTATGGCGACGCCGACGACATTGCGGCGCGCATCGACGCCATCCGCCCGGTGGAACAGGCCCTGATCCACGACCCCGACCCGGAGTTCCGCTTCCATAGCGGCTTACCGACGCTCGTGGCGGCCTGAAGCCAGACGCAAAAAAGCCGCCCCGTTGCCGGAGCGGCTTTTTAAAATCATTAAATCGGGATGGCGTGGCGAAAACCGTTAGCTGATGAGAAACGGAGCGCAGCGTACTTCAGTACGTGAGCACCGTATCGCAAGCAGATGAGGGTTTGCAGCCCGTCAGCGCGATTTAGAGCGCGGAAGAGGTATCGACCTTCACGCCTGGGCCCATGGTCGAAGACAGCGAGATCTTCTTCACATAGAGACCCTTGGCACCCGACGGACGAGCCTTCACGAGGGCGTCCACCAGAGCCTTGGCATTGGCTTCGAGCTGCTCGACCGTGAACGAGGTCTTGCCGATGCCGGCGTGCACGATACCGGCCTTTTCGACGCGGAATTCGACGGCACCCGACTTGGCGTCCTTGACGGCCTGAGCGACGTTCGGGGTCACGGTGCCGACCTTCGGGTTCGGCATCAGGCCGCGCGGGCCCAGCACCTTACCGAGGCGACCGACCAGAGCCATCATGTCCGGAGACGCGATAACGCGGTCAAAGTCCATGAAGCCGCCCTGAATCTTTTCGACCAGGTCTTCGGCACCCACGACTTCGGCACCGGCGGCCAGAGCTTCCTCGGCCTTCTTGTCCTTGGCGAACACGGCGACGCGGACGTCCTTACCCGTGCCCGACGGCAGTTGAACGACGCCACGGACCTGCTGGTCGGCGTGACGCGGGTCAACGCCCAGGTTGACGGCGATTTCGACCGACTCGTCGAACTTGGCCTTGGCATTGGCCTTCACAACGCCCAGAGCGTCGGTCAGGTTGTGCAGCTTGTCGGCCTCGACGTTCCAGGCCTGAATGCGCTTTGCAATCTTGGTCATCAGAATTCCCCTTAATCGACGATCTTCAGACCCATCGAACGGGCCGAGCCCTCGATGATCTTGGCGGCGGCGTCGATGTCGTGAGCCGAAAGATCCTTCATCTTCTTCTCAGCGATGTCCTTCAGCTGCTGACGGGTGATCGAACCCGCCGAGTCACGGCCGGGCTTTTGCGAACCCGACTTCAGACCAAGCGTCTGCTTGATGAAGAAGGTGGCCGGCGGCGTCTTGGTGACGAAGGTGAACGACTTGTCCTGATAGACCGTGATGATGGTCGGGAGCGGCGTGCCTTTTTCGACGTTTTCGGTGCGGGCGTTGAATTCCTTACAGAAACCCATGATGTTGACGCCGCGCTGACCCAGAGCCGGGCCGATGGGGGGCGAAGGCGTGGCAGAGCCGGCCTTCACCTGGAGCTTGATGTAGCCCAGGATTTTCTTAGCCATTGGATATCTCCATAAAGTCCCGATCTTTTGGGACGTTGTGAGCCGTGGTGCGGGTCGCCCCTTCCACGGATTTAACTCCGTCCGAAGACGAAGAGCGGGTGCCTTAGACGAAAAGCCCCGTCACCGCAAGGGCGATTATGCGATTTCGTGGCAAACCAAGAGCCTCCGGCGGGCAGGGGCACAGCCCCTGCATCCGGTTTAGGGGCGCGAAATCTATCCCCACCGGAAAAAGCGCGGTTACCCTTGGGCGCATGACCGAGACGACGGACATGGCAGCCCCTTTGACCCCGGAACAGCGGCGCGCACATTTGCATGCCTATGCGGACCGGATGCTGAGGGCGCTGACCGCGATGGACGCACCCGAAACGCCGGACGAAGTCGCCAAGGGTATCCGCACGGCGCTGATGATCGAGCGCCTCTATGCCCGCTGCGATGCGTCCGAGCGGCAGGCCCATAGGCAGCCCATCGCCGCCGTTGACAATCAAAAGCTGCAAAATACGCCCGACGAACCCGGCCACTGGCTGGACCGCGATCCCGTTGGTGAACTCAAGGCGCAGATTGAACGGATGAGGGCCGCGACGCGCGCCCGGACACAGCCGCATCCCGAAGCTAAACCTCAGCCCGCGTCCGTACCGCCGGTGGAGGCTAAACGCGAACCTCGGATGCCCAAGCCGCGCAAGCCGCCTTCGCGGCCCCTGACGCCGCAGGAGACGGCCTTGCGTGAGCGCGTCCTGAACACAGTGGCCATCCCCCGACCGCAAGATGCCTTGCTGGCGTACCACGATTTCGGTCTGATCCATGATGAGGATGTGGAAATCATCCACGGTGACCGGCTCAGCGCCTTTTATGCCAGGGGCGAGACGCGGGAGACGATCCTGAAAGGGCTCAAGCAGTTTAGCCGCGCGGACCTCAACCTGTTGTGGCCTGATCTCTTCCCGCTGGATACAGGGTGAACGGCTAAACCTATAAAGCGTTGGCCACGAAAAAGAGCCGTTGAACTGCCCGGCCCGCAGGGCCCTGACCTTTGTGCGGCCTGCGCGAGTGAGGGGCGCTGCGCGCCGAAAGATTTTGAACCACAAATTTCACAGATTGACACAGATTGGCGCTACGCGCCTATGCGTTACGCAGACACGGATAATCTGTGAAATCTGTGTAATCTGTGGTTTGATAGGTCAGGCGCAAACCTGTGCCACAGGCTCCCGTTCGTGCTTTTTTGTGTTTTTGGTGGCCAAAGCCCTTCCCAACCTCAAACTGAGTCATCAGCAATCGCGCACCGACATCCGGGGTCCGGGGTCAACTGACCCCGGGATCTTACCCTGACCCGAAAGCCGAGAAGGCAAAAAACAAACCCCACACGGCCGAGCCATGTGGAGTTTGCGCAAACGGATTTTGCGAATACGATCAGACGGTCTTTTCGACCTGACCGAATTCCAGATCGACCGGGGTGGCGCGACCGAAGATCGACACCGAGACCTTGAGGCGGGCGTGTTCCTGATCGACGCTTTCGACCACGCCATCGAACGAGGCGAAGGGGCCGTCGGTGACCTTGATCTTTTCGCCGATGTCGAAGGACAGGACGGTCTTGGGCTTTTCGGCGGCGACTTCGACATTACCGACGATGCGCTGCACTTCCTTTTCGGAGACCGGCATGGGCTTGGAGCCCGAACCGAGGAAGCCGGTGACCTTGGGGGTATTCTTGACGAGGTGGAAGGCTTCGTCGGTCAGTTCCATCTTCACCAGCACATAGCCGGGGAAGAATTTGCGTTCGGAGTTGAACTTGCGGCCGCGACGGACTTCGACGACTTCTTCGGTGGGGACGAGGATTTCGGAGAATTTGTCCTCAAGGCCCTGCGCCTTGGCCTGCTCGCGCAGGGATTCGGCCACCTTCTTTTCAAAGTTGGAATAGGCGTGGACGATGTACCACTTGTGCTTGGGGTTCGGTGCGAGCGTCGCTTCCAGGGTTTCGGCCATGTGTTGTGAGCCCTTAACGTCCGAGATTGATGAGCGAGTTGACCGCGAATCCCAGTCCGCCGTCAACGATATAGAAGAACGCACAGGCGACGACGACCATGATGAACACCATCACCGTGGTGATCCAGGTTTCCTTGCGCGAGGTCCAGGTGATCTTGCGCGCTTCCTGACGGACTTCCTGAAAGAATTTGGCCGGGCTGGTACGCTTCTTCGGGATGACGGCTTCGCTGCCGGTCGCCTTGGCCGCAGCCACGGGGGCGACCGCGACTTTGCGCGCGCTGTCTACCGTCGGGGTCGAAGGGGGCTTTTTGGCCATAAGTGTTCTCGTCCAGCTTTATTCAGGGGTGCGCTTCCAACACAAATGAGGCTCGAAATCGCGATTTCAAGCCTCATTTGCGATGAAATGGCAGGGGCAGAGGGACTCGAACCCACGACTTCCGGTTTTGGAGACCGGCGCTCTACCAGCTGAGCTATACCCCTATAAGAAACCGGCCCTGTCATAACACGGCGGTTTCAGAGGAAGTCGCGTGTATCAGCGGTTGGGGCAAAGGGCAAGCCACCGCCACGCAAAATCCACCAAAAACTTGTTATTCACCAGACAGACGCTTCGCCGCGTGCAGCAGTTCCTGCGGGAAGCCAAGGATGATGGTCGAATTCTGTTCCGTGCCAATCTCCTGCAAGGTCTGGAGGCGGCGCAGTTCCATCGCGCCCGGTGCCTCGGCAATGGCCATGGCGGCGGCGCGGAGCGTCTCTGAGGCCGCCTGTTCGCCCTGCGCCTTGATCAGGCGAGCCTTGGCTTCACGGGTCGCTTCGGCTTCCTGAGCCAAGGCACGCTGCATCTGCACCGGAATGTCGAGATCGCGCATTTCCACGGCGTCGATATCCACGCCCCACTTGTTGGCCGCGCGGTCAAGCTGAGTCATCAGAAGCGCGTTGATCTGTTCGCGGCTCTTAAGGATGGCGTCCAGATCGTGCTGCCCGATCACATCCCGCAGGGAGGTTTCCGCCGCCTGAAGCACGGCCGTATGCGGGTCGAGCACGCTGTTGACCGCCTTGGCCGGGTTGTCGATGCAGTACCAAACGACGGCGTTGACCTTCACCGCCACGCCGTCGCGGCTCAGCGTCTCCTGAGTCTGGAGATTGACCGAAAGTATCCGCACATCGACCTTGGTGCTCCATTCGATGAAGGGAATGATCCAGAACAGGCCCGGCCCGCGCACATTGACGAAGCGCCCCAACCGATAGACGACGGCGCGCTGATACTCCTGATTGATGCGAAAACCCTGAATGACGAAGACACACAGTATGGTACCGATAGCGACAAACTGCATGAAATTGATGCGCCATCCGCCAAGCACCGACAGGCCATCCACCAAGGTCTGCATGACACCCCTCCCCCAAGTCCAGCCTCAAGGGTTAACGCAGTCGCCCCCTCTTGTCAAAAGACGGTACGGTGACAAAAAAAACGCGACGGTCACAAGGGCCGCCGCGTCTGAGTTTATGGAGAACCAGAGAATTGCAAGACCGAAAGATCAGGCCCTTCTCCTGATCGCCACCTGCCCCGGAAAGTGCAGGCGGAGATTACGTCGTCGGATGCATCTTACACCTGACCGAATACTCAATTATGTCAGCGACCGCCCTCACCGATGTGAACCCGGCCCGATCCCATGACCGAACGCGAGACACGGCCCGTGACCTTGCGCACGGACACGTCGCCGGCGCCGACGATGGACACATCCACATCGCCCGCTTCACCGCCGAAGCGCACATTCCCGGAACCGGCAATCGACACGTCCACCTTGGGCGCGACACCTTTTTCAATCCGCACGTCGCCAGAGCCGCCAATGGCGATTTCCACGGGCCCGGCCACCTCGGCCACATTGATGGAGCCCGAGCCACCGATGGCACCCGACAGGGACTTGACGCGCGCCAGATAGATGTCGCCCGAGCCGCCGACGGCGACTTCAGCCTCTGCGGCGTCAGCGGCGCGGATACTGCCTGAGCCGCCGATATTCAGTTCGGCCTTGCCCTGCACCGTATCCGTGGTCCAGTCGCCGCAGCCACCCAGCGCAAATTCCAGAGTTTTCGTGGCACCGATACGGCCATAGACGGCGCCTTCGGAGGCCACCCTGGCGTCCATAGGTACGCGCAGATAGACGACGGGCAGGTCGGACACAGCCACCGCCCCCTTGCCGTCGATGCGAACCGTCTGATTGCGGGCACAGCTATAGCTGCGTTTACGCAACTGACCGGACGCCACCAGCTTGTCGCCCGTCGTCGTAACCAGAATCTTCGGCAGATCGGCCTTGCCGTAATTGACGGTCAGTTGCACGTCGCTGCGGTTTTCCGGCGTGACGATGACGCGTGCCGCCATGTTCTTCAGTTCCACCTGCGTGGCCGCCTGCGCGCCCGCCGCTACGGCTATACCGGCTACGGCGACCAAAACGCCCGCCTTCATGCCCTTGCCCATTGTCAAACCCCTGAATGACTTGAATAGGCTAAGCATGAACAAGGCGGGCGTTCAGGACAACTTAATTACGTGTCATGAAGCAATTGTAATATAACAAGGTTTTGGCTTCTTTATTTTTTCAGCTTGCGGTCGAAAAAGTCCAGATACAACCGATAGCGGAACAGGTTTTTCTCGTTGCTGCGGATGCCGTGTCGGTCGCCCGGATAGAGCATCAGTTCGAACGGGATCGACTTCTTTTGCAAGGCATCGACGACGCGCGTCGTGTTTTGCAGAATGACATTGTCGTCGGCCATGCCGTGCATCAGCAACAGACTGCCCGGCTTGAGGTTATCGAGACGATTGACCACGTCGTACCTGGCGTAGTTATCCGCATTGGCCTGTGGCGTGGACATGTAGCGCTCGGTATAGGCCGTGTCATAAAGCCCCCACTCGGTCGGCGGCGCGCCGGCCGCGCCGGCCGCGAATGGCGTGTCCTTGGCCGTCAGCGCCATCAGGGTGACAAAGCCCCCCTGCGACCAGCCCATAATGCCGATCTTTGCCGGATCGACATAGGGCAGGCTTTGCAGCCACTTCGCCCCCATGATCTGATCGTCGATATCCGGCCCGCCGAACTGCTTATAGATAGCGCGCTGGAACTTCACTGAACGATTGGGCGTGCCGCGATTGTCGAGGGTAAAGACGATGTATCCGGCCTCCTGAAACAGGCGGTTGGCCGGCGACACCCAGCCGCGGCGCACGTCCTGCCGCGCCGGCCCGCCATAGATGGAGACGATGACCGGGTACTTTTTCGCTGGGTCAAAGCCGCGCGGCTTGAGCATCAGCCAGTGCAGGTCTTCACCATCCACCGCCTTCAGCGTGCCAAATTCCGGCGCGCTATAGGTGTCTTTGTAAGCAAAATACGGGTGTTTGGCGTCGAGCGCGTTTTCCTCGATCCAGCGCACGCGCTTGCCCGTCGCGTCATAAAGCCCGGTCTGGGCCGGGGTTTGCGGGTCGGCATAGGTGCCGATAAAAGCCTTGGCATTGGGCGACACGTCCGTGGACCACCAGCCACCGGCGTGGGTCAGGGCGACCGGCTCGGACGGCTTGAGGTAGGAGGTCTTGTAAAGCCCCATCTCGACCACGGTCTTGTAGGAGGACTCAAACCACACCTCGCCCTTTGCCTCATCGACCGCCGCGACCCGCGCTACGGGGAAGTCGCCTTTGGTCACCTGACGGATCAGCTTGCCGTCCTTGTCGTAGAGGTAGAGGTGGTTATTGCCGTCGCGTTCCGACGCCCACAGGAAGCGCCCGTCCTTCAGGAAACGCAGCTCGTTATTCAGTTCGACCCAGGTGTCCGAGGTTTCGGTCAGAACCGTGCGCGCCGCCCCGCCCGTCGCCGCATATTGCAGCAGGTCCAGCGTCTTCTGATCGCGGCTCAGGCGCTGGACGAAGATCGACTGACCGTCGCGGCTCCAGTTGACGCGCGCCAGATAGATATCGCTGTTGGCCCCCAGATCGAGCGGCACATCCGTACCGGCTTTCAGATCGTGCACAAACAGGGTGACGATGGCATTGGGTCGTCCGGCCTTGGGGTAGCGCTGATCGACCGTGCGCGTCCCCGTGCCGCTGATTTCGAAGCGTTCGACAATATCAACGGGGCTTTCATCAACCTTCGCATAGACGATCTTCGTGCCGTCCGGCGACCACCAGTAGCCGGTGTAGCGGTTCAGTTCCTCCTGCGCGATAAACTCGGCCACGCCATAGGAGATCACGCCCTCACCCCTGGGCGTAATGGCGCGCTCACTGCCGGTGTCGAGATCGCGCACATAGAGGGTCTGATCGCGGACATAGGCCACCTGTCCGCCCTTGGGATTGAGCTTGGCATCGACCTCATCGCCCGGCGTTTCGGTGGCGCGACTGATCTTTTTGGTGGCACGATCCACGAGATAGATGTCGCCATCCAGCGGCACCAGCAGGGTTTTGGACGATGGGTCCCAGTCATAGGCCACCACGCCGCGCGCCGACACACGCATCCGCTCACGCCGCGCCTTTTCGGCCTCGGAGAGTTCCTTACCTTCGGACGACAGGGTGTCGGCATCGACCAGCACATAGGGCTCACCGCCCTTGACATCGACGGCCCACAGGTCCTGCACCGTGGCGTTGGTCAGCTTGGGCTTCAGGAAGGTCAGAAGCGTACCGTCCGGCGACAGGCGCGCGCCTACCGCCTTCGGCCCGGAGAGGTCCGGATTGGCAAACACCCGCTCAGGGGTCAGCGTGGCCTGCGCAAAGACGGGGGAGACAACCGCCGCACCCATGAGGGCAACGGCAGAGACGGCAATAGTCAGCTTGGACGGCATGGGGCGCTCCGAAAATCAATGTCGGAAGCTAGCGCCTTCCTTCGCAACGGGTCAAGCGGTCACACGGGTAACTATCACTGAGACGGTCGTGACAGCACGTAAAGGGCGCACAACAGGCACACCCCGGCTGGCACAAAGGCCCACACACCGCGCAGGGTGACGAAGCCGATCACCGAAGACACCGCCATGCCGCTGACCGCCGCGATCTTGGCCGTCGGGCCGATGACACCGCGTTCACGGAAGGCGCGGATGGGTGGGCCGAACTTCGGGTGCGCCATGATGCGCCGCTCCCATTCCGGATTGGAGCGGGCAAAGATGACGGCCGCGATGATCAGAAACACAGTCGTCGGCAGCACCGGCACAAACATGCCGATGACGCCAAGCGCGACGAAACACAGGCCAAGCAGGTTCAGAACCACTCTCATTCGCACAGCATAGCCCCGATTGCCGGCGGGCGCATCTGCCTTATGGTCACAGCGTAACTTAGCGGGATGATTTTGATGAAATCATCCCGCTCAAGCCGCCATTGAGGCGGCGGCCTAGGTGGCGCAGCCACCGCCCGGCGAGAGGCAAAACAAAAGCGGGATCATTTTGTTTCTTCCAGAAACCATAATGATCCCGCCGCTCCCGATAAGTTTACTGCCGCCCCTCTGCGGTCAGGAACCGCGTTATGGTAAATTCAGGCAAACAGAGTCGCTGGTGACGCGGCCGGGAGGAAACCATGAATATCATCAATACCCTGCTCAGCCCGAATGGGCGGCTGTCGCGCATCGGCTTCTGGGGCTGGAGCCTCGGCATCGCCGTCGTTTGCGTAACCCTGTGGTGGCTCAGGGCCAATTACGGCGAGCGCATAGGCCTCAGCCCGGCTGAAGGGCTGGACCCGATGTGGCTGGTTCTGGGGTTGCCGCTCCTGTGGATGGGTTTCTGCCTGAGCGTCAAGCGCTGGCACGATCGCGGCAAGTCCGGCTGGTGGCTGATGGTCGGCCTGGTGCCGGTGCTGGGGCAGCTCTGGGCGCTGATCGAATGTGGGTTTCTGGCCGGGCAAAGGGGCGGCAACCGCTTTGGCCCCTCGCCCGAAGGCCACCGCCCCATGCTCAACGCCTATCGCCTTGAGGACATGCCCGAAGACATGCCCTGAGCCCGGCTCAATGCGCCGGTTTCGGGCCGAAGTGTTTGATGTCTTTTTCGGTGATGTCCATAAAGTCCGGCACAATCTGGTTATATTCCGCGACCTTACCCGTATCGACCACGATGTCGCGGTGGCCTACCCAAATCATGTTCAGCGCCACGTATAGCACGACGGCGAGACCGAAGAAGCCGATCCAGCGGTACTTGTGCAGGACCTTGGCGATAAAGTGCGAGGCGACGCCCATCAGGGCAATGGCCAGAATAAGGCCGAAGACCATGATTTCCGGGTGGGCGTGCGACGCCCCGGCCACGGCCAGCACATTGTCGAGCGACATGGAGAGGTCGGCCAGCAGGATTTGCAGCACAGCGGCCTTGAAGCTCTTGGTTCTGGGTTTGCGCGCCGTAGCGCCGCCGGTGGTGGTATTGCCGTTGATATCGGCCCCGGTGGCGTCTTCCAACACGGCTTCGGCGTGCTCCTGCGCGTGGGTATCCGGTTCACGCAGTTCCCGCCACATCTTCCACGCCACCCACAAAAGCAGCAACCCGCCCGCCAGAAGCAGGCCCACAATGGTCAGAAGCTGGGCCGTCAGCAGCACGAATCCGATACGCATGATGACCGCTGCGATCAGGCCATAGAGGATGGCTTTCTTGCGATCATTGGGCGCCAGACCGGCCGCCGCCAGACCGACCGCCACGGCATTGTCCCCGGCCATGACGATGTCGATGAACACGACCTGAAAAAAGGCCGAGACCTGAGACGCAAATTCAGGATGACTGAAAAAGTCCATAATAGGCCCTTAAAACAGGATCGGGTGAAAAGGTTTGCCTCTCTCCTAGTTTTCGCATCCCGCCTTGTCCAGAGGCAGAACGCATGTCAGGCTGGACAATCCTCAGAGTGCATTTCGTTCATTCTGAGTCGAAATGTTGCTCTAAATTTCTGTTTTGTCGCGTTTTTTCACGCTCAACCGGTATCCACTTGAGCGAAAAACGCTCTAAATCGCACCGGAGCCTGACCATGCCTGATGATCCCTCCGAAGGCTGGGACGCTCTTGCCCAGCGCTTTATGGAAATGCGCTCCGTCGTCGGGGCCGGTCTTGTACGCGACTGGGCCATTGCCCAATTGCCCGCCGGCAGCGCCATAGTCGATGTGGGTTGCGGATCGGGCGTGCCGATTGCCGAAGCCCTGATGGAAACGGGATTTGCCGTGTCGGGCATAGACGCTTCGCCCCGTCTGGTCGCTGCCTTTCACGCCCGCTTTCCCGACGCGCCGGTCGCCTGCGAAGCGGCGCAGGTCAGCGCCTTCTTTGACCGAACTTTCGATGCGGCGGTCTGCGTGGGTCTGATCTTTCTGCTGTCGGAGGCGGATCAGGCGGACTTGATCGGCAGGGTGGCCCAGGCGCTGAAACCCGGCGGGCGCTTTCTGTTTACCGCCACGCTTCAGGTCTGCGAATGGCCGGACAACCTGACCGGGCGTCTCTCACGCGCCTTGGGTCAGGCTACCTATACGGCGCTTCTGGACGCCCACGGCCTGTCCCTCGTCGGCAGTCACCACGATGAAGGCGGCAACCACTATTACGAGGCGATCAAACCGTGCGACCCAGAGCCTCATAAAGCGCTATCGACGTCGCATGACTGACGTTCAGGCTCTCAAAGCCGCCCGGCATGGGGATTTTGACCAGATGGTCGCAGTGTTCGGCCACCAGACGCCGCAGCCCCTCGCCTTCTGAGCCCATGACGATGACCAGCGCCCGCGGGCTGCCCGTCTGACGCCAGCCCTGCTGCTCCAACACGACCTGAAGGCTGTGCTCGGCCTCCCCCGCCATGCCCAGACTGACAAAGCCATTTTCCGTCAGGGACTCCAGCGCCCGCGACAGATTGGTCACCCGCGCGAATGGAACTATATCCATCGCCCCCGCCGCCGTCTTGGCCAGCACGCCCTGCATGACCGGCGAATGGCGATCCTGCATAATCAGCCCGGCCGCGCCAAAGGCGGCGCAGGTGCGCAGAATGGCCCCGATATTTTGCGGATCGGTCACCTGATCCAGCATGACCAGCACCGGGTGCGCCTGCCTCAGCGCCCCTTCCATCAGGCCGTTCAGGTCGTCGCCTTCCAGCGGTGGGCCGTTCAGCGCCACGCCCTGATGCACCGCCCCCTGCGGCAGGAAGCCGGAAAATTCCGCCATCTCGGTCAGGCGCACGTGCAGGTCGCCGCGCTTGGGGGCCACCTGCTCCAGCGCCTTTTGACGCTCCGGCGTCACATAAAGACGAATCGGTCCGTGGCGGGACGGATTTTTCAGCGCCGCTTCCACCGCGTGCAGGCCCCAGATCCAGCCGTCTTCGGACACCCGCACCGACGGCTTGGCCCGTGTCTGAGAGTGGGTCTGAGTCTGAACGCGCGCCGTCTGAGCCGGGGCGTTGCCGCCCTTGTCGCGCGGCTTATCCTTGGTAAAAGGCTTGGATTGTCCCGAAAAAGCGGCCTTCGCCCCGGATTTTTTAGAGCTATTGGGCCCTTTCCGCGATTTAGGGTCGTTGCGTTCGCGTTGGCTTGACACTATAAGACGCGCTCCGATGAGAGGCCGATAAGGCTTTTTGGCTGGATTGGCGGTCTGTTTAATGCGGGCATCCACAGAAACCAAAAAGTTTTTTTGTTTTTGGACTTGTTCTTTGTTCAAAGATTGAGTTTAAGGACCACCTCGTTTCAACGGGCGTGCTTTGGGGGAATGTCCCGAGCGGCAAAGGGGGCGGACTGTAAATCCGCTGCGTAAGCTTCGCAGGTTCGAGTCCTGCTTCCCCCACCACCGCACGTCCTTGAAACGGCTTTCGGCAACGGATCGAAGCCTGACCACAGGCGGGTATAGCACAATGGTAGTGCAGCAGCCTTCCAAGCTGAGGATGTCGGTTCGATCCCGTCTACCCGCTCCAATATCTTCCCTGAAACCTCAGAGCTTCATTGCTGGCCCATAGCGGTTGTCGCCGGTTGTGCCTTCCAGAAAGCCACATTCGATCAGAACCCATAGCCAGCCGATCAGTGGCACCAGCGTGATCAGCGCCCACCAGCCCGACTTGTTGCGATCGTGCCAGCGTTTGACCTGCACGGCAAAGGTGGCATAGAGCACGCCCAGCCAGGCCACGAAGCCGACCAGCCCCACGCCATCAAAGCGATAGGGCCTGAACAGGCTCATGCCGTGGTCATCGCCGCCGAACAGGGCCAGAAAGGCCGAACTGATCAACCATAGGAACAGGCTGTAGAGCCAGAAATCGCGCCGGCGAAACCGCCCCCGATAGCTGAAAAAAGCGTTCGATATATCCATAACGGCAATCCTCCGTTATCCATGGATACGCCCGAACGCCTTTGATCCCTAATGAATTTTTCTTCAGCCCGTTTCGCTGCCGCCAAAGCGGGCGGCCCACTCGGCGACCCTATCGTCGTCGATCTTTTTGAACAGGACCTCGCCGGATCGGACCGTCGCACCGGCCGGCAGTTTGGACAGTTCGGCCTGAGCGTCCGTCGTCGGCCAGTCGAGCGGCAGGTCAACGCCCACGCAGTCGGCAATGGACTGTGCCGCAAACGGCATCAGGGGCTGGGCCAGCACGGCATAGAGGCGCACCAGATTGAGGCCGTGACGCACAATGACCCCCGCGCGCTCCACATCGGTCTTGAAGGCCGTCCACGGGGCGGCTTCCTGAAGATACTCGTTCCCCAGCACCCAGATGCGCCGCACCGCCTGCGCGGCCTTGCGCATTTCCATGGCCTCAAAGGCTTCGGTCGCCTCAGCCAGCAAGGCCGACAGATCGGCGTAGAGCTTCTGTTCTAGCGGGCCCGCCTCGCCGCCTTCCGGCACGACGCCGCCGAACTTCGACTCGGTAAATTTCAGGATGCGGTTGGCGAAATTGCCCAGCACGTCGGCCAAATCCTTGTTCACCGCGCCCTGAAACTGCTCCCAGGTAAACGACGAATCCGAGCCTTCCGGCGACTGCGAAATCAGATACCAGCGCCAGTAATCGGCGGGCAGCAGCTCCAGCGCCTGATCCATGAACACGCCGCGATTCATCGAAGTCGAAAACTTGCCGCCGTACCAGTTCAGCCAGTTGAACGCCTTCAGCGTATCGACCATCTTCCAGGGCTCATTGGACCCGATAATAGTCGCCGGGAAGCTCACCGTGTGGAAGGCGACATTGTCCTTACCCATGAACTGAACGTAGGTTACGTCCTCCGCCCCCTGATCGAGACGCCACCAGCTTTGCCAGCCGTCGGCGTTTCCTTTCGCATTGAAATATTCCTGCGTGGCGCCGATATACTCCACCGGCGCATCAAACCACACGTAGAAGACCTTGTTTTCAAAGCCTTCTCTGGGCTTTCCGTCCTTGGTTACCGGCACGCCCCATTTCAGGTCACGCGTGATGCCACGGTCGATCAGACCTTCTTCGAGGTGCTTCATCGCGATGGACTTGGCCAGTTGCGGCCACTGCGTCTTCGACTCGATCCACGCCCGCAACTGCGGTTCGACCTTCGTTTGCAGCAGATAGAGGTGCTTGGTATCGCGTACCTCAAGGTTCCGCGACCCCGACACCGCCGAATAGGGATTGATCAGGTCCGTCGGATCGAGCAACCGCCCGCAATTGTCGCATTGGTCCCCGCGCGCCTTTTCGAACTTACAATGCGGACAGGTGCCTTCGACGTAGCGGTCGGGCAGGAAGCGGCCATCGTCGATGGAATAGACCATCTTGTCCGTGCGTTCCTCGATCAGGCCGTTACGGTCCAGCGCCTCGCAAAAGGCCTGAGTCAGGTGGCGGTTTTCGGCCGAACTTGACCGGCCGAACCAGTCATAGCTGAGCCCGAAGGCCTCACCGGCGGCCTTCTGGATCAGGTGCTGCTCGTCGCAATAGGTCTTCACGTCCTGCCCGGCCTTGGCAGCGGCCAGCTCAGCCGGCGTACCGTGTTCGTCGGTCGCGCAGATATACAGCACCTCGTGCCCGCGCGCCCGCATGAACCGGGCATAGACATCGGCCGGCAGCATGGACCCGGCCAGATTGCCGAGGTGCTTGATGCCGTTGATATAGGGCAGCGCGGAAGTGATCAGAATGCGGGACATGCTCAGACCGTCTAAAACTCAGGAAATCGGCTTGTCCTTTAGACCATTTTGCCGCCCTGCACACAGGTTTGATAGCCAAAGTACGAAAAAATCTGTGGCGAAGGCGGCAAATCCGTTGCGTTCCGTAATGGCTCCCGGCATAAGGACGGCCCTGCGGGCGATACCCTTTTGACTCGCGGCGTGCCGGTTTAGCTCAGTTGGTAGAGCAGTTGTTTTGTAAACATCAGGTCGCGGGTTCGAATCCTGCAACCGGCACCATCACCTCGTCCCACAACGAATGCCTTAAAGTCAGCTATAATGCTGAGGCCCGTGGAATATAACCGAGGGCATTCAACCGTTCGGACAGCGGTCTGAGACCCTTTTCGTAGCGCCGCCAAACGTCTACGCCATCGGCATTTATCGGCCGGCGGACCTGCGTCGAAGAAGCGGTCGCCACGGCACCATTCGCTTCATGAGGTGAAAGACACGCGGGCTCAAACGTCAGCCCGCACGCGCTCAGCAGCCGGCGAATTTCGCTCTCCGGATTGGCAATAAGGCTTTCAAGGGACACGTCGATAATGTCCGTGTCCATCGCGCGCCAGTGCGTCATAAGGCGGTGGTAATGGTCATAATGTACCGCAAGGTCCGTGAGGTCGTAGGACCATTTGTGAGCGTGCGCGAACAGCAAGCGGAAGGCGCCAAACAGCGCGTCCATCGGGTTTCGACGGACGTGGAGCAGGATGGCGTCGGGAAAGGCGCGACGGATCAGAGCGCAGTAGTCGTGATTGTGCGGCAGCTTGTCGATGGTGACGGCGCTTTTCCCATCCCAAAGATAGGCGGTTTCGGCGGCATAGAGCGCGGCGATTTCCACAGGATCGACCTTGGCCGCGCGCATCACCGTATCGGCATCCAGCAGATAAGGCGTGCGGCTCTGCGACACCCGCTTGACCGCCAGACCGAAGGTCTGGAGTTCACCCAGCGCCTGTACCTGAGAATGGGCGGTCAGTATGCGCTCAACGAGCGTCGTGCCTGAGCGCGGCAAACCCACAATAAACAGGCGACGAGGTCGCCGTTCCGCCCCTCCATCATCCCCCGGTCGCGCCGTGGTAACGGGTGATGGTGCCTGAAACGCACTTTGCCACGCCGCAAGGGTCTCTGCCGCCTGCGCAGCGTCCCAGCCGCCAAGCGCCGCTTTTGCCGCGCCCGCGCCCTTCAGCAGATGGCTCCACGCCGCTTCGTATTGCCCCAAATCGTCCAGTTCCTTGAACAGGGCGTAGTTTATCCTCGCCTCATCGAGCGGCGAGGCGGTGGGCACCGCTTTCAGGCGCAGGACGTGATTGTCTTCGGCGGACCACTTGCGCGCTCTGGCGAGGGCCAGATGGGCGGCGGGGTTGGGTCCGGTCGCCACGGCGCGCTCAAAGGCCGCCGCCGCGTCCTCCATGCGCCCTAAAAACTGATAGAGGCTGCCGAGATTATTCCAGGCTTCCGATGCAGACGGGTCGAGCGCCACCGCTTTTTCCGACAGAGGTACGGCTTCGTCCGGCAGATTGGCCTGCGACAGCACGGCACTCAGGGTATTGAAGTCAGCCGCCTGTGTGATTTGCGAAACGGCTTCACGCGCCAGGGCAACCGCCTCAGATGATCGCCCCAGAGCCGTCAATGTCCGGGCGCGCGGCACGAGAAAACGTGCGCGGGCACTGGCCGGCGCGCGACGAGCGCCCTCCCCCAGCACCTGCTCAGCCTCGGACAGTTTGCCCGCCGTCAGCGCGGTCGTCCCCCAAACGAACCAGCCGTCAAGTCGTCCGGGATCGGCCTCGGTCAGCCGTCGCGCCAAGGCCATGGCCTCGGTCAGCCGTCCTGCGCGCCGAAGCCCCACAGCTTCGGCCATCAGCCGATCCGGGTCTTGTGGCGACACTCAGAAATTCTTGGAAATGGACAAACCGACCGTGCGCGGGCGGATGGGGATAAGGAACTGCCCCTGCAGGCCGTAGGTTGAGGGGCCCTGCGACGCGACGAAGGCGTATTCATTGGTCAGATTGGTGACATAGAACCGGACCTTCACGCCATCCGAGGGGATCAGCATGGCCGAGGCATTCACCTCTGAGAAGCCCTCCAGCGTGCGGTAGTCGAGGCTGTCCTTTTCCGCTGATGTGGTCACCTTCGATGAATGGCTGACATCGGCGTGCAGGCTCAACTCACCGACCGACAGGGTGGGTAAGTTGTAATCGACCGCCAGACTGACCTGATGTTCCGGCGTCCCCGGCAGGGCCGTGCCTTTGAGGAAGGTGTTGAGGATATCGCCATCCTCATTGCGGCTGTAATAGGTCTCCGCGATCTCGGCCTTGGTATAGGCATAGCCGAAACTAAACGCCAACGCGTCTGTGGCCTTCCATTCGGACTCCAGTTCGACGCCGTCAGAGGTCGCCTTCCCCGCATTGGCAATAATGGGAAGATTTCCGGGCGCCAGCGAAGCCAGTTGCACATCCTGCCAGTCGATATGGAACAGGGCAGCATTGAGCGTCAACGCCCGGTCGAACCATTGGGAGCGGACACCCAGCTCGAAATTATCGACGGTATCCGGAATATATTTGCGCTGGGCCTCGGTGATGCCGGCAAACTGCGCCCCGTCCGGCAGGGTATTGACGCCGCCGCGGCGGAAACCCTGTGAAAAGGTGCCATAGAGCAACAGGTCCGGCGTCAACTGATAGGAGGTATTGGCCTTATAGATGGTCTTGCGCACCTTGGACGACCCGTCGGCGCAGGAGAAGGTGATGGCATCCGAGAAGGGATCGTCGTAAAGCGGCAAAGCGGTGCAAGACACGGCGTCGTCCTTAAGCTCGAACGTTCGCAGCCCCCCCGTGAGCTGCCAGCGATCCGTGACGTGCCAGGTCAGTTCACCGAAGGCCGCGATCTCAGTGTATTCTGTGTGCTCATCCGAAAAATACTCCAGATCATCGGTTCGCCCCAGCCCGGCGAACTGCACCATGCCCGGTGTGAATTCCTTGGAGGTGCTGTGGGCCTTCTCGCGGGTGTAGTAGAGCCCTGCGACGTAATCGAACGCGCCCCCTGACTTCGAAACCAGACGCAATTCCTGCACCGCGGCGTCAAAATCCGACTCTTCCGTAGTGAAGGCCCGGAAGTCGGGGTAGTTTTCATAGCCAAACCCCAGGCCCAGCAGAAGGTCGGTCTGGTCGCGGTGCCCCAGCACGTTTTCTTTGGTGTAAGAGGTCGAAGAGGTCAGGTCGGCAAAGCCAAGATCGTACTTCAGTTCAAGCGCCGACAGAAGGTAGTGGTTCGATTCCGGCTCCTCGAAACGCTGACCGATTTCGTACTTGCCGAGCGTATAAGGGCGGTAATTGAAGGCCGGGTAGGACCACTGGGTCGGGTCGGAATTATCCGAAACGCCATCATAGGGCGGCTTGATGGTCAGGCCCGCATTGGAACCGGTGCGTCCCCCCGCCTTGGCATTGTCGTAGTAAACACTGGCGGTGGCTGAAAACGCCTCTGTGGGTTTCCAAAGGAGCGAGGCGCGCGCCGTCGTGCGCTTTTCAAAATCCAGATCGGTCTTCGGCCCGCTGAGGACCATGGGGTAGTCGGTAAAACCCGAGTCGTCGAGGTGCTGCAGGGCGACGCGCAGGGCAAGCTTGTCTTCGACCAGCGGCAGGTTGATCATACCCGTAAGTTTGTGTGAGCCCTTTTCGGCCTCCGATATCTTGTAGAAGTCTGTGCCGGCCGAGGCGTCGAAATACATCTTCGGATCGTTGACGATATAGCGGATGGCACCGCCAAGCGAGCCCGAGCCGTAGAGCGTGCCCTGCGGTCCGCGGAGCACTTCGATATGGTCGATATCGAACACCCGCGGCTGATTGGTGACCGGCGTTTCATTGATATACTGGGCCACCGAGCCGTTATCGCCGCCGGTGGAAACGCGAAGCGGAGAGACCGACAGCCCCCGCAGGATGACGGAGCCGTTGTCGCGGGCCCCTACGTCGCGAAAGCTCAGACCCGGTGTGACACGCGCCAGATCGGCGATTTCAACAATGCCGTTGCGTTCCGCTTCGGCCGCCCCGACAGCGGAAATATTGTAGGGGATTTTCTGCACATTAGTGGCGCGCCGCGTCGCGGTCACCACCACGTCCGTCACGTCCGGTTCTGCAGCGGGCCCTTCGTCCGCCAAGGCCGCCCCCGCGCTCAGAAGCGCAATAGCGGAGACACTGACCAGCCGGTAAACGGCTTTCCCTGTGGATCGACGCGATGTATGCGACATGTATGCCCCCTTTGCAGAGCGCCGGAGGTGCGGGAGACCGGTCGCTCGGTGTGTATGGATCACAAAAGCGTCACACAGTTTTTTGTGCTTCGCAACAAAGATGTGACGCCTAGGCACCTGTCCGGAAACCCTTTACAAATAAACAAATACAAGGCTTATCAAGAGCTTGGCTGCAAATGAAACTGTGGCGATTTTGCTGCACTGCAAATTTTGCGCTTATGGGTCCCTACGGAAACCTGAGCCGGCAAGCATAGGGTCAGACGTCAGAACGCCATCGGACCCTTCCGCCGTTTGATCAGTTCCGACAGTTGGGGCGTTCGCCGCCAGATGGCCTGAAACGCCGGGCGCCGCGTCACAGTCTGCGGCAAAGGGGACGCTCCATAGGGCAAGGCCCAGGGGAGATAGAGCGACGACTGTTCCACCGCGCGCTCAAGGCAGGTGAGCGACGCATCGGCCTGCCCCGTATGGCCGTATTCGACCGCCAGCACAAAAAGACGGTCGCCAATGCTTTTGCCAAACCCGTCCGACGCCAGTTGCGGATTGTCAAGAAAGGCGCGCTCGGCATTCAGCAGGCGGTGAAAGGCCTGAGACTTGCCGTCTAGGGCGTCGGCGGCGACATCCATGCGCTGCAAAAAGTCGCTGACGGGCGCAGGCGGGCCATCCCGCCACAGATCGTGCCGGACGTGGCGCGTGAGATCGCGCAGGGGCCCCGCCTTTTCCTGCGCCAGCAGCATCAGATAGTATTCGCGCAGAACGAACACATTGGACGGGTCGCGCCCGAGGATGCGGCCATAGAGCGCCGCCGCCTCGGCCTTACGCCCGGCGCAATGCAGCAGACGCGGCACAGCCAGTTGCCGCCAGATATCGTCCGGGGCCAAAGCGGCGGCCAGACGAGCCGTTTTCAGCCCCTCTCCGCACCGGTTCATCAGACCGAGATAGTAGGTGTACCACAGGTTCCCGTCGCGCGAATTGGGGTCGATAGCCACGGCGCGCAGAAGCAGCCGCTCGCTGTCCTCCCATCTCTGGCGATCCATCATATCGCGGCCGGCCGCGGCCAGAACCTCGGGATTGTCCGGGTCGGCGGTGACGGCCTGTGTGAGCGAACTGAGCGCCCGCTGCTGGCGTTCGACGAACTGCACCCGCGTTTCGTCGAGGCGCGGATACAGGGGCAGGGCATCGACCTCGTATTTGAGCATCAGCGCACCGGCGGCGTGCGGGTCGATGGCAAGCGCCCGCGTGGCGCTGGTGTCCACCTCGGTCATCAGGCGATTGAAGCGCGGCCAGTCGCGATTGTGCCGGGCCTCATGCGCCTGTGACAGGGCGCGCTGCCCCTCACTGATGTGCGTTGCCACCTCCGCCGGGGGTGGCTCGCTGGCGGCCTGGCGACCGGCGACGCGATCGCCCAGCACCACCGCCAGATAGCGGGCGGTGGCGGCTACGGCACGCTCAGTGGCATCGGGATCGGCCATCAGGGCCTGATCAAAGCGCGCGCTCCATACCTGCGTCCGGGATCGCGTCTCCCGCAGGGTCAGTTCGATGGTCGGCGCGGCCGGCGGACCGCTGATGGAGCCCGACAGGCTGTAGTCGCTCGGTACGTCCTTATCGGCGGTGGCGACCAGTCTGAGGCCACGCATTTGCGACAGGGTATGCGCCAGCTCGGCGCGAAGCCGCTCAGGGGACACCGTCGTCGGAGCATCCGCCCGAATATCGGTCAGCGCCAGCGTAAAGCTCTTTGGAGCAAACGGGTTGTGCAGCGCCATCCACCAGACCAGCCCGACCAGCAGACAGGCGACAAGCCCCCCTGCCCCGTAAAGCCACGCCCGGTGTCCCGCGCTCCTCGACGCTTCCCGTGGCACGGTTGGTGCCGCTTGCGGCTCCGGCGGCGGTGCCTCCGCCCGTATTTCCAGCCGGTATCCGACCTTGCGCACCGTGCGGATATGGAAGTCACCCGTCTCACGGCCCAGTTGCCTGAGACGCGACAGGACGCGGTTGATGGCGTCTTCGCTGATGGCGCGGCCGTCCCAGCACACCTCGACCAGATCGCCGCGCGAGACGACCTGCCCGGCCCGCTCTGCCAGCAGAATGAGAACGCGCATGAGCTGCGGTTCGACGACCCAGACCTCGCCGCCGCGGATCACTTCGCAGGCCGATGGCTTGAGATGCAATCGGCCAAGGGACCGATCGGTCAGGTGGGCAAGCGGTCTGGACATGGGGGCGACAGGCATCCTTTGCAGCGCAACTTAGCCTAACAGGGTTTTGTGAACTATAAAAATCAGGTTTCGGTCAGGTTCAGGTCCTGTCTTCGCCGCGTCTGCCGGCCGCATAGTGCGGGCGAACGCAACGGGGCGAACACCACAGGAGGGCTTTTTTCATGACATCATCCGGCATCACCCGGTCCGACACTTCGGCAGCTCAGGAACGTCGCTTTTTTCTCGGCATGGCCATTCTTCTGGCGGTTACCGTCGTTATCGGGTTTGGCCTGAATGCGGCGCGCTACCATTTCGACACCTCGATTTTTCCACCCCATGTACATGTGCACGCGGCTATCTTCATGAGCTGGATCGGCCTCTATCTCGTGCAGAATTTCCTGGTGGTGGCGCAGAAGGTGAGCCTGCATCGTAAGCTCGGCATCTTCGGTGGCGCACTGGCCATGCTGATGACCGGCTATGGTCTCTTCACCACCCTTGTCTGCCTTCAGCGCGGCGCGGTGCCGCCCTTTTTCCCGCCCAGTGTTTTTCTGCTTATCGACGGGCTGGGCGTAATGGTCTTTTTCGGCCTCGTCTGCGCCGCCATTGCGCTGCGCCAATCCCCTGCCTGGCATAAGCGCCTGATGCTGGGGGCGACGATACTGGTGATTTCGCCCGCCTTCGGGCGTGCCCTGCCCATGCCCCTTCTGGGGGCGCTGGCACCGTGGGCGGTGTTTGCCTGTATGATCCTCTATGTCGCCATCGGCATGGCCTATGACCTGATAAAGGACAGGCGGGTACATCCGGCCTATCTGGTCGTGGTATGCGTTCTGACGGCCCTGCAACTTGCGATCGGGGCGCTGGCCTTCACGCCGCCCGTTCTGCAATTCACCCAAAGCCTGATGGGGTGAGTCTTTCCCACGCCGCCTGATCCGTCTCTACTCGACCTTGAAATCGACCATGGCGGACGTCAGGCCGGCGGACCGGGCCACCAGTCGGGCCATCCCCGGCTCACCAGTGGACTGCACAATGATCTGCGCCCAGCCGTTGAACAGGTGGCGCTGCCACGGGGCTGCCGGGGTCGTCACCCGCAGGCTGCCCCATCGGGAGGCGCTCACCGACTGATCATACAGGGCCTGAACACCACCGGCGGGCGTGGTGAAGACATAGGCGAGGCTGTTCTTTTCACGAAGCTGAGCGGGGTTCAGCCTGACGATCAGGGCGCCGTCCAGAGTTTCGGCCTGCACCGGCTGCCCGTTGACATAGAGGGCCTGATCCGCCGCCAGCGCACCGACAAACAGCACCACCTCCTCATCCGGACGCGCGTCAGGACGGGCAAACTCACCGCGCAGCACCAAGCTTTTGGTCAGCGGCGGCTGGGCTTCGGGCGGCAGCCACTGCGACGGATCGCGCCACGACGAGGTGTCGGCGTCTTGGGCCACGGCGGCCGCTGTCGCCGTCAGATCGTCTATGGCCAGACTGCGCCAGTTGGACAGGCGGGCATAGCGATGGCGTTCCGCCGGTCTGTCGGCTTCATGCGAGCCCGGATCGCCGTTACCCACGCCGATCAGGCGGATGGGTCCGGACACCTTGAGGTCGATCAGATTATCCGCCGTGGGCACAGGACGCCCCTTCTTGTCGCTCACCTGAACCCATACCACTGAAATATCGCTGCCATCGGCTTTCAGCGCCGTCTTGTCGGGCCGGGCCACCACCTTGGTGGGCGCCGCTGTGGTGGTAACGCTTTGTACGGCGACCTGCCGCCCCTTCTGATAGGCCCTGGCCGTCAGGGTGCCGGGCGCATAGGGCACGCGCCATCTCAGGTGCGAATAGCGCGGCATCGCCTGACGCCCCAGCGACTTGCCATTGAGGAACAGCTCGACCGCATCGCCATTGCTGTAAACGCGGACATCTATCGGCTGACCTTCGCGCCCGGCCCAGTTCCAGTGCGGCAGGATGTGCACCATCGGCTGATCGGTCCACACCGATTTCAGATAATAGGCCGTGTCCTTAAGCACGCCCGTCGTATCCACCATGCCGAATTGCGACGATATGGCCGGCCAGCCGAAGGGCGTGGTTTCCCCGCGATAATCGAACCCCGTCCAAACAAACATGCCCGACATCCACGGACGCGCCATGACGCGGGTCCAGCCTTCTTCGATGCTGAGGCTGCTGCCCGGCCGGCCCTGACGGTCATAGGCATTGAGGTGCACCCTTGCCGGGTCGTCGAAATAGATGCCGCGCGTGGTCAGGGTAGAGCCTTCTTCGGTCATGAGGGCCGGCTTTTCCGGGTGTTGCGCGTGAAAGCCATCGACATCGTGCTGAGCGCCATAGTTGAAACCGATGACATCCGCGCCAATCGAGGTGCCCTTGCCCGAACCGCTGGTGGCGACCGTGGTCCGCCGCGTCGGATCGAGCCGCCTGACGAAATCCTGCATTTCAAGCGCCAGATGCGTGCCAATGTCCTTCCATTCCAGCGCCCACTCCTCATTGCCCACCGACCACAGGATGATGCTGGGGTGGTTGCGGTCGCGACGGATCAGACGCTCAAGCTGATGCGTGATTTCCGGGCTGGTCCCCATCATGCGGTGTTCGTCGATGACCAGCATCCCCAGACGGTCAGCTTCATCGAGAAGCTCTGGCGTCGGCGGATGATGCGAGGCGCGGTAGGCATTGACGCCAAAGGATTTGAGCTGCTTCAGCCGCCAGGTTTGCAATCCGTCGGGTAAGGCAACGCCGACACCGGCATGGTCCTGATGGTTATTGGTGCCCTGAAGTTTGACGGCCTTGCCATTGAGGAAAAAGCCCTTGTCCGGATCGAAGGTGACGGTGCGCACACCAAATCGGGTGTCGTAGCGGTCCACGACCTGCCCGTCGCGCAACAGGCTTGTGCGCAGGGTATAGAGATACGGGTCTTCCAGAGACCACAGATGCGCCTCGGACAGCGTCAGGGTGGCGGCAAACACCCCGTCCGATACGGCGTTCACCGACCGGTCGGCCTGCGTCGTTTCGGCCACGACCTGCCCGCGGGCGTCCACCACCTCATGACGGATGGCAAAGCCCTGCTCGCTTTTGAAGACATTCTGCACCGTCAGGTCGATGTCGAGCCGGGCATTCGCTCCCTCGACGGTCGATCGGACGAAGGTCCCCCACTGCGCCACATGCAGCGGATCGGTCTTGGTCAGCCAGACGTGACGGTAAATGCCCGCCCCTTCGTAATACCAGCCCTCTTCGACCGTCGCGTCGGCGCGCACCGCGATCAGGTTCTCGCCGCCGAAATTGACGTAGTCGGTAATGTCATAACGAAACCCCGAATAGCCGCTGGGTTCCGTCCCCAGATAATGCCCGTTGATCCACACCACGCTGTTGCGATAGACGCCATCGAGTTCCAGCGAAATCCGACGTCCCTTGTCCGAGGCCGGAATCGTCAGGGTTTTGCGATACCAGCCGACGCTGTTTTCCGGGAACGGGTGTCCGATGGCCTTGGAGCCATGGTTGGTATTGCCGCGTTGATCAAACGGCAGCTCTACCGCCCAGTCGTGCGGCAGATCGACCTTGCGCCAGCCCGCATCACTGAACTCCGGATTGGCAGGGCCATCACCATAACCCGCCTTGGCGAAGAAAAACGGCCGCAGACCATAGCCGAAATCGGCCGCTTCGTCGTCGGCATGGCCATAGGCGAAGCGCCAGCCCTTGTCGATATTGAGACGCTCACGCGGAGCCTGAGCCGTGGCGGACGCGTTCAGACCGCACATCAGAAAAAGCGCTGCGATCATCGCCCTGAGAAGGGGGCCTCCGTTTGACTGACTGCGCATATCGTCCCCGTGCCTGTGTTGTGTAGATCCGGCGCTATTATATTATAATAACCCCCGCTTCAATACGCCCGCGCGCATCCCGCTTAGATACGGACAATCGGGTCCAAGCCTTCATTGCCAATTTCTGGTAAAATCTTCTCATCATGTCTGGACAAGCTGGGCGAAAATAATATTATTGTCCGACAATAAAAGGGAGAAGATCGTGCTGGACAGACGCGACCTGTTGAAATCCGTGAGCCTTCTGGGGGCTGTGTCCTATGGGCTTCCGGCGGGGGCGAGTGCCGCCGGGCGCGATACCCCTGTTCCATCGCTAAGGGTCGCCAGTGGAGCGTCTCCGCGCGAAGTGCTCTCGCTGAACAAGGGCTGGCGCTTTTTCGAAGGCGACATTCCCTTCCCCAAAATACTGGGGCACGGCTGGTCCTACGCCAATGCCAAGGCCGGATCGGCCTGGGGCGCGGCGGCGGCCTCCTATGACGATACGGAGTGGACGCATGTCACTCTGCCGCACGACTTTGCCAGTTTTCAGGTACCGGATGAGCGCGAAAATCTGGCGCAGGGGTATCGCAAGCGCGGCATCGCCTGGTATCGCAACCTGCTGAGGTTCGACGAAAGTGACCGCGGCAAGCATATCGAGCTGCAACTGGACGGCATCTCGACCCACGCCACGATCTGGCTCAATGGCACGCTGATCAATCGCAACTGGTCGGGTTATAATGCCATCTATGTCGATATTACGCCCTATCTGTCCTACGGCGCGGCGCTCAATTCACTGGTGGTGCGCGTCGATGCCGACGCCATGCAGGGCTGGTGGTACGAAGGGGCGGGCATCTATCGCAATACGTGGATCGTCAAGCGTCATCCGCTGCATATTGAGACCGACGGCGTCTTTGCCCACCCCGTCAAAACCGGCGATCAGTGGCAGATTCCGGTCGAAGTGACGCTGAATAACACCACCGACCGACCGCAATCGGCGGAGATCGTCTCGTCGCTGGTCGATGCGGCGGGCCGTGTCGTCAGCGAATGTCGCCTGACCGCCCAAATCCCGCCGATGCAGCCCGGTGTCGCGACCGGTCGCATGAGCGTCCGGAACCCGACGCTGTGGGACATCGACTCTCCTTACCTGTATCAGGTGCGCACGCAGCTCATCCAGCAGGGGCGTATCCTCGACGAGGTGCTGACCCCCGCCGGGTTCCGCACCCAGAGCTTTGATCCGGACAAGGGCTTCTTCCTCAACGGTCGCCCGCTCAAGCTGAAGGGCGTGTGCATCCATCAGGACCATGCCGGGGTGGGGGTCGCCGTGCCGCCGGGGCTTCTGGAATACCGCCTGCACCGCCTCAAGGAACTGGGCTGCAACGCCATTCGCTGTTCGCACAATGCGCAGGACAAGGCGTTTTATGCCCTGTGCGATCGGATGGGCTTTCTGGTGATGGACGAAAACCGCGTCTTCAACCCCTCGCCCATCCATATGGCCGAGCTGGAGTGGCTGGTGCGCCGCGATCGCAACCACCCCTCGATCATCCTGTGGTCCGTCTTCAACGAAGAACCGATGCAGGGGACGGAACAGGGCTATCAGATGGTCCGGCGCATGGTGGCGAAGGTCAAGTCGCTCGACACCACCCGTCCGGTGACGGCAGCCATGAATGACGGCCTGTTTACGCCCGTCAATGTGTCTCAGGCCGTGGATGTGGTCGGTTTCAACTACCAGTACCAGAATTACGACGCCTTCCATAAGGCGCACCCGACCCTGCCCATAACCTCGTCCGAAGACTGCTCCGCCTTCATGACGCGCGGGGAATACAAGACGATAAAAGACAAGCACATCATCGCCTCCTATGACGATGACGCCGCCGACTGGGGCACCACGCAGCGCGTCGGCTGGAAAGCGATAGCCGAGCGGCCTTTTGTGGCGGGCACCTTCGTGTGGACAGGCTTCGACTATCACGGCGAGCCGACGCCGCATCAGTGGCCGTCCAACTCGTCCTTCTTCGGCATTATGGACCTGTGCGGCTTCGCCAAGACCGCCTTCTGGATGCGGCAGGCCATGTGGCGCAGCGAGCCGGTGCTGCATCTGGCCCCGCACTGGAACTGGGCCGGACAGGAGGGGCAGGACATTCTCGTCATGGCCCTGCACAATATGGACGCGGTGGAACTGTTCCTGAATGGCCGCTCGCTGGGGCGTCAGGCGGGGGACCGTTACGAGATGAACCGCTGGACCGTCGCCTACGCGCCGGGAAAGCTGAGCGCCGTCGGCTATCGTTACGGCAAGGCGGTCAAGCGCTTTGAGGTCGAAACGACGGGCGCACCGGTACAACTGAAACTGACCCCCTTCCGCCCGGTGATGCAGGGGGATGGCATAGATGCCCAGCCCTTTACGGTCGAAGCGCTGGATGCGAAAGGTCGGCACGTGCCGACCGCGCAGCACAGCGTGCGCTTTACGGTCGAAGGCGGCGACATTATCGGGCTCGGCAACGGCAATCCCAATGATATCAGCCCGGAAAAAGGCGACACGCGCGCCCTGTTCAACGGGCTGGCGCAGGTGATCGTCCAGACGCGCGAAGGCCAGTCCGGCCCGCTCGTCCTGAAGGCCATGGCGGAGGGTCTGAAGCCCGCAACGCTCAGGATCGACGTGCAGGCAGCAAAGCCCTGGCCCTATCAGGCCGTCTCCGAAAGCGTACAGATTACCGAAAACTGGCGGCGCGCCCCCGAACAGGCGGGGCCGCTCGATCCCGATCTGCGCCCAAAGGATAATGACATGAATTCGTGGGGCTGGTTCCGCGCCGGCGTGCCCTTCCCTGCGCCTGACCGCGACACGGAGGTCCTGTGCGCCGTCGAGGTCGAAGCCTATGCCCGTGTGCGCAAAAGCGGCGGTGTCATCGAATGTCTGGGCCTGCTGGGCCCGGCCACCCTCTATATCGACGGTCAGAAGGTGGCTGAAAAAACCAGCGACGGCAGCGCGTCTCTGAGCGCCCCCTTCCCCAAGGGTGCCGGTAAACACTGGGTCAGCCTGATTTTCCGGGCCCGTCGCCGACAGCCCTTCGGCTTTACCGATGTGGTGCGTATCCGCACCTGATGCCCGCCGACCTCCCCCTTTGCCCCCGACACACAGAGATTCCCTGATGGAAACGTCCCGCAGACACCTGTTTGCCACCGGTCTGGCCACAGCGGCCGCACTCCCCGCCAGCGTCGCCCTGCCCGCCACAGCGGCGTCAACTCCCAAACCGCGCTGGGGCAAAGGCATCGAAGGTCAGCGCAAGGCCGATCTGGGCAATGGCACCTATCTCAATCCGATCATTGCCGGAGACCACCCGGACCCGACCCTGCTGAAGGACGGCGAAAACTACTACATGACGTTTTCGTCCTTCTATTCCTATCCCGGCCTGATTCTGTGGCATTCGACCGATCTGGTGAACTGGACGCCCGTAAGCCCGGCCCTGTCGAAGCCGCTGGGCACCATCTGGGCCGTGGACCTGTGCAAGCACGGCGACCGCTATTTCATCTACATCCCCGCCGCGCCGGATGGGGGTGAATGGTCGATCTTTGCCATCTGGGCCGACCGCATCGAAGGCCCGTGGAGCGATCCGGTCGATCTCAAGATAAAGGGCTGCATCGACCCCGGCCACATGGTCGGTGAAGACGGCAAGCGCTATCTGTTCGTCAACGGTATCCGCAAAATCCGCCTGACCGACGACGGTCTGGCCACCGACGGTGATCTGGAAGCTGCCTATCAGCCGTGGACCTACCCCGACGACTGGGTGACGGAAAACTTTGCCCCCGAAGGCCCAAAGCTTCTGCGGCACGGGGACTATTTTTATCTGATCACAGCCGTGGGCGGTACAGCCGGCCCGGTGACCGGGCATATGGTCATTGCCGCCCGCTCGAAATCCATTCACGGCCCCTGGACCCATTGCCCGCACAATCCGCTGGTCCGCACGCAAAGCGACGCCGAACAGTGGTGGTCGCGCGGCCATGCCACACTGGTCGAAGGACCTGCCGGCGACTGGTGGATGGTCTATCACGCCTATGAAAACGGCTATCGCACGCTGGGCCGTCAGACCCTGCTGGAGCCGATAGAATGGACGAAAGACGGCTGGTTCCGCGCCAGGGGCGGTGATCTGTCGAAACCCCTGCCCAAGCCCAAAGGCGGCAAAACGGGAACGGCGGGCTTTGCCCTCTCCGACGACTTCAGTCAAGATCGTTTCGGCGTGCAGTGGGCCTTTCACGACCCCAAGCCGGACGAGATGACGCGGGTCCGGCGGCAAAGCCGTACCGTGCGCATCGCCGGGCGTGGCACCTCACCGGCCGACAGCGCGCCCCTGACCTGCGGCGTCGGGGACCGGTCCTACCGCATCGAGGTGACCCTGGAACTGGAGGGTATGGCCGAAGCGGGGCTCCTGCTGTTCTATAATCACAAGGCCTTTGTCGGTATCGGCTTTGACGGCGAACGCACCCGCACCTGGCAATATGCCGAGGATCAGGCGTGGAACCGTCAGACTCTGAAAAGCCGCAAGGTGCGCCTGCGCCTGACCAATGAGGCTAACGTCGTGACCTGGCATTATTCGGGCGATGACGGTCGAAGCTGGACGCGCCATCCGACGCGCATGGAGGTTTCCGGGATGCACCACAATGTGTTCGGTGGCTTTCTCAGTCTGAAGCCGGGGATTTACTGCACCGGTGACGGCGCTGTGCGCGTGACAGACTTCACCTATCAGGCGCTGGCCTAATAAAACAAAAGGAGACGACCATGAGGATCGGCAGACGACATTTTCTGATGGCGGGCGCCTGCGCGCTGGCGGCTCCGGCAGCGGCTTTTCCCGCCCCCCAGACAGACGAGCAGAAATCAGCCGCCAAGCTGTCCAATGCCGATCCGGCGCTGGCCCCTGAGCTTTTGTTACCCGAAAAGGACCTTGCGTGGTGGCGTGACGCCAAGTTCGGCATCTTTGTGCACTGGGGGCTTTACGCCATTCCCGGCCGCGGCGAATGGCACATGTTCAGCGACAAGGTGTCACCCGGCGAATACCGCAAGTTGGCCGATCAGTTCGATCCGCAGGCCTATGATCCGGACCAGTGGGCCGCCTTGGCCAAACAGGCCGGGGCCCGCTACATGGTGATGACGGCCCGCCACCATGACGGCTTCGCCCTGTGGGACAGCCGGTCCAGCTTCCAGCAGTTCGACGCTATGCACGCCAGGGCGCACCGCGACCTGATCCGGCCCTATGTGAACGCCGTGAGGCGCGCCGGGCTGAAGGTCGGGCTCTATTATTCGCCGCTCGACTGGCGCTTCCCCGCCTATTTCCACCCGCGCGAACTGCCGGAAAACGCCCGGCTACTGAAAATGCAGACCTATGATCAGGTCGGCGAACTGATGAAAAACTACGGCAAGATCGACGTCCTGTGGTGGGACGGCGGCTGGCTGGCGCACACGGGGACGGATGCCGACGCGGCGTGGTTCTGGGAGCCGGCCAAACTCAATGGCATGGTGCGCAAATACCAGCCCAAGATCCTGATCAATCCGCGTTCGGGATGGATTGGCGATTTCGACACCGAAGAAGGCCACGGCACCATCTCAGGGCCGATCCGGGCGCGTCCGTGGGAAAAGACGTTTGCCCTCGGCTCGGCCTGGGGCTACACGCCGGATAATTACGCCATGTCGTGGCAAAAGGTGGTCCCCTTCATCGTCAACGCCGCCGTGCGCAATGGCAATGCCCTGATCAATGTCGGACCCGACCCGCAAGGGCGTATCCCGCCCGCTCAGGCCGAAACCCTCAAAGGTATCGGGCAATGGATGGGCAAATACGGCTATACGATCCAGAACACCCGCCCCGGACCGCTTCAGCCACGCGACGGCGTTTTCGGAACAACCTTCCGTAAAAACAAGGTGTTTGTGCATATCTTCTCATGGCCCGAAGACAGCCTGACTCTGAGCGGTTTCCCCAAAACCGTGCAAACGGCGGTCAGTGTGACGGGCGGCAAGGTCGTCTGGTCGCAGCAGGACGGCAAGCTGACGCTTCGGGTCGATGCGGGATCGCGCGGTGACCCGCTCACCGTTATCGAACTGACCTGTGCTTAGAGCGATGTGCGGGAAAGTGTGAGCGGTTTTCGACAAAAATATCGCGACAAAACAAAAATTTAGCAAATAAAGCGGCGTCCGGATGGTCGGATGCCGCTTTTTCTGGCTATCGGCTTGGGGCCTTAACCGCGGAAGGTGATTTCAAACGCGCTGGCCGTGGACGAGGCCCCCTGAGGCACCTCAATCACCAGTGCCCCCGCCTCCTGCTGGAACCGGCAGGGTTTGGACGTACCCAGCAAGCGCACCTGCCTCACCGCCCGCGCCTGTTTGCCATTTTTCCCGAGGGCCTGAATGGCCAGACGACCTTCGGGTTTGCCCAGCGAAATCGCATACAGGGTCATGCCGCGCGTTGTGAAGCGAATGTCCTGCGCCGTATAGGCGGTGCCCTCCTGAAACGCCCCTTCGGCAGCCTCGGTCGGGCCTTCTCCGAACTGCGTCCACGGGCGGGTGCCGTGAATGGCCTCACCATTGACCTTCATCCATGCGCTCAGGTCGGCCAGCAGGGTTTGCGATTCCGGCGGCAGGCTGCCGTCGGGATACTGCACCACATTCATCAGCAGATTGCCGTTCTTGCTGACGATGTCGCACAGCATATGGATCACTTCGGTGCTGGTCTTGTACCTGAACCCGTCAGAATAGAACCAGTCGCCGTTGGACGTACAGGTTTGCCACGGATAGGGATTGATACCTTTCAGCACGCCGCGTTCGACGTCCTGCACAAAGGCCTCGCGGTAGAACTCACCGGAGCCGAAATCCTTGCCATTATAGACGGCTTCGTTGCGCCCGGCGCGCGCCACGCTCTTGTTGTACATGTGCGCGACCAGACTGCGGCCCACCACACCGAAGGGCAGACCGCCATCGGAATAGAGCAGGTCCGGTTCATAGCTGTCGATCAGGTCCTGAATACGGTTGTACCAGATCTGATGGAAGGCCGGGTCCTTGGTGTACCAGGTGTCCGCCGTACCGCGATAGGGCTCGTTATGGGCCGGATGATAGAGGTCGGCGTATTGCGGGTCGGCCCCGTCATAGGCGACGCCGTTTTCCGGCCAGGTCTGATTATACAGATGGCTGGGGTGGAACCAGTTGTGGCTGGCCCCCAGATGCTCGGAGACGCCGAACCGCAGGCCACGCTTGCGCGCCGCCGCCGCCCATTCGCCGACAATATCGCGTTTGGGGCCCATCGCGACCGCGTTCCATTTATGGTGCTTCGACTTCCACAGGTCGAAATTGTCGTGGTGGACGCCCATGCTGACGAAGTATCTGGCGCCGGCGGCCGCATAAAGGTCCATCAAGCCTTCGGGGTCGAACTTTTCGGCCTTCCACAGGGGGATGATGTCCTTATAGCCGAATTTGGACGGCTGACCGTAGGTCTTGACGTGGTGGTTATAGTGGTAGTGGCCAGGAATATAGAGGTTACGCGCGTACCAGTCCCCGACGCGCGGCACGGCCTGCGGGCCCCAGTGCGACCAGATACCGAACTTGGCATCGCGGAACCAGTCGGGCGCCTGATAGGTCTTGAGCGACTCCGGCGTCGGCTGAAACGGCCCCTTGGCGACCGGCAGATCGTAGCGGACCGGCGGTTTGGGCTGACAGGCATCGCCATCAGAAGCCGCCGTGGCCTTGGGGGCCGCAAAACCGGCCCCGGCAACCGCACCCCACGCCCCCATCAACGGCACACCGCCCAGCAGGCTGCGCTTGGTTAATTTCACCATGATCTTTTCCTTTGTGCCTGCCAGCTCTTGCTGAACATTATATAAAACAGTCGGTTGTACGCATGATCTAGATAAATTTGGACAGCAGGCGGATATAGGCCACCTGATAGCCGTTCGACACCTCGGTGATCGGCCACGAATTCAGCGGCCAGCCATCATTGAAGTCCTTGTAGGATTTTTGCGCGGGCTGCGCATAGGGCGGCGAAGGACGCTTGGTGCCACACAGGTTGCTGACCGACGGACAACGGCTGTCCCAGTCCCATTGCGTCTGGTTGGGGCCGCCCGGCACAAAGCCCGGCGGCGGGCCATAGGTCGAGGTGCCCACGCTGTCCCATTTGGCCGAACCGTCCACAAACCAGGAATGGAAGATCTGAGTGGCGGAGTTTTCCGCGCCCAGACCGGACATATTGGTCAGATAGCACAGGGCCAGCGGGTTCACGCCGTGCATGTAGTGGATATAGGCCGCGGCCGCGTTCAGATTATCGGTCGGGCTATGCGTCGTGTTCAGATTATACACATTGAGCGCCGTAAACAGCAGGCCGAAATTCGCCTTGATGCTGTTGCTGCCCCACACATAGTCGGGAATGAAGGCCTGATACGGGTCGGCCTTTGTGGTGATCTTGCCGCGCACCCATTCCGCATTGACGCCGTTGAGGTAGTTCGTGCGGATCGCATTGGCTGTGGCCGAGGGCACCCCCGGCAGGGTCGCGTAGTGCAGGAGCGCATCCTGCGTCCCGCCATCATAGGGCGACACATAGTTGCCAAAGCGGATCAGGTTGGCCTGCCCGTAATTGGCTTCGACGAAATCGCGATAGATGGTCTTGCCCGTCGCGTCATAGAGATAGACCGCTGCGATCAGGCGCGCCAGCAGACGTCCTCGGTCGTCCGTTTCCTGCTGACCGGCCCCCAGCCCTTGTGATCCGTTAGAGGAGTCATTGTTGTTGAAAACAACATTCGGGTTGGCCACGGCCCAGTCCCAGGCCTTTTCGGCCCGCGTCTGAAGATCGGCGGCATAGCTGGCAAAGGGCGTAAAGCCTGCCAGCACCCTGGCCCCCCGTGCAAAGGCCCCGGCGGTGTTCAGGGTCGCCGATGTGCTGGCCGGGCCATAATAGCTGGGGCCCGTGGCCGCCGACGGGGGCGATGCGTGGCTGAGCCCGACAATCGACAGGACCGAGCCGTCGGCCTGCTGCATGCGGCGCAGCCAGTCGAGCCCCCATTTGGCTTCGTCGATAATGTCCGGAATGCCATTGCCCGATTCCGGGATATTGTAGTCATCTCCCCAGATGGACGGCTTTTCGGCATAGGCGAACAGCAGGGCCGTCACGTATCCGGCCGTCCAGCTTGTATATTTGTTGAAATCGCCCGCGTCGTACCAGCCGCCGGAGACATCGCGTTCGGTCGCGGCATTGGTCTTGTCGCTGTACAGGCGCGCATTGCGGTCCTGACCCGGCCCGACGTGCGAAGCCGCATCGGCCCAGCCAGCCCCGGCATGAGCCACGGTCTTTTCCTGCCCGGCGCGCTGATAATAGAAGTAACGCACCGCCGCCTTCAGCACGGCGGCATAGACGTCGCTGGCGATTCTGAACGTATAGGATCTGACGTTCTTCTGCGCGTCGCGGATGTAGTATTCGCCGACGGCGGTAACGCTGCTGAAGTCGAAATGCCAGACCTTGTCGCCGGAACTCTTGTCAGTCGCGCCGTTGTTCCAGGCCACGGGGGCCGCCGTAAACACCACGGCGTCCGTGGTGGCATTGACCACCTCATAGGCCGTGCCGGGCGTGAAGGAATCGGCGGCGTCGAAGCTGATGATCTGCGTCCCATCGCTCAGGGTGCCCACGGCCTCGTCCTGCGGGTCACGGATGACGGCGACCTTGGCCTGCGTCGGCAGGTAGCCGAACTGATCGACGACAATCGGCAGGCCCAGCGTCATGGTCGAAGGGCGCAACACGGCGGGTGTAGCGGATGAGGCGGACGAAGACGCCCCCCCGCCGCCGGAGCTGCCGCCCCCACCGCCCCCACCACCGCAACTCAGAAGGCCAAACGGGATCAGGCTGATGCCGGCGGCCAGCAACAGACGACGGCGGGTGGAGTCAACGGGGGTGGTCATAAGCAATATCCTTCGCATGACGGGAAGGCGGTCCCTGCCTTGCCGTGGACTGTTCTGTGCGTTTCAGGCCCTGTGCCTGAGCGGATGGTTCCGCCAGTTTGTTATTTCTTGCCGGCCCCGATGAGCAGGGCGTCCAGCATCGCCTGATCCTTGACGGCAAGCGTCGTGCGGTCGATGAGCGCTCCGGTGTCCCAGAAGAAGGGCACGGCGCCATTGGCCCGGGCCTGCTGAGTGACATAGCGGTTCCAGAAATCCACCGAGGCATTGTGCTTGGGCATGTCCAGCGGCTGGGTTTTGCGCCACGCGCCATACTCGCCGATGATGACGGGGATACCCTTGTCGATGAAATGGGTCTTCATCGCCAGCATCTGCTGATCGACATAGGGTTCCTCGCTGTGGGTCGCGTTGCGGTCCGGCTCGATCGTCGAATGGTTGTCGCGGCCCCAGTAGTAGAACATCTTGCCCCAGGACGCATCCTTGTCGATGATCATGAACTGCGACGGCGCGTAATAGTGGACTTCGAACATCAGACGGTTCGTCGTGGTATCGGTGGGCATACCTGGCCACAGCGAAACGGCGAGTTCGGTGTTGGTTTGCGGTGCCTGCACGACGAGGGTGCGGTAGGCGTTTCGGCCACCGGTCGCGCGCACAGCGTCAATAAACGTCTGGTGATAGATGAGTAGGATTTTTGTGTTCGCTTCGGTACCGGCGTCCGGCTCGTTCGCGCTGGCGAAGATCAGGCGTTCGTCGAAGTCGCGCAGGTGGGTGGCGATCTGCTCCCAGAACGCTTTCTGTTTGGCGTTGACCGCGTCCTTGCTGGCCTCATCTATGTGCTTCTCAAGCCAGCCCCCATCCCAGTGGATGTTCAGCACCACATAGAGGTCGGCGTTGATGCAATACTGAACAACCGTCTTGACGCGATCCAGCCAGGTACCGGAAATCTTCGCGGTTGTCTTATCCGCATACTGGTCCCAGGCGCACGGCAGTCGAACGGCGTCAAATCCCAGGGCTTTATACGTGTTGACAAGCGCTTGGGTGATCAGCGGATTACCCCAGCCCGTCTCCCCGCCCATGGCCTCCATCGTATTGCCGATATTGATGGCCAGCTTGATTTTGGCGGCGATCTCGGCCGCCGTGCGGGTCATCCCGGTCGCGTTCGCCGACAGCGGACTTGTATTATAGTTAGGATACAAACCGCTGGCTGAGGAGGAGGAGGAGGAGGAAGACGATGACGAAGACGAAGTGCCGCCTGCGGAGGCCGTCGATACGCCCCCACCGCCCCCCCCACCGCAGGCCACGACCGACAGGGGCACCACGCAGGCGGTGGCCATAATCAGGTGACGACGGTTCAGACCCGCTGGCGTCTTTCCGGTTTGTTTTGTCATAGGGTACTTCCTCATTTTTACAGGCCGTTCACGGCTCTATTTGTGACTGTGTGGGGATATCCGGATATTAAAACCGACAGTGGCATCGGCCTCGCGGAGGTGTCGTTACAGCCTCTATACCGGCAAGGGAGCCCCCATTCCGTGGCCTATAGACCCTTGCGTTCCCAGATTGATAAATTGAATGATTATATGATAATAAAGCCATTTGCGGACTGTCAAGCTATCCCTAATTGTGTGTGAGGCCGCTCAGAGGCCGCCTTGCAGTACCGGTCGATGAAATCCTGATGCGCCGTGACCGCCTGCGCGGAGCGCCTGATCTCTTCGCGGCGCAAATCCATACCCTTTTTGATCTGTTCCAACGGGTGGAGGTCGGCCGCTATGGCGTAGCGCGCGGGCACGGCCCCATTACCCAGAAGGATGGCGAGCCAGCTCGGTTCCATATAGGATTCCAGATCACCCAGCGGGATGTGCGCGCTGGCGTTCCATACATCCAGCTTGTGCCGAAGCGTGTCGGGAATTTCGATGTCGCGGCACGCTGCCCACAAGGGCTCAGGCCGGCGTGAGAGGTAATAGTGCGCGATGATGAAGTCGCGTATGCGTTCGATCTCGCGCGTGGATATCCGATTATATTCGTTGCGCAAAACGGGGTCGATCGTCCTTTCGGGAAAGAACTGAAGCAACTTCAGGACGCCCATGACGATCAACTGTAGCCCGGTGGATTCCAGCGGTTCGAGAAAGCTGGAGGCGAAACCGATCCCTATACAGTTGCGGTTCCAGAACGCCTTGCGATGGCCGGAGGTAAAGCGGAACACCCTGGGCTCGGCCAGCGGTTCGCCATCAACGGCACCAAGCAGGGCGTCGCGCGCCGCGTCGTCGCTCCAGAGGTCCGAATTATAGACCATGCCGTGGCCGCTGCGGTGTTGCAGGGGGATCGTCCAGCGCCAGCCCCCGGCGTGAGCCGTGGACCGCGTAAACGGCATGGGCGCGCCGGTACGCGTCGTCGGGACCGCCATGGCACTGTTGCACAGCAACCAATGCGACCAGTCCACAAACGGCGTGCCCAGCGCCTTTCCCAGCAATTCGGAGGCGAAGCCGGTGCAGTCCAGAAACAGGTCGCCGGGCACCTTGCGGCCATCGGCAAGGTGGATGGCGGTGATATGGCCAGACGTACTGTCCAGATCGACGTGCGTCATCCGACCTTCGACACGCTGCACGCCCAGCCCGGTCGCCACGTCGCGCAGATAGCGGGCGTACAAGGCCGCATCAAAATGATAGGCGTAATGGTAGCGCGCAGTCTGCGGATCGCCGGGCGCAAAATGGTTGTTACGGGCGACGGCGTAGGCGAATGAATAGTCATCGATGGGATGCGGATCACCGGCCTGCCGCAATCTCAGCCAGTAGTGATGGGTGGATACTCCCTCCACCGGGTGACCATAGTCGCTGAAGGCGTGGAAATGCCGGTTCCCCACAACGCCCCAGTCGCAGAACTCAATCCCCAGCTTGAACGTGCCCTGCGTGCGACGAATAAAGTCATGTTCGTAGATACCGAGCAAAGCGTTGCACTGGGCCAGTACCGGCACCGTCGCCTCGCCGACACCGATGATGCCGATCTCCTCGGATTCCACCACAGTGATGCGGGTGTGACGGCGATCCGTCTTGCGCGCCAGCAACCCCGCCGCGATCCACCCGGCCGCGCCGCCGCCCAGTATGACGATCTCCTGTTGCTGTACGCTGTTCATAGAGCGCTTTCTGAATTTATAGCGGACTGATTTCTCCTGAAATCAGTCCGCTCAAGCCGCCATTGAGGCGGCGGCCAAGGTGGCAAAGCCACCGCCCGGCGAGGGCTAAACAAAAATCTAGATCATTGTGTTTCCACCAGAAATCATAATGATCTAGAAGAGCAAGAGCGCTTCGCGATAAAGCGCCCTTCCCCGTTCCGACCGTTAGAAGCGCGCCCGAACGGTGAGTTCGTACCGCTGATCGCTGACGTTGAAGCCGTACGGCTGGAACACGCCGGGCACGGGCTCCTGAAGCGTTTTCGACTTCGTATTGAGAAGGTTGTTCGCGTTGAAGGACACGGAAACCGTCTCACTTACAGTGTAGTCAAATCCCAGGTCCAGATAACCGGCCGCGTCCATATAGGCCGGAACCATGTTGTACACCGGATAGGAATGGGTACTGTCAAAGTTGGTCGGGCTGGTGTTGAGGATGTAGGGGTTGCCGCCGCTCGTCGCAAAGGACAGCGGATTGACGTTGGTGGACAGCAAGGCCTTGTCACGCCAGTTATAGGCCAGACGGAAATTGACCTTCTTGTAGTTATACAGCAACTGTATGTTGTAGGCCCACTTCGACAACCCGGCATAGGGGAGGTTGGGGTAGGTCTGCGGCACCGTGCCGTCCGGGTTGAGGCCCGGCTGCGAGCCGTTTGCCGGCGGCGGGGTCAGCACGCTGTTGGCCAGCTGGGCCGGGTTTCGGCTGTCGATATAGGTCAGGTTGGCATCGATACCGAACCCGCGAAGCCAGCCGGGGAGTTGATCGAAGAACTTGCGGCCACCAAGTTCAAAGCCCTTGATCGTGGCCTTTTCCGGCGACGGGCGATCCTGCAGATAGAGCCATGGCAAATCAAGCGACACATCCGTCAGGATGGGCTGCCCTGTAGATGCCGGGCCGTCAAGTACCACCTTACCCTGGTCATTAATGGTCACCTGCTTGCCCGGAACAGGAAGATTGTTAGCGATGAAGGAATAGAACTGCGGCTGATCCTTTATTTGCTTCGCAAAGACATCGACGTAAAGGAAACTGGAGGAAGACGGATAATACTCGAAGGTAATATCCTGGCTGTTGATCATTGTGGGCTTCAGATTCGCGCCCCCTCCATTGACGGTGAAACCTGTCAGGATCGGCAATGCCTGAGAATTGGTAGGGTTCGGCACAGACCTTGGCGTGACATCACCGCCGGGACGAGACGCATCGAGGTTTGGCGGGGAAGCAGAAACCGACGCCGCCGCGCGAATGATGAACTTGTCGGTTACGTCGAACTTGATGTTGAACGAGGGCAGAACCCGCGTGTATTCGTATGTCCGGGTTTGCGGCGTAAAAGACTCACGGAAAGTATAGATCTTTGGCACCGCCCCCGGGGCAGGTGCGATTCCTGGCTGGTTTCCCGGAGGATTTGCAAGGAAGTATGCGTTGCTGTCAGCAATGCTCGCGGCAAAGCGCTGATCGCCTGAACCGGTTCTCACAAGAGCGGTCCCAATAAGCTTGTCCTGAAATACGCGAACGCCGATATTGCCCGAAAACGCGGGAATGATACCCATGCCTTCATGCGCGAACCTGGCCGATATATAGGCAGCCCTGTTGTCGATACGCGTCTTTACCCGCGCCAGACCTTTTTCGATCCGATCATAGAAGTACTGCTCAGGCGTGGGCTGAGGTACGGCAACACCGCCCACAGTGACGGGGAGACCGTTGTACGTCTTGAGCAAATAGTACCAGTCATACCGCTGAAGGAGCGCCGGGCTGGCAACCAGAAGCTGTGACGGAACCGCCACATCGCCGCCGAAGAAGTTCGGGAAGGTTGTGGTCGTCCAGTCTGCCTGAGGTACATTCGGGTTGTTGAGAAACTGGATATTACCTGGCCCTGAGGCAGCCCAGGCCGCCCCCGCCGGCTTCTGATTCCACGTTTGCCCAAGCGAGGTCCAGTAGGTTCCCGCAAAGTTATCGTCTTCGACACGTTGAGAGGCGCGAATACCGGCAGAAATCTTACGCAGGAAGCCGTCCTCGCTAAACGTGTATTCAAAATCCAGATTACCCGCGTACATCTCCCCTTTGTTATCGGGTTCATGATAAGCAAAGGATGCAAAGTGGACCGTCGAAGGATCGAGCACAAGTGCACTGTCAAAACCCGATAGAACCGGCAGCTCTCCCGTAAGATCAACGTCAAACGAGGAAAGCTTGCTGTTATATCTGCCCATACCGATGCTGATGTCCTTCCCGGTCGAGCGCGAAAGGACATATTGTAAACTTCCGCGCACCGCGAGCTGGTCGCTCGGTTGCCAGACGAAGCTCTGCGAAATGTCCAGGGTGGAGTTCTTGGTCCGCGACGCCCCGGCAGAGCTATTCACATTCAGCGCACCGGGAGGGCTGCACTGCGCCAGAATGGGCCCGCCCGACCAGTCCCACTGAATTGTTGACGCAGGAGCACCATAGGTAGCACCGCAATCAATCTTATACTGCGACGGCAACCACTCCCATCCCGGAACATCAACGGAAGTATTCCCCAATGGATCCCGTTTGCCGGTAGAGCCATACACGAGCGTACCTCTAACCAAGGCGCCATTGGCATCATATTCGACCGGTGAACCCACCTTGGGCTGAATCGCCGCCGACGCGCTTGGGCTTTGCCCCAAGCCACCGTTGTTCGACAGTCTTTCGGTTGAATACTGCGTGTAGAAGACGGTGTTGGTGAGCGTCAGGCTTTCCGTCGGCCGCCACTGGATGGCCTGATAGGCACCGAAACGGTCGCGCTGGCTGCGGTCGTAACCCCAGTCGAACGAGCTGGGCACGAAGGCAAGTTTGTCGTCACGGACCGAGGTGGGCACATATTGACCAAACATGGCCCCGACCTGGAGGTTGCTCCCCTGCTGATTCAGGCGGCTATAGGCGAAATCCCACAACACGCCAATTTCACCGATATTCGTATCGAAACGCTTGGAAAACAGGGCAGAAACCCGCGGCGAAGCCTTTTTCACCTGGCTGCCGTAGCTGGTGCCCATCGTGAGGTTAAGCTGGGGAGCCTTGAAATCGAAGGGCAGATGGGTGCGCAGGTTGATCAAGGACGTACCGCCTTCGATCAGGTCCGCGCGCGACGCCTTATAGACATCGACACCGGCCATCAGTTCGGGCGTCACTTCGTTCCAGCTGATGGCGCTGGCGCCGTTGGCGCTGAACAGCTGTCGGCCGTTGAGCGTACTGGAATTGAAGGGCAGACCGCGCACGGTGATGCCCGTCCCCTCGATCTGGAACGCGGCGCTGCCGCCGTTGGTCGCGCCGAAACGCGAAATCGACACCCCTGAAACGCGTTGCAGCACCTCGGTGATCGAATTGTCAGGCAGCTTGCCCGCCTCATCGGCCACAATCGAATCGACGATCGTGTCGGCCTTCCTTTTGATTTCAATAGCCGATTGAAGCGCCTTACGGCGCGCCGTCACGACCACAACCGCATCCACGTCGGAACTGGACGCTTCCGTTTCCTTGGTTTTGTTTTCGCTTGCGGTTTGCGCCCAGCCCGGCATCGCCATCGACAAGGCAATGACCGAGGTTCCGGCAACGAGCGCTAAAAAGCGCGATTTCATTGGCAACATTCCTGCCTCCCCTGTGAGCCAGCGCATGACCGGCTCTGTTTTTGCTTGATCGTGACCGCAGAGACTCGCTCGGACCACCGTTCTATTCCAACACTATTATGCTATTGTACGACAAGTATGATTTTAGCAACCGTGCAATTGTTTTCATATTTGATGCAAAAACGTCACATCGGAGGTCGTAATGATAACGGCATATTGAAAAATAAAGTCATTTTTAGCTCACAGGTGAAAATATGAAAAAATCACTTGCGCCGCTTTTTGTATGAGTATATTACTTTCTAGCCAACTGGTTTCGGCACTGCACTGAGCATCAAGCCTCTTCCCGCGCTGGACGAGGTCACTTTTCCCTCGCTGAACCTTATCTCCCTGTTCAGCGAGGGCTTTTTATCAGCTCAAAGCCCTCGCCACAGTCCCGACGGGCCCGAACCTGAGACAGGCTGCGGATCTGCACCTCGCGCACGCGAGCAGGGTCGAACGCGCCGTCACTCAGCGGCCCTCCCCGCACAGACTCGACATAGAACTGGATGTAGCGATGGCCGGCCGCCGGTACACGGCATCCTTCCCATCCGATCAGGTGCGCCTCTTCTTGGCCTGTCAGGGCAAATATCTGTACAAATTCTGTCAGAGGGTCGTCCGTGGGGTTATCCACGCGGAATGAGATGAAAGCGCGCCCCTCATTCACCCACAGATGAGGGGAACCGTATCGCAGGTCCGAACCGGCAAAGTCACAGATTGCCGCCGTTTCGCCCGCCTCCCTCGCCTGCGGATCGACGCTCATCGTGATGGCGGCCATACCGGCTCTGCGCATACTCAACTCCCTGACCTTGTGAGGACCTGTGTCGTCCCGTTTTTCAAAGAGTATAGCGCGCCCGGAGACCAATCCTAACCAACTGATAAAATTGACATTATTTCCAACCTTACTCAAAATTTGATGGCATATGTCCGGTATGTCCGATTTCGGACAAATGGTCCGCCCTGCCCGGTTGCTGGCGCAAAGTATTATAATCGCGCCATTATGCTTTAAAGTGCACAGTGAATACGGTAATGTGTAGGCCGAATGGATGCGGTACGAGTTGAGGGCGCAATGACTGAAGTTATCGAGACGGGCGCCAAGATGGCCGTGCATGTTCACCGCCTGCTCGGTGAAGCTATTGTCGCTGGGGATTTCGATGGTACGGGCCTGCCCAACGAAGCCGAGCTAAGTCAGCGCTATGGGGCCAGCCGCACGGTGATCCGCGAGGCGATCCGTATGCTGATGGGCAAGGGCCTGATCAGTATGCGCCAGCGGGCCGACCGTATTCAGCCGCTGGCGGCCTGGAACCTGCTCGATCCGGAGATCAGCTACTGGCTGCGCAAACGCCCCTTTTCGCTGGAGACCTTCCGGGAATTTATCCAGATGCGTCTTGCCGTGGAACCTGTCGCCGCCGGGCTGACGGCGGCGCGCGGGGATGCCCGCGTCATCCAGTCACTACAATCACACCTGACGACCCTTTTATCGAGCCCCCCGCAATCAGAAGACAGGCTCAATGCCGCCATCCAGTTCCATCAGACGATCGTGCTGGAATCGGGGAATGCCTTTTTCACGCGCCTGCTGGCCCTGATCAGCACGGCGCTACACATGGAATTTTCGCACGTCAGCCCCGGCCCGCTGACCGCTTCGTTTCAGGAGCAGATCATGACCTGCATCGCTCAGGCGGATGCCGCCGGCGCCGAAGCGCTGATGCGGGAATTGCTGCGGGCCACCCTGCGGCAGGTCGAGGCCGCGGCGGCGACACCGGCCGAAGACTGACGGCTCAGGATCAGCCGTGAACCGGCCCGTGAAGACCGGTTCACGCACAATCCGATTAATGCGTCGGTACCACCTTCACCAGAACGACATCATTGCTCGACATAGGCAGCTTAAGCGACGCCGTGCCGTTTGATCCCACCGTTACCTTGCGGTCGATTTCTGGCGTATCGGCCGTCAGGGCCTGCATCTTCGCGATCTGCGCGGGCGTCAGATTGTCCGGCGCGCCCAGCTCTATATAGGCGGAGTAGGCGTCATTCTTCTTATAGCCCGTGCGCTGAACCGTCAGGCGGTAGGTACCGGGTTTCAGGCCCGTCAATTGCAGGCTGACCGGGGCCGATCCGGTATTGGGGACCAGCTTCGAGAAGAAGGTCTTGTTACTCCGGCCCTGCTGGTCCGGCAACTGGAAGTCCCAGATAACCGCCGACGCCCCCTTGCCGTCATAGGCCGCCCACACCTGCGCGTCAGACACAGGAATTTCCCTACCGTTCAGGGTATTGAGATACTTATAGGCAAACCACGAAGCCTTGCGGATGCCTTCACGGGTCATCAGGCCAAAACCGCCGTGGAAGGGGGCGTTGGGCGGGCCGGGTTCCTCGAACAGGTCCGAATAGACCCAGTAGCTCATGCCCTGCGCCACGCCCTGCGTCGCTTTCAGCTTGCTGAGGACGTAGGGCGCAGCGACGTAGGAATCGTGGCTTAAGTCGCGCGGGTTATAGCTGGTGCTCCATTCGGTGAAGATCAGCGGCAGGCCGGGCAGGTGCGAGGCCTCGATCTCGGCGCGCACCTTTTTGACGTCGGCGATGATGGCATCCGGCTTCTTCGACAACTGAAGGTCCATCTTGCCCTCTTCGTCGAGATAGCCGTAATCGACGCCATAGGTGTGGGTGGTGGCGAAATCGACGGGCGTGTTCGTCGCCTTGGCGTAGGCCAGCAACTCCGGCACCCAGGCCGCCCCGGCGGTAGAGGGGCCGCCGACGCGCAATTGCGGGTCAATAGCTTTCAGCGTGCGGGCCGTGACGCCATAAAGGGCGAAATACTGCTCCTGATCGGCATACTGGAAGAAGCCGTCGAGATTGGGTTCGTTCCACACTTCGAAATACCAGCTACGCACCTCTTCGATACCATAACGGTCGATCAGGTGCTTTGTGAAATCGTGCACCAGTTGCTTCCACAGATCGAGGCGTGGCGGCGAGGTATTGCCCTTCCAGTAGAAGATGGTCTGATCCGAGGTCTTCAGCGCCGACGGCGTAAAACCCAGCTCGACGAAGGGCTTGATCTTTATCTTCAGCAGGCGGTCGTACAGATAGTCGATCTTGGTCCAGTCATAGACCAGCTTGTCATCGACCCTCTTCACCGTGCCCAGCTCATCGTGAAAGATGTCGTGGAAGCGGATATAGCGGAACCCCAGTTCCTTTGCGGCGATTTCCAGTTGTGCCAGATTCGCTTCACGGATCGTCGTGCCCGGATAGTCGGCCCCGACCGACAGATCATAGAAGCGGTCAAGCGGCTGCGTGGCCTGACGGACGTCGAGGACGACATTGCGTGGGGCCGTCGGTTTGGCCGTCACCGGGGTGGCGGCCGCCATCAGGGCACAGGCGGTCAGGGTGGTCAGGTAACGACGGGAAATGGCTTTGGCCATGATCTACCTCATTGGTCGCGTTTCCGGAGACAGGAAACCGTAAAATCTGTGTGGGGTACTCGCGAAGGTGGGAGCTGCGCGGGGCGAGCTATTGCAAAATTTCCACGCCGTCGGCCTCCAGATGCAGAGTGCCCGACCACGTCTTCCCGGAAAGTAATCCCGTTTTCATGCCTTCAATACGGATATCTTTCGGACCGTAGGACGCGTTCACGTACAGGGTGCGTCCGTTCACCACCCGCGCATAGACGCCTTCAGGGGTCGAGGGTCCCGGCGTGATCCCCAATCGGCCATAGAGGCTGCGGTATAAGGGTTGCAGCACCGACGGCTGAGCGGGTGTTGCGACATAAATGGCCTGCCCCTTTCCATAGGTGTTTATCGTGGCCACCGGGGGCGTTCCCTCGACATTGGAAAAACGGCCCAGAACCGTGGCGGTGGTCGGTTCCAGCACCTCATAGAAGTGAATGGTGGTGTTGATCGACGCCGCCCCGATCTGGCCGCTCAAAGCGGCGTCCCTGCGGTAGAATTCGCGCGTTTTCACCCCGAAGACATCTGACAGATAGCCCGGCAAAGGCGTGTTAAACCATTGATTGGTCTCATTGACCTTGGCGGACATGGCGGTCATGATGACCGTGCCACCGTTGCGTACATAGCTACGGATATTGTCCGCCGAGGCCTTGTCCATCAGGTAGAGGCCCGGCACCACGACCATCTTGTAGCGGCTGAGATCCTCCTTGCCGACATTGATCACAGCGATGTCGATATTGTCGTTATAGACCGGCGCAAAGGCATTGTGCGCCTGAACCATATAGGGCGTGGTCAGGTACTGGGCGACGGTATTCGACCCGCTTTTGGGGCTCGAAGCGGTCCTGGCCTCGAACGAATAGGCGACGGCGACCTGCGGCTTCAGTTCGCGGGGGAAGCCCAGTTTTTCAAGCGTTTTGAACTCTTTGGCCATGGTGGCCCATTCGTCCAGCTTCCACGACGGGGTGTCGTCGTGATCAATCAGGCCAAACAAGGCCTGCTCCTCACCCCCCAGATGCGTGTTGAACGTCCAGGCCAGCATGCCTTGCGCCCCATTCAAGAGGCCGAAATAGCCCCACATGCGCGACCGGCCTTTGGTGCCGTAATAGCCACCGCCGCCCGCCTGAAACTCGGAAAACCAGCTCGGTGTCGGCAGGGCACCGCGCATCATCAGGGTTTCGAAAGCGCCACCGATAGCATCGCCATTATAATAGCCGTGCGACCCGTGCGAGACGTACTGTTTGTAGGTGGACAGATAGTCGAACCCCTTGCGATCGCTGCTGTCCCAGAGGTTGGAAATGACCGGCTTGTCCGGCGCGTTCCTGCGCCGGGCGTTTTCGAGGATCATCAGGACGTTGATCGTCGCGTCTGACCAGTACCGGCGCAGATCCAGATAGCGCTCAAACGGACCCGGCCCATCCCCATAAGGGATTTCCACCTGATCCCATGCGGTGAGGGTGCGTGACCAGCGCTGCGTCGCCCAGGCCTTGTTCAGAGTGTCCAGAGAGCCGTACTTCTTTTGCAGCCACGCCACAAAACGCGTCTTATCGGCCTCGGAATAGGACATGAAGCCATTGCCGATTTCGTTATTGTAGCCGAAGGCAATGACCGCCGGGTGGTGACCATACCGTTTGGTCATGGCCTCGGCCAACGCGGCGACCAGCCTCAGATAGTCAGGATCGCTGGTATTATCCATATAGCGCTCGGCCGCATAAAGGCGCGTGCCGTTCTGTGTGACAAGATCGACCCCCGGATAGGCCTTGTGCAGCCACATGGGGGCCGGCTGGCCCGGAATATCGACAATCACCTTGATGCCGTTGCGATGCATCTCCTCCAGAACCGCATCGAAGGCCTCAAAGGTGAAGACGCCCTCGGCTGGCTGGAAATAATCCCACGACAGATCCCCCATGCGTACCACGGTGAAACCGGCGGCCTTCATGCGCGCAATGTCCTGATGAATCTGCACGGGCGTGCGGTCCACCGGCTGATAATTGGCACCGACATAGAGATGCGAGTCGGGCACGCGCAACTGCCCCGCCGGGGCCTGCGCGAACGCCCCACCGGCCACAGCCGATAACAGGGCGCACGCCCCCACCAAGGTCGCTTTGAGCTTCATCCACCATCTCCCCTGTTCCGTTATCCTTGGCCATATGTTTGACGCATACGGAGCGGATTTTTTGTGTTATTGTCAGACTAACATAGAGAGATCACTCAGGAACTCAGAATTATGTTTCGCTGCTCGTTTTTTGACACCTGCGGGTTTCGGGCGCTACCCGGCCGAATCAGCGGTGTGCGTCTGCACAGTTTACCAGACGCTCAAACCACATATAACAGACGGTATTAGTTGACGTTTTTCACGGACACTCACAAAGTGTCCGCAATATTGACCGCCCTGTCCGAAAGCGTACATGACCAAGCCCGCCCCGACCCTTCTGTTTGTTGACGACGATCCGGATGTGCGCAAGACGGCCGAACTTCTGTTCCGTCGGGCGGGGTACACCTATCTGGAGGCCGCGTCGCCGGTCAGCGCCCTCAGCCTTGTGGCGACCACGCCGGTCGATCTGGTGCTTCTCGATCTGAACTTCTCCAAGTCCCAGACCTCCGGTCAGGAAGGCCTTGACTGTCTGGGGGACATGCTGCGTCACGCCCCCAGCCTGAGTGTCATCGTCGTGACCGGTCACAGCGGGCTTCAGATCGCTGTTCAGGCCCTGCGCGCCGGGGCCCGTGACTTCGTGATGAAGCCGTGGAACAATGACCGCCTGCTGGCGACGGTGGAAGCGACCCTCGCGGCCCGACGCACGGATACGCTTGTCGCCGCCCGCCCCCCGGTCCTGATCGGCCTGTCCGAACCCATGCGCCGCATCATGGCGGCCATGGACCGCTGCGCCGCCCTGACCATCCCCGTCCTGTTTACGGGGGAGACGGGGACGGGCAAGTCTCTGGCGGCCACGGTCCTGCATCATCAGTCGCGCCGGTCCACCCTCAGCGTAGTGGAATGCGCCACCCTGTCGCCCGACGATCTGGACGATACCCCCAACCGCACCCTGATCCTCGAAAACATCGACCGCCTGCCGGACAAGAGCATCCCGGCCCTGCTCGGCTATCTGCACCGCGCCCCGCGTTCCAACTGCCGCGTCCTTTCGACCAGCACGCGCCCCCGCGCCGAAATCGGGCTGGACCGCGGTCTGCTATATGCCCTCAGCACCATGGATATCGCCCTCGTCCCCCTGCGCGAACGGGTCGAAGACATTGTGCCTCTGGCGGAACATTTTATCCTGACCACCTGTCAGTTGCATGGTTTCAGCCCGCGCACCCTGTCTGCCGAGGCCCGCGCCAGCCTTCAGGCCGAAGCCTGGGCCGATAATGTCCACGCGCTGAAGCAGGTGATCGAGCGCGCGCTCATCCTTTCGGACAACCCCACCCTGACCACCGCCGACCTGCACCTGCACGACCGTCCCGGTCTGAGCGCGGACCTGCCGAAAGGCAATCTGGCGCAATCGGAGAAACGACTGATCGAAGATGCGCTTAACCGGCATAATTTCAACGTTTCGGCGGCCGCTGCCGATCTGGGGCTGACGCGCCCTTCCCTTTATCGCCGGATGGCCAAACATGGCCTTTGAGTCGCGACCGTTGCGGGCGCTCGCCCTTGTGGCCCTCATCCTCAGCGCCGCCTTCACCTGCGATGCGCTGATGAAGGCGCTGTGGGCCAATGCGGCCATAGGGATGCTGATCGGCACGATCCTGTTCGCCGGTCTGATGAGCGCGCAAAGACGCTCGGTGGCAGCGCCGATTGCCTCGTCTGTCAATGGCGCCGCCGATCCGGTGCACGTCTTTCTGGATCAGATACCCCTGCCCCTGATCAGCCTGGTCCCCGGCGGCATGCCTCAGGCTGTCAATCGCGCCGCCCGCACCCTGTTTGAGACCGATGACGCCATTGTGCGCGGTCGGGACGCTCTGCTGGCCGCCCTGACGCCCCCGAATGAGCCGCGACTGGACCTGTTCGGGCGGCGCTACGCCCTGACCGTCACCGAGGTTCAGACCCAGGACGGCCCGTTCCGGCTGGCCACCCTCACGGATGTGCAGTCGGAACTGCATCGCGCCGAAGCCGCCACGCTGCGCGATACGCTTCAGGTGCTGGGCCATGAAATCATGAACTCGCTGACGCCCATATCGTCCCTGGCGGACATTGCGCATGACTACCTCAGTCCGATGCAGAACGAAGCCGCCGACAAGGCCCGCGAAGCCCTGTCCACCCTGTCGCGCCGGTCAGCCAGCCTGACGCGCTTTATCGAGGCCTATCGCAGCCTGGCGCGGTTGCCACCACCGCAGGTGCAGCCCGTGCTTCCGGGGCGTCTGGTCGAGGACGTGCTGAGCTTCTTCACCCGCAATCCGGCCCTGAACGAGGTGCGGTTCGACAGGGAGATCGCCGAGGATGTGCCGTGGGTGGCGCTTGACGAAGCCCAGGTGGGGCAGGCGCTGATCAACATACTCACCAACGCGGTCGAAGCCACGGAGGCCAATACCGGCCTGCGTCTTATCCGGGTGAGCGTCTCCCATACGGCCCACGATGTCGTCATCCGCATCGCCGACAATGGTCAGGGCATAGCCGAAACGGTGCGGGCCGGTCTGTTCATGACCTTCACCACGACCAAACCGCACGGGTCAGGCACGGGTCTCAATCTGGCCCGACAAATCGCTCTGGCGCATGGCGGTAATCTCGGTTTGATCGAAGACCCGTCCGCCTCTACGGTGTTTGCCTTCACCTTCCCGGTCACCGGATAGCCCCATGCCGCTTATCCAGCTTGATGACATCCATCATACCTACGCCGATAATGGCCGCCCGGTGAGCGCGCTGAGCGGCGTCAGCCTGTCGATAGAGGCCGGGGAGTTCGTCGCCATTGTCGGCCCTTCGGGCAGCGGCAAGTCCACCCTCCTCAACATTATCGGCACGCTGGAAAGCCCCAGCCGGGGCGTCTATCGCTTTGACGGCACATCCGTCTCCGACATGTCGGGCCGCGAACGGGCGCAGTTGCGGGCGTCGCGCATCGGCTTCGTCTTTCAGAACTTCAACCTGATCGACCACCTGACCGTGTTTGAAAATATCCGTCTGGGCCTGCGCTACCGGCGCGAACCCGTCAAAAATGAACACGAGCGGGTGCTGAGCGCCATGGACAGGGTGGGGCTGGCCCACCGCGCCGACCACCTGCCGCGTGAATTGTCCGGCGGGCAGCAACAGCGCTGCGCCATTGCCCGCGCCATTGTCGGCGACCCGCAGATCGTGCTGGCGGACGAACCGACCGGCAGTCTCGACTCTCAGAACGCCGCTCAGGTTCTGGGCATTCTGACCGAACTCAACAGCCGGGGGACGACCCTCGTCATCGTCACCCACGCCCCCAGTCAGGCCGACCGCGCCGGACGGGTGGTCGAAATGCACGATGGCCGCATCCACCTTTCGACCCGTCGCCTCGCATGAAGAATGCGCGGCACGACTTTGGTCTCCTGTTTCGCAGCGTGGCGCGGCGCTGGGGTGTCTATGCCCTGATGATGGCAGGGACCGGCCTGGCCCTGACCCTGACCCTGATCGTCGGCCTGTTTATCCACAGCGAACTGAGCTTCGACCGCTTTATCCGCGGCTCTGACCGCGTCTATCTGGTGTCGGCGCTGTACGGGCTGGAAAACAAGCCGCTGGTCGGCAGCGACATCACCCCCGCCGGCGTCGCCCGCTGGATGCGCGCGGACATGGCCGAAGCCCGGCAGGTGACGCGCCTGTCCCCGGTCGAATGGCCGCTATCCACCCCGCGCCGCATCGCGCGCGAGCGCTTTTTCTGGGCCGACCCCAACCTGTTCGAGGTGCTTGATCTGCCCGCAGTCGCCGGGGATCTGAAGACCGCGTTGCGCGCCCGCGACAGCATCGTTATGACGCAGCGCATGGCCAGAGCCTATTTCGGGGATCAGAACCCACTGGGGCGCAGCCTGACGACGCGCGACAACCGCCGCCTGCGCGTCACGGCCATCCTCAGGGACTTTCCAGCCAATACCCATCTGGATCGCGAGCTCTTCGTTTCGGGGGGCTATCCCTACAGCGTCCTGTCCCTGCATGACGCCAACCCCACCTATCTATGGAGCATCTGCTACACCTATGTGAAACTGCGATCCGATGTGGGGCCTGAGGCGGTGGCAAGACAACTGACGCGGCTGACGCATCAGAACTGGCAGGGACCGAACAATATTCCGGTCAGTTATGAGCTTATCGCGCTGAAAGACCTGCATCTGCACGAACGCGGCGATCTTCAGATGAAGGCGCGCGGCCATGTGGATACGCTTCTGGCGCTGGCGCTGGTGGCCGTTGTCATCCTGCTGATCGCCTGCGCCAACTATGCCGGGCTTGTGCTGGCGGAAACCGATGAGCGCGGCGCGGAAATGGGGCTGCTGTCGGCGCTGGGGGCGGGTCGGGCGCATCTGCTGGCCACCGTGCTCCGCGAAAGCCTGATCGTGCACCTCCTCAGCCTTTTGCTGGCCCTGGCCCTGACCGAGCGACTGCTGCCGCACCTGAATCACAGCCTCAATCTGGACCTCAGACTATGGAGCGCGCCGCCGGGTCTGATGGGGCTCATGCTGCTGCTGACCGTCGCGCTGGCTCTCCTGTCGGCCTTGCTGCCCGCAATCATTGTCACCGCCCCGTCGCCGGTGCGCCGGGCCCGGATGCGCACCCGGCCGCCGCAGAGGTGGCAGGGCTGGGTGATCGCGCAGTTCACCCTCGTCATCAGCCTGCTGATCGCCGCTCAGGTCGTGTCGCGTCAGTGGGACTATGCCCTCGACAGCGCACCGGGCTTTGATGGTCAGCACGTCGCCATCGTCGATCTCAGCGACAATCCGTGGATCAATCGCGCCTTTCTGAACGAGATCAGGCAATTAAAGGGCGTAGACAGCGTCGCTCAGGCCTTCGGGGCCCCGACCTCCAACTTCGTGCGTCCGGCACTGGTCAGGGGGAAGGACGGGCGGCTTCTGTCCTTTACCCGCACCTCTGTTTCTCCCGAATTTCTGGGCGTCTATGGCATCCCGCTGCGCGCCGGACGCAATCTGGACCACACCTTTTCCGAGGTGGTCGCGCCGAAGGACATACTGATCAACGAAACGGCAGTGCGGGCGCTGGGCTTTGCCTCCCCACGCGAAGCCCTGGGGCACGTGCTCGGATACGAAACCGACCGCACCCATATGCAGTCGCGGATTATCGGCGTGGTCCCCGACATCCGTTTCTCCACCGTCCACTACGCTACGCCGCCCATGATGATTGACGGCTTCGACCGGTTTTTCACGCACTTCAGCATCCGGGTGAAACCCAGCAACGAAGCCGAAACCCTGAGACAGATTGATCAGATCTGGCTGCGGCATACGGGGGGCACGGAGCCCATAGAACGGCAAGGTTTCCGCGACTATCTGCGCTCCCAGTATCACGATCTGCATCAGCAGGTGGCGGTCAGCCGCCTCGTCGCCGGGGTGGCCATCCTGCTGTCCGCTTTGGGCCTGATGGGACTGTGCGTGTTTCTGACCCGCCATCAGAGCCGCGAACTGGCGATCCGCAAGGCGCTGGGGGCGCATTTCGGCGATCTTTTGCTCTACCGTATCCGGCCGTTTCTGTTGCCGTTGCTGATCGCCAATATCGCCGCCTGGCCGCTGGCCGGGCTGGTCCTGCAACAGTGGCTGGAGACCTTTGCCGCCCACATGACGCTGACACCCCTGCCCTTTGTGCAGGCCAGTCTGGTGACCAGCGCCAGCGCCCTAGGCGCCATCCTGCTGCACGCCATGTGGTCGAACCGCAGGGTCCGGATCGCCTTCCTGCGTCAGGACGTCTGAGCGCCGGGCCGCAAAAGAGGCTGTGAAGCCTCAGGGCTTGACCGCTTGCAGCCCCACACGCTGCGGCGCGAGTCCCTCGACCTGAACGTCAAGCCAGACCGGACCGGCCTCTGTTCCCGCACGCACCACGGCGACGGCGCGCCCGTGGAAGGTGCGACGTATGCCCGACTGAAGGCTGCTGGCGTCGCGGGGATTACCATTGCCGAAACCGGCCAGCGTCCCCGCCCCCGACACCCGCACCGTGACCTGACGATCCGAAGCCTGCGTGTAAACCGGCGTCCCCTGCGCATCGAACAGTTCAACCGTCACATAGGCGAGGTCCTGACCGTTGGCCCGCAGGGGGCGGCGCTCGGCTACCACCTTCGCCTGAACCGGCGCCTCTGAGGTGCGCAGCTCCCATTGCGCCGCCTTTCGCCCGTTACGATACCCGACGGCCACCAGCCGCCCCGGTGCGTATCTCACCTTAAAGCTGGCGCGATATTGCGTCTCCACCGACACGGCCTTGCGCCCCAGACTGCGGCCATTGAGGAACAGTTCGACTTCCGGCCATTCTGAAAACACCACCACCTCCAGCGGCTTGCCCTCCTGACCGGGCCACGTCCAGTTGGGATGGATGTCTTCCAGCGACCAGTCCAGATGCGGCGGCGTGGTCGGGAAGTACTGCCGGTCAGGCAGGTCTTCGGTGCCCTCCGGTTGACGCACAAACATCGACACTGGGGTCTTGCCGGTCTTCCACAGCACTTCACGGTAATAGGCCGCCGGACGCTTGCGGCCCGTGGCGTCGATTTCGCCGCAATAGGCCAGATGCCACGGATAGGGCCCCAGTTGTTGCCAGTCCTGACTGTAGCCCATCCAGCCGATGCCCGTTTCCCCCAGATAGTCCACGGCGGTCCACACGAAGTCGCCGATGACCCAGGGCTTGGTTTCCACCGCGCGCCAATAGTCGAAAGCGTCCTTGGGCGTCGATTCCGAGGTGTACATCACGCGGTCGGGGAAGGCTTTATGGTCGGGGTCGAAGCGGTTGACGCGATAATTGTAGCCCGCCACGTCGAGTACGGCGAACTGCGCATCGCTGAAGGGCGGGTCAGCATTTACCCCTTGCGTCACCGCGCGCGACGGATCAAGGGCGCGGGTACGGGCGACCAGCGCCTTACCCGTATCCACCCCCAGCGGCGTGCCCTGTTCCGGGATTTCGTTGCCGATGCTCCACAGGATGACGCTGGGGTGGTTGCGCCCGCTGAGGACCAGACTGTCGATATCCGAGCGCCAGTTGTCAGCAAAGAAGCGCGCATGGTCCTGATCGCGCTTGGAGCGGTTCCAGCTGTCGAAAGCCTCATTGATGACCAGCATCCCCAGTTCGTCCGCCGCCTCAAGCGTGGCCTGACTGGCCGGATTGTGGGCGCTGCGGATGGCGTTATAGCCCGCGGCCTTCATCAGGGCGACCTTGCGCCGGTCGGCATCCGGCCAGCCGGCAGCCCCCAGCATATAGTTGTCGTGGTGGATATTGCCGCCCTTCAGCTTGTAGGGCTTGCCATTGATCCGCAGCCCGTTAACCGCGTCCATCGTCACGCTGCGGATGCCGAAGCGCGTGCGTCTTTCGTCCACAGTGACGCCATTCACTTTCAACTCCTCCACCAGCGTATAGAGGTGGGGCGTTTCCGGCGACCACAGGCGGGGCGTGGCCACACTCAGGCTCTGATCCCGGACGTCAGCGGTGCCCTTGCGCGTCGCTTGCGCCACGACCTTTCCGGTCGGGTCGCGCAGGGTCCACACCCTCTCTACTACCCCCTTTGAGGCAGCGCAGTCCGAGACCCGCGACTGCACCGAGACCGTGGCCGTTTGTGCAGAGACCTGCGGCGTGGCGACGAAGACGCTGTCCGGTACGATATGAGCGCAATCGAGAAGCTCCAGCTTGACCGGGCGGATAATGCCCGACCCGGCGTACCAGCGCGACGACGGGTCCTTGTGATCGACGCGCACGGCAATCACATTATCGCCCGTGCGCAGCTTCCCCGTAAGATCGAGCGTAAAGGCGGTGTAGCCATAGGGGTGACGCGCCACAGGCTCGCCATTGAGCCAGATTTCGGCATCCATATAGATCGCTTCAAAGGTGAGACGCACGACCTTTTGGGCTTCCGACGCGTCGAGCCGGATATGCCGCCTGTACCAGCCCACTCCGCCCGGCAGATAGCCCGAATCCTGCCCGGCCACGGCCTGTGCCTCAAACGGCGGCTGCCCGTCCGCCCTGTCCATGATGGCCCAGTCGTGCGGCACAGCGACCGTTTTCCACCGACTATCGGGCGTATCGCTTTGCGCGCCATCGGGGGTATCCCCGGCGTGAAAGCGCCATCCCTGCGAGAGGTCACGCTCAATCGCCAGAGCCTCACACGACCCTATAGCTATAAACACTGAGGCGAACACAGCGACCGACGCCGCCTGACCCATGCTTTTCAACCGCACCCGTGGCCTCCTTGCGCCCGCTTATCCTCAGATACGGGCGCACCCGCTCCCTCCCGACAAGCGGGCAGAGGCTTTCAGATCACAGGCGCGAAAGCGCAGGTGCCGGACAGGGTCGCCACGTGTGACCTCCATGCTAACAAAGGCGTCGGCCATCCGGCAAGCAATATTTGTCAGACTATATTATTTACTTTGGAAAAGGGCGCTTTAACCCGCCTTCAGCAGGCCCTCGATACTGCCGCGCATCCGCTCGGCGTGGCCCGACAGGCCAGAGGCGGTTTCCTGCACAGCCGTCGCCAGAGTGCCCGTTTCCGTGGCCGAATGCGAGACATTGCTGATATTGCTCGTCATTTGCTGCGTTGTCGCCGCCTGCTCCTCCATCGCCCCCGCCATCGAAGTGGTCAGACCCGACAGTTCGGCCACGGCGTTGGAAATTTCTTCGACCGACTTTACCGCCTCATGACTCGAAGACTGGATAGCCAGCACCTGCTGGGTGATTTCGTCCGTCGCCTTGCTGGTCTGCGAGGCCAGCGCCTTGACCTCAGAGGCCACCACGGCAAAGCCTTTCCCGGCCTCCCCGGCGCGCGCCGCTTCGATGGTGGCATTGAGCGCCAGCAGATTGGTCTGGGCGGCAATATCCTTGATCAGGGCGACCACCGAGTCCACCTTGCCCGCATTGTCCGCCAGCGCCTTGACGCGGTCGTCCATGGACTGCGCCTGAGAGGCGATCTCCGACGCCCGGTCCGACACCCGCGTCACCTGCGAGACGATTTCGTGGATGGCACCTGACATCTGTTCCGCGCCGGCGGCCGCCGAAGCGGCCTGCTGACTGGCGTTTTCGGCGGCATCGCGCAGGCCCTGAGAGGAACCGGTCATCGACAAAGACGAAGCCAGAAGGGCCTCCGCCACGCTCGATACCTCACTGGCGACCGTTTCCTGCGCCGTGATCACCGCCCAGGTCAGCATGGGTCCGATATAGGCCCCAAAGGAGTCCTTGATAGCTGTGATCTGAAGTCGCAGCACTTCCGGGCCGATCTTGATCTTGGTCGAAAAGGGCAGCATGGCGTCGGTGGTCAGCATACGACGCTGGTGTTCGGGATTTTTATGGAACACGTCTACCGATGAACCCAGCATCTGATCCACCTTGATCGGCAGGAACGGCTCGATGGATTTGAGCGTCTTTTTAGAGGTTTCGTTGAGATAATTGATCTTGAAGTCGTTTTTGGGATCGACCGTCATAACCGCGACCGGCATCCCGTCGATCATGGTCAGAAGACGCGTCACCTCGTTCTTTTTTTCGGTAATGTCGAAGGCGAACTTCGTCACCGACGCCACCCGCCCGCTATCGTCAAACACCGGGCAATAGCTGGCTTCCAGCCACACCTGACGCCCGGCCTTGTTGAGGCGCTTGAACTCGCCCTTCTGAGGCTTGCCCGCCCGCAGCGCCTCCCAAAACTGACGATAATCCTGAGACTTCGCATAGTCGGCTTCGACAAACATGCTGTGGTGATGCGCGGCAACCTCGCTCAGCGCATAGCCGACAACGGAGAGGAAGCCGTCATTGGCGCGGATAATGGTCCCATCCGGTTTGAACTCAATGACCGCCATGGACGTTTCCACGGCCTTGAGGACGTTTTCAGCCGTCACGCCGCTGCCCCGGCTGTTTGTTTTGTGAGTTTTATTGAAAAGCACGGCCGACCCTCCCGTCGCCACTGTGTACGCATTATCCACAGATTGAGACGGAGTTGTTAGCGGCGCAATAACAACGTTACAAAATTTAGGGCGATCTTCATGCGCTACATAAGACGCGCCGGTTCACAGTCAGGGGGCGAAAAAATGCATTTTTGCGTAAAAAAAGCGGCGCCGTTTCCAGTGCCGCTCTTTTAGTATTTCGTCCCCGTGAGCCGAACCGGACCGGCCCCTCACAGCAGACTTAAGCCGCGCCGCCGCCCCGCTTTTCCGCGTAGATCAGCAGCGGCTGAGCGCGTTCTTCGACCACCTCGGCATTGATGACCACCTCTTCGACGCCCTGCATGTTCGGCAGTTCGTACATGGTGTCGAGCAGGATGCCTTCGAGGATCGAGCGCAGACCGCGTGCGCCGGTCTTGCGCACAATGGCCTTCTTGGCGACCGCAAACAGGGCCTCTTCGGTGAAGGTCAGGGTGACGTTTTCCATCTCGAACAGGCGCGCATACTGCTTGACCAGCGCGTTCTTCGGCTCGGTCAGGATCTTGACCAGAGTCGCTTCGTCAAGATCCTCGAGCGTCGCCAGAACCGGCAGACGACCGATAAATTCCGGGATCAGGCCGAACTTCATCAGGTCATCGGGTTCGACCTGATGCAGGACTTCGCCCAGACGGCGTTCTTCGGGGTCTTTGACGGTGGCGCCAAAGCCGATCGAGGTGCCCTTGCCGCGGCCGGAAATGATCTTTTCCAGACCCGCAAAAGCGCCGCCGCAGATAAACAGGATGTTCGTCGTATCGACCTGCAGAAATTCCTGCTGCGGATGCTTGCGCCCGCCCTGCGGCGGCACGGAGGCGACCGTGCCTTCCATGATCTTGAGCAGGGCCTGCTGCACGCCTTCGCCCGACACGTCACGGGTAATGGAGGGGTTGTCAGACTTGCGCGAAATCTTGTCCACTTCGTCGATATAGACGATGCCGCGCTGGGCGCGTTCGACATTGTAGTCGGCGGCCTGAAGCAGTTTCAGGATGATGTTTTCGACGTCTTCACCGACATAACCGGCTTCGGTCAGGGTGGTCGCGTCGGCCATCGTAAACGGCACGTCGATGATGCGGGCCAGGGTCTGCGCCAGCAGGGTCTTACCCGAACCGGTCGGCCCGATCAGCAGGATGTTCGACTTGGCCAGTTCCACGTCATTGCCCTTGGCCGCGTGGTTCAGGCGCTTGTAGTGATTGTGCACGGCGACCGACAGGACCTTCTTGGCCTGGGCCTGACCGATGACGTAATCGTCGAGGACTTCGCGGATTTCCTTCGGCGTGGGGACGCCGTCCTTGGACTTCACGAAGGCGATCTTGTGCTCTTCACGGATAATGTCCATGCACAGTTCGACGCATTCATCGCAGATGAAAACGGTCGGACCGGCAATGAGTTTGCGCACCTCGTGCTGGCTCTTTCCGCAGAAGGAGCAGTAGAGGGTGCTCTTGCTGTCGCCACTGGCGGCTTTCGTCATAAGCGCTTCTCACCTTCGTTTGCGCTGGCGCTTTCCCTGAAAAGAGAAAATGCCAAGGCACTATTCAACCGATACTATGCACCTTTGACCCTTAAGAAAAGGTCATTCCGGTACGATTTTGGGCCAGACCCACACCGCTTTCGCCATCTATGCACAGATTAGACCAGCCCTCAACCACCCCGGCCTCGCAAGCTATGGTTAAGGGGCTTTTTTGCGAACCCTGTTGCCTATATGGGGAGAGGGAACCGGATTGTCAGCCATGCCCCTCCCCGTCCACGCCTTCGATTTTGACGGCACCCTGACCTGTAAAGACAGCTTTACCGCCTTTCTAGCGTGGCAGTGCGGCCATGCCCGGCTGGCCTTCGCCTTTGTACGGCATCCCTACATGCTGGCCGATTATCTGCACACCCGCGACCGGGGCGCGTTGAAATCGCACCTGCTGTTTCATCTGATGGGGCCGGTCAGCCGGGGAGATCTGCAAGCGCGCTTTACCGCCTTTGCCGAAGCCACGGGCGATCGCCTGTTCCGTCCGGACGCCCTGCACACCTGGGTCGAAGTGGCACAGCGGGCCGAACGGGTGATCGTCACCGCCTCCCCCGAAATGCTGGTGGGGGAGTTCGGCAAAAAACTGGGGGCGGAGCGCACCATCGGCACGCGGCTGGGGTTCGACGCTGATGACCGGCTGACGCCGCATCTGGACGGCCTCAACTGCCGCGGCGAGGAAAAGATGCGCCGCCTGCATGAGGTTTATGGCGAGACGCTGGACCTCGAAGCCGCCTATGGAGACACAGCGGGCGACCTTGAGATGCTCAAGGCCGCCCGGAATGGTCACTACAGACTATTCAAGCAAAAGCCTGTTTAGGCGTTGCTGACCGGATCGGTACGCTTTTCATAAACGTGGTCGATCAGACCGAACTCTTTCGCTTCGGCGGCCGTCATATAGCGGTCGCGGTCCAGCGTGCGCTCGATCACGTCATAGGGCTGACCCGTGTGCTTGACGTAGATTTCGTTGAGCAGCTTCTTGGTCTTGCGGATGTCTTCGGCCTGGATTTCGATGTCCGAAGCCATGCCGCGCGCCCCGCCGGACGGCTGGTGCACCATGATCTTGGAATTGGGCAGCGAGATACGCTGACCGGCTTCACCGGCCTGAAGGATCAGCGAGCCCGCCGAAGCGGCCATGCCCATGCACACAGTGGTGACCGGCGATTTGATGTACTGCATGGTGTCGTAGATCGCCAGCGCCGAGGTCACCTGACCGCCGGGGCTGTTGATATACATGGAGATTTCCTTCTTCGGGTTTTCCGATTCAAGGAACAGCAACTGGGCGCAGATCGAGGTGGCCATGCCGTCTTCGAACGGGCCGGTGAGGAAGATGATGCGTTCCTTCAGCATCCGCGAATAGATGTCGTAGGCGCGCTCACCGCGGCTCGATTGCTCGATGACCGTGGGGATCAGGTAGCTGGTCAGGTTTTCGACTGGATCGCGCATGGAAGTCCCTAAAGCGTTATGGGTTATGAGACCGCATCTAAGGCTGATTTGATTAACCGAAGGTGTGCGCAGTCCCCGTCCCGTTTAAATTGGCAATTTGCCCGCGCGTTTTCAAGTGGAGAAACTTTACGCCTTGGGCTTCGTCGCCTTGGGTGCCTTGCAGTCCGTAACTTCGCACATGCGCTTCATCAGATCGTCCTGAAATTCCGGCATCAGGCTGACCGCGATTTGCGACGCCTTTTCCATAACCAGCGGCATTTTTTCAATCATGGCCTTGCCACGCGGGTCTTCGTAAAACGACACCATGTATTTCAGTTCGTCCAGAGTATAGACCTCGGCATAGACAGTGGCTGAGCGATCCATCATTTTATTCAGATACTGCGTCGTGGCCTCGCCGCTCACTTTGAGAAAAAGCCGGGTCTGTTCCTCGCTCACATTGGGATCGCGCGCCTTGATCTGCTCGATCATCGCCGGCCCCATGCGGTCGAACATCTGCTCAAACATCTTATCGAGCTTTACAAGAGCGTAGTAACGCTTCACCAGCGCGATCTTTTCCGGCGTGGCGACTTCCTGAGCCATGGCCGAAGGCGCCAGCCCGGCGGCGGTGAAAAACAGTGTGATGGCGATCAGAAAACGGCGCATGGCCTTCCCCCCTAGAAAAAATGACAGCCCTGCATAGCCGATGCAGACGGCGCGGCCAGACAAAATTCAGAGCCGTGAGACGGCCCAGCCTAGACGACGAACGCTCTAACAAAAAGCGCAGGAGAGCCTTCTCCTGCGCTTTTCTTATTCAGGCCATACCGTCGAAACGGGATCAGTCCTCTTCGTCGGCCAGCAGGTCTTCCTTGCTGATCGGCTCTTCGCTCACCTTGGCGATGGCGAAGATGTGATCGACGACCTTTTCTTCATAGATCGGGGCGCGGATCTGAGCGGCAGCGGCGGGGTTCTGACGATAGAACTCGAACACCTGACGTTCCTGACCGGGGAAGTTGCGGGCTTCGCGGGCGATGGCCTGCGCCACTTCCTGCTCGGAGACCTGCACATTGTTCTTGGTGCCGATTTCCGCGAGGACCAGACCGAGGCGCACGCGGCGCTCGGCGATCTTCATATATTCGCCCTTCAGCTCGTCTTCCGACTTGGCGGCGTCTTCTTCGGACAGTTGACCGGCGGCCTTGTCCTGCTCGACCTGCTGCCAGATGCCGGCAAATTCGGCGTCCAGCATCTTCTTCGGCAGTTCGAACGAATGCTTTTCGTCGAGGATGTCCAGCAGGGCGCGCTTCATCTTGAAGCGGGCGGCCTGAGCGTATTGCTGCTGCAACTGGCCCTTCAGCAGGTCCTTCAGCGCGTCCAGACCTTCGAGGCCGAGGCCCTTGGCCCACTCATCGTCGGCCACGGCGTCCTTGGGGGCCGAGATTTCGTGCACGGTGGTTTCAAAGGTCGCCGCCTTGCCAGCCAGATTGGCCGCGCCGTAATCAGCCGGGAAGGTTACGTTGAGCACGCGCTCTTCGCCCTTTTTGGCGCCGATCAGTTGCTCTTCGAAGCCCGGAATGAACTGGCCCGAACCGATGACCAGCTCAGCACCTTCCATCGAACCGCCTTCGAAGACTTCGCCGTCGATCTTGCCCACAAAGTCGATCTTCAGCTTGTCACCGTCCGCCGCCTTGGGGGCCTTGCCGCCCTTGGGCTCATACGACTTGGTTTGCTTGAGGATGTTTTCGAGTTGCTCGTTCACTTCGGCTTCGGTCGGCTCATAGACCGGACGCTTCAGTTCGAGGGTCGCCGGATCGACCGGCTCGAATTCCGGCATCTGTTCGACCGAGATTTCATAGGCCAGATCGGCCTCACCCTTGATCACGGCGTCGATGTCGCCGATCGGGTTCAGTTCCGGCTGGCTGGCCGGGCGCACCTTGTGCTGCTCCAGCGTCGCCTGCGAGGTTTCGTTGAGCTGCTCCTGAAGGACTTCGCTCATCAGTTCCTTGCCATACAGCTTGCGAACGTGCGCCGCGGGCACCTTGCCCGGACGGAAGCCCTTGATCTGCATCTTGGGCGCGATGTCCTTGATCTTGGCGTCGAGCTTGGCGGCCAGGACGTCCTTGGCCACGGTCACTTCATAGACGCGCGACAGACCTTCATTCAGTTTTTCAACGACTTGCATCGATCTATTTTACCTGTTGCGAAGGGCAGCTACCGAACATCGCGTTCGTTCCGCGGTTCGCCGTTAGAGACAAACAACCGCCCGCGCAGACCGCGGGCGGCAAAATTAAAGATGCGCTCTTATGGCATGAGCGGGGCCAAGGTCAACGATAAAAGCATTAGAGGTGCTGTCTTTCCCGGCAATCGGTCGGTTCAGGCAAAAAGAGCTCGCGCGGCCATCAGTAGCTTGAGAAGATGTGGAGACAACACGTACAGCAGAGCTATGATCGTGCTTTGAGCCAGCGCGCTTCCCAATGCCATTTTCCACGATACGGAAAACACATTCATCGCTAGCACGATGATCATGACCACCGAGGTGAAAAGAAAATGTCTCCAGATCGTCTCAATATCGGACGACCTGTCAAAAAGCCACCAGACAAGCGTTATGGGCAGGGCCGCGAGGAACGGAGACATCCAGACCAATGACCACGTTCCTGCACTTTGCCACCTGTATTCCCTATCCAGATCTGATTGCGAAACGATCCGCCGCATAGCTTAGACCTTGGGGGTTTCCGGCTCAGGGTCGCCCAGTTGACCTTCCCACTTGGCCACCACCGCCGAGGCGACGGTATTGCCCACCACATTGGTTGCTGAGCGGCCCATGTCGAGCAGATGATCGACCCCCAGCACAATGGCGATCCACGCATCCGGCAGGCCGAAATAGCTGAGCGTGGCCATAATGACGACCAGAGAGGCGCGCGGCACCCCGGCAATGCCCTTTGAGGTGACGAGCAGCAGGAACAGCATCATCACCAGTTGCCCGGTGGTAAAATCGACCCCGTGCGCCTGTGCGATAAACAGGGTGGCGAAGGTGCAGTAGATCATCGAGCCGTCGAGATTGAACGAATAGCCCAGCGGCAGGACGAAAGAGACGATCTTGCGCGACACGCCGACCTTGGGCAGGCCTTCGAGCAGCTTGGGATAGGCGGCTTCGGACGAGGCGGTCGAAAAGGCCAGAAGCGCCGGTTCACGCGCCGCCCCCAGAATTTTGAACATGCGCCCGCCGACAAAGACCAGCCCGGCCAAGATCAGCACGATCCACAGCACGCCCAGCGCCGAATAGAAGCCGCCGATGAACTTGGCATAGGTGACGAGGATGGGCAGGCCCTGCTTGGCCACCGTCGCCGCCAGCGAACCGAAGATGGCAAACGGGGCGAACTTCATCACCAGTTCGGTCACCTTGAGCATGATTGACGCGCCCTGTTCGGCCAGACGCATGATGTCGGGCGACTTGTCGTCCAGCATGGCGATGGCGGTGCCGACAAAGACCGAGAAGACGACGATCTGAAGGATCTCATTCTTGGCCATAGCGTCGATGATCGACGACGGAATCATGTGGGTGATGAAGGATTCCAGCGTGAAGTTCGAGGTATTGGGGGCGTTGATGGCGTCCGCCGCGGTTTGCAGGTTCATGCCCGCGCCCGGCTGCAACCATTCGACCATCACGATGCCGAGCAGCAGCGACACGATGGAGGCGGCGATGAACCAGCCCAGCGCCTTGCCGCCGATGCGGCCGACGGCCGCCGCGTCTTCCATATGACCGATCCCCGCCACCAGCGTGAACAGCACGAGGGGCGCAATGATCATCTTGATCAGCAGCAGAAAGACCTTGGTCAGCAGGCCATAGATCGAAATTGCCTGTTCGAGTTGCGCCGCATCGAGGTACTGATTGCTGGCCCATCCCGTGGCCACGCCCAGCACCATGGCCGCGATGATAAAGAGTGCGAACTTGTTTTTCACGGAGTGCTCCCGCCGTATCTGTTGCCGCTGACACTAAACATGTGGGCCATAATGGCAAGAGGCGGACGGCGGAGCGCCTTTGGACAATCCCTTAATCAGCCGCCATTTCGATCAGCGTCTCCACAGTACGCAGATTGCGCGCCGTCATCCGGGCTTTGAGGAAACGCGGCAGCTTTTCGGCTACCACCGATTTACCAAAGCCTTGCGGGGTATAGAGATAGAAGACGCCCTCGCCCATGTGAAACCGCTCACCCTGTGTGGCCAGCGTCGCAAGGCCGTCGGGGTCATAGGTCTTTATGTCGCCTTTGATAAACATCAGATGCACCTGCTTGTGACCCTCCTCCCCCTCCGGGGCATACGGGCAGGCCTGACGCGCGGCGTGGACCTGATCGAGGCTCAGGACGTGACATTCGGGCGTAAACCCGAAGCGCGCCCCTATGTCGGCGGCAATCAGGTCCGGCAGGCTTTCCGCCGCCCGGTCACTTTCAAACAGCGCATTGCCGCTCTGGATATAGGTGCGGGCATTATCGAGCCCCAGAGCCGCAAGGCCTTCGCACCACGCCTTCATCGGCAGTTTGTTATTGCCCCCGACATTTACGCCGCGCAGCAGCGCCACATAGACCGTCATGCCCGCCTCCTGTCCCTTTGGCTTAACGGATAGAACGGGAAGCGGGCGTTAGCCACAGGTTTTTCCGCACACAGATGGCAATTGTGACACGCCCCCTAGTCAAAGCCAGCCGATATGTCTAAAGGAGAGCCAGCGCGGCTATGGCGGAATTGGTAGACGCACCAGGTTTAGGTTCTGGCGCCAAAAGCGTGGGGGTTCGAGTCCCTCTAGCCGCACCACCCTCCTTGATGAAACCCACCGGTCCTTCCGGTCGCAAATACGGCTAAGCGGGCCGTCTCATAATTGCCACTATATTCCTACTGATTTTGTTTTAAATCTGAACGCACCCCCGAAGCCCGTTTATTAATTTTCACGCAAAATAACTAGAAGTCTCTGATTTATAGATATTTATCCCAAAAGTCCCGCCTGACGAATTAGCAAAACTAATCGTCGCCCTTAGAACATATGCCTCGGCTCATCCCTTTAAACGGGTCTATGCCGCCCCAAGATATGGCCCAGTTTAAGCCATGATCTGTTCAGGAGCATTCACATGTCCATCCGCGCTTCGCATCGCACCCTGGCCGCCGCACTGACGGCGACGACGGCCCTCACCCTTATCTCATTCCCCGCCTTCGCCCAGCAGGCGTCTGCTGACAGCGACGTCACCGAGGTGGTCGTCACCGGCAGCCGCACACAGCCGCGTTCGCGCCTCGATACCCTCGCCCCCGTCGATGTGATCCGTAAGGACGCACTGGATGCACAGGGCTCGACCGAACTGGCGCAGGCCCTGTCGCGCGCCGCCCCCTCCCTCACCTTCCCGCGCCCGTCCGCCGTGGACGGCACCGACAGCGTGCGCCCGGCCTCTCTGCGCGGCCTCAGCCCGGACCAGACGCTGGTCCTGCTGAACGGCAAGCGTCGCCACACTTCGGCGCAGGTCAACACCAATGGCTCCGCCGGTCGCGGTTCGGCCCCGGCCGATCTCAACGCCATCCCGACCTCGGCGCTCAGCACGGTCGAAATCCTGCGCGACGGGGCCTCAGCACAGTACGGCTCGGACGCCATTGCCGGCGTCGTCAACCTGCGCCTGCGCGAAGCCCGTTCGGGCGGCAGCGTCTCGGCCAGCTATGGCCAGTACAATACCGAGGTCGAAGCCGCCCGCTCGTCGCGTAAGGAAAACGACGGCCGCACCTCGAATGTCGCGGGTTGGGTCGGCTTGCCGCTGGGGTCGGATGGCTTCCTGACCGTGTCGGGTGAATACCGTAACCGCGAAGCGACCAACCGCGCCGACACCGATCCGCGCGTCACGCCCAACCGCGTGACGGGCCGCTACGGCGATCCGAAGCAGGAGAGCCTGGCGCTGTTCGCCAATGCCGGTAAGCCGCTGCAAAACGGCTGGGAACTGTATGGTTTCGGCGGCGTGCAGGACCTGAAGTCCGAAAGTGCGGCCTTCTTCCGTCCGTCCAACAATTCCGGCAACGTTGTGTCGATCTATCCGGACGGCTTCCTGCCGCTGATCAGCGTCAAGTCGAAGAACTATTCGGCGACGTTTGGCACCCGCGGTCAGTGGGGCGACTGGACGTCCGACTATTCGGTCAACTGGGGCCGCAATGAGCTGGAATACAACACGCTCAACTCGGTCAACGCCTCCTATGGCACCGCCTCGAAGACCAGCTTCTATGACGGCAAGGTCGTCTATGACCAACTGGTGCTCAATGCCGACATCAGCCGTCAGTTCCCCATCGGCTTCTACAGCCCCCTGACCTTCGCGCTGGGCGTCGAAGGCCGCCACGAAAACTATGAGATCACGGCCGGGGAACAACAATCCTGGGCGCTGGGGCCGATCACCACGGCTGGTGCCGGGGCACAGGGCTTCTTCGGCTTCCAGCCGTCGAATGCCGTGGACGTCAACCGCGACAATTTCGGCCTCTACGCCGAACTGAGCGCCACCGTTGTGCCGCAACTAAGCTTCGACTTTGCCGCGCGCGCCGAAAAATATTCGGACTTCGGCGACAACCTGTCGGGCAAGCTGTCGCTGCGCTACGAACTGACCGATAATCTGGCCCTGCGCGGCTCGGTGTCCACGGGCTTCCGTGCGCCGTCCCTGCAACAGCAGTACTTCACCTCGACCGCTTCGGTCGTGTCGGGTGGCGTCGTGGTCGAAACCGGCACCTTCCCGGCCTCGTCTGCGGTGGCCAGAACCCTGGGCGCTCCGGCGCTGGAGGCCGAAGAGTCCACCAACTATGCGGCAGGCCTTGTCTATCGCAAGGGCCGGTTCGAACTGACGCTTGATGCCTACCGCATCAATATTGATAACCGCATCGTGCTGACGGAAAACCTGTCGGGCACGACGGAAATCACCAACCTGCTGAAGCCCTATGGCGTCACGGCGGCGCGCTTCTTCACCAATGGTGTGGACAGCGAAACGACCGGTATTGATCTGGTGGCCAATTATCGTCTGCCGACCGATCATTACGGCCGCTTCAACTTCAACTTCGCCTGGAATTCGGGCAATACCGAAATCACCCGTCTGCCGGGGGCCAATACGGTATCGAGCCTGCAAAACCCACCGGTGCTGTTCGCGCGCATCCGTCAGTATATCCTCACCAACTCGACGCCTGAGAACAAGGGCAGCACCACGGTGGACTGGAGCGGTGGCAAGTGGGCCGTCAATGGTCGTGCCACCTATTATGGTGACGTGATCGACGCCGCGGCGATCTTCCCGAACGATATCCATACCGGTGAAAAGACCCTGCTCGACCTGTCGGCCAGCTATAAGCTGACGGACAAGACCTCGTTCACCTTCGGCGCGGACAATGTTTTTGACGTCTATCCGGACAAGACCATCGCTTCGCTGCAAGGGTCGCAGGGCGCGCTGGCCTTCTCGCGCTTCTCGCCGTTCGGCTTCAATGGCCGCTATCTGTATACGCGCGTAACGCACAACTGGTAAGCGAAAACCGCTTCGGCCCCAGCCCCCGCAGACCTCTCTGCGGGGGCTTTTTTTATCGTTTCCTCCCGCGAAAGAGGGACTTGCGGTCGGCCCAGTTCGTGGCATCATCGCGCCATGACAAAACGCCTGATGACCCTCGCCCGTATGTTCGTTCTGACAGCCGCTGCGGCGGCCCTGACCGCCTGTGGCGGCGGAGGCGGTGGCGGCGGAGGCGGGTCAACCGCGACGGGATCGACCGGCGGCGGAGGCGGCAGCGTAACCGGCTGGGTCAGCGGCGTATTTCAGGCCGCCAGCACCTTCAAGGACAAGTGCGAAACCGCCCGCAGCGGCGTCGATATCGAAGGCAACCGCTTCACGGACAAGGCGGGTACGGCGCTTGACGAAAAGAACTGGCTGCGGTCTTGGACGCGCGAAACCTATCTGTGGAACACCGAGGTGACCGACAGCGATCCGGCCAGCGGGGGGACACGGACCCAGTATTTTGCGAACCTGAAGACCTTTGCCAAAACGGCCTCGGGCAAGGACAAGGACAATTTCCATTTCAGCGAGCCGACAACGGAGTATCTGGCGCGCCGTAACGCCGCCGCGACCGCCAGCTATGGCATGGAACTGACGGCTATCTCGACCACGACGCCGCGCGATTTCCGCGTTCTCTATACTGAGCCGGGCTCACCCGCCGCCGGTGTGGTGCCGCGCGGTGCCCGCATCCTGACGGTCAACGGTATCGACCTTGTCAACGACAACACGCAGGCGGGTGTCAATGCGCTGAATGCCGCTCTGTTCCCGACCGCAACCGGCACCTCGACGACCTTTGTTTTGCGGCTTGTGGATGGCACTTCGAAAACCGTCACCCTGACCTCGGCCAATGTCAGCCCCAAGCCCGTCAATAAGGCTACGGTCCTGACCGACGGAGGGGCAAAGGTCGGCTACATCCTATTCAATACCTTCAGCCCCTATTCCAGCGAAACCGAAATTGTTTCGGCCATGCGCGACATGCAGACCGCCGGGGTCAACGATCTGATCCTTGACCTGCGCTATAATGGCGGCGGGCTGCTGGCGGTGGCGTCGCAGCTCAGCTACATGATCGCGGGCAATACGCGCACCAGCAACCGCACCTTTGAAACGCTGAAATTCAACGCAGCCGCCGGCAACACCAACCCGGTCACGGGGCAACCCAATAACCCTGTCCCCTTCTATAATCAGGGTCTGGGATTCAGCGTCACGGCGGGCACCGCCCTGCCCACGCTCAACCTGTCGCGCGTCTATATTCTGACCACGTCGGACACTTGCAGCGCCTCGGAAGCGGTGATCAACGGCCTGCGTGGCGTCGGCGTCGATGTGGTACTGATCGGCGGCAAGACCTGCGGCAAACCCTACGGCTTCTACCCGCAGGACAATTGCGGTGAGACCTACTACACCATTCAGTTTCAGGGCGTGAATGACCTCGGATTTGGCGACTATGCCGACGGTTTCGTGCCGACCAACACCACCTCGACCACGGGCGTCAAGCTGCCCGGCTGCGCGGCCAGCGATGATCTGAGCAAGGATCTGGGCGTCGCTGGCGAAGGGCTGGTCAGCACGGCGCTCAGCTATCGCCGCAGCAGTTCGTGCCCCGCACCCGCCACGGCTTTTGCCGCCGCCAGTGCAGCGGTGCAGTCGGCGGGCCCGGTCGGCAGCGGCTCAGGCCCGGCTATCGTATCGCCCAAATGGATCATGGAGGTCAACCGCGACATGACCCTGCCGGGGGGCCGCTGATGCGCCGCCTCATCCCTGCCGGTCTGTTGTGCGCACTCGGGCTGGTCGGTTGTCAGACCCTGGCGGCCGGAAAGGCCGTCCCCGCCAGCGTCGATATGAGCGATCCGCAAACCGTCAGCCGCCTCAAGGCCGCCCTGGCCCCGGTGATCGGCCGGGCCAATATCGAGTTCGGGCCGTCTGCCGCGGCTCAGACCACCCTGCTCGGCGTCCTGCCGCCGCCTCTGGGGCCGCTGGAAACCCATTCCACTGCCGTGCCGACGATCTTCGATGTGGTGCTTAAGGACGGCAAGTGTCTGGCCGTGCGGCACGATACAAGGGCCGAAACCGAGTTGAAGGGTGTTACCTGCCGTCCCGTGCAAGACTAGCTTATCCCCATTATTCACAGGCTGTGAATCGGAGTTAAGTGGACAGTCGGCACCGCGCCGCATAGGGGCAGCGACAGCCCGTCCCTGACCTGCTTAAACACCGCTATGAACACCACCATGCTCGACGCCCCCCTGCCCGTTTCGGCCGACACGCCACAGGCCCTGCCGCACAATCTCGAAGCCGAACAGGCCCTGCTCGGCACGCTGATGTTCGACAACGGGGCCTATGAGCGCCTGTATGATGGTCTGAGTGCACGGCATTTCTACGAGCCGTTTCACCAGAAGCTGTTTGCCACCATCGAAGAACAGATCCGTATCGGGCATCTGGCTGAACCCATCGTCCTGCTCGACAAGTTCAAGACGGATCAGGCCTTCAATGATCTGGGCGGCATCCGCTACCTGGCTGATCTGGTCGATCGCGCCCCGCCCTCGGCCAATGCCTCGGACTATGCGCGCGTCATCTACGATCTGGCGCTGCGCCGCGACCTGATCCGTCTGGGCGGTGAAATCGCCCGTTCGGCCACGCAGGAAGGCAATGGCCGCGAGCAGATCGAGCGCGCCGAAGCCCAGCTTTATGAAATGGCCGAAAAGGGCACCTCTTCGACCGGTTTCAAGACCTTTTCCGAAGCCGTCACCGGGGCCATCTCCAATGCCGAAGAGGCCTTCCACCGCGACGGCGGCCTGTCGGGTCTGGCCACCCGTCTGGACGATCTCGACCGGCAGATCGGCGGTTTGCATAAGTCGGACCTGCTGATCCTCGCCGGGCGTCCCTCGATGGGAAAGACGGCGCTGGCTACCAATATCGCCATGAACGTGGCCAAGAAATACCGCTTCGAGATTCAGCCCGACGGCACGCGCAAGACGGTCGATGGCGGCGTGGTCGCCTTCTACTCGCTCGAAATGTCTGCCGATCAGTTGGCGACCCGTCTGCTGGCCGATGCCTCCGGCGTCTCCTCCGACCGCCTGCGCAAGGGCGAAATCGACGCGGTGGAGTTCGGACGGCTCAAGGACGCGGCCATGGAGATCGCCTCCTATCCGCTGTACATCGACGATACCGGCGGCCTCAGCCTCGCCAAACTGACCGCCCGCGCCCGCCGCCTGAAGCGCACGGCCGGCCTTGACCTTATCGTGGTGGACTACCTGCAACTGGTCACCACGGGCGACAGCAATATGAACCGCGTGCAGGAGATATCGACCATCACCATGGGTCTGAAATCGCTGGCCAAGGAGCTTCAGGTGCCGGTCATCGCCCTGTCGCAGCTTTCACGTCAGGTCGAAAGCCGCGACGATAAACGCCCGCAACTGTCGGACCTGCGCGAATCCGGCTCGATCGAACAGGACGCCGATATCGTCATGTTCGTCTATCGCGAAAGCTATTATCTGGGCCGCGCCGAACCCAAGGAAGGCACACCCGAACACCTGCAATGGCAGGAGGACATGGACAAGCTGCGCGGCACCGCCGAAGTCATCATTGGCAAGCAGCGTCACGGCCCCATCGGCACGGTGCGCCTGTCGTTTGACGAAAACGTCACGCGGTTTGGTAATCTGGCGCGTCAGGACCGGTACAGCAGCTACGAATAGGCCGTTAGTTTCAAGCCTTTCCCGCACAAAAGTTCGCAATTTGTTCTGGATTTTTGCAGCCGCTCAGGCTATCGGTTGCGCAGCATAAACCCCGTTGCGCGAGCGAATCATGTCCAAGGCTCAGGCCGTCTTTGTCTGTCAGTCCTGCGGGATGACCCACACCAAATGGGCGGGTCAGTGTTCGGGGTGCCTGAGCTGGAACACTCTGGTGCAGGAGAGCTTTTCCGCGCCGCCGGGCAGTCTGAAACCGGAAACCTCGCCCTCGAAAATCTCAAGGCTTTCAAAGCTAAACTTTGAAACTCTTGATGCACCAGATGAGGCGCCTCAGCGCATGGTGACGGGCATCGAGGAGTTCGACCGGGTGTGCGGCGGCGGCATTGTGCCGGGTTCGGCCATACTGCTGGCCGGAGATCCCGGCGTCGGCAAATCGACCCTGTTGTTGCAGGTCACCGCCCATGCGGCGCTGCGCGGCCTGAAGGTCGCCTATATTTCGGGCGAAGAGGCCGTTGAGCAGGTGCGCGGGCGGGCCTCACGCATGGGCGTCAGCAAGGCCCCTGTCGATCTGGCCGCTGAAACCTCGCTGCGCACTATTCTCGATGCGCTGAAACGCGACACCTACGACCTCGTCATCATCGATTCCATCCAGACCCTGTGGTCGGACGCCATCGACGCGGCACAGGGTTCGGTATCGCAGGTGCGGGCCTGCGCCGGGGAACTGGTGCGGCTGGCCAAAAAGAACCGCATCGCCATGATTCTTGTCGGCCATGTCACCAAGGAAGGCCAGATTGCCGGGCCGCGCGTCGTCGAGCACATGGTCGATGCCGTATTGTCGTTTGAGGGTGAACGCGGCTATCCGTTCCGCATCTTGCGCGGCTCCAAAAACCGCTTCGGGGCGACCGATGAGATCGGCGTGTTTGAAATGGGCGATGGCGGTTTGCGCGAAGTGCCCAACCCCTCCGCCCTGTTCCTCGGCGACAATGACGAGCGCTCATCGGGTTCGGCGGTGTTCGCGGGTATCGAAGGTTCGCGTCCGGTGCTGGTCGAAATTCAGGCGCTGGTGGCCCCCTCAGCCCTGGGCACGCCGCGCCGCGCCGTAGTGGGGTGGGATTCCGGGCGGCTGGCCATGATTCTGGCCGTTTTGGAATCGCGCTGCGGCTTGGGCTTCGGTGGTAAGGACGTCTATCTCAATGTCGCGGGCGGGCTGAAGATCAACGAACCCGCCGCTGATTTGGCCGCCGCCATGGCGCTGGTCTCGGCCCTGCTCGATCAGCCTCTGCCCAAGGCCTCGGTCATCTTCGGGGAAATCAGCCTGTCGGGCGAGGTGCGCGGCGTGTCGCGCATGGAAGCGCGCATGAAGGAGGCGCTGAAACTCGGCTTTTCCAACGCCATCGCCCCTGTCGCCGCTCAGGACAATGCGCCGTTCGAGGTCAAGACCTACTCGCATCTGGTCAATGCCATGAGCGCCTTCGACCTCCAATGCTAGAGCCTTCGTCGGCTCAGTTGAGCCGCCGCATGGCTCTAATTTTTTGTAACACCTCATGTATTCCCGAAAAATGGTGTCCACTTTTGGCTTCGCCGAACTTCGTTTCGGCATGAGGTTTAAATCAGGGCTATCGCTTTTTTATAAAAAAAGCCAGAATGGTTAATACGCACCCATAACGCCGGTATGGGTCTAAAGCCATTGTGAGGGGACGCACATGCAGGGCTACGATCTGATTTTTCTGGGTATATTGCTGTTTTCCTGCCTGTCGGGCTTTACGCGCGGCGCGACGCGCGAAATCGTCGGCACGGCCTCCTTCATTCTGGCTATACTAATCGCCATCTGGCTGTCGCCGTGGCTGCAATCGACCTTCCATCTGGGCGAGATGTTCGCGCTGGTGGTCATCATCGTGGTGTTCATCGCGGCCTATTTCGGGATTCGGGCCCTGGGCAACTCGCTGTCGGAAAAGGTCAACAAGCAGCAGATGATGGGCTATGCCGACCGCACTCTGGGCGTGGCCTTCGGTGTGCTGCGCGCTCTGGCCATTTTGGGCTTTATCCATTTGCTTTTTTCGGTCGTACTGCCTAAAGGAAAGCCCGACTGGTTCACCGAAGCCAAGGTCTATCCCTTGAGCGTTCAGTGCGCCAAGGCCATCGTGTCGGTCGCGCCTTCGTGGGCGAAATATGCCGACAGCGTGGCCTCGCCCGACCAATAGGCCGATATGGGACTGCGGGATTTCACCGGGGCTTCCATTTCTCCTTATACCGACTATATGGAGGCGGCCCCTCCCCTGTCTCGCGTCAGGCCTTCACCGGCCCAAAAGGTATCACTATGCTGACCTCGCCCTCGGAACTGTCGGATAGCTTCGTTTCGCGCGATCCCGACGACGACAGCCTGCGCCTTGAATGTGGCGTGTTCGGCATTTACGGCATGGAGGACGCTTCGGCGGTCACCGCGCTTGGCCTGCACGCCCTGCAACACCGCGGACAGGAGGCCTGCGGTATCGCCTCGTGCGACGGTCGCCGCTTCTATACCGAACGCTCGCACGGTCTGGTCAGCGACGTCTTCACCGATGCCGACCTGATCAAGCGCCTGCAAGGCCACGCCTCCATCGGGCATACGCGCTATTCCACCGCCGGCGGTTCGCATCTGCGCAATGTGCAGCCCATGTTCGCCGATCTCGATTCGGGCGGCATCGCCATCGCCCACAACGGCAACCTGACCAACTTCATGTTCCTGCGCACGAAGCTGGTGGCCGAAGGCGCGATCTTCCAGTCCACCTCGGACTCTGAGGTCATCCTGCACCTGATCGCACGCTCGCGCAGCATCAAGATCATCGACCGCTTCATCGACACCCTGCGCGATATCGAAGGCGGCTATGCGCTGGTCGCCATTACGCGCAAGGGCATGATCGGCGCGCGCGATCCGCTGGGTATCCGCCCGCTGGTGATCGGCAAGCTGGGCCACGCCTATGTACTGGCTTCGGAAACCTGCGCGCTTGACATGATCGGCGCCGTCTTTGTGCGCGATGTCGAGCACGGCGAAGTGGTGCAGATCGACGAGGACGGCCTCAAATCCTTCAAGCCGTTCGAGCGCAAAGCCGCCCGCCCCTGCCTGTTTGAATACGTCTATTTCGCGCGACCGGATTCGGTTGTGAATGGCAAGTCGATCTACGAGGTGCGTAAAGCGATGGGCCGACAACTGGCCATCGAGCACCCTGCCGATGCCGATATCGTAGTGCCGGTGCCGGACTCCGGCGTCCCGGCGTCGCTGGGCTTTTCTGAGGAATCGGGTCTGCCGTTCGAACTCGGCATTATCCGCAACCACTATGTCGGGCGCACCTTCATCCAGCCGACCCAGAACATCCGCGATCTGGGGGTGCGCAAGAAGCATTCGCCCAACCGCGTGGTGCTGGAAGGCAAGAAGGTCATACTGATCGACGATTCCATCGTGCGCGGCACCACCTCGGTGAAGATCGTGCGCATGGTGCGCGCCGCCGGGGCCAAGGAGGTCCACCTGCGTTCGGCCTCGCCCCCCATCCTGTGGCCCGACTATTACGGCATCGACATGCCGGATCGTGCCAAGCTGCTGGCGGCGCAACATTCCATTGAGGAAATGCGCCAGATGCTGGAATGCGATAGCCTGGGCTTCCTCTCGGTCGATGGCCTGTACAAGGCGATGGGCCATGACGGCCGCAATAACGATCAGCCGCAATATACCGATCACTACTTCACCGGCGACTATCCGACCCGTCTGACGGATAAAGACATCGCCGCCGAGGCCGAAGCCAGCGGTCAGCAACTGTCGCTTCTGGCCAACACCCACTAAAAATATAAAGGACAGGGCGATGACCGATACCCTTTTGCAGGGGCGTATCGCCCTGATCACCGGTGCGTCGCGCGGCATTGGCCGGGCGACGGCGCTGGGACTGGCGCGCGCTGGGGCGCATGTGATCGCCTGCGCCCGCACGACCGGCGCGCTCGAAGATCTGGACGATCAGATCTTTGCCGAAACCGGCCGCCATGCCACCCTGATCCCGTTTGATCTCGCCGATGGGGCGGCGCTGGAACGGATCGGCGGGGCGGTCTATGAGCGCTTTAAAAAGCTCGACATCTTCATCCATGCGGCCGCGACTCTGGGCTCACTGACGCCGGTTTCGCACTATGAGCCCAAGGATTTCAACCGCGTCATCACGCTGAACCTCAACGCCACCTATCGCCTGATCCGTCAGCTTGAACCGGTGATGAAGCTGTCGGAGGCCGCACGCGCTATCTTCGTCTCGTCGGGCGCGGCCTCAAATCCGCGCGCCTTCTGGGGGGCCTATGCCGCTTCAAAAGCCGGTATGGAGGCGCTGGTGCGCACCTGGGCCGACGAGATGGAAGTGACCCCCATTCGCTGCGCGCTGGTCAATCCGGGAGCCATGCGGACGCGGATGCGCGCCGAGGCGTTTCCGGGCGAAGACCCCGAAACCCTGCCCCTGCCCGAAGAGATCATCCCGCTGATGGTCGAGCTGTCACGCGCCGACCGCGTGCCGACGCTGGAGACGATCCAGTTTCGGGAATGGGCTCATTCCGGACACGCATAACCTGCGAAGATTTTTCAAGAAAAAACAAGGTTTACGGTTCACTTTCTGGCGCAATTCCGTCTAATAGAGTCATGACCCAGGCCTTGCTCAATACCGACCTACCCTTTCCCAAACCCGCCAGCGCCGCGCTTCTGGACGAACTCGGCCAGTACGTTATCGCTGAGCCCTATCCGTTCGTCGTCGATCTGGAAGCGTCGCGCGGTCTGGAACTGGCGACCGTCGATGGCGACCGTATAACCGACTGGTGCGGCCTCTACGGCTCGCGCCTGATCGGCTATAACCACCCGCGTCTCTACGCGCCCGACTATATGCGGCGGCTGGTGGTGGCGGCCAATACCAAGATGGCCAATCCGGACTTCCTGACGCGCGAATGTCTCGACTATTACCGTCTGCTGCACGCCCTGCGCCCCAAATGCATGCGCGGTGAGCGCGTCGAGGTCTATGCGGTCAATTCCGGTGCCGAAGCGGTCGAGAATATGATGAAATACCTCATCAATCTCCACCACAAGAAGATGCAGGCCCAAGGGAAGGCGGTCCTCAACCACCGCTTTATCTATTTTGAGCAGGCCTTCCACGGGCGCACCGTCTATGCGCTCAATATCACCAAGCTGTCGAACGACCCCATCGCCACGCGCGACTATCAGGGCCTGATTAAGGGCAATCTTCAGGTGCCCTTCCCCGAATATGACAGCCGCCGCCGCGAGGCCGACAATCAGCGCGAGGTCGATAAGTGTCTGGCGACGCTCGATTATCTGATGTCCACCTATCGCGATGAAATCGCCGGGGTCATTCTTGAGCCGCTTCAGGGGGCTGGCGGGCATCGTCTGGCCCTGCCGCGCTTCTATCAGGAGCTGTCGCGCCTGTGCCACCACCACGGCATAAGCTGGGGGCTGGACGAGGTGCAAACCTCCGGCGGGCAAACGGGAGAGGTCTTCTCGATCGACCTGTTCGACGTCCCCCACCCGCCGCAGGCCGTCGCCACGGCCAAGAAGTTCGGCAATGGCGTCGTCTATATGCTCAATTCGATGGAAGATATTGGCGTCCTCGACTCGACCTGGGGCGGCACCTTGTCCGACATGGTACGCTTTTGCGAGGAATGGCAGATCGTCGAGGACGAAGGCCTGCTGCAAAGCGTCGAAAGCAAGGGCGCGCGCCTGTTTGGCGGGCTGAACAGCCTCGTTGAAAAATACCCCGACACCGTCGGCAATGTGCGCGGACTGGGCCTGTATCAGGGCTTCAGCCTGCTCTATGCCCCGAACAAGGGGCGACTGATCGACATGGCGCTGGAGCAGGAGAAACTGCTGCTGTTGGGGGCCGGCACCGACTCGATCCGCTTCCGACCACCTCTGGACGTGACGGAGGCCGAGATCGACGACCTGATCCGCAAGCTGGGCAGACTGCTGGGGCAATTATGAGCGAACGCCGTTTCCAGCTTGTCGATGTCTTCCATTCGGGGCCGTTCAGCGGCAATCCGGTGGCCGTGGTGCTCGACGCCGGGGGCCTGACGACCGAAGACATGCAGCGCATCACGCGCTGGTTCAACCTGTCGGAAACGACCTTCCTGCTGCCGCCGAAGACGCCCGGAGCCGATTACCGGGTACGTATCTTTACGCTGGACCGCGAACTGCCCTTTGCCGGTCATCCGACACTGGGGTCGGCCCATGCGTGGCGATTGGCGGCCGGTTCGGACAAGACAGAGGTGGTGCAAGAGTGCGCGGTCGGTCTGGTCCGCGTGCGCTTTGACGGCGACCGACCGGCCTTTGCCGCGCCGCCGCTGGTGCGCAAGGGGCCCGTCGATGCGGCCAAACGGTCCGAAATTGTCGAGGTGTTGCGCATAGATCCGGACGACATCCTCAGCGCCGAATGGGCCGATAATGGCCCCGGTTGGGTGCTGGTGCAACTGGCCTCCGCCGAAGCCGTGCTGGCCGTCGATCCGCTGCGTTATCTGGATCGCCGCGTTGAAATCGGTCTGGTCGGCAAGCATCCGGCGGGTCACGAGACGGCGTTTGAAATCCGCGCCCTGTTCAGCGATGCCTCAGGCGGCATTATCGAAGACCCGGTGACGGGTTCGCTCAATGCTTCGGTCGCCCAGTGCCTGCTGGCCGATGGACGCGCCACCGCGCCCTATGTCGCGGCTCAGGGCACGAAGCTGGGCCGCGCCGGGCGCATCCATGTGTCAGAAGCCGACGGCGATATCTGGATCGGCGGCGAGACGCGCACCCTGTTCAGCGGCACCGGGAGCTTTTAATTTCACCCTCCCCTACTTGACAGGGGAGGATGTATTTACCGCTTGCCCTTGCCCGCAGGTTTGCTGCGGCCACCTGGGGCGGCGGCACCGGGCTTGGTCGAAGGCCCAAGGCTGCGCGAGGTGCGCGCCTTGACCACCACCTTGGGCGTCGCAGTCATGCTTTTGGTTGAGCTAACGCTTCGCTCTTTGAGCTCTTTTGGCTTCTGCTTGACACGGTTGGGGTGAGCCGGCTTTTCGCCCGGCTTGATCTTCGGCTTGGCGCGCACACGCGGCGGGCCACTGGTGTCCTTGCTGCCGCCTTCATCGAAGGGATTGACACCCGCATTGGCCTTGACGCTCAGGCGAATAGGCACGCCCGGCATATCAAAAGATTCGCGCAAGCTATTGATAAGGTAGCGTTGATAGTGGGCCGGCATGGCATAGGCGCGGCTGGCGAACAGCACGAAAGTGGGCGGGCGCCCCTTGGTCTGCGCCATATATTTCGGCTTGATGCGCTTGCCGTCCACGGCGGGGGGCGGGTGACGCTGGATGGCCAGTTTCAGCCAGTCATTGAGGTCGCGCGTCTTCACCTTGGCCGACCAGTTGCGATAGGCCTTCAGCACGGCGGGCATCAGCCGGTCGAGCCCGCGCCCGTTCAGCGCCGACAGAGCCACAAACGGGGCCCCGCGCAGTTGCGGCAACATGCGCTCGGCGATCTCGCTCAGTTCGTGCAGGCGTGCCTGCGGTTCTTCGACCGTATCCCATTTGGAGATGACATAGATCAGGGCGCGGCCTTCGCGTTCGACCAGATCGGCGATCTGAAGGTCCTGCGTTTCAAAGGCGTTTTCCTGATCCATGACCAGGATTACCACCTCGGCGAAGGTGATGGCGCGGATGGTGTCGGCGGTCGAGAGCTTTTCCAGCTTTTCCTGCACGCGCGCCTTGCGCCGCAGACCGGCCGTATCGACGAGGCGAATCTTGCGCCCTTCATACTCCCAATCGACCGAGATCGAGTCGCGGGTGATACCCGCCTCCGGCCCGGTCAGCAGGCGGTCTTCGCCCAGCAGGCGGTTGATCAGGGTCGATTTACCGGCATTGGGACGCCCGATAATGGCGATGCGGACGGGCTTGGTGTCCTCATCCTCGTCTTCGTCCTGATCGGCGATGAAGTCGCCTTCGATCAGCTGGCGGTACTTTTCCAGCGCCTCATAAAGCTCGGAAATCCCCTCCCCGTGCTCCGCCGACAGGTGCAGCGGCGCGCCGAAGCCCAAGACGTGCGCCTCTTCGGCCCCGGCAAAACCGGCGTGGCCCTCCGCCTTGTTGGCGATCAGGATGACCGGCTTGTCCTTGAAGCGCAGGATGTCGGCAAAGATGCGATCGAGCGGCACCACGCCTTCGCGGGCGTCCATGACGAACAGGGCGACGTCGCATTCCTCGATGGCCTTTTCGGTCTGCTGGCGCATCCGCGCTTCCAGAGAGGTGTCAGCCACGTCTTCGAAACCGGCGGTGTCGATGAGGTCGAGATCAATGTCGCCGATATGGCCCGAAGCGTAGCGGCGGTCGCGCGTCACGCCGGGCTGGTCATCGACAATGGCCAGCTTTTTACCCGCAAGACGGTTGAACAGGGTGGATTTGCCGACGTTCGGACGGCCGACAATGGCGATTTTTAAGGTCATGAGGGGGTTATTACAGGAGATACCGTGTAAAAAAAAGAAAAGATGCAGGAGGCTCGCCTCCTGCATCCGAATGTTCATAGCGGTGAGATCGCTTACTGGACGGCGATCAGCTTCGCCTTGTCGGTCAGAACGAACAGCTTGTCCCCCACCACGATGGGGGCCAGATAGGCCGCATCACCCAGTTTCAGCGTCTCCTTGCGCGCGCCGGTCTTGGGGTCGAAGGCGACCATTTCGCCTTCGGAATTGACCATGATCAGGCGGTTGGAGGCCAGGATGGGACCGGTCCACACGGGCAGGTTCTTGACCTTTTTCGCGCTGCCCAGACCGAAGAAGGTCTTTTTGGTCTTGGTGCGGCCCTGATTAAGATCGACCAGCCAATAGACCTGACCCGAAGCGGCATTGGCCGCCATCAGCTCGCTTTGCAGCGTCGAGAGATAGACGGCATCGCCCGCTACCCACGGGGCATTGGTCGAATCGGCATTGACCGACCAGCGCCGCTGACCCGACTTGGCATCCAGCGCCGAAAAGACGCCCGAATGGCTGGCGGCATAGACGAGGTTGTTCGCCACCAGCGGACGGCCGGAAATGTCGCGGATTTCCGACAGGGCGTTGGTGCGCGTCGATTGCGCCAGGGTCTGGGTCCACACCTGCTGACCGCTATTGGCATCGAGGCCGACCAGTTCGCCCGATGAAAACGGCGCGATAAACAGGTTTTCATAGATGGCCGGCGAGGTGGTGCGCAGGATGCGCGCCGGTTCCACCAGCGCCTGATAGGTCCAGGCGGGTTCACCCGTCTCTTTGTTCAGCGCAATCATCTGGTTATCGACGTCGCTGAAGACCACGACATTGCCGTTCACCGCCGGGGCGGCACGCAGCGGGCTGTCGAAGGTCTTGGTCCACAGGACTTCGCCCGTTGAGGCGTTGACGGCGGCGACCAGACGGAAGCCGGAAGTCACATAGAGCTTGCCGCCCGAAACGGCGAGACCGCCGCCAAAGGCGTCCTTGTCGCGGCGGATGTCCGGATTGAGGTCGCGCGTCCACAGCTCATTGCCGCTATTGACGTCGAAGGCCCGGATGCGCGCTTCGCCGTCCATGGCGTAGATCACCTTGCCATCCGATACCGGCGAGGCGACGACCTGAGCCGTGCGCGACGAGCCCGTACCCACCGATTTCGACCAGGCGATTTTGAACTGCTCCGCCGCCGCGGCGTGCTCGACCGTCGTGGTCGGGCCGCTGGCAAAGGGCCAGTCAGCGACCGGCTGCGGCGACGGCAGGTAAAAGTCCTTACCGGCCAGACGCTCGGACGGCTGCACCTTTTGCTCGAAGGCGACGATGGAGATGCGTTCGCCCTGCGTAGCGACCTCTTTCGGCTCTTCCTTCTTGAGCGGGTTGATCTTCTGGATGGTCGAGCAGCCCGAAAGCCCCGCGCCCAGCACCAGCGCCATAGCCGTGGCGGTCAGGATACGACCGGTTTGGTGGCCGTTATGGTGGGAAGTCTTTGCCGTCATCAGGGCTTTCTCATCAAGGCGGGTTAGTCGGGTGGGTAGGTTACTGTTGCGGCAGGTTGAGCGGTGCCGCCATCTGCGGCTGCGCCTTTACTTCCGGCAGCTTGATCGCCTGACGTGCCACTTCGGCCCCGCCGGAGTCGATCAGGGCCACCGCCATCTGGGCGCGCTGCTTGAGCGGGTCAGACGCATCGAGCGAGAAGGCCAGCGCCTGAAGATCGCCACGCGCCCCCTGCAGGTCGCCCTTCTGGATCTTGGCCATGGCCAGCGCTTCCTTGGCCAGCGCCGCATAGGGGCGGCCTTCCTTGGTCAGCGGCGTCAGGCGCTTTTCAACGTCGTCAAACGACGCCTTGTCCATGATCAGGAAGGTAGCCTTCAGCGTCGCCAGATCGGCAATCAAGGGGTCCGAAGAGGTCTTCGACGCCTCTTCCAGCAGCTTGACGGCTTCGTCGGTCTTGTTGTCCTCAACGGCCAGCCCGGCCAGTTGCGACAGGGCCAGGGCCTTGTAACCCGGCGCGCCTGCGTCCACGACCTTTTGCAGGGCCGTCCTGGCTGCGCCCTTATCATTCTTGGTCAGGGCGTCCTGAGCGACGACATAGGATTCGGACGCCTTGCTGATGCGCCCGGCCTCCCACGACGTATAGCCCCAGAAGCCCAGAGCCCCGATCAGCGCCACGGCCAGTGCGCCACCAACCCAGGGGGCGCTCTTTTTTGCGATGGCGGCCCAACGGTCCTGACGCAGACCTTCTTCGGCTTCCTCGAAAATATCGCTCACGTTTATTCCTTGTCTCAGAACACACTGACGGGACCGCCGCACGGCGGTCGCCGGTAAATCTGGCGCGAACCTAGCCGCAACAGGCCGGATGCGCAATCACCATTAGAACATGCCCCGAAAAAGTGGAAACCGGTTTTTCGTACAGGGCATGTGACCCCAGAAGATGACGCCCCATCAGGGTTGTCATTCTACTTCGCAAAATATGTCTCTTGTGGGGCCGGAAAGTCGCGGCTTCTGACATCTTTGGCGTAGGCCGCGGCCGCTTCCCCGATGGTTTCGCGTAAGGCAGCGTAGCGGCGCACGAATTTTGGCGACCAGTCGAACTGACCCAGCATGTCATCGACGACCAGTATCTGCCCGTCACAGGCCGCCGAGGCGCCGATGCCGATGGTGGGGGCCTTGACCGCCGCCGTAATCTCTCCGGCCAGATCGGCGGCCACGCCCTCGATCACGATGGCAAAGGCCCCGGCGGCGTCGGTATCGCGGGCCTCCTGAAGGACTTTTTCGCGCTCTTCGGGGGTGCGGCCCTTGGCGCGGAAACCGCCATCGACATTGACCGCCTGCGGGCGCAGACCGATATGGCCCATGACCGGGATGCCGCGCTGCGTCAGATAGGCGATGGTGCGGGCGACTGTCGGACCGCTTTCGACCTTGACCGCCTGTGCGCCGGTTTCTTTCAGCAGGCGCGCGGCATTGTCAAAAGCCACCTCCGGATCGCCTTCATAGGAGCCGAACGGCATATCGACGACGACGAAGGCGCGTCTGGCCCCGCGCATCACCGCCTGACCGTGCAGGATCATCATGTCCATCGTCACGCCCAGCGTATTGGGCAGGCCGTGCACCACCATGCCGACGCTGTCGCCGACCAGCAGGATATCGCAGTGATCGTCGAGAATTTCCGCCATGGGCGCATCATAGGCAGTCAGGCTGACCAGGGGCGTACCGCCCTTGCGCGCATAGATTTCCGGCGCGGTCAGGCGCTTGACGGGGGATGGGGTATGGCTGCTCACCTTGAAGGCACCTTTCGCTCAGCCGGGCGAATGACCGGCAGGGAGTGGCCTAGAGCATTCGTCGGCTCAGGTCAGCCGCCGAATGTTCTAGGTTTTTGTTCGGTCGCGCAATTTTTCCGAAAAGCGCCAAGAAGCTTTTATGGCACTTTATCGGATGGCGCTCTATATCCCCTCTTCACGCATGTTGACGAGGTACAGGCCGACAATGCTCATACATAGCGAAAAGCTGATCCAAAAAAAGAGGGGCGATTGCGCGAAGGCCAAATAATCCGTGGACTTGCTTAAGGTCAGCGCCAGCCCGTTGGCCAGATTTTCCAACAGTTCTCGCCCGAAACCGATTCCGGCTTCGAAGGTGGCATCCGGGGCCGCCGCCGGTCGCGTAGCGGCCTGCGCCGTGGGCGACAGGCCGGGGAGGCGCACGATCTGGGTCAGGGCGTAAAGCCCGCCCAGCAGACCCGCCAGAGCGATCAGGCCCTGACGCAGCCATTTTTTGGCGCCCAGGCGGCGCATTATCCGCGCCTGAAACGCCGGTTCGTCGTCGAAGCGCATCGGCGTCTGGAACAGATGGTAAAGGTCTTCATCCTTCATGACATCACCTTTCGATAGCGACCGGCACGGCCTCAGCCATGTCCAGCATCGCCCTCAGTTGCGTCAGCCCGCGTTTGATATGGCTCTTGACCGTCCCCAGCGGCAGGCCCGTCTCGTTCGAGACCTCCTGATGGCTCAGGCCGCCGGAAATATTCAGCGTCACGCACAGGCGCTCTGCCGGCCGCAGCCGCGACAGGGCCCCGTCCAGATCGCGCGCCGCCCCCTCGCCTTGCCCGGCCCTGTGCAGGTCGGGCGGGGACTCATAGGGGGTCACGTCCTCGACCAGCAGGTATTTCTGCGTCGTCTTGACCTTGCGCAGGTAACGCCGGGCCGCGATCATCTTCAGCCAGTTGAGAAACGGACCATCGGCCCGGTACTCGGTCAGGCGCTCATAGGCCGTGATAAAGGCCTCCTGCGCCATGTCGTCAGCATCGGCCCCCTGCGCCCCCATGCGCCGCAGATGTGTGCGCAGGGCCGTCGAGTGCCGCCTGACCAGTTCACCGAAGGCGTCGGACGCGCCCAGCACCGCCTGAGCGATCAGGTCATGATCGCTCAGATGTCGGTAACCGGCAGCGGTGGAAGGGGCGGACATGGCGGGTCGATCCTGAAAACGTTACGGTTCAGGACTTCTTCTGAGTGTTCAGACCGACAATGCCCATGATCAGCAGGGCGACGCCGATAAAGCCCGGAATGGCCGCAATGCCGGACAAGGTCTCAAACGTGTAGTCATTGCGGACATAGTCCATGACCACCAGACCCAGCGCCACGGCCATCAGGATCAGACCGGAGCGAATGTCATTGACCGGCGTTTTAATCCTGCCACTGCCAGATCTCTTAAGGCTATCCAGATATTCCGGCGGCAAGGCTTGGCCCTTTTCAATGGCCATGCGGATGGTTTTTTGGGTTTCTGCTCGTTCTCTTGCCCTAAAGAACATCACAATGCCAACGATAAACACGGGCATCCCAAAGACCATTAGAATCGCAAGAATGCCCTGTACACCTTCCATATTCATAACCTTCGCTCCATTCCTTTTGGCACACACTTTGTGGCCTCTGTAGGATAAGAGGCGCAGACAGGGCCGTTTGGATGCACGCAGCGGAATTAAATAAAATTAATCCGCGGCATGGCTGAAGACAAAGACCGGCGTGGCGGCCTCCAGCCCGTCAATCGTATTGTCCAGCGCCCGCTGCACCGCCGCGTCCGCCAGTCTCAGACGCCGCAACTCCGCCACCGTCTCGGCAGTGTGGTCGGCAAAGCCTTCGAGGCGGTGCAGAACCAGAGTCGCCCCCTCGCGCGTCGCCGGATCGGCAGCCAGCCTTTGCAGCCGGGTGACGGCGTGGCCCAGATTGAGCGCGGCCAGAATGCCGTCGGGGGCCGCCTGCCCCAGCTTGCCCGCCCGCCCCAGATGCAGCATCAGGCGCAATATCTGACGCGACGTGTGCGGCCGCCACTGAGAGGCCGGGAGCGGGCCCTGACGACGGATCATGGCCTCCAGATCACGACGGATGCGGCTGGCGGCATCCGCCGCGTGATTGACCGCCTGAGGCGGATAGAGGGTGAAACCCGCGCAATCCAGGGCGACCCCGCTGAGAAAGGCCAGCGACGAGACCAGCGCGTGGTCTATGGGAATGGCGGCCGCCCCGGCCTGACTGGTCAGCAGGAAGCCCATATTGGCGTGGACCGCCCAGGGCGTCGTTTTGACGCTGACCTGCGCCAGCGCGCCCAACACAAAGACAGGAATCAGCGAGACGAGCACAGCCCCCGGCCCATGCAGATAAGGCTGAAGGCTCAGGCGATAGAGGAGGGCCGCGACGACGCCGCACGCCATGCCTTGCAGGAGTTGCACACCCGTGACCTGCGGACGGGGCATCTGCCCCAGCACCATCGAGAAGATGCACACCCCCATGGCGGTCAGTTCGGCCAGAGGCCATTCCACGGCCCAGGCCAGTCCGACGGCCATCAGGGTCGCGCCCCCGGCCACCCCGCCGGCGCGGAAGGCCATGCTGCGGTCGCGATTGGGGGCCAGATAGACCGCCTTGTCGCCGAAAGAGGCCGCATCGGCCCTGGGCGAGACGGCGAACAGGCGGCGTTCAGCCTCGGCCTGCTGCGTCAGCGCGTCGAGAAGACGATCAGCTTCGGGGATGAGCTGTGTTCCGGGCAGGGCCGCCAGCCACGCCGGGTCGTTCAGATGCCGGGGCAGGTCCGCGGGCAGGGTATCGCCGCGACGCAGCCGCGCCCTGACCGCCCGCCCCGCCGCCATGACAGCCAGTGTGGCGGCAATCAGCGCATCGAGGTGCCGCAGGCGGCGATAGCCCTCGACCGATCCGGCGGAAATCAGAATGGCGGCGTTTTCCACATCGCTGATCTCGGCCAGAATACGCCGCTCCGTCTCGGGGCTATCGGGCAGGTCGGGGGCTTCAATAGCCTTGGCGGCGAAGCCCTGCGCCTCCTGCGAAATCAGACGCAGGCGGCGATAAAGTTCCTCACGCGGCGAGACGGGCGTAAAGAAGCCGGTCACCACCGTCACCACTGCCACGCCGATCAGGGTGCAAACGACGCGCGCCTGCGCCACCTCGCTGGCGGCCTGCGGCGTCAGCAGCGACGGCAGGACGACAATCGCAGCCGTCATGCCCGCCATCAGCGCCCCGTAGCCGTGCACGCCGCGCAAGATGTGCGTCAGCCCGGCATTGCCCCCCACCCATAGGGCCAGAAACACGATCCCCGCCCCCGGCCCCGCCGCCAGCCAGAGGATGACGAACCCTGCCCCGGCCCCGATCAGCGTCCCCAGCACGCGGAAAAAGGCGCGCTCCAGCAACAGACCGCGCGACGGCTGCGACACCACCCAGACCGGCATGGCCGCCCAGTAGGCGTGTTCGACGTGCAGGAGGGCGGCAATGGCAAAGGCCAGCCACGCCGCGAAGGCCAGACGCAGGGCCTGAAAGACACCGCCGCGGTCGATTTCGAGCCAGCGCCACACACGCCTGAGCCTTGGGGTCATAGGGCGCTTCCCTCGCTGGCCATGGCCGTCCTATTCAAACAGGCCGGCATAAAGGTCCGGCTTGAACCCGACCGTGATCGTCCCGTCCCTGTCGAGCACCGGGCGCTTGATCATCGACGGATTGGACAGCATCAGGCGGATGGCCTTGGCCTCATCTATGTCGGCCTTATCGGCCTCCGGCAAGGCCTTGAAGGTCGTGCCCGCCTTGTTGAGCAGGACGCTCCAACCGACCTTGGAAGACCAGTCCTTCAGATGCGCCTCGTCAATGCCGGAGACCTTATAGTCGTGGAAGGTGTAGGCCTGGCCCTGCCCGTCCAGCCACACCCGCGCCTTCTTCACCGTGTCGCAGTTTTTGATGCCGTAGAGGGTCAAGGCCATAGAGGAACTCCTGTATCTTAAGCGATATGTCGAAAAGCGTGAGCGGCTTTCGACAAAACATATCGCTATTAAACAAATACTTAGAGCCATTCGGCGGCGCAACTGAGCCGACGGACGCTCTGAACAAACGGCGCAGGCCATCGGCCTGTCAGGAATCATAGAGTCTGATCTGGCGGAAGCGTATCGGCGCTGTCAATTCCGGCGTGAAGAGGATGTGTCGCTGGTTGATCAATGGCGAACCGTCAGCCCCAGACTGACGGCGCGCGGGCTCAGGCCATCCACGCGGTTCCCCACAACAACATCCAGATCATAGGGTCCATTCCCCGGCGTCCAGCGCACGCCCACTTGCGCGCCCGGCTTGCCCCGATCGCGGCCAAAGGTTTCCGCCATCAGGCCGAGCGTATCGGTAACGCTGGCATATATCTGCGCCCCATAGGTCAGGGCGTGCGGATGCGCAGACTGGCGCGTATAGGCCCAGCCCGTATTGAGGTTGATCTGTAGGCGGTCCGTGGCATTAAAGGTCACGGGCAGGTTGAGACTGGCGGCTTCCAGTTGCCCCGAACGTCCGCTCCACGCGCCGCCCACGGCGACCGCGAGGCCGGGGACAGGGCGGCCGGACGCAGGGGCGCGCAGGTTCAGTTTCAGAGCCGGGCCGAACAGGACATCGTTCCTGCCGTCCCGAATCGCCTGAACCGTGCCGCCCATTTCCAGCCGGGGCCAGACCTTGCGGGTGCAGGCCGGGGAGAGGTTGAGATACCCCCGGCGGTCATCATAGCGCGTGGCCCAGGATTCCACATGGCAGACGCCCGGCGTTTCCACGCCAGAGTCATCCACCACATGCGAACCCGCCGCAGCCTTCGCCCTCTGCGGCGAAGTCACCAGCACCGCCAGACAGAGGAGCGCGTAACCGAGCACCTTTTTCATAGCGACGCCCTCCCCTTACACCACGTCCTCAAGGCTGAAACGGTCCGCCTTTTCGTCATAGTCGAAAGCTTCGGCGTAACGGCCCCACTGCACGACGGAACGCAGGGTCTGCTGCGCAAAGGTTTCGGACATGTGGGTCTGCAACTGGTCGCGCACGCGCCGCGCACTCAGCCCGGCCTCGCCGCCGGTTTCGAGCGCATGACGGATATGGGTCGCCAGCGGCACATGGGTCAGAAGCTGCTCGCGGAACAGGTGCTTGCGCCCATCGACACCGGCTTCGACAAAAGCCTGACCGGCGGGCAGCAGCAGCAGGTCGCCGCCTTCCAGCTCGGCAAAGCGCAAAAGTTGCAGCACTTCGGCAATGGGGAAGAGTTCATCGGCTTCGTACTGTAGCTCCGCCGCCAGCGCCGGCAGGTCGGCCTTGCCGGCATAGGCCGATCCGGCCAGCGCCTCCATCAGACCGGCCAGAATATTGGTCGAGACGCGCGGCAGGACCATGGCCATGCCCATGCCCGCAAACAGGCCTTCCTGCACCGGAGCCTTGGGCGTGCGCGTGGTCATGCGGCGGTAGATGTCTTCGACCAGCGCGCGAAAGGCCGGGTCCAGACGGTCGCGCGGTTGCGGCAGATCGACGGTGATTTCGGCCACCACCCGCCCTGGATTGGACGAAAAGACGAGGATGCGGTCGCACATCAGCACCGCCTCCTCGATATTGTGCGTGACGATCAGGATCGACTTGAGCGGCGTGCGCCCTTCGTACCACAGGTCGAGCAGATCGGTGCGCAGGGTTTCCGCCGTCAGCACGTCGAGCGCCGAAAAGGGCTCATCCATCAAAAGGATATCCGGATCGACGACCAAGGCCCGCGCCAGACCGACGCGCTGACGCATCCCGCCCGACAGCTCCTTGGGGTAGGCGTTTTCAAAGCCGTCGAGCCCGATCAGGTCGATGGCCTTCAGGGCGCGTTCGCGGCGGATGGCCGGAGCCACGCCCTGCGCCTCAAGCCCGACCTCGACGTTTTGCAGCACGCTCAGCCACGGGAACAGGGCGAAGCTCTGAAACACCATGCCGACATTGGCCTGCCCGTCCGGCGCAGAGGGGAAGCGGACCGTGCCTTCGCTGGGCTCGATCAGGCCCGCTACGGTGCGCAGCAGGGTCGATTTGCCAGAGCCGGAGCGCCCCAGAAGGCCGACGATCTCATTGGCATTCAGGGTCAGATCGACCTTGTCCAGCACGGTGTGGCCCGTGGATTTGCCCTTTTCATAGACGTGCGACACCTGACGCAGTTCGACCAGAGGGCAAGCGGGGGTGAATTGGGTGTGGGTCATGGGAAAGCTCCAACACATAAAATCAGTTCAGACGCAGGCGGCGTTCGGCGAAGACGTAGAGGCGGCGCCACACGATGCGATTAAAGGCGATGACGAACAGGCTCATCACGGCGATGCCCAGCACCACGCGGGGATAATCGGCCGCGGCGGTGGCGCGGGCGATATAGGCCCCAAGGCCCGCCGCTTCGAGGTGGGTATGGCCCCAGTCCACGGCTTCGGCCACGATGCTGGCGTTCCACGACCCGCCCGAAGCCGTCAGGGCACCGGTCACATAGTAGGGAAACACCGCCGGCAGGGCGATCTGACGCCACCATTGCCAGCCCCGGATGCGGAACATCTGCGCCACCTCCTTCATGTCACCCGGAATGGCGCTGGCCCCGGCAATGACGTTGAAGAGGATGTACCACTGCGTCCCCAGCACCATCAGCGGCGACAGCCACAGATTGGCATTGAGGTGCAGGCCGACGATCAGCATGACCGCAAAGGGGAACAGCACATTGGCCGGAAACGCTGCCAGAAACTGCGCCAGAGGCTGAAGCCGCTCGGCCCATACCGGGTGCAGACCGATCCACACACCCACCGGCACCCAGATCAGACTGGCCAGCGCGATCAGCACCACCACCCGCAACAGGGTCAGGCTGCCCAGACCGAAGGCCGTGCCCATATCGCTGAGGCTCAGATGCGCGGCCACATAATGCCCCAGAGTCCACAGGGCGAACAGACAGGCGACGCCCAACGCAGCGGCCCACAGGAGATCAGCTACGGGCGATGCCTTGCGCGGGGTCGGTCGGCGGATGCGGCGCGGTGCGGCGGCGGGCCAGCGGGCTTCCCACCACACAAAGGGTTGCCGCAAGGCCTGCCCCAGCCGCTCCAGACCGCGCGAGCGCCGCAGAAGGTCCAGCACCCACGAGCGCGGGGCCTGACCCGACGCAGTCTGCTCGAAGCGGAAGCGATCCGCCCAGGCCACCACCGGCCGGAACAGGAGCTGATCGTAAAGGAGGATGACCAGTCCCATGGCGAACACGCCCCAGCCGACAGCGCGGAAGTCCGCCCGGTCGATCGCCAGAGCCAGCCACGAACCGATCCCCGGCAGGGTCAGGTGCGTATCGCCCACCGTGATAGCTTCCGAGGCCACGACGAAGAACCAGCCGCCCGACATCGACATCATGATGTTCCACACCAGCCCCGGCATGGCGTAGGGCAGTTCCAGCCGGATAAAGCGCCGCCAGGGCGAAAAACCGAACTGGCGGCTGACCTCATCAAGGTCCGTCGGCAGGGTGGTCAGCGACTGATAGAAGCTGAAGGCCATGTTCCACGCCTGACTGGTGAAGATGGCGAAGATGGCGGCGGCTTCGGCCCCTAACTGATTGCCCGGAAACAGGCCCATAAACAGGGTCACGGTAAAGGTCAGAAAGCCCAGAACCGGGACGGACTGAAGGATATCAAGCGCCGGAATGATCAGAAGGGCTGCCCGGCGGCTCTTGGCCGCCAGAGTGGCCACGGTGAAGGTGAAGACCAGCGACGCCGCCAGCGCCGCAAACATGCGTAGCGTCGAGCGCAGAGCATATTCAGGCAGTTGCGCCAGGTCGAGCGTCACCGGTGCGGAACGCAGTTGGGAGAGCGGCTGATCCATGGCGGACGCGCCATGGAAGACCAGCACCGCCGCGCCGGCCAGCAGCAGGAAGGCGGCGAGATCGGGAAGGGACACACCATAACGATCGGTGCGGGACGCACGCACGAGCGGGCGCGCGCCCTGACTATCTTCGAAAAAGAAGACCATCGGCTTACCTTTGATACTGAGGCCGCAAAGGCCGGTATCGGTAAGCCGGAAACCCGTTTACCCGATGCGCGGTCCTTGCGGCAATGTGGATCGACTACTGTCGTCGGGCATGGGTTTAGGTTCCTGATAAGCCTGTTCCAAAGGGTTGGATAACCCCGTGAAACAAGAATGCGCGCGGCCATTAGGCCCGCCCGCAATCGTTGTCAAACGGTAATTTGCAGAACGGGACTTATTCCCACTCGATCGTGCCGGGGGGCTTGGAGGTCACGTCGTAAACGACGCGGTTGACCCCCCTCACCTCGTTGACGATGCGCGTGGCGCAGCGGCCCAGCACTGGCCATGGGAACTCATAGAAGTCCGCCGTCATGCCGTCGGATGAGGTGACGGCGCGCAGGGCCAGCACGTCCTCATAGGTGCGCGCATCGCCCATGACACCCACGGTTTTCACCGGCAGCAGCACGGCAAAGGCCTGCCAGATATCATCATAGAGACCCGCCTTGCGGATTTCATCGAGATAGATGGCGTCGGCGTCCTGAAGCGTCTTCACCTTTTCCGGGGTCACTTCACCGGGGATGCGGATGGCCAGACCCGGTCCGGGGAAGGGATGGCGGCCGACAAAGGCTTCGCTGAGGCCCAGTTCGCGGCCCAGAGCGCGCACCTCGTCCTTGAACAATTCACGCAGCGGTTCGACCAGCTTCAGCTTCATATACTCGGGCAGACCGCCGACATTGTGGTGGCTCTTGATGACGGTCGAAGGCCCGCCGTGCGGCGAGACGCTTTCGACCACGTCGGGATAAAGCGTGCCCTGAGCGAGGAATTCCGCACCGTCGATTTTCGCGGCCTCTTCGTCGAAGACCTCGATAAACAGACGGCCGATGGTCTTGCGCTTCTGTTCGGGGTCGGACAGCCCTTTGAGCGCCCCCAGAAACTTGTCCTGGGCCTGCACGTGGATCAGCGGGATGTTGTAGTGATCGCGGAACAGCGACACCACCTGCTCGCCTTCGTTCTTGCGCAACAGGCCCGTATCGACAAACACGCAGGTCAGTTGCTCGCCAATGGCTTCGTGGATCAGCACGGCGGCGACCGACGAGTCCACCCCGCCCGACAGGCCGCAGATAACGCGCCCCGATCCGACCTGCGCCCGGATTTTTTCGATCATTTCCTGACGGAAGGCGGCCATGGTCCAGTCGCCCTTTAACCCCGCGATCTCGAACAGGAAGTTGCGAATTATCTGGGTGCCGCGCACCGTGTGGACCACTTCGGGGTGGAACTGCACGGCGTAGAAGCGGCGGGCCTCATCGGCGATGGCGGCAAACGGCGCGCCTTCGGAGACAGCGATAACCTTGAAGCCGTCGGGGATGGCGGTGACACGATCGCCGTGGCTCATCCACACGATTTCCTTGTCACCCGGCTTACCCAGACCGCGGAACAGCGGCGTGTCGGCGGCGATTTCGATCTCGGCGCGGCCAAATTCGCGGTCATGGCCGCTTTCGACCTTGCCGCCCAAAAGGTCGCACATCAGTTGCTCGCCATAGCAGATGCCGAACACCGGCAGGCCCATATCGAACAGGGCCTTATCGAGGGTCGGACCGGCTTCGACGACGCTGTGCGGCGACCCGGACAGGATGACCGCATTGGGAGCGACGCTTTTGATCGCCTCGGCCGCCTTGGTGAAGGGATGGATTTCGCAATAGACGCCGCATTCGCGCACGCGACGCGCGATGAGCTGAGTCACTTGCGATCCGAAATCAATAATCAGGACTTTTTCGTGATGCGACATACGCCTGTCTTTCTATGGGTTTTGGAACCACAGATTACACAGATTACACAAATTAAGGGTCGGGCGGGACTTATCCGCCTCCTCGGCGCGAAGCGCCCAATCTGTGTGATCTGTGTAATCTGTGGTTACCGACCTTTCTTACGGCTTGCGCCGGTATAGCGAAACGAAGAACCCGTCCGTGTGGCTGGTTCCGGGGCTGAGGCGCAGGCGATGGCCCTGCGCAATATGTTTCAAAGTTTCCGCGCCTTCCGGGGTTACCGCGGCGCCGTCCAGCGCATCGGCGATCGGGCGCGGTGTGAAGTGAGGGTGGTCGGCTTCGAAGCGGTCTGCGGTCAATTCATTCTCGTCCGGCAGGATCGAGCAGGTGGCATAGGCCAGAAGCCCGCCCGGCTTCACCAGACGCGAGGCACGGTGCAGGATGGCGCTTTGCAATTCATGCAGGCGCGCCACCTCTGTTTCTTCCAGCTTGTGCGCGGTTTCGGGCCGGCGACGCCACACGCCTGAGCCAGAGCACGGCGCATCGACCAGCACCAGATCGGCTTGCGCTTCGAGGTCTTCCATCCCCTCGCCGTCCGGGCCAAGCTGGCGCAACTCCGCCTCCAGACCGGCGCGGGTCAGGCGGGGTTTGATATTGTTGAGGCGCGTCTTTTCGACATCCGAGGCAATCAGACGACCAGATGTTTCACCATTTGGCCCCTGCATGGCTTGCAGCAGGGCCAGAGTCTTGCCGCCGCCTCCGGCGCAATAATCGACAACTGTCATGCCGGGCCGGGCGCCGGCGAGGAAGCCCGCCAGTTGCGAGCCCTCATCCTGAATCTCGATCGTGCCCTGCCGGAAAGCAGGCAATGCGCGCACATTGGGCGGCGGATCGGCGGGCAGGCGCACGCCAAAGGCTGAAAACGGCGTCGGTTCGGGCCTGTAGCCCAGCATTTCCAGCCCGGCGATCAGGGGGGCACGGTCGCCATTGACGCGCAGGTCGATGGGCGCGCGCGGCAGCATCAGGGCCTCAGCCTCCTTCAGCCAGTCGTCGCCATAGACGCCTTTGAGGCGTTCCACGACAAAGGCCGGCAGGCCGGACTCCAGCCATTCGGGCGCTTCGCCATCCCCGGCCTCCAGTCGCTTGCGCTCCGCAACCGACAGCTTTGCCGGGGCATAGCCTTCGCCGGTATAGAGGTCGTCGATCTCGGAAAGGCTTACGCCGTCAAGGAAATGCAGCGCCCCCAGCACCAGCGCGCGGCCCGCCGACGAGTCCATTGCAAAAGACAAGCGTTCGCGCGCGCGCAGGCACTGATAAACCTTATCGGCAATGGCGCGGCGGTCCTTTGACCCGGCATAGCGGTTGTTGCGGCCCCAGTCCTTCAACACCTCTTCGGCGGGACGGCGCGTCTTGCCCAGAAGGTCGAGAATATCGGAAGCGGCTTGCAGACGGGCGGCGGGGGTCAAATCAATCCTCTAAACAGAGTAACGGCGCACGCCGTCATGCCCGCAAGAGAAACGATGTATAGCAGGCTGCGGGCCTTGACACCTACGGCATAGGCCGGGAAATATAATAGTCTTGCGATGAAATAGACGATCGCGCCGACTCTGGACACATCATCCGATTGCTGCGTGTAAGCTAGGGCCATTACAATCACGATGAAAAAAGGAAAGGTTTCCAGAAAATTCTGGTAGGCCCGGCGCATCCGTCCGGCCACGGGACCAAGATCGAACGCTTCATCACGCGGGCTAGCATTCCATTGGAAATAGCCGGGCTGAAAGGCGGGCGCGACCGCAGCGATAAATATTTGTATCAGCCCCCATATGGCAGCGAATACTAATATCCACATCTCATACGTCATGCCCGCGCTCCCTTACTGGCGATAGTTGGGGGCTTCGCGCGTGATCATCACGTCGTGGACGTGGCTTTCGCGCAGGCCCGCATTGGTGATGCGCACGAACTTCGCCCGCTTCTGGAACTCTTCGATGGTCGGCGCGCCGACATAGCCCATCGAGGCGCGCAAGCCGCCAACAAGCTGATGGATGACCGGAGCGATGGGGCCCTTGTACGGCACCTGACCCTCGATACCTTCGGGCACCAGCTTCATCGAATCCTGCACGTCCTTCTGGAAGTAGCGGTCGGCCGAGCCGCGGGCCATGGCCCCGACGCTGCCCATGCCGCGATAGGACTTATAGGAGCGGCCCTGGTAGAGGATGATCTCGCCCGGCGCTTCTTCGGTGCCCGCGAACATCGACCCCAGCATGGCGGTCGAAGCCCCGGCGGCAATGGCCTTGGCCAGATCGCCCGACAGCTTGATACCACCATCGGCGATGATGGGCACACCAGAGTCTTTTGCGGCGCGCACGCAATCGGCCACAGCGGTCAGTTGCGGCACGCCGACACCGGCGACCATGCGCGTGGTACAGATCGAACCCGGCCCGATCCCCACCTTGACCCCATCGGCCCCGGCGTCGATCAGGGCGCGCGTCGCCTCATAGGTGGCGACGTTGCCCGCGACGATCTGAACGTGGTTGTATTCGCGCTTGAGGCGCTCAACCGCCTGCCCGACCAACGACGAGTGGCCGTGCGCCGTGTCGATGACCAGCACGTCCACCCCGGCGTCGATCAGGAATTGCGAGCGCTCATAGCCGGTATCGCCGACGGTCGAGGCGGCCCCGACCAGCAGACGGCCCGACTCGTCCTTGGCCGCCGTCGGATAGGCCTGCGCCTTTTCCATGTCCTTGACGGTAATCAGGCCGACGGCGCGATAGGCGTCATCGACGACGATGATGCGCTCGATGCGGTGCAGCGCCATCAGTTCGCGGGCCTTGCTCTGGTTGACGCCCTCGGTCACGGTGATCAGAGCGTCGCGCGTCATCAGATCGGCCGCGGTCTTCGAGCCGTCGCTTTCGAAGCGGATGTCGCGGTTGGTGAGGATGCCGACCAGCGTGTTGGTGTCGCGCTCGACCACCGGGAAGCCCGAAATGTGGCGCCGCGCGATGATGTCACGCACTTCGCTGAGCGTTGTTTCGGGGTGGATGGTCACCGGATTGATGACCATGCCCGACTCGTAACGCTTCACTTCGCGGATTTCCTCGGCCTGACGCTCATTGGACAGGTTGCGGTGGATAATCCCCAGACCCCCGGCCTGGGCCATGGCGACGGCCAGACGCGCCTCCGTCACGGTATCCATGGCCGAAGAGACCAGCGGGATGTTGAGTTTGATGGTGCGGGTAAAGCGGGTCTTCGTATCGACCTGAGTGGGCACCACGTCCGAGGGACCGGGCTCCAGCAAAACGTCGTCGAAGGTTAAGCCTTCGCGTATATCCATAAGGGACTCTCCATTTTGCGGGTTGGGCTTAAGCGAAACGCCGCGCCGCGTAAAGAGGGGGCGCGTCACTTTTGGGGAAATATTGTTTCAGACGTGCGTATCGCCCCCGCAAACCTTTGCTTAACCGTGTTTGTTGGCGGCCTGTTCAGCCTTTGCGGCTAAGCTATCCACAGCGGTCCTCTGGTCCGCCCGCCCCGCTTTGCCTGCCTCGTCTGAAAGACACCCCATGAGCCAGTTAAAAATCCGCACCGAATACTGCATCGCCTGCTGGCTGGTGGAACGGTCCTATGGGCTTACGGCCTTCTTCCGTCAGGCGCGGTTCAAGACGATGATGCGCGCCCACCGTCTGAAGCTGAAGCTGGCGGTTTAATTCCCGTTTCTTGTATCTGTCACAGAGGCGGATTAGCCTGCGGAGACTTCCGGAGGTACTGATGAAGCGTCTGTCGATCGTTGCGGCCCTTAGCCTGTCCGCCAGTTTGAGCGGCTGTGCTTTGCTTCCCATCGCTGAGCCCGTGCGGGTCGATTTCGTCGTCATCAACGACACCCCCTATGACGATACCGACCGCGCCATGCTGGCCAGAGCCATACCGGCGGTCAAAGCCGAGCATCCCCCCTTTATCCTGCACGTCGGCGATATCCAGTCGGGTGGTGAAGTCTGCGGCCCGCCGGATGCCGCCTTTGCCAAAATGCTGTCTGATCTCAAGCCCATTCCGGTCTTTTACACGCCCGGCGACAATGAATGGACCGACTGCGACCGCAAGGACGATCCGGCGACGGGGCGCAAATTCTCGGAATTGCAAAGGCTGGAGGTCTTACGCCACCGCTTCTTTGGCACGCCACCGGTCAGAGAGGGTAAGTGGCACTACGTGCAGCAGCCGGACATGCCGGAAAACGCCCGCTTCGACTATGGGCGTTTCGTCGTGGTCACGATGAATGTGGTGGGCACCAATAATGGCCGGGACTCGGTGATGGGCGACGCTCTGAGCGTGGCCGCCAGCGCCGCCGATGCGCGCGATGCCCATACTATGGCGTGGCTGAAAGCCGCCTTTGCCCATGCCCGCAAACGCGGTGCCGCAGCGGTGATCGTCGCCACTCAGGCCGATATGTTCAATGAAAAGGCCGAGGCGCGCTTTGTCCCCTGTCACGACGTGGCCGCCGACGACAAGCGCCTGTGCGATGGCTTTTTGCCGGTGCGCGCGGCCTTGATCCATGAAAGCCGCGCCTTCGGTAAGCCGGTCTTCCTGATCCACGGCGATACCTCGCCCTTTAGCCTGACCCAGGGCGACCTGCACGGCGACAGCCTGACCGACAAGGCCGCTAATCTGTGGAGGTTGAACGCGGCGGGCGATGCCGGATCGGGCAAGGACAAAAGCTGGGGCGTGCGCGACGTGACCACCGTCAGCATCGACCTGTCCAAGACACAGCCCCTCACCGCACGTGGCCTGTTGACCGGCGAAGTGCCGGGCCGCGAGACGCCGGGCCCGGACGCAGATTGAGTTATTTGCGCTTTTTCAGACGCTTGGCATTGGCCACGGCGCGGCTATGCACCGGTTTCAGGCCGTGCTCGGTCAGGGCCGCCGCCTTACCCGACAGGTCAGCGGCGTGGTTGACACCACGCATCACGCTGTCGGCCAGACGCGCCTGATGCGTCAGGGCCTCGGCCGCCGAACGGCTGGTGGCCAGCGCCGTAAGGCTGTGGCCCATATCCATCATGTTGTGAAAGGCCTGCGTGCTGACCTCGTGGTTGAGGTTCATCCAGTACTGGCTCATCGCCATCAGCGATTCGGTCCCGGCTTCGAGCTTTTCCTGCCCCATCAGGGTGAATTCGCGCTGATCCTCAGCACTGGGGATGGCGTCGGCATTGGCCATGCGGTTGACGCGGTGGGTGATGACCTCCGCCGAAGCCATCAGCATTTCCGAACTTTTGAGCGCCAAAGACGTCCAGGCAAAGAACGGATTAAGCGGTAATTGGGTCATTCGTTTCCTTGGGGTACGCATACTGTTTATGGAGCCTCTTCGGCTCTGGTTATATTCCGGTACAGAGATAACACAGGAACACGAAAACCATAATAATTTATGCGGTAGCGGCCGGGCCGGTTCAGCTTGCCCTGAAGATCGGAAGAATCGAACTTCAGATAGTGCAGGCTGTCCGTATTGCGGAAGGTTCCCGAGGTGGTGAAGACCAGATAGACGTCTCTGCCGCCTTCACGCTTGGTGGTTGTCCCCGTCACCTCAACCACCGCCTCACCGTGGCTCCAGTAGGGCGTCGTTGCCCAGCCCAGCACCGCCACGGTCAGCACCGCCAGAACGGTCAGACCTATCGTTTTCAATCGTCTCATCGTGCGCCCTCTTCTCCCCGGCATTTCGGGCGGGCCGGGCTAAAGAGGCAATATGGTTCCTTACCCTTGAAGCCCTAGCCCTTGAACCCTTGGGCCACGATGTAGATTTCCGACGAATCCGCCCGGCTCGATTTCGGCTTGAAGTGCTTCACATCGCGGAAGGCGAGTTTCAGCTTGAGCAGCAGATGCTCCGTCTCACCGCCCTGAAAAGCCTTGGCGACGAACGCGCCGCCGGGCTTGAGATTATCCAGCGCGAAATCCGACGCCAGTTCCAGAAGCCCCATGATCTTCAGGTGGTCGGTCTGACGGTGGCCGACCGTATTGTGCGCCAGATCGGACAGCACCACGTCCGGCTTGTCGCCCATCATCTCCATCAGCCGCCCCGGAATGGCCGGATCGGTGAAGTCGGCCTCGATCATGTCGGCACCGGGAATGGGATCGACAGGCAGCAGGTCCACCCCCACGACGTGCGCCGCGCCGCGCGACTTGGCCATCTGCACCCAGCCGCCCGGCGCGCAACCCAGATCGACCACGCGCGAACCGCGCCTGAGGATGTGAAACCGATCGTCGATTTCCTGTAGCTTGAAGGCCGCACGCGAGCGCCAGCCCTCGGCCTTGGCCTTCTGCACAAAAGGATCGTTCAGTTGACGCTCCAGCCACTTGGCCGAGGATTGCGTGCGCTGCTTGGCGGTCTTGACCGCCGTATGACCCTTGGCGCGACCGGACAGGTTGCCGCCTTCGGGCGGCTTGACCATGCGGCGGCGCGGTTCTTCGGGGGTATCGTTACTCATGCGGCGTCTATAACGGGTTTTGTCGCACACGGAAAATCATTTTGCCTTTATGACCGGGCCGATAAGATCAGGCGCAAAAGGAGAGTCCCCATGCGCCTGACGCCCCTGCTCATCCCCGTGCTGATCGCGGCAGCCTTAACAGCCTGCAAACCCGTGGCCGTCAGCGAATCGGATCAGTCCTACGCCACCGCCGAATCCGTGGCCGCCGTCGATGCGTCCGAAGCGCCTCTGGCCTATGCCGAACCCACGCTGAACCCCAAAAGCGCCTCGACCGCGACCTGCCTGGAGGAAAAAGGCCAGCTCGAAGCCGACAAGCTGGTGCAGCGCTGCCGCGCCGTCAGCCCGGCGACGCACCCGCCCTGCAACGTCAAAAACCCCTGCCCGATGATTGAGGGCGAGATCAGGCGCTCCTGCGCGCTTTACGGGGCCGATGAGCAAAAGCCCGCCGAATGCACCGGATAGGATTTGTCAAAGCCCGACGAATAGCCTATTTCAGCCGCAAACCTTGAGCGATACGCCGGCTCAGTTGAGCCGCCGTATCGCTCAATTTTTTACAACGCCTCATGTTTTTCCGAAAAGTGGTGCCCACTTTTCGGCATGAGGCTCTAAACTGGAGCCCCCATGTCCGAAGATCTGGAAAACACCCTCATCCTGACGCTGGAAAGCGGTGATGTGCGTATCAAGCTGCGCCCCGACCTCGCCCCCAATCACGTCGCCCGCATCAAGGAACTGTGCCGTCAGGGCTTCTATGACGGCATCGTCTTCCACCGCGTCATTCCGGGCTTCATGGCTCAGGGCGGCGACCCGGAAGGTCAGGGCTATGGCGGCTCGGGCAAGAAGCTGAAGGCCGAATTTTCGCGTGAGCCGCATGTGCGCGGCGTCTGCTCGATGGCGCGCTCGCAAAACCCCGATTCGGCCGACAGCCAGTTCTTCATCTGCTTTGCCGACGCCCGCTTCCTCGATGGCCAGTACACCGTCTGGGGCGAAGTGACCGAAGGCATGGAACACGTCGATGCCCTGCCCAAGGGCGAGCCGCCGCGCGCGCCGGGCAAGATCGTCAGCTTCAAGGTCGCTGCCGACGCCGCCTGAGCCGCGTAAGCCCGCTTTGACAGAACCCACCGGTCGGACACCTGTCCGGCCGGTTTTTTGTTTGTGAACAAGGTGTCCTTAGGTTAAGACAGAGCGTAACCCTCCCGGAGCCTGAACCATGCCCCCACGCTCCCGCCTCAACTTCTCGCAGAACGACGAACAGAAGCGCATCACCATCCGCTATATCGGCGATCTGGATGGTCAGGAGATCGTCAGCGCCATCGCGCGCTATCTCGAAACCGTGGGTGAGGTCTGGCTTTACGACATCATTATCGACATGCGCCGCTTCGAAGGCTTCGTCCCCTTTGACGAGCTGGGACGGCTGGCGCGGCAGTGGGCCACCATCGCGCAGGGCCGTGATATGGGGCGCAAGGTGGCGATCATCAGTCAGGACCCGCTGGTTCTGGCGCGTGCCAAGGCCTATCCGGTCACCTTCCCCACCCGCGTCATCCGCATCTTTGCCGAGATGATCGACGGCGAGAACTGGATCGAAGGCAAGGAAACCGCTGCACCCGCCGCACAGGACGCCCCACGCGCCTCGTGATTTGAGCGCTCTTGCTTTTTCGGCCGCAATCGCCTTTTAAGCGGGCATGAAGGTTTCCGATTTCGATTTTGACCTGCCCGAGGATCGCATTGCGCTGCGGCCCGTCACCCCGCGTGAGGCCGCCCGCCTGCTGCGCGTCGATGGCGACGTGCGCGAAGACTGGCGCGTCGGCGATCTGCCGTCGCTGCTGAAGGCCGGTGACCTGCTGGTCATCAACAATACGCGCGTGCTGCCGACCCAGCTCAAGGGCACCCGTGAGCGCGACGGCCAGAGCGTGGTGTTCGAGGCCACCCTGATCAAGTCGCTGGATGGCCAGAGCTGGCAGGCCTTTCTCAAACCCGGCCGCCGTATCCGCGAAGGCGACACCCTGCGCTTTGACGACCTCAGCGCGCGCGTCCTGTCAAAAGACGAAGACGGCGTCTACGTCTTGCGCTTCGAACAGGCGGCGTCTGAGGTATTGAGCGGGCTGCACCGGCTGGGCGGGATGCCGCTGCCGCCCTATATCCGCTCCAAACGCCCGGAAGACGAACAGGACAAAAGCGACTATCAGACGGTGTTTGCCCGTGACGAAGGCTCCGTCGCCGCCCCCACCGCCGGGCTGCATTTCACGCCGCAACTGCTGCAAGCGCTGCGTGACAAGGGGGTGCTGTTCGAAGAAGTCACCCTGCACGTCGGTGCCGGCACCTTCCTGCCGGTCAAGGTCGAAGACACCAAAGACCACAGGATGCACGCCGAATTTGGCGTCGTCTCAGCCGACTCCGCCGCCCGCATCAATGCTGCCCGCGCCGCCGGGGGCCGGATCGTCGCCATCGGCACCACCGCCCTGCGCCTGATCGAAAGCGCCTGCGATGCCGAGGGCCACATCCATCCGTTCAGCGGCGACACCGACATCTTCATCACGCCGGGCGTGCCGGTGCGTTCGGCCGATATGCTGTGGACCAATTTCCATCTGCCGAAATCGACCCTGTTCATGCTGGTCTGCGCTTTTGCTGGCACCGACGCCATGAAGGCGGCCTATGCGCACGCGATCGACAGCGGGTATCGCTTCTTTTCGTATGGCGATGCGAGCTTGCTCAGCAACCGATCGAAGTAAGATGCAGGGGCCGCAGGCCCCTGCACCCCAATACCTGGAGTACACAGACTATCAATTGCGCTCGGAATATGTGATGGGGTGCAGGGGTCGTTTTTTTGTGCGCTACCGCTTCGCTGTTTGAGCGCAGGCCCCTGCCCTTCTCTTAGTTTGTTCTCGCCTTAAACCACGGCACCATACGGGTGATCGCGTCCTCGACCTCAGCCGTTGAGACGGCGAAGCTGAAACGGATAAAGTGGTGCCCTTCGACCGGGTCGAAGTCGATGCCGGGTGCGGTGCAGACGCCGGTATCGTTGAGCAGCGCCTTGCAGAAGGACAGGCTGTCGTCGGTCAGGTGCCCGATATCGGCATAGATGTAGAAGGCCCCGTCGGGCGGCGCGATGCGGCTCAGCCCCAATTGCGGCAGGGCGTCGAGCAGAAGGCGGCGGTTGCGGCGATAGGTTTCGACGTGCCCGTCCAGTTCAGAGCGGCTGTCGAGGGCGATCAGCCCGGCGTGCTGACTGAGCGACGGCGCGGTCAGGAACAGGTTGCCGACATAGGCACGCGCGGCGGCAATCTGCCTTTCGGGGGCCAGACACCAGCCCAGCCGCCAGCCGACCATGCTGAAATATTTGGAGAAGCTGCTGACCACCCAGGCGTCTGGCGCGTATTCGAGCAACGACCGCGCCGGGGCCTCATAGGTCAGGCCGTGATAGATTTCGTCCGACAGGATGCGGATGCCGCGCACCCGGCACACCTCGGCGATGGCCTTGAGTTCGTCCGGCCAGATCACCGTGCCGGTCGGATTGGCCGGGCTGGCGATAATCACGCCGTCCGGCGCCGGATCGAGCGTGCTCAAAGCCTCGGCGGTCAGTTGAAAGCGCACCTCCGGCCCGCAGGGGATTTCGACGGGCACCATGTTCAGCGCCTTCAGCACATTGCGGTAGGCGACATAGCCGGGCCGCGCCAGCGCAATACGCGCACCCGGCTGAAAGCCCGCACTGAGCGCCAGCACCAGAGCGGGCGACGCCCCACAGGTGAGAATAAAGCGCTCCGGATCGACGCTGACGCCGTAGCTGTCGAGATAATGCTTCGCCAGCCGCGCCTTGAGCGGCGTGCTTTCCCAATAGCCCATACCGTCGCTGTCGAGAATGCGATGCGCCTGCTCAATGGCGGCTTTCGGCGCGCCGGTGGAAGGCTGTCCGAACTCCATATGGATGATGGAGCGCCCCTGATCCTTGAGGGCGTGGGCCAGCCGGCTGATCTCTATGGCGTAAAAGGGAGCGATGTCTGCGGTCATGCCCGCTTATACCCCATCGGCCACCGCACGCCAGATTGCCGTTTCGAGAAAAGCGAGATACCGATGGGAGTCATGATCGAAACCCCTCGCCTGATCCTGCGCCCGCACGTCCTTGAGGACTATAACGGCCTGTGTGCCATGTTCGGCGACCCGGACTTTTACCGCCTGTCGGGCCTGACTCCGCAGTCGCCGGAAGAGGTGTGGCACCGCCTGCTGCGCTATATGGGGCACTGGACGGCCTTTGGCTGGGGTCTGTTTGCCGCTATCGAAAAGGACACGGGGCGCTTTGTCGGCGATACGGGGCTGGCCGACTTCCACCGCGGTCTGGGGCCTGACTTCGATCTGTCACCGGAAGCGGCCTGGGCCATCACACCCGCCTGTCAGGGGCGCGGCTATGCGCTGGAGGCCGTGCGCGCCGCCCACGACTGGTTTGATGCCACCCACCCGCAACGCACCGTGTGCATTATCGACCCGTCCAATACACCGTCGCAAAAGGTGGCCGCGGCTCTGGGGTACACAGCCTTTGCCGACACAACCTATAAGGGTCACAAAGTCACCCAATTCGAGCGGTATCCCTGAACCCCAAGCCGAGGGAGGGTATGCCGTGACGATTGGCATGGGGATATTGTGGGGCGGTCTGTTAGGGGCACCTGTGTTGGCCTATCTGGTACAACGCTTCGGGCGGCCCCAAAACCACACGCTTCTGCCCCTCTCCTTCGCGGTTCTGGCTGTGGTTGCCCTCGCATGGGCCGTGGGTTTGCGCTTCACCTCACCCCTCGCCAATCTGATGGCCTTGGCGCTGGCCTATACGGCCTATGCCTTTCTGGCGTGGGAAGGCTGGGGGATAGGCGACAAACGCATCGGGTTACGTATGATCCTCAAATTCGTGACCGTCCTGCCGATTGTGTTCGGGTATTTTATGGCCACCATCGGCTTACTGGGTCTTTCGTTCCTGTTCGGCGACTTCACCGGAAAGCCCGGCCACGCCGAAACCCTGGCACCCGGCATTGGATGCGAAATTCGCACACAATCGGGCGGGCCGTCATGGGGCACCACGGCTGTCTCCGTTCACCGCGAACTGACGCCGTTTTTGCGTTGGGAACGCGCTCATCAGCGCCTTTCCGAGGAAGAGGCTGTTTACAGACGCGCGTCTGATCTGTGCAGAGACGCCTACACCAAATGGCAAAACAGTTGATTTTTCAATGTTTTGCTAGTGGCACAATCCGCTTTGCACAATATTGGCGAAAAGGTCCGGATTTCATGTAGTCGGGCGCGGGATATAGTCGGCTGTAGTCCCCCCGCTCCAGCGGACGTGAAAGCACCGGATTTCGATTGACAGCACGCACTACCAAAAAAGTGCCCATGAGCCCCTCTACCAAACTACCGGACTTAGGGAACCGTGCTTGCGCCCATCCTGAATACTCAGAGGTCACCTTTTGTAAGGGCGCTTCAATACGGAACATATCCGTTTCAATCGCTAAGCTCTGAAGGTCTTCGGGATCAATAACAGGCCCGTTTACGTCACTCCATAAACGTATCCCTCTCGCTTCGACACTCAGATCGCCGTTGTCCTCACAGGTCAAAGACAGCTCTTCATAAGGGTAACTGCCGCTATCAACGTCATAGAGAACCAAAACACCTTCATTTGCGCGGTCGTAGCGCCATTCCAGTTTTTCTTTGGCGTGGGCGATGGGGGTGAGAAGAACAAAACTTACGCCTGCGACCCATAGGTATATCTTCATCACTCCCTCCCTCGTTGTATCAGAAGGTGCAACTTCGACAGCCAACTTGCAATGGCTTTGACTTAAATACTGAGGCCGTCTAATACCCCGCCCATGTCCGCATTCCCTTTTGAAATCTCCGCTTCCGATGGTCAGGCCCGCACGGGCGTGCTGAAAACGCCGCGTGGCGACATCCCGACCCCCATCTTCATGCCGGTGGGCACCGCCGCCACCGTCAAGGCCCTGACGCTCGACATGGTGCGGCAAAGCCATGCGAAAATCATCCTCGGCAACACCTATCACCTGATGCTGCGCCCGTCGGCGGAGCGCGTGAAGCGACTGGGTGGCCTGCACAAATTCATGGGCTGGGACGGCCCCATCCTCACTGATTCCGGCGGCTTTCAGGTGATGAGCCTGTCGCAGATTTCCAAAGTCACCGAAGAGGCCGTCACCTTCCAGAGCCATATCGACGGCTCAAAGCACGTCCTGTCGCCGGAACGCTCGATGGAGATTCAGGCCGACCTGCTGGGTTCCGACATCGTCATGCAACTCGATGAATGCGTCTCATGGCCCGCCGACGAAGCGCGCGCGCAGAAGGCGCTGCAACTGTCGGCGCGCTGGGGGCTGCGGTCGAAACAAGCCTTCGGGCAGCGCGACACGCAGGCCCTGTTCGGCATTCAGCAGGGCTCGACCTTTGAGCGCTTGCGCCGGGAATCGACCGACCGCCTGCTGGAGATCGGCTTTGACGGCTATGCCATCGGCGGTCTGGCCGTCGGTGAAGGCCATGAGGCCATGTGCGACACCCTCGAATACTGCGCGCCGCTCCTGCCGTGGGATCGTCCGCGCTACCTGATGGGCGTGGGCAAGCCGATTGATCTGGTCGAAGGCGTGGCGCGCGGCGTCGATATGTTCGACTGCGTATTGCCGACCCGCTCTGGCCGCCACGGTCAGGTGTGGACGTGGGAAGGCCCCATCAACATCAAAAACGCCCGCTTTGCCGAAGACGACACGCCGCTGGACGCCACCAGCGACTGCCCGGCCAGCCGCGACTATTCCAAGGCCTATCTGCACCACCTGTTCAAGGCCGAGGAAATCCTGGGTCAGGTGCTGCTGAGCTGGCACAACATCGCCTTTTTCCAGGCCCTGATGATCCGTATGCGCGCCGCCATCGCGGCCGGTGAGTTTCAGGCCTTCCGCAAATGGTTCCATGAGACGCACCTCAAAGCGCCCCATCTAAACGGATAGGGCGCCCTGGTCGCTCGCTTTAACATAGCGGCCTAATTATTTGCGGCGATTGACTTTTCGTTGCGCAGGCGTGCCCGGCTCTTCCACGACCTCTTCGATCGTCACGCGGGCCTGCTTCGGCACGAACCACGACGGCGCGGCCGGCGGGGCGCAGTTCTTGTTCATGCCGATGCCTTTGAGGTAGGCGCGGCGCACATTCCCGGCGGCGATGGCGCGATCCATGGCCTTCTGATGCTTTTCAGCGCCGGTCATCTTGCGGATCAGGCCGCGCATAGGCAGGACATCGGTCGCCGCCGAGCGCACCGCCGTCAGGGTCGCATCAGATGCCATCTTGCCGCCGCGCGAGGTCATGGTGCCCTCCGGGGCGGGCGGCTCGTCGAAGTCCGGCCCAAGCGCCTGATCCAGAAGGGCCACTTCGCCGGCAATGGATTCACAGCGTTCCAGATTGGCCAGATCGTAGGTGTTTTTCGAGGCCCGCACCAGAACCGGCGGGATTTCCTTACGCTTCAGATTAAGATCGACCAGAGGGGCGGAGATGGCCTCCCCGAATCCGTCACCGACATCCGTCGCGCTCTTGCGCATGGTCTGGGTCAGGGTGGGGTCATCCGGCGTTTTAGGGTCATCCGCATGTACAGGACGCGATTCGACGATGTGCACCTTATCCGGCTTGCTGGCGCAGGCACTCAGGGGGCCGAAGAGGCACGCGATCCCGCCAACGGCCGAAGCGATACGCCAAATCCTCATTCTTTTAGTCCCTCCACGCACCCTGCTGTACGCCATTTATCTACAACACAACACATAAAACTTGAACCTTGCGCTTGCGCAAACAAAAAGTCCCCACTATGAAGGCCGCACCCGAAACGACTTCGGTCATTGGGTACGTTTTGATGAGCCCGTAGCTCAGCCGGCTAGAGCATCTGACTTTTAATCAGAGGGTCCTGGGTTCGAGTCCCAGCGGGCTCACCAATTCTTCCAGAATTGGTGAGCTTTTTTTATGTCAGTTTCACTCGCTATCATAAAGAAACCATCATGAACGGGCGCTGAATGTGTGTCCGTTGCCGCTGCGCATAATAGCGCCTTAAGCGTGACGAAACGATTGCAGCACGGCAAAATTACGGCAGCCCCTTACAGGGCTGGGGATGAGCCGCACGGCTTATCGGCGACGCTTAGTTGGCCAGTCGCGATTTCAGCAGATAGCGCCCATTTTCAAAACGGTCGAAAATAAGGTCGGCCTGCGGGTGGCGCAGAGGCATACCCGTCTCGTCCGGACAGAGATTGCCTTCGGACGCATAGGCGACATAGCAGATGTCACCGTTTTCAGCGAGCAGGTGATAGAAGGGCTGATCCTTATCCGGGCGCACCGCTTCGGGTATGGCCATCAGCCATTCCTCGGTATCGGAAAACTGTGGATCAATGTCGAAGACCACGCCGCGAAAGTCGAACAGGACGTGGCGAACCAACTGACCAATGCCGAAACGCGCCGACCGGTCCCCGTTGCTCGCGGCATAGGGGCCGGAAACGGAACCAGAGACAGAATCGGTCATCATCAGCGCCTCCCTCGGTTGCGGTATCGTCAGCCCGTCTGGTGTAGCGCGACTCGGCAGCCCCGCCTCCCCCCTTCCCCCTTTGGTTGTCGGGTACGCAGGCAATTCATGCGCTGGGCGGGTCGTTGCAGAATTACCCGTCAGCGGCGTGACGAAATTAACACAAAAGCGCTTTGCACGGAGGAAAATGCGTTCTAGGCTGAAAGCAACTTGACGCGGCCTCCGGCTGTGAGCGTCCCACATTATGATAAAGCGGGGTATGAGCCACCATGAGTGAGGCTCCCTCAAAAAGCGGCCCGCCGCGCAAGCGCGGTCCGCGTCGCGCCCGCAAGGGCAGCGGCCACAGCGCGACCGCCCCAGCGGGCAAGCCGCGGCCCAGACCGGCACCGCCGCAGCGCCCGGCCGCCGCCGAGCCGTCGCCCCTGTACGCCGCGCTGGACCTCGGCACCAATAATTGCCGCCTGATGATCGCCGCCTGGCACAATGGACAATTCCGGATCGTCGAAGCCTTTTCACGTATTGTCCGGCTGGGGGAAGGCCTCAGCCAGACCGGCAATCTGTCGGATCGCGCCATGGAACGCGCGCTCGCCGCGCTCAAACTGTGCGCCGAAAAGATCGGGCGTCGGCAGGTGGTGCGCACGCGTGCCGTCGCCACCCAGGCCTGCCGCATCGCGCGCAATGGTCCGGACTTCATTCAGCGCGTCGAGCGCGAAACCGGCCTCAAGCTGACCATTATCACCCCCGAAGAAGAGGCGCGCCTGTCGGTCGTCGGCTGCGCCTCCCTCCTCGATGGTGAGGCCAAGGCGGCCATTGTCATGGACGTGGGCGGCGGCTCGACCGAGATTTCCTGGCTGCCGCTGGGGGAAGAAACAGAGCCCACCGAGGCCAGCGGGTCACGCGGATTGAACGCGCGCCCCAAACCGCCACGCCCGCAATACTGGATCTCCATCCCCAAAGGCGTGGTCAATCTGGCCGAACGTTTCCCCGAACCGGGCGATGGCGACAAGCAGGCGTGGTTCGCCCAGATGGTCGAGGATGTGCGTCAGGCCCTGATCGACTTCAAGGCCCCGGAGCCTCTGCGCCCTCATTTCGATGCGCAGCAGGCCTATATTGTCGGCACGTCGGGGGCCATTACCTCTCTGGCCGGGATGCACCTGCAACTGGAGCGCTATGACCGTTCGAAGGTCGATGGCTTGTGGATGACCCATGATCAGTGCCGCGCCGTTATCGACCGCCTTCTGAGCCTTGGGCAAAAGGGACGCGAACAGGAACCCTGTATCGGCAAGGATCGCGCCGATCTGGTGCTGGCCGGCGCGGCAATACTGGAGGCCGTGCAAAGCCTGTGGCCGTGCGACCGCCTGCGCGTCGCCGATCGCGGCCTGCGCGAAGGCCTGCTGCTGTCGATGGTCAAAAAGCGTCCACGCCGCCGCCGGGCGCGCCGGGGTAAATCTACCTGATCCCCACGACCTTGTGCGTCTGCACACTCATCCGCCATTGCGGGTGGGCCAGACAGTAGTCGATCACGGCCTGCGTATGGGCCGCCTGCATCGCCGGGTCCTGATCCAGCGGGTCTTTCGGTTGCAAATAGAAGCGCTCAAAGTCCATGCCGGCAAATTCCGCCGGATCGACGCGGTCCTGCGGCCAGACCAGCTTTAACTCCTGCCCGGAGGTCTGATGCAGGCGGTTCTCGCCCTTGGGCGAGATGCACAACCAGTCGATGCCGTCAGGTGCCCGCAGCGTACCGTTCGATTCCACCGCGATAAAATAGCCCGCCGCCTTGACCGCAGCGATCAGCGGCGCATCCAGTTGCAGCAGCGGTTCGCCACCGGTGAAGACGACCGATTTGTGCACCGGGTCGATAGCCCCCCAGTGCGCATCCAGCGCTGCCGCCACGGCTTCGGGGGTGTCGAACTTGCCTCCACCCTCGCCGTCGGTGCCGACAAAATCCGTGTCGCAAAAGGTACAGGCGGCCGCCGCCCGGTCCTGTTCGCGCCCGCTCCACAGATTGCATCCGGCAAAGCGCGCAAATACCGCTACGCGCCCGGCCTGTCCGCCTTCGCCCTGAAGAGTCAGGAATATCTCTTTGAAACTATAGACCATCAGCCGTTGCGCCACTGCTCGAAGCCACGGGCCCGCAGTTCACACGCAGGGCAGGTGCCGCAGCCATAGCCCCAGGCGTGACGCTCGCCGCGCTGCCCCATATAGCAGGTGTGGGTGTCTTCGAGTACCAGATCGACCAAGGCCTCACCGCCCAGTTGGTGCGTCAGCGCCCAGGTTTCGGCCTTGGTCAGGAACATCAGGGGCGTGTCGATGATATAGGGCCGCTCGATGCCGAGATTGAGCACGTTTTGCATCGCCTCCAGCGTGTCCTTGCGGCAGTCGGGATAGCCGGAGAAGTCGGTTTCGCACATGCCCCCGACCAGATGATCTATGCCCCGGCGGTCCGCCACGGCGGCGGCATAGACGAAGAAGGCGAGATTGCGCCCCGGAACGAAGGAGTTGGGCAGGCCGCGTTCGCCCATGCGGATTTCCTGTTCGCGCGTCAGCGACGACTCCGCCACGCGCCCGAAGCCTTTGAGATCGACCACATGGTCTTCACCCAGTCGCGTGCGGGCGGGTTCGAACACGTCAGGAAAGCGCTCCAGCACACGGGTGCGCGTCGTCATTTCGATGGCATGGCGCTGCCCATAGTCGAAGCCGATGGTTTCCACGCGCTCGTAATGGGTCAGGGCCCAGGCGAGGCAGGCGGTCGAATCCTGCCCGCCGGAAAACAGCACCAGTGCCGAACGGTCGGCGGGCACGGTTTCAAGATCGGACGGGGTCATGGGTACTCTCTGGGTTACGGAAAACAGGTCTTGTGTCTGTAAAGAAACCGTTTCAGCGATTTTGCAAGTGCAAACTCGCCTGTCGGTAACGGCAATCGTTTTGACGGCGCAGGGGATTTGCGCCACTATAGGCCTCAGACGCGACTCCGCGCCCGATAAAGCGAATAAGAATAAGAACTTACATGGAGGCGAACCGATGTCACACGCGCCTTTTCGCGAAGGCTTCGATCTTCTGGTCGAGAATATCCCCTATATGAAGTCTATCGGGGCCCGCTATGCCGGACGCTCCGATGACGGCATAAAACTGTGCCTGCCCTATCGGGAAGACCTGATCGGCGACCCGGCGACAGGGGTGATCGCTGGCGGGGCGGTGACCGCCCTGCTCGATCACGCCTGTGGTATGGCCGTCTGGGACGAACTGAACGAATATAAGCCCATAGCCACAATGGATCTGCGCATCGACTATATGCGCCCGGCCCAGCCGCAGCGCGATCTGTTCATTCTGGCCAAATGCTACAAGCTGACGCGCAGTGTCGGCTTCGTGCGCGGCTTTGCCTATGACGACAGCCTGAGCGACCCGGTCGCGGCGGCGCAGGCGGCCTTCATCATCTCCCACCCCTGCCTGAAAAACCGCGAGGCCCACGCATGATTGCCGATCTGATGATCAGCGGCCCGGAAGACCTTTTCCGCCGCGTCCCGTTCGCTCAGTTCCTCAACCTCCGCATGGAAATGGCGGGTAATGAACTGACCACCGTCATGCCGTTCGCTCCGCACCTGATCGGCAATCCGCTGCTGCCGGCCCTGCACGGCGGCACCATAGGCGCGTTTCTGGAACTGACGGCCACGGCGCAGTTGTCGGTGTTCGAGACGTTCGAGCAGATCCCCAAACCGGTCAATGTCAGCGTGCAGTATCTGCGCTCCGGCAAGCCTATCGACACCTATGCGCGCGCCCGCATCAACCGCGTCGGTCGCACCATTGCCAATGTCGAGGCCTGGGCGTGGCAGGAACTGCGTGAGCAACCCATCGCCACGCTTCAGGCGCATTTTCTGATCGGTTAGCTTAGGGTCCGGACCCTGGAGGACACGCGGGAAACGGCCAGTACGAAAATCGGCTTGCCACAATCTATAGATGTTCTACTCTTTCCCGATATGATTTCCGGGAGGGGGCTTTGCCGGGGGAAGTGTCAGGTCTGCAAGGCCTGAAGCGCCTGATTTATCAGCGAATTGACGGCGTGTTCAGGGATGACGGGCGGCAACGCCTGTGGATGGCCGGGTTGCTGAGCGGGCTGCCTCTGCTGGCCCTTTGGGGCAGTTTTAGCGGCAACGCCATCATCGCTCTGGTACTGAACGCTCTTTTTCTGAGCCTGTTGACGGCACTGAGATGGAAATCCCCGCATCCGTGGCCCGTCGTGGCCGCTGGGTGTCAATGGGTATCGGTCATGCTGCCTGTCTTGGCCCTGTCCGATGGACGCATCAGACCGATCACCCTGGCGATGGCGCTTACCCTGTCAACGGCGTGCGTGCTGGGCGCGATGGCGTGGGGCGCCTTGGCCAGACTTCATAAAAAATAGGATTAAATTCATAATTTAAGTTGATTTTCCTGCATCTGGATTTATTTTCCTGATATCTCACAGGAAACGCGCCATGTCCTTGTCGCACGCCCAAATCTGGAATGCCATCGACCGTCTGGCGCTGAACCTCGGCACGTCACCGTCGGGGCTGGCGCGACTGGCGGGGCTTGACCCTACGGCCTTCAACAAGTCGAAACGCCAATCGACCGAAGACCCGCCCCGTCCGCGCTGGCCCTCCACCGAGAGTCTGGCCAAGCTGCTGGAGGCCACGGGCCAGAGCTTTTCCGATTTTGCCGCCCTGACCGAACCGCGCCCGGTGCCGAAGGGTGTGCCTTTGATCGGGTTTGCGCAGGCGGGCAATGACGGCCTGTTTGACGATGCGGGATTTCCGGTCGGACAGGGCTGGGACGAGATCGGCCTGCCCGCAGGTGAAGGGCTCTATGCGCTTGAGATTTCAGGCGATTCCATGCTGCCGCTTTACCGCGACGGCGACCGTATCATCGTCGATCCGCTGCGTCAGAACCTGCGGCGGGGCGACCGGGTGGTGGTGAAGACCAGCGAAGGCGAGGTCATGGCCAAGGAACTGGTGCGGTTGACGGAGAAGCAGGTTGAACTGCGGTCGCTTAATCCGGACTTTTCCAACCGGGTGCTGGAGCGGGCGCAGGTGACGTGGATGGCGCGGATTGTGTGGGCCAGTCAGTGACGGGATGTTTTGGGGTTTGGGGCCTGCGGCCCCAAGTCTTCTACGCCCAAAGACAAGGCCTATCGGTAACCCGATAGGCCTTGTCTTTGGGGATAAAGGTTTGTGGGGTCACGGACTCCACGCCCCGGAACCCGCCCCGTCACGACTTCCCCGCATGATCCCCATACTCCCATTCATAGGGCACGCCCGTCTCTCCCAGCACGAACCTTACCAGCGCCGCAAAGCCGGCTTCCGCGCGTACATCGTTCGACAGGATCACCACGCAGCGCTTTGATCTTTCAACGCAAACCCAGGTATTGGCCGTCATGTCGTTATGCCCGCCCTTGTAAAAGCCGTGCCCCTGCGGTCCGTCAAACACCACTACGCCCAGCCCCGCATAGAGGTCGGCCCGCTGCTGATCCGCCGGCAATTCGGGCTGAAAGGGCGGGAACTGCGTCCGCGTCGTGATCTTCAACTGCCGTTTGGTGATGTCCGCCCGCGCCCCCGCGCTCAGTCCCTCCCCCCGCACAAAGGCCGCCGCAAAACGGGCAAAATCACCGATCGTCGTGTCCATCGACCCGGCCACGCGGACCTTTGACCGCTCATCGTGCGCCTCGACCTCGCCCCTGTCGTTCCAGCCATCGGCCAGATTGTCCGCAAAGTCCGGCCGCCAGATCAGACTGCTCCGCGTCATGCCCAACCCTTTGAAGATACGGTCGGTTTCGTCGCGCAGACTGAGGCCCAGCCCCGTTTCCATGGCAAATTGCAGCGTCAGCAGACCATCCCCCGAATAGGCGTAACGCGCCCCCGGATCGAAGTGGAATGTCAGCTTTTCATCCGGTTCCAGAAAACGGAAGTTGGCAAAGCCGCTCGAATGGGTCAGCACAATACGCGGCGTCAGCTTGCGCCAGCGCTCATCCAGCGCCGACCAGTCGCTGTAGCGATTAATAATGTCCGGCGACGCATAGCTCGGCAAAGGCTGCGGCAGCATGTCCGCCAGAGGCGTATCCAGCGTCAGACGCCCCTGATCGACCTGCTGCATGACCGCATAGGCGAACACGGCCTTGGTCAACGAGGCGCCGTACATCACGGTTTGCGTCGTCAGGGGCTCACCCTTGGCGTTGCGCACGCCATAGGACTTTACATAACCCACCTTGCCGTCGTCAATGACCGCGATGGCCAGCCCTTTGGCCCCGGTGTCCTTCAGGACCCGCTGCACCTCCGCATCAATGGCCGCGGGCTTGGGTATAGAGGGAGATTCAGCGGCTTGGGCGGACGCACACACGCCCGCAAGGGCACAAAGCATAAGCAAAAAGCGCATGGCGGCCTCCTTGATACGTCACAACAGCACGCCCCGGTTGAAGCGTCAACGCACCCTCATACCGCGATTATCCGACGCCACATTTCAGCCGTCTTCCTCTTCAAATTTAAGTGTCAGAGCGCAATGACTGTGAGGGCATAGCTATTTCGCTTTAAAGTTCTGTTCAGTCGAAACATTTTCCGTGAAGTGCGTCCACTTTTGGGTATGGGCTCTGGCATTCCGGGGGGAGATCAGTATGCGAAAAAATGGGATTGTCGTCTGGTTGCTATGCGTCAGCCTGACGGGGCTCTCGGCTGAGGGCAATGCGAAATCTCCTGATCCTTCCGGGGTTACCTACCATCTGGACACGATCACGCAGGGCGACCACCTCACAGCGGTGCGGCTGCGCCTCCGCTTTCGCGCCGATAAGGACGGCAAGGCCACCCTGAGACTGCCCGACCGTTGGGGCGGCGGCGATCGCTTCTATGAGCGGCTCAAAGACCTCGACATCAAAGGGGCCAAGACGGTGACGACGCCGGAGCCCGCCGTGCGTGAGATCAACGCCAAACCCTATGCCCTTATTACCGTCTCCTACCGTTTGGAGGCCAACCGCACCCCCGGTCAGGAGGTGCCTCTGGACACCAACTATACCTATCCTGTGATAGCCCCGGACTGGTTTTATATTACGGGCCCGGGCCTGTTCGCCGTCGTCGAAGGCCGCGACCCTCAGGCACAGCACTTTTCGTGGTCGCTGCCGCGTGGCTGGACGGGGGCAACCAATCTGCAATATCCCACCCCGCCTGAACTGAACGAAGCGGCGGACCAATCCGTGCTTCTGGCCGGCAAGGACGTGCATATTGCGCAGCTTAAGGTCAAAAGTGGCGATCTGCGCATCGCGTGGCGCGGTCATTTCGATCAGTTCACTTCCGACGCATTCAATGCGTCAGTGCACGATATCATCAATGCCGAACAAAGTTTCTGGGGCGAAGGTCAGGATCATTTCCTCGTCACCCTTGCCCCATCGGAATCGGCTAAAGGTGGGCGCTCGATCCGCGGCTCCGGGCTTGGTGAGTCCTTTGCCATGGTCGCCACACCGGAAACCGAGCTCGGCGCGCTGAAAATCATTCTGGCGCATGAATATTTCCATAGCTGGAATCCTTTGCGCCTGGGCGGCTTTGATCCTGATGAGGAAGAAAAAAGCGGTTACTGGTTCTCGGAAGGCTTTACCGACTACTATGCCCGCAAACTGGCCTATGAAGGCGGGGCCGTGGATGCCCAGCAGTTCATGGCGACCTGGAACGACGCGCTTCGGGCCTACGCCGCCTCCCCCTACCGAACCGCCCCCAACAGCGTCATCGTTGAGAAGTTCTGGAACGACCCGCTGGTGCAGAAACTCCCGTATCAGCGCGGGTCCATGCTAGCGGTACTGCTCGATGCCCGCTGGCGCGCTCAGGGCAAGTCGATGGATGGTTTTATCCATGTGTTGCGCGATCAGGCCCGGGCCGACACGGCGAGTAAAGCTCCGCATGTGAAACTGATCGACCGGCTCAATCGGGCCGCCACCGCCTACGGGGTAGATTTCGGCGACCTGATTGACCGCTACATGCTGAAGGGTGAGGCCATGACCCTGCCCGAAGATGCCTTTGGCGCAAAATTCCGGGTGGTGTCCGAGGACGTGCCGGTTCGCACCCTGGGCTACGACCCGGACAAGTCGCGCGCGGCCGGGGCCTTTGTTGCCGTCGATCCCGAAGGCCCGGCCTACAGGGCCGGTATCCGCGAAGGCATGAAGCGCCTTCGGGTCGAAAGCCGGGGCGTCGGTGACGGCCACGATGTCATCACCGCCGTTGTCGAAGGCGCGGAGGGTAAACCCCAGACCATTACCTTTACGGCGACCGGCAAGGATTATATCCGCACCCAGAAGCTCATCCTCAGATAAGACGCCCCTCTATACCCTGATCAAGCAGGTCCAGCGTCCGTTCGATGCCGAAAATGGCCACGAAGGAGCCGAAGCGCGGACCCTGGGATTGCCCCAGAAGCACCTCATAGAGTGCCTGAAACCACGCACGTAAGGGCTCGAATTCATGCGCCTTTCCGACTTCGAAGACGATGTTCTGGATGGCCTCGGCGTCGCGCGTTTCGGGGTCCAGCGCCGCCAAACGGTCACGCAGGTCGATCAGCGCCGCCTTTTCTTTATCGTCGGGCAAACGGAAGGTCTTGGACGGTTTGACGAAGTCCTCAAAATAGTTGAGCGCGTAGCCGGCCAGACGATCGAGCACGGGCTCACTTTCCGGCGTCGCTCCCGGAATATAGGCGCGCAGGAAGCCCCACAGCGTCTCCTTGTCCGAGGCATTGGCCGCTGAAACGAGGTTGAGCATCAGACCGAAGGTCACCGGCGGCGACTTCGTGCCCGTTTCGCCGCGCAGGACGAACCAGACCGGATTTTCGATCTGCTTGGCCTCTTCCTGCTTGGGGAAGGCATCGAGTTGCTGGAAGAACTCGTCCGTGGCGCGCGGAATGACGTCGAAATAGAGCTTCTTGGCCGATTTCGGCGACTGGAACATGTAATAGGCCAGCGATTCCGGCGCACCGTAGCGCAGCCAGTCTTCCATGGTCAGGCCGTTGCCCTTCGACTTCGATATCTTCTGGCCCTGCTCATCGAGGAAGAGTTCGTAGTTGAAGCCTTCCGGCGGCGTACCGCCCAGCACCTTGCACACCTGCGACGACACCTTGACCGAGTCGATCAGGTCCTTGCCGGCCATTTCGTAATCGACGCCCAAAGCCGCCCAGCGCATGGCCCAGTCGGGCTTCCACTGCATCTTGACGTGGCCGCCCGTAACCGGCACCTCGAACTTTTCGCCGTTTTCCTCAAAGACGATCGTGCCCTTTGAGACATTGCGCTCAAGCGTCGGCACCTGAAGCACATGACCGGTGACCGGCGAAATCGGCAGAAACGGCGAATAGGTGGCGCGCCGATCCGGCCCCAGGGTCGGCAGCATGATCTTCTGGATGTCGTCGAAGCGTTCCAGCGCCCTCAGAAGCGTGGCGTCGAACTCACCCGACTTATAGGCATCCGTGGCCGACTTGAACTCGTAATCGAAGCCAAACGAGTCGAGAAAGGCGCGCAGACGCGCATTATTGTGCGCGCCGAACGAGTCGTGGGTCCCGAACGGGTCACGCACCACGGTCAGCGGCTTATACAGGTCTTCGCGCAGGATATCCGGATTAGGGATGCCTTCCGGCACCTTGCGCAGACCATCCATATCGTCGGAAAACGAGATCAGGCGCGACGCCCAGTGACCGCCGGTCAGGGCCGTAAAGGCCTGACGCACCATGGTGGTGCGCGCCACTTCGCCGAAAGTGCCGATGTGCGGCAGGCCCGACGGCCCGTAGCCGGTTTCAAAGATCACCGGACGGTTCAGCGCCTCAAAGGTCTTCAGCGCTTCATCGGCCTTGCCTGCCGTGATCAGCTCCTTCGCCCGTATCGAGTCCGCCTGATCCTTCAGACGCACTTTCAGCACGCGCGCAATCAGGGCGCGGGCTTGCTCGAAGGGCCAGGCACGGCCCTGTTGCGCGAGTAGGGTCAGTTCGGAAGACACGTGGAAAAACACCTTTCGGGGCAAACAAAAACAGAGCTGTGGCTTTAAAGGGCGGGACGGCGGGCGTCAAATGAAACCCGTGGAACACGGGACACCCCGCTACTGTTCAGCATTGCAAACTTGACGTAATTCACGTTTAAGATGAGGATGAATACATAGGGGGGAGTCATTATGCTACCTGTTAAATCATCTGCCACACGTCATCCCGGATTTCGTCTGGGCGTCATTCTGACGCCGTTTCTCATCGCTGCTCTTGCCGCCTGTGGAGGTGGTGGCGGAGGAAGCGGCAGTGGTGGCGGCTCTTCCGGGGCCGGGTCTTCGTCGTCCTCTTCGGCGACTCCGACGGCCTATGTCGGCGGCAGTGAGATACTGGTCAACACGGTAACCGACAATGATCAGAACGCGGTCACCCTGACCACGCTTGATAATGGCAATGTGGTCGCCGGATGGGTGAGCAGTCAGGGCACGATTGGTGGCATCTCACTGGCTGAAATCCGGGCTCAAATCCTCACACCCGACGGCACGAAATCAGGCAGTGAAATTATTGCCTCGACCGGCACACGACAAAGCTCATCGTCTTATCGTCATGTGCAACCGTCTCTGTCAGCGCTCAATGGCGGCGGGTTCGGCTTGCTCTATGTGTCCAACGGACATCTGAACACCACTAACCCGACGGCCGTTACCTCGGGCCCAATTTTCGCCCGCGAATTTTCCTCCGCAGGCGTGGCGCTGGGGGATGCGGTGGCGCCTCCCCTGACCTACAGTATTCAGAATGGCATTTCCTACGGAAATAACGGCACGCAGGGACAGCCAAAATTAGTCCGCTTGAGCGATGGACGGCTGCTGGCTACGTGGACGGAATTTAATGCCTCCACAGCGGTCGGCGGCGACGGCGACTCCTTGTCTGTCAGGGCGCAACTCTATTCGGCCGATGCCGATGAACTCACCCCTGCCTTTATCGTCAACACCTCGACCGCGGGTCAGCAAAGCCAGTCGTATGCCGCGCCGCTGAGCAATGGCGGGTTCGTCATCACCTGGCAGGACTACAATGGCTCGGTGGGCCCGAACATCGTCAACAAGCTCAAAGCGCAAATTTTTAACGCTTCGGGTCAGAAGGTCGGCGGCGAATTTATAGTCAAGGAGTCACCGGGTTTTCTGCAATCGCCGGGAAGCGTCAGCGCTCTGGCAAACGGGGCCTTCGTCATTGTCTGGTCGGAAGGCAATTCAGGTGGCACAACGGACGAAGCCTATGGTCAAATCTTTGATGCATCGGGCAACCGCGTCGGCACAGCGTTTACGCTGGCAACCAATACCACCGGGCGTCAGGTGGCTCCCTATGTGATCACCCTTCCGAACGGACAGTTTATAGCCGCCTGGGGTGACAACAGCGGAACGCTCGGCGACACAGACGGCTGGGCGATCAAGGCACAGGCTTTCGATGCCAGCGGCACGAAGTTTGGCAGCGAATTGCTGGTCAATGTCTATGTGACCGGCAATCAGACAAGCATGGTGCTCTCCCCGTTGAAGACCAACGGCTTCGTCGTCAGTTGGGTCGATAATTCCGGTGCGTTAGGCGACACCAGCGGTACCGCCATCAAAGCCCGGGTCTTCAAGCTCAATTAAAGCGCTTATTATCGTCAGCACAAAGGCCCCCGGCTCCACCGCGAACCGGGGCCTTTTCGCATGGCACGAAGATGTGAAAAGCCGCCTCTTGACGTTTGGGGCAAGTTAGGTGTACGTTTACGTAAACGTCAATTATAACGACCTTATACAGGGGGTCACCATGGACATGCGTACCTACACTATTCGCCAGCTTTCCAAGGAGTTCGGCGTCACCGCCCGTGCCTTGCGCTTCTATGAAGACAAGGGCCTCATCAGCCCGGAACGCAAGGGTCAGACGCGCATCTATTCGGCGCGCGACCGGGCGCGTCTGAAGATCATCCTGCGCGGCAAGCGCATGGGCTTTTCGCTGATCGAAATTCACGAAGTGCTCGATCTGTATAACCGCGAAGACCGCGGCGTGAAGCAGATGCGCGCCACCGTGGCCAAGTATCACGATCAGATCGAAAACCTGAAACGCCAGCGCGAAGACATTGATCAGGCCATCAAGGACATGGTCGAAGGCTGCGCGTGGATGGAAGGCGAGATCGCCAAGCATGAAGCGGCGCAGGCTACCCACGCCGAAGACGATCGTAAAAGCGCCTGATAATCAACGCGCTCACGCCCACATTTAAGATAACAAATTAAAGCTCACACTAACGCCAAGGAGCACCTCCATGCCGTATAAGGCCCCCGTGCGCGACTATCAGTTCCTGCTCAACGACGTGCTGAACATCGCCCAGTATTCCAACCTGAAGGGTTTTCAGGACGCCTCTCCCGACGTGGTGCAGGCCATTCTGGAAGAAGGCGCAAAGTTCACCGAAGAGGTGGTCGCCCCGCTGAACGCGCCGGGCGACAAGGAGGGCTGCGTCCTGCACGCCGACCACAGCGTCACCGCGCCGAAGGGCTACAAGGAAGCCTATCTCCAGATGGTTGAGGCCGGGTGGCCCGCTCTGGGCGGTGATCCGGAATACGGCGGTCAGGGCCTGCCGCACGTCGTGGCCACGGCCTATTCGGAAATGCTCACCGGCGCGTCCTCTGCGTTTGCCATGTATCCCGGCCTGACCGACGGCGCGGTGGCGGCGCTCAGCGTCGGCGGCACGGACGAGTTGAAGGCGCTGTATCTCCCCAAACTAATCGCCGGCGAATGGTCGGGGACGATGAACCTGACCGAGCCGCATTGCGGCACGGACCTTGGCCTGCTGCGCACCAAGGCGGTGCCGGACAGCGACGGCACCTACAAGATTTCCGGTCAGAAGATCTGGATTTCGGCGGGTGAGCACGACTTTACGGGCAATATCTGTCACCTCGTTCTGGCGCGCATCGAAGGCGCCCCGGCGGGCGTGAAGGGCATCTCGCTGTTCCTAGTGCCCAAATTTATCCCGGATGCCAACGGCAATCCGGGTGAGCGCAACAGCCTTCACTGCGCCGGTCTTGAGCACAAGATGGGCATTCACGGGAATTCCACCTGCGTCATGATCTATGAAGACGCCAAGGGCTGGCTGCTCGGCAATGCCCACGAAGGGCTGAAGATCATGTTCTATATGATGAACAACGCCCGCCTCGGCGTCGGCCTTCAGGGGCTCGCCATCGGTCACGCCAGCCACGTCGCCGCTGTCGAATTCGCCAAGGACCGCCTGCAAGGGCGCGCCCTCACCGGCCCCAAATCGCCGGACAAGCCCGCCGACTCCATTCTCGTCCACCCCGATGTGCGCCGTATGCTGCTTGAAAGCCGCGCCCTGCTCGAAGGCGGCCGGGGTTTCCTCACCTGGGTCGCGCTTCAGGCCGATCTGGCCAAATACGCCGAAGACGAGGCCACCCGCGAAAAGGCCAATGATTTCCTCAGCCTGCTGACGCCGGTTGTGAAGGCCTATCTCACCGAAAAGGGTCTGAAGGTCACGCAGGACTCGATGCAGGTGCACGGCGGTTCGGGCTTCACCGAACACTTCCCGGCCTCGCAATATATGCGCGATATCCGCATCACGCTCATCTACGAAGGCACCAATGGCGTGCAGGCACTCGACCTCGTCGGTCGCAAACTGCCGTCCAAGGGCGGGCGCGCCGTGATGGCCTATTTCGCAGAAATCGACGCCTATGTTGCCGACCACGAAGCGGGCAGCGCCGCGACCTTCGTCAAGGGCCTGAAGGACACCAAGGCGCGTCTGATGGACGGCACCATGTGGCTGATGCAAAACGGCATGGGCAATCCGGACGCCGCCGCCGCGGGTTCGCTCGATTATCTGTGCCTGTTCGGTCTGACCGCGCTGGCCTATAGCTGGGCCCAGCAGGCGGCCGCCGCGCAAGCCGCCATCGACGCGGGCTCGACCGATCCCTTCTATGCCGACAAGCTAAAAGTCGGTCGCGTCTTCCTCGAGCGCATCCTTCCCGAAGCCGAGGCGCATCTGCAAAAGATGAAGGCCGGATCGGAAGCGCTGTTCGCACTGGAAGATGATAGTTTTTAAGACGCGGGGTCGCAGACCCCGCACCCCATGACTTAGCGCAAAAGGAAAGGCCGGAGTTCGTACACTCCGGCCTTTCAACTTATTCCCAGCCAGGGGGTTTGGGGCCTGCGGCCCCAAGACCTTAAAGCCAATGGGTTTTAGAGCTGTTCCAGCACATAGTCCGCCGACGAGACCTTGAACTCGCCGGGCGCTTCGACGAACAGCTTTTCGACCACGCCGTCATTAACGATCATGGCGTAGCGTTGCGAGCGCTTGCCCATGCCGAAGCCTTCGGCGTCGAGGACCAGACCGACCTTTTCAGCAAATTCGCCATTGCCGTCGCCCAGCATCAGGACTTCGTCGGCAATGCCCTGATCCTTGGCCCAGGCCTTCATCACGAATCCATCATTGACGCTGGTGCAGGCCACCACGTCGATATTCTTGAACTGGAAGGCCTTGGCCTGATCGCGGAAGCCCGGCAGGTGGCGCGCGGAGCACGTCGGGGTGAAGGCGCCCGGCACGGCAAACAGCACGGCGCGTTTACCGGCAAACACTTCGGAGGTGGTCAGCGGCTTCAGGCCATCTTCGGCCGGGGAAGAGAATTTCACTTCGGGCAGCTTGTCACCGGGTTGAATCGTCATGGGTAAATCTCCGTTGAATGGCCCGCTGCTTATAGGCCCCTGTCGGCCTACAGACCAGAGCGACCGGGCGGTCTTTATACGCTTTTTTCTTGCCAGCCGAGGCTTCCATGCCCATCTTTGCGACATGACCCATATCGGCCCTGACCCTTCCGACCCCACTGCCTCGTCTGAGGACGCGTCGCTTCAGGCCACCTCTCTTCAAGGCCGCCTGCTGGTGGCTATGCCGAGCCTGGACGACCCTAATTTCGACCACAGCGTCATCTATATGTGTCAGCACGACGCAGAATCGGCGATGGGGATTGTCCTGACCCAACCCATAGGCGGCCTGACCTTCCCGCGCATGATGGAAGAACTGGGCATCGACATCACCGACGATCGCCACATCGCCACCCCCATCTATAATGGCGGCCCGGTGCAGAACGAGCGCGGTTTTGTGCTGCACAGCCTCGACTATTTCATTGATGAGGTGACCCTGCCGCTCGACATCGACCCGGAAGCGCTGGAGTTACGTGAGGGGGTCGGCCTGACCGTCTCACGCGATATTCTGGTCGATCTGGCGCGCGGAGCGGGTCCGTCGCGCGTGCTGATTGCGCTGGGCTATGCCGGTTGGGGACCGGGCCAGCTGGAGGCCGAAATTCGCGACAATGCCTGGCTGATCGCGCCCTCCAACGCCGATATTCTGTTCTCACACGATGCCGCAGGTTTATGGAACAGAGCGCTCAAAAGTCTCGGCATTTTACCGGAGCATCTCAGTCTCAATGCGGGACGGGCCTGACGGCACGCAATAGGTTCACAGGCCGGACTTTCACAGGCCTGTCATCGACACGCTCTATGGACATCATCACCCCTTCCGGATGAGTGTGCCATGCCCCTGCCCGTCGATACCGCCCGCCGCCGTTTCACCTTCGGAGCCATCGCCGGCACCGGGGCCATTCTGGGAGGCGCCATCGGGCTCAGGCCGTCACTGGCCGCCACGAAGCCGACGGAGCACAAGATGCCCCTGATCATCGCCCACCGCGGCGCCAGCGGCTACCGGCCCGAACATACGCTCGAAGGCTATAATCTCGCCATCCATATGGGTGCCGACTATATCGAACCCGATGTGGTGGCGACCAAGGACGGCGTGCTGATCTGCCGTCACGAACCCATGCTGTCCGGCACGACCGATGTGGCACAACGCCCGGAATTTGCGGCCCGCAAGCGGACCCTTACCGTGGACGGGATGAGCCTTACCGACTTCTTCGCCAGCGACTTTACCCTCGCCGAGATCAAGACCTTGCGCGCGCGTCAGGCCTTTGCCGATCGCGACCAGAGCTATAACGGTCGTTTCGAGGTACCCACACTCGAAGAAGTGATCGGCCTGGTGAGAAATCACTTCAAGACGACGGGCAAGAGCGTGGGTTTATATATCGAAACCAAGCATCCGACCCTGCACCGCGCCGCCGGTCTGCCGCTGGAAGAGCGTCTGATCGAAGCCTTGACCAAAGGCGATATGAACAAGCCCGACTCGGCCGTCTTCCTGCAATCCTTCGAGGCCGACAGTCTGAAGCGCCTGAAGGCCCTGTCGCCCCTGCAACGCGTGCAACTGGTCGATGGGGGGGACGTCAATTTCGCCACAGGCGAGGTCGGCGCGTCGGTGCCCTTCGACTGGGCCGCCGCCGGCCGCAAGGGCGTCTATGCCGACATGCTCACGCCCGAAGGTCTGGCCGAGGTGCGTACCTATGCCGACGTCGTGGCCCCCTGGAAGCGTTACCTGCTCAAGGCCGTGGCCACCGGGCCGGTGACAGAAAAGACCAGCGAGGCTGACTGCCGCATCGTCGAAAACCGCGCCCTGATCGACGCCGCGCACAAGGCGGGGCTGAAGGTTCACACCTGGACGCTGCGCAATGACCGCCTTCCTACCGTCTATAAGGGCGACGCGCAGGCCGAATTCAAACAACTGTTTGCCCTGGGCATAGACGGCCTGTTTACCGACTTTGCCGATACGGGCGTCACCGCGCGCAAGGCGTTTTTGGATCATTAATCATAATGATCCAGATTTTTTTGTTTAGCCCCTCGCCGGGTGCGGTCTCCGCCACCTTGGCCGCCGCCTCAATGGCGGCTTGAGCGGAATGATTAGAGCGATGTGCGGAAAAGTGTAAGCGGTTTTCCGCAAAAACATCGCGACAAAACAAAAATTTAGAGCGAAATGGCGCTTCCACCTAAAGTCATTTTGCTCTAGAAATCATTCCGCTGGGGGTTAAGCCAGAACAGCCTCCAAGCGCTTTTGCGGATCACTTTTCAGCGTCGGTCCCAGAATGGCCGTCGCCACGCCCGACCGCAGCGTGCGTTCGCCGACGCGGCGAAGATCGTTGAGCGTCACCGCCTCCAGCCGCGCCACCTGCTCCTTGAGCGTAAAGGCGCGGTCATAGGTCAGGAGCTGCCCGCCCAGCGTATTGGCGCGTTGGGCCGCGTTTTCGTCGTTCAGATAGAGTGAGGTGGTGTATTGCGCTCTGGCGCGCTCCAGCTCGGACTCCAGCGGTTTGTCGATCAGGCCGCGCATGACACTGACGATCAGCTCGCTGAGGTCGGCCGCATCCTTCGGCGCGCAGCCGGCATAGATGCCCAGCATCCCCGTATCGCGGAACTGCGTCGTCCAGGCGTCGATGGAATAGGCCAGACCCCGATCTTCGCGCGCTTCCTGAAACAGGCGCGACGCCATGCCACCGCCCAGAATTTCGCCGAACAGCTTGAGCGCAAACAGGTCGTCGTCGAAGCGATTGACGCCTTCGAAGGCGAGCGTCAGGTGCGTCTGCTCGACCTTGCGCACGTGGCGGATGTGGCGCGGCACAAAGCGCGCCGCCCCGTCGGCATCGCGCGCGGCACGGGCCGGCACATTCATATGGGCCTCGACGGCGGCCAGTACGCCCGCCGCCTCAACGCCACCGGATACACACAGCACAATATCCGCCGGATTATACAGGCCTTCGATATAGGCACGCAGCGTGTCCGACCGTGCCGGAGCCAGACTTTGCGGTGTCCCCAAAATGGGGCGCGCCAGACTGTGGTCGCCGAAGCAGGCCTCTTGCAGCAGGTCGAACACGTGGTCGTCGGGCGTGTCGAAGGCCTCGGAAATTTCCTGCTCGATGACCTTCTTTTCGCGCTCCAGCTCATCAGCTTCCAAAGCCGGGCGGAACATCAGATCGCCGACCACTTCGACCGCCAGCGGCAGCAGTTCGGCCATGCCGCGCACCTCGAAACGGGTGTGCTCGTAACCCGTCGAGGCATTGATGGTGCCCCCACGATGCTCGATCACTTCGGCCAGCTCGCGCGCACTGCGCCCGCCCGCCCCCTTGAACACCATATGCTCGCTGAGGTGGGCCCAGCCCGACTGATGCGGGGCTTCGTAGCGTGCCCCGCCGTGGATGATGGCCGTCAGGGCAAAGGTATGCAGGCCGGGGATGGGGTCGTGGACCACCCGCAGGCCGTTGCTCAGGGTGGCGACTGAGGCGTTACCCACGCCAAGAGGGGTGAAACTCATGCTATGCCTTTACGCATTTCGGCCCTTCGGCGCGAATACAGGAGCGCTATATAGACACCGATCAGCGCCGCCGCCAGCCCATACCAGGTGAGGGCGTATTCCAGATGGCGATTGGACAGGTTGGCCGCCGCATCGACCGGTGTCAGACCGGGGGCCACAGGCTGCGTTGCGGCTACGAAATAGTCTGAACGCAAGGTGATATTCCAGCGCTTCGAGAGGTCCGGTACCGAGCGCGTGTACCAATCGTCGGCCTCGGGATTGTTCGGCGGCACAAAGGCATTGGGCGTTTCAAAGCGCCGCAGCCGACCGGTAAGGGTGGTCGTAGCGACCGCACTGGCCAGCGGTTTTTGCGCCGTAAAGCCGAGATCGGCGAGAAGCCCCCCCTGCCCTGTTGGGCAATGGGTCAGGACATGGAACCCGGCTACACCATCGGCTACGCCGTGCATATAGACGAAGTCGCGCGGGTCGCTGCGGCACGCAAGCGTCACCTGCCGCCAGACGTGATCGTCGGGCTGAGTGAGCAAGCCATCGAGCGCCACGGGCGGTATCGCGCGGGTGCGCGCCAGATCGGCCAGCAACTGCTCTTTCCAGTGCAGGCGCTGCACCTGCCAGGTGCCGAGCCCCAGCAGGATCAGCAGGGCCACGCCCACGGCTAGGGTCAAACCGACAGGCAGACGCTTCATTTAAAGCGATCCTTGTCATTGACGCGGTTTTTGAGCTGCGAGGCCACCATCAGCCCTTTGAGCGGCGGCATCAGGCCCAGACTGAGGACAAGCGCCAGCGGCAGCCAGATGATCATATGCAGCCACAGGGGCCAGTCGTGGCTGAGGGCCGTGATCATAAAGCCGAAGCAGACGATGAAGCCGACGATCAGAATGACAAAGACGACGGGACCGTCTCCGGTATCCGCCGTCTGAAAATCTGTATGACACTGACTGCATTCCGGCGCGATCTTTAGGAAGCCCTTGTAGAGCTTACCCTGACCGCAGACGGGGCAGCGGCCCCGCGCCGCCGCGAGGAAACTGACCTCGCGGCTATCGGGACCGGCCATGCTTAGGCTCCGAAGATGACGTAGATGAAGGCGAACAGGAACAGCCACACCACATCAACGAAGTGCCAGTACCAGGCCGCCGCTTCGAAGCCGAAGTGCTTTTGCGGCGTAAAGCCGCCGCGCATCAGGCGGATCAGGCAGATCAGCAGGAAGATGGTACCGATCAGGACGTGGAAGCCGTGGAAGCCCGTGGCCATGAAGAAGGCCGAACCGTACAGACCGGCATTGGCCGCTTCTTCGTTGAAGAACAGGTGGTGATGGACGATGTGATAATATTCAAAGGCCTGCACGCTGGTAAACAGGACCCCCAGCACCACGGTGAGGAACAGGCCCCACTTGGCACCGGTACGATCGCCTTCCTGAAGCGCGTGGTGCGCCCAGGTGACGGTCGTGCCCGACAGCAGCAGGAGAAGCGTGTTGAGCAGCGGCAGTTGCCAGGCCGAAACGGCCTCAACGCCCGCCGGCAGCCACCCATTGGGGTCCGCGCTACCGGCCGAAGCCCAGGCGTGACGCACGTCTTCGATGGCCGAGGCCATACCCGCGCGGTGTTCATGGAACAGGGCCATTTCGAAGAAGACCCAGAACCACGCCACAAAGAACATCACTTCCGAGGCGATAAACATGATCATGCCGTAACGCAGACCGATCTGCACGACCGGTGTATGGTCACCGGCGCGCGATTCCTTGATCACATCGGCCCACCAGCCCCACATGACGTAGAGCACGCCCAGCAGGCCACCGGCGAAAACCACCGGGGTCTTTTCGATGCCGAACAGCCCCTTCATCCAGATCACCAGGCCGATAAACATGACCACGGCGAACAGCGAGCCGAGCAGCGGCCACGGGCTGGGGTTGATGATGTGATAATCGTGTTTGACGGCGTCGTTAGACATAGTCGGCAACTCACCTCGATGCGCCGTGCCCCCCTGTATCGGACACTGGCGGTTCCATTTATGATTTGACCTTGAGTCTTAGGACAAATCGGCTGTGAACACAATCCGGCCCCTATGTTTTTGTCGGGCTGCGGCCCCATAGGCAACGAATTGAAGTACGCGACACAAACAGTTGAAACGCTTTACTTTTTAACCACCTGCGACGGGAAGAAGGTATAGGACAGCGTCACGTCCTTCGTGTTCTTCGCGTCGATATCTTCCAGCATCTTCGGATCGACATAATAGACGACAGGGAAGGTGCGCTCTTCACCCGGCTGCAAGGTCTGATCCGTAAAGCAGAAGCACTGCAACTTCATGAAGTAGCCGCCCATGGCTTCGGGCAGCACATTGTAGCTGGCGCGTCCGGTCAGAGGCACATCGGCATCGTTGCGCACCGTGAAGTAGATCATGTTGGTCTTGCCGAGCTGCGTATCCTGCACCGGCTGTTTGACCTTGAAACTCCACGGGATGTTGTTGGCATTGGTGTCGAAATAGACGCGGATCTTGCGGTCCAGAACGACCGAGGATTCCGCCTTGGCCCGCTGCGTCGTGCCGTCAAAGCCCGTTACCTGACAGAACATGCGATAAAGCGGCACGGAGGCAAAGGCCATGCCGAACATACCGACCAGCCCGGCCAGACACCACGCCACAACCTTCTGATTGCGGGTCAGCTTTTTCATCCGCCGTGCGCCGCCTGTACGCCCTGCGTCATACGGATGACCGAGACGAGGAAGACCAGAACCACAAAGGCAAACAGGCCCAGCCCAATCGCGATATTGCGGCGCTTCTGGGCGGCCAGATAGGCCTTCTTGTCATCTTCGGGGGTTGTCAGAACGTCCTTATCGGCCATTGGCTCAGGCTCCCATGAAGGCGTGATGGATCAGCAGGGCGGCGAACAGCGCCGTCAGATAGAGGATGGAAAAGGCAAACAGGTTGCGCGCCGCCAGCGCTTCCTTCTTGACGTCGTAAAGCGAGTTTTCACCCCCTTCGGGGTGGTCACCGGCCCGCGACAGGAACAGGCGCACCGCCAGAAAAATGAAGAAGGCACCGCCCAGAACCGACACCACCGCATAGATCATACCGCCCAGGCTGAAGGCGATGGGCAAACAGGCCACGGGAGCCATGATCAGGCTGTAGATCAGGATTTGCAGGCGGGTCGATTTGGCGCCCTTTGCGACCGGCATCATCGGAATCCCGGCCTTGGCGTAGTCTTCGGCAGTATAGAGGGCCAGAGCCCAGCTATGCGGCGGGGTCCACAGGAAGATGATGGCAAACAGTACCCACGCCTCCAAAGGCGCGTGGCCCGTAGCCGCGGCCCAGCCGATAACCGGCGGAAAGGCCCCGGCCGCGCCCCCGATGACAATATTCTGGGGCGTGCGGCGTTTCAGAACAATCGTGTAGAAAACGACGTAATAGAGGATGGTCAGGGCCAGAAGACTGGCGGCCACCGCATTGATGGCCAACCACATCATGGCCACCGACAGAAAGGCCAGCACGCCGCCAAAGGCCATGGCGTCGGATTTGGTGACGCGGCCCGACGCCACCGGACGCCCGCGCGTGCGGCGCATCAGGGCATCGGTTTCGCCTTCGATGGCCATGTTCAGCGCGCCTGCCGCTCCGGCCCCCAAGGCGATGCACAGGACGGCGATAAAGGCCAGAAACGGGTCCATCTTTTGCGGCGCGACGACCAGACCGGTCAGGCCGGTGAACACCACCAGCGACATGACGCGCGGTTTCAGCAATTGAAAATAGTCCGCCGGCAGGCCGCGCAAAGCCTTCTCCCCATAGGCGGGGTGGCTCGGTTCGGACTTGGGCGTTGTCATATTCACCGGCTTTGGGGTCACGGGCTCAGGGTTCACAGTGGGTACTCGTAAAATAAAGGGGATGACGACCTCCGGCCTTCATCCCCCTATACTATAGCCTGCCGCCCGTTTGGGCGAAGCGTTTAGTGGTGGCCGTCGTCGTCCTTGATCACCGGCAGCTCAGAGAACTGGTGATACGGCGGCGGAGACGACAGGGTCCATTCGAGCGTCGTCGCGCCCTCGCCCCACGGATTGGCTTCGGCCTTGCGGCGACGGATAACCGACTCCACGATCATGATCAGGAAGACCACGACGCCGATAGCGGTGATGGCGTAGCCGATGGACGAAATCTTGTTCCAGTAGGCGAAGCCTTCCGGATAATCGACATAGCGGCGCGGCATCCCCTGAAGGCCCAGGAAGTGCTGCGGGAAGAAGATGACATTCACGCCGACGAACATCAGCCAGAAGTGAATCTGACCCAGCAGTTCGTTGTATTTGATGCCGAACATCTTCTCGTACCAGTAGTAGAAGCCGCAGAAGATGGCGAACACCGCCCCCAGCGACAGCACGTAGTGGAAGTGCGCCACGACGTAATAGGTGTCGTGCAGGCTGTAGTCGATACCGGCGTTGGACAGAACCACGCCCGTAACGCCACCGACGGTGAACAGGAAGATGAAGCCGATGGCCCACAGCATGGGCACTTTGAAGTCCAGCGAGCCGCCCCACATGGTGGCGATCCACGAGAAGATCTTCACGCCCGTCGGAACGGCGATGACCATGGTCGCCATCACGAAGTAGGCGCGCAGGTTAAAGCCCATGCCGACCGTGTACATGTGGTGCGCCCACACGATGAAGCCGACGAAGCCGATGGCGACCATGGCGTAGGCCATGGCGAGATAGCCGAAGACGGGCTTTTTGGAGAAGGTCGAAACGACGTGGCTGATGATGCCGAAGCCTGGCAGGATGAGGATGTACACTTCCGGGTGACCGAAGAACCAGAACAGGTGCTGGTACATTACCGGATCACCACCGCCCGCCGGATCGAAGAAGGCCGTGCCGAAGTTACGGTCGGTCAGCAGCATGGTGATGGCACCGGCGAAGACCGGCAGCGACAGCAGCAGCAGGAAGGCCGTAACAAGCACCGACCACGCAAACAGCGGCATACGGTGCAGGGTCATGCCCGGCGCGCGCATGTTGAAGATGGTGGTGATGAAGTTGATCGCCCCCAGGATCGACGAGGCCCCCGACAAGTGGAAGGAGAAGATGATCAGGTCGAAGGCCGCACCGGGGCTGCCCTTGTTCGATGACATCGGCGGATACATGGTCCAGCCGCCGCCGAAGCCGTGCTCCGACGCGCCGCCCGGTCCGCCCGGCACAAAGATCGACACCATCAGCAGGATGAAGGAGGCGACCAGCAGCCAGAAGGAGATGTTGTTGAGGCGCGGGAAGGCCATGTCCGGCGCACCGATCATGATCGGCACGAACCAGTTGCCGAAGCCACCGATCATGGCGGGCATGACCATGAAGAAGATCATCAGAACGGCGTGGGCGGTAACTACCGAATTATAGCCGTGCTTGCCCTGAAACACGCCCAGTTGGTCGAGCAGCGAGCCTTTGACGAAGACCTGCAGGCCGGGTTCATAAAGTTCCCAGCGGATCAGGCCCGACAGCGCGCCGCCCAGAAGGCCGGCGAAGATGGCGAAGATCAGGTAGAGCGTGCCGATGTCCTTATGGTTGGTGGACAGGAACCAGCGCGCGAAGAAGCCGGGTTTGTGGTCGTGATCGTCGTGATGATGATCGTGAACGACAGAAGCATTCGATGCCATGACGAGCGTCTCTCTTACCTGAATTATTGAACGGCGGGAGCCGCGGCCGAGGCCGCTGCGTCCGCTTCTGCCGGGGCCGCAGCCGAAGCCGCTGCCGATGCGTCTGCCGAAGCGACCGCGTTCACCGCCGTTTGCTGGGCCGCCGCCGCTGCCGCCGCTTCTTCGGCGGCGATCATGGCCTTGGTCTTACCGCCTGCCTTGATGATGTAGGCGTCAAACTCCTTTTCGGTGACCACGCGGATAGCGATGGGCATGTAGGCGTGATCGACGCCGCACAGTTCGGAGCACTGACCGTAATAGATGCCGGTCTTTTCGGCCCTGAACCAGGTCGAGTTCAGACGGCCGGGAATGGCGTCGGTCTTCAGACCGAAGGCCGGCATGGCGAAGGAGTGGATGACGTCATAGCCGGTGACCTGCACCTGAACGACCTTGTTGACCGGCACGATCAGTTCGTTATCGACACCCAGCAGGAAGGGCACCTTGGCGGCGTGCGCAGTCTTCAGTTCGCGCGCTTCGGGCAGCAGGCGCGATTCTACGCCTTCGACCCCCAGCTCCGGATAATCGTAAGCCCAGTACCACTGATAGCCCGTAGCCTTCACCACGACATCCGGGGTCGGCATGTCGTTATATTTACGCAGTAGCGAGAAGGAAAAGAAGGCGATGAAGACAAGGATCAGGACCGGGATAACCGTCCACAGAATCTCGATGGCCGTATTGTGCGAGAAGCTGGCCGGCTTCGGATTGGCGCGCTTGTTGTAGCGCAGCACGATCCAGATCAGCAGCGCCAGCACGAACAGCACGATGACCGTGATGATCGGCAGCAAGATGATGTCGTGAAACCAGATAGCGTCGTGTTTCAGCGGGGCGGCGCCCGGCTGAAGACCGAGCGACTTGTCCGTCGGTTGCCCCAGTTTTTCCTGAGCCCAGACGGCTCCGGCCCCCAATGCTCCTGCAAGGGCAGTCATCACGGCGGCGGTCCCTGCCATCAGCCTTCGGATGCGCATTCCTTCAATCCCTAACTGTGGGTGCCCGGCGCGCCTGCCTTCTCGTGAGCAGGAGTTTCCGCGCAGTCCCGTTTAATCCTCGGTCTTCGGGCGCGACAATGGGTCCCAATGGGACACATGGTCTCACCCCGTTCTTCCCCATTAATGCCATATTTGCAAAATGCAAAGGCCTAAAAGCAAGGCGGCGGCGCTGTCATTGAAGACAGTTGCGATCTGGTACGGCTCAGGGCGGTATATGGCTTTTGCACAGCCCCCGCCTGCGCGCTTTTGTCGCGCCCCTGACCGGTCACCCCGTGCGTCGCCTGAGGGTTACCCCATCTCCGAGCGCGAATCTCTGGTCAAGCGTCGCGCGGCGTCCTACATAGGGCGCTAGAGTTACACGCCGGTACCCGCTTATGTCCTCCGCTTCCCTCGCCGCCGCCCTGCCTGACTCCCTGCGCGATCTCGACCTCGGCGCCTGTCAGACCCTTCTCGAAAACGCCCTCGCGGGGGCCGACGACGGGGAAATCTATTTTGAGACGCGCGAAAGCGAATCACTGGTCTTCGATGACGGTCGGCTGAAACACGCCACCTACGGCGCGGATCAGGGGTTTGGCCTGCGTGTGGTGGCCGGCGAGACGGTCGGCTTCGCCAATGCCGCGGAATTGTCGGTTGAGGCGGTGCGCCGCGCCGCCGATGCGGCGGTACTGGCCAAACAGGGACAGGCGGTCCGCCTGAACCTCTCGACGGCACCGGCCCGCTCGAACAACCGCTATTATGGCGAGCACGATCCCATCGGCGCCATGCCGTTTGGCGACAAGGTTGCGCTGCTGGAGGCTATTAACGCCTATGCGCGCAGCCTCCATTCGGGCGTCGTGCAGGTTTCGGCTTCGGTCGCCGCCGATCAGCGGCACATCACCATACTGCGGGCGGGCGGCGAGGTCTTCCACGACTATCGCCCCCTTGTCCGCCTCTCGGTGGGGGTGTCGGTCGAAAAGAACGGCCACCGCGAAAGCGCCTCGGCGGGCGGCGGCGGACGTATCGCGCTCGATCTCCTCAGTGATCCCCAATACTGGCAGGCGCAGGTCGATGAGGCCCTGCGGCAGGCCCTGATCAGCCTTGAGGCCAAACCGGCTCCGACGGGAGAGATGGATATTGTGCTTGGACCCGGCTGGCCCGGCGTGCTCCTGCACGAGGCGGTGGGCCACGGCCTTGAGGGCGATTTCAACCGCAAGGGCACCTCGGCCTTTTCGGGCAAGATGGGACAGCAGGTCGCCGCCAGGGGCGTTACCGTGGTTGATGACGGCACGATTGCCGATGCGCGTGGCTCGCTCAATATGGACGACGAAGGGACGCCGACCCACGCCACGACCCTGATCGAAGACGGCATTCTGGTTGGCTATATGCACGACCGGCTGTCGGCGCGTCAGATGGGCGTGGCGCCGACCGGCAACGGCCGGCGTCAGTCCTATGCCCATCCCCCCCTGCCCCGCATGACCAATACCTTCATGAAGGGTGGTCAGGACAAGCTGTCCGACATGATCGCTTCGACCAGACGCGGCCTCTATGCCGTCAATTTCGGCGGCGGTCAGGTCGATATCACCAATGGCAAGTTCGTCTTTCAATGCACCGAGGCCTATCTGATCGAAGACGGCAAGGTGACGGCCCCGGTCAAGGGCGCATCGCTGATCGGTGACGGCCCGGCGGTGATGCGTCAGGTCGAGATGATCGGCGACGACTTTAAGTTCGATCCCGGTGTCGGCACCTGCGGCAAGGCGGGTCAGAGCCTGCCCGTCGGGATAGGCCAGCCCAGCCTGAAGATCGGCGGCCTGACGGTGGGCGGGACCTCCGCATAACCGAAGTTTACAAGCTTTTGTTAAGGCTGATCTATTCGTCTTTTTCGCACCCGCGAACTTGTCATTTCGCCCGTATGGCGTCATATTGCCTCACGAAGGTGGCGGTGTGGTGCCGTTCAGTTGTTCCAGACAGAGGTGATCGGGCGTTATGCGGCTTGTGTGGCTGACATCGGTGTGTGCACTTGCCCTCCTGCCCGTACAGGCCCTGGCGGGGGGTGAAACCATTGCCGCCGCCGCCCGGTATACGGCTTCGGACTTTGTGGGCAAGCCGGTGCAATCGGCTGCCGACGCCCTGAAATACATCCCCAACTTCATCGTCACGGGTTCGGGCGGCTCGTCCAACGTACTGATAGACGGTCAGCGCCCGTCTGACACCAATGACGCCCTCGCCCGTCTGCCGTTCAATCAGATCGAACGTATCGAGCGCATTGCCGCGGGCAGCGCCAATTATGACATGCAGGGCCACAGCGAGCTGATCAACATCGTGCGCAAGTCGATGTCGAAGCCCGTCGTGACGCTTCAGTCTTCAGCCAACATCTATCCGGACGGCAAGATCAAGCCGCAGGTCGGCTTCACGTGGCAGAAGAACCAGAACGGCCGCAATCTGGAGGCCGGGGTCAATCTGTATCAGAACCACGACGAAGGCACCGGCCACGGCGACAAGTACACCACCTATGCCGACGGCACGACCCGGCATCAGGCGCTCGATTCCAAAGGTCAGAGCGAAGGCGCAGAGGTGCGCGGCGGTTGGGCCGGCCCGGCCAGCGGCGGGCGGCTCGACGTCAACGGCACGGTCCGTTACAACCGGTCGGGCTTTGATGCCGTCTATGAGAACGGCGTCACCGAATACGAGCAGCGCAAGAACGAAAACCTGACGCAGGAAGTGTCCGGACGCTACGAAAAAAGTGTCAGCAAGACATTCAAGCTGAATCTCAACCTGTGGGGCAAGCGCAACGTCAGCGACAGCCGCACCGACCATCAGAAGCCCGATCAGTTTTCCACCTATACCGAGGACAAGGAAACCAGCGAAGGCTCGCTGGCGGCGCAGGCGACCTGGCACTATTCCAAGGCCCTGATGCTTCAGGCCGGGGGGGAGCGCCGCTTCAACACTTTCGACGCACAGGGCCTGTCGATCGGCTCCTGGCTGAGCGATGACGAGCGGCCCGACCCCAGCCGCACGCGCGGCGAGGAACAACGCGGCTCGCTCTATATTTCCAGCAACTGGCGGCCCAGTGACACCCTGACCATCGACAGCGGGCTGGCGGTCGAGAGCATGACCTTCCGCCATCGCGGCGTCTATGCGGCCGAGCGGAGCTACGAATACCCCAAGCCGCGCCTCAGCCTGCAATGGAAGCCCGATCAGGGGCTTCAGGTGCGCCTCAGCCGCGCCCGCGAAGTCGGCTATATGGGCTACTGGGACTTTGTGTCGATTGCCAACTGGCAGTATGAGCGCCCGGATCAGTTGCTCTACCCGCTCAACCTCGTCCCCTATCGCCAGTGGTCGAACGAGTTCAGCGTCGATTATCGCTTCTGGGAAAAGGGGCAACTGGCGCTCAGCTACGAACTGAACGACATCGACGATGCGGTCGAGCGCGTCCCTCTTTACACCCAAAATGGCGGGATCGAGGATATTGTCGGCAATGTCGGCGACGGGGCCAATCAGCAGATTTCGACGCGCCTCAGCGTGCCGGTGGATAATTATCTCGAAAACGGCATGATCCGGCTGAACGCCACCTGGTACGATTCCGAAATCACCGACCCGGTGACGGGCCGCAAGCGGCGCATCTCCGGTCAGACGCCGCGCTCCCTGTCCCTGAGCTTCAATCAGGACCGTCCGGGCGTGTCCTGGGGCTGGTCGGTGGATAGCGGCTGGGACAATACCAGCTGGCGCGCCAAGGAGGTCAGCCACTCCGAAGGTTCGCCCTGGGTCAGCCTCTATGCCGAGTTCAAGCCCTCGCCCAAGCTGTCGGTACGCACGGAATTGCAGAATCTTGGCGCACGCACCACGCGCTATGACGTAACGCGCTATGAGGGCCTGCGGTCGGGCAATGTGTTGTCCTATGAGGAATCGACACAGCGCAACTCGGAACCCAAGCTCTATCTGCGCATCCGGAACGAGCTTTAAGCCCTTCACATTCAAAAGAAAAACCCCGGCGGTAGAGCACTGCCGGGGTTTTTCGTGTCAGCCAGTTGGAGCGGCCAAAAGGAGCGAGATGATGTCACCCCGCTCCTGCTTGACTTAGTGGCCCGCCTTCGGTGCTTCGTCCACCGTATCCGACGCCCCGTGCGCCCAGCCCTTCAGCACGAAGGACAGGGCGAACAGAATACCGCCAAGGATGATACCCGCCCAGCCGATGGTGTTGAAGGTCTTGAGCGACGCCTGAAGCGCGGCGTTGGGATCGAGAACCTGCCCGCCGACCGTCTCGGTCGAGGCATAGGTGGCGACGAAGGCGGCCAGATACTGCGCGCCCGACGTACCAAGGAACCAGATGGCCATCATGGTCGAAACCAGCACGGTCGGCGACAGCTTGGTCTGTTGCGACAGACCGACGGGCGACACGGCCAGCTCCCCCCAGGTGTGGAACATATAGGTCAGGAACAGACAGAACAGCGGCACGCGGAAGTCCGCCCCTGCCAGAGGCATCGACCACACCAGCACGAAGAAGCCCAGACCCGCCATGACCAGACCGAAGGCGAACTTCTTGACCGGATCCGGGTCCTTGCCGCGCTTGGCGAGGAAGGTGAAGATGCCGGCGAAGATCGGCGCGAAGACCAGAATGAAGAAGGGGTTGAAGCTCTGGGTATTCGACGCATTGAAGCCCATGTCGATCCAGAAGGCCCCTTCGGGCACACCGCCCATGGCCTTCACCTGACCCGGCGTGGCCAGCAGCAGCGTCCCCAGGCGGATAGGTTCGGCGATCAGGTCCAGCGCGGTGTTGCGCTCGGCAAACAGGCTGAGCGACGAACCGGCCTGCTCAAACAGGGTCCAGAAGACGACCGACGACAGGGTCAGGACCATGGCCAGCCCCAGACGGAAGTTCTCGACCCGGCTGAACTTGGTGGCCATCTGGGTAAAGACATAGCCGAGGATCAGCACCGTCGCCACGCCCAGCGCGTAACCGACAATGTCGTTGCGCTGAATGACGAAATAGATCAGCGGTACGGCGGCAAAGCCCAGCAGATAGACCAGATTTTCCTTCGAGATAACGCCCGCCACCTTCTGTTTCAGCGCGGCGGGGTTCGGGGCTTCGCCCTTGCCTTCCAGCAGTGTCTTGCCGAAGATGAAGCACAAAAGGCCGATCAGCATACCGACCCCGGCCAGACCGAAACCGGCCCACCAACCGACGCGCTCGCCCAGATAGCCGCACAGGATGGCGGCCCAGAACGAGCCCATATTGATGCCGAAATAGTAGAGCTGGAAGCCCGAATCCCGGCGCGGGTCCTTCTCCCGGTAGAGTTGTCCGACGAGGGAGGAGATGTTCGGCTTGAGGAAGCCGACGCCCATGGCGATCAGGGCAATCGACAGGAAGAAGGCGTGTTCGGCCCACGGCGTCTCGGTGGCCTTGCTCTTGGTGAAGCTGCCCTTTTCGAGGATTTCTGGCAGGGGCGCACCCGCAGGCAGGCCCTTGATCTGATAGCCGCCATCGGGGGTGGCACCGACCTCATAGCTGGCATTCCCCACCTGCAGACGCGGCGCGTCGCCGGAATTGGTGGTGCGCACCTCAAAGCCATAGGTCTTGCCCTGATAATGCAGGAATTCCTGTGTCGGCTTACCCTCAAAGGCCATGCCGAAGTGGCCAAGCACCAGCAAGATACCCCCGAAGACGATCGCCTTGCGTGTACCGATCAGCCGGTCCGCGACCAGACCGCCGATCAGCGGCAGCAGATAGACCAGAGTCGTGTAGGAACCGTACTGCGCACTGGCCTTGTCGTCCGGGAACAGGAAGTGGCGCGTCAGATAATAGATAAGCAGCGCCCGCATCCCGTAATAGGAAAAGCGCTCCCACATCTCCGCGAAGAAACAGACGATCAGGCCACGCGGATGGTGGCGCATCTGCACGATGACCGGAATGGCCGTCAGCAGGGTGACCAGAATCCCTGCGGCAATAACGATATTGATCATGTCAACTTGCCCCGTAAGGCCTGCGCCGGGGCACCATTCGGGCCGCAATCGGACAGCAGACAGCTAATTTGCGGCGATAGGAGCAGCAAATGCACCGGTTGGCAAGCGCACTTCCGTTTCAGGGGAAACGGTATACGGTTTTAATAGGCTTCTTCTGTGTACAATTTACGAAGGTCGCCCGCCCACGGCCCCTGATATTTTTCAATCAGACGCTCGGCCGGGGTGACGCCGCTTTCCGCGATTTCAAACAGTTCGCTGAGATAGCCGGTTTCATCAACCAGCCCGCCGGACAGGCGCTGACGGCGCTTAAGCCCCTCGCGCGCAATGGTCAGGGTGTCGAGCGCCCAGTCCTTCACCGGACGCCCGGCGATCTCACCCTTCAGGCCGGTTTTGGCCGCCATGCCGCGCAGGGTGTCGTGGTCTTCGATGCGCCAGCCCTTGACCAGATCCCAGGCGGCTTCCAGCGCCGTCTGATCATAGAGGAGCCCCGCCCACAGGGCCGGCAGGGCGCAGATGCGCGACCACGGGCCACCATCGGCCCCACGCATTTCGAGGTACTTTTTGAGGCGCACTTCGGGGAACAGGGTCGTCAGGTGATCGGCCCAGTCGTCCATCGTCGGGCGCTCCCCCGGCAGGGCGGGCAGCTTGCCGTCCATAAAGTCACGGAAGGACTGACCAGAGGCGTCGATATAGCCGCCATTGGGCGCGCCCTTGCGCTTGACGAAATACATAGGGACATCAAGGGCGTATTGGGCATAGCTTTCATAGCCGAAGCCGTCTTCGAAGACGAAACCCAGCATCCCCGTGCGGTCGGCATCGGTATCGGTCCACACATTGGCGCGCGCCGACAAAAAGCCGTTGAGCTTGCCTTCCGTGAAGGGCGAATTAGCAAACAGCGCTGTGGCGATGGGTTGCAGGGCCAGAGAGGTGCGGAATTTCAGCACCATGTCGTCTTCGGAGGAAAAATCGAGATTGGCCTGAATGGTCGAGGTGCGCAGCATCATGTCGAGGCCAAGCGTGCCGACCTTTGGCATGTAGGCGCGCATGATATTGTAGCGGCCCTTGGGCATGACCGGCGTTTCGGCCCGCGTCCACAGAGGCGAGAAACCGACGCCCAGGAAGCCCAGCCCCAGTTCGGAGGCCACGGCCTTGACCTCCTCAAGGTGCTGACCCGTTTCGCTGCAAATCTCGTGGATGGTCGAAAGCGGCGCGCCCGACAACTCAAACTGACCGCCGGGTTCCAGCGACACCGACGCGCCGTCGCGTTCCAGCGCGATCAGGTGTTCGTCTTCATAGACGCCGCTCCAGCCAAAGCGCATCAGCCCTTTCAGCAGGGCTTCGATGCCGTCCGGTCCCGCATATTCGGGACGCCGCAGATCACTGAGGTGGAAAACAAACTTCTCGTGCTCAGCCCCGATGCGCCAGCGCTCAGACGGCTTTTCACCCGACGCAAAATAGTCGGTAAGCTGCGAAAACGATTGAATGGGTTCCGAAATCTTGACCACGCGCCCCATCCCTAAAGTAACAGGCTCAATTGCAATTCACGGGTATATGGGCGTAAGGGCCCAGCGGCACAAGCGAATAAGTCTAAACTATTTCCAGTCACCCTTTGCGGCCTGATACAGGGTCAGCGCGGAAAGGGCCGCCGTGTCGGCGCGCAGGATGCGCGGCCCCAGATTGACGGCCATGGCGTTCGGCAGGGCACTCAGGGTCTGACGCTCGACCGCGTCGAACCCGCCTTCCGGTCCGATCAGGATGGACACCGCCCCTTCGCCCAGCCCGCTCAGTGCTTCCAGCATGGGCGGGATGGTGCGTTCCCCCGTTTCGTGGGTGGAATCCTCGTCGCCATAGATCAGGGTTTCCGCTGCGGTTTTCAGATAGACCTCCAGTTTGACGGGGGCCAGAACCTGCGGCACGTCGAGGCGCTCGGTCTGCTCCGCCGCCTCCTGCGCGATCAATTGCAGACGCGCGACATTGGTGTGGTCGGCATTGGTGCGGCGCGTGATCAACAGTTGAATTTCGCCCGCGCCGAGCTCGGTCGCTTTCTCGATGATGGCTTCCAAGCGCGCACGTTTTACCAGCGCGATCAATAGCTTCGGGGCATTGCCTGCGGCCGGTTGCGCGCGCGTCTGCGCCACCAGCTCGACATGGACGTGCTTCTTGCTAACGCTGTGCAAACGGCCACGCCATTCGCCATCGCGGCCATTAAAGACGCTGACCTCATCGCCCTCCCCCAGCCGCATCACGGCGGCGACATAGCGCGCCTGATCGGGATTGAGCGGGAAGATCAGCCCGTCGGCAAAGGGCGGCGTGGTTTCGGCGATAAACAGTCGGATCATGAGGCTGTCATACTGCCTCACGCCCCGGACGCCAAGCGACGAATAACCTTGTCCTTAAGGACGCGTCAGGGCAGGATGGTTAATGACCGGGGGTGCGGACATGGATGCCATCATCAATTTTATCGCCGCCTATATCGACGCCGCCTGGCTCGATTACGTACTGATCATCGGCGGACTGGGCCTCCTGTTTGTCGGGGGCGAGAGCCTGATCCGGGGGGCGGTGGCCCTTGCGCTGAACCTGCGACTGTCACGTCTGGTGATCGGCCTCACCGTGGTCGGCATGGGCACGTCGGCCCCGGAACTGATGGTGTCGGTGCAGTCGGCGCTCAAAGGGTCACCCGACATAGCCGTCGGCAATGTCGTCGGCTCCAATATCGCCAATATCTTGCTGATCATGGGCGTTGGCGCCCTGCTGTCGCCAATGGTGGCGACGGGTCTGAGCCTGAAGCGGGACGCCCTGATCATGTGCGCCGTCACGGCGGGCCTTTTGTGGCTGGGTTTGCAGGGCGTGGTGACACGGGATCACGGATGGATCATGCTGGGCATATTCGCCGTCTATCTGATGGGTGTCTATGTCTGGGAAAAGGTCCTGACAGGTAAGGATACGGCTCCGGCCGGGGAACCCGATAGTGAACGTCAGGGGTCACCCCTTGTGGCCCTGATCTGGGTAGCGGTGGGCTTGCTAATGCTGGTCAGCGGGGCCGACGCGCTGGTGCGCGGGGCCGAAAACGTCGCCCGTGGTTTTGGTATTTCGGAGGCCGTGATCGGCCTGACTCTGGTGGCGGTCGGCACGTCCCTGCCCGAACTGACCGTGACGATTATCGCCGCCTTCCGCCGTCAGGGCGAGGTCAGCCTCGGCAATCTGATCGGCAGCAACATCTTCAATATACTGGGCATTTTAGGGGTGACGGCCTGCATTGCCCCCTTGCGCATAGCGCCTCAGATGGCACAGATAGACATGCCGGTCGCCTTGGGCGTCGCCGCTCTGACCCTGCTGATCATCCTGTTCGATCAAAAGGTCGGGCGGCTGAGCGGCCTTCTGTTCCTCGGCCTCTATGCCGCCTATATGGCGTGGCTATTTGTGGGCCCCCAGAGCCTGCCCTAAACGCGCCGCGATAAAGGCGTCGATGGCGTCGGTATAGGGACCGGGCACGCCGACCATCTTGTTGATTTCGCCGTGGCTCTTGTCTTCCTTCTGCACCGGGGCAGGCTTGCCCAGTTGCCGCAGAGCCCGGCTGAAGGTGTCGGCCTGATCGCAGGGCCGGTCCTTGCGCTGGGTCGAACAGACCATCATCATGGGTACAGCCTGCGGCGTCAGACGCTCCAGCGGCGAGGCCTGCGCCCAACGCTTCGGATCGCTGCCAAAGGCGTTGGTATAGAGCGGCAGCACGCGCTTTTGCGTCATCGTGGCCCGCAGGTCGAGCGTCGCCGAGTCCAGCACCACCGTCCCGGCCCACAGTCGCCCGCCCTTTGCCGTCACCACCGACGGGTCGGCTGAGGTCAGGGCCACCAGTTGCGCCCCGGCGCTGTGCCCCATCAGGATCAGGCGCGAGACATCCCCGCCCCAGTTGGCAGCGTTTTTCTGAACATAGGCCAATGCTGCCGCCACGTCCTCGGCCTGCGCATAGGCATCCGCCTGCGGCAACAGGCGGTAGTTGATGCTGACGACGATATAGCCCTGGGGCAGCCAGTGCTTGACCTTGTTTTCGACCACGCCGCTATTGGCCTTGTCGCCGGTCCGCCAGCCGCCGCCATGCACCATGACAATCATCGGCGCATTGCGGGCATTGACCGGACTGTAAACATCCATCGCCTGTAAGGGGTCAGCCCCATAACTGACGGTCTGTGGGGTGGTGCCGGGCAGGACGACCGTATAGGCGCGCGGGCCCTCTTCCGGCGTCTCACCATCCTGAAGCCGCTCCACGTAGCGCGCTTTTAAACGCTCACGCAGCGGCCCCTGCGCTGAGGCAGGGACGGACGCGGCCATCAGAAGACACAGCAGGACGGGCGTCAGGCGCATAGGAAATCTCCGCAAGGTACAGTCTGTGATACGCACCACGGTTTTTTCACCCTGCGTCGACGCCCGCCGAACCTTATTTTTTCTCGGCCAGAATATCGTCGAGATAGGCCTTCTTGCCGTCGATGCGCTCAAGGCGCGGATAGCGCAGACCGCCCTTATAGTCGATTGTCACCGTCTTATAGGTCTTGCCCCGCTTGATCAGCAGTTCGACCGGCTTGCCGTCCGGCTTCGCCGCGTCGGCAATAGCGGCCTTAAGACCGTCGCCCTCATAGGCGGTGCCGTTGACCGCGACCACGCTCATCCCCTGCCCCAGTCCGGCCTTGAAGGCCGGGCTGTCCCAGAAGACGCTGCTGATGTCACCCGTGGCGGTCAGGGACAGGCCCAGCGAATAGCTGAGGTCCACGCCCTTGCCCTTCTTTTCGCGCGCCTTGAACCAGTCGGTCGGCGTGTCGCTATAGGTCAGCTTGTACCCCCCGCGCTCCAGCCCGTCGAGGAAGGTGCCCTTTGAGGTCTCATTCACGCGCGTCTTGAGGAAGGTGTCCCAGTCATAGGCGTAAACGCTGTTGAGCGCCGCCACCACGTCCTTGAACTCATAGGTTTCCGGCGTCCACGAGCCGTCCTTGATGCCGAAGAACAGGCCGGCGAAATCGTCCAGCGACTTCTTGTTATTGGTCTTTTCGCGGATCAGCGTATCGGCGTCGAGCCAGATCAGAAGACCGACATTGTAATAGTCTTCGTTGCGCTGCTGGCTCAGCCAGTTCTTGGGCTGACGCGCCGACAGGATCGGATCATTTGTGGTGTCGAGCACCGGACGCCATTGCGAACCGGAGAAGTTGTCATACTGCGCGGCGATCAGCGCGATGGCCTGTTTGGCCTGCTCCGGCGTGTAGAGACCCGAGCGCGCCGACAGGACATAGCCCCAGAACTGCGTCTGCCCCTCATAGACCCACAGCAGGCTGTTGCGCATGGGGGTGTGGAAGTCGGGATTATAAAGGTCGGCACCGCGTCGGAACTTGCCGTCCCAGGAATGGGTATATTCGTGCGCCAGCAGGTCGCGCCCGACATAGTTGGTCTTCCACTCGGTGAAATAGGTGGAGTCGTGGCCATTTTCGGACGAGCGGTGATGCTCAAGCCCGATATCGCCCAGCTCTTCCGACAGGTGGACGAGGAAGTCGTAATGGTCGTAGTGCTGCGATTTGAAGACCTTGACCGCCTGCGCCACCATCTTCCTGTGAATGGCAATCTGCTCATCGGTGGCGGCCAGATCGCCCGGCTTGTCGGCAAAGACGTGCATACGTACCGGCACCTTGGGATCGGCGCTGAGGTCGAAGGTTTTGCTGAACTTACCCGCAAACATCGGCGAGTCGATAAAGTGCTCATAAGGCAGCGGCTTGAAGGTCACGGTGCCGTCGGCATTCTTCGACGCCACATCGAGCGCCGCCGCATAGTCCCAGCCTTCGGGCAGTTTCAGCGTCAGCTCGACCGGCACGCGCTTCACCGCATAGCCTGCCGGATACATGGACAGGTTTTCCCATTGCAGGTTGGCCATGACGTCGGTGACCACCACGCGGCCGGCCGCCGTGGTCATGGGGGTCAGGAAGTCGAACTCGGCCACCACTTCCTTGGCACCGGCGGGCACGTCGATATGAAAGGCTGTCACTTCAACCGGATCGCGCAGCCAGCTCAGGTTCTGACCGCCCGCCGAAAACCGCACATTGGCGATCTTGTCCGCCTGCGGACGCGGGGCGTGCTTGCCGGGCAGCCAGCGCGGCATGATCAGGGTGAAGGGACCGGACTTGGCCACCGGAATAACCTGACGCACGCGCATGACGCGCTGCTGCGTGTCAGTGGCATCGACATAGACCTTCAGCGTGCCGGGATAATCGACCTGCGCCGACACCGGCAAGGGGGGCGGCAGAGGGGCCGTGACCTGAGCCGACACCGGAACCGAAAACAGGGCCGCCGCCACAACCGCTGCGCTGACCATCATGCCTTTTTTCATTGACGCTATCCTATGACTGTTTGCGGAACATTAGAGAGGCCTGTCCCGCCCTGTAAAGTCATAATTGTTTCAAACGAAAGCGACGGAAACGCTTGATTACGCCGTAAAGGTCTCGATAAACGCCCCACCCGTCAGGGTTTTGTGCACCGGGCATTTGGCAGCAATGTCGTGCAGTCTTTGCCGCTGCTCGTCGCTGAGCTGGTCACCGATAATCGTCACCGACTTGCGGAAGATATCGGCCTTGCCCGATTCGTGACCGGCGACCTTTTCGTGGGTCAGGTCCACGCGAACCTCCTGCAAGGGCCAGCCTTTTTGTTTGGCGTACCAGCGCACGGTCATGGCCGTGCATTCGCCCAGCGCCGCCGTTAGATAGTCATAGGGCGACGGCGCGAGGTTCAGCCCCCCTTGCGATTCAGGTTCGTCGCCGCTCAGGCGATGGCCGCTGACCTCGATAGCCACGCTGAAATCGGAGATATGAGTCTCCTCGACTCGTGCAGAGATCATATCTGACATCATTCGACCGGCAGCGGGATGAATTCGATCTCGTCGCCCGGCACCTTGGGGAAGCGCCCGTCGCGCCAGTCGGCCTTGGCCTGCTCGATGCGTTCCTTGCGCGACGAGACGAAATTCCAGTAGATGTGGCGCTCGGTAAAGGGCTCGCCGCCGATCAGGGCCAGTTGCGCCTCAGCGTCGGTCGTGACGCTGACCGTCGCACCGGCGTTGAGAACGACCATGTGCGAGGCTTCGACCGGCGTGCCATTGACAGCCGCGCGGCCTGACACGACGTAGAGCGCCCGCTCAACCACATGATCCGGCAGGACCAGCGCCTGCCCGGCGCTCAGGCGCGCCTCCAGATACAGCGTCTCGGCATAGGTCTTGACCGGAGACGAGACGCCATAGGCCGACCCCATCATCACGCGCACCGGCACACCTTCGACCGTCAGTGCCGGTATCTCTTCGGCGTCATAGTGGAAGAAGGCGGCGTCGATCTCTTCGTCGGCCTCCGGCAGGGCGTGCCACAGTTGCAGCCCGTGCAGTTGCCGCGTGGTGTCGATCCCTTCAAGCGGCTCGCGTTCGGAATGGACAATGCCCCTGCCCGCCACCATCAGATTGATGGCCCCCGGTGTGATGACCTGATCCGAGCCCAGCGAGTCGCGGTGGTGGATATGACCGTCAAACAGATAGGTGACGGTGGCCAGGTTGATATGTGGGTGCGGCCGGACATTGGTGCCCTTGCCCGGCTCAAACACCGCCGGCCCCATATGATCGAAAAATATCCACGGCCCGACCATGCGGTGTTTGGCGAACGGCAGGATGCGCTTGACGGTAAAGCCGCCCAGATCCTTTTCGCGCGGCGGGATAAGAAGTGCGATGGCGTCGGTCATGAAGGCCCCCGATGGCTGATTTGCCGCAAGGCTTACGCTCTTTCCCCGCACGGGTCATGCGAAAATTTTACGGCGGGCCGGGCTCTGTCAGGCGGGATGAGGATTGGTAGGCGCGGAGGGACTCGAACCCCCAACCAGACCGTTATGAGCGGTCGGCTCTAACCATTGAGCTACACGCCCGCACCAAAGGCAGGGGATGCGTGCCTAACACGCTCACGCCCCGATTTAAAGCCCTGTATCGGCATTTTCAACACCCCAGACACGGCGGTGAGGAAGCTGACGCGAAATCGTCAGGCGGGTTCATGCGTCGTTCACACGCGCACATGGATTATTGACACACAGGCGGGGCATCTTCCGCCCTGTGGCGGTCAAGCCAGGGTCATAAAGAGGCCACGGAGGACCGCCAGACCCGTTTACCAGCGCTTGCGCGCCTAAGAGACAGAAACGAAGAGAGACACTTATGAAACGGATGTTCGCGGTTTCCGCCGCTGCCCTCGCCCTGATGACCGCCGCCGCACCGGTGATGGCCCAAACCCCGGAAGCGCCGATGGCGGAGCGCATGGCGCATCACCCTATGGGCACCCTGCTCACCCTGTCGGAAACGGCCGAGGTGCGCTCGACGCCGGACGTCGCCTTCATCACCTTTGGCGTCGTCACCGAGGCCAAAACCGCCGAAGAGGCCATGAAGCTCAACGCCCAGAAGATGAACAGCGTCTTCGCCGCCGTAAAGGCGCAGGGCATTGCCGACAAGAATGTGCAGACGACCGGCCTCAGCCTCAACGCCGTCTATGATTACCCGCAAAATGGCGGTACGCCGACCTTGCGCGGCTATCAGGCCAGCAACCGCATCAGTGTGCGCGTCGAAGAGGTCAAGAAGCTGGGCGGGGCCATCGACGCGGTGGTCAAGGCCGGTATCAACCAGATCGACGGCATCTCCTTCGGCCTCAAAGACCCGTCGGCCGCCGAGGACAAGGCGCGCATCGAAGCGACCAAGACCCTGATGGCGCGCGCCGAGCTTTATGCCAAATCGCTGGGCAAGACGGTGAAGCGTATCAAGTCGCTGAACGAAAATGCCGCCATGTCCGCGCCGCCGCCCATGCCGATGGTTCGCGCCATGGCCATGAAGGCCGAGTCCGATACCGCCATCGCCGGCGGCGAGGTTTCGACCGCGATGACGCTCAATGCCGAGTTCGAGTTGGAATAGGCCTTACCCTGAACGCATGACAACGCCCCCCGGTGAGTGATAGGTTACCTGTCACAACCACCGGGGGGAGTTTTGTATGTGGCGTTTTCTGTTGTCCACCAAAGGGCGTACCGCGCGCCTGCCCTATGCGTTGTTTATGGTATCGACATCGCTGGGTTTGTTTGCGGCCTATGCTTTTCTGTTACCGGGAATAATGAATACCGGCATTTCTATCGCCAGCCCGGTTCTCAGCGTCTTCGGGCTGCTGGCCTTTGTGTTGATATGGCCCAGCTACGCACTGGCGGTACGCAGGCTGAAAGACTTGAATGGGCCGATCTGGCCCGCCCTGTTCTTTTTGTTGCCGTTCCTCACTTCGCTTCTTTTTATAGTGTCGCCATGGATAGTGCCCGTTTTTCCGGAAAACAGTACAGGCATTAACCCGGAATACGAAGCTCTCACACGGACGCTGCGCCAGGTCTCGGAGGCTGTAGGCTGGCTAAACAGGGCACTGACCCTGATCCTCTGCTTCATCCCCGGCACTAAGGGAGCCAACCGTTATGGCCCGCCGCCGGGACAAAAGGCCGCGCCCGACCTCAGCGTCTTCGAATAGGCTTGCCGCGCGCGCCCCTTTGGGCGAAAAGGCAGCATGACCCAGCCTTACGCCTCCACCGTCACGCCTTTGTTCACCACCGAAATCTACCGCGCCGACCTGTCGGACATGCCGGATTTCGCGGCCTATCTGGAGGAGATCGACGACACCTGCCGCGCCTTCGCCGATGAGGACGAGGCCGGGCAAAACTGGTCGCAGCAAAAGGGTTATCTCGGCTACACCTCCTATGGGTCGCTGAACAACCTGCCCCTTCTGGCCAGCGCCTTTGAAGACCTCAAGGCGCATACCGACGCCCACGCCGCGCGCTTTGTCGAGATTCTGGAATACGACCTGCCCGCCGGGGCGCTAAAGCTCGACAATATGTGGATCAATATTCTGGAGCCCATGGGGCACCATTCGAACCACATCCACCCGCACAGCCTGATTTCAGGCACTTTTTATGTCAGCGTGCCCGATGGGGCCAGCGCGCTCAAATTCGAAGACCCGCGCCTGACCAGCTTTATGAATTCGCCGCCGCGCAAGGAAGGGGCCAAGCGCGAGCATCAACCCTTCGTCTATGAGGCGCCAAAGCCCGGCACGATCCTGATGTGGGAAAGCTGGCTGCGTCACGAAGTGCCGATCAACCTTTCTGAAGATATCCGTATAAGCATCAGTTTTAACTACAGTTGGTGAGATGATGAGCGCTCCGGTACAGACGGCATTGGTGGGCTATGGTTATGCCGGAAAGACCTTCCATGCGCCGCTGATCCGGACCGCGGCGGGCCTTGCGCTGACCACCGTCGTGTCGTCGCGCCCCGCTGAGGTGCAGGCCGATCTGCCGGGTGTGACGGTCTGTGATTTCGAGGCCGCTCTGGCCGACCCGGCGATCGAGCTGATGGTCGTGGCCACGCCCAATGATCTGCACGCCCCGCAAGCCATCGCCGCGCTCAAAGCGGGCAAGCACGTCGTCATCGACAAACCCTTCGCCCTCACCACCGCAGAGGCCGAAACCGTGCTGGCGGCAGCGAGTGCGGCAAACCGGCTGGCGACCGTCTTTCATAACCGCCGCTGGGACGGCGATTTTCTGACGGTGAAGCACCTGATCGAAACGGGGGCCCTGGGCGAGATCAGTCTGTTTATCTCGCGCTTTGACCGCTTTCGCCCGGCCTTGCGCCACCGCTGGCGGGAGCAGGCCTTACCGGGGTCAGGCCTGTGGTACGATCTGGGGGCGCATCTGGTCGATCAGGCCCTGTGCCTGTTTGGCGCGCCCGATGCCATTGCGCTCGATCTGGCGCAGCAGCGCGACGGCTCTGTGGTCGATGACTATTTCCACGCCACCCTGTTCTACGGTGCGCGCCGCGTGCGCTTGCAGGCCAGCGCGCTGACGCCCGCGCCGGGACCACGCTTTGAAATTCATGGTCGGCTGGGCAGCTACATCAAATACGGCCTCGACACGCAGGAAGAGGCGCTGAAGGCCGGGCAGCCGGTTGGCGGCAAGGGCTGGGGCATGGACCGCGACGGCGTACTGACGCCGGTATCGGGTGCCGCTCCCCTACCCCCGGTGGCGCAGGCGACTTTACCGGGACGCTATCCGGCCTTTTACGAGGGGATGGCGCAGGCCATTCGCGGCACCGGCCCCCTGCCCGTCCCCGCCGCACAGGCGCTCGACGTCATGCGCCTGCTCGATCTGGGCCGCCAGGGCGCTGAGTTGGGCCAGACTCTTTCCCTATAAAAAAACCGCTCCGGTGAGGTCACCGGAGCGGCAGTGTGTATCCGGGCCGCAGCAGAGGCCAGGAGGTCTTCCAAATTTAGAGCGGAATGATTTCTACTGGAATCATTCCGCTCAAGCCGCCATTGAGGCGGCGGCCAAGGTGGCATAAGCCACCGCCCGGCGAGGGGCTAAACAAACATCTAGATCATTATATTTCTACCAGAAATCATAATGATCTAGAAACGCTTACGGACCGTGACGAAGGCCTGACGCGGGGCGCCCGGCAGCAGGGTCATGGTCGTGCCGGCGGTGTCGCGGTTGACGAAGCCACCCGAACCCACGGTCGAGATATAGTTTTCGTCGGTCAGGTTGGTGACGTTCAGTTGCACGTCGATATTGGCCGGGAAGCGATAGCCCAGCGTGGCATCGACCGTGGTGAAGCCTTCGACCTTACCGCCGATGTTTTCGTAGGTGTAGTAACGGTCGCCCGTGTACTTGGCACCGGCCGTGGCGAACAGGGTACCGTTGTCGTAGCTCAGGTCGGCGCTCAGCATGTGCTTCGGCGTATTGACGACGGACTTGTCCTTGGTCTGATAGGTTACGCCATTGCTGGTGTAGTTATCGGCGTACTTGGAGTCGTTGTAGCTATAGGACGACGACAGACGCAGGCTGTCGGTGAAGCGCCATGTGCCGCCCAGTTCGACGCCGTTTGTCTTCACCGAACCGACGTTCGACAGGACCGAGGCGTTGCCGAGGATCGAAGCGCCCTGCTGGATGGCCAGCAGACGATCCGAGAAATCGACGTGATAGACCGCCGCGACGCCGCGGAAGTTGCTGAGGTTGAGGCGCAGACCGCCTTCAAACGTCTTCGAGCTTTCCGGCTTCAGGTTCTGGCTGACATAGTTGACGATGGTCTGCGACTGCGAGCCGAAGGGGCCAGAGGTCGCCGCCGACACGTAGGCAGCCATGTTTTCCGAGTAGGAGCCGAACAGTTCGACTTCCGGCAGGGCCTTGAAGACGATACCGGCCTGCGGCAGGAAGCTGTCGTCAGACTTGATCTTGCCCGACAGGGCGCTGCCCGTGACGGTCGAGACCGAGTTTTCCACCTTCATTGCCTTGAAGCCATAATTCAGCTTCAGACGCTCGCTGAGGGTCCACACGTCCTGCACATAGCCGACCGTGGTCTTGGTGTTGAACTTGTATTCCCACGAGGTCTTGAAGGGGTTCGACTGGAAGCCCAGCGAGTCACGCGACGGGGCGTTCAGGGTTTCGCCATAGAAGCGGCGGGCCTGATTGAAGTCGTTGTCTTCGACCCACAGACCGGCGGTCACCTGGTGCGCGCCGAGATCAAAGTTCACCGCGCCAAAGGCACCGGTACGGTCGATGTCGTATTCCGTGGTGCGGATCGACAGTGGCGCATTATTGGTGGTTGCACCGGCCGTGCCAAAGTTCGGCGAAACGGTGTAGGGGGTGACCCACAGACCCTGACCCTTGTTGGTGTGGTTATAGATGGTGCCCGACACCTTGATCATGTCGTTGATCGGGGTCTCGTAGCTGAGCGCCATCAGGTCGTCATCGCGCACGCCCGCGCCGTAATAGTAGGCGTCGTCCGGATTGGCGACACCATAGGCGGCGTAGGGGTTGACGCCCTTGCCGGTCCAGTAGCCCGAGCTGGGGTCAAGCTGACCGGAGACGTAGAGGGCCGGATTGTTGAGGGTGGTGGCGACGCCGATAGCGGCGGCATAGTTCGGCTGGAAGTTATCCCAGTCGCGGCCCAGACGTCCGATCATTTCGAACGACATGTCCTGATAGTCCTGCTCGCGGCGTTCGGAGTGGTTGATGAAGCCGGTCAGTTCACCTTCGCCCAGCGGCAGCACGGCCTTGGCGCTGATCTGCTGCTGCTTTTGCTCGCCGCCGCCCTTCCACTTGTCAGACTTCTGATCGGCGACCGAAACGAAGGCGCGCAAGCCACCGAGGCTTTCGAGCGTGCCGGTTTCGAAGCGGCCATAGAGGCGATGCATCGAGTCCGAACCGATCGTGCCGGCCAGTTCACCGCCCATGTCCTGCGCCGGGTTGCGCGAGAAGAATTGCAGCGTGCCGCCGAGGTTGGAGGTCGAGGCGGTCGAAAGCGCACCGGCACCCTGCATCAGGTCCACGCGGCCGACGTCTTCGGAGATGATGGCGCGCGAAATGTGCAGGCCGTTGTGGTTGCCATAGGACATGTCGCCCAGCGGCACCCCGTCCAGCGTAAAGCCGAGCTGGTTCTGGTTGAAGCCGCGCAGGGTGATGCGGGTGGACCATTCATAGGCCCCGAAGGCGTCGGCCGACTGGAAGGACACGCCCGGCAGCTTGTCGATGGCCTTCAGCGGCGAGGTACCGGCGGCTTCGAGCGACAGTTCGCTGCCCTTCAGCGTCTGAAGCTGACGGCTCTGGCCCTGACCATAGACGATGACTTCGGTGATCTCTTCGGCCGGAGCCGCGGCGGTGGCGGCCTCCGCCTTGGGCGCTTCCGCCGCCATAACCGGCGCGGCAGCAAACAGAAGAGCCAGGGCAGTCCCGGCTTGCAGATAGGTTTTCATACTCAAATCCCCGATGGGCGTCCACACGACGCCACTGGGGAAACGCTGCTACTCGGGCTTCATGACACCCGCTTAACCAAACGGCGACATGGCCGTGTCAGCCATATCGCCGTTTTGTGACGGGGATTTTCCGCAACAGTGGGACAGGCGGCCTAAGCCGGGAACCACTTGCGCGACTTGGAATAGGCCAGATAGCCGATATTGGCCCCCAGACGGAAACCAACGCCGGCGCGGATCGGTGCCACTATGGTGTCATCAGACCGCTGATAATTGACCCCCAGCCCGCCGATGAAATAGGCCGAGCCATCGACGCCGGGGAAGCGCTGATAAATTTTCTCGACGTCATAAAGGCCATAGACCAGCGAGAAGACGCGCGACGCGTTGCCGCCGGTATCGAAACCGACCGAGGGACCGCGCCAGAAGATTTTTTCCGGGCTGGGCAAGGCCTTCATATGGACCAGCCCCTTGCCATAGCGCAGGCCGACGGCGATGGCCCCGGACACTTCTTCACCGGCAATATAGGCGGTCGGGCGGTCGCCATAGTCGGAGAAGATTTTTTCGATGGCCCCGCCCAGCGCCTCGACCGTCACGCCAAGGAAGTCGGACCCGGCGCGCAGGATTTCATCGCGCTGATAGCCTTCGGCGGTGCGGCTCTGGGAAGCGGATGAAGACGATGCGGCACCGGTCTGGGCCAGGGCCTGAAGCGGCGAAGCGATCAGCGGGGTGGCGGCCGTAGCGGCGGCTCCCATCAGAAAATGGCGGCGTTCCATGACGCAAGAGACTCCGTCGAAAATAAGCGTAAGGCTTTTATTAACCCTGAAGGGGTGACCAAATCCTTACCGTGGGCTTCAGTCAGGGTTCATGTGTCGCAGTCGGAGGTGTCTGAAATAGGGCTGCCCCCCGCGCCTGTGAGGCTCAGTCGTCCCAGCCCTGACGGCATTTCTTCTTGCCGGAGACCATATCACGCAACCCCGGATAGGCTCCGCGGCCTTCGCGGTACTTCTGCCATTCGCGTTCGCGGGCCGCCAGACAGAGTTGGGTGGGGCGGGTTTCCGGCGGTTTGAGCGGCAGCACCACCTCTTTAGGCGGGCTGACGGGGCAGTCCTTGTCCATCGGACGGCCGTCATTGCGCTGCTGGATGCAGAATTGCCGCTTGTTCAGGGCGCGGGTCGCCGCCGCGCGACCCGCATCAGCCCCTTCGGCATAGGCGCGCGGCGTGACCCCGGTGCCGGTTTCGGAGGCTGCGGGCGGTGCGGACGGCCTTTCCATGACCGATGGCGGGGTCTGGGTTACAGGCGGGCGGGGTAAGGGCTGTGTGGGGGTGGGTAACGAACGGCGCGGCGTGGGTTGGGTCGGCGTCGGGGCGGGGGCGTCCTCGGCTTGCGGTTCAACCCGCGCAATGACCGGCATCGGCCACAGCTCGACTTCTACCGGTGGCAGCTCAGGGGCGGCGGGCGCGGGCGTCAGCCACACCACCAGAAGACCCGCCAGCGCGTGCAGGGCCAAAGCCACCGCTACCGCCCAGCCCCACCGTCCCGCGCGGTCGTGTCCCCTGCCCTGATGATGTCCCATGCCACCACTGATCACGCCCGGATGTCGGCATTACGGCGTCAGTGGGGCGGCAATGCGCACTTTCACGTCAAGGTGTACATCTGACAGCGAAAAAAGGCGTACACTGGGCCCGTTGTGTCGAAAGGAGGTGAGCCAAGATGCGCGCCTTTAAGATCAACCCCGACGACCTGATGGACAAGATATTTCCGATGGTCATTGCCGGGGCTATGCTGGCGGCCTTTGTCGCCGCCCTTATCTCCGCCTTCTGAATGTCTCCGGCTATCAGGCCCGTGGCGAGGCCTCATCCCAGGCTTTCAGCGTGCGTTTCTTCACCTGTGCGCGCCACACCCGGTCGATATTGGCCTTCACCCAGTCCTCATCGACGCGGTCGGGGCGCGCCAGTATAACGGGCCACGGCCGATGATGGTCCGTGGTAAAAAACGTGTCCGGATCGACCTCCAGCAAAAAGTCGCGTTCATCAAAAGGGACCTTGAACACGGGCGCGTCATAGGTCGGATTCCAGAAGACGATCACCTTGCCATTAACCTTGAACGACCACGCGTCCCAGGAAGTGGTTTCTTCGGTGTCCGGATAGGCCAGAATGATCTCTTTCAACCGTTCGAACGTCAGCATATCGCCCCTCCCACCTTCAGGATCACGAAGCTTAACAGGTTTTGGCGCGATTGCTTACCGGATGTGATGAGGCTGCGACATATCGACCCCTAAACTTTTTCGCAGTCGCAACATATATAGTCGTCGTCAACACAAGGAGAGTATCAGATGACCCTGATCAAGTTGAGCGACACGTTCGGTATGGTTGGAAATCTGCTGTTTGCCGGTATCCTGCCCATGGCGGCTTTGATTGCCGCGGCCAGCCTGCTGTAAGCTGCGTTTTGATGTCTATGAAAAAGGACGGCGGATCATCGGATCGCGCCGTCTTTTTCGTTTAAGGACCTGAACCGATAAGTCGCACCGGTGCATTGACACGCCGGTCACGCCGGTGATGATGGCCGCATAAGACAAAAGGCTACAGGAGCGAAACATGACCGCCATTGACCGCCGTGCCCTGCTGGGCGGGATCGCCGCCGGTGCCGGGCTTGTCAGCCTGCCCGCCTCTGCGGCGGCGGGGGGTACGGTGTGGGTCGGGGCCTGGGCCTCGGCGCAGATGGTGCCTAATCCCGACACCACCCTGCCGCCGGACATCGCCGCGGATGTGACGATCCGTCAGATCGTGCGCCTGACGCAGGGCGGGAAGCAGTTTCGTGTGCGGCTGTCCAATGTGTTCGGCACCAAACCGCTGAAGATCGGCGCGGCCCATGCGGCGATTTCGGCGGATCAGATGACATCGCGCATCGACACGACCAATGCACGCGGCCTGACCTTTGGTGGGCGCACGGCGATCACTATTCCCGCCGGAGCGGAGTATGTGTCCGACCCTGTGGTCATGACCGTCAAGCCCTTCACCGACCTGACCCTATCGCTGCACCTGCCCGAAGCCGCCTCGCCCCAGACCAGCCACCCCGGCGCGCGCATGATCTCCTACTTCGCCAAAGGCAACCGCGTGGCGGAGGGGTCTTTGGACGGGGCGAAGACCATGGAGCGCTGGTTCCATGTTTCGGGCGTCGATGTCATGGCTCGGCAGGGCGCGGCGTCGATCGTGGCGCTTGGCGACTCCATTACCGACGGCTATGGGGTCAAGCCGGGGATGAATGCGCGCTGGACCGATCAACTGGCGCGGCGGCTTCAGGCCGATCCGCGCACGCGGCACCTGTCGGTGCTCAATGCCGGCATCGGCGGCGGGCGCATCCTCAATGACGGCTCAGGCCCCAACGCCATGGCACGGTTTGAACGCGATGTGCTGAGCCAGACGGGGGTGAAGTATCTGGTCATCCTCGAAGGGGTCAACGACCTCGGCACCCTGACCAAGGACGCGCCGGTGAGCGCCGCCGCCCATGCGCAAGGGGTCGAGGATATGATCACCGCCTATCAGCAGATGATCCGCCGGGCGCAGGAACGCGGCATCAAAGTCATCGGCGCGACCATCCTGCCCTTTATGGGCTTTTCGCTTTACCACCCGGACGCGCAAAACGAGGCCGACCGTCAGGCGGTCAATCGCTGGATACGCACCTCAGGGGCATTCGATGCGGTGATCGACTTCGATAAGCTGATGGCTGATCCGGCGGACCCGACGCGCCTCAAGCCCGACTACGATTCCGGCGACCATATCCACCCCTCGATAGCGGGCTATAAGGTGATGGGCGATGCGGTGGATTTGAGGGTGTTTAGGTAGCCTTATGGCTCCCTTTCCGGACAGCGCCTTTATTTGCGTACAAAATGAATAAATTTCCGGGTGCAGGGGCCATGCCCCTGCCCCCTTCCCCTTAAGGGCGCATCATGCTATCGCCCCCGCATGACCGAACTGTCCCAAATTCGTAACTTTTCCATCGTCGCCCATATCGACCACGGCAAGTCCACCCTGTCCGATCGCCTGATTCAGTTCACCGGCGGCCTCACCGCGCGTGAGATGAAGGAGCAGGTGCTCGACAATATGGAGATCGAGCGCGAGCGCGGCATCACCATCAAGGCGCAGACGGTGCGCCTGAACTACAAGGCCAAGGACGGAAAAGATTACGTCCTGAACCTGATGGACACGCCGGGCCACGTCGATTTCGCCTATGAGGTGTCGCGGTCGCTGGCGGCCTGCGAAGGCTCGATTCTGGTGGTCGATGCATCGCAGGGCGTTGAGGCCCAGACGCTCGCCAATGTCTATCAGGCCATCGACAATAATCACGAAATCGTCCCCGTCCTGAACAAGGTCGATCTGCCCGCCGCCGAGCCGGAGCGCGTGCGCGCCCAGATCGAGGACGTGATCGGCATTGACGCCTCTGAGGCTGTGCTGGCTTCGGCCAAGTCGGGCATCGGCATCGAGGACGTGCTGGAAGCCATTGTCACTAGGCTGCCCGCGCCCAAGGGCGACCCCACGGCGCCGCTGAAGGCGCTGCTGGTCGATGCCTGGTACGACCCCTATCTGGGCGTCGTCGTGTTGGTGCGTGTGTTTGACGGCTTCCTCAAGCCCGGTCAGCAGATCAAGCTGATGAACGCCGGCGCCACCTACAAGATCGACAAGCTGGGCGTGTTTCAGCCCAAGGCCACCGATGTCGAGGCGCTGGGCCCCGGCGAAGTCGGCTTCTTCACGGCGCAGATCAAGGAAGTGCAGGACGCCGCCGTCGGCGACACCATCACCGATGAGCGCAAGCCGACCTCACAGGCCCTGACGGGCTTCAAGGAAGTGCAGCCGGTCGTCTTTTGCGGCATCTTCCCGGTCGATGCGGCGGACTTTGAAGACCTGCGCTCAGCCATGGGCAAGCTGCGCCTCAACGATGCCAGCTTCTCCTATGAGATGGAGACGTCTGCGGCGCTTGGCTTCGGTTTCCGCTGTGGCTTCCTGGGGCTGTTGCACCTTGAGATTATTCAGGAGCGCCTGAGCCGCGAGTTCAATCTCGACCTGATCGCTACCGCGCCGAGCGTCGTCTATAAGATCTATATGAACAATGGCGACGTGATCGACCTGCACAATCCGGCCGACATGCCGGACCCGGTGAAGATCGACCATATCGAGGAGCCGTGGATCAAGGCGACCATCTTCACGCCGGACGACTATCTGGGCGCGGTGATCAAGCTGTGTCAGGACCGTCGCGGCATCCAGACCGACCTCTCCTATGTCGGGTCGCGCGCCATGGCCGTCTATGAGCTGCCGCTGAACGAGGTGGTGTTCGACTTCTACGACCGCCTGAAGTCGATCTCGAAGGGCTATGCCTCGTTCGACTACACGATCGAGGAATACCGCGAAGGCGACCTTGTGAAAATGTCGATCCTCGTCAATGCCGAGCCGGTGGACGCCCTGTCCATGCTGGTGCACCGCGAACGCGCCGAACAGCGCGGCCGGGGCATGTGCGAAAAGATGAAGGACCTCATCCCGCAGCACCTGTTCGTCATCCCCATTCAGGCGGCGATCGGCGGGCGTATCATCGCGCGCGAAACCGTGCGGGCGCTGCGCAAGGACGTGACAGCCAAGTGTTACGGCGGCGACGCCACGCGCAAGAAGAAACTGCTGGAGAAGCAGAAAGAGGGCAAGAAGAAGATGCGGCAGTTCGGCAAGGTCGAAATCCCGCAGGAGGCCTTCATCGCCGCGCTCAAGATGGACAATGACTGATGAAAAAAAGCCCGGATCGCTCCGGGCTTTTTTTTAGCGTTCCAGCGGAGTCACCTCCATAAGCGGCGGCGGCGAGTACAGCCCCTGATAGGTCACGGTGCAGGTCCGCACGCTGGCCATGCTGGTGCCGTACACCACCTGTGCCGTACCGCCGTGGCCCAGCGAGACCTTCTGTTCCGTCATGCGGACGTGCACGAACGGCGCGTCGGTCAGGCCCGTGCAGGCCTTCGCTCCGCTAAAGCGGTGCACACCGTCCAGCGATTTGATCAGCAGGTCATCACCGATCACCTCAACAATCCCGATCACGTCCTGCGGAGGGACGGCGACCCTGATGTCGGGTTTCGGCGACGGTTCCGCCAGAGCGCCGCCGGCAAACGACACCCCCGCCATAAGCGCGCCTATAAGCCTCAGTCGAGACATGCTATCCCCCTTATCTTAACGGTCCGTGCGTTGATATTTCTGCTTGCGCAGCGTCTTGACCTCTTCGGCGCTGACCGGCGTTACCGACTGCACGAAACAAGGCGTCTTGAACCCGCCGCCGCCGCTTTGACGCACCGAAAGCTGCACATCGAGCGGGTCGCAGATCTGCACCGTGCCACGGTACTCGAACACCAGAACATCGTAAGGCGTCAGGCGACAGCCGTCCACCTTGATCAGCACACCGCCGCGTCCGGCCCCTTCGGCCAGCACCGTCTCCTGATCGAGGACCGTAGTGTCCATCCCCGGCCCGGTGACGCAGCGCGGCGGCGCTTTTTTGGTGTCTTCGGCCTGAGACGTCAGGGGCATCAGCGCCAGCGCCGTCAAGCCGCCCGCTATGCCCAGCGCCGCCCAAAAGGCTTTTCCATGGATACGCAACATCTGTCTCTCCTCAAGATCGGTCGGGCCGGCGAATTTCCGCTCACCCTTCCGGATTTTCAAAACCATTTAACCAGAACGGCGTAATCTGAAAACACGCAAATGCCAGTGAGCCTGCCCATGACACCCAGCGTACTCATCATCGAAGACAGCCTGACTCAGGCCCACCTGATCGGGCGTCTATTTGAACGGGCCGGTTTCCGCTCGGGCGTCGCGACGGACCGCGCGACGGCGCTGAAAGAATTGAACCGTCAGACGTGGGCCTTGCTGGCTATCGACATCTTCATGGCCGAAGAGAATTCGCTGGACCATCTCGACACCTACCGTCAGGCGGCCCCCAACACGCCGATCGCGGTGATGACCGCCATTCGTAAGGGGGCCCCACAGGCGGCCAGCCAATCGCACAATGCCGCCCGCCGCGCCAAGGTGGACTTTATCCTGCCCAAGCCCTTTCAGTTTGACGACATCCGGCAGGTCTGCGCCGAAGTGATTTAGCGCCGGGACAATCCGAACCCCGGTCAGGTCCTCTATCTCTGATCCTTTCCGCTCACTGGTATTTTTTTGCCTCTTCCTTGGTCAGCGGCGTCACCGACTCGACCAGACAACGCACGGGGGCCTCGTCAAAGCGCGAATAGAGAATCTTCACATCGCGCCGGTCGCAGATCTGCGTGCCCCCGAAGAACTCAAAGCCGATCTTGTCCAGATCGTCGAGATTCTGACAGGGGGCCGAAAGCTTCAGCAGGGCTGACCGCCCGAAACCGTCTTCGATCAGGACGGTCGTCTTGTTGACCACCATTTTGCGATTGAGCTGGCTGGCGTCGATACATTTCGGCTTGCCATCCTGCTTGCCACGCGGCCCGGGTGTGTCTTCCGGTGCCGCCGAGGCCAGGCTCAAGGCCCCCAGTCCGCTCGCCACAACAACGGCCACAGCCGCCAGTTTAACCACGGTTTTCATTTCTCTACCCTCTTATGTCCCTGCTCCGGCCCTGTTTTCTGCCGTCCGGGGCGTCACGCCTTCGATACGGTCGGCCTCGTCCTTGGTTATCGGCTTGACATCGGTGATATTGCAGCGCGTCAGCCGGCCCGAACCCGGCTCCGAATAGAGGATTTCGGCATCAAAGCCACCGCACACCTGGATCGACCCGCCGCGTGTGCGCACACCGATGCGAAACGCGTCTTCGATGCCCATGCAGGCCCCGCTGAGTTCCAGCCGGTAGTGCTGGTGCCCATAGGTTTCGATGACCATGGTGCGCGAATCTATCGGATTGAAGCGGTCGATATCTTCGCTGCGGAAGCATTTGCGCATGTCTTTTTGCGCCTTCGGGGCCTCCCGCTCCGGCGGAGCCGAAGACTCGGCCCCCACAGACTGAGCCTGAGCCGGAAGCAGGCTGAGGGTCGTCAGTCCGGCAGCGGCCAGCGCCGCGACAGTCATCAGAGTCTTCATCGCATCATTCCTTGGTCAGGATCGCACTCACGGGTGCCAGTTCCTCCCCGATGAGGCGAGCGGAATCGGGCCATTTAATGACTATGAACAGCCTGTAATCTTTCCGGGCGCAACCGATGCGCGGATGCCACAGTCAGCGGCGACGGCACCCCCAGCGTCTGCGCCGCCGCCGCCATGCCGAGCAGCGGCCCCAGACACAGGCCGCGCGCCCCCAGACCGGTCAGGATGGTCACACCCGGTGCCATCTGCCCCATCACCGGCAGATGGTCGCGGGTCGTCACGCGCACGGCGGCGCGCGACACCGAAGCGTCTTCGGCCAACGCTGCCGCTGCGGGCAGGACGGCGCGCAGGGTGTCGAGATTGTGCGCGCGGTCTGCTTCGCGGGGCTCAACGCCCCTGTCGCCGCGAATATGGGTCGAGCCGAAGACGAAACCGTCCGGCAGCGGCACATAATAGCCGCCCCAGGCCTGCGGTCGGGCGTCCGGTGGCGGGGCGCTGGCGGTTTCGATCTGCCCGCGCACCGGCCGCAGATCGAGCGCCTCAGCGAACGGCAGGTCGAAAATCCCGTCCCCGCAGGCGAGGAGGACGCGATCGAAAAGGTGAACCGCGCGGTCGGTCACGATACGCACCGGCGCACCGGGCTCCACGCGCACGACGGTTTCGGCCACCACCGCAGCGTCTCCCAGAAGCGCCTTGACGATCTCCGGCGGGCGCACCGATAAGGCGCGCGTCATGCGAAGGCCGGCCTCATCCGCGGCCATATCGCCCGGCGCATAGTCCGGCTGAGCGGCGATCTTAGCAAAGCGCGCGGCATCGCGCGCGTCGGCGCAACGTTGCTGCACCCCCTGCGCCAGCACGGCTTCGGGGCACAGGCGCGCATAGAGGTCCGTCGCCGCATAGAGCGCATCGGCGAACAGGACGCTGATCGTCCCACCCCCAGCATCCAGCCGCGGCGTGACCAGTCCCGCCGGATTGCCCGACGCCTGCGGCCCGATATCGAAGACGGTGGCCTGATGGCCGTAATGACGAAGGGCATGGACGATCGAGGCCCCGGCAATGCCCCCGCCGATCACGGCCATGCGCTCAGGCGCGAAAGGGGCTTCGACCGCCCCCGCAAAGACGGCCTCCAGCCGCTCGCGCTTGCGCCCGAAACCGGGCTGTTTCGACACCTCGAACCCGGCGGCCTGTAGCCCCCGCCGCACAAAGCCCGCCACGGTGAAGGTGGCCAGCCGGGCCCCCGGCGCGCTGTGCGCCGCCACGGCCTTTAGCACATCATCGGCCCACATGTCGGGGTTCTGCGCCGGAGAGAACCCATCGAGGAGCCAGGCATCGGCCTTGCCCTCCCACTGATTGAGGGCATCGCGCACGTCCCTAAGCGCCAGGGTGAGGGTCACGCCCCATTCGGGGAAGGTCATCAGATGAAAGCCGCGCCGTTGCGGCGGCCAGCGCGCGATAATCGCTTCGGCGAAGGGCGCCAGTTCCGGCCAACTGGCCAATGCACGAGCCGCCGCCTCACGCGGCATCAGATAGGCTTCGACAGAAAAGAGGTGCAGATGCCCCTGCGGCGGACGATGAGCCGCCCAGAGTTGCATCAGGGCGGCGATATTAAGCCCGGTACCAAAACCCAGTTCGGCGACGGTATAGTGACGACGACCCTCCCAGCCCTGCGGCAGGCCGCAGCCGTTCAGGAATACGGCCCGCGTTTCCGACAGGCCGTCCTGCAACGAATAATAGATGTCGTCAAAACGGGCCGAGCGCGGATTGCCGTCTTCGGCGAAATAGAGTTGAGGATCGGTCATCGGGCTCACGCACAAAAAAGAAGAGGCCGTTCCCGGGAACGACCTCTTCCAAACTCTTGTCTAATCCAGCGCCGTGAGGCGCGAGGGATTAGTGAGCAGCAGCCGGAGCTTCAGCAGCCGGAGCTTCAACGGCGGCCGGCGAAGCGGCTTCCGAAGCTTCGACAGTGGCCGAGGCGTCAGCCGAAGCGTCAGCCGGAGCGGATTCTTCGGTGGTGGCGGCTTCTTCAGCCGGCTTCGAGCAAGCGGCAACCGACAGAGCGGCGACGGCGGCGGCGGCGAGCAGGGCCTTGCGGACGATTTCAGAGGTCATGGATCCAGATCCTTAGATTCTAACGTTAGAGCGCCTAGCAACTGCGCCCGACTCCTTCATACGCAAAACCGCTGAGTCCCGCAAGGGGTGTTTTCACAAATATGTGATCAACTCTCGCAACAAAGCCGCAATTCCCCCTCAAAATACCCCTGAGGCGGGAAGTTGCGGCTTTTGCGGCGGGCCGGATTCGCCCGTTTCTTAAGGTTAATCTACTCGTTCGGTATATTATTAAGGGCTTCTTCCATTTCGGCAAACGAGGGCTGGGCGCCGGACGGAATGTTACCGCGACCGATTTCCACCGAAATCTGCGCCGCATTGCCGTGCAGGTGCGCGACCAGCACCGCCTGAATGATCTTGTAGAAGGCCCCCTCCTCCTCCACCACGCCGTTCATGCGCGTGGCGAAAGGCCCGACGAGGCCATAGGCCAGCATAACGCCCAGAAAGGTACCCACCAGAGCGCCGCCGATCATGCCGCCCAGCACTTCCGGCGGTTCCGTGATGGCCCCCATGGTCTTGATAACCCCCAGAACGGCGATAACGATACCGAGCGCCGGCAGGGCGTCGGCCACGCTTTGCATGGCGTGGGCCGGGTGCATGGCTTCGTGATGGTGCTTTTCGAGCTGCTTTTCCATCGCGTCTTCGACCTGATGCGGGTCTTCGAGGTTCATGGTCATCATACGCAGGGTGTCGCAGATGAAGTCGATGGCGAAGTGATCCTTCATAATCTTGGGGTAGCGCGAAAAGATCGAGGAGTCGTGTGGCTTTTCGATATGGCTTTCCAGAGCGATGACACCCTTGGCCTTCATCGTCTTGGTCAACTGAAACAAAAGCGACAGAAGATCGCGGTAATCCGCAGGCTTCCACTTGGCCCCGCCAAACACCTTGCCCATGCCGCCGCCCATCCCCTTGATGGTGTGCATGTCGTTGGAAATCAGGACCGAGGCCACGGCCGCGCCGCCAATGCCCATCAGTTCGAAGGCGAGCGAGTGCAGGATCGGCGCCATCGAGCCGCCCGACAGCAGGTAACTGCCGAAGACGCAGCCAAAGAGGACGACAATACCGATAATCTGAAACATGCAGGCGGAGTCCGGAGAGCTTCGTGATTCGCCCTCACCTTACCCCGCCAAATCTTAAGAGGCGGTTTCCGGTTAACGCTTAAGGTTAACGCCGCGGCCCTCTATTGTGGGAGAAACAGCTTAATCAGCCGGTTCATATCCATATATTTGACAAAGCCCATGGACGCCGCCTGCACGTCCGGATGCCCCATCAGATCCTTCATGCCGCGCTCCCCCACGCCGGAAAAGGCCTGACCGAAGGCCGCCTGAATAACGTTCTGATTGCCGCTCTTGTAAACCGCGCGGATTTCGTTGCCGCACTGATCGACCATCAGGCGAGTCATCATGGTGCCGACCTGCTGATCCAACGCGTTGCGTTCGGGCTCTGAAATGGTGGCGTAGCGCGACACGTCCGGATGACGCGCCATCATGAAGAAGACGTAGCGCAGGATCAGGCGCTCATCGTCCGGTGTTACCGATCGCGAGATACAGGTTTTGAGAGCCTCCGTCTGGGCCTGCCCTTCGGGCTGGACCTGCGCGTGGGCCTGAGCGCCGTAACACAGAAGCGCGGCGACGCTGAGAACACTCAGAAGCCCGTTTTTTCGCTTTGCCGCTATCACCATATCCACCGCTCCTGCCGCTTTTCCCGTGAAAGCTGAGAGCTTAATGCGGATGCTTCGGGGCGTCCAGCCTCGGGCGCTGCGCCTCTTCCGCCGGCGGGATTATTGCCTCGGAAGCAGGTCGTCCAGCGCCACGGTTTCGGTTCTGGCCGCCGAAGTGGGGGTGACCGTAGGCAGAGAGGTGGTGTCGCCGCCGGATGTTTCGACCGTGTCTGCTGCGGCCTGATGAGCATCGAAGCAGGTTTCGGCGCATTCGATAACGCCGGGCACAGCCCGGGCCCGCGTGGTTTCGGCCAGGGCCGCCGCTTCGGTCGCCTCATCGGGCCTGTAGGCCATATCGGCTGCTGCGCTATCACTGCCCTGCGCCGGGTAGGCCTGTTCGGGCGCAACCGGCGGCGGTTCGGTCGCGGGCCACAGGCTGGCGAGGCGGACCTCTTCCCCCACCGGCGGGCGAACATCCAGAAGGTCACGCTCAACCGTTTCGTTGGCCGGAAAGAGTTTATGCGGGTCCTGACGCGCCTCGACCTGAGTGAGCATGGAACCGTCCAGAGTGGCGATGCGCGCGGCAACGGCTCCGCTGCCCGTAATCAGCACCACCCCGGCGGTCCACAGGCTTAGCGTCAAAGCCCGGCGCGCTCTGGCCGTCGGGTCGCCGACACACACGGCGCTCATCGCACCCTCCGCCGAACGGGTGCCGCCTTGCGGCTTCGGAGGTCGTTGACGAAGCCCGCGACCGCCACCACCGCCAGCCCTACGCTGAACAAACCGCTGAGGCCAGGTGCCAGACGGCGCACATAGGGCGTATTGAGAAGCCCCGCCGCGGCCATAACCTTCGGCGACGGCACGCGACCGCTCAGGGTCTGAACGATGGGCAGAAGGCTCAGCACCTTCGTAGCGACGGGAACGATACGGCGGGTCATCATATCCTCGGGGGAACAGCTCTGTGGTCTGCACACCCTAAACCCTGCCGCATAAGGATGAAGGCGCGGCCTGATGGGCCACCCGTCAAAATTACCTTAAGAGGTTATCGCTGCTGTGTTCACTGAGGCGGCGCGACCCGGGCCTTCGCCACCTGCTCAAAGGCATAGCCAGCGCGCAGCAACTGAGCGTCCGACCACTGCGTACCGATAAAGGACAGACCCAGCGGCAGGCCCTGTACCTGCCCCATGGGCACGGTCAGGTGGGGATAGCCGGACATGGCGGGCCACTGACTGGCCGACGGGCCGGAAAACTGATCGCCATTGACCTCATCCGACAGCCACGGCAGACCATAGGTCGGTGCGACCAGCAACGACACGCCATAGGCGTTCAGAAGCCCGTCGATATGGCTGCGGGCCACGGTCTTCGCACGATTGGCCGCCGCCTTGTAGGCCGGGTCGTCCAGTCCCTTGGTTTTTTCCGCAGCCTCAAAAAACTCCTGCCCGAAGAAGGGCATTTCGCGGGCGGCTTCGGCAGTATTGAAGGCGATGACCTCCGACAGGGTGCGCGTCTTCACTGTGGCCGGCGTGGTGGCCAGATAGGCATTGAGATCGGCCTTCAGCTCCGTCTGAAGCACAGTCAGTTCGGCGGCATCCAACCCTTCGACCGAGGAGTCGGCAATATCGACCAGAACGGCGCCCGCGGCCTCCAGATGTTTAAGCGCGGCATTGAACGCCGTCTCGACCTTGCCCGGCCCGCCGGTCCGGTCGCGCAGAACGCCTATGCGCACGCCTTTGAGGGCATCGGGCGACAGGCCTGCCGCGTAATCCACCTTGCGGGCATCGGCCGCCTGTGTGGCCGGGTCCGCCGGGTCGCTACCTGCCATGGCCGACAGCATCAGCGCTACATCGCGCACGCTGCGCCCCATCGGCCCCGGAATGTCCTGACTGTGCGAGATGGGCACGACGTGGGTGCGCGAAATCAGCCCCATGGACGGTTTCAGCCCGACCAGACCGTTCATGGCCGACGGACACACGACCGAGCCATCGGCTTCCGTGCCGACGGCCAGAACGGCAAAGCTCCAGGCCACCGCCGTACCGCTGCCCGAGGACGAACCGCAGGCCGAGCGGCGCGCATCATAGGCATTGCCGGTCAGACCACCCACCGCGCTCCAGCCACTCATCGAACGGGTTGAGCGGATATTGGCCCATTCCGACAGGTTGGTCTTGCCGAGGATAATCGCCCCGGCGGCCCGCAGCCGCGCCACCACCGGCGCATCGCGCCCCGTCACATTGTCTTTCAGCGCCAGAGAGCCCGCCGTGGTCGGCATGGCGTCTTTGGTTTCGACATTGTCCTTGATCAGGACAGGGATGCCGTGCAGCGGCCCGCGTAGCTTGCCCGCCTTACGCTCGGCATCGAGCGCACGCGCCTCGGCCAGCGCATCGGGATTGAGCACGATCACGGTATTGAGTTGGCGCGATTTGTCATAGGCTTCGATGCGACGGATAGAGGCCCTGGTGATGGCCTCTGCCGACAACTCGCCACGCGTCATCGCCGCCTGAAGCTGATCGACGGAGGCTTCGCGCACCGGATCGGGTCTGGGCGCCGCCAGAACCGGCCCGGCCAGACAGATGGCGATGCTGAATACAGATACCAGACGCTTCATAACCCAATGCCCTCCAGCCGTTACGGGTGGAAGGTTACACGCGAGACCGTATCTGGCAAGACACCGCAGATGACCGCGCCTCAGTAACCGCGTGTACGGTCCACGGTCAGAGGCAGGTCACCGGTCGCCCGCCAGCGGCGCAGATTATCGGCCACCGCCTGCGCCGCCGTGTGCACATTCGTCGGGGCCGAGATGTGCGGCAGGACCGTTACCTGCGGATGTGCCCACAGGGGCGAGGTGGCCTCCAGCGGTTCAGACACGAACACATCGAGCACAGCGTGCGACAGGTTCTGATCGAGGGCTGTGAGAAGCGCCTCGATGTCCAGCACGGTGCCGCGTCCGAAATTGATCAGCCCGGCACCCTCCGGCAGCCAGCCCAGCCGCTCCGCATTCAGAAGGCCACGCGTTTGCGGCGTCGCCGGCAGCAGGCTGACCAGAATGTCCGCTTGCGACATCAGGGCCTTCAGACCGTCCTCGCCAGTAAACACTGGTATATCCGCCTTTCTAGGCGTTCGGCTCCAGCCGAGGACGCCGAACCCCGCCTCCCGCAGCCGCGCCGCAGCCGTCAGCCCCATATGGCCCAGCCCGAGCACGCCGACCGTCACCGCCGATGGCGCGCGGTAGGGCCTCTGATGCCAGCGGCGGGCCGCCTGCTGACGCGCATAGGCGGGCATGTCGCGCTGAAGATAGAGGGTCCAGGCCAGCACCGCCTCGCCCATCACGCGGCTCAGTTCCGGATCGACCAGCCGCACGATGGGCAGGTCCGCCGGCAATTCAGCCACCAGCCGTTCAACACCGGCCCAGACGCTGTGCACCCATTTCACTTGCGGCAGGCTTCGCAACACCGCCGGGTCCGGATTGGCCACGACGGCGACCTCGACCGCCTGCGGGTCGGCAGCGCTCAGCGGCACCACGGGCATGTCCGGCAAGGCTGCGGACAGGGCCGCGATCCATTCCCGCGCTTCGGCATCGGATACGCGGCCGGTAAAGACGACAGGTGACAAGGCGGCGGATGACATGGGTGCGGATGACATGGGTGCGAATGACATGGGGGGGCTTCTCCTCAGCCTTTCCGATAGGCAGGCGATGGCCCGCCGTCAATTGCCCTTCCCGTGCGTTGGTGCAGTGCCTACATACGACCAATGGAGCGTTCCCTCACCCCCGCCGAAATCGCCGCCCTGCCCGCCGGACTGATCGCAGCGGTGCCGGTCGAGGCCGTGCGGCTGATCGGGCGGGCGCATCCGGTCGCGCAACTGGCGGGCCTGATGGGGCACGGGCCACTGATCGTGGTACGCGGACGCAGGATTTTCTGGCCCGACCTGACCGGCGATCTGTCCGGACGAGCGGACCATCTGGCCCTGCTGGGGCATGAGCTGACGCATGTGTGGCAATACGAGAGCGGCATGACCCTATGGCGCTATCTGTGGCGCGAACGCGGGCGTTATCGCTACCGCCTGATCCCGGGGCGGTCTTATGCGGCCTATGGCTATGAGCAGCAGGCGGCCATGGTCGAGGACTGGGTGCGTGGTTTGAACGGACTGCCGCCGCGCTGGGGCCGGGCCGCCGACGCCCCAAGCCTGCCCGCTCACCTGCCCTTTGCTTGACAAACCGGCGTTACCGCCACAGTCTTCGGGGCATGGCCGAACCGAAAACCCAGCCGACCGACGCCGATCCCGCCGCCTTTCTGGACGCCAGAGCCCCGGAAAAGATGCGCGCCGATGCCCACACGCTGCTGGGACTGTTCGCCGAGGTGACCGGCGAACCCCCGGTCGTGTGGGGGACGTCCCTGATCGGTTACGGTCAATACAGCTACCTCAGCGGCAAGACCCGGGTGCCCTGGCCGCTCAGCGCCTTCGCGGCCCGCAGTGCCGCTCTGACCCTTTATGTACTCGCCAGCGCACCGGAACAGGCCGATCACCTCGCCCGCCTTGGCAAGCATACGACCGGCGGCGGCTGTCTTTATATCAAACGTCTCAGTGATGTGGACCTTGACGTCCTGCGCGACATCATTTCGACCGCGCACGCGCTGATGAGGGCGCGTCACCTCTCCTCCTGATGCCTTTCTGATCTCTTCATCTGCGGTTCAGCCTTAATTTTGTAAAAGGCTTAGGCTAGAGCGGAATGACTTCTAGCTGAATCGTTCCGCTCAAGCCGCCATTGAGGCGGCGGCCAAGGTGGCGAAGCCACCGCCCGGCGAGGGGGTAAATCAAGAGAAAGAACAGAAAGATGGACCTGCCTATGTTTGTCAAAGCTGCCAAGCCCGCCCTGCTGGCGGCCGCCCTGTGCCTTACCCCGATGGCTGGCGGTCTGATGCCCGTTTCCGCCATTGCTCAGCAGACGCAGCGCGAGGTTTCCGCGGATCAGGCCTTTCCCTTTCTGTCGAAGTTTCTCGCTCTGCCGGCTTCTGAGCGCGATGAAATCACCGTGGCCTATATTCTCAAAATCAAGGGCGGCACCCAAGGGGCCAGCATTCAACTCAAACACAATGGCCAGAGTCAGAAGCTGACGATCGGCAGTGACGGACGCATCACGCCGCTGCCGACGCTGGCGCAATTGCGCGGCGGGGCCACGGTGCTGGTCAGCGGGCCGGAAAAGGGCGTGTCGATGCGCGTGCGCGTCTATGCGAGCGAACCCCCGGCCAGGACCATGATGGTGGCCCCTCTGGCCAAGGCGGTGACGCAAAGCAATACGGCCATGCGCAAGGTCGGGGGCGTGCTGGCTGTCGCCCTGCCAAAGCCCGACCGTCTTTATTTCGTCGGTGCCGGCAATGGCCGCGTGACCCTGTCCGACGGCAGCCAGAAGGTTTTGCCCAAATCGCCGCGTGACGATGCCTATCCGGGCGGAACCCCCTATCTGGTCCCGGCAGACTTTCCCGGCGCGGTCAGCGTGACCTTCGACGCCGCGCCGTCGCGCATCGGCATTGACGACCGCGTGAAATAGGCCCTTCTATATGGCCGTGATTTTGCCGCGATCCCGAACGAAGGTTCGGGATCGTTTCGTTCTCAAGGGGGCCTCCATGTCATTTCTCCATCGTCGCGGCTTTGTGCTGTCTGCCGTCGCCCTCACCCTTAGTGGTGCGGGGGCGGCGCGGGCCGAGACCAAGGACGTGCCCTGCACCGACATCTTTCCGTTTCTGCTGAACTATCTGAATCTGCCCGCTGCGGAGCGCACGCACTTTCGTCTGGCCTACCGGCTGTCGGTTACCGGGGCCCGGCTGTCGGATGTGAAGCTGGTCCTGAAGCACAATGGCGAAACGCCGCTGGGTGTGGCGGCGGATAACACCCTGACGCCCCTGCCCCCCGTCGCCGCTTTGAAGGCCAAGGCCCCGGTGACCGTCACGCGCCCCGACGGCAGCAAGATCGGCCTGAACCTGCTGATCGCGGCCGCCCTGCCGCCCGCCACCGCCTATGCCGCCCCGGATCTCAAAAAGGCCGTCGATCAGGCGCACGCCGGAGCCAAAAAGGCCGCCGGTGTCATGAGCCTCGCCGTGCCCAATCTTGATCGCATTGTCTTTGTGGGGGCGTCGAGCGGACAGGCCGTGGCCGCCGATGGCAAGGCCGCCGCACTTCCTAAAACCAGGGACGGGCATCCTGTGTTTGAACCAGCGGCGCACAGTACAGCGGCGCGCGTAACGCTGGACAAGACCCCGACCCTGCTCCGGATCGACGCCAGGTCCAAATGAGAAACGGTCGAAGAGGCTGACCGTATCGGGCCGTTGAAGGTAGGCTCAGCGCCGCGTCTGGCGCAACTGCATATAGTTGCCGAGCAGTCCGGCGGCAAAGGCCGAAACCGCGCACAGAGGCAGGCAGATCATCACCACCCAGGTGGGGTGCGGGATGAAGGTCATATGGATCATATAGCTGGCCACCAGAAGAACACCGGTGATCCATGCCGGAAAGGCCCCAACCTTAGCCATACGCACGGCCAGATAGCCCCCGCCGAACGTGCCCAGAGCCCAGGACACGATCTTGATGATGTAGGCGTCAGGGGGCATGGTATCGAGGAGTTTGGCGATCTCCTCAGGCGTCGCCATATCGAAGGTCGGTGGCGGCGGAAACATATAGTTTCCCACCTGACGCAGGATGGTATCCAGCACCATGCCGAACAGAAGGCCGGTCAGCACGGCCAGCGTGATATTCAGCACGCTGCGCGTCTTGTCTTCGTCCCACACGGTAAACCATGCAACAAGCCGGTCCGTTACCGATGCCTTGGCCATAGCCGCCTCCCTGATTGGCGGAGAAAATGACAAGGCGCGCGGCTTTGGTCAACGTCTTTATAAAGACAGTGTTACGACACGATAATTGACCCGCTGCAAATTAACGTGTACACAATAATCATGCTGATCCTCTATGACGAACCGAAGCGTCTGAGAAACCTCGAAAAGCACGGGCTGGATTTTGCCGACCTGACGATCGGCTTTTTCGAAGCCTCAAAGGTTATGAGCGCTAAATATGGCCGCAACCGCTCTATCGGTGAGTTTGAAGGACAGGTTATTATTGCCGTTATCTTCCGCCCGCTGGGCACCGAAGCGCTACACGTCATTTCGATGCGTCCGGCGAGCAAGAAAGAAAGAATCGCCTATGCCCAAGACTAAAATTCCACCGATTACGGACGAAGAAGAGGCGCGCATTCAGGCCATGATCGCTTCTGACCCAGACGCGCCAGAGGCAACCGATGAAGAACTTGCCAATATGCGGCCGTTTGCTGAGGTCTTCCCGGAACTGGCGGCCTCTATCCGGCGTGGTCGCCCGCCGCTGGAGACACCGAAACAGTCCGTGCATCTTCGGCTGGACGCCGATGTTCTGGCGGCCTGGCGGGCCACCGGGGCGGGCTGGCAGAGCCGCATGAACGAAGCCCTGCGCAAGGCTATGCCTTAACTCACGGCAGGGGCAGCGGGCGCGAATTGCCGTTTTCGTCGATGGCGACAAAGGTAAAGTCGGCATCGGTCACCTTGATGCGCACGTCGGAGTCGCGTGAGCGCCGCCACGCCTGTACGTGGATCTTCATCGAGGTGCGCCCGGTCGAGATCAGTTCGGCATAGACCGACACTTCGTCGCCTACGCGCACCGGCGTGTGAAAGGTCATGCCTTCAACCGCGATGGTGGCGGCACGGCCGACGGCGCGGCGCGCGGCCACGTTTCCGGCCGCGAGGTCCATCTGCGACATCAGCCAGCCACCGAAAATATCGCCGGCCGGATTGGTATCTGCCGGCATGGCAATAGTGCGAATGGCAATCAGCGCCTCGTTCGGCTGCGTGTCTTTCTGGTGTTTCATCGACTTACCCCACATGCCGCCATTCATGCCGCGGCAAACAGATTTTGCAATGCAAAAAGTGCCGAAAAGGAAAAAGCGCCGAAGCCTGAGGCTTCGACGCTTTTTTATCGAACGGCAATTGTCCGTAAGACTTACTTCGAGCGGCTCGTGGTCGCACCGCCTTCGCGTTGCAGACGCTTGCGCGCCAGCTTGCGGGCGCGACGCACGGCTTCGGCCTGCTGGCGAGCGCGCTTTTCCGACGGCTTTTCGTAGTGGACGTGACGCTTCATTTCGCGGAAGGAGCCTTCACGTTGCATCTTCTTCTTCAGCGCCTTCAGGGCCTGATCGACGTTGTTGTCGCGGACAAAGATCTGTACCAGAGGTATCTCTCCATTCTGTCTGTTCCGCCGGGCCGTAAAGCCTTGCGACGGACCGCCTCGCCCTTTTGAAGTTCGGGCCATAAAAGGGCGGAGGGTGAAAACAAGCTGCCCGCAAACCGTGGTCTGCGGGCGTGTGGGCGAAGCCATTACATCAAGCCCGCGCCCAATTCAAGCCGCACCGCCTTTGAAAAACGCCGGATTAAACATTTTATCAGGCTGTTGCCTTTTGACGCAGGCGCGATTTGGTCTTGGCGCGGGGCGGGCTTGGGCCTATTCTGCGGCCATGTCCGCAAATGCCCTTACCGAACTGGAACAGTCACTGGCCTCGGCCTGTGCTGAACGGATGCCCGATCTGGGCCTGACCCGCGTCACCGTGCGCGTGGCAGGAGCGCGAATCGGGCTCAGCCCCGCCGAAATCGAACTGATCTGTCCCAACGGACCGTCAGACGTCGCCGCGATCCTTTGGCGTCAGGGCGACGCCGCGCTTGAGAGCGATGAGGTTGCGGCCCAACTGTCTGCTATGAAAGTGCGTGAACGCATCGGCTTCCTGCTCAACCGCCGCATTGATGCCGCCTGCGCCGATGAGCGCGCGACGCACCGCCTGATCGGGCACCTGTGCCTGCCGCAGCATCTGGGGCTGTACCGCAGCCTGCTGTGGGACTCGGCTGACCTTGTATGGCGTAAGGCGGGAGATAAGGCGCTGGACGAGAACCACTATTCCAAACGCGCCATCGTGTCGGGGATTCTGGCGACGGCCCTGATGACGCGCCTGACGCAAGGGGTCGAGGCCCAGCACGAACAGATCGCCCGCAATATCGAGCAGGTGATGGCGTTTGAAAAATTCAAGGCCAAACTGCCGTTGAAGCCGGAAGACGCGCTTCTGGGGGCTGTGGAATGTCTGGGCAAGCTGCGCTTTGGGGCCGCGGCTTAATCTCCTCCCTACCGAAGGTGGGGAGGTGGATTTTTGCCATCGGCAAAATGACGGAGGGGGCGGCACAGCCGCTAGAGACTCGCCTTCAACCGGTTGATATGGCCCATCTTGCGGCCCGGACGCGGATCATCCTTGCCATAGATGTAGAGCCGTGAGTCCGGCTCCTGCGACAGGGCTTCCCAGGCCAGCACATCCGGCCCCAGCAGATTGGTCATTTCGACCTGAAAACGCGCTGTGGTGTCGCCCAGCGGCCAGCCAGCGACGGCGCGGATATGCTGCTCGAACTGATCACACAGGCAGCCGTCCTGCGTCCAGTGGCCGGTATTGTGTACGCGCGGCGCGATCTCGTTGAGGATCAGCGCATCGCCTTCCAGCACAAACAGCTCGACGCCCAGAACACCCACATAATCAAGGCCTTCCAGCACTTTCCTGGCAATCATCTCCGCGCGCGTTTTCAGCGTGTCCGACACCACCGCCGGGGCCAGAGTCGTCGAAAGAATGCCGCTGACGTGGTGGTTTTCCCCGACCGGATAGGTCTTCACCGTACCGTCGTAGCCGCGCGCGGCGATCACCGAGACTTCGCGCTGAAAATCGGCTTTGGCCTCCAGAATCGCCGGGCGGCCATTGAGGCTGTCGAAGGCCGCTTTCGCCTCTTCGGCGGCGCGAATCCACACCTGACCCTTGCCGTCATAGCCTTCGCGGCGCGTCTTCAGAAGCGCGGGCAAGCCGTTGGCTGCAATCGCCTTTTCGAGATCGTCAAGGCTGTTGATCTCATAGAAATCGACCGTGCCGATGCCGACGCTGCGGGCAAAGCGCTTTTCGAGGATACGGTCCTGCGTAATGCCCAGCGCCCGCGCATCGGGGGCGACCTTCGCGCCTTTGGACACCAGATAGTCGAGCGAAGCGACCGGCACGTTTTCAAATTCAAACGTAATCACGTCCGACGCCGCGGCAAAGCGGTCGAGCGCCGCCTCATCCGTATAGCGCGCCACCTTCGACACCGCCGAGACGCTGGCCGCCGGCGATTCGGCGTCCGGACCATAGACCACCACCTTGAAGCCCAGCCGTGACGCCGCCTGCGACAGCATACGCCCCAACTGACCATCGCCCAGAATGCCGATTTTTGACCCCAAAGGCAGCGGTTTCAATGGTTTAGTCCTCAACGCTATCGGGCACGCCGTCGGTCTGCGCCTGACGCAGGGCTTCGACGCGGATCGCCAGTTCGGGGTCGGACAGGGCCAGAATCTGCGCTGCCAGAAGCCCGGCGTTCTTGGCACCCGCTTCCCCAACCGCCAGCGTGCCGACCGGCACACCGCCCGGCATCTGGACGATCGACAGGAGAGAATCGAGGCCTTTCAACCCGTCACGCACTGGCACCGGCACGCCCAGCACCGGCAGCGGGGTCAGCGAGGCCGTCATGCCCGGCAGGTGGGCCGCGCCACCGGCGCCGGCGATAATGACCTGAAAACCCTCAGTCTTGGCGGATTTGGCGAATGCGACCATGCGCTCAGGCGTGCGGTGCGCCGAGACGACGCGCGCCTCATAGGTGACGCCTAGGCCGTCGAGCGCCTCGGCGGCCTTTTTCATGACCGGCCAGTCCGAGCGCGAGCCCATAATGATGGCGACTCTGGGTTTCGACGCGGTCATGCCCACCTCCGAAAGCTGAAAGGCCGCGAACTATAGGATTAGGCCCCGGCCTGCAAGGGGCGTCTGTGCAAATAGCACTCGCCTCGCGCCCCAAACGCCGCTAATCTTGGCCGCATGACCGCCTTGCCGCCCTCAGCCTCTGCCGATTCTGAGCCCTCCGCCTTGTCCGCGGGCGGACTAACGGCGTCGATGCAGGCCCTGCTGCAAAGCCAGTTTGGGGGTGCCCCTCGCCCCGTCGCGCCCCCTGCCGCCACACCCCAGGTGCCAGAGCCCCAGACAGGGGACGAATGGCCTCTGGCCGCGCGGGCTCTGATCGACAGCCTGATCCGCGAAAACATCCGCCTCAAGGCCGATATCAAGGCCCTGAGCGAGCAGGTGGCACTGGCCGAGCAACACGCTGACCACGATGTACTGACGCCGACCCTCAACCGGCGCGCCTTCCTGCGCGATCTGGGCCGCGCCATGGGTGACAGCCGCCGTTATGGCGATCCGGCCTGCCTGATCTATCTCGATCTGGACGGCTTCAAGGCTATCAACGACACCTATGGCCACGCCGCCGGTGACAAGGCCCTGATCCATATTGCCGAACGGCTGAACGCCAATGTGCGCGAAGGCGATTCGGTGGGGCGTCTAGGGGGGGACGAATTTGCCATCCTGCTGCGCCACGCCGACCTCTCCGTCGCCCGCACCAAGGCGCAGAAGCTGGAGGCCGAGCTGAATATCGCGACCTTTGAGCATCAGGGCCTGTATTTGCGCGTCGGCGGCTCGTTCGGTGTGCGCGCCTACGAAGGGCAGGCCTCGGCCGAAGAATGGATCGCCGAAGCCGACGCGGCCATGTTTCTGGTCAAGAAATCCTCAAGATGAGCCACATCGCCGCCGTTACCCTTGTCGTGCCCGATTACGATGAGGCCATCGCCCATTACTGTGGCGGGCTGGGCTTTGACCTGATCGAGGATAGCGACCTGGGCGGCGGTAAGCGCTGGGTGCTGATCGCCCCGCCCGGTTCGAGCGAAACGCGCCTGCTGCTGGGCAAGGCCTCGAATGAGGCCCAACGCGCCGCCATCGGGAACCAGACCGGCGGCCGCGTTTTTCTGATCCTGTTCACCGACGACTTTGCCCGCGACCATGCACGGTTCGAGGCAGCGGGCGCGGTCTTCACCGAGGTCCCGCGCCACGAAGCCTATGGCACGGTGGCGGTGTTCCGCGACCGGTTCGGCAATCTGTGGGACCTGCTGGAGCCGAAGGGGTAACTTCCTCGCTGTCGAATAGAGTCGTCCCCTATGAAATACTGAACAACTGCTTGTGCTGTTCGATGGCGTAGGCGTCCGTCATGCCCGCAATATAGTCGCAGACCACGCGCGCGCGCTGGGTTTCGGTGTCCTTGGTGCACACCCGCCCGTACCAGTTGGGCGGCAGCACCTCCGGCTCCTCCATAAACAGCCGGAACAGATCGCTCAGCACGCGACGTGCCTGCGAACGGTGGCGGTTGACGGTATAGTGCTTGTACATGCGTGCATAGAGAAAGGCCCGCAGGCGCGACAGGTCTTCGTTGACCGTGCGCGAAAAGGCCACCATCTGACGCCCGGCGCGGCGCACATCTTCCGCCGTTTCGATGCCGTCTTCTTTCAACCGTCGCTCGGTTTCCAGACAGACATCGCGGATCATAAAGCCGATCACGCGGCGGATGGCCTCCAGCCGCAGCAGCCGCTGGTCGATCAGCGGCCAGTCCTTTTCCACCTCGGCAATCGCCGGCCCGATCAGCGGAATGTCGCGCAGATCGGCCAGCGTGAACAGCCCGGCCCTCAGCCCATCGTCCACATCGTGATTATTATAGGCGATGTCGTCGGAAATCGCCGCAATCTGCGCCTCCAGCGACGCATAGGTCTCGGGGCGCAGATCCCAGAAATCGCTGAAATCGGCCACGGACTTCCACGCCGGCTTACCCAGCTTGTGCGCCACGGGGCCGTTGTGCTTGATCACCCCTTCCAGCGTTTCCCAGGCCAGATTGAGCCCCTCAAACGCCGGGTAGCGATGCTCCAGCCGCGTCACGATGCGGAAGGTCTGCACGTTGTGGTCAAAGCCGCCCCACGGCTCCATCATCTTGTGCAACTCGTCCTCGCCCGCATGACCGAAGGGCGAATGGCCCAGATCGTGCGACAGGGCGATGGTTTCGGCCAGGTCCTGATCGGCCCCCAGCGTATGCGCCAGCGAGCGCGCCACCTGCGACACCTCGATCGAATGGGTCAGGCGCGTGCGGAAATAGTCGCCCTTATCGGCCACAAAGACCTGCGTCTTGCCCTTCAGCCGCCGGAAGGCCGTGCAGTGGATCACCCGGTCACGATCCCGCGCAAAGGCCGTGCGCGTCAGGCTGTCCGGCTCGCTGTACAACCGTCCGCGGGAGCGGCTGTGGTTTTCGCTATAGGGCGCAAGCGTCAGGATCAGCGGATCGTGCACAGGGATCGGACTTTCGCAGTGGAGTTCACGCCCTAAATCCCCCTCTCCGCGCCAATTTGCAATGCAAATTCATGACAAAAAATAACTGAGCCCCCTAAAACTCACGCCCGCCCCGCGCTATATTGCGCCCATGAACCCGATTACGCTTTCCGCCAGCGCCGCGCGCCACCTCAACCGCCTGTCCGCCGACGCCGGGCACCCGATCCTGTTGCGCGTCGCCGTCGAAGGCGGCGGCTGCTCCGGCTTCCAATACCAGCTCGATCTGGTCGAAGCCCCCGAAGACGGCGATACCGTCATCGCCTATGATGGCGCTCAGGCCCTGATCGACGAGGTCTCGGCCCCCCTGCTGGCCGGGTCTATCATCGACTATGTCGAAGAACTGGTCGGCGCGCAGTTCAAAATCCTCAATCCGCAGGCCAAATCGTCCTGCGGCTGTGGTGTCAGTTTCTCTATCTGATTTTTGGCCGATGTGTTTGGCCGTTCAAGAGCCTCCGGCGGGCAGGGGCACGGCCCCTGCACCCGGTTTAGGGGCGCGAAATCTATCCCCACCGGAAAAAGCGCGGTTACCCTTGGGCGCATGACCGAGACGACGGACATGGCAGCCCCTTTGACCCCGGAACAGCGGCGCGCGCATTTGCGTGCCTATGCGGACCGGATGCTGAGGGCGCTGACCGCGATGGACGCGCCCGAAACGCCGGACGAAGTCACCAAGGGTATGCGCACGGTGCTGATGATCGAGCGTCTCTATGCCCGCTGCGACGCGTCCGAGACGCAGGCCCATAGGCTCCCCATCGCCTCCGTTGACAATCAAAAGCTGAAAAATACGCCCGACGAACCCGGCCACTGGCTGGACCGCGATCCCGTCGGTGAACTCAAGGCGCAGATTGAACGGATGAGGGCCGCGGCGCGCGCCCGGACCGAGCCACATCCCGAAGCCAAACCTCAACCCGCGTCCGTACCGCCGGCGGAGGCTAAACGCGAACCTCGGATGCCCAAGCCGCCTTCGCGGCCCCTGACGCCGCAGGAGGCGGCCTTGCGTGAGCGCGTCCTGAACACAGTGGCCATCCCCCGACCGCAAGATGCCTTGCTGGCGTACCACGATTTCGGTCTGATCCATGACGAGGATGTGGAAATCATCCACGGTGACCGGCTCAGAGCCTTTTATGCCAGGGGCGAGACGCGGGAGACGATCCTGAAAGGGCTCAAGCAGTTTAGCCGCGCGGATCTCAACCTGTTGTGGCCTGATCTGTTCCCGCTGGATACGGGGTGAAGGAGTCACCACGAACGGCACGAACGCCACGAACCTCTTTGTGCTGAAACGCCTGGCCCGCAGGGGCCTGACCTTTGTGCGGCCTGCGCGAGTGAGGGGCGCTGCGCGCCGAAAGATTTTGAACCACAGATTTCACAGATGGCACAGATTGGCGCTACGCGCCTCTGCGTGACACAGACACGGATAATCTGTGAAATCTGTGTCATCTGTGGTTTCTATAAATCTTGCGTGGCAAAACACAGCATTTGATACGTCAGGCGCAGGCCTGTGCCACAGGCTCGCGTTCGTGCTTTTTGTGCTTTTCGTGGCTAAACCTGCCCCACCTCACACTCAGTCTTAAGCAATCGCGCCCTCATATCCGGGGTCCGGGGTCCGGGGTCAACTGACCCCGGAATCCTTAGACCGATCCAACGACGCATTGTGCCGCGACCCAGACGCGCGCGATATTGGCTTTTGAGGCCGTATAGACGATTTTTTGCAGCACATCGGCGTCGCTATCGAGGTCGTCCATCAGGCGGATGGTCCCCGTTGGCGCTTGCGGATCAATCAGTTGCGCGTCGAAATAGCGACCGGGCTCAAAGCTGCCGACGGGCAGGTCCAGGGCTTCGGCCCCGCCTTTGGTGGCGAGGTAGAAGGCGGTGCGCCAGTCAATCTGGCTGTCGCGGATGCCGCGGTTGTCCCAGTGCAGGCGCGCATCGACGCCGTCGTGCAGGGCGCGGGACGAGGCGACGGCCCAGCGCATATTGTCATAGATCGAGGCCGACGGCCCGCCCGAAATATCGGTGCCGAGCCCGACGCGCACGCCCTTTTCCAGCGCGCGTTTGAGGGGGAAGACGGCGTTGGAAAAGTAGTAGTTGGACAGCGGGCAATGGGCGACGCCGGCGCCGCGGTCATGGATCGTCTGCATATTGGCGTCGGAGATGAAGTTGGCGTGGGCCAGCACGGTGTGCCGTGTCAAAAGGCCGAAGCGGTCCAGACTGTCGGTATCTTCGCGGCCGTGGCGGTCGAGGACGTAGTTGTGTTCCCAGTCGCTTTCGGAGCAGTGGGTCTGAACGTGGCAGCCGCAGCGGCGCGCGATGTCGCCCAGCCCTTCCAGCGCCGCATCGGTGCACGAGGCGATAAAGCGCGGCGTGACCACCGGCTTGATAAGGTCGCTGTTGAGGCTGCGCACGTGGTCGATAAAGGCTTTGGTGCCGCGCAGGGCGGCGTCGGTGGATTCGACGTAGAAGTCCGGGCATTGCTCCGGATTGTCCATCGCCACCTTGCCGATCAGGGCGCGCTGCCCCTTGGTCAGACAGATGTCGGCCAGAAGGCGCGTGGCGTCCTGATGCTGGGTGGCGAAGTAGAGGGCCGTGGTGGTGCCGTTCGACAGGAGGTCGTCCACCAGCCCTTCGTAAGCACGGCGCGCGAAGGACAGGTCGGCATAGCGCGCTTCCAGCGGGAAGGTGTGTTTTTGCAGCCAGACCTCCAGCGGCACGTCCAGCGCCTTGCCCAGTTGCAGCCACTGCGGCGCGTGGATGTGCAGGTCGCAAAAACCCGGCAGGGCGTAGGTGCCCTCAGGCAGGGTTTCCAGCCGCCCGGCGACGCGCTCTTCGGACAGGGCTTCGGCATAGGTCGGCGCGTCGGGGCGCAGCACCTCAAGGATTCGGCCCTCCGCGTCGCAGCGGATCAGGGTGTCGCGCAGGACCTCAATGCCGCCGCAGACGGGCGCATGGAAGAAGGTGCCTTTGAAAGAACGGGGTGTGGTCATTTTTCTTTCCTCCTCCCCTGTTTACGGGGGAGGTGTCGGCGAGCCGGAGGGGGGTTAAAGCGCATTCCGAAAAGTGTGCCACGGTTTTCGGAATAAAATGCGCAACCTAACAAAAGCTTAGAGCGGATTTTCGATTCAATTTGAACGAAATCCGCTCTTGAGGGGGGCATAACCCCACCCGGCCCTTCGGGCCACCCTCCCCTGAAATCAGGGGAGGTGCTTAACTTGTGTACGTGTCGATGGCATCGAGGTGCTTAAACACCTCCGCATCGCTGAGGAAGGACCCCAGAAACGAATTGCGTGCCAGCGTGATCAGGTCGTCGCGATCGACCAAACCCGACGCCGCCACGGCGCGATAGTTGTCGTTCACATAGCCGCCGAAATAGGCCGGATCGTCGGAATTGAGCGTGGCGCGCAGGCCCTTGTTCAGCATGGTGCGGATGGGGTGCTGCGCCATGTCGTTGACCACGCACAGTTTGAGGTTCGACAACGGACAGACGGTCAGCGTCAGGCCCAGACGCGCCAGCCGCGAAGTCAGGTGCGCGTCTTCCAATGAGCGGTTGCCGTGGTCGATGCGGTCCACCTTGAGGATATCCAGCGCTTCGTGGACGTATTCGGGCGGCCCCTCCTCGCCGGCGTGGGCGACTTTCTTGAGGCCCAGAGCGCCGGCGGCCTCAAACACGCGGGCGAATTTCGATGGCGGGTGGCCGACTTCGGACGAGTCGAGCCCCACCCCGGTCAGGCGGTCGAGAAACGGCTCGGCGGCCTTTAAGGTGGCAAAGGCCGCGTCCTCATCGAGGTGGCGCAGGAAGCACAGGATCAGCTTGTAGGTCAGGCCGTATTCGGCTTCGGCCGCCTTCATGCCCGAGGTCAGGCCGTCCATCACCACCGACATCGGGATACCGCGGTCGGTATGGGTTTGCGGGTCGAAGAAGATTTCGGCGTGGCGCACGCTGTCGGCGTGGGCGCGGTCGAAATAGGCCTTGGCGAGGTCGTGGAAGTCGTCTTCGGTGCGCAGGACATCGGCCCCCTGATAGTAGATGTCGAGGAAGTCCTGAAGGTTGGAAAATTCGTAGGCCGCGCGCACCTCTTCGACCGATTTGAACGGCAGGGCGATTTTGTTGCGTTGCGCCAGCGCGAACATCAGCTCCGGCTCCAGCGAGCCTTCGATATGCAGGTGCAGTTCGGCCTTGGGCAGACCGGCGATAAAGGCGTCAAGCGACGGGAAGGGTTTGGTCATGACGGGTATCCTCGGTCAGGGTGCGGATTTTATCTGTAATTTGAAGCAACTGCGCGGCGACGGCAACCGCGATCACCTCCGGGGCCTTGCCCGTAATGCCGGGCAGACCGATGGGGCAGGTGATACGCGCGATCTGGTCTTCGGCAAAGCCGTCCTTGCGCAAACGGCTGAAGAAGCGGGCGCGCTTGGTGGCTGAGCCGATCAGGCCGATAAACCGCGCGGGCGAGCGCAGTGCCGCTCTGGTCAGTTCATAATCGAGCGCGTGGTCGTGGGTCAGGATCAGGGTCAGGCCGGTCCCCGCCTCGGCCTCGGCACACAGGGTCTGGGCATCGCCAATCAGGACGCCTTCCGGCACATCGGTGCGGTCATCGCACCAGCGCAGGTGAAACGGCAGGCCCTCCAGCACGCGCGCAATGGCGATGCCGACATGGCCCGCGCCGAACATCAGCACAGGCATCAACGGTTGACCCAAGCGCTCGATCAGGTGATCCCCGACCACCGGCACCGGGCCGCGCGCTGACAGATTGGGCACCGCTTCGCTCAGGCGACGGCGGACCCCACCGGCGTGCAGATCGCTGCGCAAGGTAAAGGTGTCAAGGCCGCGCACGGCCTCCAGCCAGTCCGTCTCCGCCGGGTCGAGGTGCTCGATCATCACCCGCACCCGGCCACCGCAGCATTGCCCCAGCAGCACCCCTAGCGGATAGTCCTGAATGCGCCAGGTGCCGGGGGGGTGTTTCAGGGCCAGCCGCGCCTGATCAATGCACTGAAACTCCAGATTGCCGCCGCCAATCGTGCCGTAGATGGCCTTTGCGGTGACCAGCATCCGCGTCCCGGCCTCGCGCGGCGTCGAACCTTCGACGGCCAGCAGCGAGACCATGGCCAGCGGCTCTTTAGCCAGCAGATCAAGGGCTTTGGCGACCCAGTTCACAGGCTGCTCCCCTTAACCGCCCGCAAGATACGTTCCGGCGTCGCCGGGGCATCGAGCGTCGGGCGCGGGTCGCCGGTTGCCGCCGCCACCGCACAGGTCAGGGCCGAAAACACGCTGTTGGCCAGCATGAAGGGCGGCTCGCCTACGGCCTTGGAGCGGTGGATGGTCGGTTCGCGGTTGTCGCCCGCCCGCCACAGATGGATATTCATCACGGCCGGCCGGTCGGAGGCGCAGGGGATCTTATAGGTCGAAGGGGCGTGCGTCAGAAGCCGCCCTTTGGCGTCATAGACCAGCTCCTCAAAGGTCAGCCAGCCCTGCCCCTGCAAATAGGCGCCCTCAATCTGACCCAGATCGAGCGCCGGATTGATGGAGCGTCCGACATCGTGCAGGATATCGGCGCGCAGCACCTTATGCTCACCGGTAAAGGTGTCGATGAGCACCTCTGACACCGCTGCCCCATAGGCGAAGTAGAGGAAGGGCCGCCCGGTGTGCGTCTTGCGGTCGTAATGGATTTTCGGCGTGGCGTAGAAGCCCGTGGCCGACAGCGAAATCCGGTTGAGATGCGCCAGCCGACAGACCTCGGCAAAGCCCAGCACCTCGTCACCCGCGCGCACCACGCCGCCTTCAAACACCACGCTGTCCGCCGCCACGTCGTTGCGTGCAGCCATCAGTTCGGCCAGCCGTTCGCGGATGGTAGTGGCCGCGTTCCACGCCGCCCAGCCGTTGAGGTCCGTCCCTGAGGAGGCCGCTGTGGCCGAGGTATTGGGCACCTTGTCCGTGCGCGTTGACGTGATGCGAATACGTTCCAGCCCCAGACCGAAGACGTCGGCGACGATCTGCGCCACCTTGGTATTCAGCCCCTGCCCCATCTCAGTGCCGCCGTGATTGAGCGCAATCGAGCCATCGACATAGGCGTGGACCAGGGCCCCGGCCTGATTGAGGTGGCTGGTGGTAAAGGAGATACCGAACTTGACCGGCGTGCAGGCAATGCCGCGCCGCAGATAGGGATGCGACGCATTGAAGGCGTCGATCTCAGCCTTGCGGACGTCGTAATCGGCGGCGGTTTTCAACTCCTCAACGAGGCGGTCGGCAACGAAATCTGTCACCGCCATCTGATACGGCGTTAGATTGCGCTCAGGGCCGTAGAAGTTGGTCTGGCGCACGCTCAGCGGATCACGCCCCAGATGCAGGGCAATGGCGTCCATCACCCGCTCGATGGCCAGCATCCCCTGCGGCCCGCCAAAGCCGCGAAAGGCGGTATTGGAAACGGTATGGGTGCGGTAGCGATGCGAGACAATCTCAACATTTTCAAGAAAATAGCAGTTATCGGCGTGGAACATGGCCCGGTCATTGATCGCGGGCGACAGGTCGGTCGAACAGCCACAGCGCGAAGCCAGCTCCAGCCGCAGCGCCCGGATGCGCCCCTCGTTATCAAAGGCCACGTCGTAGTTGGCGGTGAAATCATGCCGCTTACCGGTGATCTTCATGTCCTCGTCGCGGTCGGCGCGATACTTGGCCGGGCGACCGGTTTTGGCCGCCACCAAAGCCGCTGCCGCCGCAAACAGCGAGGCCTGCGTTTCCTTGCCGCCAAAGCCGCCGCCCATGCGCCGCACTTCCACCGTCACATCGGCGGAGGTGACGCCCAGAAGGTGTGCCACCAGATGCTGCACCTCGGACGGATGCTGCGTCGAACACAAAAGGTGCACCCCGCCCTGCTCCATCGGCGTGGCAACGCTGATCTGGCCTTCGAGGTAGAAATGGTCCTGCCCGCCGATCTCCAGGGCCCCCTGAATCCGATGTGGTGCGGCCGCAAGCTCTGCCATATCGCCGCGACGCATGACCTGCGACGCCTCGATCAGGCTGTGGGCGGCCTTGGCCTCGGCAATGGTCAATAGGGCGGGCAAGGCTTCGTAGTCGATGCGGCCCAGCTTCGCCGCCACACGCGCGGCCTTGGCCGAGGTGGCGGCGACCAGAAACACCGGCTGGCCCATAAACACCACTTCGTCGGCGGCCAGCAGCCGGTCATCCCTGGCCACCGGCGCGACATTGTTGTCGCCGGGGATGTCGGCAGCAGTGAAGACGGCAACCACGCCCGGCGCGGCGCGCACGGCGCTGAGGTCCAGACTTACGATCTTCGCGTGGGCGTGCGGGGCGCGCCCAAAGGCCAGATGCAGCATCCCCGCCGGTTCGGCCACATCATCGGCATAGAGGGCGGTGCCACTGACGTGCAGGGGGGCGCTGTCGTGGGCCAGAGACGTATGGACCTTTGAGGTATGGACTTTTGGGGTATGAGGTGGGGGGGTGTGAGCGTGCTCAGCCATGCGCCACCCCCAGCACATCACCGCCTTGACCCTGAATGTCAAACCACAGTTTTTTCAGAATATTACCGGCGACGGTTAATCTATAGTCCGCAGACCCGCGCACATCGCTGAGCGGCGTGAAATCCGCGCGAAGCGCCTCGGCCGCCAGTGCCAGCCGCTCCGGCGCCAGCGGGTGACCGGTCAGGACGGCCTCGGCGTGCGTAGCGCGTTTGGGGGTGCCCGCCATACCGCCAAAGGCCAGCCGCGCGCCCTGCACCACCGCCCCGTCAAAGCGCAGATGCACGGCGGCGCAGACCGCCGAAATATCGGAATCGAAACGCTTCGACAGCTTGACGATACGCACCACATCACTGGCTTTCGGCGCGGGCACAAAGACGCTTTCGACAAACTCACCGGGCTGGCGGTCCTGCTGGCCATAGTCGAGGAAATAGGCCTCCAGCGGCAGGGTGCGGCGCGTCTCGCCCCGGCGCAGGGTCAGTTCGGCCCCCAGCGCGATCAGGGCGGGCGGCATGTCGCCGATGGGCGAGCCATTGGCGATATTGCCGCCGATGGTGCCGGCATTGCGCACCTGAACCGCGCCGATGCGGCGGATCAGCTCGCCCAGATCGGGCGACAGGTCGGCCAGCGCCGCACGCGCCTCAGAATAGCGCACACCGGCCCCCAGCCGCACGCCCTGCGCCGTCCCCTCGATGTCGCGCATCAGGTGACCGATAAAGGCGACTTCCGGCAGGACGCGGTGCTGCTTGCTGACCCACAGGCCGACATCGGTCGCCCCGGCGATCAGCCGCACATCGGGGTTTTCGATAAGGATTTCCGCCAGATCATCGACATTGCACGGCACATAGGCCCGGCGCGTCAGCCCGGCCAGCGGGTCTTCGTAGCTGAGGACCAACAGGGTGTCGCGGTGGAGCTTTTGCAGCGCCTCACGGACGGGCGCGTCGTCAAACGGCACTGATGCCACCTGTTCGGCGGCCTTGAGGATCGGGCCGTAGCCCGTGCAGCGGCACAGGTTTCCGGCCAGCACCTCCGCCGGATCGGCGCCCAGCGTGCCGCACGCCCCCATTGAACGCCCGACCAGCGACATCACAATGCCCGGCGTGCAGAAACCGCACTGCGAGGCGTGCAAATCAACCATTGCCGATTGTACCGGATGCGCGCCTTTCAGGCTTTCAACGGTCATCAGCGCCTTGCCGTCCAGCATGGGCAGAAACAGGATACAGGCATTGACGGCGCGCCAGTTTAGGCGCTCACCTTCCAACTCGCCCACCAGCACCGTACAGGCCCCGCAATCGCCCTCGGCACAGCCTTCCTTGCTGCCGGTGCGCCGCGCCGTGTAGCGCAGCCAGTCGAGCACGCTTTGCGTCGGGTCGATGCCGGACAGGGTGACGATCTCACCATCGAGGTAGAAGCGCAGCTTATCGGTCATGGTGTGAACGCCCCATCAGCTCCCCCTGTAGGTCGAATAGCCATAGGGACTGACCAGCAGCGGCACGTGGTAATGCCCCACCCCATCCATACCGAAGTCGATGCCCACGCGGTCGAGAAACGGCGGTTCGGCCAGCGTCACGCCCTTACCCCGGAAATAGTCGGCCACATCGAATTCCAGCCGGTACCGCCCGGCGCTCAGGCTCAGCTCGCGCAACTCCGGGCAGCGGCCATCGGCATCGGTCTTTCCGGCAAACAGCACTTCGCGCCCGCTGAGGAGGTGCAACCCGACCCCCTGGGCCGGGGTGCCGTGGGCCGTGTCGAGGACGTGAGTCGAAAGGCTCATGAGGCGCTCCACTCGCCGACAAATTCCGGCTCATCATAGGCAAAATAGGCGTCGAGGCAGGCCGTCTTCTGATCGAGGAACAACTGATCGGCCACGGCGCTGGCCAGCTTCGGCAGGGCGTATTTCAGCCCTGACAGGGCCGAGGCCGACAGGCCGAAATTGATCAGGGCCGAATAGTTGAAGGCAAACAGGCCATGCAGTTTCGCCTGCCACTCAGGGTCGCGCCCGGTGAAGGTGAAGCCTGCGCCCAGATAGGGATGGGCGTCAAGCAGCGGGTTCCTGATCGCCTCCGGGGCCGCATAGACATCGGCCCAGCGCGCAATGCCCGGCTCCAGTCGCCGCAGTTCGGGCCGCAGCGCCGGATCGGTGACCAGACCGGTGGAAATGACCAGAAAGTCGAACGCGTGCTCGCCTTTGGGCGTCGTCACCACCGCCTGCCCCCCGTCTTCGCGCACGCCCTGCCAGGGCGAACCCGTGTGCAGGCGGAAGCCCGCAAAGGCCGCCGCCCGGTTGAAGGTGTCATTGGTCGGCGGTTGATTGAATTTGAAAAAGTGCGACATGGCGGCGTATTTTTCGCCGTCGCTGAGCGCGGCAAAGCGCGGGATCAGGCCCGCCGCCTCCATGTGCCGGATAGGGTTGATGCGCGGCAGGGCCTCACGCCGCACAAAGACGTGCGCTTCGGCGGCCCCGGCGTCGAGCAGATGGTGGGCATTGTCAAAGGCCGAGGCCCCGCCTCCCAAAATGCCGATGCGCTTGCCTGTCAGCGCCGCCACGTCGATGGGCTCAGAGGTGTGAGCGTAAAGATGCCGCGGCAGGCCCCTGATCATCTGCGGCGTATGCCAGCCGCCGCCGCCCTGAATCCCGGTGGCCAGAATGACCTTGCGCGCCAGATAGTTGCCATCCGAAGCGTGCACGCGGAACAGGCCGTCTATGGGCTCGATATCGCTGACCCGCACGCCGTTTCTGACCGGCAGGTCCAGCACGCGGCGGTACCAGCGCAGATAGGCCATCCAGTCGCCGCGCGGTATCTTGTCAAGCCGCGCCCAGCCTTCGGCCCCGTGCTGCGCCTCCCAGAAGGCGCGGAAGGTCAGGGAGGGGACGCCCATATCTATCGAGGTGATGCCCTTGGGCGTGCGCAGGGTCATCATGCGGGCATAGGTTTCCCACGGTCCTTCAAAGCCTTCGGCGCTCTCATCGAGGATCAGCAGGTTGTGGATGCGCTCGCGCTTCAGCGCGAAGGCGGCGCTGAGGCCCGACTGCCCCCCGCCGATGATGATGACGTCGTGCACCGGACCTTCCGGATGCGTCGCCGGGCTCAGCCAGTCGCTGCCGGGATAGCCCAGCGCCTCAAGGTCGTGCCGGACGCGGGCATTATGGGCTTCGAGGCTCATGCGCCCTCCACATCTTTGAGGCGCAGCCAGACGATCTTATCCACCTCCGCCAGGGCCGTGCTAAACTCTGTCTGCGGGTCGTTGCCGAGCCGCGCCTCCATCGCCGCGAGGATATCCGCCTTGCCCCCGGCCAGCCGCACACAGAGTATAAAGGGGAAACCAAAGCGCGCCTCATAGGCGGTGTTCAACTCATGAAACCGCGCAAATTCGGCCTCCGTCAGGGCATTGAGCCCCACCGACGCCTGTTCCGAAGCCGACTCCTTCGTCAGACCGGCCTTCACCTGCGCCTTGTCGGCCAGCTTGGGGTGGGCGCGCAGCAGGGCCAGTTGCGCCTCCGGCCCGGCGTGCGCCACCACCTTCGTCAACCCGGCGTGCAGCGCCGCTAGGTCTTTGAACGGCCGCATCGTCTCGGCCTGCGCCACGATCCACGGGCTGTGCTCGAACAACAGGCCGAAGCGTTCGATAAAGGCTTTACGAGTCAATTGGTTGAAATCGCTCATGATGTCGCCCCCTCAATCGACACATGCGCCGACACCACCTTCCAACCGTCGGCAAAGCGCCCCCAGGCCTGCGACTGGCGCCCCCTACGGTCGGCGTTGTCCCGGAAAAACTCGGCATGGGCGGTAGCGAAGGCGTCGCCATAGACGGTGATCTCGACCCGGCCCAGTTTGCGCTGCGGCGAGCCGCCCCGGCCCTGGCGGAAGGCGCGTATGGCTTCGATGCCGTACAGCACCTCGCCCACGCCGAAGCGGATGGTTTCCGGGGCCTCACGAAACAGGCGGTCCATGGCCGGGATGTCGTCGGCCATCAGCGCCGCCTCATAGGCGTAGAAGGCCTCGGTCACCTCTTTCAGGAGAACAGGATCGTTAAGCTGCATGGGGATGCACCTTCAGCCAGTGACGGGCGATGTCGATGCGACGCGTCACCCACACCTTGTCGTGGCTCAGCACGTGGTCGAGGAAGCGCGCCACGGCGGCGGCCCGCGCCGGCTTACCCGCAATGCGCCCATGCAGGCCAATCGACATCATGCGGCTGCCTTCGGCGTACAACTGATCGAACGTGTCGCGCAGGTAGCGATAGAAGGGTTCGGCGTCGGCAAAGCCGTTATAGGCCACGAACTTCATATCGTTGGCGTCCAGCGTATAGGGCACGATCAGTTGGGCTTTGCCGTATCGCGTGTCGTAATAGGGCAGATCGTCGGCGTAAGAGTCGGCGTCATAGACAAAGCCGCCCTCCTCGACCACCAGCCGCGCCGTTTGGGGCGAGGTGCGCCCCTGATACCAGCCCAGAGGCCGCGCCCCGGTCAGTTGCGTGTGCAGCTCTACGGCCTTGTGGATATGGTCGCGCTCCACCTCTTCCGGCACGTTTTGATAGTCGATCCAGCGGTAGCCGTGGCTGGCGATCTCCCACTCGGCGGTCAGCATGGCCTCAACCGCCGCCGGGTTCATCTGCATCGCCGTGGCCACGCCATAGACGGTGACCGGGGCCTTGCGTTCGGTAAATATGCGGTGCAGCCGCCAGAAACCGGCGCGCGCGCCGTATTCATAAAGGCTTTCCATGGCCATGGCCCGCGCGCCGATATGGCTTTGGGCACCCACCATTTCGGACAGGAAGGCCTCAGACCCCTTGTCACCATTGAGGACCGAGTTTTCGCCACCCTCTTCGTAATTGATAACGAACTGCACAGCGATGCGCGCCCCGTCCGGCCACTGCGCATCGGGGGGTGTCGGACCATAGCCGATCAGGTCACGCGGGGTCATCCCCACACCTCCCGCGCGGCGGGGACCGCAGCCCCCAGATTGACCGCCACCCCTTCGGCGACCAGACAGGCCTCAAGCGCGGCCAGGGTCGTCAGCACCTTGGACTTCATGGCGTTATAGCCCATGGCCCCGATGCGCCAGATCTGCCCCTGCAAGGGGCCAAAGGCCGTGCCGATCTCGATTTCGAAGTCTTCGCGCATCCGCTGACGCACGCGCCCGCCATCAAGGCCTTTGGGGATGTACACGCCGGTCACATTGGTCATGCGGTAGCGGTCATCGCCATAGACGCGCAGCCCCATGGCGCGCAGCCCCGCCGTCATAGCCGCCCCGGCCCTTGTATGGCGGTCAAAGCGGGCCTCAAGCCCCTCCTGAAGCGCCACGCGGGCGCATTCGCGCGCCCCGTAAAGCATGGTCGTGGCCTCGGTATGGTGGTTCAGCCGCTTTTCGGACCAGTAGTCCATGATCATGGCCAGATCGAAATAGTTGGAGCCTATACGCGGGCGGTGGCCGTCTTCGGCATCGGCGGCGCGGATGCCCTTTTCGGTGTGGCGGCGCGAAAAGATGAACTCGGCCGCGCGGTCGGAAATCGTGATCGGCGCCGAACCCGACGGCCCGCCCAGACATTTCTGCAAGCCCGCCGTAACGATATCGACGCCCCAGCCGTCGGTCTCAATCGGCATCCCGCCCAGCGTCGCCGTGGCATCGACATAGGAAAAGGCCCCGATCTCACGGCACAACTCACCCAGCCCATCCAGCGGCTGCGCCATGGTGGTGGAGGTGTCGCCGTGCACGCAGGCGATCACATCCGGACGGTACGCCAGCGCCTCTTCGCGGATGGCGGCCATCGGCACCACCTCACCCCAGGGCGCATCCACCGTCGCATAGGCCGCACCCAGCCGCTCGCAAATTTCGGTCAGCAGCAAGCCAAAGCGGCCAAAGCGCACGATCAGCACCTTCGATTGCGGTGTGATCAGCGACACCAGCGCCGCCTCGATCGCCGCCCGCGCTGTGCCATCGATCAGCAAGGTCCAGCGGTTCTGCGTGCGGAAGACCTGCCGATAGAGCGCCATGGTTTCGTTCATATAGGCGGTCATTTCCGGGTCGAACTGCCCCAGAAGGTCCGCCGACATGGCGCGCAGCACGCGCGGGTGGGCATTGACCGGCCCCGGCCCCATCAGCAGGCGTTGCGGCGGATTGATCTCACCGAAATAGTCGGTCATGCGGAGGCTTCCCCCAGTTTGAGTACAAGGCCGTAGAGCGCCTGAAACGCCGCTTCGGCGTCGGCCGGCTCGACGGCTTCCAAAGGATTGTGGCTGATTCCGTCCTTGCAGCGAATAAACAGCATGGCGGTGGGCGTCACACCGGCAAAGACCATGGCGTCATGGCCCGCGCCTGACACCAGACGGCGCGGGGTGTGACCGGCCTCACGCACGGCTTCGGACAATAAATCCATCATTGACGGGTCGCAGGGTGCGGGGGGGAGGTCGTGGATCAGCTGGTGCGCCACCGTCACCCCGCGCGCGGCGGCAATGGCCTCGATGCGGCTGAGGATGGCAGAGGCGGCGACGTTGCGCGGGGCCTCTTCGCCCGCCCGCACGTCGATGGTGAAGACCACCTCGCCCGGTACGACATTGGGCGCATTGGGCGCGACCGTGAAGCGCCCGACCGTGGCCACCAGATCGTCCAGCCCAGCGCGACCTATGGTTTCGACCGCCAGCGCCATTTCCGCTGCGGCGGTGAGCGCGTCCTTGCGAAGGACCATACTGTTGGTCCCGGCGTGACCGGCGACGCCCGTGACCGTCACCGCATAGCGTCTCTGACAGGCAATGGCGGTGACCACGCCCAGCGCCAGCCCTTCGGCCTCCAGCACCGGCCCCTGTTCGATATGGGCTTCGACATAACCGATCAGCTCGGACGGGTCGCGGCGCGCCTCCGTAAAACGATCGATATCCAGTCCAAAATCGCTCAGCGCCCTGGCTAAGGTGATGCCGTCGCGGTCGGCGACATCAAGCTGGGCCCGCGCCACCTGCCCGCACACGGCGCGCGAACAGAGCATGGAGGCCGGAAAGCGCGAGCCCTCCTCGTCGCCAAAGGCATAGACCTCGATGGCAAACGGCAGGCGCTTGTTTTGCGCGTGCAGGGCGGCCACGACCTCGATTGCCAGCATGATCCCCAGCGGCCCGTCATAGGCCCCGGCGTCGCGCACCGAGTCGATGTGCGAGGCGAGGATGAGGGATTTCTGTTTTAGCATCCCCCCTGATATCAGGGGGGATACCGCCGGAATCGGCGGAGGGGGGTTAACATCGGAGTCGGCCCCCACCACCGCATCTCGCGCTGCGCGCGTCGTGCGGTCCCCCTCCCCAGCAAGCTGGGGAGGTATAGTGGCGGTCTCATACCGCCCGATCAGATTGCCTGCCGGATCAAGGCGCACGGCCATGCCCGCCGCCTCCATCCACTCGCGTACTTGCGCCAGCGTCGCGCGGTGCGCCTCGCTGAGGTAAGGCCGGAACAGGCTGTCCGCCACCTCGCTGAACGGCGGGCGTCTGAGGGCGTCGCAGCGGGCGACGGCGCGGTATCCGCCCACCTCTACCATGCGGCCACCCCGCCATTCGAACGCGGATCGGTGGCCCCTTCGATACGCCCGTCGGCATGACGCACCAGCGCCCCGGCATGACCCATCATAGAGGTGAAATCAGCTACGATTTCCGTCTGATGCCCCGCTTTCTTTAAGCTCTCAATTAACTCCGCCTCAAACCGGCCTTCGAGCTTGAGCGAGACGCTCTCCTCGCCCCAGGTCTTGCCCAGAAGCCAGCGCGGCGCGGTGAGGGCGGCTTGTAAGGGCATACCGGCGTTGTAACGGCTGAAAACAGCGGCTTGCGTCTGCGGCTGCCCCTCACCGCCCATCGTGCCATAGCTCATCACCCGTCCGTCCTCAAAGACCGCCAGCGCCGGATTAAGCGTGTGAAACGGCTTGCGCCCCGGCTTCAGGGCGTTCCAGCCGCTTTCGGCCAGACGGAACGACGCCCCGCGGTTCTGCCAGATAATGCCCGTTTCCGGCAGGACGAGGCCCGAACCGAACTCGAAATAGGTGCTCTGAATGGCACTTACGGCACGACCTTCGGCGTCAATAGCCCCGAACCACACCGTGTCGCCCTGTTGCGGCTCATAGGGCCACGGCAGGGCCTGCGCGCGGTCGATGGTCGCCGCCAGCGCGTCGAGCGCCGCTGCGTCGGACAGCAGGGCCTGCGCGTCGAAATCCATATAGGCCGGGTCGCCAATATGCTGATCACGCAGCAAAAACGCCTGTTTGGTGGCTTCGATCAGGCCGTGCAGATGGTCGAAATGGTCGTGTCCCTTAACCCCCAACCGGTCGTACAGGGCCAGTATCAGCAAGGACGCAAAGCCCTGCGTCGGCGGGGTCATATTGTAAAGCTGCGTCCCACGAAGGCGCGTGGTCAGCGGCACGGGCGTCGTGGCGCGGTGGGCGCGCAAATCGTCGCCAGAGACCGGCGACCCGGCGCGACCGAGATCGGCCGCAATGACGCGCGCCAGATCGCCTTCGTAGAAATCGCGCAGTCCCCTGGCTGCCAGCGCTTTCAGCGTGGTCGCCAGAGCCGGTTGCGTGAGGATCGCGCCCTCTTTCAAGGGTTGATGATCAGACCGGAACGCCGCCCCATAGCCGTACTGATCCTTCAGCTCGGCGTCCTTGGCAGCGGCGATGTCGGCTCCGCCTTTGGTCACCACAACACCCGTTTCGGCGTAATGGATGGCCGCTTCCAGCAGCGCCTCCAGCGGCAGGGGATCGGCCACCCGCTGCAACAGCGCCTCCCAACCGGAGACAGTGCCAGCAACCGTATTGGCCGCCAAAGGCCCGCGCCAGGGTACGCGGTCATGGCCCTGATAGAGGTCGAGCGTGGCCCCTTGCGCCGTCGCGCCGCAGGCGCTGACGCCGTGCACAGACCCGTCGGGTTCGCGCACGATCCAGAAGCTGTCGCCGCCGATGGAATTCATGTGCGGATAGACGACGGCCAGCGCTGCTGCCGTGGCCACGGCTGCCTCGATGGCCGTGCCGCCGCGTTTGAGGATATCGAGCCCCGCCTGCGCCGCCAGATGGTGCGGCGCCGTGACCATGCCCCTGAGCGATGCCGCCGTATGGATCATGCGCGCCCTCCCGGTGGCGTAAAGCCCAAGACGCCCGCGTCCTCCAGCCGGTGCATCAGGTCGAACAGCGCGCCTTCGAGGCCCGGTCGCGTGATGATTTGCAGGCCGATGGGCAGGCCCTCGGTCTTGAGCGGCGCGGCGATCACCGGCACGCCGGTCAGCGAAATGGCCTGCGCATAAATCCCCAGATGCGCGCGCGCCGGGGCCGGTTTGCCGTCGATCAGGATGGTTCCCGCCTCAATCAACGGGGCGGAACAGGGCGTCGCCGGGGTAATCAGAACGTCAAACTGATCAAACAGTTGATAGAAAATCTTACGATAATGATCACGATAGCGCAGTGCCTTATCCAGCACGGCCGCGGGCAGCATGGCCCCGGCGATCAGCCGGTCGCGCACCGCCGGATCATAGTCCTGCGCCCGCCCCCGCAAGGTGTCCAGATGCAGCGCCCCACCCAGCGCCGCCGTCATCACAAAGCCCGCCGAACGCCCGGCCTCGGCCTGCGGCAGATCGGCGACGGCGCTGCCCCCCAGATGCGCCATCAGTGTATCGACGGCGCTCACGGCTTCCGGGGCGGCATTGCGCGCAAAAAAGCCGTCCAGCCGCGCAACGCGCAACGGTTGATTGTCCCCGGTCAGCGCCTCACCGGCAAGCACCTCGTACAGGCGGCGCAGGTCACGGCTGCTGCGGGCAAACGGCCCGACCGTATCGAGCGCTTCGACAAACGGAAACACGCCTGAAAGCGGCACCGCCCCTTGCGCCGGGCGCATCCCCCACACGCCGCACAGCGAGGCGGGCACGCGCACCGAGCCATTGGTGTCTGAGCCCAAGCTCAGCGGCACAAACCCCGCCGCTACCGCGGCCGCCGACCCGCCGGAGGAGCCCCCGGCCAGCCGCGACGGATCATGTGGGTTCAGCGTGGTGCCGAAATGGGCATTGACCGTCGCAAAGCCGTAGGCAAATTCGTCCATATTCAGCGTGCCGATCAGCACAGCACCGGCGGCCTTCACACGACGCACTACCTCCGCATCCTGCGTCGCCGCTGCCGCGCCAAGGCGCAATTTAGCACCGGCGGTCGTCACCTGCCCCGCCACGTCGAACAGGTCCTTGACGGCGAAGGGCACCCCGGCCAGAGGCCCCGAAATCTCACCGCGATCAACGGCCTGCGCGGCGGCCACGGCTTCGGAGGCAAAGACGCGGGTAAAGGCGCAAAAGGGATCACTCAGCGCCGCCTCGACCGCCTGACGCACCACCGCCTCCGCCGTGATCTCGCGGCGGGCAATGGCGTCGGCCAGATCGAGCGCGCTGAGGGTGTCGCTCATGCCTCGGCGTCCTTAAACGCATCCTCGATAATGGCCGCGTGCTGATGCAGAAGCCGCAAAGTGGCGCTCACCGCCGCCTGACTGTCCGCGCTGAGGGACAGGCCCAGAAAGGCCGCCGCCCCTTCGCTCAACCGGTCGAAATCCTCCGGTTCCATCACCGCCTCCGTGTTGTCAAATATGAACTTAAACGTTTCACCAAGCCTGACAAGCCCCTTTTCGCACCCGCAACAATCTTCCGTAGGCGGCGCGTTTACAAGACCTCATTGGCGAAGCGCAGGGCCAGAAAATCGACCAGCGCCCGCACCCGCGCCGTGCGCGAACGTCCGGGCGGCATGACGGCGCATAGCGGCACGGTGGTATTATACTCCGGCAGGATGGGCACCACCTGCCCCGACGCAATGGCCTCGCTGCTGATAAAGGCCGGCAGGCGCGCCACGCCCAGTCCGGCCACCGCCGCGCTGAGCAGCATGTCGCCATTGTCCGAGCGCAGGCGCACCGGGATACGCACCATGCGCTCCTCACCATTGACGACGAAGCGCCAGACGTCGCCGGGGGCGACATTGGTGTAGAGCAGGCAATCGAGTTGCCCCAGATCGTCGGGCGTCTGCGGCGTACCTTTCTTACTCAGATAGTCGGGGCTGGCGACGATCATGCCGTTGATATGCCCGATGCGGCGCGCGATCAGCGTCGAGTCGGTCAGTTCGCCGATACGGATCACCACGTCGAAGCCCCCGGCCAGCACATCGACGCGGCGATCATCGAAGCTGACATCCAGCTCGATGCGCGGGTTGCGCACGGCAAATTCGGTCAGGACGGGGGCCAGGTGCGACACGCCGAACGTCAGCGGCGCGGACAGGCGAATGGGCCCGGCAACCTCCAGCATGGCGTCATTGACCGCCTCCTGCGCCGCCTCAAGCTGCGCCATGGCTTCGCGCGCCTTGGCGTAATAGAGCGCCCCGACATCGGTGGTCTGGGTGCCGCGCGCCGTGCGCGTCAGAAGCCGCGCCTTCAACTGGTCTTCGAGGTGCGCCACGCGACGCGAGACGATGGACTTGGCCACCCCCAGCCGGTCGGCCGCCCGCGCAAAGGAGCCGGTTTCCACCACCAGAAAGAAGGCGTTGAGATCGTCGAGATCGACTCCGGGGGTCATGGGTGTCCTTCCTTCCAGCGTTGCTCTGAGTGAAACACCGGGGTTCATTTTTGCAGGCTTCTGACAACGCATAAACCCGGCTATACGTCTCGTCAACACGGGGAGCCCCCGCTCCCCCGTTTGGAAAGACACCACCATGACCACACAACGCAGCGTTACCCGCCTCGTGCGCGGCCTGCCGGCCACCGATGGCGCGGGCGTCAAGCTGACCCGCGTTCTGGGCACGCAGGCCCTGCCGGAGGTCGATCCCTTCCTGATGCTGGATGAGTTCCGCTCGGACGACCCGCAGGCCTATATTGCCGGCTTCCCCGATCACCCGCACCGCGGCTTTGAAACCATCACCTACATGCTTGCCGGGCGGATGCGCCATAAGGATTCCAAGGGCAATGAAGGCCTTCTGGGCCCCGGCGACGTGCAATGGATGACCACGGCACGCGGCCTCGTCCACTCCGAAATGCCGGAGCAGGAAGACGGCCTGATGCAGGGCTTTCAACTGTGGCTGAACCTGCCCGCCAAGGAAAAGATGCTCAATCCGCAGTATAAGGACGTGCCCGCGAACACCATCCCGGTGGTCCGCCATTCGGATGCCTGGGTCAAGCTGCTGGCCGGAACCTATCAGGGGCAGACCGGGCCGATCCAGTCGCCGACGACGAAGCCGTTTATCGCCGATGTGTCGCTGGACGGCGGGGCTGCCCTCACCCTGCCTGTGCCCGCAGGCCATGCCGGTTTCGCCTATGTCTTCGATGGCGATGCCCTGATCAACGGTCAGAGCGTGGCGCGCGGTCAGGCGGCGGTTCTCACCGAAGGGGCCGAACTGCCGCTCACCGGCGGGATTGACGGTGCCCGTGTGCTGGTCGTGCTGGGCCAGCCGCTGAAGGAGCCCATCGCCCGCCACGGCCCGTTCGTGATGAACACGCCGCAGGAAATCTATCAGGCCTTTGCCGACTATCAGGCCGGGCGGTTTTAACCCCTGACGTCTGACCCGTCCCCTCTTGACGGGTTAGGCTCACCCCAAATATAGAATCGTATCTGTTACGGTTATCTTTTACGCAAGGAGACTACCATGTCCAAGGTTCTCATCGTCAACTCCTCGATCAAGGGCGAAGGCTCGATCTCGCGCCAGCTGGTCGAAACCTACAAGGATAGCCTGCTGAAGGCCGACGCCAAAACGCAGTTCATCGAACTCGACCTCGGCCTCAACCCGCTGCCGGTGCTGAGCGCCTCGAACATCAACGGCTTCTTCGGCAATATCGGCGAAAGCGCCGAAGCCTCGGCCCTGGCCGAAACCGTCGAAGCGCGCGTGTCGGAACTTGAGGCGGCTGATATCCTCGTCCTCGGCGCGCCGATGTATAATTTCGGCATGTCGGCCCTGCTGAAGACGTGGTTTGACTACGTGCTGCGCGCCGGTCGCACCTTCCGCTACACCGAGTCCGGCCCGGAAGGTCTGGTCAAGGGCAAGAAGGCCGTGGTCATCGAAACGCGCGACGGCAAGTATTCGGAAGGCCCCGCCTCGGTGATGGATTTTCAGGAAGGCCATATCCGCACGCTGCTGGGCTTCATCGGCATCACCGACGTGACCTTTATCCGCTCGGAAGCCATGGCCTTCGGTCCGGACATCAAGGCCGCGGCGATTGAAAGCGCCGCCAAGGCCCTGAGCGAACTGGCCGCAGCGTAAGTTATGTCGCCTCCTCCCTATTGCGTAGCAATGGGGAGGAGATCTAGCTCGCCACAGGCAATGTCACGACCCTGTCGTCGGGCTGGTCTTCCGGAAAGGTGTCGCCGTCGGGCGTCACCTCGCCTTCGTCTTTCAGCTTGGCCACAAAGTCGTTGCGCCACCACACCACGTCCTCGGCCATCACGCCGCGCATCAGGTCTTCGTGGCGCTGCCTGCGTTCCTTGAGCGGCATATGCACCGCCTCGGCAATGGCTTCGGCCATGGCCTGACGGTCGAACGGGTTGACGATCAGCGCCGCCTGCATCTGCGCCGCCGCCCCGGCAAATTCCGACAGGATAAGCACCCCCGGATCGCGTTCGTCCTGCCCCGCCACAAACTCCTTGGCCACCAGATTCATGCCGTCGCGCAACGGCGTCACCAGCCCGACGTGCGAGGCGCGGTAGATACCCGCCAGCTCATCCCGGCGATAGGCGCGGTTGACATAGCGCACCGGCACCCAGTCAATGGTGGCGTGTTCGCCATTGATGCGCCCGGACAGGCTGTCGAGTCGCGCGCGCAGTTCCTGATAGGTATTGACCTCTTCGCGCGTCGCCGTGGCGATCTGCATCAGGAAGACCTCGCCTTCCATGCGCGGATGGTTGTTGAGGAACTGCTCATAGGCCAGAAAACGCTCCTCCAGCCCCTTGGAATAGTCGAGCCGATCGACCCCGGTGATCATCTTGCGCCCGGCCTGCGAATTGCGCATCAGATTGTAGAAGGCCAGCGCCTTGTCCGAGGTGGCGGCCGCCGTAAAGTCCTCGCTGTCGATACCGATGGGGAAGGCCCCGGCGCGGATCGTCTTGCCAAAGGCGCGCAGACGGCCATCGGGCAACCTCTCGCCGTCAGCGGCGTGCACCACATATTCCTGAAAGGCATTGAGGCTGTCTTCGGTCTGAAAGCCGAGCAGGTCATAGTCGAACAGGGTTTCGACCAGCTCGCGATGCTTGGGCAGGGTTTGAAACACGCGCATGGCCGGCCACGGAATGTGCAGGAAGAAGCCGATGCGGTTGCTCACCCCGTGCTTGCGCAGCATCGAGGCCAGCGGCAGCAGGTGATAGTCCTGCACCCACAACAGGTCCTCTTTCTCGACCAGCGGGAACAGGGTATCGGCAAAGCGCTGATTGACGCGCAAATAGCCCTCGTCAAAGCTGCGCTCAAAGGCCACGAGGTCGGTGCGGTAATGGAACAGCGGCCACAGGGTGCGGTTGGCGTAGCCGTTGTAATATTCCTGTACGTCCTGCGCCTCCAGGTCGGTCAGGGCCACGGTGACGCCGCCGATCTTCTGGATCGACAGATGGCCGGTAAAGGCCTCGGTCGTCTGCCCGGACCAGCCGAACCAGATGCCGTTTTCTTCGCGCAGGGCCGCCGACAGGGCCATGGCCAGCCCGCCCTGCGTGCCGACGCTGGCGTCGCTCGGCGGGTTGACGCGGTTGGATACAACGATTAGTCGCCCCATGACTTCTACTCCTTACCTGACATCGCGCCACGGGCGGCTGAGCAGCCCGGCGCAGTTGATGATCCCGACCAGCGAATAGGTTTGCGGGTAGTTGCCCCACAGCTGACCGTCGTCGTAGGCCGTATCCTCGGACAGCAGACCGGCCGCCGTCCGTCGTTTCAGCATCCCGTCGAACAGGGTGCGCGCCTCATCGCTGCGGCCCGCATGGTGCAGGGCCTCGATCAGCCAGAAGGTGCAGAAGTTGAACGCCGTTTCCGGCTCGCCGAAATCGTCGGGCACGGCGTAGCGCAGCATGTGCTCGCCGCGCCGCAACCCGGCCTCGACAGCCGCCAGCGTCGCCAAATGGCGCGGATCGTCAGGCGTCAAAAAGCGCAGGTCGATCATCTGAAGCAGGCTGGCGTCCAGTTGTGCGTGGTCGAAACAGGCGCTGAAACTGCCGCCTTCGCCGCAGAAGGCGCGCGACTCGATAGCGGCGCGGATGGTGCGGGCGTGGCCCCGCCACACCTCGGCGCGGTCGACCAGCCCCAGCGCCAGAGCCGCGTTTTCCAGCCGGTCGCAGGCCGCCCAGCACATCAGGGCCGAATAGGTATGGATGTTGGACAGGGTGCGGTATTCCCACAGGCCGGCATCGGGCTTGTCAAACACCTCCAAAGCCCGCTCGCCCATGCGTTCCAGCGCGCGAAAATCGCTTTCCGTCCCCGGTTGCAGCAGGCGCTGATCGAAGAAGGCGTGCACCGACGACAGGACGATCTGCCCATAGACGTCGTGCTGATGCTGGATATAGGCCAGATTGCCGACGCGCACCGGCCCCATGCCGCCATAGCCGGGCAAGGCCGTCGCCTCGGTTTCCGGCAATTCCGGGCCGAAGCCGATGCCATAGACGGGCTGGATCGGCCCGTCGCCCGCCTGATCGACGATATTGCGCAGATATTTCAGGTAGTTTTCGAGGATATCGACGGCCCCCAGCCGCGTCAGGGCCTGCACCACATAATAGGCGTCGCGGATCCAGCAGTAGCGGTAATCCCAGTTGCGTCCGGAATCCGGGGCTTCAGGAATGGAGGTGGTCATGGCCGCTACAATGGCGCCCGTCTCTTCATAAACGCATAGCTTCAGGGCGATGGCGGCGCGGATGGTCGCCTCCTGCCACTCCAGCGGCAGGGACAGGGTGCGCACCCAGCGCTTCCAGTAGGCGTCGGTCTGCTCGTACATGTCGCGCACCCCTTGCAGGATACCGGTTGAAAACGGCTCATCCGGCCCCAGGAAGAAGGCCAGCGGCTCCTCGACGCGGAAGGTGCGCTCATTCAGCAGGTGCGACACGGGGCAGTTGGTGGTCAGGCGCAGATCGGTGTCCGTGCCCATAAAGCGGATATGGTTGGAGCCGAAGGAATGCGGCGCGCGCTGCGCGCCATAGTCGCGCATGGGCCGCAATCGTACCCGAATACGCGGCGCACCGCTCAACGGCCTCAGCAGACGGCAGAAGGCCACGGGGCGGTACTGCCGCTCGTGGTGGCGAAAGCGCGGGCAGAAGTCGAGAATCTCAAGCTGCGCGCCCTTTTCGTCGGTGAGAACGGTGCGCAGCACGGCGCTGTTGCGTTCATAGGCCTGTTCGGCGCGCGCAAAGCCGATGAGGTCGATGGCCCACACGCCCTCTGCTGTTGCCTCGTTCGCCGCCACACCGCTCAAAAGGTTGCTGAACACCGGGTCGCCGTCAAAGCGCGGGATGCAGGCCCATACCCAGTTACCGCGGTCGTCGATCAGGGCCGACACCGTGCCATTGCCGATCAGCCCCAGATCGAGCGTATGGCTGAGCGGTCCGCTGCGCGGGGCGGAGGCGGTCGCGGTGACCGGCACGGAGGGCGACTGATCAGGCATGATGGGTTACCCCCGCTTCCAGCCAGTCGAGCACGGCCTGCACATTGGGCAGACGGAAGGACGCGGCACTGTCCCTCGCCTCCCCCACCAATATGCCGAAGCCGCCCAGTTGCGCGGCAGCCCGAAAGGCGTGTTCGTCGGTCAGGTCATCGCCGACAAACACCGGCCTGAAGCCTTCAAACGGCGGCTCATTCATAAAGGCACGTAGGGCATCGCCCTTGTCCGGGCCCGGCGCGCGCAGCTCGACCACGCGGTCGCCCGGTTGCAGCACCAGAGGCGAATTTTGCGCGATATTGGCCGTGATGGTGCGCACCATGCCCTCTGCCTGCGGATTGAGGCGGTAGTGTACACCGATCGACTGCCCCTTGGTTTCGATCAGGACACCGGGCTTCTGCTCCGCCAGCGCCCCCAGCACCAGCAACGCCTGTTCCAGCGCGTGGCGCACCGCCTCGGTCAGTATCTGATCGCGACGCTCCCCCTCCGCATCGCGGCGCTCAAGCCCATGCACACCCGCCACAGCCCGCACCGTATTACCGGTAATATAGTCAATCTCCGCAATCGAACGCCCCGACAATATGGCCAGCCGTCCGGTCAGCACCCGACGCGCCCGGCCCAGCAGGTCGGTCCGGCGCGGTTCCGGGCCGACATCCTCCGGACGCGGTCGAATATGGGCCAGGGTGCCGTCGATATCGAGGAACAGCGCCGTTGTCCGCGCGTCCAGCCGCTCAGGTAATCTCATCTGTCAAACCGTCAGTCTTAAGGACTTCGCAAAGGAAGCCACAGGCCACACAATCGGGCCGTTAAGCGGTGCGTAAGCCCTCAGGGGTGCACCGCAATGTCGTGGGCTCTAAATGGCGGCACGGGCCATAAGGATGCCATTATTAAAGGTCGCTTCGCTATGCGGTCGCTGAGTCCGAGCCGCAAACCTTTGACCATCCTACACTTTTGGCGTTCACGCAGCGCTCAAAAAGCCGTCATGCGCACGTGACCGTCCTTCAATCGGTTGCATAGGACGGGGTCGCGCATTGGACTGCGAAACGGAGTTCGGCGAAGCCAAAACCGCCTCACACTTTTCGGAATGCGCTTGAACAGAGTTGATTTCACCCGATGCCATGCTAATTGTAGGACATAATAAGAAGCCGGGGATGCAGTGCCACCTGCCAGAGAGCTATCCCGCCCGACACATCACCCAAAAGAGGTAAGCCCATGTTCAAAACACTCACCGCCCTGGCGCTGACGGCCGCCATCGGCTGTTCGGCCTCCGTGGCCTTCGCGGCTCCGGCCAAAATCGACGCCACGCTGAAGCCGGATCAGCCGGGTCTGGAAATCCCGCGTCAGATCTACGGTCAGTTTTCCGAACACCTTGGCCTTGGCGTCTATGAAGGCATCTGGGTGGGTAAGGACTCGTCGATCCCCAACACGCGCGGCATCCGCAATGACGTGGTGGCGGCGCTGAAAGCCATCAAGATGCCGGTCGTGCGCTGGCCCGGCGGCTGCTTCGCTGACGAATATCACTGGCGCGACGGCATCGGCGATCCGGCCAAGCGCCCGTCGCGCAAGAACAACTGGTGGGGCGGCACGCCGGAAACCAACGCCTTCGGCACGCACGAATTCTTCGATTTCGTCGAGCAGGTCGGCACCGAAGCCTATGTCTCGATCAATGTCGGCTCGTCCAACCCGACCGAGATGCGCGAATGGATCGAATATATGACCTCGCCCGGCGACGACACGCTGGCGCAGGAACGCCGCGCCAATGGCCGTGACAAACCCTTCAAAGTGCCCTTCATCGGCATCGGCAACGAAAGCTGGGGCTGTGGCGGCGAAATGCGCCCGGAATACTATGCCGACGAATACCGCCGCTTCTCCGCCTTCTTCCATAAGGGCGCCGACAATTCGGCCGTGCGCGTCGCTTCGGGCTCCAACGCCGGCGACATCAACTGGACCGACGTCGTGGTCGGCCGCGCCGGCAACCGCATGGACGCCATCTCGCTGCACTACTACACCCTGCCGACGTCCAACTGGGACAAGAAGGGGCCGGCGACCAACTTCCCCGTCGATCAGTGGTACTCGACCTTCTATCAGACCTCACGCATGGATCAGATCATCCGTGACCACAGCGCGGCCATGGACAAGCACGATCCGAAAAAGCGCATCGCCCTCTATGTCGATGAATGGGGCACCTGGTACGATGTCGAGCCCGGCACCAATCCCGGCCACCTCTATCAGCAGAACACCCTGCGCGACGGCATTGTGGCGGCCTATAATTTCAACATCTTCCACCGCCATACCGACCGCGTGAAGATGACCAATATCGCCCAGACCATCAACGTCCTTCAGGCCATGATCCTGACCGACAAGGAAAAGATGGCCCTGACGCCGACCTATTACGCCTACAAGATGTACGTGCCCTTCCAGGACGCCACCGTCCTCCCGCTCGACGTCACCGCCCCGAACCTGCAAGGCAAGGACGGCAAGGGCGTGCTTCAGGACTATCCGGCCTTTAACGTCACCGCCGCCAGGGCCAAGGACGGCAAGACCTATATCGGCGTCGCCAATACCAACCTGACCGAAGGCTATGTGCTGAACATCAATCTCGGCACGCTGAAAGCCAAATCGGTGTCGGGTGACGTGCTGACCGCGGACAAGATGGACGCTCACAATGTGCCGGGCCAGCCGGAAACCATCTCTCTGGCCCCCTTCAAGGGCGGCAAGATCAAGAACGGCACGCTGGAACTGACCATCCCGGCCAAGTCGGTCGTGGTGGTAAAGCTGGACTAAGGGCTTTTATTTTGAAGCGTTCTGCGCCCCCTGCGTCCGAAGACGCAGGGGGTTTTTGCGCACCTTTGTGCCGACGCTTGCAGATTAGTTCCTCATGGCCTATGACATCAAAGTCGAAAATGGTGGACCGGCGTGGTGAGCCCCGGTCAACTCGTGGCTCTGGCCGTGAGTGATAATCCAGCCCCATAGGGCCGCGGACCACGACAAAGGCGGACGTGTGCCTTTGTTCGTAGGGTAAAACCGGGCCTTCGACTTGCCCTTCCCTGTTGTCAGGTATTCGTCCTTCGCCGTGCCTGCGGCTTTACGACTGAAGGACCTTAAAACACATGGAACGGACATCCGTTATCATTATCGGCGGCAGCCTTGTCGGGTTGTCGGCTTCGCTTTTTCTGGCCTGGCGAGGCGTACCTCACATTCTGATCGAAAAACACAGGGGCAGTTCACCTCATCCGCGCGCCATCGGCTTTACCGAGACCACGCTTGAACACTTTCGCACTGTGGGAATCGCCGATCATATCCCGCAGGTTCCCCCCCAAACGCGTCTGCGCCGCGCCACGGTCACAAGCCTGACGGGTGAGCGGTTGGCAGAAACGGACTGGACACCGGGACAATCCGCACGGCATTCGGGTGAACTTTCACCCTGCACTGGCGCTTCAATCGCACAGGACAAGCTTGAGCCGATTTTGCGTCAGGCGGCGCTGGATCGCGGCGCGGATCTGCGCCTAGGGGTCGAATGCCTGTCGTTTGGCCAGACAGACGCCGGAGTCACGGTTCGGGTGCGCCCACTCGATGGCTCCCCCGCCTATGACATTTTTGCGGATTACCTGATCGCCGCCGATGGGGCCAACAGCCCTATACGCGAAAGCCTCGGCATCACCCGCAGCGGCGTGGGCCACCTGCGCACCCTGCGAAGCCTTCTCTTTCACTGTCCGCAAGCCGATGCCGCCCTAGTTTCCGGCATACAGCAATATGAAATCGAGCAAAGCGACTTCCACGCCTTCCTGACCACCTATAGCGACAGCCGTTGGGTCCTGATGTTCGATGACGACCGTGAACGCAGCGAAACGGAACTGCACACGGCGGTTTTGCGCGCCCTGGGTCAGGAAATGCCTTTTGAAATGATTAACACCGGACGCTGGGAGATGGCGGGTCGCATTGCTGACCAGTATGCGCAAGGTCGCATCTTTCTGGCTGGCGATGCGGCGCACCAGCTTCCCCCAACGCGCGGGGGCTTCGGAGCCAACACCGGTATAGACGATGTGTGGAATCTGACTTGGAAACTCCAGTACGTATTGGCGGGCACGGCCTCGCCAGCCCTGCTGGAGACCTATGACGCCGAACGCCGTCCTATTGGCTGGTTGCGTCATCAGCAGACTTTCTCACGTCCGGATTATGCCAAGTGGGTAGGTTCTGACTTCATCCCTGATACTCTGTTGAGTGATGAGTCCATGGAGTTTGGCCAACTGGTCCGCTCTGCCGCCGTCATCGGCGCAGGACGTGAGCTGCCCGCGGCAGCTTCGCCCGTCGAATGGGCCGGTCAGCCGGGTACGCGCGCGCCCCATCTGTGGGGCCGACGCAACGAACAGCGCCTGTCAACACTTGATCTGTTCGGCAAGGGTTTTGTGATGCTCAGCGAAGACCCGGCATGGCTTTCGGCTATCGGCGACCTGCCTATCGACGGCATCGCCGTAGGGCGTGATATTGTGTTCGCGTCCGACAACGCCTTTTCCACCCATTTCGGCGTAGGGGCGCACGGTGCGGTTCTGGTGCGACCGGACGGTATCGTTGCCTGCCGCACCAATATGCAGGCCAATAATGATCTTCTGCGCAAAACCTTTTGCAAGGTAGCGTTTGCAAAAACCGCCTTATAACAGGTGAGCGAACACGAGCGGAATGACGGTTGGAACCAGAGACATTCCGCTCAAAAAACGTCGGCAGCCTCAGCCAGACAGGACAATCTATTGAGATTTACACCCCCGGCGCGATTGATGCGCCGCGTTTTAACGCGGCTTACCCCTTCGGGGCGCCTTCGGCGTCGCGCGCCCTTCCGGGTCGCGCCGAACGCAGGTGCCTCCAACCGGCAGAGTCCCCCATAAACAAACAGCCTCCCCTTTTGAGGGAGGCTGTTTGTTTATGGCGCACCCGGCGCGATTCGAACGCACGACCTTTGCCTTCGGAGGGTGTTCAAATGCCTTTCACCGCGTTTCCCTCGCTGATATGGCCTGATAATATTTCTTTGTTTTCAATGCCCAATGTTGCACCTCGTTTCATGCGGTGTTACGTGGTTTACTTCTCCGTGCTGCACCGGTGCTGCACGGGCAATCATAAAGGTGGCAGACCTATGGCTAAACTCACAAAGAAAGTGGTCGATGCTGCCACCCCATCTGACAAGGTTTTCGTTGTTTGGTGCGGCTCACTAAGAGGCTTCGGTGTGCGGGTGCAGCCGTCAGGCGTTAAGACCTATTTCGTGATGTACAGACCGAACGGCGGCGGCAGATCAGAAAAGCCAGTTCGCTTTACCATAGGTAGACATGGGGCGATTACAGCCGATCAGGCCCGAGGCCTCGCTGAAAAGGCTCTGGCGGCGGTAGCATCAGGAAGAGACCCGCACGCGAAAAGGCTGGCGGACAGAAAAGAGCCAACCGTCTCGGAATTGTGCGATCAGTACATGGCAGAAGGGACAGGGACAAAGAAAGCGTCAACTCTGCGCTCTGACCTCGCCCGGATTAACTGCCATATCAAGCCGCTCATCGGTAACCTGAAGGTCTCGCGCGTTAATGGGCAGGACGTGGCCCGCATGATGCGGGACGTAGCGACGGGTAAGACGGCGGCGGTTCATGACGGCAAACGCAAGCGGACGGATAGCATGGCCAGAGGCGGACAGGGCACCGCAAGCCGAACCGTCGGCTTGCTGGGTGGCATCTTCACCTATGCAGTGCGGGCCGGTCTGAGGTCTGACAATCCGGTTCATGGGGTCGAGCGCTACAAAGACCGGCAATCGCAACGCTACCTGTCCGGCGAAGAGCTGGGCCGTCTGGGCGCGGCGCTGGCGGGCGTGGCTGGCCATGCGCAGGGCGTAGCGGTCATTCGCCTGCTTATCCTCACGGGTGCGCGGAAGGGCGAAATAGAGGGCCTGCGCTGGGCTGAGGTCGATTTCGGGCAATCCTGCCTATGGCTTGGCGATTCAAAGACCGGTCAAAAGATGATCCCGCTGGGGTCGCCTGCCCTGCTGGTATTGAAAGAGGTGGCGCGTCACCCGCAATCTGATTTCGTCTTCCCCGGTCGCGGAAAGTCTGGGGAGGTTTCCGGTCATTTCGTCGGGACGCCAAAGGTCTGGAAAGAGGTGTGTGAGGCGGCTGGGCTGGCGGGTGTTCGGCTTCACGATCTGCGCCACACCTTCGCGTCACTGGCGGCGGGTGGCGGGCAAAGCCTGCCGATCATCGGGAAGATATTGGGACACTCGGACGTGAAGACCACGGCGAGGTATGCGCACCTGGCGGATGATCCGTTGAAGATTGCCGCCAATCGCACGGCTGAGGCCGCTGCGGCGGCTCTGGCGGGGAAGACGGCTGAGGTTGTTCCCTTCACCTCAAAATCAAAAGCATGACTCCAGACCCTAAGCAGGGCCTCTCAGATTGAAATAGGATTGCAACGCATTTGCAAAAGCTGCTCGCTAGGCCTCAGAAGCGGCGCGGCCTGTGAGGGGTTCGGGAGGCACCCACGCGCGTGAGGGTGGCCCTATCGGAAGCCCTGCCCGAAAGCGCCTGAGTTTCCTGCGGCAATACCTACAGACGGGGGCCTCAAAAGTCTGGAGAAACCGAGCCGGAAGACCGGCGGATGTCTCATTCGGAGATTTTTTTTGTTCGGGGCTGGAGTTTCACTAAGGGTAAACAGGCCAGACGCTCGATTTAAGCGCATGATTTTCAATGCTTTTTTTGGAGACACCCGATGGCTCCGGGCAATTGTTTTCGGCGCTTTAGCGAGGGGGTGGTCTGATCTCTGGCAGTTGCCCGGCTCAAAGACCGGCGGCTAAACGCAAAAAAACCGGCGCGTTATTTCGGTTGGATTTCTTTTTTTCTGCACCCATCCCCCTAAAATCCGTGGGAACCGTGGGAACCAAAAGATGAAAATTAGATATGATATTGAATTAATTATATATTTTTCATGATCGACGGTTCCCAGTCGTTCATTTCCTTTGTGGGAACCCGTTGGGAACCGTGGGAACCGGTCATATATCACCCCCTCACCCGCCTATTTCGGCAATTTCCGGGAATTTAAAAGGGCTGGAGGCGGAAACGGCGAATTTTCGCGCGTGGTAGCTCCCCCGACCAGACGCAGGGCGGCGGGCGGGGATGTGAAAAGGTCCGCCTCTGAGAGACGGGCTTAAGGTTCAAACTTTGCCGCTGCAAATCGCTTCAAACTGGCTCTTTGCCACCCTCCAAGATGGGGGTTCCTCTCTGGTATCGCGCCTGTGCCATTCGATCGAATAATCATTTTTCACTTTTAGAATTGGCTCCCCTGCGCTCGTTGTCAGGCCGGTGTCTTCGACCCAAACGCGGGGCGACCAGTCGCCACGGGTGGCGGGCGCTTGCGGCGAGAGGCTGCGCTTATTGACGGCATACAGGCCGGGGCCGCTGTAGCGGTCTGTTACCCTGTGAGCCTGCATGATGAAGGCGAGTTGATCCGCGCCACCGTGGGGCCGGTCGATGACCTCCCAGCAGGCAATTGACGTGTCGGCTTCCTGCATCGCCTTTTGAAACTCGCTGAGGTGATAACGCGCCCTGTCCGATGCGCTGAGGGCGGGCGCGGCGCTTTGCGCGATCTGGGGGGCAATGGCCACACCCAAGGCGGGGGCCGCAAAGAGAAACGATCTTCTGTGCATCTGGTTTTTGGCGTCTTTCATAGTGTCTGCCTTCCTGAATCATGCCGTGGGACTGCCTCGTCGGGGAGCGACACCCCGTCAAAACTGGCACAATGTATGCGTTAAATGACAGGTTTGCAAATTTAATTGGCACATTGTATCAATTCCCATGAAACACGAGGGAATCAATGCTTACACCGGAAGCGCTTAGGGCCGCGCGTGGCCTGCTGAAATGGGGCGTCCGCGACGTTGCAGCCGCCGCCGGGGTGTCTTGGACTACGGTTTCACAGTTCGAGAATGGCCGGGACGTGCGCCTTTCAACCCTGAATAAGATTGTTGCCGCTCTGGAGGCGGAGGGAGTCGAGGTCATCACCACCGACGAAAAGACCGGCGCGACGATCTGTATTGGTAGGCGGGCGACTGGTAATGCTCATTGAGGGGGTATTAGAGGAATTTAGGGCGCTCGCCGCTAAAAACTCCCAGTCCATGCGGGAGGCCTATTTTGACCAGCTATTTCATTTGATGGGCGGGGCTATAGATGCGTTAATTAAGCAAGGCCTATTGAGCGAAATCGATAAAGACGCGGCGCGGGCAAGCGTATTAAATGATTTAAGGGAAGCTGGTGTTTCTGCTGATATTTATGAGTATCGTTGCCGCATACACTTCGCCTTAGCTAAGATTGCGGCAGACCGACTATCAGACGAACACATAAACGAAATAGAAGATAATCCCAATATTCCGAAAAATAATATCATCAACAAATCAATTAACACGCTGTCTCTTGGATCTGAATTTATTTACTACATCCAAAAATTATCTACAGAAAACCATTTCAGCGACCACTTTTTTGAAATGTTATTCATCTCAACAAGCATGTCCCACGCAGGGGAAGTGCTAAAGCTCGATGAAGCGGGATATTTAGACATCTCCCGGCTGTTGTCATCGCACAATGGCAAAAAAGGGGGAGATAAAACTGGTAAGGGTAAGTCTGATCAGGCTGCTAGTGTGCTCGCTAAGATGCTTAAATACTACGGCCCGTTGCTTTCGGACGATCCAACCCCCCGGTCAATCTCCGATATTGCTGACTTCATAATTGGAAACTGGCCAGCCCAAGGATTTAAAGGGGTTAATGACCGGCAATCCACAGCCTACAATAGAGATTACCTTGTTAAAGTGCTGATCCCGGACTTGAAAAAGCAAGGCCTCAAATGGACGCCAGCGAGGCCGGGACGCAAACCAAAATAGGGATATAAGGCCGCTTTGAATGGTCTATTTAAGGCCCTCTAAGTGGATAGGTAGGGCAGAAAAGCGGCTGCATTCATTCCCACGCCATCAATCGGATGGCGCTCATGGGAATTGATTCATGTCCGAATTGCTTAACACTGTGCAGGCTGCCTCTCGCTTAAACCTAAGCCCTTCCACACTTAACAAGGCGCGCTTGACGGGGGACGGTCCGCGCTTCGTCAAACTGGGGACGGCCGTCCGCTACCGGCCCGAAGACTTGGACGCATGGGTGTCGGGGCAAGTTCGCAAGTCCACCTCTGACACCACCGGCGAGGCCTAACATGGCCGAACGCTACACATCGCGGCGTGTGGCCTTTGGGCGCATTGCCGATCAGGCCTTATACCGCTCTGAGAGCGTGCTTAGGGCCTTCCTGCCCGATGGCAGGCGTGAGGGGACGGAATGGGTGGCGACCAATCCCACCCGCACCGATAAGCGGCGGGGCTCATTCAAAGCCAATATCAATACTGGCAAATGGGCCGATTTCTCGACCGGGGATAAGGGCGGCGATCTGATTTCTCTGGTCGCCTACGTCACCGACAAGCCGCAGCGGGAAGCCGCCATTTCTCTGGCTGAGGCCCTAGGCCTCGATCCGTTCGAATAGGGGCCGCGGCATGTCCAGACCTATGACGAACGAAATCCGCTCATTCGTACCGCCGCCGGCGCAACTTCGGGCCGCGCGCGATCTGTTGGGTTGGTCGCTGAGTACGGCGGCGGTAGCGGCAAAGCTGAGTGAGGCGGCTGTCTCTGCCCTTGAAACCGATCCGCGCGGCGGGCCGGGCCTTGTCCAGCTCGAATATGCTTATGAGGCCGCTGGCATCACATTCAAGGCCTATGCCGGGCCGTCCGGTCAAATCTTCAAAACGAGGTTGCTTGACAGGGAGTGGCATCACTGCACGCGGCGCGGCCCTGTGAACCTTGGGGGTGTTCTCCATGTCTGATCTGTATAAAAAAGCGTGGTTCGCCGATGAGGTGCCGCCAGAGGCATGGCCCCTCGTTTTAGCGTCATCAATGCGGGCATGTGGCGAAGTGCCCGGCGCACTGGCGGCCGCCCTCGACATAAGGCGGCAACGCTTGCTCGATTTTGCGCGAACGGGTGAATTGTTCGCCGATGACGCCTGTGACCGTGGCGGCCTGCGCTATTCGGAGGCCCGCCAAATCTTCGAATACCTGGCTGAACGTCACCACCTATTCGTCAAGGCATACGAACGCGGCGTTGAAATTTGCTTCTATCAGCGGATGGTGACCGCGTGACCGATCCTTTCGAGACTCTGAAAGCCGCCGCCGGTTCCACCAGCGGCGGCGCGCAGCAAGCGGCGGACGGCGGCGATTACCTGCCCTCCGTTCCCGATGATGCACCTGCACCACCGGCACGTCATTCCCGCTTGGGGGTGCCGTCCCGCGTCTGGGTTTACAGGGGGGCGGATGGCCGTGAGGCGTTTCGAGTGTGCCGCTTCGATAAGGAAGGAGGCGAGAAAGACGTTCTCCCTCTCACCCTTTGGCGCTTCCCCGATGGCCTGAAATGGCGCTGGAAAGGCGTGCCTGATCCGAGGCCTCTATACGGCCTCAATAGGCTTGCTGCGCGTCCTGACGCGCCTGTGTTGATCGTGGAGGGGGAAAAGGCGGCGGACGCGGCTGAGACGCTGTTCCCCGGCTGGGTGGCTGTCTGCTGGCAAGGCGGCTCAAATGCCATGAACAAGGCGGATTGGTCGCCTCTGGAGGGGCAGCGCGTAGCCATATTGCCGGATGCGGATGAACCGGGGCGCAAGGCCGCCAAGGCGATACGGGGCGCGTTGATCAAGCTGGGGGTGCGGGCGGCGGGCATTGTGACCCTACCGGATGGCCTGCCAAAGGGCTGGGACGTGGCTGACGCCTTCCCCGCGTCCTTCAGCTTATCGGAGTGTGAAAAGCTGATAGCGGCGTCCATTGCGCAGACTGGCGGGCCTTCGACCGCCGCCGATGCGGCGGCGGAAGGGTGGCCCGCTGGTTTCAGCATGACGCCTTCGGGCTTATGGTTTCAACCGCGTGACGCTGAGGCAAAAGCGCAATGGATAAGCGGGCCTTTTGATGTGCTGGGGGAGGCACGCGATTCGTCCGGCTCTGGCTGGTCTGTCGTGATCCGATTCAAGGATCGTGACGGGCGTGAGAAGGTCGAGATACTGCCCAAGGCCAAGTTGACCACCACCGGAAACGAAATCCGGGCGCATCTGGTCAATGAAGGTCTGGAGATGAAGCGGCGCTCTCCGAATAGTGGCGATCCGTTCGCCGATTGTCTTCTGGCCATGCGCAGCACCCAAAGGATTATGCTTTGCGGCGCTACCGGCTGGGCGGGTGACAGCTTTGTTTTGCCGTCTGAGGTCATATCCCCGGTTAGTGGCGAGGCGGCTTTGTTCACCGGCGAGGCCAAGGCGCTGCATTTCGGGCGGCGCGGTGATCTGGGGTGCTGGCGGCGTGACGTGGCCTCTTTGGCGGTTGGCAACACCCGCGCCGTCTTCGTCATATCGCTCGCCTTGGCGGGGCCTCTCCTGAAGGGCCTCAATATGGAGGGGGGTGGCTTCCACATCCGTGGCGGGTCATCGTCCGGAAAATCCACCTTGGCAATGGTTGCCGGTTCGGTCTGGGGTGGCGGCGGCCCTCTGGGGTTTGCGCAAAGCTGGCGGGCCACGGCAAACGGTCTCGAAAGCATCGCGGCGGGCCATTCCGATACCTTTCTAGCCTTAGACGAATTAGGCCAGCTCGCACCCGATGAGGCCGGTGGCGCGGCCTACATGATAGCGAACGGGCAGGCCAAGGCCCGTCTAAAGACCGATGGCACGGCACGGGCGCGCCCTAACTGGCGTTCGCTGTTCCTCTCGACCGGCGAAATTAGCCTCGGAGATCACATACAGGCGGCAAAAGGCGGCGGCAATGTCATGGCCGGGCAGGAATTGCGGGTGATCGACCTTAAGGCGGACGCTGGGGCCGGTCTGGGGGCTTGGGACGATATAGGCGCCTATCCTACCGGCGCGGCGTTCTCTGATGCGCTGAAAGCAGGCGCAAAAGCGCATTACGGCCATGCCGGGCCTGAGTTTGTTCGCGTCCTCTTGTCGGATATTGACGGGATGACGGCTAAGGCTGCTGCCTATGAAGCCGAATTTAAGCGCATGGCGTTGCGTGCGGGCGATACTGGCCAGATTGAACGCGGCGTCCGTCGCTTCGCTTTGGTCGCGGCGGCGGGCCGGTTGGCGGCTGAGGCCGGTATTGTGCCTTGGGAACCCCTTGCCGCGTTCGGGGCGGCGCTGCACCTCTTCGATACCTGGGCAAAGGGTTTCGGTCGAACCGCCGCACGGGAGGAAACATCCGTTCTCAAGCGGCTTTTGGGTGTTCTACAAAGGGAGGGTTCGGCCTTCGCTGCGTCAAAGGAGGATTTTGACGACTCGATGCGCTCCGGAGAGGCGCGTTCGATGATGACATATGGCTTCTATGGTGTGCAGAAGGGCTACAAAGACACGGAAGAGTCCTTCTATTTTATCCATCGGGACGGCTGGGAGCGGATATTCAAGGGGATGGACGCGACGCAGGCGGCAAAGATCATCAAACAATGGGGCTACCTCACAACCGACGGGGGGCGCTATCAGAAGGCCCTTAAGATCAAGGGCCGGACGCAGAAACTCTATTGGGTGAGTGCGGCCATTCTGGAGCATGATTTCGCGGATGATCTGGAGTAAGGCGCGGCGCTCATGGGTGTGGTTGGGCAAGCGTTTGACTTATAAATTCCCTAACTGAGAACTAGATTGCTCAAAATGTGCTGCCAATGTACATACAAAAGCGTACACGTCATTGTTTGTATGTACAGCAGCAGCATAGGAACGACATGTCCGAAAAAACAGAGATACTTCAAGTTCGTCTTTCTATCTCCGAGAAAGCCAGCTTCGAGAAGGCGGCTGCTGTAAACGGGCTGACCGTTTCTGCATGGGCAAGGGAGCGCCTTCGGAGAGAGGCGCGGACGGAACTCCAGTCTTCTGGTCAAAAGGTTCCGTTTCTGGAAGCAATCAGGATTGAGGGGCAAATCTAATGGCCGACGACAAGGGGTTTGAATTTGAATCAGTCGGACTGGCTAGCGTTCTGGCGGGGAATGTGTTGCAGATACCGCCGCACCAGCGAGATTACGCTTGGACCGCCGACAAGGTGCAGCAACTATTTAGCGATCTGGCTACCGCCAAAGACAGCAACCTTGATTATTTCTTGGGAACTATCGTCACGATTAAGAAGGGGGATCAGAAACCTCTTGATGTGGTTGACGGGCAACAACGGTTAACAACCACATATCTCATGATTTGTGCCATACGGGACTATCTGGTCAAGATCGATCGCGGAAATGACGCCGTAAGAAACATTGAGGGCACAATTCTGAATACCATTGACCGACGAACAGGTGACAGACCTCGTCTAACGCTTAACACGGATGATCGGGAATTTTTTAGAGCGCTCACGAAAAAATCAGTCAATCTCAATGAGCTAAAACCAACTCGCGATTCACATGACCTGCTTTTGGAAGCCGCAAAATTGGCAGCAAAGTGGGTAACCAAAGTTACAGCTATAACTGACATCAACAGTGTGCCTGATGTGTTAAACAGGTGGCTGGATTATCTAGAGCAGGATGCCCAAGTAGTTCTTTTGAAGGCGTCGAATGGTGCGCGCGCTTTCAAGATGTTTGAAACGCTTAATGATCGGGGACTCCGCACATCGCAGGCAGACTTGGTAAAAAGCTATCTTTTCGGGGAAGCGGGAGAACACCTCGACGAAGCCCAGGTGTGTTGGTCTACTATGCTGGAAAATCTTCAAGAGATTGAAGATGACGAGAAGAGCCTGACTTTCCTTCGTCATCTAGTGATCGCGACGAAGAAGTTTGTGCGAGCGGACGAAATTTATCAAGTGATACAGGATTCGGTGCGTGGACAGAGTGCCAGCATCACATTTCTGAATGAAATCAAAAGGCACTCGGCGACCTATGTGGCGACATTTCGCCCACATTCTGACCACTGGTCCACATACCCCCCGGCGGTAAGGCGGGCGCTTGAGGCTTTCAACTTTTTTGATCTTAAGCCTATGCGCCCACTGATCTTCGCTGTTGCGGAAAGATTTCCTCCGCAGGAGGCAGTGTCTGCGATATCTTTCATGCTTAGTCTAAGCGTGCGGCTGGTAATTGCAGCTCAAACAAGGACTGGAAGCAACGAACAGGCGTTTGCCTCAGCAGCCTTAAAGGTCTTTGCGCGTGAAATAGAAACGTCAAATGCACTAAAGTCCGCCCTCAGCAAAGTTGTGATCTCCGATGCTGAGTTTGAGCAGGAGTTTTCTACTGCCAAAGTTTCAAATGCAAAACTTGCTCGGTATTATCTTCGCACGCTGGAGGCATCATCAGCCGGTGAGGCAGAGCCTCAATTTGTAGTGAACTGGGATGAGACGGCCATCACTCTTGAGCATGTGTTCCCTAAATCGCCGTCCGATAACGAGTGGCTCGATTTCAGGGAAGACAATCGCCGTCTCTATAAGACGAGGCTCGGCAATCTGTGTCTTCTTCAGATGACAACTAATTCCACCATGCCAAATGATAGCTACGCGGCAAAAAGGCCTTTCCTCAAACAGAGTGGTTACAAGCTAACACAGTCGATTGCCCAAAATGAGAAGTGGTCTCCGGATGAAATTGAAGCGCGGCAGAGGGAGATGGCTAAACTAGCGGTGAAGGCGTGGCCGATATAACGAAAAAATCCACTCAACTCGATCGCTTCCGCAAAGCCGCTAGCGAACTCGAATGCGACGAAGACGCATGGTATGAAGCCCTAAAGAAGGTCGTAAAGCCAGCATCCAAGGCTGAAGACGAAAACGAGCCCAAGCCTAAGTGATCAGGCGTGATATAGGCCGCTGCGTTTATGCGAGCGGCCTATTTGCAAAGAATTTAATCGCAATGCTTTTGACACCTAGGGAGCAATTTTTGCAAATGCGTCTCATTACTTCAACTACCCCCCGCTCGCCCCCGGAAATAGGGCCTGTCTGTGGGAACCGTGGGGCGTGTTGGGAACCGCTTGGGGGGGGCTGGGAACCTTCAAAAGCCTTACCTTGCAAAGGCTCATCATTGCGGTTCCCACAGTTCCCACGGTTCCCATGATAAAATTAAAGGGTTAACATCTCGGGCAGAGTGCCGCGCCTACTCCGGTCGCTCATTTGGCCGGAAATGTCCAATAGGGTATAATTCATTGGGACGATCTGTGAGACACCGAAATATGTTCCAATAGGCTTGACTTTGATATTTTGAGACACTACTAAGGAAGGGTCTAAGATGCTATTGAGACACAAAGGGCCAAACGAAGTGACCACCATCGGCTATGCACGGGTTTCCACCTCTGATCAGGATTGCACCATTCAAGAGGCCGCGCTTAAGGCGGCAGGGTGCGACGTGATCCGTTCTGAAAAGCGCTCTGGTACGACAACGAAGGGCCGGGATGAGCTGGCCACGGTTCTGGAGTTCCTTCGTGAGGGTGACGTGCTTATGGTGACCCGCATTGACCGCCTCGCCCGCTCTGTGTTCGATCTGGAGGCGATTGTTAAGGCGATAACCGCCAAGGGGGCCACCCTTAAGGCAACCGAGCAACCGATTGACACCTCCACGTCTGCCGGGAAGGCTTTTCTCCAAATGCTTGGCGTGTTCGCTGAGTTTGAAACCTCTATCCGTAAGGAGCGCCAGCTAGAAGGCATCGCCAAGGCTAAACAGGCGGGCGTCTATAAGGGCCGCAAGCCGTCAGTGCCGACCGATGAAATCAAGCGCCTCGCCGCTGACGGCTTGGGGGCCACCGCTATCGCCAAGACGCTTGGCGTCGGTCGAGCGAGCGTTTACCGCGCGCTCGGCGAGGTGTCCGCTTAACAGACCTCCCCTCCCTGTAGTCTCTCTGTGGCCTCTGCTGGCGTGTCTGGCAGGGGCTTTTTTGCGGCCGGCTCTATAGTGCGACGCATTTGCAAAGGTTGCTCGCTAGCTCTTTTTAGCATTGCGAAGAAGTTCCCGCTGCTTGGCGATCACGTCTGAGAAATCGTGCGGCTTATCGATCTTAAGCCCCAAGGCTTTCAGGTAAGACTCAAGAGCGTGTATCGCTAACATTTGCGGCGTTCTGACCTGCCACACTGCGAGAACAATTCCTAACAACACCATGACATGCTTAGCGCGTTCCCTAATCATTTGCTCTGGCTTATCCACTCGCCACACACCATTGTCTAATGCGTAAAGCAGTCGATTTCGCAGGTTAGCCTCCTCCTTCACGAACTGCGCAACTGAGGACGCTCCGCGCTCGGCGGCTAGCATTTTCATAGCCGGTGAGAAATCGACCGGTGCGAGGTCTTCTCCGTCGCCAGACCCGTCGAAAACCATAATATTCAGAGGATCGGGAACCTCAGCGCAACCTGCCATCATCAAAGAAAACTCGGGTCTCTTTCTTTGGTGGCTTAGTTTAATTTGAGGGGTGATCTCCGCTATCGGTCCGCAGGATTGAAGTATCGCGCTGACGAACGGATATATGCCTGACTTATGCCTATGGTTATACAAGTCCAGGAGTTCCGATGACGGATACTTGCGTAATTGCAAGGCGCAAATAAGAGCCGTTGCCGCCTCCTCTTCTGCGGTTATTGCTCTGAAAATCGACATGTTGGGGTCGATGTCTTTTATCTCCCAAGCCCTGTTAATGCAGTAAACGGAGTTTCTAGCCCTGTGCCGCACGCGGGCGACAAGGCTATCCAAAGACTCGATTATCTTTAATTCGATCTCTCGAAATGGATAGGGATACTTTTGCGGTTCCACTGCGCTTCTCTTCCAAAAGAGATGGGTGTTGCACCTGCCGGAAACCGATACGCCCGATGGGCTTCCCTATCAGACCGTGCTGCACTGGTGCTGCATCGAACTTTTCTCCCACCCCCAAAAAACCCGCCAAGTCTTTGAAAAGATTGGCGCACCCGGCGCGATTCGAACGCACGACCTTTGCCTTCGGAGGGCAACGCTCTATCCAGCTGAGCTACGGGTGCCCGTTAGGGCGTAAGGCCCGTGGGGGCCTTGGACAGGGCGGACCCTAAGCTAAACCGCTTGGGCGCTCAATCCTAAAAACGCAGTCGCCCACGACTTTTGCCACGACATTCATAGTCACGCCAACAGGGCTTTGGACAACAAAAAAGGCCGAACGCTGAGCGATACGGCCTTTTATATATGTGTGCCTGAAGGGTTATTTTCTTGTGTTTGATAGACCTGGCGGCGACCTACTCTCCCGCGCCTTAAGACGAAGTACCATTGGCCCAGGCAGGCTTAACGACCGAGTTCGGAATGGGATCGGGTGGGGACCGGCCGGCATAGCCACCAGG
>NZ_JAQQKW010000005.1 GCF_028550395.1 Asticcacaulis currens | reverse complement strand
AGCCCTTAAGCATGTGCACCTCCGGAGGCTTCGCGGGTGTGGGACGAGATATAGTCGCTTTTCATATTGTGCATGTGGACGTGGCCACCCTTGGGCGTGTCTTTGGTCATCGAGCCGATCGGTGCGCCATATTTGAAAATCTTGTCCCCGGCCTTCAGATCGCGCACGGCGACCTTGTGACCCACCTCGATGGCCTCGGTAATCGACAAAGCCTCGGCACCTACCGTCACCACGCTGCCCGCCGCTATCGCCGCGCGGCAAACCGCTACATTGTCAGAAGCGTGCAGTAAAATCAGAGGGGAGGGCAGGGACATGGACACTCGAACTCTTACGCTTGCGAAACATCACCGGCCGGCGCATCGGCGCGCAGCAGACCGGCGTCTTTCAGGTCGTGCCACAGCTCGGCAGGGATGGGATGGCTGAACAGCTCGATATTGCGCGCCACCTGCTGCGGGCGGGCCATGCCGACGACGGTACTGGCTACGACTGGATGGAAGCCGGGGAATTGCAACGCCGCGGCGGCCAGCGGCACATGGTGGCGGGTGCAGACGGCCTCGATGTCGCGCACGCGGCTCAGGATGGCCGTCGGCGGAGCCTCATAGTTGAAGTGCGCGCCTCCGGCCAGCAGGCCCGAATTAAACGGGGCCGCCGCCAGAACCGAGACCCCGCGCGCCGCGCAGCGTTCAAACAGGCCATCCAGCGGCGTCTGTTCCAGCAGGGTATAGCGTCCGGCCAGCATCAGGACGTCGATATCGGCTTCGGCTATAACCAGATCGCAGATGGCCGTCTCATTGACACCCAGCCCGATGGCCTGCGTCAGGCCCTGCGCCTTCAGTTCGTGCAGGGCGCGCAGACCACCGCCCAGAAAGGCGGCGAGGTGCCGGGCATGGTCGCTGCCGTGGGTTTCGACCCCCAGATCGTGGACCAGCAGCATGTCGATGCGTTGGCGCTTCAGCCGCTTCTGACTGTCCTCAAACGACCGCATTACGCCGTCATAGCTGTAGTCGAAGTGTTCATCGAAGGGGTCGCCATCGACAAAGCCGTGGCGTTCGGTGCCGGGCGGCGGGGCGGGGATGGGGGTCAGGACCCGCCCCACCTTGGTGGACAGGGTGGCGTCGGCGCTTAGGTCGGCGAGACGGCGCTCGGACAGGCCGTGGCCATAACGCGGAGCGGTGTCGATATAGCCGATGCCGCCGTCCGTTACGGCCTTGAGCGTCGCTGCCGCCGTAGCGTCATCGACCGGGCGATACAGGTTACCGATGGCCGCCGCGCCGAAACCCAGCGCGCTGACCCGGACCTGTGTGCGGCCTATGGTATGGAGATCGCTGACTGGCACGGTGCATCCCTGTTCATTTTTAAAAATGATTATCGCTTATGAAAAACTATGTATAGCCGACCTAACGCCGACGCAAGAGGCCTCAGACGCGATTGCGCCGAGCGCGCGCATTTTCCTTTTCGCTCATGAAATCAGCGCGCTGCCGATTTTTAAATTGGCAAAACCTATCCGCCCAGCGTGCGCGACAGCGCTGCCGCCGTGCCTTTCAGGCGCGCCACCGTGTCTTCGAGGCTCAGGCAGCCGTGCGTCTTTAGCCAGGGGATGGTCATGGCCGCGATGACCGTGGTGTCGTTCATCACCGGGCAGGACACGTCCAGCACGCCATCGACGAAATCGCTCTTGGCCTGCACATAGCCCTGATGCAGGGCGCGTTCGGCCACGGTTTCAAACAACTGCCATTCCTGCGGCGTCGCCGTGCCGCGCAGCATGTGCTTCATCTGCTCCTTCAGCTTGGGCGGCTGAAAGGCATAGAGAACGAGGCCAGAGGTCGATTGCACCAGTTGCCGCTGATAGCCGACGCGTACCGAAAAGCCGAGATCGCCCGGCGCTTCGATGCGGGCAATGACCACCATATGGTCGTCGGAGGCAATGGCCAGATGCACGGATTGGCGCACCTGTTCGGACAGGGCCTGCATCAGGGGCAGGGCCGAGGCCAGCAGGTTCTGGCTGGGGCCGCGGCTCATGCCCAGCGAGAACAGCTTGTTGGTCAGTTCCAGCCCGTCGCCCTTTTGCGATTGCGCCACATAGCCGCGATTCTCCAGCACCTGCACCATGCGGAACAGTTCGGACACCGAGCGGTCCAGCCGGTGGGAAATCTGCGACAGGGTCATGGGCCGTTTGTTGGCGGCCAGAAGCTCAAGCACGTCGAGTCCTTTTTCGAGGGCCGGTGCGCGGTATTTCATAGCCTTTTCACCGTCGCTGTGACGGGTATCTTCGCTGATCATGGGACCCCCTGTAGGTCATAAATTCTTTTTGCATTAGTGAAAAAGATGGCCTGACGCTCTGGCGGCGTCAATGGATTTAATTGGTCTGCAAGCCAGTCTTGCCATACCCGCCATTCGCCCTTCAGCCGCACCACGGGCCAGTCAGAGCCGAACAGCAGGCGCTGCGGGCCGAACGTCTGCAGCAGATGCGCCACATACGGAGCGGCTTCATCGAACGGCTGATCGGGGCGCATTTCGGTAAACAGGCCCGACAGTTTGCACACCACATTCGGGTGACGCGCGATGACCGTCATGGTCTCGGTCCAGTCGCGCGTGTCTTCGGGCTGTGTCTGAGTCGTAGCGATCGGGGGCTTGGCGGCGTGGTCGATGACAATGCGCAAATCCGGATAGCGCTGCGCCACAGTATCTATGGCGGACAGATGGCGCGTAAAAACCAGCGCATCGAAGACCAGCCCCGCCGCCTGCATGGCCGACAGGGCCGGGGCGACGTCCGGGCGCAGAATCCAGTCGTCTTCGGGCAAGCCCTGCAACATCGGACGCAGGCCCTTGAGCTTCGGGTGACGGGCCAGTTCGGCGACCCGTGCCGCTGCGTCCGGGGCCGACATATCGGTCCAGCCGACGACGCCGAGGATCAGCGGCTCGCTTTCGGCGAGGTGAAGCAACCACTGCGTATCGGCGTCTGAGGGCTGCGACTGCACGGCCACCGCGCCGTGCAACGCCTCCCCAGCCGCCGCGCGCAGGTCCGCCGCCGCAAAGTCACGATAGATGGCCGTCAGGTCGGGAGTCGGCCATTCAAAGCCGTGGCGCCCGACCTGCCACAGGTGGAAATGGGCGTCGATGACCGGCGACATCTCAGTGACCGGTCATCTGTACGGGGCCCGTGGCGTCCTTCGGCGCGCGGAAGGCATAGAGGGCGATCACCGCAAAGCAGGCCGCCGTGACCACGAAGGCCGTGCGGATATGGCTGTGGTCGGAGATGAAGCCCATGACCGCCGTCAGGACCGCCCCGCCGACAATGCTCATCACCAGCAGCGACGAACCGGTCTTGGTCAGGTTGCCAAGCCCGGCGACCGAGGTGGCGAAGATGGTCGGGAACATGATCGACATGAAGAAGCTGGAGGCCACCAGCGCCCACAGGCCGTTTTCCCCGCCGGTCACGACGGCATAAAGCATCAGACCGATATTGATCAGGGCGAACAGGCCGAGAATCAGGGTCGGGCGCACCTTGGTCATCAGGCCGGTGCCGATAAAGCGGCCCACGGCGAAGGCGATCAGGGTGTAGTAGAGATAGGTGGCGGCCACCTTGTCGGTCAGGCCCATCTCGGCCTGCGCATAGCGGATCATATAGCTCCAGATACCGACCTGCGCCCCGACATAGAAGAACTGCGCCATGACGCCGAACATGAAGCGCGGGCGCTGGAGCAACTGAACGACCGACTGGAAGAAGCCGACCTCTTCGCCGCTGTCCTCGTGCGCGTTTTGCGTCGCCGCCGCCGGGAATTTCGACAGGAAGACCAGCAGCGCCCACAAAAGCACGACGCAGCCGATGACTAGATAGGGCCCCTGCACGGCTTTGACTTCGGAAATGTAGAAGGCCTGACGCGCGGCGTCGGTCATGGCGGCGAGCGCGGTCTCATCGTGTTCGATACCCGACAGGATGAAATGCTGGCCGATGAAGATACCGGAGAGAGCCCCCAGCGGATTGAAGCTCTGCGCCAGGTTGAGGCGGAAGGCCGCCTTGTCCGGCGACCCCAGCACGGTGATCAGCGGATTGGCCGAGGTTTCGAGGAAGGCGAGACCGGAGGCAATGACGAACAGGCCGCCGAGGAACCAGCTATACTGGTGATTGTTGGCCGCCGGATAGAAGATGAAGGCCCCGGTCGCGTACAGCAGCAGACCGACGACCACGGCGGTCTTGTAGCCCAGCTTGCGCATGACGAAGGCGGCGGGCAGGGCCAGCAGGAAATAACCCATATAAAAGGCCGACTGCACCAGACCCGATTGCAGATCGGTCAGCACAAAGGCCTTCTTGAACTGCGGGATCAGGACGTCGTTGAGGTTATTCGCCACGCCCCAGAAAAAGAACAGGCTGGTAATTAGGATCAGCGGCCACAGGCTTTTCAGGCCCCGGCCCGTCGCGGTTTCGGAGGTCATGTGCGTTTCTTTCCCATTGCGACCGGATCGTTGAAGCCGGTCGTCGTGGCGGGCAGGGCACCACATATGAAGTCTCTTGTCAAATATGAAATCAGCCTGACGTTACCGCTGCGGGGGTGCCGAGAGTCTTTGACAGGTTGTACAGGCGTGATATGGGCTTTTGGGCAATTGTCCGGGTTAATGGATTCAATTATCGTATAAATATTGCGGGAGCGGCTCGGGCCGTGATAACGAAGTCTTCCGCAGTACAGTCTGGCCGCAGGACAAGCCGGCCAAAGCACACATAGGAAGCGTCGATGTTCGGGAAGAAAAAGGTCAAGCCGTTGAAGATCGGTCTGGTGGGGCTGGGCAAGATTGCCGTCGATCAGCACATCCCGTCGATCCGCGCCAACACAGCGCTGGAGCTGGTGGCCGGGTGTTCGCCCAATGCCCGCCCGGACGGCGTGACCGCCTACGATTCGCTGGAAGAGATGCTGGCGGCCCACCCAGAAATCGAGGCCGTGGCTATCTGCACCCCGCCGCAGATTCGGCACACCATCGCCAAACAGGTCATCGCGGCGGGCAAGCACGTGTTTCTTGAGAAGCCCCCCGCGGCCACGCTGGGCGAAGCCGAGGCCATTGCCGATCTGGCGCGCACCAGGGGCGTGACAGTGCTGGCAAGCTGGCACTCGCGCTATGCGCCGGCGGTGGAAACGACCCGTCAGTGGATCGCCGGACGCAAGATCAAATCCATCCATGTCGTGTGGAAGGAAAATGTCCGCCAGTGGCATCCGGGTCAGAAGTGGATCTTCGAAGCCGGTGGCATGGGCGTCTTCGATCCGGGCATCAATTCGCTGTCCATCCTGACGCGCATCGTGCTGGAAAAGGTCATCGTCAAAAAGGCCGATCTGCATATTCCGGTCAATTGCGATGCGCCGATTCAGGTCGAGATGGACATGACGACCGAAAGCGGCGTTGCCATCCGCGCCGATTACGACTTCCTGCAAACCGGTATCCAGACCTGGTCGATCTTCGTCGAGTCCGAAAAGGGTGAAAAGCTGGAGCTGAGCATGGGCGGCACGGGCCTGACCATCGACGGCAAGGAGATCATGAAGGAAAAAGAGGCCGAATATCCCGGCCTCTATGCCCACTTTGAAAAGCTGGTGCGCGCGGGTCAGTCGGACGCCGACTTCTCGCCGCTGCGCATCGTGGCCGACGCCATGCTGCTGGGCAAGCGCATCGACGCCCCGGAATATATTGAATAGCGCACAGTGAAACGCGCTGCGTTTCACTGTGGACTGAATATAGTCAGCTCAGGTCTCGGGGCGGCCCTTCGACCTGAGCTGGCTTTTTTTGTAGATATTTATTGTGACTGGTGACAAGCTCTGCGGCCATAAACGGAGCCAGACTTGTCTCACGATCTGTTTGAAGCGGCCAAGGCCGCAGCGGCTTTCAGCCACTCCCCCTATTCCGGTTTTCCCGTCGGCGCGGCCATACGCACGCCGGACGGGCGTATCTTCAGCGGCACCAATGTCGAAAACCTCGCCTTCCCGCAGGGCTGGTGCGCGGAAACCTCGGCCCTGGCCCAGATGATCATGGGCGGCGCGAAACAGGTGGCCGAAATCGCCATCTTCGCCCCCAAAAAAGCCGCCTGCCCGCCGTGCGGCGGCTGTCGTCAGAAGCTGGCCGAGTTTTCCAACGGCTCGGCACAAATCCATCTGTGCGATGACGAGGGCATAGCCCAGACGGTCACGCTGGCGGAGCTTTTACCCATGATGTTCCGGACCGAACTGAAATAGCAAAGCCCGGCAGGTGATCCTGCCGGGCTTTGGTTTTGCGAACATCCAAACGGCGATCAGCCTTCGAATTCCGGCTCGTTCATCGCCGTGCGGGTCACCTTGGCGACGCGCAGCGCATTCGTCGAGCCTGACTTGCCGAAAGGCATACCGGCGACGATGACGATGTCCTGACCGGGTTCCGAAATCCCTTCTGTGCGGGCGATCTGATTGGCCACCTGCACGGTTTCCGACATGGAGTGCGTCACCGGCGCGGTCTTGGCGTGCACGCCCCAGGTCAGCGCAAGGCGACGGGCGGTCTCCAGATTGGGCGTCAGACCCAGAATCGGGGCCGTCGGGCGCTCACGCGCGACGCGCAGCGCCGTGTTGGCCGAATTGGTCAGGGCGACGATAGCCGAAGCCTCGATGGTCTGAGCCACCTGACGCGCGGCGGTAGCGATAGCCCCGGACACCGACTTTTCCGTTTCCGGGCGGCGGCGGTCGGTCTGCATGCGCCAGTCACCGTCCTTTTCGACGCGATCGACAATGCGGTCCATGATGGTGACGGCTTCGACCGGATACTGACCCGCCGCGGTTTCCGCCGACAGCATGACCGCATCGGCACCGTCATAAACCGCCGTGGCCACGTCCGACGCCTCGGCGCGGGTGGGGGTGGGGGCCGAGATCATGGATTCCAGCATCTGGGTGGCGACGATCACCGGCTTGCCCAGCGCACGGGCGGCCTTGATGATGCGCTTTTGCGCCAGCGGCACTTCTTCGGGCGGCAGTTCGACGCCGAGGTCGCCGCGCGCCACCATGACGGCGTCGCTAAGCGCGAGGATTTCGTCCAGATTGTCGAGCGCCTGCGGCTTTTCGAGCTTCGACAGCACCCAGGCGCGGCCATTGATCAGACCGCGCGCCTCAATGACGTCTTCGGGGCGTTGCACGAAGCTGAGGCCGATATATTCGACGCCGCGTTGCAGAGCGAACTCCATATCCGCGCGGTCTTTTTCGGTCAGGGCCGGGATGGGCAGCACCACGTCAGGCACGTTGACGCCCTTGCGGTCCGACAGGCGGCCACCGGTTACTACGATGGTTTCCAGATGGTCTTCGCGCACATGGGTAACGCGCAGCTTCAGCTTGCCGTCATCGAGCAGCAGGTGCGAGCCGATCTGCGCCGCGCCGATGATTTCCGGATGCGGCAGGTTGGCGCGCGTCAGATCGCCGGGCGTCGGGTTGAGATCGAGGCGGAAGGTCTGCCCCGGCGTCAGCACAATTGCGCCGCCCATGAAACGACCGACCCGCAGCTTCGGGCCCTGCACATCGGCCAGAATGCCGATCGGGCGACCGGTCTTGGCCTCCAGATCGCGGATCAGGTCGATATTGCGGCCGTGGTCTTCGTGGCTGCCGTGCGAGAAGTTGAGGCGGAAGACGTCGGCTCCGGCCTGAAACAGTTGTGCCAGCATGTCGGCATTGGACGAGGCGGGGCCGAGGGTGGCGACCAGTTTGGTGCGGCGGCGGCGAAGTATTTTCAAAGGACCAACTCTTCTTGGAACAGGGACGCTAAGGTCATTGCGCTTCGTGTGGCATTGGGACGGCTCTGGGCAGCTCTTGTTCCCCCGAAATGCGCGCTTTTGGGTTCGTGCAGACCAAAGTCGTGTTCTGTCCCTTGGGTCAAGTCACATTTTGAGTAACAAACGGCCAGGGTTTGACAAAAGCCCTGAGAAAGGAAGCGGTACTCCGAAGCCGATGTGGCGCGTCTTCGCCGTTTCGGCTTTGGTGACACTTATGTTGCGCAGCATAAGCGTGCGAGATGACAACATGTGAGGGAGGCCGGCGTCCCCAAATACCCCTCTGTGCAGAAGCCTGTGGTCCGTCCGGGCGCGTCTGTAGTAATGACATCGCTGTCAAAACTGTGGATAATATCACCGTTATCTTGTCTGACAATTTGTCGTGCAAATGAAAGAAATTGTTGGTAAATGCCAGTTTGATCGTCACCGTTAAATTTTTCGATTGCAAAAATCCGGAATTGCTGGATTTTTGATATTTGATTTATTTAATCGGTGCGGGCCTAAAAAAACGTCTGTGAAAAGTCACTCGCAACCTACAGGTAGGGGTACATGTCTGAATCATCCAGCACCGCCAAAGGCGGCAGCGGTCTCGCGCTAGCCGTCGTCTATGTGACCACGCTCTTCTTTATCTGGGCCGTCGTCACCAATCTGCTCGATCCGCTCGTGAAGACCATGAAGACCGTCTTCACCCTGACGCCCGTTCAGGCCATGCTGACCGGCTTCGCCTTCTTCATCGCCTATTTCGTCATGTCCCTGCCGTCGGCAGCCTTCCTGTCGCGCTTTGGTTACGCCAAGTCGGTCATGGTCGGGCTGGGCGGCATCGCAGCGGGGTGCTTTATCGCCATCGCGGCGGCCAAGCTGCACATCTACACCGTCTTCCTAGTGGCGCTGTTCACCATGGCGTCGGGCGTGACCCTGCTTCAGGTGGCGGCCAACCCGCTGATCGCGTCTATGGGTAAGCCCGAAGACTCGGCCTTCCGCCTGAACCTGTCGCAATCCTTTAATTCGCTGGGTGCGGCCTGCGGCCTCTTCTTCGGCGCGTCGTTCCTGCTGAACGGCGACATCTTCAAGAAGGACGTGGTCATCACCGAGGTGATGAAGCAGGAAGCTCTGGGCTTTGTGACCAACGTCTATATGGCCATCGGCGTGGCTCTGGTCATCTTCATCGCCCTGATCTTCATGGTCCGCGAAAAGATCACGGCGGCGGCCCCCAAGACCGGCCAGCTCGTGTCGCCATTTACCGCCCTGACCTCTAAGTGGGCGAATCTCGGCTCCATCGGCATCTTCCTCTATGTCGGTGCCGAAGTGGCCATCTCGCTCAACCTGCTGCTGTTCCTCGAACAGACCAGCATCCTGAACCTCGAAGCGCAGTCGGCCGGTCACCTGACCACCTTCTACATGCTGTTCGCCATGATCGGCCGTTTCGCCGGTTCGGCCCTGCTTAAGGTCGTGCGTGACTACGTTATGCTGACGGTTGTGGCCGTGGGTGCCATCGCCCTGTCGCTGCTCGTCATCTTCACCAAGGACATGGTGCCGTCGGAACCGACCGGCATGGTCAATGTGATCCTGACCAGCGTGCCGGTGACCACCGGTCTGATCCCGGCCTTCGCGGCCCTGCTGATCGGCCTGTTCAACTCGATCATGTTCCCGACCATCTTCACCCTGACTCTGCAACGTTCGACCGCGCCGACCTCGGCCACGTCGGGCCTCTTGTGTATGGCTATCGCCGGTGGTGCCGTTCTGCCGCTCGCCTTTGCCAAGATTCAGGAAATGACCGGCTCCATGTCGATGGGCTTCATCGCGCCGCTCCTCTGCTACGTCTATGTTCTGTGGTTCTCGTTCGCCTGCCGTAAGGCACCGACGCACGCCATCGAAGAAGGCGTATCCGGCGGGCACTAGAGCCTTCGGCGGCTCTGTTGAGCCGCTTCAGGTCTCTAGTCTTTTAGTAACGCCTGATGTGTTTCCGAAAAGTGGCCTCCACTTTTCGGCATGAGGCTCACCCCCCCCTGCCGGGCGGTTCGTCACGGGGGCGAACCGTCCGGTATCTTCAACCATAAAAGACCCCGGCTGAGAAACTCCGGAAGGCAGACCTATGCTGTATATTGGCGTGGATTTTGGCGGCACCAAGATCGAAGCGGCGGCCTTATCCGACCGCGGAGACGTTCTGGCCCGCTGGCGTGAGCCCAATCCCGGCGATTACGATGCAGCCCTTCATCTCGTTAAAAATCTGATCGCGCGGGTCGAAGCCGAAGCGCGACAAACCCACCCTGATTTAGCCGATGTGCCCGCCAGCATCGGTATTGGCTCGCCCGGTTCGGTATCGCCGCGCACGGGCTTGATGCGCAATTCCAACTCCCTTTATCTGAACGGTCGCACCTTCCGCGAAGACCTTGAGGCCACTCTGGGCCGACCGGTGCGTCTGGCCAATGATGCCAACTGTCTGGCCCTGTCCGAAGCGATTGACGGGGCCGCCGCCGGGGCGTCCAGCGTCTTTGCTATCATCGTCGGTACGGGCTGCGGCGGGGGGCTGGTCGTCAACGGACAACTGGTCAACGGGGCCAATGGCATTGCCGGCGAATGGGGCCACATGCCCCTGCCGTGGCCACAGTCCGCCGAATATCCCGGTCCCAAATGCTGGTGCGGTCAGCACGGCTGCCTCGAAACCTGGGTCTCAGGCACGGGCTTTGCGCGCGATTTTCAGCAGACGACGGGCCGCGACCTGAGGGGCGAAGAGATCATCACCGCCATGCGCAACGGCGATGCCGAAGCCAGGGCGGCCTTTCAGGCCCTGCTGTCGCGACTGGGGCGCGGCATGGCGGCCATCGTCAATATTCTCGATCCCGACATATTCGTTTTCGGCGGAGGCCTGTCCAATGTGCCGGAAATCTATGACTCCCTGCCGGGCCTGATCCGGCCCTATGTCTTTTCCGACGGCTGGGACGCCAAACTGGCCCCGGCGCGCTGGGGCGACTCTTCGGGCGTGCGCGGTGCCGCCTATCTGTGGAAACAAGGCTAAACGGGTGAGGCGGGCATGAAACGGATAATGTTCGCCATCGGCCTGTTACTGGCGACGCCCGCCCGGGCGCAGGACGTCCCGCTTGTCCATCTGCCGCAGGGCGATCTGCGCGGTCAGACGCAGGACGGTATCAGCCGCTTCAAGGCCATTCCCTTTGCCGCGCCACCGGTTGCCGAGGCCCGCTGGACCGCCCCGCGCCCGCCGCAGCCGTGGACGGGTGTGCGCGACGCCACCGAGAGCGCGCCCGCGTGCGCACAGGTGTCCTATGGCTGGAACGATAAGGCCGCGCAGAGGGCGTCCGAAGACTGCCTCTATCTGGAAGTCGCCACCCCGGCCCTGAAACCTGCACATCCCCTTCCGGTCATGGTCTTTATCCATGGCGGGGGCAATCGCGCCGGTGACGGCGGCGGCACCATCTATTCGGCCCTGCCGTCGCAGGGTGTGGTGCTGGTGTCGATCCAGTACCGTCTCGGCATATTCGGGTTCCTGTCGCATCCGGCCCTCAGCGCCGAACAGGGTGGGGCGTCGGGCAACTATGCCCTGATGGATCAGATCGCGGCCCTGACATGGGTGCGCGACCATATTGCGGCCTTTGGCGGCGACCCCGGCAATGTCACCCTGTTCGGCCACAGTGCAGGGGCGCAGGATGTGGGGCTGCTGCTGGCGGCCCCTAAGGCGCGCGGCCTGTTTCATAAGGCGATCCTGCAATCGGGGACACCGCAATTCGGCCTGCCGCCGCGCACCCTGACGCAGAACGAAGCGCTGGGGACCACTTTGGCCAAGGGCTTCAGCGGCGCAAAGCCCGACAGCGCTGCCGCCCTGAGCGACCTGCGTCACGCCCCGGCCAGCGCCTTGCTGACGGCAGCGGAAAAGCTCGACTCCCCCATCGACGACGACAGCTTCATCTGGCTTCAGCCCACGGTCGATGGCCGTGTCCTGCCGCGTGCCCCCGAAGAGGTATTCCGCGCCGGGGAGGGCGCGAAGATCCCCGTCATTATCGGCGTGTCGGCGCGCGAACTGGGGCTTTATGGCGATGTCGCCACCCGCATCCGTGAGGCCTTCGGGCCCCATGGCGAAGCGGCCATCAACATCTACAAAAAAGGCCCCGATCCGGTCACGGGCCCGCCCGACCTGACTCTGGCCACCGACCTCGCTTTCCGCTGCCCGGCCGACTGGCTGGCGCGGCAGCGCACGGCAAAGGGCGGGCAGGTCTGGCTTTATCAGCTTGAGGTCAATCGCCCGGCGGATCAGCCGGTGCATCACGGCTCTGAACTGACCTTTGTGTTTAACCGCAGGCCGGCCGGTGAGGGAGCGGGCTGGCCCGATCTGGGCGCGCGATGGGTCCGCTTCGCGCGTGAGGGCACGCCCGGTGACGACTGGCCGACCTATGGGTCCAAGGCCCGCAGCCTGCGCTTCACCGCTGCCGGGCCACAGGCGGCCATGGCCTTGCGGGGGCCTCTGTGCGGGTGGCTGGATCGCCCCTGAAACGGTTTGAGTACGCGTAACACCGAGGGGCATTGAAAATGCTCCTGATCTGACTTTCGCATACCGAAACGTGTGAAGCGGTTTTCGGGTTCAAATGCGCGGCATAAAAATGAGAACCGGGTTTCGCGTCCCTGCGAACGAACCCCGGCTCTGAAAAGACCGGAAGATCCGGCGTATTGATGAGGAGGACACGATGAAAGAACTGACACGCAAAGGGTTTCTGGCCGGTGGGCTGGCCCTTCTGGCCGCCGGGGCCGCACGGGCGCAAAAAGGCCCGATGCTGGCCTATGCCGACGGTCTGAAAGAGGGCTGGTGGATCGGCGGATGGGCCAAACAGACCCCGGCAGTGCCGCTGGAGGATCAGAAGCCGGTGGAAATCACCATGGCCGCCTGGAACGTCTTTACCTTCCAGACCTGGCAGAAGCTGAACGGCGCGGACTTCAAGACCCTGACCCTGCTGGTGCATGGCGGCCCAAAGGGCAAGCAGGAATTTACCCTGCGCCTGAGACTGGGGGAAAAGGCCTATGAAAGCCAGGTGACTCTGAAAGGCCTGAAGGGGAAGTGGGCGCGCTACGATGTGCCGTTCAAGGACCTCAAAATCAAGGACGGTCAGTTCGATACGATCGAACTGCGCAACGCCTCGGCGGAAACGCTTGAACCCTTCTACGTCAACTACGTGATTCTGCAATAACAGGCATGGCCGAAGAGGCTGAGCCTCTTTACGCCGGAAATCACGCCGACTTCATGAGCGCTTCTCGGATCGGCAGGAAGCGCTCATTGAACGGCAATATGCCCGCCCCGCAGGCACAGGCGTCGATGGCCAGGGCCGCCCGGCGCACGGGCGCTACCGGCGGCAAACGGCGATCCGACAGCCGGGCATAGAGGCTGTTCAGCCGCGCGCACAGGCCGTCGATGATCGCCGCCGGCATACGTCCGCCAATGAAGTGCGCTTCGGGATTGAGGGCGCAGTTGAGCGTCAGGAACGGCATATAGAGGTGCTGTGCCGCCTCATCGAGCCAGCTATCGACGACGGCCTGGGCCTGCGGCGACAGGCTCTCCAGATCGGCGGGCACGCAGGCGCGGATTCCGTGGCGCGCCAGACGCTCATAGAGGGCATAGAGGGAAACGACATCCTGAAGCGTCGTCTCGCTCTGCGCATCACTGCCGATGGGCAGGAAGCCAATTTCGCCGGAGCGGCCATCGGCCCCACGGAAATAGTGGCCGTTGATGACCAGCCCTCCGCCCAGACCGGCGGAGATCAGCGTGTAGATGAAGGAGCGCGATTGCATGCCGTGCCCGAACTGCATCTCGCCAATGGCGGCGGCCGCCGCGTCGTTTTCCAGCACGACCGGTGCGTCGATCAGACCGGCAAACAGGGCCTGCACGTCGATTTCCGACCACACCTCATAGGCTTCGGGGCGGTGGGGCAGGCGGACCCGACCCAGATCGTCGGGCATACCTATGCCCATGCCGATCAGGCGGTCGAAGTCGATCAGCCGCTTGCGCCGCAGGATGTCCAGGGTTTCGGCTACAAAGGCGCGCACCTCGTCCGGCATGGCGAAATGCACTTCGCGGCTGGTGCGAAAACGCACCTGGCCTACAAAGTCGAGCGCAACGATGGTGATGTGGTCGCGGTCGATATTGAGACCGATCGAGAAGGCACCGTCCGGATTGACGATCAGTTGGGTCGCGGGCTGACCCCGCCCGCCCGTCAGGCGTCCCGCCTTGAGCACAAGCCCTTCGTTGAGCAGACGGCGGGTAATGTTGGCAATGGCCGGGGCGGTCAGGTTGGTGATATCAGCCAGATCGGCCCGCGTGATGGGGCCGCGCGCGCGGATGGCCTGAAGCGTGACCCGCTGATTGTGGTCACCGGCGCGTTCCAGATTGGTTCCGGACAGCCCCTCCTCAGAGGCCGGGGTCCGGGCGGCCATGCGAAGATCAATTGGGAACGCTTCCAAGGTCATATGCTCGTTTCCGTAAGGCGCTGAGTCGCCCGGCGGCCGTCCTGCGGCGAATATCAAACAGAATCCCCCCACCAGATCGGCAAGCCGTCGCTTCCCAAGCCCTGTTCCGGAACCGATGGCGTCAAAGACAGGCTGTATTGGGTTGCCCCAATACGGCTGCCCCGTCAGCGATGAGGATCCTTCGGTGGTCCTATACAGGTTAGGCTGCTTCCGGCCGTCTTACAAGACGTTATGTCATACCTATTCTTGCCCGGAGACGGAGATAGGTCAGGCCGGGGTTTCGCTTAGCACCCAGTTTTCGCGATGGAGGCGGCGCTCGTCGCCCTGACCGATATCGCGGACAGACTGACACTCGGCGCGGCCGACCAGACCGGTATGCAGGCTGATGCGATAGCGGCAGGTAGTGCCGATATCGAGACGAATATCCCCGACCGGCACCGGGGCTTTTTTGCGCACCCGGGCCGTGCGCGCCGCCGTCTGCTCAAGAGTCGGGCGGATCTGGCGGGCGTAGGCGTCCAGCGCTTCGCGCGTCGGGCCGGATTCATAAAGGACTTCGGCCTGTCCGGTGGCCTCGTCCCACGCCGTCAGCGTCAGGGTTTCCCGTGCGCTGATCGTGCCGCCGAACGGGCCGTTGATCAGCGAATCCAGCCGGTAGGGGTTGTTGAGGCTGAGGCCCAGATTGTGCGGAATGGCCAGAAGCGCGTCTTCGGGCAGGAACTGCTCGGCCGCCATTTCTGCCGTCATGGGGCCATAGAGGGCATCGAAGGCATCGCCTTCGCGGGCATTGATCGCCCCGGTGCGGCGCATGGCGGCCTTAAGCCGGTTGCGAAGCTGCGGCCAGTTTTCGACCCGCAGCGGCGTCAGGCTGACATCGGCAATATAGGTGATATCGCTGATGCTGGCGGCGGCCTGCATCACCTTTTCCAGCTCCAGCCGGTCCGTATCCGTCTCCGCGCCTTCGACGCGAAAATCATTTTTCAGACGGCTTTTGACGACGCGAAAGCCGTCCGGGTGGCGGGAAATCTGACTGAGATATTCCGCATTGAGTCGTGTCGTGACCACCTTGCCATCGGTTTCGGTCTGGGTGGTGCGCGTCAGGGTCTGCTTCACAGCGCCCCCTGCCGGCAGGGTGAGGCGAAGCTGGTAATATTCGACCTGAACCGGTGCCGCCGGTGTTTCTGCCCACGCCGTCGCCGCCATGCCACCGGCAATGCAGGCTGCGATGACAACCGCCCTGATCATGGTTCGCCCTTCCTGTTTTCAGGAACACACCCTTTAAATACGGTGTTTATGGCGCGACTTTGGGTCAACTCTGTGACGATCAAATCCGCCCAGAGGTCATTTGCCATGACCCTGAGGGGATCAGTCCTTGAAGAAGGTTTCGTACACGGACTGATCCAGCCGGTTCAGACCCAGCTGATATTCGTCGATGAACTCATGCAGGCCCGAGGCGATGAGGGCGGTGGCGTCGGCCTCCATCAGGCGGGTGCGCAGGGCCTTCATATCGTTGAGCGCGGCGCAGTGCGGCTTTTTCTCACAGATGGCCTCCATGCACACGGTGGCATAGTCCAGCGAGAAGCGCACCGAGCGCGGGAACAGCCTGGAGAACAGCAGGAACTGCGTCACGTCGCGGTAATTGATCGAATGGTATTCCTGCCGGTACATTTCCAGCGCATTGACCGATTTCAGCACCGCGCCCCACTGCACATTGTCATAGGGGCTATCGACCTGCTCTCCACGCGGCAAAAGCAGAAAGTATTTCACATCCAGCAGGCGCGCCGTCTTGTCCGCGCGCTCCAGCAACTGACCCATGCGAGCAAAGTGCCAGCCGTCGCCGCGCGACATGGCGTTGATCATCATGCCGGCAAAGTGGGTCCCCGACTGACGCACCTCGGTATAGTAGGCTTGCAGTGCCTCGACCGAGCGTTTGCGGCTGTGGGCCTGCGTCAGGTGGTAAAGCTCGTTGATTTTTTCCCATACTTCGACCGGGATCACTTCGCGCACCGTGCGGGCGTTTTCGCGCGCCCGGTAGATGGAGGACAGGATGGAGTTGGGATTCCTGTCGTCAAAGGTCAGAAAGCGCACGATGGATTTCTCATCGGCGGTGGCGTAGCGCTTGTTGAAATCCTCATCGTCGCCGGAGGTGGCGATCAAAGGATACCACTGCGTCTCCTCGACGCTCAGACCCAGATCGAGCATCAGGTGGGTATTGACGTCGATGAAGCGCGCGACGTTTTCCGCGCGCTCCAGATAACGCGACATCCAGTAGATTGAGTTGGCAACGCGGCTTAACATCATGCGGAATGTCCTGAACGGCGGTGGCCGCGGCTGCCACGGCAGTCTGTCGAATGGGCAAGGCGGAGCGGTATCATATCTTTTACTCCCCCAAGTGTGGGGGAGGTGGCTCGGCGAAGCCGAGATGGTGGGGGGCTATGGATGCGGCACAAGACCCCCACCACCCCGCCCTTCGGGCGCGGTCCACCTCCCCAGCAAGATGGGGAGGTATGGACTTTGGCAGAGCCTTCATTCCGCGACTCCGTAATAGTTCTCTTCGCCAAGCACCCAGGTGTCCTTCGACCCGCCGCCCTGAGACGAGTTAACAACCAGCGAGCCTTTTTTGAGCGCCACGCGCGTCAGGCCGCCAGGCAGGGTGAAGACCTCTTCGCCAAACAGCGAATAGGGGCGAAAATCGACGTGGCGGCCTTCGATCCCGTTGCCGATCAGGGTGGGGGCGCGCGACAAGGACAGGGTGGGCTGGGCGATATAGTCGCGCGGCCGGGCGCGTATCTTTTCGGCAAATTCCTTCTGCTCGGCCTTGGTGCTCTTGGGGCCGATCAGCATACCGTAACCGCCCGACAGGTTCACCGCCTTGACCACCAGCTTGTCGAGATTGGCCAGCACGTAGTCGCGTTCCTTATCGTCCTCGCAGATATAGGTGGGCACATTCTGTGCGAGGGCCTCTTCCCCCAGATAGTATTTCACGATCTTGGGCACGTAGGCATAGACGGCCTTGTCGTCGGCAATGCCGGTGCCGGGGGCGTTGGCCAGCGCCACCTTACCCTTCCGATAGGCGTTCATGATGCCGGGGACGCCCAGCAGCGAATCCTTGCGGAAGACCTGCGGGTCGATGAACTCATCATCAATGCGGCGATAGATAACATCGACCTGTTTCAGCCCTTGCGTGGTGCGCATATAGACGGTATCGCCCTCAACCACGAGGTCGGAATTCTGGCACAGGGGCACGCCCATCTGCTGCGCCAGATAGGCGTGCTCGAAATAGGCGGAATTGTAGATGCCGGGCGTAAGCACGACGATATTCGGCTCATCCTTGCCTTCGGGGGCGATGAATTTCAGAGTCTTATAGAGATGGTCGCCATAGTTGGAGACAGGGCGCACCTTCAGGGTCTGAAACGCCTTGGGCAGGATGCGCTTTTGCACGGCGCGGTTTTCCAGCACGTAGGAGATGCCCGACGGGCAGCGCAGATTGTCTTCCAGCACGTAGAATTCGCCGTCGCCATCGCGCACAAAATCGGTGCCTGAAATATGAGTCCACACGCCTTTCGGCGGCGACAGGCCCTCACAGGGCTTGAGGTAGCAGGCTGAGGAAAAGATCAGTTCGGCCGGGATCACCTTGTCCTTGAGAATCTTCTGATCGTTATAGATGTCCTGAATGAACAGGTTGAGGGCGCGGATACGCTGATTAATGCCGCGCTCCAGCTTGTCCCAGTCCGCCGCCGACACAAGGCGCGGAATGATATCAAACGGCAGGATTTTTTCGGTGCCCTTCTTGTCGCCATAGACGTTGAAGGTGTTGCCCGACTGATAAAGGATGTCTTCGGCCTGTTTCTGGCGGCGTTTCAGGTCGGCCCGGCTGAGCGCGTCCAGCTGCTCGACCAGGCCCGCGGCGGCCGCATGAGGCACGCCGTCGCTGGCGAACAGCTCGTCGAAAAACCCTTCGGTTTTATAGGATTCCAGACTCACGCGGGTGCCTCCCCAAAGCGAATAAACTCAAAAAAATACGCGTACTTTCAGACCTTTTTCCGATGCCCGACAGCGCATCGTTACATAAAAAATTGAAAAATGCTGAAGGGGCGCCCCGAGGCATTTTTCACCGTCTTTTTCCACTTGAAAGTACCGCAGACGAAGCCAAGGGCACTCTCAAGTGAGTTATCATAGATAGACCTCGTTCATCGTCACCTGCACGCGCAACTCCTCCTTGCCGCCGCCGCGATAGATGGTGCCGGAGGTTGGCGTCGCATCGAGATAGTTGCGCCCACACGCCACACGCACATGGTCCTGCGACACGAGGCAGCCATTGGTCGGATCGAAGCCGCGCCAGCCGATATAGGGGATATAGACCTCGGCCCAGGCGTGGCTGGCGTCGGACTGAATCTTGTTCTCGTAATTGGCCCCGGTAAAGATGTAGCCCATGCGATAGCGCGCCGGGATGCCGAGAAGCCGCGCCAGCGTGATGAACAGGTTGGCGAAGTCCTGACAGACGCCCTTACGATTGGCATAGACATCAAAAGGCGTGGTCGAAAACGAGGTCGACCCGGGCACGTACTGATAGTCGCGGTAGATGGTCAGGTTGATGTCGTTCAGCGTGTCCATGACGTGACCGGCATTGCGCTCGGAGAAGGCGCGCGCATAGACCAGCAGTTCGGCAATCTGGGTTTCCGGCATTTCGAGCAGCAGCAAATAGGGCTCCATCACCTGAAGCTGCCACGGCATCCACGAAATGGGGAAGCGCGCCTGACGCTGTGCCGGGCCGTAATCGTCCGGCGCCTGTCCAAAAATCTTTACCAGAGAGCGGCACGAGACGGTCAGTTGCTTGTAGGGCTTGATGATCGAATAGTGGATGTTCTGATTACCGAACACGTCCTCAAAGCGCACATCCTCGCCTTCGGCCGAAATGGTCAGAGTCGAATGGATGACCTCCTGAAGCTGATCTTCGACCGGCAGCAGGCGGAAGGTGTGGGTCGAATGTTCAACGGCCTTCTCATATGTGTATTCCGTCGAATGCACCACATCATAAAGCCGGTAGGTGAGGGGGCTGCCGTCCGGGGCGTGGGTGACCGAACGGGCATTGATCACGTTCGACTGCACGTGGCTCATGCTGGCCAGCTTGGCGACGATGGAGGCCTGCTGCGACTGGGCCTGCACGCTGGCGAACAGGGCGTTGCGCTCGGTGATCTTCTCCAGCGGCCCGCCCTGAAGGATGGGCGAAGACAGGGCCGACGGGCGGTCCGGCTGCTGCGGCGGCACCGGCAGTTTCGACGGCGCTTCCTTCTTGTTGGTCCAGATGACCGCGCCGCGCCGCGCGATGATCAGTTGCCCGCCCTGCATCGGCGTCCAGTTACCGGAGGCGAACGGCGAGGAGGCGAAGACCACCGCCGTGCGGAAGGTGTCGCGCGGATTGTTGAGCGCGAAGGAGGCGGCGTCCGACTGGAACCCCTCGGTGGCGTGCGGCGGCTTGATGCGGCTGTAATAAAGGCTCGACTGTGACTTGGAGCCGTAGAAGACCGCCACGGTCACGCCATCGGAAATGGCCATGTCGGCGGAACCCAGATCATCCAGTTGCAGGAACCAGCTCAGAAGCACGCTGTGGTCGATGGCCGCCAGCGTGCGCGCGCCGTAATCCTCTATCTTGCCCAACAGGAAGACCAGAGCCAGCTCTGAGTCTGTGCGCCCGAGCGGCTCCAGAAAGATCGACTTGTTGTGGTGTAGTCCCTTGATGGCTTCCTTGTCGAGGTTGCCATTGTGCATGAACACCCAGTCCTGACCGGCAAAGGAGCGGGTAAAGGGCTGGGTTTCCAGATGGGTATAGCCGGTGGCCGCGCCGCGCACCTTGCAGAAGAAGACGGTCGAGCGGAACCCTTCCCAGTCGCTCATCGCCCCTTTGAGCGAGACGGTGTCCTTGGCCGCCGGGTCCTTGGCCACCATTGCGGCCTTATTATCCGCCGGGTACCATGCCAGACCCCAGCCGAGCGTATGGTCGCCCTTTTGCGGGCCGGTGCGAAACTTCAGGTCGATGAGCGGCGAACTTAAGCCGTCGAAACTAAACGCAAAGATGTCGCTCGAAATATCGCTGAACAACGGGTGGTCCTTCTCGCTCACAGAAAACTAAACGGCCTTGGCCGGGACTTGTCCATATGCCGTGCCGTATCAGAGTTACACATTTTTTTTGTCTTCGTTACAGTTCTGTGACGTGATTTTGTGGGGAAAGCGGACGTAAGCTGACGGATTGAAACGAAGCCTCTCACATCATACCTCCCAGCTAGCTGGGGAGGGGGACCGCACGAGGCGCGAAGCGCGAGATGCGGTGGTGGGGGCCCTCAAGCGGCCCGGCGATTCTGTAGATTACAGGTCGCAGGATATTTACCACCTCTCCCTGCCGGTGCAGGGAGGTGTAAGACTGCCATCTCTCCCTGCCAGAGCAGGGAGGGTGTAAGACTGGATGAGTGAATGACCATACTGACGGCGCTGCATCACGTTACTGACTACCGTTATGAGCGGCCGATCGGCATGGGGCCGCAGGTCATCCGGCTGCGGCCCGCCCCGCATACCCGCGCTCACGTGCAGTCTTACCGGCTGAAAGTCGAGCCGGAAAACCACTTCATCAACTGGCAGCAGGACCCCTTTGGCAACTGGCTGGCACGTATCGTCTTTCCGGACAAGGTGGCGCAGTTTCGCGTTGAGGTCGATTTGGTCCTTGAAATCAAGGTTTTCAATCCGTTCGACTTTTTCCTCGAAGACACGGCGACCCACTATCCGTTCAGCTATGCGGAGTCGCTCAAAGAGGAACTGACGCCCTACTTGGAGATCAAGGAACGCGACGCCCTGCTGATGGAGTTTGTGCGGTCCATGCCGGACCTTAACCCGGCGACGGGCGAAAAGTGGGGGACGGTCGATTTTCTGGTCGCCTTCAATCAGAAGGTCAATGCGCACCTCAACTACACCCTGCGCATGGAGCCGGGGGTACAAACCTCGGCCGAAACCCTGACCCTGCTTCAGGGCTCGTGCCGCGACATGGCATGGCTGGCCTGTCAGGCCCTGCGCCACAAGGGGTTCGCCACGCGCTTTGTCTCTGGCTATTCGATCCAGCTCAAGGCCGATGTCGAATCGCTGGACGGCCCGTCGGGCGTCAGCGAGGATGTCACCGACCTGCACGCCTGGTACGAGGTCTATCTGCCCGGTGCCGGCTGGATCGGGCTTGATCCGACGTCGGGTATGTTCACCGGCGAAGGCCATATCCCGCTCTGCTGCGCCCCCAACCCAACCTCGGCGGCCCCCATCACCGGCGCGCACGAACCGGCGCAGTCGCAGTTCAGCTATGAGATGGGGGTGACGCGCGTCTATGAATCGCGTCGCGTCACCCAACCCTATACGGACGGCGAATGGCAGCGCATCGACGCATTGGGGCATAAGGTCGATAAGGCCCTGACGGCGCAGGATGTGCGCCTGACCATGGGCGGCGAGCCGACCTTCGTGTCGCTGGACGACCGCACAGGCGATGAGTGGCATTTTACGGCCCTGTCTGACACCAAGAAGAAACTGGGTTTCGACCTGTTCAAACGCCTGTCGGCGCGCTTTGCCAAAGGCGCGCTGGCGCAGCACGCACAGGGCAAGTGGTATCCGGGTGAAATCCTGCCGCGCTGGGCGATGAACGCCTTTTGGCGGCTGGACGGTAAGCCCTTCTGGCTCAATGCGGACCTGCTGATCGACCCAGAAGCCGCTGCGCATGAGCCGCAGTTGACGGCGCGCACCTTCCTGCGCACGCTGGCCGGGGCGCTGGGCCTGCACGAAGGCCTCGTCATTGACGCCTATGAGGACATTCCGTACCACCTGTGGAAGGAGCAGCGCCTGCCGCTTGAGGGCGAGATGCTGAAGGCCGATGTCTATGAGGCGACGGAGCGCAAGCGGCTTCAGGCCCTTCTGGACAACGATCTGGGCCAGCCGACCGGTTTCGTCCTGCCCTTGCAGTACTCGGCGCGTTTCGACGGCTGGATGTCGAACCCGTGGCGTTTCCGCACCGAGAAGATGATGCTTTTGCCCGGCAACTCGCCGGTCGGTTTGCGCCTGCCGCTGGGGGCGCTGCCGTTTGTTGATCAGGTTGAGGTAGACGCGCATCTCTTCCCGCCGCGCTCGCCCTTCGCGCCGACCGAGGCCCTGCCGGAGGCGCAGGCTCTTGTGCCGCGCTTTGCCAGGGCTATCGGCACGGTAGGCGATCCGCAACGCTGGGCCGGGCCCAATGGTCTGGTGCGCTCGGCCCTGTGCGCCGAGGTGCGGCACGGTAAGTTGTTTCTCTTCCTGCCGCCGACCGCCTATGCCGAGCACTATTTCGAGCTGATTTCGGCCATCGAAGCGGTGGCTACGCACCTCAAGGTACCGGTGGTCATCGAAGGCTACGGCCCGCCGCGCGACCACCGCATCGAGTCCTTAAGCGTAACGCCCGACCCCGGCGTCATCGAGGTCAATATCCAGCCGGCGCGCGATTGGGACGAGCTGAAAGGCATCATCACTACGGTTTATGAGGAGGCGCGTCTGGCGCGGCTGGTCGCTGACAAGTTCCTGATCGACGGCAAGCGCGTCGCCACGGGTGGTGGCAACCACATCGTCATGGGGGCGCAGAAGCCGGAGGATTCGCCGTTTTTGCGCCGTCCCGACCTGCTGGGCTCGATGATCCGCTTCTGGCAGAACCACCCCAGCCTATCGTACCTGTTTTCGGGTCTGTATATCGGGGCGACCTCTCAGGCGCCGCGCATCGACGAGGCGCGCCACGAGTCGCTCTATGAGCTGGAAATCGCCCTGTCCAACCTGCCCAAGGGCGAGGCGGAACAGGCCCCGTGGCTGGTGGACCGGCTGCTGCGTAACCTGCTGGTCGATCTGACCGGCAATACGCACCGGGCGGAATTCTGCATCGACAAGCTCTATTCGCCGGATTCGGACCGCGGGCGGCTGGGTCTGCTTGAAATGCGCGGCTTTGAGATGTCGCCGCATCCGCAGATGAACCTCATTCAGGCGCTGCTGATTCGCGCCCTGATCGCCGTCTTCTGGAAAAAGCCCTATACGGGGAAGCTGGTGCGCTGGGGCACGCAGTTGCATGACCGCTTTATGCTAGGCCATCAGGTGCGTGAAGATCTCCATGAAGTGCTCGATTTTCTGAAAAGCCACGGCTATGCCTTCAGCCGCGACTGGTTCATTCCCTTCTTCGACTTCCGCTTCCCGTCACTGGGCAGTGTGCAGATCGGCGGCCTGACGCTGGAGTTGCGCGCTGGGCTGGAGCCGTGGCCGGTGATGGGTGAGGAGCCGTCCGGCGGCGGCACGTCGCGCGGCGTCGATTCCTCGGTCGAGCGCATGGAGGTGGTGCTGTCCGGCGCGGTAGGTGATCAGCACGTCGTCACCTGTAATGGCCGTCGCCTGCCGCTGCACCCGACGCGCGACGCCCATATTCAGGTGGCCGGTGTGCGCTATAAGGCCTGGGCCCCGTGGTCGAGCCTGCACCCCAACCTGCCCGTCAATACGCCCCTGCAGTTCGATGTGATCGACACGCGGCTGGAACGCTCGGTCGGCGGCTGCCGCTATCACGTCATGCACCCCGGCGGGCGCAATTACGAGCAGTTGCCGCTGAATGAGAACGAGGCTGAGGGGCGCCGCCTGTCGCGCTTTGAGGCCCCAACCCATACGCCGGGCCGCGTGCGCGTGCCGGCCCTGCATATCAACCCGGACTACCCGATGACGCTCGATCTGCGGCGAAAAGACTGAGGCTTCTCACCGCCTCTGTCTGTGCTATGCCTGAACCTCTGACCCATAAGGGGGGTAATATATGCGTAAATCGACGGGTGGAGTCCGTGCCTGGTATGTGCTGCTGCCGGTTATTCTGGTGGTGGCGGTGGCCGCAGGGGTGTTTTTCACGGGCAAGACCGGGCCGACCGGTGAAAACGAGTGGGTCACCTTTATCAAGGCAAACACCGGGGACGCGCAGGCGCAGTATCTCAGTGGTCTACCCTATGACAAGCGTCGAGGGGGGATAGATGACGCGGATCGCGCCTCAGGCTGGTACGAAAAAGCCGCCGCGCAAGGTCATATGGACGCGCAGATCGCACTGGCCGACCTGTACAATGACGATAAAGGCGTCGCCAACCGCGATAAGGCCTTCGCCCTTTATAAGGCAGTAAAAGCCCCTTCGCCTGACATCAAACGCAAGCTGGCCGAATTTTACCTGACGGGACGCGGTAGTGTTCCAAAAGACGTCGAAATAGGCGAGCGTCTGTTGCGCGAAGCTGCGCAAGCGGGCGACAAGGCCGCAGAAAAGGCGTGGGGACAGAGGCTCAATAGTGCGGGCGACCGCGAGGGGGCAAAGCTCTGGCTGATTAAATGCGCTGATCGCGGTGATACGCAATGCCTCACCGATATGGCTTATCTGTTTTACAACACCGGTGATCAGCCCAAAGCAATCAGCTATTTCAATCGCGCGGCGGATCGCGGAAACGCCGACGCGCAAATCCGCCTGAGTATGCTGTACTTTAACGGTATGGCCGTGAAAAAGGACCTGGCTGTGGCCTATAAATGGGCGCTTCTGGCCCGCAAGGGACCGAAGGGAAGTGCCGCCGTATCCGAAGCGCGTGAAGCGGTTCCTTTTATTGAAAGCCGGCTGACGCCCGATCAGAAGGTTGAAGGCCAAAAACAAGCCGACGCCTTCAAACCGGCGTCGTAAATCAGCCGCAATAGGGCATCAGCCTGTCAAAATCATCGCTATTCAGGGAGACGACTATGCGTAAATGGGTGTTGGGTATGGCTCTGCTGGCCGTGGCCGGGGGGGCGGTCGCTCAGACGACGACCAATAATTATCAGGCCTCGGACTACGACCGCGCGCCGTGGTGGATGAAGACACCGGTCATCACCCAGACGGGCTATGTGCGCACCGAAATCGACGCCAACCGCGCTAATTTTTCGGCCTCCTTCCTCGCCGTGGGCAAGACGGCGGATGAGGCGCAGCAAAAGGCCGTGGCGCAGACGCGCGCCCTGACCGATGCGCTGAAAAAGCTGGGCAAGGACGCGGTACGCGTCAACACCTCTTTCTCCATGCGCGTCCTCTATGAGCAGTACCGCGACAAGGAAGGCAACCGCATCGAAAACCAGCGCGGCGACAAGATCGAAGCCTATCAGGTCAGCATGGGCCTTGATGTAAAGGTCTATGATCTGCGGACGCTGGAACGCGCCTATGCGCTGGTGCTGGCCGCGTCGCCCACGGCGTCGCAGCCGGTCTATTTCTCGCTGGAACCCGATAACGCCACCAAGACCTGGCTGTACAATGAGGCGGTGAAGGACGCGGCGCGCCGGGCGCGTCAGGCTGCCGAAGCCGCGGGCGGCAAGCTGGGGGCGGTCAAGGTGATCGACCCGACGGGTCGCGCCTGTCAGACGGATATTCTGGCGCGGGGGGAACCGCGCGGCGGGCAGGATTTTGAGCCGACGACGGTGGCCTATGCGATGGCCCCGCCGCCACCGCCGCCCGCGCCCGTTATGGAGATGTCGGCTCGTGGCAGCGCGGTGGAGCAACTCGAAGCCAAGGCCGCGCAGAATGCCTTTATTCAGGCCCCGCCGCTGAATGAACTGACGGCGCAGGCCTGCGTTGTTTATGGGCTGAACTGATGCGCCGCGTGTGGATAGGCCTGTGCGCCCTGCCGCTGCTGGCGGCCGGGGCCGAGGCCGCGCCGCCTGTAAAGCCGGTCGAAAGCGCCGATCGCTTTGACGCCGCGCCGTGGTGGATGGAACGTGCGGTGCTGCCGCAGTCCGGCTATGCAGAGACGGAGGTCGAGGCCAATCGCGCCACCTTCGCCGCCCGGTTCAAGGGCACGGGCAAGACGGCCAGCGAGGCGCAGCGTCAGGCGGTCGCGCAGGCCGAAACCCTGATCTCCGCCCTGCGGCAGCGCCCTGCGGAGGCGGTGCGTGTCAGGACTGACTTTGCGGTGCAGGCCTTTTACGAGCAGTATCGCGACAAGGACGGGCGGCAAATCGCCAATGTCCGCGGCGACAAGATCCGGGGCTATGACGCCAACCTGACCCTGCGGGTTGAGGTGCGCGATATGGCCGTGCTGGAGCCGGTCTACGCGCTGGTTCTGGCGGCCGCCCCGACGCAGGTGGATCGCGTGGCCTTTGCCTTGCAGCCCGACAATGCCCTGCGGGACCGGCTGCGCAATGAGGCCGCGCGCGATGCGGCGGCACGGGCGCAAGGCGCCGTCGAGGCCACGGGCAGCACGCTGGGTTCTATTCGTCTGATCGACCCTTCGGGCCGCGCCTGCCGCGCCGATATTCTGGGGCGTGACACGCACGAGGACGACGACGCACCGCGTCTGCAAACCTCGATGAACATGAAACGAGCCACAGCGGATACGGCTGATGTCGTGGTATCCGGGAGCCGGGCCCCAACCCTCGAAGCCCGCGCGGCGGAAAATGCCTTTATTCAAACGCCGCCGCTGTATCGGGTTCAGGTGCAGACCTGCGTTGTTTATGATCTGAAGTGAAAAAGGCGGTCCCGCAAAGGACCGCCTTTTTTTTTGTTTCTGCCGTCACTCAGCCCGATCAGAATTTAACGGTCAGGCCCAGTTGCAGGACGGGCCACGTCTTGGCGTCCTTGACGTCGTTCTGAAGCTCCTGACGTTCCTTTTCCAGCGCCGCCTTGTAGGCCGGGTCATTGGCATAGGTGCCGTCCGAGGTCAGGGTCACGCTGGGGTCATCGCCCAGCACAGCCCCGGCCAGAACGCGGAAGCCAAACCGGCCATCCGAGCTGAAGGTGTTGTCGAAGCCCAGCCCGACAAACGGGGCACCGTCGCCCATATCGGCCTGCGCGCGCAGCGTGCCGATCTGCGCCGGGGTGAAGGGCACGCCACCGATATTGGTGGTGCCGGTCGGACGCGCGTCGAGTTTCACATTGCGATCACCGGTTACATAGCCGCCGGACACAAAGAAGGAATTACGGAAGGGGTGGACGTCAACGGCAAAGGTGAAGGGCTTGAAGTCCAGCTCGCCATTATAGTTGACGTCGTCCGAATTGAAGTCGTCACTGTGCTTCAGCACGTCGTAATCGGCGCGCAGCACAAAAGTGTCGTTCAGCTTGTAACGCGCACCGATACCGACGCCGGTGGTGCCGCCATGCACATCGACGGCGACAGGGCTGTTCTGGGCCGTAGCGGCGGTGGCGGTAAGGGCGCCGAGGGCTACGGCGGCGAGAAGGGCGGGCAGACGCATGAAGGCTATCCTTTGCGGGCTTAGAGCGCATTCCGAAAAGTGTGCAACGGCTTTCGGAATCAAATGCGCGACAAAACAAAAGGTTAGAGCGGAATTTCGATTCAATCTGACCGAAATTCGCGCCCAAAAAACAGGGGGGCCGTAGGCGCAGATTAACCTTAAGGCTTAACCAAAGCCTTAAATCGCCTCGTTTTCGCCACGCGCCCGTGATGCCTTGCCAAAGGCTGCACGGTTTATACCAACGGCCGAAGAGGCAGACCGCCTCCGGCCGTTGAAACTCGAGAATTTCTCATATGTGTCAATGACATGAAAAATTCTCGAAAAGTATACCAAGAGTCATTTTCAATGACCCTTGGTATTACACGGCACGACTCTGCGCCGGGGCCCGGCCTGAGACCTTCAGATTTGTGTGAAGTGCCGTAAAAATGATGCGCGGGGCCGGATTCCGGTACATAAAGTCATAGTAAGCGTCCGGAGCTGCCTCTTATGGATCAAAGCCGTCACGATTTTGCCGCCGCCGAAGCCGTTACCAATCCCGGCGCGGCCTATGATCAGACGGTACTGGTGCTTCAGGGGGGCGGGGCGCTCGGTTCCTATCAGGGCGGGGCCTATGAGGTGCTGCACGCCGGCGGGGTCCGGCCCAACTGGGTGGCCGGGGTCTCAATCGGTGCCATCAATGCCGCCATTATCGCCGGCAATGCGCCGGACAATCGCGTCGAAAAGCTGCGGTCCTTCTGGGCGCAGATCACCTCTGAGAGCCCGGCGGACACGCTGAGCGGCTATAATCCGTGGCTGAAAAGCGCTTTTCGGCAATGGAGCGGCTATATGAGCGCGCTGAACGGCGTGCCCGGCTTCTTCCGTCCCGCCGCCCTGACGCCCTTTTTCGCGCCGTGGGCCCTGCCGTCGGAAACCAGCTTTTACGACGTGTCGCCCTTGCGTGACACCCTGTTGCAGCACGTCGATTTTGACCGGCTGAACGGGGGGGAGGTGCGCCTCAGTGTCGGGGCGGTCAATGTGCGCACGGGCAATTCGGTCTATTTCGACAGCCATCTGACACCGATCACGCCGGAACACATCATGGCGTCGGGGGCTCTGCCGCCCGGCTTTCCGGCGGTGACCATTGACGGCGAAGCCTACTGGGATGGCGGTGTCGTCTCCAACACGCCCCTGACCTATGTGCTGCACGAAGCGCCGGCGGGGCTGGATGGCGACACGCTGGTTTTTCAGATGGACCTGTTTTCGTCGCGCGGTGAGGTGCCCAAAACGCTGGATGAGGTCTATGGCCGCGTCAAGGATATCACCTATTCCAGCCGCACGCGCCTCAATACCGATGCCTTTCTGGAGCGCTATCGCCTGCGTCAGTCGATCCGGCACATGTACGAAAGACTGCCGCCGGAGGTGCAGGCCGAGCCGTCCGTGGCCGCCTGCTACGCCAGGGCGGCGCATTTTCGCGTCTCGCTGGTCCATCTGATCAATTCCGGGGCGGGCGATCACGGCCAATCCAAAGACTATGAGTTTTCACGCCTGACCATGAACGAGCACTGGGCGTCGGGGCGGGTGGATGCCGAACGCGCCATGAAGCGCCGCGTGTGGCGCGAACCCCCGCCGGAAAAGGACGGCATCCGCGTCTATGACTTTGCCGCCGAAGAGCGCGCCGGGCCCAGATAGGGTTTCGGACTTATGGCTTTCGTAACCGGGTTCGTGCTAAGACGCCGATACGAAACATAAAAATACAGGTTACCCCGCCGCCATGTTGTCTCAGCGTGCCAAATACGCCATTCGCGCCATGCAGGAAATGGCCCGTATCCCTGCCGGTCAGACGGTTCAGGCGGGCGAACTGGCCGAACGGATCAAGGCCCCGTTGCACTTTCTCGAAGGCATACTGCTCGAACTGCGCCGCGAAGGCTTCCTGATGTCAAAGCGCGGCCGTTCGGGCGGCTACATGCTGGCGCGACCGTCGGACATGATCAGCATGGCCGACCTGATTCGCCTGATCGACGGGCCTCTGGCCCTGACGCCCTGCGCCTCGCGCACCGCCTATGCCCGCTGTGAAGATTGTCCGACCCCGGATGATTGTCAGTTGCGTCTGGTCCTGCTGGCGGCGCGCGACGCCATGGCGCGTGTGCTGGAAAGCTCCACCCTCGCCGATCCGCTGCCGCGGGCCTGAGCCATGCGCAGAGCCGTTATCCGGGCGCTGAGCATGGGGCTTGTCGGCCTGAGCCTCCTCACCGCGGCAACGGCGCAGACCACAAATCCCCCCGAAGCCATTGACCGCGTGTGGGCGGGCCACAGCGTGCGCTTTGCCATGGCGGTGTCAAAGACGCATCTCTATGTCGCCTATTACGATGCCAACCGGCAACTGACGGTGGCGCAGCGCCCGCTGAACAATGCGGCGCACTGGATCTATCACAAGGTCGATACCTGGCTCGGCTGGGACAGCCATAATTCTGTCGCCATGGCGCTTGACCGGTCGGGTGCCCTGCACGTGGCGGGCAATATGCACGTCGATCCGCTGACCTATTTCCGCAGCGATGCGTCGGGCGATGTCCGCACGCTGAAGCGGGTGCCGGTGATGGTCGATGCCGCGCGGGAGTCGCAGATGACCTATCCAGTCTTTCTGCACAATGCCGAAGGGCGGCTGGTCTATAAGTACCGCGATGGCTCCAGCGGGCGCGGCAACGAAGTCTATACGGTCTATGACGAGGCCGCCTGGTGCTGGTCGGCTCTGACCTCGGCCCCGCTGGTCGATGGCGAGGGGCAGCGCAACGCCTATTTCGTCGGGCCGGTAGCGGGGCCGGACGGATGGTTTCACATCACCTGGGTGTGGCGCGACAGTCCGATGGCCGAAACCAATCACGAGCTGTCCTATGCGCGCAGCCGCGACCTGATCCACTGGGAAAAGGCCGACGGCGCGCCGCTCCCGCTGCCGATCCGGCTGAAGGACGCCGAAATCGTCGATCCGGTGCCTGTCAAAGGCGGCATGATCAACAACAACACGGTCATTGGCTTCGATGCCGATAAGCGCGTGACCATCACCTACCACAAATACGACGCCGCCGGGAACACGCAGATCTGGCTGGCGCGCCGTGAAGGCAAGAAGTGGAACCGCCAACAGATAAGTGCCTGGACCGACTACCGCTGGGACTTCAAAGGCGGCGGGTCGCTCAACAGTGAATTATTCGTCGAAGGGGCGCGGCCCGGTCCCGCCGGTCAGTTGATCGTGCCGGTGACGCGATTGGGTCAGGCGCTGGAATTTGTCGTCGATGCCCGCACCCTGACGCCGATCGCGGAACGCCAGGTCGAAAGCCTCAATGCCCGTGCGGCGGCGCGCCTCGGGGGCACGGATGTCACCCGCGTTCAGACCGCGCAAACGACCGGCCCGGACGGGCGCGTCTATACGCTGGTCTGGCAGGCCCTGCCGCCCCATCGTGACCTGCCGCAACAGCGCATTCCGGAACCGTCCGACCTGATCCTGCTGACGGATATGCCGCAGTAAGGGGGTCAGCGTGCCTTGGGAAAGCGGTTGGCGAACCGCCGCACAATCTTGCGCAAGGATTCGATTTCGATGGCGTGCAGGGCCTGTTCCGGCGTCAGCCACACCATGCTGCGCTGACCCATTTCCGGCCACAGCGTCAGTTGCTGCGTCACCCGCAAGGCAAACACCTCAACCGCCGGGATGAACTGTGCCGTGGGCTGACCCTGATCCTTCACATAGGCAAAGCGTCCGATGGGGTGCGGATCGACCTCACCCAGAATACCGGCCTCCTCAAAGGCTTCGCGCGCCGCCGTTTCCTGTGGTGTCAGGTCGGGAATCGGCTTGCCCTTGGGGATGATCCACTGCCCGCTGCCGCGTGAGGTGATCAGCAGAAACTCGACCTCGCCCCCGCGCGTCTCACGAAAGGGGAGGGCCCCAAACTGAGTCGCGGGCGGCGTGTGCTGATCCAAGCGGAGTGGTCCTGATAAATGTCCGTGTACGGGGCAATTATCTGTGTAGGCCGCCTGAGGCCAAAGCTCAAGTGCCGCTGCGTAAATATCTGGCCTGGCCCGGCGGGCGGCTCAGGACAGTACGAAAAGGCCGAAGGCCGGAGCCGGGCTGATCCACTGATGCGCGACCGTCCATCCGGCGTCATGGCACAGGGCGGCGAAGCTGTCCGGCGTGAACTTATGAGCATTTTCCGTATGCAGACGTTCGCCCGCCGCAAACGTGAAACTCTGCCCGGCGACGGCCACGCGCTGATCGCGGCGGCTGACCAGATGCATTTCAATCCGGGCGCGCTCAGCGTTCCACAGGGCCAGATGCGCGAAGGCGTCAAGGTCGAAATCCCCCTGCAATTCGCGGTTCATCCGCACCAGCAGGTTTTTGTTGAAGGCCGCCGTCACGCCTTCGGCATCATCATAGGCGGCGTGCAGCGTGGCTGCGTCCTTGACCATATCGGCACCGACGATCAGTTGCGCCCCTGCCCCCAGCAGGTGCCGGAAGGCCCGCAGCAGCTCGCGCGCTTCGTCCGGGCTGAAGTTGCCGATGGTCGAGCCGGGGAAGAAGCCGACGCACGGCCTGTTTTCAAGGGCGTCGGGCCGGGGCAGGGCCTGCGTGAAATCACCCAACAGCGGCACGACATTCAGATGCGGATAGGTGCTTTGCAGCCGCGCCGTCGCCGCGTGCAAGGCGTCCGGGCTAATGTCGATGGGCACATAGGTGCGCAGGGCCGGGCAGGCATCGAGCAGAGTCCGCGTCTTGTCGCTGGCCCCGCTGCCAAATTCGACCAGCACGGTTTCGGCGGTCCAGCCCGCCACCAGCGCATCGGCAATGTCGTGCAACAGGCGCGTTTCGGTGCGCGTCGGGTAATATTCCGGCGTGCGGCAGATGGCCTCAAACAACTCGGAGCCTGCCGCATCGTAAAAATACTTGGGCGAAAGGGATTTGGGCTGTGCCGACAGACCGGCGATCACATCGGCCGCGAAGCCCTCATCGCGGCTCTCTGCGGCGGTCTGATCGCGCGCCAGACGCAGACCCGCGCGCACCCAGCGCTTTTCCGGCGCGAAGAAGTTGCGATAGGTGGCGCGCGCATGACCGCCAGGCGTAAAGGCGCTGCCGCCGCGCAGGCTCATCTGCCCGCTCATGAACTTGCCATTATATTCGCCGACGGCACCCGCGCCCGGACGAAAGCCCGGATAGCCGAGATAGGCGCTGGCCGTCCATTGCCAGGCGACGTCATCCACCTGCTGCAAAAGGCCTTGACGCGCGGCGGCCTCCCATTCGGCCTCGGTCGGCAGACGCGCTCCGGCCCAGCGGGCAAAAGCATCGGCCTCGTAGAAGCTGATGTGCGTGACGGGGGCGTCCGGATTGACCGGGTGCAGGCCGCGCAGGCTGAAGTCTTGCCACTGCTCGCCGTCCGGCCGCCAGTAAAGGGGGGCGCGCCAGCCCTCGGCCTGCACGCGGGCCCAGCCATCGGACAGCCACAGCTCCGGCCGCGCATAGCCGCCGTCGTGCATAAAGGCCAGCCAGTCGCCATTGCGCACCAGCCGATCGGCGATCTGATAGGGCTCCAGCCAGACCTTATGGCGCGGCCGCTCATTATCGAAGGCAAACCCGTCGCCGGTCGCGCCGATCTCGACCAGCCCCCCGGCGCAAGAGATAAACCGGGCCTCGCCCGCCGGGGCGTCGGCAACAAAGGCGGGATCATAGGCCGGGGCCATCGGCGACAGGCTGAACAGGTGCAAAATGTCCATCAGCAGCAGTTCCTGATGCTGCTCCTCGTGCGCCAGACCGAGCGCCAGCAGGGCCTCGCTCTCGGCATCGAGCCCGGCGGCGATCAGGTCGCGCATATGATGATCCACGTGCTGACGATAGGCCAGGATATCGCTCAGGGTCGGTCGGGTGAGGACACCGCGCTGGGCGCGCGGCTGACGCGCCCCCTTGGCTTCGTAATAGGAGTTGAACAGATAGCCGTAGTGCGGATCGAACGGCGCATAGCCGGGGCGGAGACTGAGCAGAAACGTCTCAAAGAACCAGGTGGTGTGCGCCAGATGCCACTTGGCCGGGCTGGCGTCGGGCATGGACTGCACGACCATGTCCTCCGCCGACAGGGGCGCAGCAAGACGCAAGGTCGCGGCCCGCACCTCAGAGTAACGCCGGTCGCAGGGGCTCTGCGAAGCGTCAGTACAAAGCGGGCGTCCCGTGGTCGGGTGGCTGTGGCCGTCCATCTCAATCTCCCCCGTTGCGCACGGTGCCGCTGACTATATCGGTGTCGAATGTAAGTTTTAAATTCGCGGCGTCAGACTGCGCCTACGGCTGACCTGTTTGTGGCAGCAGGCGTTGGGCGCGGCGCGCCAAGGCGAGTACGAAAGGGGCGGGGAAAAGGTTACACGGGCGAAGCGGCGTGCGCCTGACACACAGTGCCTAGGATTGTGGCGGGCCCATAAGCGTATGTGGAAAAGGCGCGAAGCGACCAGCGACCAAGCGGGAGCGCAGCCTACGCGGCACCAAAGGCGAAGCCTTTGAGCTCAAACCGAAAAACATTTTCGATGTTTTGGAAAAATGAAGGAAATGGTGGACCCGACAGGGATTGAACCTGTGACCCCTACGATGTCAACGTAGTGCTCTCCCGCTGAGCTACGAGTCCACAATTGTGTTCGGCAACGCTGTGCCGGTGCGAGGAGCGGGTGTATAGCCGCCGAAAATGGCGGTGGCAAGGGCTTTTGCGATCAAAAATGTGGAAAGTGTGCGAAAGGGCGGCGTGGGCTGAAAGAGCCCCCACCACCGCATCCGCATCGGCGGTCTGATCACCGCCTTTGGCGGTTCGTGCGGTCACTCTCCCTACCAGAGGTGGGGAGGTATAATATAGACCGCGTAACCTAACCCCTCAGGCGGCGATCAGGCGTTCGACTTTGGTGACGATTTCGCCCGCGCTCAGGGAGCGAAGCGTTAGCGCCACTTAAAACCTGCGCGGGCCGCCCGCACTGGCCCGTCAGGCAGCGATCAGGCGCTCGACTTCGGTCACGATTTCGCGTAGATGCACCGGCTTTTCGAGGACCTTGGCTTCGGGGGAGGCCTTTTGCGCATTGAGCGCCACGGCGGCAAAGCCGGTGATGAACATGATCTTGAGGCCCGGCTGGCGCTGCGAGGCGACCTTGGCCACTTCGATACCATCGGCGCCGGGCATCACAATGTCGGTCAGCAGCAGGTCATACGGCCCCTGATCGAGGGCTTCGATGGCGCTGTCGCCATCGGGGCAGCTCACGACATCATAGCCGGCGCGCTGAAGGGCGCGCGTCAGGAAGCTGCGCACGGAATTTTCGTCTTCCGCGAGGAGAATCTTGGTCATTAATCCCGGTCCTGTGGGAAAGGGGCCCCGTTTCGTCTGAGAGTAGATGATTAGGGCTCAGGTGTAAATTAGGGGTGAAGACAGCGCAGAATTGTCTTATCACGGGTTTAATGCCCGACCGTTCATCCCCAGCTCAGACCGTTCCTGCCGTCGATGTGCGCCGCCCGGCGGTGAGCGGCAGCGGGCTGGTCTTCGGCCTGCCGCATTCCGGGGCGTACCTGCCGGAGGCTTTTGTGGCGGCCGCGCGCTATGACGCGCCGCACCTGCGCATGACCGAAGACGCCTTTGTTGATGCGCTGGTCGGGTTTGAGGCGCTGGAAGGCGTGTGGGCCGTCCGCGCCAATTATAGCCGCGCCTATGTCGATGTGAACCGTCATCCGCTGGAGCTAGACCCGCGCCTGATCCGCGGTGCCCTGCCGAAAGGGGCGCTCAGTCAGTCGCTGCGCGTGCGCTCGGGTTACGGCGTCATTCCGCGCTGCCTGTCGGGCGGGCGGGAGATTCATGCTCAGCCGATCGCCTATGACGAAGCGGTGCAACGGCTTGAGGCGGTGCATACCCCCTATCACCGGGCCCTGACCGAGGTGCTGACCGAGGCGAAATCGGCGCATGGACGGGTAACGCTGATCGACTGGCACTCCATGCCGTCGGGCACGCTGAAGGGCGCGCCGGGCGCGGCGTCTTCGGCCAGACTGGCCGACATTGTGCTGGGGGACCTGCACGGTGAGGCCTGTGCAGCGGATCTGACGGCCTTTGTGCGGCAGGTGTTTGAGGCGCACGGTTTCCGCGTGGCGCACAACCATCCCTTTGCCGGGGGCTATACGCTGGAACGCTACGCCCGGCCGCACAAGGGGGTGGAGGCGTTGCAGATCGAGCTGAACCGCGGGCTGTACATGGATGAGGCGTCCCTGACCCTCAGCCCGCAGGCCGAGCGGATGCGCGTGGCGGTCGCGGCGGTCATCCACGGGCTGAAGCGAAGGTAATCCCAAGGGTCATTGAAAATGACTCTTGGTATGCCTTTCGAGACTGTCTCATGTCACTGACACATATGAGACAGTCTCGTTTCTTCAACGGCCGGATGCGGCCAGCATCTTCGGCTGTTGGTACAAGGGACGTATTCGGCCAAAAAAAAGCCGCGCTACACGAGCGCGGCTAAGTCTACAGGGAGGAAACGCCCAGGAAGGGCATCGACGTAAAAACGTCGAACACTCACTTGATACGCTGCGATGCAAAAATCCACAAGCTAAAAAACCATTTGTATGATCACGTATCGTTACAATGGTTCCGTAAGGAACGATTTTAAGTCAAGCAAACCTTTGCGTTATTTAGAAAACGATCTAGCCTGCTTTCGTTTCTATATTTGTTTCATCTTGCTGCGGCGCACCATTTTCTCTTTCCGCCTCGAACCGGCCCTCATAGATGGGGCGCGTGCGGGTCGGGTAGGGGTGGTCTTCGAGCAGTTCACGCATACGCCGCAGACCACGCGCCGCCTGTGAACGCGACTGCCGCCAGGCCAGAAGCACGGTGGCCCCGATACTGGCTATGGCCAGAGGGATCGGCCCGAACAGCCACGCGGCGGCGGCCAGCGAGAAGTAGTAGCCGCGCACCCCTTGCGAAAAATTGGACATGGCCGGTTCGAAGATGTCGGACACAGCTTCGGTAAAGGCCTGAGCGGTTTCGTTGTCGATATTTTCGGGCACGGCCCCCATGGCGGCCACCGCATAGTTGGTCTGGCGCAGGGCCCAGATGAAGTTGAGAAGGCCGCGCGACAGGCAGATCATCACCAGTGCCAGTTTCATCAGCAGCAGGGCCGAAGACGAGGTGTCGATGCCCAGCGCGTGCGCGCTCTTGTACGACAGGTCGCCGGTGAAGATGGCCCCGGCTACGGCCGCGATCAGGATGAGGTTGGCCGAGGCGAAGAAGCTCATCGAATTGACGCCATGACCGATCAGGTTGGAGTCGTAGAGCTTGAATGAGCGGATGACCATTTCCTTCATCCAGGCGCGCCGCACAATGGTCAGATCCTTGAAGATCACACCTGATTTTTTCGACAACGCCTTGAGCACGGGCTCATAGCCCAGCCAGCAGAAGATGAAGACCAGAAGGGCGCTGAAATCCTGCCAACTGCCGAACAGTTTGACGATAAGTTGCATGGGTGAGGTCTTTGTAAGTGTCTGTTGTTATCCGACTTTGGTCTAATTGAGGCGCTTCGCCGACGCCTGACAAGGGATAATTGCCTGCCGGGTAACAAATTGTAGCAAAGTTCGAAAAGAAAAAACGCAGACTTCGCTTGTGCGAGAGAGGCTGAACGCTTATGACAGCCCGCAAACAATATCATCAATGCCTTTTAACATTAAAGACATCCTATGAATCTCGATAAGATTTCCGTCGGCCCGAACGCTCCCTGGGACATCCACGCCGTCATCGAAATTCCGCAGGGCGGCATGCCCGTCAAGTACGAAATGGACAAGGATTCCGGCGCGCTGTTCGTCGATCGGTTCCTCTATACCTCGATGTACTATCCGGGCAATTACGGCTTTATCCCGCACACCCTGGCTGACGATGGCGACCCCTGCGACGTGCTGGTGGTGGGGCCGACGCCGGTCTACCCGGGTGTGGTCATCCGCTCGCGTCCGATCGGCGTGCTGCTGATGGAAGACGAGGCGGGCAAGGACGAAAAAATCCTGGCCGTGCCAGTGGACAAGCTGCACCCCTATTACACCAATGTGTCGAGCTATCGTCAGATGCCGGCCATCCTGATCGAGCAGATCACCCACTTCTTCGCCCACTACAAGGATCTGGAGAAGAACAAGGAAACCCGCGTCATCGGGTGGGGCGATCCGGAACAGGCGGCCCAACTGATCCGCGAAGGTCAGGAACGTCTGGCCAAGAAGATCGGTTGATCTGGTCTTCTGTGAAGTCCAAAGCCCGCCACACGGCGGGCTTTTTTTGTGCCTGTTTTGCAGCCTTGTGAAAATATGTCACATAATGAAATAGGGATTGACCTTCGGTAAGCCTCGTGCAATCCTTTCGCAATAAAGAAAAGGCTGCGGTAATTATTGCATTGTCGAATTGCATATATTCGCAAATGTCGATATTATTTCGCGAATAAAGCGCTTCCACTCGGATAAATTCGTTTATTGCGCCGGGTGGCGCGCATAAATTTCCCGCGTCTTTTGAAATTTCATTTAAAATCAAAGCCCAACTTGCCGGCCGACTTTCAGAGCGCAAAAGGGTCGCTTATGGATTTCGCAGGAAGGCGCATGATATTATGCCGTAACGGTATAACGCGTTGTATCCGCAGCCTGAGCGTGTGTTTGTACGGGACTGCGGTTTTTCCTCCCCCAAAAGACGTCCCCGTCAGAAGAATATCAAATATGTCCGATAGCTCATCCAATGTGGCGTCGCGCCTGTACGCTCTTGCCGTTGCGCGCGACACTGCCAATCTGGTCGATCTCGACGCCTCCCTCGCCCTGGCCCGCGCCTCGGTGCGGACCCTGATGGCCCTGTCGCCGCAGGCCGCGATGCTGATGCGCAGCTTCGCTCAGGAAGAAATCGACCGCCTGCACATGGAATGCACCGAAGAATCTCAGGGCTCGATCGCCATTATCCGCGATACACTGAATATGGCCTGAGATTTAGGCCTGAGATTTAGGCCTGAGATTTGGGCCTGAGTTTGGGGCCTGAGCCTGCATCGTCCGGTGAAAACGAAAAAAGCCCGCAGGCATCGGCCTTCGGGCTTTCTCGTTTTTGACAGTGGTGCCGGGAGACTGTCGCCGGCTACTCGGCCGTCTGGTCTTCGATTTCGGCGTCGGGCCCGTTCTTTTTGAGGGACTCGATGGCATTCTTGGCCGAGGCCTTGGAGGCATAGCCTTCGGTCCAGAAAATCGTCTCGGAATTATAGACGAAGTAGGCGACGAACTCGCCGGCCTTGTTCTTCTTGATCAGGAATTTGTGCGCCATCGGGGCCTCCGTTTATCCGTGTGACGCCCTGTGGCGTCGGCGTGAGAATTCTCCGCAAAGGAGATTCCGTCAAGCCCAACTTACGCTGTTATCGGAAGCGTTTGAGCCCGTGGTGCCAGATCAGGCCCAGGAACCCGCCCTTGATAAAGGGCAGCAGCAACAGGGTCAGGGCACCCATAATGGTCAGGGTCACCGGCACCACGATTTGCAGCGGAAAGTTCCAGAAAAACTCAAAGGCAAACATCGGCGCGATCACCAGATGCCCAACCAGCAGCATGGTGACATAGGCGGGGCCGTCGTCGCAGGGATAGGCCCCCAGCGGCGTCTGACAGTGGCTGCACGTATCCACCACCTTGAGATAGCCACGGAAGGCATGGCCTTCGCCACAGGCGGGGCAGCGGCGGCGCAGGCCGCGGGAAATGGCCGTCGAAAGTGTGGCTTTATCGGTCATGGGGCCTGAAACTCCGCTGTTATGGGTGTTGTTTATACGCCGATATGTGGGAAATCGCACGTCCCCCTGCCATGTGTAACGCTGTCGCAGGCCTGTCTATACCGTTCCGGATCGCGGCAAGACGATTTTAGGGCTTGCAAAATCACATAAAGACATCTTTATATGGTTATATGAAATCGAGCGACATACTGGGCGAAGCGGCGCTGCTGGAGGCGTTGAAGGCGATGGGGGAACCCACGCGCCTGCGACTCCTGCGTCTTTTAGCGCATGAAGAACTGTCTGTCATGGAGTTGGTGCGGATTCTCAATCAGAGTCAGCCGCGCATTTCGCGCCACCTCAAGCTGATGAACGAGGCCGGCGTCATCGACCGCTTCCCCGATGGGGCCTGGGTCTTCTATCGGCTCAGCGAGCACCCGGCCCTGACGCCGCTGATCGACGCCGTGCTGAGCGCGCTCGGCGAGGAGGGCAGCGCCGATCTGCGCGCGCTGGAAGAGGTGCGCGGACAAAGGCTTGAAGCGGCGCAGGGCTATTTCGAAAACATTGCGCCGGTTTGGGATCAGATCCGTTCGCACTATGTTGATGATGCCGAGGTCGAAGCCGCCATTCAGTCGCTGGTCGGGGATGCGCCGATTGAAACCATCGTCGATCTCGGCACCGGGTCGGGTCGGATGCTCAGCCTGCTGGCCCCGCACGCGGAATATGCCATCGGGCTCGACCTGTCGCAGCAGATGCTCAACATTGCCCGTGCCCGCACGCGCGAGGCGGGCCTGAGCGGTATCGACTTCCGCCACGGCGACATCCTCGCCACACGGCTCAATGGCCAGAGCGCCGATCTGGTCGTCATCCATCAGGTGCTGCACTTCCTGCCCGATCCGGGGCAGGCGCTGAAGGAGGCGGCGCGCCTGCTGAAACCCGGCGGTCGCCTGCTGATCGTCGATTTCGCGCCGCACCGGCTGGAGATCATGCGCGACGAATACCAGCACCGGCGTCTGGGCATAGGCGATGACGATATGAGCCACTGGCAGAAGGTGGCCGGGCTTAAGGCCCTGCGCAACCTGTCCCTGCCGCCGCATCAGGAGCCCGGTCTGACCGTGCGCATCTGGCTGCTGCAAAAGCCCTGATTATAGCCCCGACCTGTCCCAGAGAATCCTTATGGCCCCGCCGCCCGCCTTCGTTCAGTCTTCCATCGCCCGCAAGATCCGGGCCGGTGCCTCGCACCTCAATGTGTCGTTTGAGTTCTTCCCGCCCAAGTCGGCGGAGATGGAAGAGAGCCTGTGGGGCGCGATCCGTCGGCTGGAGCCGCTGAACCCCAGCTTCGTGTCGGTCACCTATGGGGCCGGTGGTTCGACGCGCGAGCGCACCCACCGGACGGTGAAGCGCATACTGGACGAAACCGCGCTGAAACCCGCCGCGCACCTGACCTGCGTCGAGGCTTCGCGCGAAGAGGTCGATGAGGTCATCCGCGAATACTGGAACGCTGGGGTGCGCCACATCGTGGCCCTGCGCGGTGACCCGCCCGGCGGGCTTCAGGACGGTCAGTACACGCCGCGCCCGGACGGCTATCAAAACGCCACGGAGCTTACCGCCGCCATCCGCCGCATCGGCGATTTTGAGGTCAGCGTCGGCGTCTATCCGGAAAAGCACCCGCAGTCGCCGTCTCTGGACTTTGATCTCGACGTGCTGCGTCAGAAGGTCGATGCCGGAGCGACGCGCGGCATCAGCCAGTTCTTCTTTGAGCCGGAAACCTTCCTGCGCTTTCGCGATGCCGTGGCCGATGCGGGGATCAGGATCGACCTGACGCCAGGCATCATGCCGGTGACCAATTTCAAGGGCCTGCGCAAGATGGCGGCGGCCTGCGAAGCCGCGGTGCCCGACTGGCTGGAAGACCTGTTCCACGGCCTCGATGACGATGCGGAGACGCGCAAACTGCTGGCTTCGGCGGTGGCGGTCGAGCAGGTGCTGGGCCTTGAGCGCGAAGGCGTCACCCATTTCCACTTCTACACGCTCAACCGCGCCGAACTGGTGTATTCGATCTGTCGCGTTCTGGGGCTAAGGGACGGTCAGATGACCGCCCTTTGAGCAGTGCCGGGGATGTTATGAGCCTGCAACCCGATTATGCGTCGATTACCCGCGACGACCCCAATGCGTTCAAGCGCTTTTTGCAGCATAAGCGCCTGAATGACGCGCTGGGGCTTCTGAAAGCCCGCCGTCTGGCGCTCAGTATCGACTACGGTGCCGGGGATGGCGAACTGGCGCGGCTGTTGCGGCTGATGTGCCCGGCGGGTGAGGTGGTGTGTTTTGAGCCTTCGGCGCAGTTGCGGGCGCAGGCTGTGGCCCATATCGGTGCGCTGAGTGGCATTAGTCTGAAGGCGGATGTGACGAATGTGGCCGATGGCTGTGCGGATGCCATCTTCTGCCTTGAGGTGTTCGAGCATTTGCCACCGCAGGAGACGACGGAGGCCATCGACCATATGCACCGCCTGCTCAAGCCGGATGGCGTGCTGATCGTCGGTGTGCCGGTCGAAACCGGTCCTGTGGCGCGCCTCAAAGGCTGGTTCCGCCGCCGCAGGCGTGTGGATTTCGACACCGATGCCCAGCGTATTGCGCAGGCCGCGCGCGGCGATATCCGTTTTGAGCGCTTGCGCGTGGACTTTGAGGGCGGCGGGGGCTACTACCCGCACCATCTGGGTTTCGACTACCGCGATCTGTTGCGGCGTCTGGCGACCCGCTTTGTGATCGAAACGCGCCGTTCCAGTCCGCTGGCGCTCCTGCCGCCGGAATGGAACAGTGAACTGAACCTGCTTCTGCGGAAGCGCTGATAACCTTCGCCTCCCCTGAGTTCAGGGGAGGTGGATTCGAGGCCGCAAGGCTTCGAAGACGGTGGGGTTAAACCCGCCGGTGTACCCCCCCTCCGCCGATTCCGGCGGTGTACCCCCTGAGATCAGGGGGGAAGGAGACAGAAAATGACCCGTCAGGAGCGCATAGACACCCTGAAAGCCGCCGCCAAGGAACGTATCCTGATCCTCGACGGATCATGGGGCGTGATGATCCAGCGGCGTGGCCTCGATGAACAGGATTTCCGCGGTGAGCGTTTCAGGGACCATGTCGGTCAGATGAAGGGCAATAACGACATCCTGTGCCTGACCCGCCCGGACATCATCACCGACCTGCATAACCAATACTATGCGGCGGGGGCCGACATCTCCGAGACCAATACCTTCTCGGCGACGACCATCGCCATGGACGATTACCACCTCGATGCGCAGGCCTGCTGGGACATCAATTACGAAGGGGCGAAGCTGGCGCGCGCCGCCGCCGATGCCTGGACGGCGAAGGAGCCGGAAAAGCCGCGCTTTGTGGCGGGCTCCATCGGGCCGCTGAACAAGATGCTGTCCATGTCGTCGGACGTGAACGATCCGGGGGCGCGCAGCGTCACCTTCGATCAGGTCTATGCGGCCTATAAGCAGCAGATTCGCGCCCTGAACGAGGGTGGGGTGGACCTCTATCTGGTCGAAACCATCACCGACACGCTGAACTGCAAGGCGGCGCTGAAGGCCATTATGGACCTTGAGGACGAGGGGCTGGACACGCTGCCGATCTGGATTTCGGGCACCATTACCGACCGTTCGGGACGTACCCTCAGCGGGCAGACGGCGGAGGCCTTCTGGAACTCGGTCAAGCACGCTAAACCGTTTGCCATCGGCTTTAACTGCGCGCTGGGGGCCGACCTGATGCGCCCGCACATTGCTGAGCTGGCGCGCGTGGCCGATACGCTGGTCGCCGCCTATCCCAATGCCGGCCTGCCCAACGCCATGGGGCAGTATGACGAGCAGCCGCACGAAACGGCGCACGAACTGCACGAATGGGCCAAGGACGGGCTGGTCAACATACTGGGTGGCTGCTGCGGCACGACGCCCGACCATATCAAACACGTCGCCGATGAGGTGCGCGGGTTTGCGCCGCGCGTCCCGCCGCAGCGCCCGCCCGCCCTGCGTCTGGCGGGCCTTGAACCGTTTGAACTGAATTGAGGTTGTTATGCGCCTGACCCTGCTTTTCGGCGGCCTGAGCCGCGAGCGTCTGGTGGCCGTCGCCACCACCCAGTCCCTGCACAAGGCCCTGCCCGAAGCCGATCTGTGGTTCTGGGACGAGGACAATCACGTCTATGAGGCCTCGTCTCTGGCGCTTCTGGGCCATCAGCGGCCGTTCGAGGTGCCCTTCCGCGCCGATGGCCACGATCTGGGGACCATTGATCAGGCGCTGGACCGGGCCGCCGCCGAAGACCGCGTGCTGGTGCTTGGCCTGCACGGCGGCATTGCCGAAAATGGCGAGTTTCAGGTCAAGTGCGAGGCGCGGGGTGTGCCCTTCACCGGCTCCGGTTCGGCGGCTTCGCATCTGGCTTTCGATAAGGTCTCGGCCAAGCGCTTTGCGGCTTGCGCCGGTGTGCCGTCCCCGGCGGGCATTGCGCTCAGCGACCTTGATGACGCCTTTGCCGAGTATGGCAAGCTGGTCGCCAAGCCGGCGCAGGACGGGTCGAGCTTCGGCCTGATCTTCGTCAACTTGACCAATGACCTGGTGGCGGTGCGCGAAGCTGCGAAAGAACAGCCCTATCTGATCGAGCCGTTTGTGACGGGGGCCGAGGCCACCTGCGCCGTGCTGGAGCAGGCCGACGGGTCGCTGATCGCCCTGCCGCCCATCGAGATCATCCCGGACCGCGGAGCCTTTGATTACCACTCCAAATATCTGTCCAACCAGACGCAGGAAATCTGCCCCGCGCGCTTTGCACCGGAGGTGATGGCGGAGATTCAGCGGCTGGCCATTGCGGCGCATAAGGCGCTGTCGTGCCGGGGCTATACGCGGTCGGACTTCATTGTCTCGGATAAGGGCCCGGTGTTTATCGAAACCAACACCCTGCCCGGTATGACGGCCTCGTCGCTGTACCCCAAGGCGCTGGCGGCGCAGGGCATCGGTTTTGTCGATTTCCTGCATGGGCAGGTCGATATTGCGGTCAGGCGGGCGGGGAAATAGTTTTCCTCCCTGTGCTTAGGGTGAGGTATAGCGCCCGCCACTACGACCTGAGTCTCCCCCTCCACCGCTTCGCGGTCCCCCTCCCCACGCTTCGCGCAGGGAGGAAAAAACAGGCAAATGACCCTAAATCCTTTTTCCGACAACTGGTCCGACCGTCTGCAGATCGCCGCCGATGTGCTGAAAGACGTCACGCCGGACGAACTGCGCGTCGATCAGCCGTTCTATGATGAGCTGACGCTGGTCCTGACCGAATACCGCCTGTGCGATGCCGCCTTTGCCGCTGCCGCGCCGCAGGTGCCCAATCCGCCGGACTGGGGCCAACTGAGCGCCGCCGTGCATGGTTCGACCCCCAATGCCCTGCTGCTGCACATCCACGGGTGGCTGGCGCAGGCGCGGTGGATCGACACGCCACTGGTACGCGTGCACGCGCAGGGCCTGCTCGAACCGGCGCTGCGGCGACTGGCGGCCCATGTTTCCGACCTTGATATTACGCCCGTAAAAGACGATTAAGCGCGCATGACCACGATTATGACCCCCACCTTCATCAATATCGGCGAACGCACCAATGTCACGGGCTCGGCGAAGTTCCGTAAGCTGATCGTCGAAGGCAACTACACCGCCGCGCTCGATGTGGCGCGTCAGCAGGTGGAGGCCGGGGCGCAGATCATCGACATCAATATGGACGAGGGCCTGCTCGATGCGGTGAAGGCCATGACGACCTTCCTCAACCTGCTGGCCGCCGAACCCGATATCGCCCGCGTGCCGGTGATGATCGACTCGTCGAAATGGGAGGTTATCGAGGCCGGTCTGAAATGCGTTCAGGGCAAGGCCATCGTCAACTCTATCTCGATGAAGGAGGGCGAGGACATCTTCCGCCACCACGCCCGCGAATGCCTGAAATACGGCGCGGCGGTGGTGGTCATGGCCTTTGACGAGGTGGGGCAGGCCGATACGGCGGCGCGCAAGATCGACATCTGTACGCGCGCCTACAACATCCTTGTCAATGAGGTGGGCTTCCCGCCCGAAGACATCATCTTTGACCCCAATATCTTCGCCGTGGCGACCGGGATCGAGGAACACGACAACTACGCCGTGGACTTTATCGAAGCGACGCGCACCATCAAGCAGACCCTGCCCTATGCGCGCATATCGGGGGGTGTGTCGAACGTCAGCTTCTCCTTCCGTGGCAATGAGCCGGTGCGCCGAGCCATCCACTCGGTGTTCCTGTATCACGCCATCAAGGCCGGCATGGATATGGGCATCGTCAATGCCGGCGACCTGCCGGTCTATGACGATATCGACGCCGAACTGCGTGAAGCGGTCGAAGACGTTATTCTGAACCGGCCCCAGCGCCACAATGTCAGCAATACCGAATGGCTGGTCGATCTGGCCCCCAAATACAAGGGCGAGAAGGGTCAGGTTGAGGCGAAGACGCTGGCCTGGCGCGAAGGCCCTGTCGAAGACCGTCTGAAACACGCCTTGGTGCACGGCATCACCGAATTTATCGAAGCCGATACAGAAGAGGCGCGGCAACAGGCTGAGCGCCCGCTGCACGTTATCGAAGGGCCGCTGATGGCCGGGATGAATGTGGTTGGCGACCTTTTCGGGGCGGGCAAGATGTTCCTGCCGCAGGTGGTCAAATCCGCCCGCGTCATGAAGCAGTCGGTGGCTTACCTCATGCCCTTCATGGAGGCCGAAAAAGACGGCGCCGAGCATCAGTCGGCGGGCAAGATCCTGATGGCCACGGTCAAGGGTGACGTCCACGACATCGGCAAGAACATCGTCGGCGTGGTCCTGCAATGTAACAATTACGAGGTCGTCGATCTGGGGGTCATGGTGCCCGCCGATCGCATCCTTGAAGAGGCCAGGAAGCACAAGGTCGATATGATCGGCCTTTCGGGCCTGATCACGCCGTCGCTGGATGAAATGGTGTTTGTGGCGCGCGAAATGCAGCGTCAGGGCTTCGACATTCCGCTGCTGATCGGCGGGGCGACGACCTCGAAAACCCACACGGCGGTGAAGATCGAGCCGGGCTACAGCAACGGGCAGACCGTCTATGTGCTCGATGCCTCGCGCGCCGTCGGTGTGGTGTCGCAACTCCTGTCCGACAGCGATAAGGCGCAGTTTATCGCCGATACGCGCGCCGACTATGAAAAGGTGCGTCTGGCCTATGGCAAGGGCGATCAAAAGCCGCGCTCCGACCTTAAAGAAGCGCGGTCAAAGAAGTTCGTTATCGACTTTGCGTCCGAAGCCCCCGTCGCCCCGACCTTCCTTGGGACGCGGACCTTTTCGCCGTATGACCTGCACGATCTGGCCGACCATATCGACTGGACGCCGTTCTTTGCCACCTGGGAGCTGGCCGGGCGCTTCCCGGACATCCTTGAGGACGAGATTGTGGGCGAGGCGGCCACCGCCCTTTATGCCGATGCGCAGGCTATGCTGAAGCGCATTCTGGACGAAAAATGGTTTGAGGCGCGTGGTGTGGTGGGCTTCTGGCCCGCCAATGCCACCGAAGACGACGATATCGAAGTCTATGAAGACGAGACGCGCTCAAAGGTCATTGCGCGTTTCCACACCCTGCGTCAGCAGATGAAGAAGACGCGCGACGATCAGTCGAACACGGCCTTGAGCGACTTTGTGGCACCCAAAGGCACGCCCGACTGGATCGGCGGCTTTGCCGTCACCGCCGGACATGGCGAAATGGAAATCGCGGCGAAGTTCAAGGCGGCGGGCGACGACTATAACGCCATTCTGGCCACCGCTCTGGCCGACCGTCTGGCCGAAGCCTTTGCCGAAGCCCTGCACAAGCGCGTGCGCCGCGAGCTGTGGGCCTATGCCGCCGACGAAGACCTTGATGTCGCCGGTCTGATTGCCGAGCAGTATAAGGGCATTCGCCCGGCACCTGGCTACCCCGCCCAGCCCGATCACACCGAAAAATGGACGCTGTTCGAACTTCTGGACGCGCGGGCGCAGGCGGGGATGGAACTGACCGAAAGCCTCGCCATGACGCCGCCGGCCTCGGTGTCGGGCCTCTATTTCGCGCATCCGAAATCGCACTATTTCGGCGTCGGCAAGATCGAAAAGGATCAGGTCGAAGACTATGCCCGCCGCAAGGGCTGGAGCGTCGATGAGGCGGAGCGGTGGTTGAGCCCGATCCTGAATTACGTGCCGTAATGTCTCCTCCCTACGCCTTAGCGTGGGGAGGTGCCGAGCTTGCGAGGCGGAGGGGCGACTCTTTCTCGGTTCCCGGCGCATAGCCTACAGAATCCTGTGCGCTGCAAATGGCCTGCGCTACCCCCCTCCGTCTTTGACGCTTCGCGTCAAATCCACCTCCCCATCGCTGCGCGACAGGGAGGAGAGGGCTTGCCAATCGCTTCAAACCCGCGCTAGGTCGTATACGATTTCGAGCGCAGGAGCGGGGTAATGCTGTCCAAACGGGCCTTTCTGAGCGGGGCGGTGGCTTCGGGTGTGGTCGTGGCATCGGGCGTGAAGGCCCAGACTCAGACCGTGACCCCGACTCAGGGCTTGCCCAATCTGGCGGCGGGGGCCACGCCCATCAGCGTGGCGGAGCGTCAGGCGCGCATCGCCCGACTGCAAGAGCAGATGCAGCGGCAAAAGATCGCCGGGTTGCTGATCGAAGGTGGCACGTCGCTGACCTATTTCACCGGCCTGCGCTGGGGGCGGTCTGAGCGCGTGACGGCGGCCCTGATCCCGGCCCGTGGCGAAGTGGTCATTGTCACCCCCTACTTCGAGGAATCGCGCACCCGCGAGACTCTGGAAGTGCCGGCCGAGGTCCGCACCTGGAATGAGGACGAAAGCCCCTATGCGCTGATTGCCGGTGCGTTGAAGGATCGCGGTGCGGCCAACGGGACGCTGGCCGTCGAAGGGACGACGCGCTATTTCATCATCGACGGCCTGAAACAGCAGGGGGCTTTCGAGGTGGTGTCGGGGGAGGCGCTGGTCGCCGTCTGCCGCCGCATCAAGTCGCCGGCCGAACTGGCCCTTATGCAGACGGCCAATGACATCACGCTGGCGGCGCTGCGTCACGTTCATGCGAACATCAAGGTCGGCATGGCGTCGCGCGATATTGCCGCCCTGATGAACGACGCCACGCGGGCGCTGGGGGGCGCGCCGGAGTTTGCCCTGACCCTGCTCAATGAGGCCAGCGCCTATCCGCACGGCACCAAGACGCCGCAGACCGTGTGCGAAGGCTCGGTAATCCTGATGGATTGCGGCTGTGCGCTGCTCGACTACGAATCCGACATTACCCGCACCTGGGTCTATGGCGAAGCGACGGCGCGGCAGCGCAAGGTGTGGGACACGGTGCGCCGCGGGCAGGAGATCGTGCTGGAAACGGCGAAGGTCGGCGTGCCGGTGGCGAAGCTCGATGCCGCCGTGCGCGCCTTTTATGACAAGGAAGGGTGGGGGCCGGGCTTCACCCTGCCGGGTCTGTCGCACCGCGCCGGGCACGGTATCGGCATGGACGGCCACGAAGCGCCCTATCTGGTCGGCAATGACCCGACGCCGCTGGAGGCCGGTATGTGCTTTTCGGACGAGCCGGGCCTCTATATCCCCGGCGAATTTGGCGTGCGGCTTGAGGATTGCTGGTATATGACGCCCACGGGGCCGAAGCTGTTTTCGCCTTTGGCCCGCTCACTGGAAGACCCGATTTGACGCCAAATGTGACTATAGACGCCGAAACCCGCAAGCAAAATTCGATCCGTCTGTTGAAGGCGCGAGGCCTGCCGGTCAGTGACAGCCTGCCCGAAATCGAAGAGGCGGCGGATGTGACGATCCGCTCCGGCGAAGCGATCGTCTATCGGCTTTTGTGCCTGACGGCGGTGGCGCAGGCGGCCTTTCTGGGGCGGCCGGGCCCGGTCCTGCCGTTTGTCGGCCGCTGGAAGCTCGACCCGCACCTGACGCCGCAGGAACGCACGCTTTTGCAAGGGGATGCGGTGTCTGAGGCCGATGCTATCCGCTTTTCGTGGCGGGTGGAGGCCATGGTGCCGCTGATGTGGGCGATCGGCCTGATCGATGAGCTGTGGTTTCCCGCCGAAGACGTCAACGCGCAGGAGATGCTCGACTACTGGCAGAACTTTGCGCACGACGATCTGAGCCGCATCGGCCACCGTGACGTCGAAGAGATACTCGATCAGGCCGATCTGATCTATCGGCTGCACGGGGCGGTGCGTGACGGGGCCGAAGGCGTCCTGCCCGATGTGGTGCGCGAACGCCACCACGCGCTCAACTGGCTGATCGGCTATGAGGGCGACGACTGGGACGACGTGCAGACGGATACTTAAAGCGTCTGGAATGCTATGATCGTGGCCGCCATCGCCAGCAGGTGCAGCCAGACGATCCTGTTGAATCTGCGCTTAAAATCGCGCTTGACGCTCTTGTGGCGGAACAGCCGCATGGACAACAGCGCCGCGGGCCAGCCGCCCAGCCAGCAAAGCCGCAACAGTGTCGCTTCCGGTACGCGGCGTTCGCGCCGGATGGCGCGGCGCTTGTCGGCGGCCCAGACCTGAAACGTTACCAGATTGATCAGGGCCAGCCCGCCGAGGGCCAATATCCAGAGGGTCATGGTGGCAGAATAGGGCGGAGGGGATAAGAAGGGTTAAACCCGTTGTTATCCCTGGATAACAACCTATTCCCCGTCCTTCTTGCCCCAGCCGAGCTTGCCCATCAGGCCGGTGGCCCAGTTGCCGCTCGACTGGCCCTTGCCCGACTTGCCCGTCGGGCGGGAGGAGCCGATGGCGGCATTGGGGTCGGCGGGGGCCGGGGTGGCGCTGGTCTTTTGTGGCGTCAGGACATCGAGCGTCTGACGCTCGGTCGCGGGCTTCATCGCCTCGGCAATCAGCTTCGCCTCTTCCTCGGTCTGCATTTCCTTGAAGATGTTGGGATGCCCCGAAAGCGCCTTCGCCGCGCGCTCGCAATCGCCGGGCAGGGACCAGTTGACATAGGCCCCCGCCGCCTGACCCTTGGGGGCCTTGCGCGCCTCTTCCCAGCCGTTGAAGCCTTTTTCGCGGGCGGCCTCAGCGCTCTTGCGGCCTTCCGGAGCCTCGCCCTTTTTCGACAGGGTCAGGGCCGCCTCATAGGCGCGCAGATACGAGGCGCCGATCTTTTCCATATCCTTGCTCAGCGGCTCGATATCCGAGATACGCTCCGCCAGGTCCATATGGCCGGACAGGATGCCATGGCACCACGCCACGCGGTTGAAATCGTCGGCGGGCGCGTCGGCGATGACGGGGGTGCGGATGACCTGTTCCTTGATGCCGGTGACATTGGTGGCGATAGGGCCGTCGTCGGTTTGTGCCATCGCCGAACCGGCCAGCAAGGCCATACACACAGTCGCCGTAATCGTCGCTCTCATGGACGCCGTCATCCTCATATTCAGACTCATCCCTTTGTCATGCGGACAAATTGGGGCGAAATCGCGTTTTATCGTTATTTTAGAGCGGAATGTCGCCGCGCGCACAGAAAAAATCTCTCTTACAGAAACTTAAGGGGTTTTGCGCCGTATAATCGCCTAGAGTGGTGCGTAGGAAAGTGAATATGAGTTTCTGGAAGACCCTCGCGCACAAGGCGGCCCACGCCTTCGACCCCGCCGACTGCACCGATTGCCCCAAGGGGCAGCCGGGCCGCGACCCGGCGTTCGCCACGGCGGTAACCGCGCTGGGGGCCAAGCTGGCTATGGCCGACGGGCTTGTGGATGAGAGCGAGGAGCAGGCCTTTTTCGACGTGTTTCAGCCCGAACGCGGGGCCTATGACAATATCCGCCGCCTGTACGATCTGGCGCGCCAGACCAGTCTGGGGTTTGAATCCTATGCCCGGCGGCTGGCCAAACGCTATGCCCAATGCCCGCGCATCCTTGAGGACGTACTGGAAGGCCTGTTCCATATTGCGGTTTCGGACGGCCACCTGACCGACCGCGAAGAGACCTATCTGGAAACCGTGGCGCGTCTGTTCGACCTCAGCCCCGCGACCTATCGCCGCATTCGCGCTGACTATGCCGGGCCGGACGCCGACGACCCCTATCATATTCTGGGCATTCATCCGGATGTGGCCGACCATGAAATCCGCATCGCGCGTAACAAGGCGTTGGGCGATGTGCACCCCGATCGCATCCTGGCGCGCGGTCTGCCCTCTGAATATGTGGGGCTTTTCACCCAGAAGGCGGCACGGATCAATGAGGCCTACACGCAGATCCTGCGTGAGCGGGCGCTGCAATAGGGGCACGATCTGTGATGAAATCGATGTCTCTCTTAACAAGTCATAAAAAAGTTAAGTTAACGCGGGGTCAGATGGTTGACGTCGGCCTTAATCGTGCCAATCTGCTGTGGTGCAGTGCAGTCATCACCCATCCTGCATGGCGCGTAGTGAGGTTTGTAAGGCCATGAGCGATCTGATGTCCGTTTTCGGAAGTTTCACGCGACCCCATCCGTGGGCGCAGGTGCGTCGGAGGAACGCCATGGCCAGACTCAAGCACGTTTTCATGATGACCCTGATCGGGCTGGTCTCGCTGGCCGGTGCCGTCCTGGCGGTGATCTTTACCGGTATTCTGGCCGCTCTGGCCCTGATCGGCGTCGGCCTGATGGCGGTGACGGCCTTCTTTACACGCAAGCCCGTGCGCGTCACGGTCGATGCCAAAAAGCGCAAGCGCGAAGACGGCGTGCTGGACGCGCGCAAGAACGGCTCGACCTGGGAAGTGTACTGAGCTTTTAAACCTTGAAGGTTTCGCGACCCCGGCCTATCAAGCCGGGGTTTTTTGTTGCGGATTTGCCGATGATTTCGCTGCCTTCCCCCAATTTCAATGCGCGTCCGTCCGTGCCCGACATGGTTGTCCTGCACTATACGGGTATGGAGACGGCGAAGGCGGCGCTGGACCGGCTGTGTGATCCGGCGGCGCAGGTGTCGGCCCATTACGTCGTCGATGAGGACGGTACGGTTTATCACCTTGTCGATGAGGAGCGCCGTGCCTGGCACGCCGGGGTCTCGGTGTGGAAAGGCGCGCGCGATATCAATGGCATGTCCATTGGCATTGAGCTGGTCAATCCCGGCCATGAGTTCGGCTATCGCGACTTTCCGCAGGCGCAGATCGACGCCGTGATCGCACTGCTGGATGGTATTCGCGGGCGCTGGGACATACCCGATCACCGTATTCTGGGACATTCGGACGTTGCCCCGGTGCGCAAGGAAGACCCCGGTGAGCGCTTCCCGTGGCAGGCTCTGGCCGAGGCGGGGCACGGGTTGTGGGTCGATCCGCCGCTGCCGCCAGAGGGCGTCATGGGGCCGGCACTCGATATCGGCGATAGCGGGCCGGGCGTGTTTGCGCTTCAGGGGGCGCTGGGCAAGCTGGGCTACGACCTCCTGCCGGGCGGCCCCTATGACGCGGAAACAAAGGCCATCGTCACGGCCTTTCAGCGCCATTGGGTACAGACGCGCATCGACGGTAAGGCGGATGCCCTGACGCGGGTGCGCCTGATGGCGCTGTTGCGCCATATCACGCTTCTGGAGGCGTAAATGAATTACCAACGCTGGGACTATGTGTTTTTGCTGATGTCGGGTCTGTGGGGCCTGATCGGCGTCATGCTGCTGGCGGCGGGCAGCCATGCCGACCCGCGCCTGACCTCGGCCGGCATGTTCCTGCTGTTTCACGCGGCGACGGCGATCGGTCTGGTCCATTCGGGCTTTATGGGGCCGCGGATGCGTCTGAACGTCCTGCTGCTGCTGATGGTCGGCAGCGGCGTGTTTGCCGCCGATATCTGCTCGCGTGTGCTGCGCGGGCAGGGGCTCCTGCCCAATCTGGCGCCCACGGGCGGTGTGCTGGTCATGCTGGGCTGGGCCGGGGTGGCTTTGGCTTCGGCCTTGAAGCTGACGGCGAAGAAGGCTTGATTTAGGTGCGGCTTTCCCGCACAAGGCGCGTGGATCAGATGACCGGGCGATCGCAGGAGCGAGAGCCTCATCCCCAAAAGTGCTTTGCGGTTTTGGGATAGAGATGAGGCGACGTTATCTTGAGGAAAGTCCGGGCTTCACGGTAATAGGGCGGCGGGTAACGCCCGCCAAGGGTGACCTTAGGGATAGCGCCACAGAAAACAGACCGCCCGGCGTCAGCCGGGTAAGGGTGAAACGGTGCGGTAAGAGCGCACCGCGCGACCGGCAACGGAAGCGGCACGGCAAGCCCCGCCCGAAGCAAAACCGAATAGGAACGGCGCGTCGGTTTTCCGACAGGGTATTACCGCCCCAGCACGTTCGGGTTGGTTGCATGAGCGCCGGAGCAATCCGTCGCCAAGATGAATGATCGCCAGAGGGCGCAAGCCCCGAACAGAACCCGGCTTACAGGTCATCTGATCCCCTCTCAGCCTAAAGTCCTGACGGACTTCAGGGTGGTGCCTGTTTCGTCAAATCAAGGCGCGAAGCGGTTCTTCGCCTTGATTTGGCAGATATGCCACCTCTTCGATTTACTCGAAGACGTGGCGGTTACTGAGCGAGGTCTTTTCCCCACGCCGTCAGCCGGGATCATTTTGGTGCGGTCAGAAGGTTGCGCCACGGCACGCTTCACCTTCTGGTCTCTCCAGACCAGATAATCGGGATCGCTATTTTCACTTTCTTCGAAACGAAGACTTAGCTCGATCTGTTTTGGGGGACTCAATGCGTGACATGAGCCTAATCTGGCAGAGAGAGGCGGGTTTAAGCCATCTAAATCCCGTGCCCGCCCACCGGTTCCGTCACGATGTGCTCACCAAACGCTGCGATCAGCGGCATGGCCTGCCGGATCGTTTCAGCCACGGCGGGCAGGTGCAGTGAGGCCTTGTGGCTGTCGGCGGAGTCCCACACCTCGGTGATCCACAGCTTGTCCGCGTCCTGTGGGTCCTTGGCCACCACATAGCTCAAGCAGCCGGGCATGTCGCCGACGCTGGCGGTCATCAGCGCGATCAGGTCGTCGCGCTTGCCGGGGTGGGCTGAAAAGCTGCCGATCAATCCGTACATCTGTGTCTCCTTATGCGTCGCATCCTGTCCTTTTCGAGAGACAAAACCTGTCAGCAGGCTGTGGAACCGCCCCTTGTGGATAAGCAAGGCTGCGCACAGGCTTATGCACAGGCGCTGTTAATCTTTGTGAATGGCTTGAGTTCAGGATTTGTAAAGGCTTTGGCAACCCTTTATTCAGCTTGTTTGCAAAAGTGTTAACAGGTTCTCCTTCCGTTCTATCCCCTTGTCGCTGTTCGATAAATTCTGAGTCGAAAGGCATAAAGTGTCAGTCAGAGTCATTGCGTCCCACTTCATCCCATGTTAACCCTAATTCGGGTCGGCGAAGCAGGGCTTTCGTCTGGCTTTGGGCATGGATCATACCGAATGAGGGAGCGGGCATTGGCCCGGACGCGCAGGGGTGTTTCTCTCCACGCACGAGAAGCAACTGGATGCGAAGCGGAGACTGCTGGTCCCGCAGGACTTCCGTGCGGCTGCGCTGGTGCCCTTTGACGGCATGGACGGCTTTGACGGCCTCTATGCCTTTGCCCTCAAATCGCTCGGCTGCGTCGAATGTGGCGGGGCGCAATTTTTCAGCCATTACAAGAAGATCGTCGATGCGCAGCCCTTCGGCTCGGCGCCGCGCCGCATCCTTGAAGCGCGCATCTTCGGCGATATGGCGAAGCTCAATTTCGACACGGCGGGGCGCATGACCCTGCCGGACGCCCTGTGCGAGCAGTTCGGGCTGAAAGACGCCGTGCTGCTGGTCGGTCTCTATGACCGCTTTCAGATATGGAACCCCGACGCCTATGCCGCGCATCTGGCGACGCAGGAGGCTGAGCTGTCCGGCGTGCTGACGGAGCTGGGCCTATGAGTGTTTCCGGGAACGAAGCGCCGCACATCTCCGTCCTGCTGAATGAGGTGATCGCCGCCGTCGCGCCTGAGTCGGGCCGCGTGGTGGTCGATGGCACCTTCGGAGCCGGCGGCTATACGCGCGCCTTCCTGTCGCGTGGGGCGGAGGTCATCGCCTTTGACCGCGACGCGCGCGTTCAGCCGTTTGTCGAATCTGTGCGCGGCGACTTTGGCGACCGCTTCTGCTTCGTCAATCGCCCCTTTTCGGAAATGGCCGAAGGGTTGGCCGAGCTGGGCGTCGATCAGGTCGATGCCATTGTGCTCGATATCGGTGTCTCCTCCATGCAGCTCGATGAGGCCGATCGCGGCTTCTCCTTCATGCGCGACGGACCGCTGGATATGCGCATGGCCGTTGAGGGTCTGAGCGCGGCGGATATTGTCAATGAGTGGGCCGAAGCCGACATCGCCCATATTATCTGGCTTTATGGTGAGGAGCACAGATCGCGCGCGATCGCCGCTGCCATCGTCAAGCGCCGCAAGGAAGCTCCGTTTGCGCGCACGCTCGATCTGGCGGCCGTGGTCGAAAAGGCCGTGGGTGGGCGTCGCGGCGACAAGGTGCATCCGGCGACCAAGACGTTTCAGGCCCTGCGCATCGCCGTCAATGACGAGCTGGGCGAGCTGGAAAGCGCGCTGGAAGTGTCCGAGCGCCTGCTCAAGCCCGAAGGCGTACTGGCCGTCGTCACCTTCCACTCGCTCGAAGACCGCATGGTCAAGTCCTTCCTGGCCGAGCGCGCCGGGCGCACGCCGTCGGGTTCGCGCCACGCACCGCAGGTGCAGACCGGCCCGGCGCCGACCTATCGCCTCGATTCGACCAAGGCGATTGCGCCGTCAGAGGCCGAGCTGAGCGTCAATCCGCGCGCGCGTTCGGCCAAGCTGCGCGCCGCGCGCCGCACCGGCCACCCGCCCTTTGCCCAAACCCGTAACGCGTCCCCTTCCCGGAGAGCCGTCAGATGAAAGCCCTGATGCGTCTGTTCGACCGCCGTATTCGCGGTGTCCGCCTGATCGAAGCCATAGGGCTTCTGCTGGCCCTGATCATGATCTTCTGGGTCTGCCTGTCCAAGGTCAAGGAAGGGCAGGAGGTCGCCCGCCTCAATGCGCTCAATGCCCAGATCGCCGAGGAGCAGGCGACCATCAAGCAGCTTAAGGTCAAGGTGGCCAATCTGGAGCAGCCGGCGCGTATCGAGGCGCTGGCGCGTCAGTATCTGGGGATGCAGCCCCTGTCGCCCAAGCGCGAGGCCGGGCTCGACAATCTGGTGGAAATTTCCCGCTCGGTGGCGCGCCCTGAAATCCACGCCGCCCCGCCGGTGACGGCGGTCACCGCCAAACCTTCGGTCATGACCGAAGAGGAAAGTGCGCCCATCGCCGCGCCGGTACCTGCGACCCCCGCGACCGGGGAGGGCACGCGATGAGATACGGACACCGCCTGTCGTTTATTGACTCGACCGCCTCTGGTTTTCAGTGGGTGGCCGATCGAATGTGGAAAGTCGAGCACGCCTTTGAGCGCGCCAATGCCGTCGCCTCTGACCGGCTGGCCAGCGCGCGGATGCGTATTTTCTTCATTCTGGTGGCCATTGGGGTCATCTATCTGATCGTGTCCGGTTTCGCGGTGAAGGCGGCCCTGTCGGGCGGTCATGGCGGCGTGGACTACAGCCTGCCTGCCGATGCGCGCGCCGATATTGTCGATCGCAATGGCGCGCTTCTGGCCACCGACATTTTCAATTACGATCTGTTCCTTGAGCCGGCGGATATTATGGCCGCTGACCGTCCGCTGGTGAAGCGTGCCCTGATCCAGCTTCTGCCGCAGATTCCGCGCGATCAGCTCGATTCGGCCCTGTCGGGAAACAAGCGCATGACGGTCATGCCGTGGCTGACGGCGTCGGACAAGGCGCGCATCCTCAGCTATGGCCTGCCCGGTGTCGGTTTTGAGCCGCGTCGTATGCGTGGCTATCCGCTGGGCACGGCCGGGGCCTTCTATATCGGCATGACGGAAAAGGCCGGTAAGGGTCTGGCCGGGGCCGAGCGCGCCTTTCAGGATCAGATTGCCCGTTCCAACACGCCCTTCCCGCTGGCCATGGATCTGCGCGTACAGGGCGCGCTGGAAAACGAGGTGCGTAACGTCGCCATGGCTCAGAGCGCCAAGGGGGCCATCGGTCTGGTGACCAATGTGCGCACGGGTGAAGTCATCGCCATGTCGAGCTGGCCGGAATTTGACCCCAATCAGGCCGGGCGCTATGCCGACAATAACAAGCTGAACCGCGTCACCAATTCGGTGTTCGAGGTGGGCTCGGTGTTCAAGGTGCTGTCGGTCGCTATCGGTCTGGAGTCGGGGACGGCTTCGCTCAACACCACCTATGACGCGCGCACCCCCTATCAGTTGGGTAAGCGCAAGATTTCGGACTACCACGCCGAAAACCGCATCATGACGCTGGAAGACGTCTTCCTCGTCTCGTCGAACATCGGGACCACCCTGATGGCCGAAAGCGTCGGCATCGACACCATGACGAAGTTCTACAATTCGCTGGGCCTGTTCCGCGCCGCCGATATCGAGCTGGCCGAAACCGCGTCGCCGCTTCTGCCCAAAAAGTGGTCGAAGGATTCGCTGGCCTCGTCCTCCTTCGGGCACGGCATGTCGATTTCGCCGCTCTCCTACGCGCAGGCCGCCGCGGCGACTATGAACGGCGGCTATCTACGGCCCCTGACTCTCCGCAAATACGATCCGTCGCAGCCGCTGAAAGGCGAGCGCGTCTTCTCGGCCAACACCTCGCGTCAGATGCTGGACCTGATGCGCGTCAACGTCCTCAAAGGCACGGGCGGGCGCGCCAATGTGCCGGGCCTGCGCGTCGGCGGTAAGACCGGCTCGGCAGAAAAGGTCGTCGGCGGGCGCTATGACCGCACCAAGATCCTGTCCTCTTTCGTCGCCGTCTTCCCCACCGACGGCAATGTCGAGGATGACCGCTACATGGTGATGATCATGGTCGATGAGCCGACGGGCAATAAGGACACGTTCGGTCTGCGCACCGGCGGCTTTGTGGCCGCCCCGGTGGCGGGGCGCGTCATCGACCGCATCGCCCCCTTCCTCAATGTGGCGCGCAAGGATGACAAGTTCGCCGACTCGGAGTGGGTTAAGTCTCAGGTGATGAAGGAAGAGCAGACGGGCGGTGCCGCGGGAGCAGAAGCGGCTATGCCCGCTGCCGCCGGTCATTAAAGGGGTCGCGCCATTTTTCCGAAAAGTGGTGCCCACTTTTACGGATGGCGCTTCGGATGGTGCGCGTATGAACAAGGGAATGAAACCATGAGCGGGCTACGCCTGTCGGACATATTGAGGCGCGATCTGGACGTGGATCCGGTCGTGACCGGCGTGACCGCCGACAGCCGCAAGGTCGGACCGGGGACGCTGTTCTGCGCCCTGCCGGGTTCGGCGCGCGACGGTCGGGAATTTATCCCTCAGGCCCTGTCGCAGGGGGCGGCCGCCGTTCTGGCCCCCGAAGATACGCCCGCGACCGCGTCCAATATCCTGACGGCTTACGATGTGCGCCGCGCCTATGCCCTGGCGGCCAAGGCCTTTTATGGTGCGCAGCCCAAAACCTGCATCGCCGTCACCGGCACCAATGGCAAGACATCCGTCGCCACCTTCTGCCGTCAGATGTTCGCCCATATGGGCTACCATTCGGCCAGCGTCGGAACGCTGGGCATCGTCACCCAGAACGGCGCGGCAGAGCACGCCATCACACCGCCAGGCCTGACCACGCCCGACGCCGCCGACATTGCCGAGCATCTGGCCGCACTGGCGCGCGACGGCGTGACGCATCTGGCGCTCGAAGCCTCCTCGCACGGCATTGATCAGCGTCGCCTCGATGGCGTCACCCTGACGGCGGCGGGCTTCACCAACCTGACGCAGGACCATCTCGATTATCACGCCACCATGGAGGCCTATCGCGCCGCCAAGCTGCGTTTGTTCGAGCAACTCCTGCCGCGCGGCCGCACGGCGGTGCTCAATGCCGATTCCGACGCCTATAATGCCTTTGCCGCCTCGGCCATCACCGCCGGGGCTTCGCTGCTCAGCGTCGGCGAGCGCGGGCAGCACCTGACCCTGACCCACCGCGATCTGACGGTGGACGGGCAGATCCTCTACCTTGAGCATCAGGGCCGCAAGTTTGAGGTCAAGCTGAAACTGGCCGGCCTGTTTCAGGCGTCGAACGCGCTGGTGGCGGCGGGCCTGTGTCTGGCCGCCGGTCAGAAGGTCGAGCCGGTGCTGGAGGCGCTGTCGCACCTGACCGGGGCGCGCGGGCGGCTGGAGCGCGTCGGTTCGACCGGCAATGGCGCCGAAATCTATGTCGATTACGCCCATACGCCGGACGGGCTTGAGACGGTATTGAAGGCGCTGCGCCCGCACACGCAGGGGCGTCTGGTCTGTGTCTTCGGCTGTGGCGGCGACCGCGATCGCGGCAAGCGGCCGCAGATGGGGGCCATTGCCGAGCGGCTGGCCGACCGCGTGATTGTCACCGACGACAATCCGCGCTCCGAAGAACCGGCGTCCATCCGCGCCGAGATCATGGCCGGTCTCGCCGGAACGCAGTCGTCTAACGTGCTTGAGATCGGCGACCGCCGTCAGGCCATTTTCGAAGCCGTGGCCAGCCTGAAAACCGGCGATGTGCTGGTTGTGGCGGGCAAGGGCCACGAACAGGGACAGATCGTCGCCGGAAAGGTCTTGCCTTTCGACGACGCCGGTGTAGTGCTCGAAGCCTTGAACGCATAAACCCCCTCTCCCTCAAGGGAGGGGGAGGAGTAAAGATGACACCTCTCTGGACCGGAACCGAACTGCTCAAGGCCACAGGCGGCACCTTTGCGGGCCTGAGCGGCGACGCCAGCGCCATTCGCGCCACCGGCATCACCTTTGACAGCCGTCAGGTGCAACCGGGCGATATCTTTCTGGCCTTGTCCGGCGTGCGTGACGGGCACGACTTCGTGGCGCAGGCCTTCGCGCAGGGGGCGGTGTGTGCGATCACGCGCAAGCCGGTCGAAGGCGGCCCGTGCCTGATGGTGCCGGACGTGCTTAAGGCGCTGGAAAAGCTGGGGGCCTATGCCCGCGACCGCGCCCCGGCCCTGAGAGGGGCGGTGACCGGCAGCGTCGGCAAGACCTCGGTGACGCAGATGGTCATGGCGGCCCTGAGCCGCGCCGGACGCGCCCATTCGGCGGTCAAGAGCTTCAACAACCATATCGGCGTGCCGCTGACTCTGGCGCGTATGCCCGCCGATACGGAACGCGCCGTGTTCGAAATCGGTATGAACCACGCCAATGAGATCACGCCCCTGTCCGAGCTGGTCGAACCCGATGCGGTGATCATCACGACGGTCGGCGCCGTGCACACCGAGAACTTCCCCGATGGCGAAGAAGGGGTGATGAAGGCCAAGGCCGAGATTTTCGACGGCCTCAAATACGGCGGTCTGGCCATTCTCAACGCCGACAACCACTGGTTTGCCGAATTGAACGAACGGGCGAGCGAAATGGGCGCCAGGGTGCAGCGCTTCGGCGAGGCCGAAGGCTGCGACGCACGCCTGATCAGCCATGAGGTGGTCGATGGCCGCGCTCAGGTCACCGCCACTTTGCACGGGCGCGATATCGCCTTTACGCTGGCCCATACGGGCAGGCATCAGGCGCTCAACGCCCTGTCGGTGCTGCTGATGTGCGAAGCACTGAGGGTCGAGACGGCGACGACGCTCGCCGCCCTGTCGGCCTTTGAGGCGCTGGACGGGCGCGGGGCCGAGCACAAGATTGCCGTCACTGGCGGTCAGGTGACGCTCATCGACGAAAGCTACAACGCCAACCCGATCTCCATGGTGGCGACGCTCAACGCCTTGTCAGCGCGTCCGCTGGCGGCGGGCGGGCGGCGCATCGCGGTAATGACCGACATGCTGGAACTGGGCCCCGATGAGGCCGAGCGGCACGCGGGTCTGGCCCCGGCGCTGGCGGCGGCGGGTGTTGATCAGGTGTTCATCGCCGGACCGCTGATGCGTGCCCTGTGGGACGTCTTGCCGGAGGCGCAGCGCGGGGCTTATGCGGCCACGGCGGCGGAACTGCTGGAACCGCTGAAATCGGCCTTGCGCGCGAACGACATTGTTATGATAAAGGGCTCCAACGGATCGAAGGCGGGCCTGATTGCCAAGAGCCTTCTGATTTAGGGACACTCTATGTTTTATTTTCTGTATGAGCATTTCGCGGCGCTGGATCACTGGCCGCTGCTCAACCTCCTGAAATATCAGACCGTGCGCGTCGGCCTGGCCATCATCACCTCCTATCTGGTGGCGGTGGGTCTCGGCTCGCGGTTTATCCGCTGGATGCGCGCCAGACAGGGCAAGGGGCAGCCGATCCGCGAAGATGGCCCGCAATCGCACCTGCTGACCAAGAAGGGCACGCCGACCATGGGCGGGCTGATGATTCTGGCCGGTATTCTGGTGGCGACGCTTCTGTGGGCGGACCTGCGCAGCCTGACCGTGTGGGTGGTGCTGGGCGTCACCATGATTTACGGTTTTCTGGGCTTTATCGACGACTATGCCAAGGTGACCAAGCAGTCCTCGGCCGGTCTGTCGGGGTCGCAAAAGCTGATTGCGCAGTTCATCGTGGCCGGTATAGCGGCCGCGCTTTTGGTCTTTTACGGGCCGCAGTCGCCGACCTCATCGGGGCTTTCGACCTCTCTGGCCGTGCCTATCTTCAAGAATGTGCTGTTCAATCTCGGCTATTTCTACATCGTCTTTGCCGCCGTGGTCATTGTGGGCGCGTCGAACGCCGTCAACCTGACCGACGGGCTGGACGGGCTGGCCATCGTGCCGGTGATGATCGCGGCGGGGACGTTTGGCATCATCTCCTACGCCGTCGGCAACTATGTCTTCGCCAACTATCTTAACGTCCACTTTGTGCCCGGATCGGGTGAGGTGGCGGTGTTTCTGGCCTCGGTCATCGGCGGGGGCATGGGCTTTTTGTGGTACAATGCCCCGCCGGCCAAGATCTTCATGGGCGACACGGGTTCGCTGGCCCTGGGGGGCGGGCTCGGCATGACCGCCGTGGCCGTCAAGCACGAGATCGTGCTGGCCATTGTCGGCGGCCTGTTCGTGGTCGAAGCCCTGTCGGTCATGATCCAGATCGGCTATTTCAAGCTGACCGGCAAGCGGGTCTTCCTGATGGCGCCGATCCACCACCATTTCGAAAAGAAGGGCTGGGCGGAATCGACGGTCGTCATCCGCTTCTGGATCGTCGCCGGGATTTTGGCCATGGTCGGTCTGGCCACGTTGAAGCTGAGATAAAAGTGTAGCCACCCCACCCCCATTGGCTCCGCCAATGGTCCCCCTCCCCGGTAAACCGGGGAGGTACACGGTAGACCCCTTACACCTCCCCGCTGGCGGGGAGGGGGACCGCACGAGTTTGCGAAGCAAATGAGATGCGGTGGTGGGGTGGTTCTGAGTCATACCGGCCAGATGCAGTCAGCATCTTCGGCCGTTGGTATCGGTATGGAGACATCGGTTTGATCCCCGTCAAAGGTTTTGAAGGCAAGCGCGTAGCGATTTTCGGTCTGGGGCGGTCCGGCCTGTCGGCGGCGCGCGCGCTGAAGGCCGGCGGGGCCGAGCCGCTTCTGTGGGACGACAAGCCGCAGTCGATGCTCAGCGCCTCGAAGGAAGGCTTCACCATCGAAAACCTCAAGGTCGCCGACTGGTCGGAAATCGACGCCCTGATGCTGTCGCCGGGCGTGCCCCTGACCCATCCGGAGCCGCACTGGACCGTAAAGGCGGCGCAGGAAGCCGATGTGCCGGTCATCGGCGATATCGAGCTGTTTGCGCGCACGCTTAACACCCTGCCGGAAAAGCAGCGCCCGAAGACCGTGGCCATCACCGGCACCAACGGCAAATCGACGACGACGGCCCTGATCGGCCATATCCTCAAGGCTGCCGGGCGCGACGCCCATATCGGCGGCAATATCGGCATCGGCGTGCTCGATCTGCCGGAAATGCACGCCGGGACGGTCTACGTCATCGAAACCTCCTCCTATCAGCTCGACCTGACCCAAACCTTTCGCCCGGACGTGGCGGTGCTGATGAACTTCTCGCCTGACCATCTCGACCGGCATGGCGATATGGACGGCTATATCAAGGCCAAGAAGCGTATCTTCCTGAACCAGACGGCACATCAGACGGCGGTGGTCGGCACGGACGATGAGTGGTCGCAGGCCGTGGTGACGGAAATGACCGCGCACCATTCGGTCAATCTCATCCCCATTTCATCGCGGCGCACCTTGGGGCGCGGCGTCTATGCGCTGAACGGCGTCATCTACGACGCCACGACCGACCGCGCGCGTCAGATCATCGACCTCAAAACCGTCCGCACCCTGACGGGCCGCCACAACTGGCAAAACGCCTGCGCCGCCTATTCGGCCTGCCGGGCGCTGGGCCTGACGGTCGAAGCGATTGTGGCGGGCATCCGGTCCTTCCCCGGCCTCGACCACCGGATGCAGGAGATCGGGCGCATCAAGAATGTGCGCTTCATCAACGACTCAAAGGCCACCAATGCAGATGCGGCGCGTCAGGCTATGTCAAGCTATGACGGCTTTTACTGGATCGCCGGTGGCCGCGCCAAGGCGGGCGGCATAGAGGAGCTGAAAGACCTCTTCCCGCGCGTGAAGCACGCCTATCTGATCGGTGAGGCGGCGGAGCTGTTTGAAAAGACCATCGGTACGGCGGCCCCCTGTACCCAGTCGCGCCTCTTGTTCACCGCCGTGGCGCAGGCCTTTGCGGCGGCGGAAAAGTCCGGCAAGGAAGAGGTGGTGCTGTTGTCCCCGGCCTGCGCTTCTCAGGACCAGTTCACCGACTTCGAAGCGCGCGGCGATGCGTTCAAAGAGGCCGTGGCCGACATCCAGCGCAGCCTGGCCTCGGCCTAGCGCGGTGCATAGTGCCGAAGGTTATGGCTAAGGCCACAGGCTTTGTGGCTATGGCGTACGCCCCCTCCGCCTGCTCGCAGGCTCGCCCCCTCCTCCCCATGCCTTCGGCACAGGGAGGAGGGAGTTAAAACCGTCGTTGCAAGGCCACCACGAAGCGGTCGCCGTGCGCTTTGGAATAGTCATGGCGGTTGGTGTCGTAATAACGCAGATCCAGCGACATTTTGGCATTCAGCGCCAGCGTTGCCCCGGCATTCCACGCCGTGTAGGTGCGTTTGGGCTCGGTGCGCCGCTCGCCGATGCCGCCTGACGCGCTCCAGCGATCCGACAGTTTCTGCGCCGCCCCAAGTTCATAATAGAAGGCCGCTTTGGTCGCGCCCGATGAATCCGGCGACCAGATGGTCAGCGCCTTCAGCGTCGTGCGCCCGAAGGTGCGGCTGGCCTCACTCTGCCACTCGACGAAGTGTGTATCGCTGCCCGGCCGCGCGCCGCCATTGACCTTATAGATGATCTGGCTGTTGAGGTGGATATCCGGCCCGACCGACCAGCGGCCACCGATGGCCAGCGCGCTCTGATCGTCGCTGCCGTCCGAACCGCGCACGGTCTTCAGGCGCGCCGACACATAGGCCCAGTCGCGCGAGGCGGTCACCGCCGCCGACACCTGCCCGTTGCCTTGCGTTTCTGAAATGCCCTTGCTTGCCGAATCCGTGGCCACACCCAGTTGCGCCCCGAACTTCCAGCCCTGCAAGGCCTCGGTCCAGTCATCGCTCCAGTCGGCTATGCCCGACGGGTCGGCCATAGCCGGTGTGGCCATCAGCGCCGAAGCCACAGCCAGCCCGCGCCCAAGTTGCAATAAAAGTGTCACAATACTCGCGGTAACGGCGCTTTGTGTCGGCAATAAGGCGCGAAAACTCAGCCAACCTTCTGCGTAAACTCGGCGCGGGCGGCGTTAAACTCGGCTTTCAGCCGCGCGATCAATTCAGAGGTGGGGAGGATGTCGCGCACATTGCCCGTGCCTTGCCCCGCCGACCACAGGGTCTTCCACGCCTTGGCCTCGTCGCTCATCTCGTGGTCCATGTCCATCTTGGTGGTCATGTCCTTCAGCATGTCTTTGGTGATGCCGTGGCTTTCGAGCGAGGGCAGCAGGAAGGAGGCGGGCACACCCGAAATGGCCGGCGTATAGACGATGTCCTTGGCCGACGACTGGGTCAGCATGGTCTTGTAGCCGTCGCTGGCCATGGCCTCTTCGGTAGCAATAAAGCGCGTGCCCATATAGGCGAGGTCGGCCCCCATCATCAGCGCCGCCGCCACGTCCGACCCGCGCGACAGGCAGCCCGACAGGACGATGGTGCCGCTGTACCACTGGCGGATCTCACCCAGAAGCGCGAAGGGGTTATAGGTGCCGGCATGGCCGCCTGCGCCGTTACAGACAAGGATCAGCCCGTCCACACCGGCCTCGGCGGCCTTTTGCGCATGGCGCACGGTGGTGATGTCGTGGAAGACTACGCCGCCATAGGAATGCACCGCATCGACCACGTCACGTACCGCCCCCAGCGAGGTGATGACCAGCGGCACCTTCTTTTCGACCGTCACCATCATATCGGCCATCAGCCTTGAATTGGTCGGGTGGACGATCATATTGACGCCGAAGCGCGCATCCTCAGGCGTCAGCGCCCCTTGAATTTCGTCGAGCCATTGCGCATAGCCTTCAGTGGTCCGCTGATTGAGCGCCGGGAAGGTGCCGATCATGCCGCTTCGGCACGTCGCAATGACCAGCTCCGGCCCGGAGACCAGGAACATCGGCGCGGCAATGGCGGGGAGGCTGAGGCCCGCTTTCAGGGTATCCGGAATGGCCATGGTCGTTTCTTGCCCTTAAGTAAACTGTTGTATTCGCTTAATTATTATCCTATTCGAATGAAAAGGAAAGGTCGTTCATGGCGCACTATACCGATAATCTGACGCAACTGGGCCAGCAGTTGGGCGCGCCGACCGACCCGGACAGCGCCGTTTTGGAGCGCGTACCCAATCCGCACGCCGATATTGACTATGTGGCGCGCTTTACCGCCCCGGAATTCACGTCCCTGTGTCCGGTGACGGGGCAGCCCGATTTCGCGCACCTGGTGATCGACTATGTGCCGGGCGAGTGGCTGGTCGAGTCGAAATCGCTGAAGCTGTTTCTGACGGCCTTCCGCAATCACGGGGCTTTCCACGAAGACTGCACCATCTATATCGCCAAGCGCCTGCGTGATCTGCTGGCCCCGCGGTGGCTGCGCATCGGCGGCTTCTGGTATCCGCGCGGCGGCATCCCGATTGACGTCTTCTGGCAAACGACCGAACCGCCGAAAGGCGTGCTCATCCCCGACTTCGGCGTGGCCACCTATCGCGGCCGGGGGTGAGGGTCAATTATACCTCCCTGCCCTTGGGCGGGGAGGGGGACCGCACGAGCCTGTCTGAGCCTTGGCGAAGACAGGTGAGATGTGGTGGTGGGGTGATTTTCTGAATTTCAAAAAGGGCAAGGCTGAGACGTTTTCAAAGGCCACCCACTCCCGCACCTGAGGCTTCGAGCGTTACGCGGTCCCAACGCTGGCGAAAGCTATACTTTCGCTGGCGCTATACCCCAAACACGTTGGGGAGGTATAAGAATTACGATGTGTCTTTGCGGGTCTTCGCGGGTGTAACGGGCGGCTCAAAATGCCGGGCCATGACCTGTCTGAGGCTTTCGGGGTCGCCCTTGGCGGCGCGATGCAGCGTTTTGGCCTTCAGGGCGAGCGCACGGGTGGCGATATCAAACTGCGTCTCTTTGGCCGGGGCAGGCGGCGGCGCAGTGGTGGGAGTGGCTTTCTTTGCGGTCACCTGTTGCTCGATACGGGCCACGGCGTTTTTGATCGCCTTGGCTTCGGTGGCGTCGCAGCGGGCATAGAGCCGCTCGATCAGTAAAGCGCGGCGGATGCCCTTTTCGATCTCTTCGCCGGTTTTGGGGTCGTCTTCGCGGCTGAGCGCCAGCAACATCCGGTCGGCTATGGCGCGCAGATGCCCGCGCCGGGTTTCCGGTGTCAGAGCCTCGGGGATGACTGCCGCTGTGTCCATGCGCGCGAGGATAGACCGCCGTCAAACAGCGGGGATAGATTTTGCTCTTCCTCTCGCGCCAACCGGGAGAGGGGAGGGGGCTAGGCTTCTGCCTTCACCCGTGTAGAATAAGCCCAAGGGGGGAGGGGCCGATGTGGAATCGCTGGTGGATACGGATACCGGTCGCCTTGGTATTTGGCGTGATAGCGCTGGTTGCAGGCAACTGGATAAGTGTTGTGCTGACTGTCGTCATGCCCCTCCTTGCGGAGGCAGGCGAACTGGATTTTGCCGGATCAGCACGTGTGCATATCGGGGTTATGGAAACGCTTTACTTCGTCGTCCCGACGCTGATCGTTGCCGAATTTTTTGGGTTTATTCGCAAGCGTCGTATGTGGACGACGGCCTATATACTGTATTTCACAGTTTTCTCAGCCGTCCTGACCCTCACCATGATGGCGTTGATGGCCTACGCGCCGCAACATCTCCTCGCAATGGCAGATGTCTGGCCTTTGATGGCTATAGGCCTTGCCGTTCTTGCGGGGCGAGTGGCCATAGAGCCGTATCTCCGATCTCGTCGTCAGGCACATTCCCAAGGCCCATCCCACGTCGAGACGTTTTAACATCTGAGAAGGTAGGTTCGTCTGATCTCCTCTCCCATTAGGGGACAGAAACGGGTGGAGGGTCTGCGACCCTGCCCGCCGGAGGGACCTTCTTACAGAGGTCTAAATCACCCCTCCCAGAAGCTCACCCGTTCGGCATAGTCCGGGCGGTCGCGTTCCAGCGGCGCTTCGGTGGGCGTGCCGAGATAGATGAAGCCCGCCACCTCTTCGCCGTCCCTGAGGCCCAAAAGCGCCTTGGCCTCGGCGTCATAGGCATACCAGTCGGTGATCCAGTTGGCGCCATAGCCCATGGCCCCCGCCGCAATCAGCAGGTTCTGACAGATGGCAAAGGCCGAGCCCATCTGCTCCCACAGGGGGATCTTATGCGGCTGAACCGGCGAATAGACCACCAGCAGGGCTTGCGGCGGTGTGGAGAGTTTGAGGAGCGCGCCCGCCTGCGCCTTGTCACCACGCGCTTCGGCCAGAGCGCGCAGCTTATCGACCAGCCGCGCCTTCGATTCCGGCGTGAAACGCACGATGCGCCAGGGGCCGATCTTGCCGTGGTCGGGCACGCGGAAGCCGATCTTCAGCAGCACCTCCATCTCGTCTTCGGACGGCGCGGGCAGGCCAAGTGTCGGGGCCGGGGCGGAGCGCCGCGTCAGCAGCAGGTCCAGGGTTTGCGCCGAGATTTTAGCGGGCAGGGGCGTGCCAAAAGGAATGGGAGCGAGGTCCAGTTGGCGAATATCGGCTTTGGCGGTCATAAAACACTCTTCATCGCAAATACGGTCTTGATCTCTTATAGGCCGCACTGGCAGGTTTTGACAGACCGGAGGCCCCTGATGAGCGATACCTTTTCCGACGACATTCCGCCGCGTGCCGTGTCGCACCGTCAGGAACACAGCCTGCCGGGCTGGGACTCCGCCGAAAAGGATGCCACCCGTCCGCGCTGGCGCACCCTGGTCGGGCGGACCGTCTATCAGACGCCGTGGATATCGGTCGAAAGCCATGAAACCGTGGCACCGACGGGTAAGCCCGCTCATTACGGCTTCGTGCACTTCCGTAACCGCGCCGTGGGCGTGGTGCCGTTGCACGACGACGGGACGGTGACCATGGTCGGGCAGATGCGCTTTGCGTTTGATGCCTGGAGCTGGGAAATCCCCGAAGGCGGGGCGCACTTCGACGAAGACCCGATGGAAGGGGCGCGGCGTGAACTGCGCGAAGAGACAGGGCTTGAGGCCGCGACGCTCACCGAAATCCTGAGGTACGACCTGAGCAATTCGGTCACGGACGAGACGGCGATCCTCTATCTCGCCACCGGTCTGAGCGAAGGGGAAACCGACTGGGACGACACCGAAAACCTTGAAATCGCGCGGGTTGCCTTCAAAGACGTGCTCGAAGCTGTTATAAAAGGGCAGATACGGGACTCCTTAACCGTTGCAGCGGTACTGAGGGTGTACCATATGGCTGTCACAGGGGCGCTGGAGGCGTCTCTGGCAGCAAAGATTGTGTGAGGCAAAGGGTCAAAGATGGCGCAACCGTTTGAGGTGATTACACCGCAGGACAAGCCGATCTGGCTGACCCTGCGTCAGGAAGCCTCCGACGTGGTGGCGTCCGAGCCGGGTCTGGCCTCGCTGCTGCATTCGACCATCTTGTCGCACGACGATCTGGCCTCGGCCCTGTCCTATCATATGGCGCGCAAGCTGGCTGACGACACCCTGCGCGGTATGACTGTGCGTGAGATGGTGCAGCGCTATCTCAAGGCCGACAGCGCCCTGGTCGAGGCGGCGGAGGCCGATCTTCAGGCCGTCTATGAGCGCGACCCGGCGGCCAAGGGCTATCTGCAAACCTTCATGTTCTTCAAAGGCTTCCTGAGTCTGCAAGTCTATCGCATCGCGCACCGACTGTGGCAGGACGGGCGCTTTACCATGGCGCACCTGCTGCAAAGCCGCGTGTCGGAACTGTTCCAGATCGACATTCATCCGGCGGCAAAGGTCGGCAAGGGCGTGCTGATGGACCACGGCACGGGCATCGTCATCGGCGAAACGGCGGTGGTGGGCGATGAGGTGTCGATGCTGCACGGCGTAACGCTGGGTGGAACGGGCTCTGAACAGGGCGATCGTCACCCCAAGATCGGCCGCGGCGTGCTGCTGGGGGCCGGGGCCAAGGTGCTCGGCAATATCGAGATCGGTGAGTTTGCCAAGATCGCCGCCGGTTCGGTGGTCCTGAAGCCCGTCCCGGCGCACTGCACAGCCGCCGGCGTTCCGGCACGGCTGGTCAACTGCCAGACCTGCCCCGACCCGGCCCGGTCGATGGATCAGACTCTTTCGGATGTGATCTACGATTACGTGATCTGATAGCAGAAAGATGAGAGGTCGGGTCTTTACGGCGGAACCCCCTGAGCGATCCCAAGTGCAGGCCTATCGTCAGCGTGGGGCTTACACCGATGCCTATTATCTCGACCTTACCTTTCGCGTCACTTTGAACGATTATATTGAGGCCTTCTACACAACGCCGCTGTTCAAATGCGAACGTCTGGTGTTGGCTTTACTGGTGGCTAAACCGTCGACTGACTCGCAGGCTAGGGCTCTGGCGTGTCGGGAGAGTCTGCGGTTTGCCGCGTGGACTGTTGAGGCCCGCGAGCCCGATCAGATACTGATGTGTGACTTCCTGTCCAAGACGCGCTCGTGGCTGAGTTGTCAAGCCCTGCCTAGCGGTACAAGGCTCTGGTTCGGCAGCGTTGTTGTCCCTGAGCGTATATCCCCTGATGGAAAGGCATGGCTGGGTTTCGGCTTCCATGCGCTTTTGGGTTTCCACAAAATCTATTCCAAAGCCCTTTTGAGCGCGGCGGGTCAGCGTCTCAGGTCGCGGGCCTGAGCCATTTCCATGTTGACGCTTGCGCCTTGGGGTTTGCCTCTGGCGGCGTTCGCGGCTAAACAGACATACATACTCTATCCCCGCCCCGGTGAAATCGTGCTTTGATCGCATCGTTCAGGGCCCCGCCATTTAAGAGATACATCACATGACGCCTGCAGAAATCACCAAGGTGCAAGCCTATCTGACCCAGACCTTCGGCACCAAGGGCCTTGAGGTCCGTGCCCGCAAGCAGAAGGACTCCGCCGAGGTCTATATCGGCGAAGACTTTGTCGGCGTCGTCTATGTCGATGAGGACGAGGAAGGCTCCTACCTGTTCGAAATGGCCATCCTCAAGGAAGACCTGTAATTTTGAACGCCCCGCGACATATCGCGGGGCTTTTTACCAGCAGGAATTTGTGCCTTTCAGATGAAAGGTCTGATTTTCACCTCCGTGTGTCAGGACAAACGTGGCCAACACATCATCAAAGCCCTGACGGGACTTCAGCTTTTTAAAGGTGTAGGCAACAACCGTTTTGCCGTCTTCACTGCTAAAACGGGCTGTGCGCATGGGTTTTGTCTCGGTGCTCTGGTGTGTGAGCCCAATTGTTTGGTCATTTAGGCGGATTAAAGCGTCGCTTTGATCGTTGATCCAGATGAGTGGGCCGGTAGGGCCATCTTTTCCATAGCTTTGGTAAAACGCCGTGAAGCACCACCCGGAAATATGTCGGTCGATTTCGTCTTCACTGATCTCGCCCATTGTCGCAGCGTGCGCCTTCGCTATCCATAGAAGGCCGATAAAAATGCTTACGGTGGCGGCTGTTTTCATAATTCTATACCTGGCAAGCAGGCTATGCTTGCAATATATTGTCGTTTTTTCAATGTAGTGTCTGTGTAGAGATCACTCGCCTAAGCTAGAGAGTGAAGTGAGTGGCGCAACTGCCTCAGCAGCCGCTCTGGCCGTAAACCGTCACGCTCTGCGACCTGCCCTTCTGTGTGAGGGTCAGGGTTCCTGCCATGTTGGACAACTCCTCGCCCAGCCTCTTTGTCACCTTGAGGGTCTGTGTCACCCGCAGGTTGCCGTCGGCGCTGACAAACTGGCTCACAGGGGTGACGCTCGACTTCAGTTCCCCTTTCAGCGTCAGGGTGACAAGCTGACCGTGCCACCGCATCAGGCCGGTTTGAAAATCGTCATGCCAGAGGATAGGCGGTTGGCCTTTTTCAAAGTCAGGCGTTCGGTAAAGTGTCGTGCCGCAACCGTCGAGATGGGCCTGATTGATCTCTCTGTGCGTAATGGACCCAACGGTGCTCGCCTGTACCGGTGTCGTCAGCGCTATTAAAGCCGTGACGGTATCGCCATCGTCAGCCTCATCCCTCATCTCCCTTTCAGGCGCAGGATGAGCCGCTCACGTTCGGCGCGCAATCCCTTATATTCGCTTTGCGCCTCATCGAGGGCTTCGATCTGATGGATCAGGCCTTGGGTGAGGCGTTCGCGTTCCGGGTGGGCCTCAATGGCCTCCAGCGGCGTCAGGTGGATGCCGATGGTGAACAGCACCGCACCCGTCTGCGGCAGTTTACGCAAGGTCTGACGTTCAACGCGCACATAGACGGTGTCGGCGCGGTCGCCGCGTCCGAAGCGCTGCGGTGGGGACAGGTGGGGATGGTGCAGCGTGTCCGTGCCGTACAGCGACCAGTTCCAGCGAATGACCGGTTCATCGGGACGCAGATTATCGAAAATGCGCTCGATGATCGTGGCGTTGCGCGTCCCTGTCTGAAAATCGGGCACCGGGCCATGCACCTCATGCAGGGGCTTGCCCAGCTTGTCCGGCAGCGACCATGAGGAGGGGAAGCAGATGCAGCCCGCCGTCAGCCGCCAGCCTTCGGGGGATGTTTGCAAGATGGCCAGGTCTTCGGCCACCAGTCGTGCCGCGGCCATCAGCGGGGCGTCAGACGGCGGGGCGGGGGTGTTGAGCGTGCTTTCGATCAGACGCAGGGCTTCGCCTTGCGCGGCTTCGGAGCCCGGTTGCGCACCGAACACGGCGTCGCGGTCCTGGCTCAAGAGGCGTTCTTTTTCCGCCAGATAGCGGGGCAGGCGCTCATCACGCTCCAGCCACGCCGCGTCTCCCAACGGGGCCAGACCGATACGAAACAGAGGCTGCGAACCGTCAAAGGGCGTGTGCATGAGTGCTATCTTATACCTCCCTGCCTTTGGAGGGGAGGTATGAATGAGACTTACGGCGCGACCGCGCAGGTCGTCATGATCTCGGCGCGCAGTTCGGGGATGCCGTGGCCTTTTTCCGAAGAGGTCGCCAGCACCACCGGGTGCGCCGCTGGCCGCTTTTTGATCTGCGCCTGCGTCTTCTCGATGACGGCCTTCAGCTCGTGCGGCTTGATCTTGTCGGCCTTGGTCAGAACGATCTGATAGGAGACGGCGGCGACGTCCAGCGCGTCCATCGGCTCATTATCGACCGCTTTCAGCCCGTGGCGCGCGTCGATCAGCAGATAGGCGCGTTTGAGGTTCGGCCGGCCGCGCAGATAGTCGCGCCCCAGATTCTGGAACTTCTTGACCTCGGCCTTGGACGCCTTGGCCCAGCCATAGCCGGGCAGATCGACCAGCCGCAGCTTTTCGTCCAGTACGAAGAAATTGACCTCGCGCGTGCGGCCCGGCTCGTTGGAGGCACGCGCCAGATGGTTTTGCCCGACCAGCGCATTGATCAGGCTCGACTTGCCGACATTGGAGCGCCCGGCAAAGGTCACTTCGGGCAGGTCGGCGGCGGGCAGTTGCTCGATCTTGGCCGCGCCCATCATGAAGGTGGCCGGGCGCGCAAACAGCACGCGTGCGGCTTCGAGCGTTTCGGCGGAATAGAGCGCCTCTTCAGCCGTCTCAGCGGCGGGGGCGTGCTCAGAGGTATTTTGCGTTTCGTCGGTCATGGACGTGCCTTTAAAACCTATACCTCCCAACACGTTGGGGAGGGGGACCGCGCCCGATAGGGCGTGGGGGTGGGGTATCTTGCGAACTTACAAATAGCAAAGGGGTGGAGATTGAAGAACCCCCACCACCACATCTCGTTTGCCTTCGGCAATCTCGTGCGGTCCCCGGCTCCGGCCGCCCGGCTCCCCAGCAAGCTGAGGAGGTCTAAGAAAGGACCGGCTCTCCGCCCAAAGGCGGTAGGTAACGGATCGCCTTAGTCCTTCTTCGTCCCGCGGGTGCGTTTGGTGCCGCCTGCCGAGCTGCCCGTGGCCGCCGGCTTGCGCTTGCGGGCCGGGGTGCCTTGGGTCACTTCGCCTTCGTGGATGGCTTCCTCGGCCACCTCGATGACGTGCGCCGCTTCGGACTTCGGCTTGGTTTTGGCGACCTTGCCCAGCAGGGTGTCGATCGGGTTTTCGACGCCCATCTGGCGCATCAGGGCGTATTGCTGCGCCACGGTCAGGACGTTGTTCCACACCCAGTAGATCAGCAGGCCCGAAGCAAACGGCGCCATGATGAAGGTGAACATCACCGGCATGAAGGCGAAGATCTTGCGCTGCATGGGGTCGGGCATCGGCGGGTTCATGCTCTGCGACAGCCACATGGAGGCCCCGTACAGCAGCGGCAGGACGCCGATATGCAGCGAGGTCGCCATCAGCCCGCCAATGACCGGCAGGGTGGCCGGATCGTAGGGCAGCAGGCCGAACAGGTTGAACATCGTCGTCGGGTCCTTGCTCGACAGATCCTGAATCCAGCCGAAGAAGGGCGCGTGGCGCATTTCGATGGTGACGAACAGCACCTTGTACAGCGAATAGAAGACCGGCATCTGCACGAAGATGGGCAGACAGCCCGACATCGGATTGACCTTTTCCTTCTGGTAAAGGCCCATCATTTCAATCTGCATCTGCTGCGGATTGCCTTCGTGCTTCTTCTTCAGCTCCTCGACCTGGGGCTGAAGCATCTTCATCTTGGTCATCGACTCATAGGATTTATGCGCCAGCGGGAAGAAGATGAGCTTGACCAGAACGGTGAGGCCCAGAATGGCCAGACCGAAATTGCCGACATATTTGAACAGGAAGTCCAGCACGAAGAACATCGGGCGGGTGAAGAACCAGAACATGCCCCAGTCGATGGCCTTGTCGAACGACGGCAGGTGCAGCTTGTCCTGATAGGCGGCCAGAAGCGAGGCCTGCTTGGCACCGGCAAAGACACGATAGGTGACGCTGACCGGCTGACCCGGCTGCACCGTCACGGCGTCGGCGACATAGCCCGCCTGATAGAGGAAGTTGAAGTCCTTTTCGTCGGCCGGGGTCTGATCCGTCGCCTTCATGGCGGCGTGAATCTTCGCCTTCTGATCCGGAATGACCGCGGCCAGCCAGTATTTGTCGGTCAGGCCCATCCAGCCGCCGGTGGAGTCGGCCTTGAAACCGGCCTTCTTCTCGTCCTTTTCCCACTTGTGGAACTTGAATTCCGGGGTGGTATAGCCCTTGCCCGTAGCGTCCTTGGAGAAGGCCCCGATGCCGCCTTCGTGCAGGATCATGTTCTTGCCGAGCGCTTCGGGTGCGCCCTGACGCACGACATTGGCATAGGGGGCCAGCGTCACCGCCGCGCCCGTGGCATTGACCACAGTGTCGGTGACGGTGATCATATACTTGTCATCGAGGCTCAGGCGGCGTTCAAAGCGCAGGCCCGTGCCCGCATCATAGCCCAGCACCACGTCCTTGCCCGGCGACAGCACGCTGCCCGAAAGCACGGTCCACACGCTGTTGCCCGACGGCAGGCCCGGCACATTGGCCCCGACCCAGCCCGATTCGGCATAGTATGCGTGCTCGGCCCCTTGCGGGCGGAACAGCTCGACATTGGGGGAGTCGGCCTTCAGAGTCTCTTTATATTGCTTGAGGAACAGGTCGTCGATGCGCGCACCGGCCAGAGACAGCGAACCCTTCAGCGCCGGGGAGTCGATGGCGACGCGCGGTGTGGCGGCGACGGCCTGATCGCGCGTCAGCTTGCCTTCGACAAACAGCGACTCCGGCGTGGCGACGGGGGCCTTGGCGGCCTCGATCTTCTTCTGCGCCATGGCGGCGGCGCGTTCCTTCTCCATCTTGGGCCCGGCCACAAAGAACTGATAGCCGAACAGGATCGCCATGGAGAGGGCGAGGAAGATGAACATATTGCGATTGTCGTCGCGCTTCATGAGAGACTCTGAAGAGGGGTTAAACTTTGGGCGACAGCCTTATCAGGGCGCGTTTGACATCGTCAAGCAAACCTTGCCACGGGCAGGACTTGGTTGCGTCGCGCGCAATGAAGACATAGTCGTGACCGGGGCGGCCGTAGTCGGGCAAAAGGGCGCGGGCCGCTTCGCGCATCCGGCGCTTGGCGCGGTTGCGTTTCACCGAACCGCCGGTCTTTTTCGTGGCGGTAAAGCCGATGCGGATGGTGTCGTCCCCGTCATTGCGAAAGCGCGCCTGAATGACCACCGTCGGGCGCGCCTGATACGCCGCCTTGTTGGCGGCCAGAAAATCGCTGCGGTTTTTCAGAACGGGAAAGGTCATTTGAACGTCTTATACGTCCCTGTATCTGAGGGGAAAAGGTGGGGAATGTATGCATAGACTCCATACCCGATCATCGCCGTTTGAACCTGGGTGGCGGCCTGTCTCCTCCCTGCGGCGTAAGCCGTGGGGAGGGGGACCGCTAGCGCAGCGCAGCGGTGGAGGGGGATGGCTCAGTTCTTACCACCCTCTCTAGAGTGATGTGCGGAAAAGTGTGAGCGGTTTTCCGCAAAAACATCGCGACAAAACAAAAATTTAGAGCGAAATGACGATTCCGCTTAAAGTCATTTTGCTCTTGTGATTCAGGCGCCTAATGATCAGGGTTTCGGGCTGAGGCACGGTCTTGAGTCATCCCCCTCCGCTTCGCCACGCTCAGCACCTCCCCATTGCTTCGCAACAGGGAGGAGAAACCGCGCTGCCTTAGACACCCACGCCAAGGGCAGGGGTGAACACAAACGAAAAAGGCCCTCGAATCGCTTCAAGGGCCTTTTCCTGTGTCGGTGGTCCGAACTGCGGGTTAGGCAGTCAGGCGCTTGCGGCCCTTGGCACGGCGACGGGCGACGACTTTTTGGCCATTCTTGGTGGCCATGCGCGCGCGGAAGCCGTGGCGGCGCTTGCGGACGAGACGGCTCGGCTGGTAAGTGCGTTTCACGGTTGTAGCTCCGGGGTTTGGACACGATAACCCAGTGTGTGCGAGCCATCGTTGAAAGAAGAGGCGGCGTCACTAAACCGTGAGCGCGGGCTTGTCAATGGCTATGCGCCGGGATTCGCACCTCAGACGCAGAATCTTTATGAGGCCGTGAGCGCGCGCCGGGTGATTTTACACTGACCCTTCACGGATTTGTGTTAATATGTGTCTCTACACATATGTCGTCTGAGCGGCCACACCCAAGAGCGGAATGTCGAGCGATCTGACCGAAACCCTTATCGAAAACGGCACGCGCAAGGATCTGACACCGGGCCGGCGGTTTCGCGTGGGCGCCCCTCTGTGGCGTGAAGCCGAGGACGGGGCGGCGGCCAGCCCGCGTCCGCGCAAATGGCACGACCACAGTCTGCAAGCCTTTCTGGCCAGGCGCTGGAAGGCGCTCAGGCCGCATCTGAAACGCGGCTGGACCGATTTTCGCTCATTTTTCAGCGGTCTGTCGGGCCACCTGCTGGCTTTGACAGCGGTGTTCGTGGCGGTGATGGTGGTCATTATCATGGTGCCGACGCTCGCCGCCTATCAGGAACGCTGGCTGATTGACCGCGTGCGTCAGGCCGAAATCGCCTCTCTGGCGCTCGATGCCTCGGCCGAAGGGGCGGTGTCGCGCGAATTGTCGAGCCAGTTGCTGAACAGCGTCGGGGCCTCCTATCTCGCCCTGCAAAGCGGCGGTGTGCAGTTCGTTCTGCGCGACCCCAGCAGCACGGTCGAACCCGATGTCATCGACATCCGTCATCAGGAGCGCGGCCTCAGCGACGACCTGACCTATCTGTGGGGGCCGTGGAAGACCCTGTCGGGGCGCGAAGACCGCCTGATCCGCACTGAAGCCGTACCCAAGGTGCGCAAGGGCACCGACATTATCGAAATCGTCGTCCCGGCCCAGCCACTGAAACAGGAGTTGCGCGAACAACTGGGGTCGATCCTGCGCCTGTCGCTCCTGATTTCGCTGGTCGCCGGTGCCCTGATCTTTGCCGCCCTGTCCTTCTTTGTGGTGCGTCCGGTGCGGCAACTGACGCGCTCGATCGCGCGCTTCAAGGAAAATCCCGAAGACGGTGCTGCCGTGCCGCAACTGTCCGGTCGTCATGATGAGATCGGGCAGATTGAGGAAGAGTTGTTCAAGATGCAGCAGGAGGTCGGCCACGCGCTGCGCACCCGCGCGCGACTGGCGGCGCTGGGGCAGGCGGTGTCGAAGATCAGCCACGACCTGCGCAACATGCTGACGGCGGCGCAGATGGCGTCTGAGCGTCTGGCCTATTCCGGCGACCCCAATGTCACCAAGGCCTTGCCGCGCCTGGAACGGGCGCTGGACCGCGCCCTGACGCTGGCGCAAAACGTGCTGAACTACGGCAAGACGGACGAAATCCCGCCGCGCATCCAGATTTTGCGCCTGAAAGACCTGTCTGAGGCCGCCGCCGAAGACGCCGGACTGGCGCTCAATGCGCGCACGCCGGACCGCGTGCGCTTTTCGCTGAAGGCGGAGCAGGGCTTTTTCTTTGAGGCCGATCCTGACCATATCCACCGCCTGCTGGTCAATCTGATGCGCAATGCGCGTCAGGCCATTGAAAACCAGCCGAACCGCAAGACGGTGGGGCGCGTGACGCTGAGCGCGGTCAAGACGGCGGAAGAGGTGATTCTGGTCCTCTCCGACAACGGGCCGGGCATTCCCGAGCGCGTGCGCGAAAAGCTGTTTCAGCCCTTTTCGACATCCCTGACCCCCGGCGGGTCGGGGCTGGGGCTGGCCATTGCGCGCGAACTGGCGCAGACGCATGGTGGCGATGTCAAGCTGATCGACACCGGACCGTCGGGCACATCCTTTGAGGTGCGTATCCCGCAGAAGGGGTGAGATGACAGAGAACGCCCCCAAACGCCTCTCTGGCGGCAATCCGCAGATCGCCAGAGGCTATGGCGATGCGCCCGTGCAGACCTATATCGCCGCCATGCCCGGCTGGAAACGCGCCATTGGCGCGCAGATGGATGCGATCATCACGCAGGCCGTTCCCGGCGTCGAAAAGGCGGTCAAATGGAACACGCCCTTCTACGGCCTCGAAAAGGACGTGTGGTTCACAGGGTTCCACTGTTTCGACCGCTATATCAAGGTCAGCTTCTTTCGCGGCACCGCGCTCGACCCGGTACCGCCGGGTCCGTCGAAACAGGCCGAGGTGCGCTATTACGATATCTACGAAGACCGCTTCGACCCCGAACAGTTCGCCGATTGGGTCAAACAGGCCAGCCAGCTACCCGGTGTGAGGGCGTAAGCCATCACGCTTGACATAAATTCGACGATTAGCTAATTATCGAATCATGAATCTGGTCTTCAAAGCCCTTTCCGATCCGACGCGCCGCCGCGTCTTGCAACTGCTGCAAGGCGGGCCTCTGAGCGCCGGTGATCTGTGCGACCATTTCGATGTGTCCAAACCCACCATGTCGGCGCACTTCGCCGTGCTGAAAGAGGCTGATCTGGTGCACACCGAAAAGGCGGGAAAGTCGGTCATCTATCACCTGAAGCTCTCGGTGCTCGAAGAGGCGCTGCTGGGCTTTGCCCATTCGTTCGGTCTGGGGTCAGACGCCGCAGAGCCCGGAGCTGTCAAGCTGGAGGTTGCGAAGTGAAAACAGACATCCTTGCGGGCCTTATCTGGGCCGGAGCCTTGATCGGTCTGGCCTTGCTGGCCAGCTTTGCCCGATCGCACGGCTGGATTGGTCCGGAGACCGCTCTGCGCGCGATGGCCATGAACGGTCTGGTGGTCGCTTACTATGGCAATCGGGTCCCGAAGCTCATTGTCCCAAGTGCTTTGAGGCGGCAGGTCAACCGTTTCACCGGCTGGATGCTGGTGGTCAGCGGCTTGATCTATGCCGGTTTTTGGGCCTTCGCGCCGCTGGATATGGCCATGATCTTCGGCACCGGTGCGATGGCGGCAGGTCTGGCTCTCTGCGTCCTCTACTGCCTGTGGATGCGGACGCAAATGCGAGCCAGCGCCTAGCTCACCACCGTTATCGCTTCGTCCGCTGCCGCGACGAGGCCATCCAGCACGCCGGGGTCGGACGAGGAATGCCCGGCCTTTTTCACCAGATGGAACTTCGCCTCCGGCCACGCCCGGTGCAGGTCCCAGGCCGAGGTCATGGGCGTGACCACATCGTAGCGGCCCTGCACAATCCACGCCGGGATGTTCTTGAGTTTGTGGACATTTTCCAGAATCCAGTTATCGCTCTCAAAGAAGCCGCGGTTTTGGAAATACCACGACTCGATGCGGGCAAAGGCCACGGCAAAGTCGGGATCGGTGAACTTGGTCGGGGCCTCTGGCGGGCCTTCGATCGACAGGGTGTCGCCTTCCCAGCCCGACCACGCCAGCGCGCAACGCACGCGCTCAGCCGCATCCTCACCGTTCAGGCGTTTGATATAGGCCGCCAGCAGGTTGCCGCGTTCCGCTTGCGGGATCGGGGCCACAAAGCGCTCCCACAGGTCGGGATAGATATTGGCCGCGCCGCCCTGATAGAACCAGTCCAGTTCCGACTGCCGCACCAGAAAGATGCCGCGCAGGATCAGGGCCGATACCCGCTGCGTATGGGTCAGGGCGTAGGCCAGAGACAGGGTCGAGCCCCACGAGCCGCCGAACACCACCCATTTATTGACCCCCAGCCGTTCCCGCAGCGATTCCATATCGGCGACCAGATGCCAGGTGGTATTATCTTCCAGCGACAGGTCCTGCGAGGCGTGCGGCCGCGACTTGCCGCAGCCGCGCTGATCGAACAGGATGATGCGATAGGCCTTCGGATTGAAGTAGCAGCGCAGGTTGGGGCTGGTCCCGCCGCCCGGTCCGCCGTGCACCACCACCACCGGAATCCCTTGTGGGTTACCGCTTTGCTCATAATAGATTTGATGTTTCCCCTCCGTCGGCATATAGCCGGTGTCGTAGGGTTCGATCTCCGGATAGAGACCTTTTGGCAATGTGACGACGGCTTGATCGGTCATAAGGAAACTTGTGCAGCGGGCTGTGGCGGTTGCCGCCGATCAAAGACCCATTATGCGCAGCGATTCAAGCCTTTTTACCCTGACGACCGTAAAGCGGCAGAGCCTTTTCTACGCCCTGATCTTTATCGGGTCGGGGGCCAGCCTACCCTATATGCCGCTGTGGTTTGCTTCAAAGGGCATGAGCGGAGCGCAGATCGGGCTGATTCTGGCCCTGCCGCTGCTGCTGCGCGCCGTGACCGGGCCGGTGATGGGGGTATGGGCCGAAACCTTCCCGCTGTTCCGGTCGCCCATGCTGCGGCTGGCCATAGCAGGCGGGCTGGCCTATGGCGGGCTGATGCTGTGGCCGCTGGCCGGGGAGGCGCGCTTCTGGCTGTTCGTCGCCCTGTGGGCCATAGGCTATAGCTGCATCACCTCGATCAGTCCCTTGCTCGATGTCATGACCATCCAGATGTCGAAGCGCGAAGGCTTCAACTATACCGGTCCGCGCGCCGTGGGGTCGGCGGCCTTTATCGCGGCCAATATCGCGGTGGGTTACGGGCTGAACCTTTTGGGTGTCGATCTGATTATCATCTGGGTGGTTGTGCTGTGTTTTGCGGCGGCGCTGGCGGCGTGGCGTCTGTTGCCGGCGGCTCCGCGCCACGTCGAAGAGGGCGGGGGCCGCGCCCCGGCCTATCTGCCGCAGGAAACGGGGGCGCAGCGCGTCAGGGCCCTGCTCGGCAATCCGGTCTATGTCCTGTTGCTGGCGGCGATGGGCTGCGTGCAGGGGGCGCACGCCTTCTATTATGGCTTTTCCACCATTCTGTGGAAGGGGCAGGGGCTCGATGGCGCGACCTGCGGCTATCTGTGGGGGGCGGGGGTTGCGGCGGAAATCCTGTTCCTGATGTTCGGCTTTCGCCTCAGAAACCGCTTCGGCTCGTGGACCCTGTTGCTGGCGGCGGCGGGCCTCAGCGTCGTGCGCTGGTTCCTCATGGGGTTTGTGCCGCCGGTGGGCGTCCTGTGGCCTTTGCAGACCCTGCACGCCTTTTCGTTTGCCGCCTGCTATCTGGCCGGGCTCGATCTGGTCAACCGCATGGCCACGAAGGGCTCGGAAAGTCTGGCCCAGACGCTCAATGCCGCCTGGGTGACGGGCGTGATGATGGGCCTGTCCACCCTCGCTTCAGGGCCGCTCTATGACGCTCTGGGCAGCGGCGGCTACTGGGTGATGGCGGGCATGTCGGGTGTGGGGCTTCTGATCGCCGCCTATCTCTACCGTCGTCAGGTGCTGCGGCCGTAACGTTGACAATTTTCGAGCTTGGGCGGACACTGTGGGTATGACCGTTCGCCTCAACATAGACCTGCCTGATGACATCAGCGCCTTTGTCGATGCCCAATCGGCCGAGGGCAGCCCAGCCGACTATATCCGGCGTCTGATCGAAGAGGACATGATGCAGGCCGAAGTGATGTCCAGCCTGCTGCGGGGGCTGAATCAGGCTCGGCGTGGTGAGGTCGTGCCCCCAAGCGTGCTGGACGAGATCATAGCCGAACTTGAGGCTGCCCCCAAAGAATGACCGCTCCCTATGTGCTTTCGGCGGAAGCCGTGAAGGCGTTTCGAGACATCAGCCGGACCACCGCTGCCAGATGGGGAACGGATCAGGCGGCAAAGTATTTGTCGATCTTGATAACCGGATTTGAGGACATAGCCGCCAATCCGAGAAGAGGGCGGCTATACGCCTCCGAAAGAACCGGTGAGTTTCGGACACGACGTTTCGGACGGCACCACGTCGTCTATATCATTGAGCCGAACGCCCCTGTGATCATCGCCGGGCTATTCCACGAAAGAATGGACTTACCGGCCCGTCTGGCCTTACTGACGGCAAAGCCGAGAAGATAACCCACCTCCCCATGCCTTCGGCACAGGGAGGAGATTTTTAGCTGCGCAGCACGGCTCCGGCCTTTTGGGCGGCGGCGACGATCTTTTGCGATACGGCGTCGATTTCCGGCTCGGTCAGGGTCTTGTCCGCCGGTTGCAGCGTGACCTCAACCGCCAGAGACACCTGACCTTCCGGCACGCCCTGACCCTGATAGACGTCAAAGACGCGCGCTTCGCTGATCAGGAGCTTGTCCGCGCCCCTGATGGCGCGCACCAGATCGCCGGACGCCGTGCCCGCCGCCACGAGGAAGGCGAAGTCGCGCGTCAGCGGCATCAGGTTGGACAGGCTCAGCGCGCCCTTTGACTTGCCCGATTTTGCTTTCGGCTGCGGCAGCAGATCGAGGCGGATTTCAAAGCCCACATACGCCCCATCAAGGTCCATCGCCTTAAGCACCGACGGATGCAGTGCGCCAAATTCGGCCAGCACCGTCTTCGGCCCCAGTTGCAGGCGCGCCGAACGGCCCGGATGCCACCAGCCGCTGTTCGACCCCTGCACCAGTTGCAGCGAGGCGACCGGCACATTGAGTTCCTCAAGCAAGGCCAGCAGATCGGATTTCAGTGCAAACAGCGCGTCCTGACCGGTGGCGGCCCAATGACGCGCCTTGTCCGGGGCCTTCAGCGCGGCAATGACCGTCTTCTGATCATTGGGCTCAAGGCCGAAATAGACCGGCCCGATTTCAAACAGTTGCGCGCCGGGATAGCCCTTGGACGCATTGCGCCCGGCGGCTTCCAGCAGGTTCGGCAGGATGGACGGACGCATACAGTTCAGTTCCGAGGCAATCGGGTTGGCCAGAAGCAGTGCGTCATTACCGCCGCCGAACAGTTTTGCGTAACCCTGCGGCATAAACGACCAGGTGACGGCCTCGCTATAGCCAAAGGCCGCCAGCGCCCGGCGCGCCGTGCGGGCGCGGGCCTGCGACGGGGTCAGGACGCCGCCGTTCTTGGGGGCCACAGCGGGCAGGGGCGTCGCCGGGATATGGTTGAAGCCATAGATGCGCGCCACCTCTTCGACCAGATCGGCCTTGCCGTCCACGTCGCGGCGGAAGGACGGCACGCTGACGGTCCACGGCGTGGTCTTGTTGACGCCAAAACCGAGCGCGGTAAGGATCGTCTCGACCTTCTCGTGCGGCACGTCAAGGCCGGTCAGTTGTGCCACATAGGCCGGGTCGAAGGCGACATCGGGCTTGCGCGCCGGGGCCTCGCCCGCCACGACGATGTCCGACGCTTCCCCGCCGCACAGGTCGAGGATCAGTTGCGTGGCCAGTTCCAGACCGGGCAATACAAATTCCGGATCGACCCCGCGCGCAAAGCGGTACTGCGCATCCGAGGTGATGGTGGTGGTGCGGCCCGTCTGAGCGATGCGGATGGGGTCGAACCAGGCCGATTCAAGGAAGACATCGACCGTCTCGAAATCAACGCCGGTCGAGGCCCCACCCATGACGCCGCCCAGACCGATGACGCCCGAAGCGTCGCTGATCGTCGTCATGTCCGGCGTGACAGCGTAGGTCTTGCCGTCCAGCGCCACGAAGTCAGACGTGTCGGCGGGCAGACCGGCTTCGATCACGCTGCCCGACAGCTTTTTCACATCATAGACGTGCAGCGGGCGGGCGCGGTCGAACGACAGGTAGTTGGTGATATCGACCAGCGCCGAGATGGGTTTCAAGCCGATCGAGGTCAGCTTGTCGGCAAGCCATTTGGGCGACGGGCCGTTCTTGACGCCGCGGATGACGCGCCCGGAGAACAGCGGGCAGGCGTCGCCATCGACCTTGACCGAGATCGGACAGGGGAAGGTGCCCTTGACCGGGGGGATGGGCGCGTCCTTGAAGGCCCCCAGACCCGTGGCGGCGAGGTCGCGGGCAATGCCGTGCACGCCCAGCCAGTCGGGACGGTTGGGCGTCACCTCAAAGTCGATAACGGGCTCCAGCGCGAAGACGGCGCTGACCGGGGTGCCGACGGCGAGGTCGTCGGAAAGTTCCATGATGCCGTCGGAGTCTCCATCCAGCTCAAGCTCGGCGGCCGAACACATCATGCCGTTCGACACGACGCCGCGCACCGGCTTTTCGACCAGGGTGACGTCAAGGCCCGGCACATAGGCCCCGATGGGGGCATAGACGGTGGTCAGACCGGCGCGGGCATTGGGGGCGCCGCAGACGATTTCCTTGCGGCCATCGACCGTATCGACCTGAAGCACCTGAAGCTTGTCGGCATTGGGGTGGCGGGCGGCCTCAACGACCTTGGCCACCGTAAAGGGCGTCAGTTTGGCCGCCGGGTCGGTGACGTCTTCGACCTCAAGGCCGGCCGCGGTCATGGCGGCGGCGACGGCCTGAATATCGGCGTCGGTGTCGAGGTGATCTTTAAGCCAGCTAAGGGAGAATTTCATGTCTTACATTCCGGGGTCGAGGGGCCTTCCGGCCCCTCGTCTTAAATCTCTAAATCAGGAAGGGCCGCTTGCCGGGTTCGGCGCGGCGAACCCGCTAAAGCCGTAGTGGCTCAGCCAGCGCGTATCGGCGGCGAACATGTCGCGCAGGTCCGGCACGCCGTATTTGAGCATGGCCAGACGATCGACGCCCATACCGAAGGCAAAGCCCTGATACTCCTCCGGATCGACGCCGCAGGCCTTCAGCACATTGGGGTGCACCATGCCGGAGCCCAGAATTTCCATCCAGCGGTCGCCATCCCCGATGCGGATTTCCGCCCCGTTGCGCGAATAGCGCACGTCCATCTCCGCCGACGGCTCGGTGAAGGGGAAGTGGTGCGGACGGAACTGCGTGATGACGGTGTCCGTCTCGAAAAAGCGCGACAGGAAGGTGTCGAACACCCATTTCAGGTGGCCCATATGCGCCGTCTTGTCGATGACGAGGCCTTCGATCTGATGGAACATCGGCGTGTGCGTCTGATCGGAGTCGCAGCGGAAGACGCGCCCCGGCACGATCAGGCGGAAGGGCGGCTTACCCGCGATCATCGAGCGGATCTGCACTGGCGAGGTATGGGTGCGCAAGAGCTTCCTCACCCCGTTTTCATCGGGGTTGAAGAAGAAGGTATCGTGCATTTCGCGAGCCGGGTGCTTTTCCGGGAAGTTCAGCGCGGTGAAGTTATGGAAATCGTCTTCGATGTCCGGCCCTTCGGCGACTTCAAAGCCCATCTCGGCGAAAATCGCCACCATCTCGTCCATGACCTGCATGGTCGGGTGGACTCCCCCCCTGGCGCGGGGCGCGGCCGGCAGCGACAGGTCGATGCGCTCGGATTGCAGGCGGCGGCTGAGGTGCTCGGCTTCCAGCACGTCCTTGCGCGCATCGAGCGCGGCCTGAACCTGATCACGCACGGCATTGATGGCCGCGCCGGTGGCCTTGCGCTCTTCGGGGGGCAGGGCGCCCAGGGTTTTCAAAAGGCCGGAAATGCGCCCGGTCTTGCCCAGCGCCGACACGCGCACGGCGTCGAGCGCAGCAAGGTCTTGCGCGGTCAGGATTTCGGCTTCGATTTCGGCGGCCAGATCGGAATAGGTGCTCATGGTCTCACGGAGGAAAACGGATCGCCGTGTGTTTAGAGCGCAATGCGCCGTGAGTGAAGCGTTTTCTGCTCAGGCGGCGCGGGTTGGGCGGCAGGCATGAAGGTGTTGGTCTTTTCTCCTGCCTGTCGCGTAGCGCCCCGAGGCAGAGGGGGATGACTCCATCTTTATTCTGCTCTCAGGCGATTCAGGAGGAACGGATCAGGGTTCGGGGGACTGTCAGGAATTTCGTGTGTGGGCGTGCATAATGGGAGCAAAGGAGAACGGTTCCCCCCACCCCACAAAACCCCTTGCCCTTTTGGGGCAAATGTTCCACTGAAAGCCGCAGATTTTCAGGAGGGGTGCATCCATGTTCAGCTGGTTGTTCGGCAACAAAAAATCGAAGGCCAAAGCGGCTAAGACGCAAGTGTCTCAGGCCCCGGTCGTGGATGCCCCGGCAGTAACGGAGACTCCCGTCATGACCAAAGCGACACGTACCGAAACCGATACCTTCGGCCCCATCGAGGTCGATAATTCGAAATACTGGGGCGCGCAGGCGCAGCGCAGCCTCGGCAATTTCAAGATCGGCTGGGAAAAGCAGCCCCTGCCGGTGGTGCGGGCGCTGGGGATCGTCAAGCGCGCGGCGGCGGAAACCAATCAGTCTTTGGGCAAGCTGGACGCCACCATCGCCAATGCCATCATTCAGGCGGCCAACGAAGTGATTGAGGGCAAGCTGAACGACCACTTCCCGCTGGTGGTGTGGCAGACCGGTTCGGGCACGCAGTCCAACATGAACGCCAACGAAGTCATCTCCAACCGCGCCATCGAAATTCTGGGCGGTGAGATGGGCTCGAAAAAGCCGGTGCACCCCAACGACCACGTCAACATGTCGCAGTCGTCGAACGACACCTATCCGACCGCCATGCACGTGGCCTGCGCCGAGCAGATCGTGCATGACCTGCTGCCGGCGCTGAAGCACCTGCACGCCGCGCTCGATGCCAAGGCGAAGGCCTGGGCCGAGATCATCAAGATCGGCCGCACCCATACGCAGGACGCCACGCCGCTGACGCTCGGTCAGGAGTTTTCGGGCTATGCCAAGCAGGTCGAAAACGGCATTGCGCGCATTGAATCGACGTTGCCGGCGCTGATGCAACTGGCGCAGGGCGGCACGGCGGTCGGCACCGGGCTCAACGCGCCGATCGGCTTTGCCGAGGGCGTGGCCGAAGCCATTGCGCGCATCACGGGCCTTGGTTTCACCACGGCGCCGAACAAGTTTGAAGCGTTGGCGGCGCATGACGCCATGGTCTTTTCGCACGGGGCCATCAATACGGTGGCGGCGTCGCTGTTCAAGATCGCCAACGATATCCGCTTCCTCGGCTCCGGCCCGCGCGCGGGCCTGGGCGAACTGGCCCTGCCGGAAAACGAGCCGGGCTCGTCCATCATGCCGGGCAAGGTTAATCCGACCCAGTGCGAGGCGCTGACTCAGGTCTGCGTGCAGGTGTTCGGCAACCACGCCGCGCTGACCTTTGCCGGATCGCAGGGGCATTTTGAGCTGAACGTCTTTAACCCGGTGATGGCCTATAACTTCCTGCAGTCCGTGCGCCTCTTGGCCGACGCGGCTGTGAGCTTCACCGACAACTGCGTGGTGGGGATCGAGCCGCGCATCGACAATATCCGTAAGGGCGTCGAAAACTCGCTGATGCTGGTGACGGCGCTGAACGGGCGTCTGGGCTATGACGCCTGCGCCAAGATCGCCAAGACCGCGCACAAGAACGGCACGACGCTGCGCGAAGAGGCGGTCGGCGGCGGCTACCTGACCAACGAAGAGTTCGATCAGTACGTCCGCCCGGAAAACATGGTGCGTCCCGGTTAATTGGCGGGCCGGTTTCGGCAAAATACGAACGGGCGGAAGATCAGTCTTCCGCCCGTTTGTTTTTTGGTCGTTTGGTTTTGGTGTTTGGCTGTGCGGTGGGCATCAGCGCCTCCCTGTCGTTACGCGTTACTGGTCATTTAGAGTATTCGTCGGCTCAGTTGAGCCGCCTCAAGGCTCTAAATTTTTTGCTTTAGCGCGCTTTTTTATCCGAAAAGTGCGTCACACTTTTCGGCAAGCGCTTTGTCAGCATCGCTCAGATGACGAGCAGGGCGACGGTGGCGAGGGCGGCAAACGACAGGAAGAACAGGCCGGTCAATACGGTGGTCATGGGACTTATCCTTAAGCGATGGTGAGGAGCGAGATCACGCAGAAGGCGGTGATCGACAGGAAGTAGAGCGGGGTGAGGTAGCGTGTCATGTGTATATCTTTCGGATTGTTTAAGTATTGGATCAGATGCTGAGCAGGGCGAGGGTCAGGAAGGCGGCAAAGCTGAGGAATGTGACGCCGGTCAGAGAGATTTGCATGTCGATATCCTTTCGGTTTGATAAGTATTTGGTTTAAGTTTTGCTTGTGTGGGGCGGCGTTTCGTCCGCCGGTGAGGTGGGTATGCCGCAGCCCGCCGATAGTTTCAAATTAAATGAACGTCATGAACGGGATTTAATCATTTGATTTATTTAATGAATTTCGTGTAATAGCTTACAGGCCTGTAATGTGGCCAAAAGCTGAGCCCGATCAGGGCTTTATCCGGCGTGCCGCGTTTGCTATAGCGCATCTGTTCCCGACGAGACGCGCCGTACCGGGACCGGAGTCAGCGCATCCCCAAAAGTGCCACGCGGTTTTGGGGTACGGATGCGCGGTAAAAACGCCGGGCAGACAAGACGACGCTCCCTGACATTTTATTATCAAAGGCGTGCGTTATGACGACGGTCTTGCCGATGCCGTGGGTGTATCTGATTATTGCCGGGCTGCTGGAGGTGTGCTGGGCCATCGGGCTGAAATACAGCCACGGCTTTACGAAGCCTGTCCCGAGCCTGTTCACGCTGGTGACGCTGGCCGGGAGTATGTTTTTGCTGGCCAAGGCGGCGCAAAGCCTGCCCATCGGCACGGCGTATGGCGTGTGGGTGGGCATCGGGGCGCTGGGGGCGGCGATCCTCGGCATCGTGCTGTTCCACGAGACGGTAACGCCGATGCGGCTCCTGTTTCTGGGGATGCTGCTGGTGGCGATTATCGGTCTGAAGGCGACGGCGGCCTGACGTTGCGCGTGGCTCCGTCAGGCCCCCACCAACCCATCCAGCGGTTTGGCGCTCAGCGCGCCGGGGAAGACGTCGGTCTGTAACCGGCGCACATCGGCCCCCAGATGGTCGCGGGCCACGCCCATCACCACAGCGCGCAGGTCGGTGGTGGGGGCGAGGTCGCGTCCTTCGTAGAGCTGTGCGGCCTTAAGTCCCGGCCAGTCGGCGATGACGCGCCCGCCCCTGACCGCCCCACCGGCGAGGAAGGCCGTCGTCGCCTGACCGTGGTCGGAGCCCTGCGTGCCGTTAAAGCGCGCCGTGCGGCCAAATTCGGTCGCCACCAGCACCACGGTGTCGGCCCATTTCGGCCCCATGCCCTGTTCGAGTGCGGCCAGAGACTGATCGAGCCCCCCGAGAAGCTGCGTCAGGCGGCGCTGTTCGGCGGCGTGCGTGTCCCAGCCGTCAAAGGCCATGGCGGCGATGCGCGGGCCGTCGTCGCGCCCCATCAGCGCCGCTGCGCCCTTGGCCATATCGACCATGGCCCCAGCCGGGCCGCCGGTGCCGCTCATCGGGTTCATGCCCGACGCGATCTTGCCGGTGTCGATGCCTTCCTGAAGCACGGTCATCAGTGCCGGGTCGCTTTCGCCATAGAGCCGCAACAGGCGCGGGGCGAGGTCCGGATCGGCGGCTTTGAGCTGCTGCGGGGCCCAGCCGAGCAGGGGCGCTTCGCCGCGGATGACCAGCGGAGTCAGCGTGCCGACCGACAGCGACCGGGGCGCGGTGCCGATCTTTTCACCGTCCCCCAGCGACAGGATCAGGCGGTTGAGCCAGCCCGTATCGGCGTGGCCGGGGGCGTCATAGCCCGACTCCAGCACGTCCTGACCGTCGAAGTGCGAGCGATTGCGATAGGGGGTGGCCGAGGCGTGGACAATGGCCGCCTGACCCGCCCCATAAAGGCGCTTCAGATTCGGCATGGCGGGATTGAGGGCGAAAAACCCGTTGAGCGGCAGGGCGTCGCCCTCCCACGCCGGGGGGCGCAGGGCGGCGAAGTCGGGATCGCCCACCGGCGGCACGGCGGCGAGGCCATCCAGCGCGCCGCGCAGGATGATGACGACGAAGCGCGGATCACGTCCCGCGGCAAAGGCGCTCTGCGGCAGGACAGCCGAGGCAAACAGGCCGGTGGAGGCGACGAGGAAGGAGCGGCGGTCGAGAGTCATATCAAGCGCTTTCCGAAAAGTGGGACGCACTTTTCGGATTCAAAAGCGCGTCAGCAAAAATGTTAGCGCCGGTGTGGCGCAGCCATACGGGCGCTAACGCCTCATGAATTCGGGAGAGAGGAGCACGAGGGCCAGGCCCTGCGGACGGGTTTCGGCCAGAGCGACCGAGCGGCGGGTGGTCTCGGAGATTAGGCCTTTCAGCCGCGCTTCGGCAAAGACGCGCGGATCGGTCCTTTCGGCGACGCGCTCCGATAACTGATAGGCGAGGTCGAGGCGGTTGTTCAGCCCTTCTGGGGTCGCCCAGACGCTGGCCAGATCGGAAAAACCGTTGGGGCCGGGCGGCTGCCACAGGGGCTGACCCAGCACACGCAGCGCCTGAAGGAAGCGCTGCGGCTGGATCGGCGTATCGAGCGCCCGCAGGCTGGCGATGACGTATTCCTGCGGGGTCCGCAGCTTGGCGCGCGGCGCGCTCCAGCTTTCGTCGGCCTCGATCAGGGCCGCATAGACGGCGCTGAGGTCGCCGTCAGTGTCAATGAACCGGCGGCTTAAGCGTTCGACCAGTGCCGGTGGCGGCTGATCGCTGACGAAGTGTCGCACCAGCTTGGTGGCGATGTGCTTCGCCGTTGCCGGATGGCGGGCGAGGTCTTCCAGCACGCGGATGCCCTGCTGTTCGCCGTCATCGGCATAGGTCTTACCCATGATCGTCTGCGGGCCCGGCTCGTGCGCATTGGGGTTGAAGCGGAAGCCGTCGCCCTGGCCCTCGCGGCTGAGGGTCCATCCCGTGATCACCTTGGCAAAACGGGTGACATCGGCCTGCGTGTAGCCGCCATTGACCCCCAGCGTGTGCAGTTCCAGGATTTCGCGGGCCAGATTTTCATTCAGCCCGCGCTTGCCATTGCGGTTGGCGCGGGCGTTGGGTCCGATCGAGGCGTCGTTGTCGAGATAGGCCAGCATGGCCGGATGGTGTTCAACGGCCAGCAACAGATCGCGGAAGCGGCCCGTAAGATGCGGGCGAATGGCCTCGCGCTCATAGGCCCCGGCCAGCACACGATCCGGCAGGCCCTTATCGACCGAGATGGCGAAATGGTTGGCCCAGAACATCACCAGCCGCTCATAAAAGCCGATGGGAGCGGCCCCCCAGGCCTTCAAACGTGCGGCCACCTCGGCCGAGGTAACCGCCTGCGGCAGGCGCTGATCGTCGGACGCCGCAGCCGGTTTGCCCGCCATATCGGGCGCGGCCATGGGGGCCCCGTCCATGCGCGGGGCTTCCTGAGCGGGGCTTCGGGTCTGTGCCTTGATCTCACGCTGGGCCTTGCGGGCCTGATTATAGGCGGCCAACTGCGTGAGTAACTCCGGTGTCGGCGGCAGGGCGCTGGAAAAGCCCAGATCGCGCTGCACGTCGCTAAGGGGCAGGCTGAGTTCGGGGGGCGAGGTCAGCTCCGCCATCAGCGCGCGCCGCGCATCACCTAAGGCCGCGTCGAGGCCCCGCGGTGTATTGCCCAGTCCGAAACGGCTGAACGCGATGGCGGCTTGGGTGTCCGGGCTCATGACGCCTCCTCTGTATCAAGCCTCATGCCGAAAAATGGGCACCCCTTTTCGGACGCACATGAGGCGTAAAGAAACACAGAGCGATGACGCGGCTCAACTGAGCTGACGAACGCTCTGATGTCAGAGGTGATACGCGGTGAGGCGGTGAGACCCTTCGGCCTCGGGTCTTACTTCTGTAACTGATACAGCGTGACTTTCACCGGGTCGCCGTTGGAGTAGTTATAGCCCTCGATAGTCTTCACGGCGCGTGGCTTCAGCCCGGCGGCGCTGACCGCTTTACGGAATTCGGCATCGTGGCGCGATTCGACGCAGACCGGACGGCCCTGTTGCAGGGCGGCCGCCGCCTGTTCCGGCGTGTCGGCCAGTTCGGTTTCCGTGCCCATGGCAAAGACGAAGGACGGCTCGGCAAAGCCAAGCGTGGCGACGGGACCGGGTTGCAGCCCCTGACGCGGATCGAGATCGGTTTCGACCAGCGCCGCTTCGAGATTGCGCGACATCCATAAGGGTTTGAGCTGTGACAGGGTGGCGACAAAACTCAGGTGGGCGATCACCCCGGCACCGATCAGACAGGCCAGAGCGGTGGTCATGTGCTGACGCCACAGGAACAGCGCCGCCAGACCGCCGATCAGCAGGGCGGCGGCGGCCACGATGGTGACCAGCACCGCCACGCCGGCATGGCCGAATTCCGACAGGCCATAGGCCGCAATGGCGGTGATCAGGAAGCCGCCGAACAGACCGAGGCCGGTATTCATCACCTTGGCCCAGGTCTTCAGCGGGATCGACAGGCCGAGCACAGCCAGCAGCACCAGACCGCCATAGGTCGGCAGCGGATAGTGGACCAGCTTGGTCGGGGAGGCTTCGAAGATCAGGAAGCCCGGTACGAACCAGCAGATGGCAAAGCGCACCGCCGGCTCGGCATAGCGTGACAGCGCCGTTTGCAGCGCTCCGCCCAGCAGGAAGCTCAGCGGGAAGAAGAGGATCGGCAGGGCCAGGGTGTGATAGCCCGGCCACGCGAAATGGCCCTCAGACCCCGATACCAGCTTGGGGGCGAAATCGTCGCCAATGGCCGTGCCCCAGAAGGCTCCGTCCGTGGCGATGGTGATGGCAATCGCCCACGGTCCGACGATCAGGGCGGTGATCAGAAGCCCCCAGGCCCAGCCGAGGTGTTTCAGCCAGTCGGCGGCCCCCGGTACCTTGGCTTTCAAATCCCAGCCCAGCAGCGCCAGCGCCGTCGCCGCGAACATCATCGGCCCGATCGGCCCCTTGATCAGCACCGATCCGGCAAAGGCCACCCAGAAGATCAGTTTATACTTGGTGAGCTTGGGCTTTTCGCTGAGGTCGCTGCGCTGGCGATAGGTGACGTAGATGCGCGCCAGCGCCATCAGGAACAGGGTCGTCAGGCCGCACAGCACCGCATCGGTCTTGGCGATAAAGGCTTCGGTGGACAAAAGGAAGGAGACGCCGAACAACACCCCGGCGATCAGCCCCTGCCGCCGGTCGAACAGGAACCCGGCCCCCCAGCTCATGGCAAAGGCCGCCAGCGCCGCCCCCAGCAGCGAGGGCCAGCGGTAGGAGAGGATATCGCGCGCCGCCACGTCGGATGTCAGGGCGGTGGAGGCCGCCTGAAGCCAGTGGATGCCGACCGGCTTCTTGTGCCGCGGGCGGTCCTGATAGCTGATATTGATGAAGTCCTTGGTCTCAAGCATCTGGCTGGAGGCCTGAGCGAAGCGCGATTCGTCGCGGTCGAGCGGCGGAATCAGCAGGGCGCAGGGCAGGCCGACCAGAAAGGCGATGATGGCCGCCAGAAGCGGGCCGCGCAGATCGGGGCTCAGGGGAGAGAAGGGCTTGCTCGACATAGTTCCGAAAGCTCGCAGACGCGAAATCCCGGTGCGGCGAGGCACCTGAATCTCAGGGAGGGTGTTCGGTTTACGCTTAACCGCAAACCTGATAAGACGCCAGACTCATATTACCGGCGGGCCGCTGACCGCCTGTTTCCTCCCTTAAAGAGCCGCTGCCCCATGTCTGTATCCGTGTCCGTTGTCGTCGCTGTCCACAACGAAGAGGGGGCCACTCCGCAGGTCGTTCAGGAGCTGAAAAGCGTGTTCGATGCCGGTGTGGGGGCCGGAAACTATGAGTTGGTCTTTGTCGATGACAAATCGACGGACAAGACGCCGCAGGTCCTGGAAGGACTGAAGGCCTCTGTGCCGGAGCTGCGCGTCATTCGTCACGAAAACAATGTGGGCAAGTCGGGCGGTGTGTTCACCGGCGTGCTCTATGCGCGCGGCGACATCGTGGCCATGATGGATGGCGACGGTCAGAACCCGGCCAGCGACGTGCTCAATGTGGCGCAGATCCTGCTCAGGGCCGCACCCAACGTCGGTCTGGTGGCCGGGGAACGCCGCCGCCGTCAGGACACGGCCTCCAAAAAATGGGCGTCTCGCTGGGCAAACGGCATCCGTAAGAGTCTGTTGAAGGACGGATCGAACGATACGGGCTGCGGCATCAAGGCCATACGCCGCGATCTGTTTCTGCGGCTGCCCTATTTCGACAATATGCACCGCTACATCCCGGCCTTGGTCAACCGCGAAGGCTATGATACGCTTTTTGAACCGGTCGAAGACCGGCTGCGCACGACGGGCAGCTCCAAATATACCAATTGGGGCCGCCTGAAAAACGCGCTGACCGACCTGCCGGGCGTCATGTGGCTGAACAGCCGCCGCCGTCTGCCGGGACGGACTACGGAGGTCTGAGCGCATTCCAAAAAGTGGGTACCGGTTTTTGGATTCAAATGCGCGATATATAATACCAGTACCTTTCCGGAAAAGGGGTTAACGGGATGGCTAGTCAGGAACAGCGAAACGCGGTAGTAGGTACGGCAGTCATCTCGCAAACGGGGAAGCAAATGGCGAACGCACCGGCTAAGAAGGACGAGGGTGGTTTTCTGACGGCCTTCCCGATGCTGGCCATTCCGGTTGCGGTGTACAATATCGTTGCCATGTTCCACATGTTCGGCAGCGACGCCAATTCGGCCTATAACGGCCTGACCCATGTGCTGTTTACCGTCCCCATGCCGTCAGCCGGCACGCAGTGGCTGGTTTCGATCGGTGATGTGGTGATCTTTATCGGCCTGATCATGCTGTTTTTCGAGCTTTTGAAATCAACCCGCTCGGACAGCGTGGCCATCGTCAACCACTCGCTGTCGATGATCCTGTTTATTATCTGTCTGGTCGAATTTCTGCTGCTGCGCCCGTTCGGCACCTCGACCTTTTTCCTGCTGACCACCATGACGCTGCTCGATGTGCTGGCCGGCTTTATCGTGACCATCATCACCGCCCGCCGCGATCTGGAGTTCGGCTGAGCCGGGGCACGGCCCTGCATCTGATCGTGGATACGGCTTACGTGAACAGCGTGAAGATGGTGGCGACCAGCAGGACGTCGAAGGTCTTGATCAGGATCGGCATGAAGGTTTGCATGGAGCGCTCCGCAACAGATGCGGGGTGCGCTGCAAAAGCCGTGCCGCAGGCTTAACGGCGCTTAACCTTATATCTTTTCCTGCTTGACGCGACCCGGTGCCGGGCGACGGTCGTTGGGCCCGGAATATTCGGACGCCAGATAGGTCTTTTTTGCCCGCCCCAGCGTCTCCGGCCCACCGCGCAGGCCGCGCTTTTCGCCGCCGCCCAGCACCTGCGCCGCATAGTCCACATTCTCATAGGCCTTGTTGACCCGGCGTGCGGACGAGGGCTCATGGTCCACGGCGGGACCGGCAGGCACAGGAAGGTTGGGCTTTTTCGTCATTCTGTCGGCAAAAGAAAAAGGGCGGAAATTAGAGCGAAATGGCTTTAAGTTGAATCGCCATTTCGCTCTAAATATTTGCTTTGTCGCGATGTTTTTGCGGAAAACCGCTCACACTTTTCCGCACATCGCTCTAAATTCCCGCCCAATCTACACTCATAGTCTTAAAACAGAGTCTATTTGCGCGTCGCCAGCTGGTCGATCTGTGCCTTCATGGCCTCGATCTGCTGACGCAGTTCATTGACCTGATCGCTGTCGCGCGCCGGGGCTGCGGGGGTAGGAGCCGCGGGCTCAGCCGCTGGCGCTGCACCCGCCGGGGTACCGGGAGCCGCGCCCGGGGCTGCAAACGAGAAGGGCGAGAACATGCGCATGGCGCGGTCGAACATGGCCAGGTTCTGCGCCACCTGCTCGTCGAAATAGCCGAGGCCCGGCGCGCCGCCAAAGGCCTGCGAAAACTGCGAGCGGAAACGTTCCTGCTGCTTGGCAAAGCCATCCAGCGACATTTCCAGATAGGTGGGAAGAAGGTTCTGCATTGAATCGCCATAAAAGGAGATCAGCTGACGCAGGAACTGGATCGGCAGCAGGTTCTGCCCGCGGCTTTCTTCTTCGAAGATGATCTGGGCCAGCACGCCACGGGTAATGTCATCGCCGGTCTTGGCGTCATAGACCACGAAGTCGATATTCTGACGCACCATGTCCGACAGATTGTCCAGCGTCACATAGGAGCTGGTGGCGGTATTATACAGACGGCGGTTGGCGTACTTCTTGATGACGACGCGTTCCTGATCGCCGCGTTTCGCCTTCGTCTTGGTTTCGGTCATGCCTTGGTTCCTGACTCCCCCTGCACGGGTCCTGTGTGATGGCGTCTTCGCACTTCATATTGCGCAACATGACCGTGGCGCAGCCGCGAAAAGCGAAGACCTCTTCCGCCGCTTTTTGTGCTTATGCGGAAGACCTGCGCGTACTAAATGGATATTCCCTCTGTTGTTCAAGGGGTCTGCGGCGATAAAGCGCGTGTGCGCGTGCAAAATGCGGTAAATCCGGCGTGATGGTTGTGCACATGCGAAAAATTTGCGCTCAAAATCACGTGTTTGGAGACTTTTGCACATATTTTGTGTCGTGACACCGTCACGCCTTTGGGGCAGGGTCCGAACCGTCAACTCGCCGGATACGCGCGCAAATGAGCGGTTGCAGGGAAACGTCCGGTGTCATTTTCAAAAGGGAATTTTCATGTCGGTAAGCTCTGTGTCTGACGTGGTGATCGTGGCTGCGGCCCGTACACCGGTCGGTTCGTTCCTGGGTGGTCTCGCCTCTTTGTCGGGGGCGGAACTGGGGGCCCATGTGATCAAGGCCGCGCTGGAGCGCTCGGGCCTCAAGGCAGAAGAAATCGACGAAGTGATTCTGGGTCAGGTGCTGACGGCCGCGCAGGGGCAGGGCCCGGCGCGTCAGGCCGCGATCAAGGGCGGCCTGCCCCACACCACCCCCGCCTGGGGCATCAACCAGATCTGCGGCTCGGGCCTGCGCGCCGTGGCTCTGGCCGCGCAGCAGATCGCATTGGGCGACGCCAGGATTGTCATCGCCGGGGGTCAGGAAAGCATGTCGCAGGCCAACCACGCGGCCTTCCTGCGCAATGGTCAGAAGTTCGGCGACATATCGTTTGCCGACACCATGATCAAGGACGGCCTGTGGGACGCCTTCAACAACTATCACATGGGTCAGACGGCCGAAAACATCGCCGCCAAGTGGGAGATCACCCGTCTGGCGCAGGACGAATTTGCCGTCGCCTCGCAGAACAAGGCCGAAGCCGCCCAGAAGGCCGGCAAGTTTGACGCCGAAATCGCTCCGGTGACCATCAAGGGGCGCAAGGGCGACACGGTCGTCGATAAGGATGAATTCATCCGCCACGGCGCGACGCTCGACAGCGTGGCCGGTCTGAAGCCCGCTTTCCTGAAGGACGGTACGGTGACGGCGGCCAATGCGTCGGGCCTCAATGACGGGGCGGCGGCGCTCATCCTGATGTCGGCTGACGAAGCCGCGGCGCGCGGCCTGAAACCGCTGGCGCGCATCAAGTCGTGGGCCACGGCGGGTGTCGATCCGGCCATCATGGGCACGGGCCCGATCCCGGCCTCGAAAAAGGCGCTGGAAAAAGCGGGCTGGAGCGTCGCCGATCTCGACCTCGTCGAATCGAACGAAGCCTTTGCCGCTCAGGCCCTGTGCGTCGTCAAGGAACTGGGTCTCGACACCTCGAAGGTCAATGTCAATGGCGGCGCTATCGCCATCGGCCACCCGATCGGGGCGTCGGGCGCGCGCATCCTGACCACGCTGATCTTTGAACTGAACCGCCGCGCCGCCGAGGCGGGCAAGCCGCTGAAAGGCCTTGCCACCCTGTGCATCGGCGGGGGGATGGGCGTCGCCCTGACCGTCGAGACCATCGGGTAAGCCCCCCTGACGGGCTGCAAATAATCATCTTCCTGCAAGCCGGTGCTCACGTACTTCAGGTGTTGGTTGTGCTAACGCTTCGCTTTTTGAGCACAGCACGCGCGCCGGTTCTCGGAAGCTAATCATTTTGGCATTAGCCGAATTCACATTTCGCCGCGTCATGGCGGCTTACGCGCAAGCGGAATGACTAAAGGGATAAAAAAATATGAGCAGAGTTGCATTGGTTACGGGCGGAACGCGCGGTATCGGCAAGGCGATTGCCAAGCGCCTCAAGGACGCAGGCTTCAAGGTGGCTGCCGGTTACGCCGGCAATGAGGAAAACGCCAAGCGCGTGGCGGAAGAGCTGGGCGTCTTCGTGGTCAAGGGGTCGGTGGCCGACTTTGCCGACTGTCAGCGCGCCGTGGCCGAGGTTGAGGCCGCTCTGGGCCCCGTCGAAGTGCTGGTCAATAATGCGGGCATCACCCGCGACGGCTTCTTCCACAAGATGAGCCAGCAGCAGTGGCAGGAGGTCATCCACACCAACCTCGACTCGATGTTCAACATGACCCGTCCGGTCATCGAAGGCATGCGTGAGCGGGGCTATGGCCGTATCATCAATATCTCTTCGATCAACGGTCAGAAGGGTCAGGCCGGTCAGGCCAACTATTCGACGGCCAAGGCGGGCGTGATCGGCTTCACCAAGGCGCTGGCGCTCGAATCGGCGGCCAAGGGCATCACAGTCAACTGCGTGGCCCCCGGCTATACCTCGACCGAAATGGTCTCGGCCATTGCCCCGGCAGTGCTGGAAAAGATCGTCTCGGGCATCCCGGTCGGCCGTCTGGGCACGCCGGAAGAAGTGGCCGAAATCGTCGCCTTCCTGGCGTCGGATATGGGCAGCTTCATCACCGGTGCCACCATCGCGGTCAATGGTGGTCAGCATATGGCCAGCTAAGCCTTATGCAGGCTGTGCCGCCTATGGGCTGAGAACGTGTCCCTCGCCATCTCGATGGCGGGGGATTTTTCATACCTTATACCGTTGTGGCTTGTGTGTTTGAGAGCGGTTATCATTCGCGCGCGGCTTTGTGACAAAAATGCCGCAATCGCTTGTGATTCAACGGTTAGCGCCCCGGAGACACCGCGCTGCGGTCCTAATTCCGCCTATTTCCGTGCGTAATTTGTGAGCAATGACACAGGCTCAGTTCACATTGCGTTCTCTCAGGCCCCAATCGCTCTGCCGGGGGCTTTGCCTTCTGATTCTCGCCCTGTGCCTGCCGTTTGCCAGCATGGCGCAGGCGCAGGCCGAACGCACCTTGCGCGACTCGCTGATCGGGCGGGCGACGCCCAATGACGGGCGCACCAATGCGCCGCCCACCGTGGCGCGCTTTACGACCGATCGCGGGGCCAGCTTCGTGCTCGACCGCAGCCGCCGCAACCCGCTGATCCAGTTCGATGGCGACAGCGAAGTGTGGGCCCTGACGCCGACGCCCGGTCCGATGGGCGACATCATCTTCAAGAACGATCTGGGCGAACCGGTGCTGAAGGCGACGCGCTGGGGCGGTATGATCCTGTTTTCCAAGGACCGCCCGACGGGCGATCCGGTGGCCGTGGCTGGCCGGGCCGAGGCCTTTGAGCCGGGCCATATGTCACCGTCGCAACTGTTTCAGCATCTGGTGCGGACCTCAAAACGCGCCTCGGCGGCCCTGAGCCGTCTGGTGCGCTTCGAAGCGGACGTCCAGACACCGGGGGCGGACTATCTGTTTGCCGATGCCGCAACCGTCACCGCCGACGCCATGGTCGAAATGTCGGGCACGGCCAGGGGACGCAAACTTCTGGCCCCCGTGCAGGAGGTCAAGCTGATCGAAGGCCGCCCGCCCAGCGCCTGGGTCGAAGGCGATACGCTGATGCTCAAGCTGGACCTCAGCAAGGGCTGGGGCGGCCGCCCGTCGTCCAAGCGCGTGATCAAGGTGCTGGCCAGCGGCGGCAATGCACCGTAGGGGTGCTGATCAGAACCGGTCCTTGGCCGCTCTGATTTCGCCAAACTTCGCGGCCTGAGCGGCAAAGCCGGGTTCTTTCAGCGGATAGACCACAAACGGATTGGTGGCGATTTCATCGGCCAGACGCATGGGCACGGTGGGTTCGCCTTGCGCCCGGCGGGCGCGAATGTCTGCACCGCGCGCTTCCAATGCCGGGAACGGTCCCAAGCTCTCAGCAAATTTCAGGTTCGACAGGGTATATTCGTGCGCGCAGTAGAGCGTCGTCTGCGGATCGAGCGCCAGCAGCCGTTGCAGGCTGCCCCACATGTCTTCGGCGCTGCCCTCGAACAAACGCCCGCAGCCCAGCGCAAACAGGGTATCCCCGACAAAGGCCACCTTTTCCGACGCTGCCGCATAACCGATATGGCCCAGCGTATGCCCCTTGAGGTCCAGCACGTCGAACACGGTCTGCCCCAGTGCGAAGCGGTCACCGCCGCTTAAAACCTGATCGAGCGGCGCGGCCCGGCGCACCTCTTCGGGACCGTAGATCAGACAGCCATAGCGGTCTTTCAGCGCCGCATTGCCGCCCGTATGGTCCGGGTGCCAGTGGGTATTGAGGATATAGTCAAGCCCCCAGCCCTGCGCCGTCAGCGCCGCGGTAACGGCCTCGGCATCCGGCGTGTCGATGCAGGCGACCTGACCCGACGCCTGATCGCGGACCACAAAGCCGTAATTGTCATTGAGCGCCGGAAACTGATGAATTTGCAGGGCCGACATGGCAAAATCCTCCCTCAACCGGGCAAAGCGTCCTATATATAGGTTCTGATCCCTGAGGACCCATCTTGCGCCGCATCGTTTCCGAACTGAGCCGTTTCTATGCCACGCCCGAAGGCGCGGTGACAAGACGCATGGTGGCCCAGAAGCTGGCCGAAGCCTGGCCCGATGTGGCGGGGTCTGACGTGCTGGGGCTGGGCTATACCACCCCCTATCTCGATGCGTTCAACGGCACGGCGCGGCGTGTAATCGCCGCCATGCCGGCGGCGCAGGGGGCCGAAATCTGGCCCGAAGGCCTCAAAAGCCGCTCGGTGCTGGTCGATGAGCAGCACATGCCGTTTCCCTCGGCCCTGTTCGACCGGATTTTTCTGATGCACGCGCTGGAGGAAGCCTCAAACCCCGAAGCCCTGCTGGTCGAGGCCTCGCGCTGCCTGACCACCAACGGTCGGCTGATTCTGGCCGTGGTGGCGCGCGGTGGTCTGTGGACCCACGCGGAAAAGACGCCGTTCGGCCATGGACAGCCCTTTTCGCGCACGCAGCTCGAAACCCTGCTGCGGGCGGCGGAGCTGGAGCCGATCGCCTGGTCCTATGCCCTCTATGTGCCGCCGTTGCGCTCGCTGCTGCGCTGGGCCCAGACCTTTGAGGAGTGGGCCCCGCGGGTGTGGCCCTATCGCGGCGGGCTGATCCTGATGGAGGCCGGCAAGCGGGTGATCCGCGCACCGGTGCGCGGCACAGCGGTGTCGGTCATTGACGACATCCGCGACAAGCTGGGTGTACCGCTGCCGCAACCGACCCCGCAAGGGCATTAGGTCTCAATACAGGCCGGGGAGGGGAAATGGTATACGGACGGGCTTTGGTTGATAGGTATTTTGCGAGGGTGATGAGCGATATTTTCTCATCATCTCTGTTCTCGCTACACACCCGTTGCTTTTATCTGTGGTCTCATCCGCAAGCGGCTACACAGGCAGTCTTTGCACATTAAGCGTCCCTCCCGCCGAAGCTAACCCGCATTTGGGCGTGCGTTCTCTTCCCTATGCCGAAGGCTTGGGTATAGCCTCAGCAAAAGTATATTTTTCGGCCGCGATGGCTGAACGCAGCGAAACGGGATGTCGCCGAGCGATCACAGGCCACAGGCTTTTGGGGACTATGGCGTAGCCCCCACTTCATCACTTCAGACCGTCAGCTTCGCCGCGCCGAAGGCCGCCGGGTCGGACAGGGACGGCTTGCCGTCTTCGACATGGCCGGCCAGACGTAGGCGGTATCCCTCAGCGGTCAGGCTGAAATCGTACCAGCCGTGGCTGGCGGCCACATCGAAGCGCAGCGGCTGCCTTTCACCGGGGGCGAGGCTCAGGTTTTGCGCGGCCTGTCCATAGGCTTCGTCGCGCCACATCAGGCTCAGGGGCTTGTCGGAAGCATTGCTGACTTCAAACCCTTGCGGTCCGCGTTCACAGCCGAACAAGATGGTTGCGCCCTCGAACCGGCGGTGGAAGCCATTGGGGCCATTGACCCACAGCTTCACGGCCCCGGCGGGCAGCCTGTGCGTCTGACGGTTGCTGACCGTATACCGATAGGGGATAGCATCGCGCGCATTCAGGTCATAGAGGTGAAACACCGCTGAACGCTTGTCAGTGCCATTGTTGAGCATGACCAGTTCGCCGTCGCGGTTCAGACCGCATTGCAATTCATAAGGTGTCGCGCGGCGGGGGCGCAGGCCCTGTTCCTGCACCGGAGCGGTGAGGGCGTCGGGCGTTTTGGGGGTCGTCTTACTCCCCAGCTTGCGCGCCTGTTCGGCGCGGTCGGCGGTTTTGGGCAGGTGGGCAAAGAAGGGCTGATCGTTCGGCGTTTTGAAATCAAAGCACGAGGTCAGGTCGCCGCACACGGCGCGACGCCACGCCGATATGTTCGGCTCCTGAACACCGAAGCGCGTTTCAAGGAAGCGGATGACCGAGGTATGATCGAACACTTCCGAAGCCACGTAACCGCCCTTCGACCACGGCGAAATGACGTACATCGGCACGCGCGGGCCCAAGCCATAGGGACGGTTTTTCAGCGCGTCGTCTCCTTGGTGATATTCGCGCTCCGCCCCTTCGGCATAGCCCAGCGGCTGTCCATTGGCATCCAGAGACGGCGGGGCGGGCGGCGGCACGTGGTCGAAATAGCCGTCATTCTCATCGAAATTGATCAAGAGGACGGTCTTCGCCCATATCTCCGGATTGGCGGTCAGGGCATCGAGCACCTGCGCCGTATAGTCGGCCCCCTGCGCCGGCGAGGAGGTCGAGGGGTGCTCGGAGCCTTCGGCCGTGCCGATGATCCACGACACCTGCGGCAGCTTGCCGGTCAGCACGTCTTCTTTGAGCTTATCGAGGTCGCGCGTGCGGATCGAACGCTCGGCAAGGTCCGCGAGCTTTCCGGAGGTGGCTTTATCGGCAGCCCGGTAGGTCTTGAAGCCGACCAGCGGGTTGTCGGTGAAATTGTCCTTCATGTTCTGATACAGGCGCCAGTCGATGCCCGCCGCACTCAGACGCTCCGGATAGGTGGTCCAGTCATAGCCGCCGTGGCCCTTCGGATCGGCGTCCATCTCGTCATAATCATTGACGATGACCGGGCCGTTGGGGCCGACATTGGTGCCCGTCCAGTGGACCACGCGGTTGGGATTGGTACCGGCGTGCATGGCGCAGAAATAGGCGTCGCATAGGGTGAAGGCTTCGGCCAGAGCGTACTGGAACGGCAGATCGGCGCGTTCGAAATGCGCCATCGCGTGATTGTGCTTGGACTTCGGCCAGTTGGTCAGACGCCCTTCGTCCCAGGCGGCCTGCGCGTCCTTGAAGCTGTGCGGCGTGCCTTCGACGCGCATCAGGCGGAAGTCTTTGGTGGTGTTGAGCGCAAACGGCGCGATCAGGCGGGTGGGGTCGTCCTCACGCGGCTGGGCGAAGACGGTGCGGTTAGCGTGGGTGGGCGTCGCCGGGGCCGGGATGACGAAGCGATCGCCAAAGCCCCGCACACCGTTCATCGTGCCGAAATAGTGGTCGAAGCTGCGGTTTTCCTGCATCAGGATGACGACGTGTTCGACGTCCCTGATCGTTCCGGTGCGGGTGTGGGCGGGGATGTCCAGCGCGCGGGCAATGGCGGGGGGCAGGCTGCCCAGCGACGCCGCCAGAGCGCTGCTGAGGGTGGTGCGAAGAAAGGTGCGGCGGCTGGTCATAAGGCGGCTCCGATAGCTGAGCCTACGCAATAACGCGCCCGCATGACAGTTTTGTTGTCATCCGCATCTGAGGTGTGGTTGAGGAGAAAAACGAAAAACCCCGCGCCGTTGCTGGTGCGGGGTTTCCTTGTGTTCGGGTGTCTCTTTCAGAGACGGTCGCGCATCTGTGTCCGAAAACCGGTGACCACTTTCGGGATGCGCTCGCCAGAGAGATTACGCCGCCAGAGCAGCGCGGACCTTCTCGGCCACGGCGGTGAAGGCCGGGGCGTCGTTGGCGGCCAGAGCGGCCAGAGCCTTACGGTCCAGCTCGATCCCGGCCAGGTTCAGACCGTGGATGAACTGCGAGTAGGTGAAGCCTTCGACGCGGGCAGCCGCGTTGATGCGCTGGATCCACAGGGCGCGGAAGTTACGCTTGTTGACGCGACGGTCGCGGTAAGCGTATTGGCCGGCCTTATCGACAGCGGCCTTAGCAGTGCGGATGGTATTCTTGCGGCGGCCGTAGAAACCCTTGGCCTGCTTCAGAACTTTTTTGTGACGGGCGTGAGAAACAACGCCTCTTTTAACACGTGCCATGGTTCACGTCTCCTTAGGCGTAGGGCATGTAGGATTTGATCTTCGCGGTATCGGCGTCCGACATCACCTGCGTGCCGCGGTTCTGACGGATGTACTTGCCGTTGTGCGAGATCAGACGGTGGCGCTTGCCGGCGACGCCAGCCTTCACCTTGCCCGACGCAGTGAAGCGGAAACGCTTCTTGGCGCCCGATTTGGTCTTTAGTTTTGACATTTCATTTGCGGCGCGGGTAACGCCGTCCTCTTTATAGAGTTAGCACCCGCCAAGGCATGTCAGGGGCCCGGCAGGTCAGGAAGCGCGGGTCATTACAGGAAAAAGTCTGGTGTGACAAGCGCAGAATCCCTAAAAGCAAAAGCCTGATCAAGAGGGTGTCATGCAAACCGTCAATGTCCCGCCGTTTCCCTTGTCCGGCGGCTGCCAGTGCGGCCGGATTCGCTATCGCCTCAAGGCCATGCCTGTCGTCTTCTATCTGTGTCACTGCACCCATTGCCAGAAGCAGTCCTCTTCGGCCTATGGCGAGTCGATCCGGGTGCGCGCCGCTGATATCGAGATAGAGGGCCAGCCGAAGGGCTTTCACGTGCAGGCTGAAAGCGGCGCGCAAAAGGTCTGCGAATTCTGTCCGGACTGCGGGACGCGGCTGTTTCACGGACGCCGCCCTGAGGCCGAAACCTTCAATATCAAGGGCGGTACGCTGGACGATGCGGCGTGGCTGCGTCCGGCCGGGCACATCTGGACGCGCTCCAGACAGGCCTTTGTGACGATCGGCGCGGATGAACTGAGTTTCGACAAGGGGCCCGCTACCTATCAGCCCCTGATCGAACGCTGGCGGCAGATGACGGGTCAGACCTGAGACAGGGCCGCGTAAAACGCCTTTGCATACCCCGCCACGGTCTCCGCGCTTTCGCGGCCATTGATAATGGCGCGCGCCCCGGTCCAGTCGCTGCGGCGGGGATTGAAATAGTCGCTGAGCCTTTTGCCCGTAAACAGACCGTCAATCATGCCGGTGAAGAGAATGTTCAGCGCCACCTCCGGGTCCAGCGCCCGGTCGGGATCGCTGATCAGGTCTTCGCCGATGGCCTGACCGAGGCGGGCATAGTTGGTGCGGTGGGTGATTTGCACTAGACCGCGCCCCAGCCACGACTTGCCGGCCTTGTCCCGCCGCCAGTAGGGCGCCTTCACCCACGGCAGACGTCCGGCGGCAAAGACGCGCTCCAGTATGAGGATGGCCGCCGCATCGGACGCGGCACCGGTTTCGCGCAGGGGCCGGCAGGTCCCGCCGGTCTCATGAAACGCTGTGGCCAGCATATAGGCCAGCCAGCGCGGGTCGGCGTCGGCGTGATCGCGGTTCCAGCGGTCGATCATAGCCAGGTGCCCGGTGGTACGGGCCAGTTTCGATTGCAAAAGGGCGGGCAGGGCGGTGGGGGCAAACCTAAGGGGCATGGGGTGCTCCGGCGGAAAACCCTATTGTCCGTCCGTTGCGTACAGGGAGGATAAATGCGGCCTTTCGGGAAATCTTAACCCCGTATTAACCGCGTTTCCCGACTCTGCGGCTCATCTGTCCCGCGGGCTTGCGGGGCCTGTTTTCCCTTGCAGAACCGTACCCGCCCATGAATTCCGGCTTCGCACATCCGTTTACGCGCACCGACCGCTCGCCCTTGGCCATGTGGTGGTGGACGGTGGACAAACTGACGCTCGGCTTTGTGCTGCTGCTGATCTTCGCCGGGCTCGTCTTCTCTTTCTCGTCGTCGCCCGTGGCTGCGCCCAAGGTCGGCATTGCCAACGAGTTTTATTTCACCCAGCGCCATGTGCTGTTTGCCTTCGCCTCGGTGGCGATGATGCTCGGCATTTCGATGTTTTCGCTGAAAGGGGTGAAGCGGGCCAGCGTCGCCATCTATGGCGGGGCCATCTTCGTCATGGCCATGCTGCCGCTGATCGGCCACACCTCAAAGGGCGGACGGCGCTGGCTTGACCTCGGTTTTTTCAGTCTTCAGCCGTCGGAATTCCTCAAGCCCGCCCTGATCGTGCTGGTGTCGTGGATGTTCGCCGAAGGCCAGAAGGGCAAGGGCGTGCCGGGCGTCACCATCGCCTTTTGCCTCTATGCCCTGTGTATCGCGCTTCTGCTGATCCAGCCTGATGTGGGGCAGTCCATACTGATCACCGTGGCCTTCGGGGCCTGTTTCTATATTTCGGGCGTGCCGATGCGCTGGATCGTCGGTTTGTCAGCGGCGGGGGTGACCGGATTTGCCAGCCTCTACTTCATCCTGCCGCACTTTCGTGACCGTATTAAAGAGTTTATCGACCCGGACGGTGACCGCTTTCAGGTCGAACGCGCCGCGGCGGCCATCGCCAATGGCGGCCTGACCGGTACGGGCGTCGGCGAAGGCACCATGAAGCGCCTGATCCCCGACATGCATACCGACTTTATCTATTCCGTCGCAGCGGAAGAATACGGCCTGTGGATGTCGCTGCTGCTGATCGCCATCTTCGCCTTTGTGGTGCTGCGCGGCCTGTGGAAGGCCATGGCCATGCCCGACGCCTTTCGTCAAATCTCCACATCGGGCCTGTATATCCTGTTGGGGATGCAGGTGCTGATCAATATCAGCGTCAATCTTCAGGTCATTCCGCCCAAGGGCATGACCCTGCCGTTCATCTCCTATGGCGGGTCGTCGCTGATGGCTATGGGGCTGACCATGGGGCTGATTCTGGCCCTGACGCGCAAACGCCCGGCGGAAATCGAACCGGACGATCATACGCAGTGGTAACCAAGACCCTTGTCCCGTTTACGGGCGGGATTAAAAGAGCAAATATCTATGGCCCGTAAGAAAAAGCCCAAACCCCTGTCCGAAACGCCGCTGGCCGTGGTGGCTGCCGGGGGGACGGGCGGGCACATGTTCCCGGCCGAGGCGCTGGCGCGTGAGCTGATTGCGCGCGGCTGGCAGGTGGTGCTGGCCTCTGATGCGCGCGGGGCGGCCTATGCAGAGAAGTTCCCGGCGATAGAGCGCCTGTCGCTGGAAGCCGCGACCTTCAAGCGCGGCGATGTCATCGGCATGGCCAAGGCGGCGCTGAAAATCTTTTCCGGTACGCAGCAGGCGCGCAAGGCGTTCAAGCGCCTCAAGCCCTGGGCGGTGATCGGCTTTGGCGGCTATCCCTCCTATCCGGCCCTGATGGCGGCCTTGTCGCGCAAGGACGTGACCCTGCTGCACGAACAGAATTCGGTGCTGGGGCGTTCCAATCGCCAACTGTGCGCCAGGGTCGATGCGGTGGCCTGCGCCTTTCCGGTGCTGAAAATGGCCCCGGCTGTGCTCGAAGGGCAGGTGCAGGTGGTCGGCAATCCGGTGCGCCCGGACATACGCGCGCTTTATGAGCAGCCCTATCCGTCTATCGACAAGGAGATCCGCCTTCTGATCACCGGCGGGTCGCAGGGCGCGAAAATTCTGTCGGAAACCGTGCCGCAGGCGCTGGCGCTCTTGCCGGTGTCGCTGCGCATCCATCTGCGGGTCGAACAGCAGACCCGTGCCGAGCAGATGGACTTTGCGCGCCAGACCTATGCCGAGGCCGATATCGAGGCTGAGGTGGCGCCCTTCTTTGACAATATGGCTGAGCGGCTGGGCCGCGCCCATATCGTCATCGGCCGGTCGGGCGCTTCGACCTGCTGCGAACTGGCTGTGGCGGGCAAGCCATCCCTCCTGATCCCGCTGAAAATCGCCGCCGACGATCACCAGACCCACAACGCCGACGTGCTACAGGCGGCCGGGGCCGCCGTGGTCCTGCGCGAAGACGATGTGACGGTCGAAAGCCTGAGCGAGGCCATCCGCGCCCTGATCGAAGAAGGGGCAGTGGGCCTTGAAAAACGTGCCGCCGCCGCCAAATCGGTGGCGCGGCCCGACGCGGCGCAGCAACTGGCCGATCTGGTCGAGCGCACGGTGAAGCGCAAACGGTCGGAATAATTGTTTCCTTATCTGCGAAGCCGCTAGATCAGGATGGTTTTGAGTGTGAGGGGGCGTCCCATGTTTTTTGCGCGTAACCGTCTCGATGCGGGCTTTGTCCAGAAGACGCTGTTTCTGCTGATGGTGGTGGGCTTGAGCCTTCTGGCGCTCAAGCTGATTGGCATCTGGCTTCTGGTGTTCGGTGCGGTGGTGGTGGCGACCGTTTTGCGCGCCACGGCGGAGCCTTTGGTCAAGTATCTGAAGCTCAAGGACAGCTGGGCGGTGCTGCTGGCGCTTCTGTTCCTCGTGTCGTTTCTGGCGGCGTCGGGCTGGCTGTTCGGCAGCGAGATCGTCCGTCAGACCAACAACCTGTCGCGGGAAATACCCGAAGCCTGGGCGCAGCTTCAGGTGCGCCTGCGCGCCTCCGATGTCGGAGCCACGCTGCTGGATCAGATCAACGGCTTAAGTCAGCAGGCGTCCGGCGTCCTGTCTCTGGTGCCCAAGATCGCGGGGGAAATCGCCTCATCGGTCGCCAACCTGCTCGTGGTGGTCGTGGCGGGCATCTTCATGGCCATGCAGCCGCGCAGCTACCGCGATGGGGTGGTGCGCCTGTTCCCCCGGTCGCAAAAGGACCGCGTGCGGGACGGTCTCAATCTGAGCGGCAAGGCGCTGCGTCTGTGGCTTTTGGGACAGTTGTTTTCGATGGTGCTGGTCGGGTCACTGACGGCCATCGGGCTCAGCATTGCGGGCGTGCCTTCGGCGGGGGCGCTGGGGCTGATGTCCGGTTTGGCGCAGTTTGTGCCGATCGTCGGGCCGGTGGTCTCGGCGGGGCCGGGCCTGCTGCTGGCCGCCTCAGAGAATATGACGACCTTTGTGGCGGCGCTCGTCATCTATGTCGGCGTGTCGCAGCTTGAGTCGAACATCATCACGCCGATGGTGCAAAAGCACGTCGCGGCCGTGCCGACCGTCATTACGCTGTTTGCTGTTCTGGGGTTCGGCTCGCTCTTAGGGCCGCTGGGGGTGCTGTTTGCGACGCCGCTGACCGTCGTGGCCCACACGCTGGTGATGAAGTTCTATGTCGGCGAAGTGCTGGGCGATCACGGGGCCGAGGCCGAGGTGTCGGGCGAGGCGGAAACCTAAAGATGACGCAGCGGGTCCTGCGAGTAGTGCAGGATGCGCAGGATATAGATGATATCTCCGGCCTGCCGGTAATAGATCATGTGCGACCCTTCGCGGAAGCAGCGCACGCTCTGACGAATGTCTTCGCAGGTCCGCCCCATGGCTGGATACTGACCCAGAAGGTGTAAGGCCTCGATAAAGGCATTCTGATAATCGTAAGCCACCTGAGCGCCAAAAACGTCCATCGTGTAGTCCGCGATGTCCATCAGGTCGCGTCGGGCCTCGACGCTGAGGCGGTAATCAGCCATGTTTTCTGAGCTCCAGCCGTTTCAGGTAACGCTTTTCCGCTTCCGCCCAGATATCTTCGACGCGGTCTTCGACAAAGCCGCTCGCTTCGGCCTTGTCCAGCATATCGCGCAGGCGGTCTTCGGCGGCTTGTTTTTCCTCATCGCGGCGCACCAGATCGCGGAAATATTCGCTGACATTGTTATAGTCGCCCTGTTCGACGCGGCGCTGAACGGTTTGCGCCATACGGTCGGTCATGGAGATGGAGAATTTGGCCATGGGATGCTCCTGTGTTTCCTCCAAAATAGCATCAAATCCGATCTGTTCCTATCTGATCCGACGGAATTAGGGCTTAAAAATCCTCCGTGACACCTGTGTCGCCGTGTTTTAGAGCGTATTTCGTCGAAATAACGCTCTAACGTTTTGGTTGGTCGCGCATTTGAGTCCGAAAACCGTTGCACACTTTTCGGAATGCGCTCTAAAGCAGAACACCTTTCATCTTACCCCACGAGTCCATGCCTCCATGATTGCCCCTGCCAAGCTCCGTCCCACGCCCTTCGATCTCGGTCCCGTGCACTTTGTCGGCATCGGCGGCATCGGCATGAGCGGCATCGCCGAGATCATGATAAAGATCGGCTACAAGGTGCAGGGCTCGGACGCCAAGGCCTCGGCCAATACCGAGCGTCTGCAAAAGCTGGGGGCCAAAATCTTTATCGGCCACGAAGCGGCGCATGTCAGCGACGACGTGTCGGCGCTGGTTTATTCGACGGCGGTTAAACACGACAATCCCGAAATGGTCGCCGCACGGTCGCGCCGCATACCGCTGGTGCGGCGCGCCGAAATGCTGGCCGAGCTGATGCGCCTGCAGTTTTCCATCGCGGTTGGCGGCACGCACGGCAAGACGACGACGACCTCGATGGTGGCGGCGCTGCTCGACGCCGGCGGGTTGGACCCCACCGTGGTCAATGGCGGCATTATCAACGCCTATGGCACCAATGCCAAGGTCGGCGACGGCGACTGGATCGTGGTTGAGGCCGATGAGTCCGACGGCTCCTTCCTCCGCCTGAAATCGACCCTCGCCATCGTCACCAATATCGACGCCGAACACCTCGACCACTGGGGCGATTTCGAAGCTGTGAAGAAGGGGTTTGTCGATTTCGTCGAAAACATCCCCTTCTATGGCTTTGCCGCCGTTTGCGTCGATCACCCGGAAGTACTGGCCCTGACCGCCAAGGTCGAAAACCGCCGCCTGATCCCCTATGGCGTCTCGCCGCAGGCCGAGGTGCGCTGCACCAATATCGACTTCGGCCCGGAAGGCGCGACCTTCGACGTGGTCTTTTCGCCGGTGGGTGTTGAGCCCTTCACTTGGGCGGGTCTGAAACTGCCCATGACCGGCAACCACAATGTGTCGAACGCCACGGCGGCCATCGCCATCGCCCGCGAACTGGGCGTCTCTGAGGCCGATGTGCGCAAGGGGCTGGGTGCCTTTGGCGGCGTCAAGCGCCGCTTCACCACCACCGGTATCGTTAACGGCGTGCGCATCATCGACGATTACGGCCACCACCCGGTCGAAATCGCCGCCGTGCTCAAGGCCGCGCGTCAGGTGACACAAGGCAAGGTCATCGCCGTGGTGCAGCCGCACCGTTACACCCGCCTGCGTGACCTGATGACGGAGTTTTCGACCTGCTTCCACGATGCGGATAAGGTGATCGTCGCCGATGTCTATTCGGCGGGGGAAGCGCCGATCGAGGGCGTCAGCAAGGACGCGCTGGTCGAAGCCCTGCACCGTCACGGCCACCGCAATGCCGTAGGCCTCGACGGCCCGGCGGCGCTGGCCGGCCTTGTGGCCGCTGAGGCGAAGGCCGGGGATCTGGTCGTCTGCTTGGGGGCGGGCGATATCACGCAGTGGGCCTATGCGCTTCCGGCGCAGTTGGAAGGGCTGACGGGGTAAAGACGCATGATAGAACCTTACTGGGAAAATGTAAGCATTTACGACGGCTATGATGTTTTCCGGAAGGCTTTCGATACTCTTCCTGAAAGTTCTCAGCATTTATTCGCCGCACATTGGGCTCAAAGTGAAATATATAATGGTGGGTTTGATCAGTTTTTCGACAATTCCACCGGGGTATTGGCATTAGAAGCGATTGAGGGCTTCAAAGCTTTAGGGATGCCAAAAATCGCAGCCTTGCTGAAGCATTCGGTTGATAGGCTCGGTGAAACCTACCCTCATGACCGGGAAGAGCGTCAGGAGAAGCTTGAGTCGTTGAGCGAAGGTTTTGAAGATGGGTTGTTTTTCGACCTGATAGATACAGAAGCGGGTGGATTTAAAATTGCTGCGGACCTCTACGCAAGTAAAGTCCTCAATTAACGACAATCTATTCGAAAGGCCCTAACTTGACGTCTTCTTCCACTATCTGGACCGACACTCTACCCGCCGTGCGCGGCAAGATCGTAAAGCAGGCCGAACTGGCCCCGTTTACGTGGTTCCGCGTTGGCGGCCCGGCGGATGTGCTGTACATCCCGGCTGATCCGGAAGACCTGAGCGATTTCCTGCGTCAGTTGGACCCGTCTGTGCCTGTCACCTATATCGGCGTGGGGTCCAATCTGATTGTGCGCGACGGCGGAATCGAAGGCGTCGTCATCCGCCTAGCCGGTAAGGCCTTCTCTGACATTCAGATAGACATAGAAAACAATCTGATCATTGCGGGGCCGGGCGCGCTCGACAGCGCTGTGGCGCGGGCCGCGGCCAAGGCCGGTCTGGCAGGTCTGGAGTTTTATGCGGGGATTCCCGGTACCATTGGCGGCGCTCTGACGATGAATGCGGGGTGTTATGGCGGCGAAACCAAGGATGTACTGGTTTCGGCCTGGGGCTATGACCGCACGGGTGAGATACGAACCTTCACTAACGAAGACTTTGGCTTCAGCTATCGCCACTCGGACATCAGTCCGGATATTGTCTGGATACAGGCGGTGTTTCAGGGCACGCCTGACGATCCGGCGGCCATCGCCGAACGCATGGACGCCATCACCGCGCGCCGCGAAACCTCCCAACCGATCCGCGAAAAGACCGGCGGTTCGACCTTTAAAAATCCGGAAGGCCATTCGGCGTGGAAGCTGGTCGATGAAGCGGGCTGGCGCGGCAAGCGCTTTGGCGGCGCCAAGTTCTCTGAGTTGCATGCCAACTTCATGATCAATGCCGACAATGCCACGGCGGCCGACCTCGAAGGCTTAGGCGATACGGTGCGCGCCGAGGTCAAGCAAAAGTTCGGCATCGACCTGCACTGGGAAATCAAGCGCATCGGCAGACCGGCGCAGGGTTAGGTCCGTCAATTCGGCGCATACAGAGGAGGCCGCCATGAAGATCGGTTTTATCGGTTTGGGCAATATGGGGGCGGCCATTGCGCCCAATCTGGTCAAGGCCGGGCATGAGGTCGCGGTGTGGAACCGTTCGCCGGAAAAGGCCGATTCGCTCGTTGCCATAGGTGCCCGGCGAGCCGCCACGCCTTACGAGGCCGGTCAGGCCGAGGCGGTCTTCACCATGCTGGCCGATGATGCCGCTGTCGAAAGCGTTTTGGAGTCTCTTCTGTCGGGCCTGCCGGCTGGCGGCCTCCACATTTCGCTCAGCACCATCAGCGTCGCGCTCGCCGACAGGCTGAGCGAAGCCCATGCGGCAAGAGGCCAGCATTTCGTCTCCGCCCCGGTGTTTGGTCGCCCACCGGTGGCCGCCGAAGGCAAGCTGTTTATCGCCGCTGCGGGCAGCGAAGCGGCCCTGGCTAGGGCCCTGCCATTGCTGGAGATCATCGGTCAGACCGTGCGGGTCTTTGGCGACACGCCGTCTGCGGCCAATCTGGTCAAGCTGACGGGTAACTTCCTGATCGTCAACGTGACGGAAGCGCTGGGCGAAGCCATGGCGCTGGTGGCCAAGGGCGGCGTCGATAAGGCCGACCTGCTTGAGTTTCTGACCTCGACCCTGTTCAGTGCGCCGATCTACAGAAACTATGGTGCCCTGATCGTGGCGGAAAGGTTTGAGCCCGCCGGTTTTGCGGCGGGGCTGGCGGCCAAGGATATGCGGCTCGCGGCGGAGGCGGCGCAGGCTCTGGAAGTGCCGATGCCGCTGAATGCATTATTGCGCGAGCGCCTGAGCCGTCTGGTCGAAGGCGGCGAAGGTCATCTCGATCTGACGGCCTTGTCCTTGCTCGCGATGCGGGACGCTCACCTGAAATAAGCGCTTGCCAGCCAGCTCATAAAAGTGTCGCGTTCTCGTGAAAGTTTGTGCGTTTAGTACCGCGTGTTCTCGCACTCATTAGGACGCTTCCATGAAAAAGCTCGTTATCGTCGCCGCCCTGTGCGGTCTGTTTGCCGCCCCGGCCTTTGCGCAGGCGGACAAGACCGAATGCCCCAGCGGCCATGTGGTCATCTACCGCGTCTCCAAGATCAAGCCGGGCGGCACCGTCGAAGGCTTCAGGCAAGCCGTCGCCGATAACCTCGCCTGGTACCGCAGCCACGGCCTGACCTCGAACATTCAGGTCGGCGGCACGGTGATGGTCATGGACCCCGCGACGCGCAAGGCCAGCCTGTCGCCGGATCAGGTGGTGACCCTGCATATCGACCCGCCGTCCTTCGGGTCAAAGGCCAATCCGCCGCGCGATGCCGCCTGGGATGCCTTTGTGGCCAAGTATAACGCCAACTCGGAAATGGTCAGCCAGACCTATATCTGTCTGGACACCCCGCTGCGTTAATCAGAGTCTGGCAGACCCCGGTTGCGGCGTGCGGCAAACCTTGTCACAAGGGGGCACACCGAACGAGGATGCGCTATGGGTCTGCCTGACCATACTGCCTACCCCCTGATCATGGGCGTTATCAATGCCACGCCGGACTCGTTTTCCGACGGCGGGGCCTATGATCCGGTGGCGCAGGGCCTGCGGCTGATCGCCGAAGGGGCGGATGTGCTCGATATCGGCGGTGAGTCCACCCGACCGGGTGCCGAACCCGTGTCCGCCGCTGAAGAGATCGCCCGTGTTGTGCCGGTCATTGACGCCCTGCGTGCCCGGTGGTCCGGCCCGCTCAGCATCGACACGCTGAAACCCGAAGTGGCGCGCGCCGCCTTTGCTGCCGGGGCGACCCTGTGGAACGACGTCACGGCGCTCAGCCGCAGTCCCGACAGTCTGGCGACTGCCGCCGCCTTGAAAGGTCAGGTCATCCTGATGCACATGCAGGGCGAGCCGCGCACCATGCAGGCGGCACCCCACTATGACGATGTGGTGGCGGAGGTCGAGGCGTATATGCTGAACCGTGCCGAGGCGGCGATTGCGGCGGGCGTGGCGCGCGAAAACATCTGGCTTGATCCCGGTATCGGCTTTGGCAAGACGCTGGATCACAATCTGAGCCTGATCCGCGCAACGCGGCGTCTGGCTTCGCATGGCTTTCCGTTGCTGATGGCCGCCTCGCGCAAGCGCTTTATCGCCGCGCTGGAAGACCGCGAAGGCGCGCCCCCGTCTGACGCCACGCAGCGTATCGGCGGCACGCTGGCCATCCATCTCTATGCGGTGCAAAACGGCGCGCGCATGGTGCGTGTGCACGATGTGGCCGAGATGCGTCAGGCCCTGCGTCTGTGGGCCGCGCTCGCCTGACAGGCGAAGTCCGGTTACGCCTGCAACGGTCCTATGTCTTTGAAATGTAACACTCAGCCGCTTTCGTACAAAAAAGGCGGCCAAAGCGGCGCGAAACGACTTTACAGCCCCGCCGGGTCCGGTGTTAACCTTTCGGCGTGCGCTGCGGGATAGGTGCGCAGGGGAAAACCGGTAGAATTATGATGAAGCGGGTACTGACGAAAAAACCTCAGTTCAGCAAGACCGTAATGCCTGATCGGCAAAAGCGTAATCTGAAGTTCAGCCATGCGCCGCAGGAGGTGGAGACGGGACCACACATCCTGACCGGACCGGTCGAGATGGAGGTGCCGGCCTATGAATGGGCGACGCCGGAAGACACCACGCCGCCCGCCGTGGTCGCGCAGCAAAGCCGCAGCCTGTTCCAATGGATCGTGGCCATCCTTCTGCCGATTCTGGGCCTGGGCGTGATCGCACTGGCCGTAGCGGCTCTGGCGCAGGCCGGGGGCTATGACGCCGACTTCATCGCCTCGCGTCTGAGATAGTCAGTTGACCTGCGCGTAAATATCGAAGGCGGCGCGGAAGTCCGGGTTACGCACCACCGTGCCGCAGGTCAGCGCATAGTCGCCCGGATCAATCAGCGTATAGGCTTCGGGCACCAGAGGCAGGAAAAACGCTTCGCCCTGACGCGCCCCGACCAGCGACAGCACCAGCCCTTCCTTGCGATTGGCGCGCACGACGCGCCCGGCGACCAGCTCAAAGCTCAGAAGTTCGTCATTCGTGCCGATCTGATTGAGGCGCACGACCAGCATCTTGCCCAGCAGAACGCGCACCAGCGGGTCCGAGGCCTCGGCAAAGGCTTCGGGGATCAGTTCGTTCCAGCGTGAGTCGTCGGTGTTTTCGTTCATGATCACAGCTTGCGAAATCGCGGCACGATCTCACCGTCACTATCGACCGATTCGCAGAACATGGCCAAAGGCCGCACCCACAGGCGGGCCGGATCGGCCTGCACGACGGGCGCATAGAGCACCAGCACCTCTTCGGTTTCGGAATGGGTCACGCTGCCGTACACCACGTAGTCCTTTCCCTTATAGTGGCGGTAAAGGCCGGTGGCGAGGGCGCTGGGGTAGTCGGTGATCGGGCGGGTCATGGAGTCATTTCCTGCGTGGGGCGCTTCCCTTAACCGTGCCGGGGGACTAAGGAAAGTTATTTCGGTCACGGGTCGATCTGAGGAGTTAGCCATGCGTCGCGTACTGATCATAGCCGGTTCTGACCCGTCGGGCGGGGCGGGGATTCAGGCCGATCTGAAGGCCGTGACCTGCCTCGGTGGCTATGCCATGACGGCGATCACCGCCCTGACCGTGCAGAATACGCTGGGCGTCACCGACGTCATGCCGGTGCCCGAAGCCCTGATCACGGCGCAGGCCGAAGCCTGCCTGAGCGATATCGGGGCCGATGCGGTGAAGACGGGGATGCTGGGGACGACGCCGGTGGTCGAAACCGTGGCGGCTCTTCTCGATAAGGCGGGGGTGTTTGCGGTGGTCGATCCGGTCATGGTGGCCAAAGGCGGGCACCCGCTGTTGCCGGAAGAGGCGATTGACGCCATCCGCACGCTGCTCATCCCGCGCGCAGGGCTTCTGACCCCCAATGCCCCGGAAGCGGCCGTGCTGACCGGTATCGAGGTGGTGGACGAAGCCTCTCAGCAGCGCGCCGGCGAAGCCCTGTTGAAGATGGGCGCCAAAGCCGTGCTGATGAAGGGCGGGCACATTGACGGTGCCGAAGTGGTCGATTGGCTGCTGTGGGAAGACGACGCGCGGCGCTACGTGTCCGAGCGTATCGAGACGCAGCATACGCATGGGACGGGCTGCACCTTGGCCAGCGCCTGCGCCGTGCTGGCGCGTCCGGAACGCTCTCTGGGCGACAGTGTGGAACTGGCGCGCGATTACGTGATGGGGGCGATTATCACCGCGCCGAATCTGGGTGGCGGGCATGGGCCGCTCAGGCACAACTGGGTGCTTTGAGCGGGTCAGATGCGTCCCCTTAGGGTATGGGGGGACAGAAGGGGACGCATCCTTAAGGGGGCAGTGTTCCCGGCTGCCCCCGACCTTCAGGCGGGGCGGTTAGATCCACCCGAACCTGAAGCCTGTTAGCGACGCCAGGCGGTGTCGCGGTCGTTGCGCTCCCAGTAGAGCTTCTGTTCGAAGCGATCGAGGCGGTAATTCAGATTGGCCATTTCCTGACGGTCGATGCCGCGGCCCGAACGTTCATACTGATAGGACAGGCGCTGGATGCCGCTCAGTTCGCCGCTGAGACGGCCGTATTCGCTGCGCGTCAGGCGGCCCGACCGGCGGCCCATGTCGAGGCGGTCTTCGAGGCGGTCGATGCGCGCATCGACGTGGTCGTCACGGCGATCGCGGATATCTTCGCGGCGATCATAGCGGTCGTAACGATCATAGCGATCGTAACGGTCGTACTGGCCGGCGGCGAAGGCCGGGGTCATGGCGGTCAGGCCGACAATAGCGACGGCCGCGGCAGCAAGGGTCTTGAGTTGGGTCATGTGGGTCTCTCCAAAGGTCTCTTGTGTCACGCCGATGTTCAGCGTTGAGACCTTTATAGGGCCCGCGACTCGAACCGGACCTGAACGGTGCGGTTCATTTTCGGTTCAGGATTTGCGCCTTCGATTTCCGCTTGCACTTGGCTGGATTTGGACGCACAAGCCGGGCGTCTGCGTATATCGCCCGGCGCGCCGACCGGAAAGACAATTACCGAAGAAGAAGGCCTGACCATGAGCGCCAAACCTGCCACCATTCCCGAACGTCCGTGGTTTTCGTCGGGTCCGACGGCCAAGCGTCCCGGCTGGACGCCCGAAGCCCTGTCGGGCGCGCCGGTAGGCCGTTCCAACCGCTCAAAAGTGACGGTGGGCCGCATCCGCCAGGCGCTCGACATGACGCGCGACATTCTGCGCATTCCTGCCGACTATCAGGTGTTCATGGTGCCGGGCTCCGACACCGGAGCGTTTGAGGCCGCCATGTGGAACCTTTTGGGGGCGCGCAAGGTGCAGCTTATGGCCTTTGAAAACTTCGGTCAGTTGTGGGCCGACGACGCCACCAAACACCTCAAACTCGATGCCGAAGTGCTGTCGGCGCCCTATGGCGAGTTGCCGGACCTGACCCGGATCGACCCGAAGGCCGATCTGGTCTTTCCTTGGAACGGCACGACCTCCGGTGTGCGGGTGCCCAACAGCGACTTCCTCAACGGTCATGCGGCTCCCGACAGCGGTCTGGTCCTGTGCGACGCCACCTCGGCGGCCTTCTGCATGGACCTGCCGTGGGAAAAGCTCGACGTCGCCACCTTCTCCTTCCAGAAGGCGTTGGGGGGCGAGGCGGGAATCGGCGTGCTGATCCTGTCGCCCAAGGCCGTGGAACGGCTCAACACGTTCGATGCGGGCCGCCCCATCCCCAAGGTGCTGCGCCTCAAAAAAGGCCATGCGGCGGATATGGCCATTCTGGGCGGCGACGCCATCAACACCTTCTCGTTTCTGGTCATCGAGGACTATCTCGATTGCTTGCGCTGGGCGCAGCGTGAAGGTGGGCTCGACGGCCTGATCCAGCGCTGCGACGAAGCGGCCGGTGCCCTGTTCGACTGGGTGGAAAAGACGCCGTGGATCGACTTCGTGGCGGTGGATCAGGCGACGCGCTCAACGACCTCGGTGTGCCTTAAATTCGTTGATCCGGCCATTCAGGCCCAGCCTGCCGAGGCGCAGGCCAAACTGGCGGCGCGCGTCGGCAGCCTGCTGGAGCTGGAAGGCGTGGCGTTTGATATCACCGGCTATCGTGCGGCCCCGCCGGGGCTGCGCGTCTGGTGCGGTTGCACGGTCGAGGCCGAGGATGTCGAAGCCCTGCTGCCGTGGCTGGAATGGGCCTATGCGGCGGCCGTGGCCGAACTGGGGCTGGTGGCCGCCTGACCGCTCAGGCTTCGGGCTTGCCGCTCTTGTCGGCCTTCGGGCCCAGATCGGTGACCGCCGTGCCGAAGACGAGCAGCATCATGCCGTAGATGATGTTGCTCGTATCCCCTGAAAACGCTTTTAGCGACAGACAGATACCGCCCAGCACCATGCCCGTCCGCAACACCCACAGGCCCTGCTTGCGGCGCGCCTGCGTGCGCCCGCTCGCGCCCCAGATCATCCCTCCCAAGCCCACCAGCACAAATAGCCCGGCCAGTATCGTCAGTAATGTCCACATGTCTGCACCCTCCTTGTGTCAAGGGAGCTTGACACGGAGCGGTGGGTTAGTCAAGCGTCCTTGACATATCGCCCGGTGTCGGCGGGGAGTCGCGAATAACCGGCGTTCGCCTCATTTTACGGGTTACGAAGCCGCCGGTTTAAGGCTATGGCCCTGCCATAGATTGTGTCAGTCGCGCATTTGCTTCCAAAAACCGCTTCACACTTTTTGGAATGCGCTCTATAGGCTGCAACCGCCTGAATTTTGAATGTAACGCACCCGGACGAAATCCTCTCCGGCGGCGTTTTGCTGCGGAGTAAGAACTTGGCCAATGTGACCGTTGTAGGCGCCCAGTGGGGCGACGAAGGCAAAGGCAAGCTGGTGGACTGGCTGTCCAATCGCGCCGATGTGGTGGTGCGCTTTCAGGGCGGTCACAACGCCGGTCACACGCTGGTGGTCGATGGCAAGGTGTATAAGCTGTCTCTGCTGCCGTCGGGCGTCGTGCAGGGCAAGCTGTCGGTCATCGGCAACGGCGTGGTCGTCGATCCGTGGGCTTTGTTCGATGAAATCGGCCGCGTCGAGGCGCAAGGGTTGAGCATCACGCCCGACCTGCTGGTGCTGGCCGACAATGCCTGCCTGATCCTGCCTATCCACCGTGAACTCGATACGGCGCGCGAAGCGGCGGCTGGCGCGGGTAAGATCGGTACCACGGGGCGCGGCATCGGCCCGGCCTATGAGGACAAGGTGGGGCGTCGCGCCATCCGCGTGGCGGACCTCGAAGACTTTGACGGCCTCGATGCCAAGATCGAGCGTCTGCTGGCCCACCACAACGCGCTGCGCAAGGGGCTTGGGCTGGCTGAGGTCGATACGGCGGCGCTGATCGCCGAACTGAAGGCCATTGCGCCGCGCCTGCTCGCCTTCGCCAAGCCCGTCTGGTACGTGCTGGACAAGGCGAAGTCGGAAGGCAAGCGCATCCTGTTTGAAGGGGCGCAGGGCGCGCTGCTCGATATCGACCACGGCACCTATCCGTTCGTCACCTCGTCCAATACGGTGGCCGGTCAGGCCGCTGCCGGTTCGGGCATGGGCCCGCGCAGCGTCGGCTATGTGCTGGGCATCCTCAAGGCCTATACGACTCGGGTTGGCTCGGGCCCGTTCCCGACCGAGTTGTTCGACGAGATCGGTGAGCGCATCTCGCGCGTTGGCCATGAGTTCGGCACGGTCACGGGCCGGGCGCGCCGCTGCGGCTGGCTGGACGCGGTGCTGGCGCGGCAATCCATCGCCATCAACGGTATCGACGGCGTGGCCCTGACCAAGCTCGACGTGCTGGATGGGATTGAGACGCTGAAAATCTGCGTCGGCTATAAGGTCGGCGACAAGGTGCTGGACTATCTGCCCGCCGGGTTCCGGGCCCAGGCGGGTATTGAGCCGGTTTATGAAGAACTGGAAGGCTGGTCGGAATCGACCCAGGGCGCGCGCTCGTGGAAGGACCTGCCGGGCAATGCCGTGAAATATGTCCGCCGCATCGAGGAACTGATCGGTGCGCCGGTGGCACTGCTTTCGACCAGTCCAGAGCGAGAGGACACCATTCTCATGCGTGATCCGTTTGCGGACTAACGGTCGAGTGGTGGCCTCCGGAAACTAAAAAACCAGCGAGAGGACACCATTCTCATGCGTGATCCATTTGCGGACTAACGGTCGAGTGGTGGCCTCCGGAAACTAAAAAACCAGCGAGAGGACACCATTCTCATGCGTGATCCGTTCGCGGACTGAGGGCGCAGAGACGATCAGACGGGGAAGGGCGACCTTCCCCGTTTCGCATTGTAAGGTGCGCCGACTATGCGTCAGACCGTCCGGTGACAGGTTACAGCAAAGCCGAACCTGTTGCGTGCAAACGTTTTTTGCCCTGCCGTAAATCCGGTATTTACTCCTCTGCGGTAAGGTGTCTCCCGAAAACGGAGAGACAAAAGCGTGTACGGTCAGAATCCAGCCACCGCACAAAAGCTGAGGGGAACGCTCAAGCAGGTCATGCTGGTGGAGGCGAATCCCAATTATGGCCGTATGCTTTCGGACATGCTGCGCATGTTGGGCGCCGAGCAGATCACCCTTTATCGCGACCACGAAGAAGCGCTCGATAAGGCGTCGGGGGTGATGTATTCGCTGATCGTTTGTTCGCATCAGTTACCGGAATGCGACGCACTCGCTTTCACCACGGGGCTGCGCCGTTCCAATGCCTCGTGCCGCAAATCGCCGGTGATTACCATCGCTCCTGAAATCACCATGAGCCTGCTCAACGATATTCGCGACTCGGGCGCCGATGAGTTCATGCGCAAGCCCTTCACCTGGGGCGACCTGCAAAAGCGCGTCGAACACGTGGCGCTCAAGGCGCGTCCGTGGATCGAAGCCGTGGGCTATGTCGGGCCGGACCGTCGCCGCTTCAACTCTGGCGACTATACCGGGCCGCGCAAGCGCGCCTCCGACAACAAGGATCAGAAGACCGCCCATATCGAACAGGCCGTCCGCATCCTGAAGGCGGCGTTCGAGCAGTATAATTCCGACCCGCTTCAGGCCCGCCGCGCCATGTACGCGCAGCTCGAAGTGCTGGTCCCGGCGTGCAAGACGATCGCCAGTCAGGACTTCTACAACAATGTGCGCATCATCCTGAACCAGTTGCGCGAAGAATGGCCGGACCTGAACGAGATCCGTCCGGCGGTCGCCAGTCTGGCGGCCTTTATGAAGATCGAAGACCGCCGGCCGTCCAACGCCGCCTGATCCGGCCGGATGGCTTTGGCGGGCAACGTGACCTGAAGCGGATTTCGTTCAGGTTGAATCGAAATTCCGCCCTGAACTTTATTTTGTCGTGCATTTCATTCCAAAAACCGTTGCACAGTTTTCGGAATGCGCTTTAGCCTCCCGTCAACGATAGAGGGGAAAGCGCATGATTACACGTCGCGATCTATGTCTGAGCGGCGCTGCGGCGGGGTTGGGACTGTTGGCCGGTACCGCCTCGGCGCAAGCGAAGGTCATTCGCGTGCCGCTCACCCTGTCGGATTCCAAAAAACCGATTGTCGAGGTCCGGCTGAACGGTCAGGGCCCTTATCGCTTTATTCTCGATACGGGAGCCAGTCACACGGTGATCCGTGCCAGCCTGGGCAAGGAGCTGGGTCTGGTCAGCACAGGGCAGGGCCGCAGCCACAGCCTCAAAGGCACCGAATTCATGACGCGCTACGCCGTGTCCGAGGTGATGATCGGTGGAGCGCTGCGCTTGCGTGACTGGCAGGTCTTTGGGTCATCAGGCTTTGAGGCGGCCGAACACGACGGGCTGTTGTCCGCCGATCTCCTGACGCGCCTGCCGTGTCAACTGGATCAGAGCGGCGGCGAAATCCGCTACTATCTGGGGGGAGACATGCCGCTGGAGGGCTTTGCGCCGCTCGACAGCTATTACAAGACCGATATTACAGGCAATGCCGACAAGGTACATATCCGCCTGCGCTTTGCCGGTCAGGCCCTCGACTGCCTTCTGGATACCGGGGCCAGCCGCCCCCTCTATATCCGGGGCGATTTTGTCCGCCAATATAAGCTGTGGGACGCCTATCCGGTGCTGAACGAGAGTGCCCTGACCGGGGTCAATGGGCAGCAGGTCAAGGTGCGCCACGTCGAGGTGAGGGAGGTGCAGATCGGCGGCATAGCGGTGCCCCGCATGGTGGTCGCCCTGGGTGATCCGCATGACCGGGCCGCTTTCGGGGCGGAAGGCGACCGCGCCGCGGGCATCGTCGGCGCGCCCTTCCTGAGCGGTTTCGTGCTCGCCTTTACGGCGGCGCGCACGCTTCAGGTGCGCAGCGTCGCGCGCTGAGGCGGGCCTTTGCCGCGCACGCAAAGACCCGGCGCTTAGCCGCCTATTTCAGGGGCACCCAGACGAAGCTGTCGCCCCCGTTCTTGTCTTTCGTGGCCGCCACATGGCCGATCCCCGGATAGGGGAAGTGCGGGGCGAAGATCAGGGTTTTGGACCTCGCCAGTTCGCTTAGCAGGGCGTGGCGGCTGTGTTTGGCTTCGACCTTGTCGGTATCGAACTGGATCGACCAGTCGGGTCGGGCCAGCGAGATGATCGAGCTGTGGGCCGCGTCACCTATGTCCAGCAGCCGCTCCTTGCCCGAGGTGATCTCAAAGCCGCTGTGGCCCGGCGTGTGGCCCTTGATGGCGACCGCCTTGACGTGGGCGGTGATGGCGGCACCGGGCGCGAAGGTTTCGACCTGCGGCGTGATGGCGGAAACGAGCGCGGCCTGATCGGTCTGCCCTTTCAGAAACGCCCAGTCAGCCTCAGCCATGCGGATTTTTGCCTTGGGGAAGGCGGGCTTGCCGTCCCTGACCAGACCGCCGATGTGATCGCCGTGCGGATGGGTGATCAGGACGTCGGTGATGTCCGCCGCCGCGTGGCCGCTCATGCGCAGACTGTCGCCCAGCACGCCGCCGACGCCGGTGTCGATCAGGATCAGGCGGGCGCCGTCCTTGACCAGCAGGGCATCGACACTGAGGGTGATGCTGTCGGTCGGGGCATTATTGGCCCTCAGCACCTCAGCCACGGCCTGCGGGCTGGCATCGAGGCCGAACACCTTGCCGTCATTGGGGATGACAAATTGCATGTCGCGCAGGCTATAGACCTGAATGTCGCCAATCTTATACGGCGTGGCGTCCGCCGCCGGCGGGGCAGCGGTCTGCGCCAGCGCGCTGCCAGCCAGAAGGGTGGAGGCGGTCAGGAAGGCAATCAGTCGTTTCATGTCTGGTCTCCGGCATAAGCCCAAAAAATACGGCGACCGCAGGTAAAACGGCCGCCGTGTTAAAATGAAATACGTCAGGGGCGGGCGGATCGCTCACCGCGACGCGCCTCTTTTTTAACCCTCAGCCGAGGCCATCATCGCCTTTTGCAGCTTCTCAAAGGCCCGCACCTCGATCTGACGCACGCGCTCACGCGACACACCGAAGCGTTCGGCCAGGTCTTCGAGGGTCGTCGGGTTTTCCTGAAGGCGGCGCGCCGTCAGGATGGCGCGTTCGCGTTCGTTCAGTTCGCCCATCGCTTCTTCGAGCAGGCTCATGCGCAGCTTGTACTCTTCGGAGTCAGCCAGCACGGTTTCCTGCGACGGCGTGGTGTCGTCGGCCAGCCAGTCCTGCCATTCCGAATCGCCCTCAGAGGCGCGCAGCGGCGCATTGAGCGACGAGTCGGGCGACGACATGCGGCGGTTCATGCTGATCACGTCGTCTTCGGAGACGCCCAGCTTGGTGGCGATCTGGGCGACCTGTTCGTGGCGCATATCGCCCTCTTCCAGGGCGCTGATTTCGGACTTCACCTTGCGCAGGTTGAAGAACAGCTTTTTCTGCGCGGCGGTGGTGCCCATCTTGACCAGCGACCACGAACGCAGAACGTATTCCTGAATCGCCGCCTTGATCCACCACATGGCGTAGGTGGCCAGACGGAAGCCCTTGTCCGGGTCGAACTTCTTGACCGCCTGCATCAGGCCGACATTGCCTTCGGAGATCACTTCGCCGATCGGCAGGCCGTAGCCCCGATAGCCCATGGCGATCTTGGCCACCAGACGCAGGTGCGAGGTGACGAGCTTGTGCGCGGCCTTGGGGTCGGCGTGTTCGGCCCAGCGCTTGGCCAGCATGAATTCCTCGTCCTTGGCCAGCATCGGGAACTTGCGGATTTCCGACAGATAGCGGTTCAGGCCGCCATCCGGCGACAGCACGGACGGATTGGGCATGCTGAGGGCATTCGAGGTCAGCGAGCTGGTGCTCATGGTAGCGTCCCCTTCGGACCCGTCGAAGGGTCCAGAATTTGATCCTGAATTGGTGTCCGGCATCGGCGCATCCCCCTGAGACGACAGCCGGTGGCTGCGCGTGTAGGACAGGCTTTTGTCTTCCTTTTTCATGTAGGTGCTCCGGCGGGGAAAAAAAGGTCCGGTACGAAATTTATTTTATGCGGACTGGTTCAAAAATAAATCTACAATGATTCCAGAGTGCTCAGAAGGTCCGCCATATCCGCGGGCAGGGGGGCCTCAAAGGCGAGACGCTCGCCCGTGATCGGGTGGACGAAGCCCAGATGCGCGGCGTGCAGGGCCTGACGGGCAAAGGACTGACCTTTCAGTGCCTCGACGACGCCCTTGTGCGGCGCACCGGAACCATAGACCGGATCACCCAGACAGGGACAGCCCAGATAGGCCATGTGCACGCGAATTTGATGGGTACGCCCGGTTTCAAGCGTGCAGCGCACGCGGGCCGCGACGGGCTTGTCGCCGCCAAAGCGGTCAAGCGTGCGGTAATGGGTGATGGCTTCGCGCCCGCCGCTTTTCAGAACGGCCATCTTTTTGCGGTCGTGGGGTGAACGCCCGATACGCGTGGTGACCGTGCCAGAGGCGGTTTTCGGTGCGCCGCGCACCAATGCTTCATAGGCGCGGTCGATATCGTGACGCGAAAACAGCTCACTCAGGCCGCGATGGGCGGCGTCGGACTTGGCCGCCACCATGACGCCGGAGGTGTCCTTATCGAGGCGATGGACGATGCCGGGGCGCAGGACGCCGCCTATGCCCGACAGCGAGTCGCCGCAGTGGAACAGCAGGGCATTGACCAGAGTCCCATCCGCTGTGCCGGGGGCCGGATGGGCGGCCATGCCGGCAGGCTTGTTGACCACGATCAGGTGGGCGTCTTCGTACAATACCTCCAGCGGCAGGTTCTGCGCTTCGGGAATCGCCGAGACGGGGGCCGGAATGGTCAGGGCATATGTCCCCACCCTGGCCTTGTGTTTGCCATCGGTGAGGGGTTGCCCGTCGAGACTCAGTCGCCCCTCGCTGATCAGGGCCTGAAGACGGGCGCGCGACAGGTCGGGCAGCAGGGGCAGCAGCGCGCGATCAAGCCTGTCGCCCGCCATCTCCGCCGTCAGCACAAGGTCGTGCGTCTCGCCATCGCCGGCTAGCGGCAGATCGTCATCAATGTCGTCGTCAGCGGTCATGAATACCTTTTCCCTCTCCCTTGAAGGCGAGGGCAATAACGCAAAACACGCCGGAAGCGGGCTTCCGGCGTGTCATGGGATCGTTTCGGCAGTGTCGCTTACGACAGGTCTTCGTTGATCAGGGCGATCTTGAAGTAGCCGTTGTCCTGAAGCGTGTTCAGAACCGACATGAAGTCGTTATATTCGATATCGGCATCGCCGCGCACCAGAACGCGCTCTTCGGTCGGGTTTGCCGAGTTAAGCGCGACGGCCAGATCGGCCGGCAGGGTGGCCAGCGAGGTCTTCTTCGGGCCGATATAGATGTCGTCCGGGCCCTGGATCGAGATAAAGATCGGGTCCTTTTTCTCTTTCGGGGTATCCGACGGAATGGGCGGCGGCATGTCGAGCTTGATCGACACGGTGGCCATCGGCGCGGACACCATGAAGATGATCAGCAGCACGAGCATGATGTCAACGAACGGCGTGACGTTGATGTCGGAATTCTGTTCGACGGTATAGCGAGAACCGCCGCCGCCACCGAGCTTAGCGCCCATGATGTAACTCCCTAAGTCCCTCTGACCGTCCCGGCGGGACGCCTTGAGGCATTAAAAAACCACCCGCCGGAAGCAGGCGCAAATTTCAGGAACCGATTTAGGACAAAGCTCGCGCAAATGTAAAGAGCTTCGTTCACGCGGGATTACAATTTCTTCATGACGCTTTTGCGAACATATAGCCTGACAGGCGAACGCCCGACGCTTTGACAGCATCGGGCGTCAAAACCTTTGATTTTCAGCGCGATCAGGGCTGGCAGAAACGCATGAAGCGATCCTGAAGCGCGAGGTCGCTCTTGAACACGCCGGTGAAGCGAGTCGTCACCGTAGTGACGTTCTTGTGGTGGACGCCGCGGGTGGTCATGCACTGATGCTCGGCGTCGATCAGCACGGCGACACCCAGCGGGGCCAGTGACTGCTCTATGGCGTCGGCGATCTGCTTGGTCAGGGTTTCTTGTGTTTGCAGACGCTTGGAGAAGATTTCGACAACGCGCGCGATCTTGGAGATACCCACCACCTTGGCGGTCGGCATGTAGGCGACATAGGCCTTACCGAGGAAGGAGGCCATGTGGTGTTCGCAGTGCGATTCGACGTCGATATGGCGCAGCATGACCATGTCGTCATAGCCCTGCACGTCTTCAAAGGTGCGCGACAGTTCCTTGGCCGGGTCGGCCTGATAGCCGGAGAACCACTCGTCATAGGCTTCGACGACGCGCTTGGGCGTGTCGATCAGGCCTTCGCGCGTGGGGTCGTCACCGGCCCAGGCCAGAAGCGTGCGCACGGCGGCCATGGCCTCTTCCTTGGACGGGCGCTCGACATTGAGGATTTCGGAAAAACCCTTGCTGCGCGTCTGGGCGAGAGCCTGGGTCAGCGGGTCTTCGCTGTGCGGGCGGGAATTCGGGTCGAGGCTGTCCATACTTAATATCTCCGGAGGGCCGAGTGGCGCCGGGACGACGGTCCCGGAATGACGCGTGGCATCCCTCTGCCGGGGTCGCATACACAAGACCCCTTGAAAGTTTGCAGGCGGTTTACGATCCTGCGCAGGAATTGGATTGCCCTCGATATAATCGCTTGGAAGCCAACCCTTGCCGCGTCTATATGGGGCAAACTTCACGGAGTTCAACAGAAATCGTCATGAAACTGCGACTCAGCGACACGCTTAAACGCCAGAAGGTGGACTTTGTTCCAAAAAACCCGCAGCGCGTGACGATGTATGTCTGTGGACCGACGGTCTATAACTACGCCCACATCGGCAATGCGCGCCCGGTGGTGGTGTTCGACGTGCTGTTCCGTCTGCTGCGCCATCTCTACGGCGAAGAGGCGGTCATCTATGCCCGCAACATCACCGACGTGGATGACAAGATCAACCAGAAGGCCATGGCCGAAGGGGTCGATATCGACGTCATCACCTCGAAATTTGCCGACATCTACACTGCCGACATGCGGGCGCTCAATGCGCTGGAGCCGACGATCCAGCCGCGCGTGACCCAGAACATGAACGCCATCGTGGCGCAGATTGCGGCCCTGATCCGCAACGGCCACGCCTATGAAGCTGAAGGCCATGTGCTGTTCGATGTCGAAAGCTATAAGGCCTATGGGGCTCTCTCCAACCGCTCGCTGGATGACATGATCGCCGGGGCGCGCGTCGAGGTGGCACCTTATAAGAAGAGTCCGCAGGACTTTGTGCTGTGGAAGCCGTCCAAGCCCGGTGAGCCGAAATGGCCGTCGCCGTGGGGGGAAGGGCGTCCGGGCTGGCACATCGAATGTTCGGCCATGATCGAGGCCAATTTGGGCCTGCCTATCGACATTCACGGCGGCGGGCACGACCTGATCTTCCCGCACCACGAAAACGAGATCGCGCAGGGCGTTTGTGCCCAGCATGGCCATAGCCATCAGGAAGAGAGCTATGCCCGCTACTGGATGCACAACGGCTTCCTGACCATGGACGCTGAAAAAATGTCCAAGTCGCTGGGCAATGTGTTGCTGGTGCACGACCTGATCAAGGAATTTCCCGGTGAGGTGATCCGTCTGGCCCTGCTTTCGGCCCACTACCGCGCGCCGCTGGACTGGAATAATGATCTGCTGGTGCAGACGCGCAAGCGTCTGGACGGGCTTTACGAAGCTCTGCGTAAGGCCGCCGACGTGCCCGTGGTCGAGACGGCGGTGCCGGAAGCGGTGATCGAAGCCCTGTGTGACGATCTTTCGACGCCGCGCGTGCTGGCGGAACTGTCGGCACTGGCCAGTGCGCTGGAAAAGGCTTCCGAGGCGGACAAACCGCTGGCCAAATCGCAGCTTTTGGTGGCGGGGGCCTTGGTGGGCATACTGCAACAGGAGGCCGAAAGCTGGTTCAAGGGCGGTGCCGATGATGACCTGTCGGCAAAGGTCGAGGCCCTTTTGGAAGCGCGCAAGACCGCGCGGGCTGAAAAAAACTGGGCTGAGGCCGATCGTATCCGCAACGAACTGACCGCGCTGAACGTAGAGGTCATGGACGGCCCGGCAGGGGCCACATGGAAACTGAAGGCTTAAGACATGGCACTCAAGGTGGAAAAACGTATCGGTATTCAGACCCCGGTCGATACGGTCTATGAGATTCTTCAGGACATCGAAGGCTGGGCGCAGTGGTCGCCCATCCATAAAGAGGCCAAGGGCAAGCTGGGTTTCGGCGCGCCAGTACGCTTCATGGAGCATTATGAAGGGCTGGGGGACTGGGAGATCAATGGCTTCGTGTCAGACTGGTCGCCGCTGTCGCACATCCATATCGGCGTGCCGAAGAAATTTTACGAAGGCTCGCTGATCCGCTTTTATGAGTTGAACATCCTGTCGGACACGGCGTGCGACTTCGCCATCGGGGCACAGTTTTCGGGCTTCCTGTCCGAGCGTGAGGGGAAAAAATACCGCAAATACCTGCGCGAAGGCTTTGCCAAATTCGCCGAAGCCTTGAAGGTGAAAGCCGAAGGGACGATATAGCTCAAAAACCCCCTCGCCCCTATGGGGAGAGGGTTGGGGTGAGGGGGCTTGGCCTCGGACTCCCCCTCACCCGGCGCTGACGCGCCACCCTCTCCCCGTAGGGGCGAGGGGGAGGAAGTGAATGATCGACGAACTCTATTCCCGTGAAATTCTGCGCCGCACCACGCAATTGACGCACGTCGGACGGCTGGAGGCCCCGGATGGCGCGGCTGACCGCACCGCCAAGCTGTGTGGTTCGACCATCCATGTGGAAGTCAAACGCGCGGACGGCGTGATCACTGACTTCGCGCAGGAGGTCGAAGCCTGTGCCCTGGGTCAGGCCGCCGCGGCCATCCTCAGCCAGAGCGTCATCGGTGCTCCGATCACCGAGGTCGTCGCCGCGCGCGACGCGATGAAGGCCATGCTCAAGGGCGGCGAATTTGCCTATCCTGAGCGCTTTGCCGACCTCGCCATCCTTCAGTCGGTGAAGGACTTTCCGGCGCGCCACGCCTCAACGCTTCTGGCGCTGGAGGCCACGGTCGAGGCGGCGGGTAAGGCGTAATCCTCTCTGTGGCGTGGCCGGGAGGGAGTTGATTTTGTGTCCAAAATGACTCAAGTCTCTGATTTTCGCCAAAAAGGTATTGCCGCATGGGGCGTCTCTATGCCAAGGCCGTGAACACGGGGCTCAGGGCCTATAAGCTTAGCCTGTCGCCCCTGATCGGGCAGGCCTGCCGCTTTGCGCCGACCTGTTCGGAATATACCGCCGAAGCCCTGATCGTGCATGGCCCCATAAAAGGTTCATGGTTGGGATTTAAGCGTATTTGCCGGTGCCGTCCCGGCGGGGGCCACGGATACGATCCGGTGCCGCCAAAAGTTGGCAAAAACTGACTGCCGTCGCCTGTCGTAGGGGCGCGGCCAAATCTATAACCGCGCATTTGGTTCCGAAAACCGCTACACACTTTTCGGAATGCGCTAGACGTCCTGGTCTCTCGTATGGACTGGACACAGAGTGAGAAAAGACATGATTGACCTGACGTTTCCCGATGGCGCCGTTCGTTCCTATGAGCCGGGCGCAACCGGACGAACCATAGCGGAGGGTCTGTCCAAGTCTCTCGCCAAAAAGGCGGCGATGCTCCGCCTCAACGGAGAGCTTTACGATCTCGACCGCCCCATTGAGGGCAGCGCCGCCATTGAAATCCTGACGCGCGACGATCCGGCCCTGCTGGAGGTCATCCGCCACGACACCGCTCACCTGCTGGCGCAGGCGGTGCAGGAGCTGTTCCCCGGCACCCAGGTCACTATCGGTCCGGCTATCGAGGACGGCTTCTATTACGATTTTGCGCGCGATGAGCCTTTCAGCCTCGACGACCTGCCCAAGATCGAAAAGAAGATGAAAGAGCTGGTCGATCGCGACGAAAAGATCGTGCGCGAAGTGTGGGAGCGCGACGCAGCCATCCGGCACTTCGAGGAGATCGGCGAGCACTATAAAGCCGATATCATCCGTGACCTGCCCGGCACGGAGACCATCACCGTCTATCGCCATGGCGACAACTGGAAGGATCTGTGCCGCGGGCCGCACTTCCCGTCGTCGAAATTTATCGGCAAGGCCTTCAAGCTGACCAAGCTGGCCGGGGCCTATTGGCGGGGCGACCACAATAATGCGCAGCTTCAGCGCATCTACGGCACGGCCTGGGCGTCTGAGGAGGACCTTCAGGCCTATATCACGCGCCTTGAAGAGGCCGAAAAGCGCGACCACCGCAAGCTGGGCCGTCAGATGAACCTCTTCCACATGCAGGAAGAGGGGCGCGGCATGGTCTTCTGGCACCCGCACGGCTGGACGCTGTGGCGCACGCTGGAGGCCTATATGCGCCGCCGCCTCGATGCCGCCGGCTATGTTGAGGTCAAGACGCCCCAGGTGCTGGACCGCACCTTCTGGGAAAAGTCGGGCCACTGGGACAAGTATCGCCCCAACATGTTCGTCTGCGAGACGGTCGAAGGCGAAACCCTGTCGCTGAAGCCGATGAACTGCCCCGGCCACGTGCAGATTTTCAAGGTGGGCCTGCGTTCCTATAAGGAACTGCCGATCCGCATGGCTGAATTCGGGGCCTGCCACCGTTATGAGCCGTCGGGCTCGCTGCACGGCCTGATGCGCGTGCGCGGCTTCACGCAGGACGACGCGCACATCTTCTGCCGTGAAGACCAGATCGTCGAAGAGACGACGAAGTTCATCACCCTTTGCCGTCAGGTGCACGCCGATCTGGGGATGCAGGCCGAGCATATCGCGCTGGCCACCCGTCCGGAGGTGCGCGCCGGGTCTGACGAATTCTGGGACAAGGCCGAGGCGCAGATGGCCGAGGCCGCCCGCGCGGCGGGCGTGGAACCGGTCATTGCCGAAGGCGACGGGGCCTTCTACGCGCCGAAGCTCGATTTTATCGTGCGCGACGCCATTGGCCGCACCTGGACCTGTGGCACGATCCAGCTCGACTACGTGCTGCCGGAGCGTCTGGGGGCCGAATATGTGGCCGAAGACGGCTCGCGTCAGCGTCCGGTAATGCTGCACCGGGCGATTCTCGGCTCGTTCGAGCGCTTTATCGGCATCATGATCGAGAACTACGGCGGTAAGTTCCCGCTGTGGCTGGCTCCCATACAAGTGGTAGTGGCACCCATCACTTCCGATGCTAATGATTATGCGCAACAGGTCGCGGCAAAATTGCGGTCGCAAGGTCTCAGAGTTGACACGGACCTGCGTAACGAGAAGATTAACTATAAGATCCGCGAACATTCTCTGGCCAAGGTGCCGGTGATTGCGGTGGTCGGTCGCAAAGAGGCCGAGACCGGTGAAGTGGCCCTGCGTTATCTGGGGCAGGAGGGGCAGACCGTATTGTCAGTCGATGCCGCCGCCGAACAGTTGCGTACCGAGAGCCTGCCGCCTGATCTGAAATAAGTATTTGAAGTCGCTACATGGAACGCACACTACCGCCTACGATCCGCGATCTACTTAAGGCCCAGAGGCTGGCGGCAGATGAGGCGGAAACGCTTGCGCCCGGGACCGACATCGTCCTGCCGTCGCGCGATACCCGTGGCGTAACGGTCGTCATTATCGCCTATCACTCCGGCCGCATCCTGTTTGATTCGATCGAACGGGTGCTGGCCGAACCGGCGGTGAAGCAACTGGTTCTGATCGACAACGGGTCTTCGGAGCGCACGGTTGAGCTGCTGCGCGATATCGACGAAGCGTATGAGCGGGTGCTGCTGGTGCAGGGGCATGGCAATATCGGCTTTGCGCGCGCCGCCAATATGGGGGCGCAACTGGCCAATCAGCCGTGGATCGTCTTCCTCAACCCCGATGCGATTCTCTGCGACGGGGCCATCGAAGCGATGGTGGATACGGCGCTCAAAACGCCCCGGCCGTGTCTGGTCGGGGCGCGTGTCCTCAATCCGGACGGTACGGAACAGCGCGGTTCGCGCCGGGGCGAGGTGACGCCGGTCACGACCCTCGTGTCGCTGATGCGCCTGCCCAAATATCTGCCCTTCCTGCGCAGCTACGAAATTCACCGCGAGGATGAGCCCTTGCCGGAAGCCCCCCTGCCGGTCGCAACGGTGTCCGGGGCCTGCTTCTGCATCGCCCGCGCCGATTTTATCGCCGTAGGCGGGTTTGATACCCGCTTCTTCCTGCACGTCGAAGACGTGGACCTGTGCTGGCGCATCCGCCAGAGGGGCGGAGCAGTGCTGTTCCATCCCGCGGCTGAGGTCATTCACGAAGGCCACACTTCGCGAGTCGATCCCGTCTTTGTCGAGATGAACAAGGGGCTGGGGCTGGTCTATTATTTCCGCAAACGCGCCGATACGCTGTGGCGTAAGGCCTATGTGCTGGCCCTGTCGCCGTTGATCGTCGGCATTTCGGTGCTGCGCGCCGCACTTCGCCGTCGCCTGCGCGACGCGGACGATTTCAGCTGATCCTGTCAAGCGACCGAACAGGCTGACCGCCTCCGGTTAGAGCGCATTTCCGAAAAGTGTGCAGCGGTTTTGGCTTCGCCGAACGCCGTTTCGGGATCAAATTCGCTCTGATGCCCCTCGGGATTACTGCCCGCCGATGTCGATATCGCCGGAACCCAGCACTTTTTTCTGAACCGTACCTGTGGCGCGGGCGACGTAGATATCGCCGGAACCGACCACGGCGGCCTCGACCATCTTCGCTTCGCCGCCAAAATGCACGTCGCCCGATCCGGCCAGAGCGATCTTGAGCGTCGGGCTGCGCCCCTTGGCGACCACCACGTCGCCGGAGCCCGCCACGCTGATTTCAACCGGACCATTGACCGCGCCGATGCTGACATCACCCGATCCCGCGGTCGCCGCCGACAGCGTGCCGCCGACGGAGCCCACCGTGACGTCGCCGGAGCCCGACTGCGAGAGCTTAAGCGAGCGCACCGCGCCGATGCTGACATCGCCGGAACCGGCGCTGATGATTTCGCTGTCCCCGGCGCTGGCGGCGTGCGTGTCGCCCGAGCCATTGCTGAGGAGGGTGAGGCTGCCGCGCACGGGGCCGACATTCCAGTCCCCGCAGCCATGCAGGTTGAGCTTCAGGCTGCCGGTCTCGGACACATTGCCATAGACCGCGCCCGTGCTGACGATTTCGAGGTCCTGTGGTCCATAGACATAGACGGTCGGCAGTTCGGAGAGGTTGACCTGACCCATGCCAGCCACCCGCACCGTGGTGACGTTGCGGTCGCCGAGGGTGAAGGCAAACAGGCTTCCGCCACCGCCGCCGCACGACTGGCTGCGGCCACCGACATTGCCGTTGACGATGACGCGATCCCCCTGACGGCGCAGCGTAACCTGGGGCATGTTGCGGGGGCCCGACTTGACGCGCACGTCGATGTCCTGACGCGCCTGCGCCACCACAATCACGCGGGCGGCGAGATTTTGCAGCTCTATCCGGTTTTCACCGGCCACCGCCATCTCCGGTGCGAAGATCGGCAAGAGCAGGGTCAGGGATGTGCAGGCCAATACGCGCATCAACAGGGGTTCCAACATCGGCAGGTTTCCGAAAAGCCGGAGCCTGCCTGATCACACATCTCGCAATAGGCTATCAGGGTCAAATTAAACCTGAGTCATGAAAAGTATTTAACAAGGTTACAGTTGACCCAGGGATAAGTTTTCAAACGCATTTTCATGCCATCGACCCCTGATATTGAAGGTCTCCGGTCGCTGAGAAGGCGCGCATGTCTCAGAGGCATCAGGGGCACGAGACCGTCGCGGAAGATTTACAAAGACACCCGGCATCAGGCATTCGTCTGGCTATATAGGCCCTGCTGGCGAGCGAAATGCAGGAACAGGTCGCTCCACGGCACAGCCGGTGACAGAATGCCGAAGCCATGCCCGCCCCGGGGGTAAAGGTGCGTCTCTACGGCGACACCGGCGGCCTTGAGCGCGGCGCGGAAGGCCAGGGTGTTTTCCACCGGCACGGCCCCATCGTCTTCGGCGTGCAGCAGGAAGGCCGGGGGGGTCTGCGCCGTGACGTGGTTTTCGGTCGAATAGCGCGCCGTGATCTCCTCATTGGCCGTCGCGCCGATGAGGTTGCTGCGCGAGCCCGCATGGGTCAGGCCGGGCTTCATCGAAATCACGGCATAAAGGGGTGCGCACAGGTGAGGCCGGGCGTCTTCGGCGTCTATGGCATCGACGGTGGCATAGACGGGCGCGCCATAGCCCGTGGCCAATGAGGCGCACAGGTGGCCGCCGGCGCTGAACCCCATGACGCCCACCCGCGTCGGATCAATATGGAAGTCTTTGGCGCGTGCCTTGATCAGGCGCATGGCGCGCTGGGCGTCCATCAGGGGCACGTCCGATGCCTGCGCCCACCCTTCGGTGGGCAGGCGGTAATAGAGGACAAAGACGGTCAGACCCTGCGCTGAAAACACACGGCCGACATTATGGCCTTCGTTATCGACCGAAATGTAGGTGTAGCCTCCGCCGGGAATGACCAAGAGGGCCCCGCCATTGGGCTTTTGCGGACGATAGACGGCCAGCCGCGGACGCACCACACCGCTCACCAGCCGGCGCGGTGGCGGGTTCGGTGAGGTTTTGACCGCCTCGTTCAGGTCCGCCTTCAGCAGGCCCGTTGGCCCCTTGGGCCACAGATCGACATATTCCGTCGTCTCAGGCGGCAGAGGTGTGCCGCTGAGGTCTTTCAGCTCGCTGCCCAGGGTCTGGGCCACGGCGCCGGACGCAGAGGCCAGCCCCATACCCAGTCCGCCGGTCATCAGGGTGCGTCGGTCCAAATCCATCTGTCTCTCCGGAACGGGTTTCCGGCGTATCTACAGGACGGGATCAGGGCTTTTCAATGACGATCTTGCCGACCGGGGCCAGAGCCAGCCACGCCAGTTGCACGTTTTTGATGGCGAAGGGGATGCCGATAATCGTCACGGCCTGCGCCAGTGCCAGAGCCAGATGCCCCAGCGCGATGTACCAGCCGCCCAGAAGGATCCACACAATGTTCATCAGCGCGCCCGTACCGCCGGTCCCCATATCCCCCTGACCGGTCATCAGGTCGCGGTCGGCAATGGCCTTGCCGAACGGAAAGAAGCTGAATCCGGCAATACGGAAGGCCGCCCCGGCCCACGGCAGGCCAACAATGGTCAGGGCGAGCAGGCAGCCCCCCAGACACCAGGCCAGGCCCGCGGCAAAGCCACCGAAGATGAACCATAGGATGTTGAGAATAAGGGTCATGCGAAGATTCCGGAAGGGGCGAAAGAACGTGGTTGTATTTTTGACGTAACGGTGTTTTGATGAAAAATTATAAAGCGTTTCGCGCGGGGTGCAGCTTAATTATCTTTTAATCGCAAATGCGGCGCTGTATATTGAACGAACTTGGGTATGGCGTTTATAAATGTATGGTCCGGTCTATGCGGTCCGGCGTGTGAACCATGAGTGACGTGATCAATCTGAACAAGGCGCGCAAGGCACGCCAGCGTGAGCGGGATAAGACGCAGGCCGCTCAGAACCGCGTTACCTTCGGTCTGCCCGGTCATCTGCGCCGCGCTGCGCGCGAAGACGAGGCGCGCCGCGATCGTCAACTGGACGGACAGAAACGTCAGGATGTGGATAAATCCGAAAATGGTTGACGTTTTTATGTAAAACGACAAGAGTTTACATGGGTTTTTCATGGCCCGGAGGGTAGCGGTTTAATAGTACCACAATAAAAAATTACACGTTTGTGGTTGTGCCGCCATCGTCAACTCAATTTTTTAAGTTTGCCGTATCGCCGGGGGACGCAGTGATGCAGCAAAGGCTTACCTGGACAGGAGGGACACTATGCCGGGTTTAAGAAAGAGGTCGGTTAATCTTGCCGGACACGCCACCTCCGTTGCGCTGGAACCGGAGTTCTGGGCGGTTCTGGAGACAATGGCGAAGGATCGCCGAATCAGTCTGGCGGCCCTGATTGCCGAGCTGGATACCAAGCGCGGGGAGAGCCTTCTGGCCTCCTTCTGCCGCCTGTCGGCCCTGGCCTTCGTTCAGCAGAAGGCGTCTGGGGGGAAGAAGCGTAAGGGCGAGACGGCCTGAGACGCTCAGCCGCCCTGTGCATAAGCCGGGCGGGCTGATGTTTCCGTTTGGTTCCGTCCGGCGAACGGGCTAGACTGGCCGGCATGAGCGAAGACGTTTCCATTCCCATCAGTCAGCGGGCCTCGGTCAACGGGGCCTCTTTCAGCAGCGATTTTTTCAAGGGGCTGAACCCCGAACAGGCTGACGCCGTGCGTTCGACCGAAGGGCCGGTGCTGGTTTTGGCCGGGGCGGGTACGGGCAAGACGCGCGTTTTGACCACGCGCATCGCGCACATACTGGCGCAGGGTCTGGCCAAGCCGTGGGAAATCCTCTGCGTCACCTTCACCAACAAGGCGGCGCGCGAAATGCGCGAGCGCACGACGCGGCTGGTGGGGCCGTCGGCGGAAGGCCTGTCCAATCTGGGCACCTTCCACTCGATCGCCGCCCAGATGCTGCGCCGTCATGCCGAGCTGGTCGGGCTGAAGTCGAGCTTCAACATCATCGACGACGACGATCAGACGCGCCTTCTCAAGCAGATCATGGAGGCGCGGCGCATCGACACCAAGCGCTTCCCGCCCAAGCTGATGGCGCACTTCCTCGATCAGTGGAAGAACAAGGGCCTGACGCCGGACAAGGTGGCGAAGATGACCGCCGACGAGGGCGCGCAGTTCGCCTTCAACAAGGGGCCGGAACTCTACGCCGAGTATCAGGAGCGCCTGCGGGTGCTGAACGCCTGCGACTTTGGCGACCTTTTGCTGCACACGCTGAAAATCCTCACTGAGCATCCGGACATACTCGAACACTATCACCGCCGCTTCAAATATGTACTGGTGGACGAGTATCAGGACACCAATATCGCCCAGTATCTGTGGCTGCGGATTCTCACCAATGCCAACCGCAACCTGTGTTGCGTGGGCGATGATGATCAGTCGATCTATGGCTGGCGCGGGGCCGAGGTCGATAACATCCTCAAGTTCGAGCGCGACTATCCGGGGGCCAGGGTCATCCGGCTGGAGCGCAACTATCGCTCGACCCAGCATATCCTGTCCGCCGCCTCCGGCCTGATCCGCGCCAACAGCGCACGTCTGGGCAAGACCCTGTTCACCGATCAGGAGGGCGGCGAAAAGGTGCGCGTGCAGGGCCTGTGGGACGGCGCGGCCGAGGCACAGGGCGTCGCCGAAGACATAGAGCGTCTGAAAAAGCAGGGTCGGGCCTATTCCGACATGGCGGTGCTGGTGCGCGCCTCGTTCCAGATGCGGGCGTTTGAAGAACGCTTCCTGATGCTGCAAATCCCCTATGTGGTGGTGGGCGGCCCGCGCTTTTTCGAGCGGGCGGAAATCCGCGACGCCATCGCCTATCTGCGTCTGATCCAGTCCGAAGACGACGACCTGGCCTTTGAGCGCATCGTCAATGTGCCCAAGCGCGGCATTGGCGATGCCACGGTGCAGAAGCTCTTGATGCAGGCGCGATTGGCCGGGCAGAGCGTCATGGCCGCGGTGCGTGATCTGGTGCAGACCGATGAACTGCCGGCGCGGGCCAAAACGCCGCTGGTCGGTTTCCTGCGCGATTACGACCGCTGGGTGGCGGCGCTGAAAAGCACAGCGCATGATGCGCTGCTCGATATGGTGCTGACTGACAGCGGTTATTACGACATGCAGCGCGCCGATAAGACGTCGGGCGGGACGCGCATCGACAACCTCAAGGAAATGATGAACGCCATGCAGGACTTCGAAAACCTCGAAGCCTATCTGGAGCATGTGTCGCTGGTCATGGACCTTGAGCGCGACAATGGCGAAAACAGCGTGCGTATCTCGACCCTGCACGCCGCCAAGGGGCTGGAGTTTCCGGTGGTCTTCCTGCCGGGCTGGGAGGAGGGCGTCTTTCCGTCGCAGCGCTCGATGGACGAAAACGGCCTGAAAGGGCTGGAGGAGGAGCGGCGGCTGGCCTATGTCGGCCTGACGCGGGCGCGGGAGATCGCACGGGTTAGCTTTGTGGCCAATCGGCAGGTTTTCGGGCGCTGGACCAGCCAGATACCGTCGCGCTTTATCGACGAAATGCCGATTGAGCACGTCGAGGCGACGTCGCAGACCGGCTATACTCAGGCGGGCTGGCAATCGCAGGAAAGCCGCTGGGATCGTGCGGGTTATCAGCCGAACCACACGAAAAGTGAAACAAAAACCGAGGGCCGCTTCAGCGACCGTCTGTCGGGTGTGGATATGAGCCGGCTGGAGAAAAAGCCGCAACCGCACCGCCAACCGGCCGCCAAGCCGCAACCCTCCAAGGGCCTCAGCGTGGGCACCCGCGTCTTCCACAGCAAGTTCGGCTATGGTCATGTGGTCGAAACCGAAGGCAACAAGCTGGTGGTCAATTTCGACATTTCCGGCGAGAAGAAGGTCATCGACAGCTTCGTGGAGAAGGCGTGATGCAGGCGTGGGGGGCGGGGGCCATTGCGGCATTGGCGTTGCTGGCGACATCAGCGACCGCGCAGGACTGGATGCCGCTCGATGCGGACAACACGCTGGTCATGGAAACGACACAGGGGCGGGTCATCATCGTCCTCAGCCCGCAAATGGCCCCGCAGGGTGTGGCGCGCATCAAAGACCTGACGCGGCAGGGCTTTTATAACGGCCTGTTGTTCCACCGCGTGATCGACCATTTCGTGGCCCAGACCGGCAATCCGAACAATAAGGATGGTGGCAAAAGCGCCCTGCCGGACCTGCCTCTGGAGGCGGTGTTCAGACTGGCTGAGACGGTGCCGCACTCGGTGGTGGCGCAACCCGACGGGGCGACGACCGGCTTTATCGGCGCGGTGCCCTATGTGGCGATGACCGACCGCCATATGCCGCCCGCCGGTGATGGCAGCCGCGCCGTGCGGGCCTGGGGGACGCACTGCCGCGGCGTGCTGGGCATGGGGCGCGGGGACGCCACCGACTCGGCCAATAGCGAGCTTTATCTGATGCGCGATACGGTCACACGCCTTGACCGCGACTATACGGTCGTAGGGCGGGTCGTGTCCGGTTTTGAAGTGGTGGCGGCGCTGAGGGTGGGCGAACCCCCGTCGCAGCCCGATGCGATGACAAGGATGCGGCTCCTGTCCGACATGCCCGCGTCTGGGCGTCCGAAGCTGGAGATCATGAACACCGCCGGCGGGGCCTTTGCGACGCTGGTCAAGGCGAAGCGGGCCGAAAAGGGGGCCGACTTTTCGGTCTGCGATATTATGCTGCCGGTACACGAGGTGCGTTAGGCTTATTTAGGCGTCTATCTTGATTTTTGAGGGCTGCGGGCGGATATTGAAGGTATGGCAGATACAGCGCAAAATACCCCCGCTGCGCGTAAGCGGTCTAAGTCGAAATTCTCCGGAACCGGACACTACGGTAGCGGATACCTTGGCGTGACCAAGGACGGGGTAAAAATCCTGCGGCCTAAAGGTCGCGTGGACAATATTACTCTGGCGCAAGCGCGTAGAGCGGTGGTGGCTGTACGCCAAGCACAGGCCAATGCGGTGAAGTCCGAGGACTGATTATTTGGATGAATGCCACAGATGTCTTCATTAACTGCCCATTCTCTGTGGATTATAGGAATCGTTTTTGGGCGATAACGTACGCGGTACTTCGATCAGGACTTGAGCCGCGTTGCGCACTTGAAGCTGATAATTCCATTGAAAACCGCTATGACAAAATATGTCGTCTGATCAGAGAGTGCCGTTTTGGTATTCATGATATATCGTACACAGGCTTGTACGGCGATCCAGATAGGGATGCAGATTATCCTTTGCCTCGCTTTAACATGCCTTTTGAATTGGGCTTGTTTCTAGGGGCGCATAGTTTTGGCGGGCCTAAGCAGCGCGCCAAAACAGCCCTTGTGCTCGATATAAAGGCTTTTCGCTATCAAAAGTTCCTGTCTGACATCGCGGGTCAGGACATCCGAACCTATGATGGGGGTGTTGAGGCATTGATTGCTGAGGTCTCTATCTGGCTACGTACCGAAGCGCGGTTGACTGAAGTGCCGGGTGGAAGCGTAATCGCGACGGAATATGCGGGTTTTATGGAGAGCTTCCCCGCCCTGTGTCGTGAAAGTCGTTTGGCCCCAAGTGAAGTCACCTTTCTGGATTTCAAACGTCTGGCTGCTGTGTGGATTGAGCAGGTTTACGGACAGGCTCAATGACCTGGACCGTCTTTGGTAAGGTGCGGGCGCGGGAAACCGATGAGGGGATCGAACTCTTCATTGATGGACTGACGACGCAGGCCAAATATTACAAGCCTCTGGTCTATGAGTTTTTCCGCAAAGAGTGGCGGGGATCGCGTCCGGCCTGGGGCGACTATGCGGTCGAAATCCGCATGGAGCACGTCGGTGATCCGCCGTGGATGGACCTCGATAACCTCGCTAAGGCGCTGCTCGATGCCATCAAGGGGTTTGTCTTTCACGACGACAGTCAGGTGGCGCGCCTGCTGGTCGAACGCTTTGAAGGCGAACGCGAGCAAATCCACATCCGCGTCTATGCGCTGAAACGGTAGGGTTTGGGGTTTAGCCCCACGGTGTGAGCGCGCCCCAGCTCATCAGCAGCAGGGCGTAGCTCAGCCAGCCGAGATTGAGCGCCGTATGCGCCGCCTTTTGCCACAGGGCCCAGCCGTCGGCATGGTAATTGGCCTCTTCATAGACGCGGTAGAGGTTGCCGAGCTGAAACAAGGTCGCCAGCGAAGCCACAACCGCCAGCCATGAGGCCATCTGCAACTGACCGCTGGGCCAGCGCGTAAACAGGGCGCTGGGGTCGCCGGTCAGGCCCTGACGCCAGCTATTGAACAGGGCGATGGCCAGTATCCACACGGCCGCAGTGGCGTAGGAAATCCACGTCGCCGCCACCTGCGCGTCGGTTGGGTGGTCGCGCTGACCCACGCGGCTCAGCCCCATCAGCACCAGCACGCACGACCCCAGCATGAGCGCCGTCAGCACATAGAGGGTGGAGGGCCGGTGAAACCAGCCGACGCGCTCATAACGCGCCATATTGGCCGTGGTTTCAAAGGCGGTGGCGTGGCCGCCCTTCGGACGGAACAGAAAATGCAGACCGTCATTGCCGATCTGCGGCCCCAGCGGATTGACGTCCTGCGGCGTGAAAAAGCCACGCGCGGCGGCGGCGACATAGGCCGAAGACCCGTCGGGCGCGCTGACGATCAGGCGGCCCTGGGCATCGGCATCGACCTCCACTGTGTTGATCAGTCGCGTTACCGCACCTTCGAGCCCGCCATAGGCGCGCCGCGTCGAAACATAGGCCCCGCGCAAGGAATCGAAATAGGCGCGATCGGCCTCATAGCTCTGAACCGGCTGACGCGGGGCGGGGGTCGCGACGCCCTCGACGTGCTGGATCAGCAGTTCGGGATAGGCGCGTGTCAGGGTGTCGCCGGTTTCGGTATTGGCCGCAATGAAGATGCCCAGATTGCGCTCCGGCACCAGAATCATGTTGGCGTTGAACCACAGGGTCGCCCCGGTATGGCCATAGGTCTTCAGCCCCTGCGCGGTCTCGCCCATGCGCAGGCCCGACGCCCAGCCGTTATAGCCCTTCGGCATGGTCAGGAGCGGCGAGCGGAAGGCCTGAGCCGAGGCGGGGCCGAACAGGGTCGCGCCGTCAAAGCGGCCATTGCCCAGCAGAAGCGACATATAACGTGCCATGTCGGCGGCGGTGGTCGAAGCCCCCAGCGCCCCCGCCATCGGCAGGGCGTGGTCGAAGGGCTGAGGCCGGAAGGTCGCGCCATCCCAGATAAAGCCCTGCGACAGGCGGTCGGACAGGCCCCCCGGCATGGGTGCCGGCAGGCCTTCGGCGGCGGCATTGGGGTGGATCAGCGCCGGATCATAAGGTTCGCGCAGGGTGGTCGATGCGAGGCCCAGCGGCCGGAATATGCGCGCCTCCATCAGGGTGGGCACGTCTTTGGCCTCAGCCGTGCGGGCGGCCGCGCGGGCGGCCAGTGCCGCCCCATAGTTGGAATAGGTGGCGAAGCTGCCCGGTTCGCGGATGCGCTGCGGCGCATGACGTCGAAAATAGGTGTCGGTGGATTCGATGCGCCCGTCTTCGAGCCGGAAGAGATGCCCCAGAGAGGTGTCTTCAAACCCCGCCGTATGGGCCATCAGGTCGCGCATACGGATCGGCTTGAACCGCCGGTCCTTGGCAAAGATGTCTTCGGGCAGATAGGCGGCTACGGGGCCATCCAGCCGAATGCGTCCGGCCTCGATCTCCTGACGCACCGCGATCCAGGTAAAGGTCTTGGTGATCGAGCCGATGCGGAACAGGCTGGTCTGGGCATCGACGGCTCGGCGGGGCATCAGGCGATCATAGCCGTAGCCCTTGATCAGCAGGGGTGTGCCGCCCTGCACCACGGCGACCGTCACCCCCAGCACATGATCGCGCTGCATCAGGGCAGACACGGTGGCATCGGTGAAGGATTCGATATCGTCGGCGCTCACCGGCCGCGTGGCGGGCAAAGGCTCAACCGCGACCGGGGTCGGTGTGGGGCGGCGCGGGGTCGGGCGTGGCGTGCGTACCACCGGGACGTCCGGGGCCTGCGCGGCCGGGCTCTCCGTCACAGGCGCGGCGACGGGCAGCACCGGAGTCGCGGCGAGAACGGGCAGACCGATCCCAGCATACAGGCATCCGGCAGCGAGCAGGGCGATTAGGCGGGCAGACGGCTGGCGCATGTGGCGAAACCCTGCGGAAGGCGGCGGCTATTTCTTGCGGAACTGATCGAGCGAGACGACCTTTGGCCCGGTATCGGGGGGCGGGGCGTCCGGATCGGGTTCAGTGGTCGCGCCGGCCTCTGACGGCGGAGCTGTGTCCGCGATGGGGCCGCCGTCATCATTGGCCTCCAGCGGTTCTTCGACGTCGAACTCGAGAATGAACTGCACGCTGGGGTCATAGAAGCGGGTGATGGCCGACAGGGGGAAGCGCAGCACCTTGGGCACGCCGCCAAAGCTCAGGGTCACGCTGATGCGGTCGCCTTCGACCTTCAGTTCGCGATACTGGTGCTGCAGCACGATGGTGATGTCGCGCGGATAGCGGCGCAGCAGGTCTTCGGGGACGCTGACCCCTTCGGCGCGCGTCAGGAAGGTGACGTAGAAGTGGTGGTCTCCGGGCAGGCCCTGCGGGTGCGACGCCTTGATCAGGGCTTCGCGGATCACACCGCGCAGCGCGTTCTGGGTCAGGGTCGCATAATCCATGTGGTCAATGACGGACGGCGTATCGGTCATGTCGGGCGGGGTACCTGCATTGGGGGAGTGAATCTGCTCCAGACTTAACACGGTGCGGCTGAAACAAAACAGCAAAATGCCCGCAGGTGCGAGATTTCCCCGACTTGTGATGGCTTTGGAGAGAGGAGGTGCTGGACTTCTGTTGCCAGGCGTCCCCCATCTTCACTTACAATTGGCGCGGGCCTGATCGGAATGTGGAGGAAGTGGCGAGGTTCTGGTGCCAGGCCCCCAAATCCTGATTTAAGAACGCGAGGGCCTGATCGGAATGTGGAGGAAGTGGCGAGGTTCTGTTGCCAGGCCCTCGCCGGGCCCCGCCTAGGGAGCTTAAGCCCTAGGAGTTGAGGTGGATTAGATCCGCCGCATTACGCAGCAAGAGCTTGATCCGAAGCGAAGTTATCGTTCGCAACTATAATTTTGAGCCGATCACAGAGGCTCAAACTGAGGGAAGGCTACACCTTTACACGTCTGTCGATGCTGATCGGCCCCATAGGCTCCGCAAACGGAGGGAAATGGTGGAGCCGCCGGGAATCGCACCCGGGTCCAGTCCGCTTATTACGTGGGCGTTTATCCCCATAGTCCCCGAAGGAACAGGTGTAACATAAGGTCTCCGGCGCTTGAGGGAAAGGGCCGGAGACAAAAAAACGTCACGCCGTCAGGTCGAGCACGACGCGGCCTTCGATCTGCCCCTTGTGCATACGCGCAAAGATGTCGTTGATGTTTTCCAGCTTTTCGGTGGCGATGGTCGCCTTGACCTTGCCGTCGCTGGCGAAATCGAGCGATTCCTGAAGGTCGAGTCGCGTGCCGACGATGGAGCCGCGCACAGTGACGCCATTGAGCACCATGCCGAAGATGTCGAGCGGGAATTCCCCCGGCGGCAGACCATTCAGAGACACCGTACCGCCGCGCGACACCATGCCGAGCGCCTGTTTGAAGGCGGTGGTCGAAACCGCGGTGACGAGCACGCCCTGCGCGCCGCCATCCGTGGCTTTCTTGATATAGGCCGCCGGATCGGCTTCCGTTTTGGCATTGACCGTCACGGTCGCGCCCAGACGGCGGGCGAGGTCGAGCTTGGCGTCGTCAATATCGACGGCGGCGACGTTGAGCCCCATGGCCTTGGCGTACTGCACGGCCATGTGGCCCAGACCGCCGACGCCGGAAATAACCACCCAGTCGCCAGGTTTGGTGTCGGTGACCTTCAGCCCCTTATAGACAGTCACGCCCGCGCACAGGACCGGCGCGATTTCGGTAAAGCTGATGTTTTTGGGCAGGTGACCGACGAAGTTCGGATCGGCCACCACGTATTCGGCAAAGCCGCCATTGACCGAATAGCCGGTGTTGAGCTGGGATTCGCACAGGGTTTCCCACCCGCCCAGACAGTGGCGGCAATGGCCACAGGCCGTATAGAGCCACGGCACGCCGACGCGGTCGCCTTCCTTGACGTGCTTGACGCCCTTGCCCACCGCCGAAACGTAACCGACGCCTTCGTGACCGGGGATGAAGGGGGGATTGGGCTTCACCGGCCAGTCGCCTTCGGCGGCGTGCAGGTCGGTGTGACAGACGCCTGAGGCCTGAATGGCCACCTGAATCAGGCCTTCGCCGGGTTCCGGCACCGGCACTTCGTCGATGGTGAGGGGTTTGCCGAACTGGCGGACAACGGCCGCCTTCATGGTTCTGGCCATGCTGCGTTTCTCCTGCGGATGGGTATGATACCAAGGGTCATTGAAAATGACTCTTGGTATGCCTTTCGAGACTGTCTCATGTCGCTGACACGTATGAGACAGTCTCGAGTTTTCAACGGCCGGATGCGGTCAGCATCTTCGGCCGTTGGTATGAGAAGCATAATGCGCCGCAGGGGGCCGTGCCGCCATGCGACGGATGGGCGCGCGTAAAAACAGCGCGGGGGCTTCAACACCCACCGCGCTTTTGCATTTCCGATCAGAAGAAGCCGAGCTTGGCCGGCTGATAGGAGACGAGAATATTCTTCGTCTGCTGATAGTGGTCGAGCATCATCTTGTGCGTTTCGCGCCCGATGCCCGACTGCTTGTAGCCACCAAAGGCGGCGTGGGCCGGGTAGGCGTGGTAGCAGTTGGTCCACACGCGGCCGGCTTCTATACCGCGACCGGCGCGATAGGCGGTATTCATGTCGCGGCTCCACACACCGGCACCCAGACCATAGATGGTGTCATTGGCGATTTCGATAGCCTCTTCCACCGTCTTGAAGGTGGTAACCGAAACGACGGGACCGAAGATTTCCTCCTGGAAGACGCGCATCTTGTTGTGGCCTTCGAAGATGGTCGGCTTGATATAGAAGCCGTCCTTCAGGTCGCCGGACAGATGGTTGGCGTCGCCGCCGGTCAGCACCTTGGCGCCTTCCGCCTTGCCGATATCGAGATATTTCTGGATCTTCTCGTACTGCTCCAGAGAAGCCTGAGCGCCGATCATCGTGCCCATGTTCAGCGGGTCGCCCTGCGTGATGGCTTCGACGCGCTTGATGGCCTTTTCCATAAACGTGTCATAGATCGACTCGTGGACCAGAGCCCGCGACGGACAGGTGCAGACCTCGCCCTGATTGAGAGCGAAGAAGGCAAAGCCTTCCAGCGCCTTGTCGAGGAAGGCGTCGTCTTCGTCCATCACATCGGCGAAGAAGACGTTGGGCGACTTGCCGCCCAGCTCCAGCGTGATGTTGGTCAGGTTGTCGGCGGCGGAGCGCATGATCTCCTTGCCGACGCCGGTCGAGCCGGTGAAGGCGATCTTGGCGATGCGCGGGCTTTTGGCCAGCGGCGCGCCCGCCTCGATGCCGGTGCCGTTGACGATGTTGAGAACGCCCGGCGGCAGCAGGTCGGCGATCAGTTCGGCGACGACAAGGATCGAGGCCGGGGTCTGTTCAGCGGGCTTCAGCACCACGCAGTTACCGGCGGCCAGAGCGGGGGCCAGCTTCCATGCCGCCATCAGTATGGGGAAGTTCCACGGGATGATCTGACCCACAACGCCCAGCGGCTCATGGAAATGATAGGCGACCGTGTCGTGGTCCAGTTCGCCGATCGAGCCTTCCTGCGCGCGGATGCAGCCGGCGAAATAGCGGAAATGGTCGATGGCCAGCGGAATGTCGGCGGCGGTGGTTTCGCGCAGCGGCTTGCCATTGTCCCAGGTTTCGGCCTCGGCGACGAGGCTGAGATTGGCTTCGAGGCGGTCGGCGATCTTCAGAAGGATGTTGGAGCGCTCGGTCACCGAGGTGCGGCCCCAGGCTGATTTGACCTTGTGGGCCGCATCCAGCGCGCGCTCGATGTCCTGCGCGTCGGAGCGCGGCACTTCGCACAGCTTCTGACCGTTTACCGGGGAGATATTGTCCATGTAACGGCCATTGACCGGTTCGACCCATTCCCCGCCGATAAAGTTGCCGTAGCGGGTTTTGAAGGGTGTGGCGGCGGTGAGATCGCGTTCATGCTTGGTCATGCGAGTTGTCCTTATCTGGTGTTAACCCCTGAGGCACCCAGCCTGCGCCCCAGCGAAGGCCTGTCGCAAGCACGGACAAACATGATGCGCCGCAGCATCACGCGCATTGTGAAACCCCGCCAATCCCCGCTGTCGCAGGCTGCGTCACAGGTGTCGAATATGTCGCATTTTGCGACAGATGACAGATGCCCAAAGCGGGCGCATGATGCCTGCAACGAACGATAATGCGGCAGGAAACCATGACCACCGATCCGATCCGCGTCGAGGCGGCGCGCAAGGCCTTCTTCGAGAAGCACAGCCTGCCCGTGGATCAGGTAGGACACGCCATACTGCGCTCGTGGATACGCTGCGCCGATATGGGGCTGAACGCCGCCGCTGATCCGCGCACCGAAGCCCCTTCGACCAGCGATGTGCGCCTGCTGCATGAAAAGCACGAGGCTTTGCGTCGTATCTCGCGCCCGGAACTGGACGCCCTGCACGCCGAGGCACGCGAGCTTTCCGGCATCGTTATCCTGACCAATGCGCGCGGCGAAATCCTCGATGCCGTCGGCGATCCGGGCTTTGCGGGCAAGGCGGCGGAGGTGGCGTTGCGGCCCGGCGTTTTGTGGAGCGAGGACGGTACCGGCACCAATGCGATCGGCACCGCTATTGCCGAGCGCCGCCCGGTGGCCGTCAATGGCGCCGAGCACTATTTTCAGGCGCACCGCGTGTTAAGCTGCGCCGCGACTCCGATTATCGACCCGCGCGGCGCGGTGCTGGGGGTGCTCGACCTCTCGACCCCTGCCCATATGCAGGGCGGTCATATGCTGGGTCTGATGCGGCTGGCGGTCGAACAGATCGAACACCGCCTGTTCCGCGAAGGCTTCGAGTCGTGCCAGACCCTACGTTTCCATAGCGATTCCAGCCTGCTGGGGGCAGCGCGGGAAGGTATTCTGGTCTTCCGTGACGGGGTGGTGGTCGCCGCCAATCGCCGTGGCCTGTCGTTGACCGGGCGTAACTGGGACGATCTCGACAGCCTGCGCTTTGACGACCTGTTTGATGCCGGGGGCTTGCGGCCCGGCGCGCTGCACCTGCGCGACCACGAAGGGCGGCTCTATCATGCCCGCTGGGAGGAAGACGGGACGGCTCCGGCGTTAGCCCCACTGACCGAGGGGCGGCTGGACGATGTGGAGACGGCGGCCATCCGGCGCGCGCTTGAAGCGCATGGCGGCAATGTCAGCGCGGCGGCGCGGGCACTGGGTATCCACCGTTCGACCATTTACCGTAAATCGGGTCAGTCCAGTATCAGCTGACGGGCTTCCAGCGCTTGCAGGCGTTCGGCCTCACGCTGAGCCTCGACGATCTTTTCCGCCTCGATAGCGTGGGCCTTGAGCCGGGCGATGGCGCGCCACAGTTCGGCCACCTCTCCCTTGTCGTCGGTCTCTTCCGGCACCGGTGTATCGAGCTTGCCTTCCGACAGGCTGATGATGGTTCCGGCAACGTGGCGCAAGGGGCGCGTGATAAAGTGCATGATGGCGACTGCCGACAGACACAGTATGCCCGCAATCGACACCAGCGCCATGATCAGAAACGTCCGGCCGCGCTGTTCCGAAAAAGCCGCCGCCTCGGCCTGGGTCTGCGCCAGATCCTTGTGCGCTTCGGCCACCAGTGTGTCGAGTGTCTGCTGAAGACGGATGCGGTCTTCGCGCCCGGCCTTGCCCAGCGCCGTTACCTGCGCGATCTTGCCCTCATCGGTCAGCCTGACCATGTCACGGCGTTTGGTGAGGAAGTCACGGACCGCCGGTTCGATTTCGGCGTAGCGGGCGCGCTCCTCCGGGTCTTTTGACTGCCGCCACTCGTTCAGCAATCCGTCCAGTTCATCGAGATTGTGCGACAGGCGATGGCTAAACACCCTGGCCTCAGCCGTGTCCTGCGACAGGTAGATGCCGCGCGACTCCATCACGACATTGCTGACCATGTGATTGATGCGTTCGATGTCGTAAGCGTGTTCGTAGGCGGCCCCGTACTCGGTCATCATCGTCTTGTAGCGTTGCAGCGACACCAGGGCGAGACCGGTGATGAGCAGGGCCGTGATACCGAACGAGCCGATCAGGGCCATCAGACGCAAACGAATGGACATAGGAAAGCACCCGCAAACACAGAACGCGATTGCCTCATGTGTACAGGATTAAGTGTAAAGATCGTGTTTACTGGAATTATTTCACTTGATACGGAGGCGCTATATTATTTTTTGCGGTAATATAGTGTATATAAAATCATCACGGATACGATTTTGGACCGTTAAAACACTTGTGAGTATAAGGCTAAATCGTAATCAGCCGTGTGCCGATATGAAAAACCGCCGGAGGCGCGGCCTCCGGCGGTGAATCAAGCCGTAGCAGACGTGGGTTTAGTGATTGTCTCGCGGCACACCGGCCCCGACCTGAGCGATGCGCTGATACTTGACGGCGGTTTCGAGGACCATGCCCGACCCCATCTGACCGACGACGCTGCGTTGCAGTTCCTGCCACGGCGTCTGGTGCGCCGGATACTGGAAGCCACCGGCGGCCTCAAGCGCGGCGCGGCGCTCGGCGATTTCCGCGTCAGAGATCAGGACATTGACCGTATTGTCGTTGAGATCGACGCGCACCTGATCGCCCGTTTGCAGGATGGCGAGGTTGCCGCCCGCCGCCGCTTCGGGAGAGGCGTTGAGGATGGAGGGCGAACCCGACGTACCCGACTGACGGCCATCGCCGATGCAGGCCAGCGAGGTGACGCCGCGCTTCAACAGGTAGTTGGGGGCGCGCATATTGACGACTTCGGCGGCACCCGGATAGCCGATGGGGCCAGCACCGCGCATGAACAGGATGCAGTGCTCGTCGATGTTCAGCGATTCGTCGTCGATGCGGTGGTGATAGTCTTCCGGGCCGTCGAAGACGATGGCGCGACCGGTAAAGGCGTTGGGCGAGGCCGGATCGGACAGATAGCGCTCACGGAATTCGGGGCTGATGACCGAGACCTTCATGACCGCCGAGTCGAACAGATTGCCCGACAGGACGCGGAACCCGGCGGCCAGCTTCAGCGGTTGCTCGAACGGGCGGATGACGCGCTCGTCCTCGATGACCGCATCTCGGCAGTTTTCGCCAATGGTCTTGCCGTTGGCGGTGATGGCGTTTTCATGGATCAGGCCGTGCTTGATCAACTGACCCACCACGGCGGGGACGCCGCCGGCATGGTGATAGTCTTCGCCCAGATATTCGCCGGCCGGCATCAGGTTGACCAGCAGCGGCACCTCTTCGCCATACTGCTGCCATTCCTCGATCTTCAGGTCCACGCCGATATGACGGGCCAGCGCATTGAGGTGGATGGGGGCATTGGTCGAACCACCAATGGCCGAATTGACGCGGATGGCGTTGATAAAGGCTTCCTTGGTCAGGATGTCCGACGGCTTCAGGTCTTCGTGGACCATATCGACGATACGCTTGCCCGTGCGGTAGGCGCATTCCTGCCGGTCGCGGTGCGGGGCCGGGATGGCCGCCGAGTAGGGGAGCTGCATACCCAGCGCTTCCGCCAGGCTGTTCATGGTCGTCGCTGTGCCCATGGTGTTGCAGTAGCCGGTAGAAGGCGCCGAAGAGGCCACCAGCTTGATAAAGCCCTGATAGTCGATTTCCCCGGCGGCCAGCAGTTCGCGGGCCTTCCACACGATGGTGCCGGAACCGGTGCGCTCACCCTTGTACCAGCCGTTGAGCATGGGGCCGACCGACAGGGCGATGGCCGGGATATTGACGGTGGCGGCGGCCATCAGGCAGGCCGGGGTCGTCTTGTCGCAGCCGATGGTGAGGACCACGCCGTCCAGCGGATAGCCATAGATGACTTCGACCAGGCCGATATAGGCGAGGTTGCGGTCAAGGCCTGCCGTCGGGCGCTTACCCGTTTCCTGAATGGGGTGGACGGGGAATTCGATAGGGATGCCGCCTGCTTCGATAATGCCGTCACGGATACGCTTGGCCAGCTCAAGGTGATGGCGGTTGCACGGGCTGAGGTCGGACCCGGTCTGGGCGATGCCGATGATCGGCTTGTCCGACTGCAACTCCTCCAGCGACAGGCCGAAATTCATGTAACGCTCAAGGTAGAGCGCCGTCATGTCGGCGTTTTCAGGATTGTCGAACCAGGCGCGCGAACGGAGCTTGGTCTGGGAACGGGAGAGGTTGCGGTCGGACATCGGTATGGGGATTCTTTACTTCTTGAATTACTTGGCGACGAAGAGGTGATGAACCGTCGTCTGGGTGTAGGTTTCGCCGGGGTTCAGGCGGGTGGTCGGGAATTTCGGCTGGTTCGGGCTGTCGGGGAAGTGCTGCGCTTCGAAGGCCACGGCGTCGCCCATGCGGGTGACCTGACCGTTGCGGCCCGGAATCTTCCCGTCGAGGAAGTTGCCGGTGTACATCTGGATGCCCGGCTCGGTGGTGAGGATTTTCAGGCCGCGGCCCGACTTGGCGTCGATCAGGGTGACGGCAGGCTTCGGCGTCTTGGTCACGCCGCCGCGCAGCACGTAGTTGTGGTCGATACCGAGGCCGATCAGGATTTGCGGATCACGCGCATCGCGCACGCGCTCATTGATTACCGCCGGCTTGGTGAAATCGAACGGCGTGCCCTTGACCGGGGCGATATTGCCGTAAGGAATGGCGGTGTCGTTGGTCGGCAGGTAGCCGTCGGCTTCGAGTTGCAGCGAGGCTTCGAGGGCCGAGCGGCCCGAACCCACACCTGCCAGATTGAACAGGGCGTGGTTGGTCAGGTTGACGATGGTCGGCTTGTCCGTCGTCGCCTTGTAATGGATGGTCAGGTCGTTGTTTTCATTGAGGCTGTAGGTCACCTCGACCTTCATGGTGCCGGGATAGCCCTCTTCGCCGTCCGGCGAGGTGTAGGTGAAGGTGGCCGAAGCCTCGCCCGTCTTGCCGCCGCTCTTGACCGAGGCCAGCGTCCAGTTGACCTTGTCAAAGCCCTTCAGGCCGCCGTGCAGGTGGTTGCCATGATTATTGGTGGCCAGCGTGTATTCCTTGCCATCCAGCGTAAACTTGCCCTTGGCGATGCGGTTGGCGTAGCGGCCCACGGTCACGCCCAGATATTGCGGGGTTTCAACATAACCCTTGAGATCGTCATAACCGATGGTGATTTCGGCGGCCTTGCCCTTGCGGTCCGGGGCCCACACCGATTGCAGGGTCGCGCCATAGGTCAGGACCTTGGCCGAAACGCCCTTGCCGTTTTTCAGCACCACGGCCTTAACCTCGGTGCCGTCGGACAGCTTGCCGAAGGTTTCGCTGGTGGCGGTAGCGGCCTGAGCGGCATTGACGCCCATCAGCGTCAGGACGAGCGCTGCAAGTGCAGACGAATTGCGGAGAGTCATGGCGTCAGGCCTTTCCCATCAAGGAGCTGTTTGCGTTTCCCATAGTCATGTGGCAGCGGTTCGCGCCGATGCTGTAACAGCCTGATTAAACCCTGCCTTTTAGTCAGACAATAGGGAAAATGCAGAGCGTTTAATTATATGATAAAATAAGTCGGCGCAATCCCGTAACCGCGCCCTCTGGCTCATTATCACCCGTGGGTTCGGGCGAACTGATTGCCGAAGAAGGTCGTCTGGCGCTTGGCGTAGTTGCGGGTCTTCTGTTTGGCCAGATCGCGCGCCTGATCGAGCGGCATTTCGCCTTTCAGATGCGCCCAAAGCTCCGGCAGGCCCAGCACGCGCAGAATGGGCCAGTCGGCTTGTAAGCCCTTGTCCATCAGGGCGCGCACCTCGTCCAGCGCGCCTTGCGCGATCATCTGGTCAAAGCGCTGGTCGCAGCGGGCATAGAGCCCGTCGCGGTCGGGTTTGAGGATGTCGAAGCGATAGCTGCCCGGCGGCAGGAGGGGGTGGGTATCGGTCTGCCAGTCGCTCAAGGCGCGTCCGGTCTGCCACACCACCTCCAGCGCGCGGCACAGGCGCTGGCGATCATGGGGGGCCAGACGCGCCTCCGTGACCGGGTCGAGCTGGCGCAAGGTGTCGCGCACAAAGTCTTCCCCCTGTTCGTCATAGGTGGCGCGGGCACGCTCACGCACCTCAGACTCGATTTCCGGGATTTCGGCCAGTCCGCGCACCAGAGTGAGGAAATAGAGCCCGGTGCCGCCGACGATACACAGGGGCGTTTCGCCTGTCTGTGCGGCAGTAATAAAGGGCAGGGCGGCGCGCAGCCAGTCACCGGTGGACCACTGCTGATCCGGGGGCAAAAAACCATACAGCTCGTGCCGGGCCTGCGCGCTCTCCGCCGCATCCGGGCGTGCCGTCAGCCGCGGCACATCGGCATAGAGTTGCATCGAATCGGCATTGAGGATCACCCCGCCGGTCTTTGCCGCCCAATCCAGCGCGCGCGCCGTCTTACCCGAAGCGGTCGGGCCGCCCAGCAACAGAATGTGAGGGTCTGGCATCGGCAGGGTCTGCAAAAGGGGTTGTGTCGTTCCTATTTCCGCCTATACGGCCCTGAAGACCCAGCGGAAAGACAAATATGCCCGATCTCGACAAACAGCAGGTACTCGACGCGCTCAATACGGTCATCGACCCGGTGAGCGGGCAGGGGCTGGCCAAGGTCGGGCTGGTGCGCGGCCTGACCGTATCGGGCACGCGCGCGGGCTTCATGCTGGAGGTGCCGGCGGCGCAGGTCGAACGCTATGCACCGGTGCGCGAGGCTGCCGAGGCCGTGCTGGCGGCCCTGCCCGGCATCGAAAAGGCGCAGGTCGTTCTGACCGCCGAAGTGGCCGAACCGCACACGCCGCGTCCCGGTCCGCAGGCCAAGCTGTCGCCGCAGGCCGCCGATCAGGGCAAGCCGAAGGCCCCGGTCGCCACGACCCGCCCGGACCATGTCAGGTACGTCGTTGTGGTCGGTTCCGGCAAGGGCGGGGTGGGCAAGTCCACCGTCTCGCTCAATCTGGCGCTGGGGCTGAAGGCGCTGGGGCTGAATGTCGGCTGGCTGGATGCCGACATCTACGGGCCGTCGGGTCCGGTCATGCTGGGGCTCAACACGCCGCCGTCGTTCAGCGCTGACAAGAAGATGCTCCCGCCGGTCGCCTTTAGCCTGAAGGTCAATTCGGTCGGCTTTCTGGTCGATGCCGATCAGGCGATGATCTGGCGCGGGCCGATGGCGTCGCAGGCCCTGACGCAGTTGCTGACCCAGACGCAATGGGGCACGGCGGAAACCCCCCTCGATGTGCTGATCGTCGATCTGCCGCCGGGGACGGGCGATGTGCAACTGACCCTGACGCAAAAGACGCTGATCGACGGAGCGGTGGTGGTCTCGACGCCGCAGGACATGGCGCTGATCGACGCGCGCCGCGCCGTGACCCTGTTCGACAAGACGCAGATACCGGTGCTAGGTATCATCGAGAACATGGCCTATTTCGTCGGCGCCGACGGTACGCCGATCGAGATCTTCGGCCGCGGCGGCGCGCAAAAGATGGCGCAGACGCTGAAACGGCCGTTTCTGGGCGAAGTGCCGCTCGATCCGGCCTTACGTCAGGCAGCCGACCGCGCCACGCCGCTGCGCGATGGCCCGATGGCGGAACGGTTTGCGGAAATGGCCAGGGCGTTGTGGGGTGATCTGAACTCACGTTCCTGATGGCTGGTGTTTGTCGTTCAAATGAAGTACACTGCCTTTGAGAGGCAGGTGTGCAATGGCGGCAAGCGAAGTGGTGCAGGCGCGCGTTGACGGCGCGATCAAGGAACGGGCCGGGGCTGTGCTCAGCCAGATGGGGCTGACGGTTTCTGACGCCGTGCGTATTCTGTTGACGCGCATTGCCAATGAAGGGGCCTTGCCCGCCGGGCTGACCGTCGATCCGCAAAGCTATGACGCCTGGCTTCGTGATAAGGTCCGCGAAGCCATGGACGACCCCCGACCGCCTGTTTCCCATGCGGACGCCCACGCCCGCATGGCGGATATCAAGGCTCAGGCTCAGGTTCTGGCGCGCCGCGATGCGAAGGGCCAATGATCATTCAGTGGTCGGCATCGGCCCTTGATGACCGTATCCAAACGTTTCAGTTTATTGCCGATGACAGTGTAACGGCGGCCGCGAGGGTCGATGAGGCCATAGAGGCGGCGGCGGAACATCTGGCGGATTTTCCGGACAGCGGCAGACCGGGGCGTGCTCCGAAGACACGCGAATGGGTGCTGAACGGCCTGCCTTATCTGCTGATCTACAGCGTGGAAGGCCAAAGTCTCACTATCTGGCGCGTCTTGCATAACTCACGGCTGTGGCCGGAATAGACGTCCTGCAAGTCGGATTTCAGAGGTAGGACAGCCACCAGTCCTTGCGGCGCTGCTTCATCGCTGACCAGTAGTGGCACAACGGATAGAGCAGGCACAGTGTGATTACCCAGCACAGATAGGTCACCCACAGGGGCAAAAAGCTGTCGTCGGGGGCGGCGGCCGGGTTGAAAAAGGCGATGGCCAGCGGGTTGAACTGCGTCGCCAGGCTTTGACCCGCGATCATGTGAGCGGCCATAGACACAAGGTGCATGATGTAAAGGTGGCCCAGATAGGCCATCATCGGCACCGAGCCGAAAGTGCGCAGAATGGAGGCGACCTTTCCCGGCAGACGATCCAGACCGGGCGTCAGCAGGAAGACGATCCCCAGAGTCGCGGCTGTGTAGAGTAGCGACGGTGGGTATTTCGCCACATTGAAAAAGTCCATCAGGGTGTGCGCGGGCAAAGCCTGCACGGCCCAGGGGCGCGGGTCGCCGTACAGATTGCTGAGCCGCAGCAGGACAAAGCCAATGAACAGCCCAAGCCCGCACAGGGTCAGAATGCGATTGCGGTCGGGCTTAAGAAAGACATCTCCCATGCCATAGCCTAAGGCAATGACGCCTATCCACGGCAGCACCGGATAGAGCAGCAGGATGTCGAAACCGGCGAATTTGAAGATGTTGACCTGAAACAGGAAATGCCACAGCCCGCCGAACAGACCCAACGGATCGGCATTGATGCCGTCCGCCAGATCATGCAGCCCGATTATGGCTATCCCGATGGCGAGGACGGCCCGACGCGGCAGCCAGACCAGAGCCGAAAGCGCGATCATCGACCAGCCAATCGCCCACAATATGGCCAGAAACAGCGGCATGGGCAGGGCGAAGGACCAGCCGAAGCCGACCACCGTGACTTCAAGGACGATCAGCCATAGGCCCCGCGTCAGCAGAAAGCCCGACAGAGCCGCGCCGCTCTTGCCACGCACATTTTGCAGCCACGCCGACACGCCGGCCAGAAAGATAAAGGTCGGGGCACACAGGTGCGTCACCCAGCGCGTCAGATACAGGATGGTATTGGTCTGCTGAAAATCGAGCGGGTTGATCTTGAAGCCGCTGATGTGGGTGTAGTCGCGCACATGGTCGAGCACCATGATCACGATGATCAGACCGCGCAGTATGTCGATGGTCGCCAGCCGTTGGCCGGAAGCGCTCACCGGCTGCGCCACGGATGCGTCGGTTCCTGTCATGGCCTGCCCCCGCCATAAGGTTGACATATTTGACGTAACGCTAACCCAGCTTTTGCGGCGTGCAAACGTTTATTTTCAGACGGTCGGTGCTTGCGCCGGTTGAAGACGTAACCATATCCGGTGCGGTTACTTTTTTAAGCGGAGCCCCCATATGTCGCTCGACACTCTTTTCTCCCCCTTTGACCTGAAGTCGCTGAAGCTGAAAAACCGCGTGGTCATGGCCCCCATGACGCGGGAGTTTTCGCCGGGCGGTATCCCGACCGCGGATGTCGCCGCCTATTATCAGCGGCGCGCCGAGGGCGGGGTCGGGCTGCTTCTGACCGAGGGCACGGTGATCGAGCGTCCGGCTTCCAAGAATGAGGCCGGTATCCCCAACTTCTTCGGTGACGCCCTTCCGGCCTGGGGCAAGGTGGTCGAAGCGGTCCACGCCAAGGGCGGGCTGATCGCGCCGCAAATCTGGCACACCGGTGCGGCGGCGTCGCGCAGCAGCGACTATGATCCTCAGCCGAAGCAGAGCCCGTCGGGTATTGCGCTCGACGGCTCGCAAAAGTGGGAACCGATGAGCGATGCCGACGTGGCCGACACCATTGCCGCCTTTGCGCGCGCCGCCGGTGACGCCAAGAAGCTGGGTTTCGATGCGGTGGAACTGCACGGCGCGCACGGCTATCTGATCGACGAATTTTTCTGGGACCGCACCAATAAGCGCGGCGATCAGTGGGGCGGCGATACGATCGGCGCGCGCACTAAATTTGCCGCCGAAATCATCAAGGCCGTGCGCGCCGAGGTCGGGGCCGACTACCCGCTGATTATCCGCATTTCGCAGTTCAAAGGCGGGGTCTATGACGCCAAGGTCACCCACACGCCGCAGGAGCTGGAAGACTGGGTGCGCCCGTTGCTCGATGCCGGGGTGGATATCATCCACGCCTCGCAACGCCGCTTCTGGGAGCCGGAATTTGAAGGCTCGGACCTCAACTTCGCCGGCTGGGTCAAGAAGCTGACCGGGGCCCCGGTGATCACGGTGGGCAGCGTCGGTCTGGCCGAAGACTTCATCAACTTCTTCGGCGGGGCGCAGGCCAATCCTCAGGGGATTGACGAACTGCTGCGCCGCCTGGAGCGCGGGGACTTCGATCTGGTGGCTGTGGGCCGCGCGCTGCTGGCCGATCCGCAGTGGCTCAACAAGGTCCGCGCCGGGCAACTTGAGGACGTCAAGGCGTTCGACCGCTCGGCACTGGCCTCGCTTGTCTAACGCTGTCTACTCCCCCAGTTTACTGGGGGAGGTGGCACGCCGAAGGCGTGACGGAGGGGGGCGTTTCTAAAGCCCCCACCACCGCATCTCACTCACAAGAGCGCATTTCGTTCATTCTGAATCGAAATGTCGCTCTAAATTCCTGTTTTGTCGCGTTTTTTCACGCTCAACCGGTATCCACTTGAGCGAATAACGCTCTAGGTTCGCTCGTGCGGTCCCCCTCCCCAGTAAACTGGGGAGGTATAATTAGATGCGTTTCCGCTCATAGACCTTGAGTGTGAAGTCATAATCGTCGCCCTCAGCCTTCGGGCAGAATTCCGACTTCACCTCGCTCCAGTGTGCCGGGTCGATCTGCGGAAAGTGTGCGTCGCCCTCCAGCGTCGTGTGTACCTCGGTCACGTAGAGACGGTCGGCCTTCGGCAGGGTCTGTTCGTAAATATTGGCCCCGCCGATCACCACCACCTCATCGGCTCCGTCGTCAGCGGCTTGTTCGCGGGCAATATCAAGCGCTTCAAATAGTGAATTGCAGACGATGCCGCCCTCGGCCTCGAACTTCAGATCACGCGAGCAGACGAGGTTCAACCGCCCCGGAAGCGGCTTGCGCGGCAGCGAGTCCCAGGTGTTCGAGCCCATGATGATGGGTTTGAACTGGGTGATGGCCTTGAACATCTTCAGGTCGGATTTCAGATGCCAGGGCAGGGCGTTGTCGCGCCCGATGACGCGGTTTTCGCTCATGGCGACGATAAGGGCGAGTTTGGGCTTGGGCATTCTGTTTTTCCTCCTCCCCTGCGAGCGGGGGAGGTGTCGAGCAAGCGAAGCGCGTCGAGACGGAGGGGGAAAACGAAAGGGCTATGCCCTTTCCGTCGCGGACCTTGCTACGCAAGCGCCGCGCCACCTCCCCCGCTACGCAGGGGAGGAGATTACACCGCCACTGGCGCCTTCAACGCCCCGTGCGATTGGTAACCGATCAGTTCGATATCGGCATAGTCGAAGCCGAACAGGTCGGTCTTGGGAGCCAGTTTCAGCGTCGGGAAGGGCAGCGGATCGCGCGACAACTGGGTGTGCGCTTGCTCAAAATGGTTCAGATAGAGGTGCACGTCGCCGAAGCTGTGCACGAAGTCACCAACCTCAAGACCCACGGCTTGCGCCACCATGTGCGTAAGCAGCGCGTAGGAGGCGATATTGAACGGCACGCCCAGAAACACATCGGCCGAGCGCTGATAAAGCTGACACGACAGCTTGCCGTCCGCCACGAAGAACTGGAACAGGCAGTGGCACGGCGGCAGGGCCATGTCCTCGACCTCTGAGGGGTTCCACGCCGAAATGACGTGACGACGTGAATGGGGATTGGTTTTCAGGTTTTCGATCAGTTGGCGCATCTGATCAATCACCCGTCCGTCCGGTGCCGCCCATGAGCGCCACTGCTTGCCATAGACGGGGCCTAGGTCGCCGTTTTCGTCGGCCCATTCGTCCCAGATGCTGACGCCGTGATCCTTGAGGTACTTGATATTGGTATCGCCGCGCAGAAACCACAAAAGCTCGACCGCCACCGACTTGAAGTGCACCTTCTTGGTGGTCAGCAGCGGAAAGCCCTGCGACAGATCGAAACGGATCTGACGGCCGAACACGCCTCTGGTCCCCGTGCCCGTGCGGTCCATGCGCGTCACGCCATTGGCCATGATGTCGCGCACCAGATCGAGATACTGATATTCAGGGTGTCGGGACATGGGACGCTGCTCTATAGGGAGGGGACGATTCTCATTCCGGAGTATAGCCCGTCATGACTCTGCCCGTCTATTATGATCGCGACTGCGACCTGGCTGTGATCCGCGGTAAGCGCCTTTTGGTCATCGGCTATGGTTCGCAAGGCCGCACGCAGGCGCTGAATGCCCGCGATTCTGGCGTATCGGACATCCGTGTGGCGCTGAAACCCGGATCGGCCACCCGCGACAAGGCCGCCGCCGATGGGTTTGAGGTGGTGACGGTCGAAGAAGGCGTGCAATGGGCGGAAGCGATCGTCGTCCTGACCTCGGACGAAGCGCATCAGGCCCTGTTCCGCGATCAGGTGGGGCCGAACCTGCGGGCCGGTCAGGCGCTGATCTTTGCGCATGGGCTGTCGGTCAATTTCGGGCTGGTGAAGCCGCCGGCCGATGTCGATGTGCTCCTGGTCTCGCCCAAGGGGATCGGGCCGCGCATCCGCGACATCTATGAGGCGGGCGAGGGGGTCTTCTGCCTGTTTGCCGTGCAGCAGGACGCCACCGGTGAGGCCAAGGCCATCGGCCTGTCGTTTGCGGCGGCGCTCGGTTGCGGGCGTAAGGGCATTTTAGAGACCACCATGAAGGCCGAATGCGAAAGCGACCTGTTCGGTGAGCAGGTGGTCCTGTGTGGCGGTACGCGCGAACTGGTCACCACTGCGTTTGAGACTCTGGTGGCGGCGGGCTATCCGCGCGAGGTGGCGTGGTTTGAAACCTGCTACGAGCTGAAGCTGGTGGTCGATTTGCTGTGGGAGCGCGGCATGTCCGGCGGTTTTGAGAAGATTTCCAACACCGCCGAATACGGGGCCTATCTGACCGGCCCGCGCATTATCGGCGATGCCTCAAAAGCGGCTATGGATGCGGTGCTGAAGGACGTGCAGTCGGGCGATTTCGTCCGCGCCCTGATGGCGGATTATGATGCTGGCGCGGTCGATCTGAAACGCCGCCGCGCGGTACTGGCTGACAATGCGCTGGATCAGACCAAGCGTTATCTGGACGGGGTGGCGGCCGCCGCGAACGACAATGGCTGATTTAGATCGGTATGACTTTTAATGGAATCGTCATTCAAGCACCTCCCCTGATTTGGCTTCACCGAACTTCGTTTCAGGGGAGGCGCCAAAGCGATAAGCCGTTTCCACCTAAAATCGTCTCGCTCTAATCTCGGTTAGGTTTTGGACATACGCTCTGACTGGCGAGGGCGTGTTCCTGCGCACTGACGCGGCCATCGCGGTTGCAGTCCCAAACCCGGAATTGAAAGCGGATATCGGGAAAGTCGTCGCCAGAATCCCAGAATCCAGATGGGGCAAACTCCGCTTTCATCTCCTCGATACACTGATTACGGAACCTGCGGATCGTTTCGGGGTCTTTGGAGACGTCGTCGTAGCAGGTGCCGTCCACCCATTCGAGCGAAGCGACACGTCCATCATGATCGCGGTCGAAATGTCTGAGCGTCAGAGGCCAGCGTCCTTTTGCGTATTCGCTCAAGGTCAGGACGCCGTCCTTATTTTGATCGTAGGCGATAAACTCGGGCAGAGGATGGGTTACGGCGGACGGCACAGGCACCTGAACCGTCTCACCGGCCTGTGCGCTGCTGCTCACAGCTAGCAACGTCAGGCAAAATACCCTCACCCCCCGGCCGTACATACCTAATCCCGCAGCAGTTCGTTAATGCCGGTCTTTGAGCGCGTCTGGGCATCGACGCGCTTGACGATGACGGCGCAATAGAGGTGCGGGGCGTTCGGGTTTTTGTCATTGGCCGAGGGCATGGAGCCCGCCACCACCACCGAATAGGGCGGGACTTCGCCGTAAAAGACTTCGCCGGTGGCGCGATCGACGATGCGCGTCGATTGACCCAGATAGACGCCCATGCCCAGCACCGAGCCTTCGCGCACGATGACGCCTTCGACCACTTCGGAGCGCGCCCCGATGAAGCAATTGTCTTCGATAATGGTCGGGTTGGCCTGAAGCGGCTCAAGCACGCCGCCGATACCGACGCCGCCCGACAGGTGCACGTGCTTGCCGATCTGGGCGCAGGAGCCGACCGTGGCCCAGGTATCGACCATGGTGCCTTCGCCGACATAGGCGCCGATGTTCACAAACGACGGCATCAGCACGACATTCTTACCCACAAAGGCACCGTGGCGGACGATAGCGCCTGGCACCGAGCGGAAACCGGCGTCCTGATAGTCTTCGGCCTTCCAGGTGGCGAACTTGTTGGGCACCTTGTCCCAGAAAGGACCGATAGGTGCCTGTTCAAACAGGCCACGCCCCGTGTGCATCAGGTGGTTGCCATTTAGGCGGAAAGAGAGCAGCACGGCTTTTTTCAGCCACTGATGCGTGACCCATTCGCCGTCGATCTTTTCGGCAACGCGGAAGCGGCCATTGTCGATCAGGCCCAGCGCCTTTTCCACCGCATCGCGCACCGGACCGGTGGTGGACGGCGACAGGGTGTCGCGGATTTCCCAGGCGGCTTCGATATCGTCGTGGAAGGCGGCGAGGTCGGACATGGCGGCTCTCATAAGGTCTGTCTAAGAAGGAATGACAGGGCCTTAAGACCTATGATCCTTCGGATCAAGGTTTCTTTTCGCTCACGCTTAGGCGCGGTCAGGGCGTGCGCCGGATCACATACGCCTCTGTGGCCAACTTATGTTTGAGCATAAACGCCGACAGGCTCTCATAGGTGGCGGTACGGATCGCGCCGGGGTGGTCGTCCGTGCGCAGGCGCGCATCGGCCATCGGCCCCAGCGTGCGTTGCAGGAAACCGGCCTTGACCGTGGTCGGTTCAAACCAGCGCGTCAGATTGGCCTTGATCTGCGGGTAGGAGTCGGTCTCCCACGCCGCCGCCGCGACAACATCCAGCACAAATTCGACGCAGTTCTGGTACTTCGCCTCCAGCGGATTGGACACCAGCGAATAGTCGCTGATGTGCAGGTGCGCATAGGCGGGCGTGCCGATCAGCGCCCGCAGCCGCCGCTGCATTACCGGCGTTGGCAGGATCACTCCGACATCGTCTTCGGCTGAGACGCCGGCGAAATTGAGCGGAAAGTCCTGCTTCAGATAGGATTGGCTGACCGGCAGGGTCTTTCCGTCGCCGTGATAGAGATTATAGACCGCATAGCCCTGAAGGTGGCGTCCGTCGGCGGTGGTGATGTCGCTGTGGACCCAGAAGGCCCCATGCGTATAGGCGATGCCGGGCGGCAGCTTGTCATGCGGACGGCTGGTGCGAAAGACGATGGCCACCCGCGCGCCTTTGGCCGCCAGATCCTGCTCGATCTGTTTGGCGAAGGCGGCGGCTTCCGGCGGGCTGAAATGCGGTTTGGCGTTGGCGGCGCTGTCGCCGGATTCGTTGCCCGCCCACGCGCCGGTAGGCAGGAGCAGGGATACGGCTAGCAGCGCCGCCCGCCACACCTTACTGCGCCTTCTTCTGGAGTTTTTCGGCCTCGTTTGGAACCTTCGGCGCGTCCTGCGCCACCACGGTTTCGGGGCTGACCTTCAGGGGCTTGTTGGCTTCGTCCCAGACGGCCTCGCCGGAATCGCGGATCGCCGCACCGGTGCTTTCGGCCGAGGCCCCCACGGCGACGAAGGGCAGGGCGGCGCTGCCGGCCACCACCATCACGCCGGCACCGGACAACTGGGCGGTGGCTTCGACGGAATGGGCCGCGGCCTTGGAGGTGTTTTCAAGGCTGTCCTGCGCGGCAGCGGGCAGGGCAAGGGCAGACGCGAACAGGATAAGGGCAATCGGTTTGAACATGACCATGATCTCCGTGACACGCCTGTGAACGGCGTTCATTGAACGTAGTTCAAGAGCATCAGCCCGTCAATCGAAATATTGAACATCGTTCATTCTGCAAGGAAGGCTTTCAGAGACGCCGCCCGGATATGCACGAACGCATCGGCATTGGCTTCGGCGTGCGGGCCGACGAGAATGGTGGTCATGCCCAGTTCGTGCGCGGGCTTGAGGTTCTTCGGGCTGTCTTCGAAGAAGGCGGTTTCAGGTCCGGTCACCGCGTGCTTTTGCATCATGCGGTGAAAGGTGGCCAGATTGGGCTTGGGGATCAGGTCCGCATGGCCCAGATGAAACACGTCCTCGAACAGAGGGGTCATCTCCAGCTTGTCAAGGATGCGATAGGCGTGCTGTTCGTCGCCATTGGTGAAGACCAGCTTGCGGCCGGGCAGGGCGGTGATGGCGGCATTCAGGGTCGCGTCGGGGACAAGGCCGTCCAGCGACACATCATGCACCTCATTCATAAAGGCATAGGGGTCGATGTCGTGATAGGCCATTAGCCCGGCGAGCGTCGTCCCGTGCTCATAGAGGTATTTTTTCTGGAGCGTTCTCGCCTCTTCGCGCGGCAGGCCCGTCTGGCGCATGACGAAATCGGTCATGCGGCCTTCGACCAGTGCCATGACCTCAGCTTCGGGCGGATAGAGGGTGTTGTCGAGATCGAACAGCCAGGTGGAAACGTGCGGGAGGTTTTGAAGATGCGGGCTCATGCCGCCTGTTTCGGCGTTTTCGTTCGCCGTTTCAAGCCCCTTCTCCTCCCTGTGCCGCAGGCATGGGCAGGTGGCGCGCCGAAGGCGTGACGGAGGGGGCGACTCAGACGAAGGGACGGAATGGGCCTCTATGACAGCTCTGCTGAGTCGCCAGCGCGGGGGATAAAGACGGAGTCATCCCCCTCCGTCTGCTCGCACGCTCGCATCCACGTCCCCATTGCGTCGCAACAGGGAGGAGGGGTTACGCATCCCGCGTGATCAGCGTGCCCGCGCCGTGCTCGGTAAACAGCTCGACCAGCATGGCGTGCGGGCGGCGGCCATCGAGGATGACCACGGCCTCCACGCCGGCGTCGATGGCGGCAATGGCGGTTTCGAGCTTCGGGATCATGCCGCCGACGGCAACGCCGGTTTCGATCAGGTCCTTGGCTTCCGACACCGTCATCTGACGGATCAGGCGCTTTTCACCGTCCAGCACGCCGGCAATATCGGTCAGCAGCAACATGCGCTTGGCGTTCATCTTGCCCGCCACGGCCCCGGCTACGGTGTCGGCATTGATGTTGTAGGTCGCGCCGTCTTCGGCCACGCCGATGGGGGCGATGACCGGCACATAGTCGTGCTCCAGATCGCCGATCAGGGTGCGCAGCAGCTTGTCGTCCACGCGCTTGGGCTCACCCACAAAACCCAGATCGACCACCTGTTCGATCATCGAATCCGGGTCTTTTTTCAGGCGCGTCGCCTTTTCGACGGTGATCAGGCTGGCGTCCTTGCCCGACAGGCCGACGCCGCGCACATCGGCTTCCTGACCGGCGCGCGTGATCCACGAGGCGATTTCCTTGTTCACCGCGCCCGACAGCACCATTTCGGCGATTTCCATGGTCGCTTCGTCGGTGACGCGCAGGCCGTCGATAAAGGTCGATTTGACGCCTGCCCGACCCAGCATGGCTGAAATCTGCGGCCCGCCGCCGTGCACCACGATCGGATGGATGCCCAGCAGTTTCAGCAGCACGATGTCCGAGGCGAAGATGCGCGCCGTTTCTTCCTGACCCATGGCGTGACCGCCGTACTTCACCACGACGATTTCGCGGTCGTAGATCTGGATAAAGGGCAGGGCTTCGGCCAGGGTTTTGGCCGTGGCCCAGCCGTTTTCTTCGATGGTTTCGGTCGTGGCGGTCTGAATGATCATTTCAGGAAGGATTACCTCGGGTTACACCTGACGGCGTATCAGCAAAAGGTGACAGTACGATGAGCGCGCGCATTACAGGATATGCGGCGGCGTGTCATTATCGTTTTATGCCTGAATCGTTTTATGCCTGATGCGCCGCAAAATTAAGGTTAAGCTGAGGGCTGCAAAGGAGAAGCGCCATGACCGACGCTCAGGCTATCATCGCCGAATTGCGGATGCAGGCGCACCCGGAAGGCGGGCACTATGTCGAAACCTTCCGCGATAACCCTTCAGGCGGGCGCGGGGCGTCGTCGTGCATCTATTACCTGCTTCAGGTGGGGGAGCGTTCGCACTGGCATCGCATAGATGCCGTCGAGGTCTGGCACTACTATGCCGGTGCGCCGCTGAAGCTCCGCCTGCATCACGAGGGGCGGGGATGGGAGGTGGTGTTGGGGCCGGATGTGCTGAGCGGGCAAAGGCCGCAGGGTGTGGTGCCGGTCGGCGGCTGGCAAAGCGCAGAGAGCCTTGGGGACTGGACTCTGGTCGGATGCACGGTCGCGCCGGGCTTCGATTTTGCCGGATTTGAAATGGCCCCGCCGGGCTGGAAACCGGGATAAACCGCACAAATCGCTTCCGTCCGGGTTTGAAACGGTGACCGGGCACCCTATGTCTGAAACGAGGCCTGTCGATCCGTCCGGGCCATCCCTTCGCCACACAGGAGCTACGCGACCGAATGCCAGAAACGCCCCCCGAAAGCCATAAGGATACGCCTACCCCTTCGTCGGCAGAGAGTGCCATGCTGCATACCCCCGCACACGCGGTTCTGCCCTTATGGACGCTGGTCGTACCGTTTCTGGGGATGGGGGCCTATCTGGCGCACCTGTCCTATCTGGGGCTGGCGGGCGTGATCGGGGCGGCGGTCATCATGATGGGCTGCGTTCTGGCCGCCGTGCACCATGCCGAAGTCGTGGCGCACCGTGTAGGGGAGCCGTTCGGCACGCTGGTTCTGGCCATTGCCGTGACGATTATCGAGGTGTCGCTGATCGTGTCGCTGATGCTGTCGGGGTCAGGCGATACGGCGACTCTGGCCCGCGACACGGTGTTTGCGGCGATCATGATCATCATGAACGGTATTGTCGGCATCTGTCTGTTGGTCGGCGGCGTGCGCCATCACGAGCAGCGCTTTGTGCTCAAAGGCGTCAGCTCCGCCCTGTGCGTGCTGGCGGCCATGGCCTCCCTGTCGCTGGTCCTGCCGAACTTCACCTCCTCTGTGCCGGGGCCGTTCTTTTCGCCGTCGCAACTGATCTTCGTCGCCGTGGTGTCGCTGATCCTCTATGGTGCCTTTGTGCTGGTGCAGACGGTGCGCCATCGCGACTACTTCCTGCCGTCGGGCGAGGGCGACCTGAAACCCGACGTCCATGCCGAGCCGCCGACGCTCAAAGAGACCCTGATCGCCTTTGGCGTGCTGATCGTGGCGCTGGCCGGGGTGGTGCTGCTGGCCAAGAGCCTATCGCCGCATATCGAAAAGGCGGTGGTGGGCGCCGGCCTGCCGCTGGCGGTGGTGGGGGTGCTGATCGCCGCCCTTGTGCTGGCCCCCGAAAGCCTGTCGGCCATCAAGGCGGCGCGCCGCAACCGTCTTCAGACCAGCCTCAACCTCGCTTTGGGCTCGGCGCTGGCGACCATCGGCCTGACCATACCGGCGGTAGCGGTCTTAAGCGTCGTCATGGGCTGGCCGCTGTCGCTGGGGCTCGATACCAAGTCGATGGTCCTGCTGCTGCTGTCGTTCGTGGTGTCGATCTTTTCGCTCGGCACCGGGCGCACCACCGTGTTGCAGGGCGTGACGCATCTGGTGATCTTCGCCACCTATCTGTTCGTGACCGTGGTGCCGTAAGCATCCGTCTCCCAGTGTGCAGGAAGAGAAGGTATCCACAGATGACACAGATTGCACAGATGGGCGCTTCGCGCCCCGAATTAATCCAGATAAAGCCGCCGTTAGACGCTCTTGATCTGTGAAATCTGTGAAATCTGTGGTTTTTAACCCGGGTTGAATGTGCCTGTCATCGACTTCACTTGGCTCTCCCGCTTTGCAGGGAGAGGGGCAACGAAAAACCGGCCCAGTTGCCTGAACCGGTTTTGAAACTTTCAACGAAGTTTCGAGGCTTACTTCTTAAGGAAACCGCCGAACTTGTTGTTGAAGCGCGACACGCGGCCGGCGCGGTCGAGCAGGGTGTTCTGACCACCGGTCCACGCCGGGTGCGTGCGGGGGTCGATGTCGAGGTTCAGGACAGCGCCTTCCTTGCCGTAGGTCGAGCGGGTCTGATAGGACGAACCGTCGGTCAGGGTAACCGTGATCCAGTGATAGTCGGGGTGACCGTCTTTTTTCATCTCTATTAAGTCCTTAAAAACGTCCGGCCAGCAGGGATGCGGACGCGAAGAAAGGGTGAAGCTGTTACAGCGAAGCGCGGCTCATAGCGTAAGCGGCGTTGCGGCGCAAGCCATAACGCATTAAAGGCGGGTTTATGACCGCACAGACACCCCCGCACAGCGACGCCGACGCCCTCAATGACCGCCCCGGATCGGGGGCTGAACTGGTAGGGCAGATCACCTCCGCCGCGGCCGGGCGTGAAAAGACGCGCAACCTCAAGCCCTTACTGCGGCTTTGGCCCTATATTGCACGGCTGAAGCTCGATGCGGTCTTAGCCATCTTCTTTCTGCTGTTGTCCTCCGGTGCCACCCTGTCGCTGACGGTCGCCTCGCGCTACCTGATCGACAACGGCTTTGGCTCTCAGGATGGGTCGCAACTGAACCTGTGGTTCGGGGTGATGGCCGGAGTGGCGCTGGTGCTGGCTCTGGCGACTGCCTTGCGCTACTTCTACATCACCAAGCTGGGCGAGCGGGTGGTGGCCAATCTGCGCAAGGATGTGTTCAACCACATTCTGGGCCTCGATCCCGGTTTCTTCCTGAAAATCCGCACGGGCGAGGTCATTTCACGCCTGACCACCGATCTTCAGATCGTCGATACCCTGGTTTCGACCTCGATCTCCATGGCGCTGCGCAATGGTATTTCGTTTGTCGGCGGCCTGATCCTGCTGATGTTCGTCAGCCCCAAACTGACCCTGTTCGTACTGTGTATCTTCCCGGTGGTGCTGGTGCCGCTGTTCACCTTTGGCAAGCGGGTGGGGCAGTTGACGCGCCAGACGCAGGACAGCTTTGCTGCCGCCGTCGGCACGGCGGGTGAGACGCTGGACGCGCTGGAAACCGTGCAGGCCTTTGTGCGCGAAGACTATGCACGCGGCCGCTTTGGCGACGGTGTGGAAACGGCGTTTCGCCAGTCGCTGAAACGCATGGGGGCGCGGGCCCTGATGACGGCGCTGGTCATTTCACTGGTCTTTGGCGGCATTGCCTTTGTGCTGTGGCTGGGCTCGCGCGCCGTTCTGGCCGGAGAGATGTCGGAAGGGACGCTGATTCAGTTTGTCATGCTGTCGGTGCTGGTGGCCGGATCGGTCGGCTCTTTGTCGGAAACCTGGGGCGATGTGCAAAAGGCCGCCGGGGCCATGACGCGCATCGACGAGCTGCTCACGGCGCAGCCGACCATCGTTGCGCCCGCCAACCCGCTGCCTCTGCCGGAACCAGCGCGCGGAGCGGTGGTGTTTGATCAGGTCGATTTTGCTTATCCGGCACGCCCGGAACAGCCGGTCCTGAGCGGCTTTTCGCTGAGCGTGCAGCCCGGTGAGACGGTGGCTCTGGTCGGTCCGTCGGGGGCGGGGAAATCGACCGTGTTCAAGTTGCTGCTGCGCTATTACGAGCCCACGACCGGGACGATTGCGCTCGATGGCGTCGATATCGCCAAAGCCGACCCCAAGGCGGTCCGCCGCTGCCTGTCGCTGGTGGCGCAGGACGCCGCCCTGTTCTCGACCTCGCCCGCCGAGAATATCCGCTTCGGCCGCGAGGACGCGACGCCCGAAGAGATACAGACGGCGGCGATGAAGGCGCAGGCGCAGGCCTTTATCGAGGCCCTGCCGCAGGGCTTCGACACGCCTCTGGGGGAGCGCGCCAAGTCGCTGTCCGGCGGGCAGAAGCAACGCCTGTCGATTGCGCGGGCGCTGGTGCGTCAGGCCCCGGTGCTGCTGCTCGATGAGGCGACCTCGGCACTCGATGCCGAAAACGAGCGGCTGGTGCAGGATGCGCTGAACGAGGCGATGAGCGAACGCACGACGCTGGTTATCGCCCACCGGCTGGCCACGGTGCTCAAGGCAGACCGCATCGTGGTGATGGACGAAGGCCGCGTGGTCGAGCAGGGAACGCATGATGAGCTGGTGGCGCAGGGCGGATTGTATGCCCGTTTAGCTGAATTGCAATTCGGGGCCTGAGGCGCCTCGCGCGTAAGACAGCGGCTGGCATCAACAATTGTTACGGTTGTGCGGAAAAGGTATCATAAGGCCGCAAATCGCGTGATCGGGGATAAAAAACCACTCATACGGGAAAAATTTTCCTGTTTAAACTCACGTATTTAACGGACTGAATACGTATTCACGTCTTCATATCATTGATATACTGAACGTATAGTTTTACATAGCGGCAACCCGGAACCTCCCCCCATCCGGATGAGTTTGGCCGTCCTCCCTGTACCGGCCCTTTTTGGGATAGCGTACTGTGTCAGATGATTTGTTAGAGCCCGATGGGGCTTCCGACGCGTTCGGAAGCCAGCGGGTGTGGTTTATAGCCGGGGCCTGGCATGGCCTTGGGCGCGAACTGGTGCGTGCTGCGCTCGAACGCGGCGATTTTGTGGTGGCCACGGGCCGCCGCCCGGAAACCTTTGCCACCGGGTTTGAAGACTATGCCCATGCGCTGGTGGCGCTGGCCATGGACTCTGATGACGCCCACGAAGTGCGTGTGGCGGTCGATACGGCCATCCGTTGCTTTGGCCACATTGATATTCTGGTCAACAATGCCTGCGCCAGCCTGATCGGCGCGGTGGAGGAGGCGAGCGACCTCGAAGTGCGCCGCCTGTTTGAAACCAATCTGTTCGGTGTGCTCAATGTGATGCGCGAAGTGCTGCCGCACATGCGCGAACGCCGCCGTGGCCATGTGGTGACCCTGGCCTCCGGCTATCCGGAACAGGCGGCAGGCTTTGGCCTGACCCACGCGGTGCGCGGCGCGGTGATCGGCCTGTCCGAGTCGCTGACGCAGGAACTGAAACCGCTGGGGATTCAGGTGACGACCGTGGACCCCGGTATGCTGGGCGGCCCCGAAGCCCGCATCATCGCGCGTCAGGTGATCGCGGACTATGACACCCGGCTTGGGCCTGCGCGCCTGTGGCAGGAAGAGCTGGACGAGATGGTCATGGCCGGGCGTGCGCAGGCCGTGCTTCGCGCCATGGACCTCCCCGAAGCGCCCGGTCATCTGGTGCTGGGGGCGCGTGCTTATGAACGGGCGCTGCGCCGCCTGACCGCCCTTCAGGCCGAACTGTCGGCCTGGCGTAATCTGAGCTTGTATCAATCTGAGGCCGCGTAAATGACTATCGACCCTGTATCGCCTCCTGCCAAGCGCCCGCGCGGCCGCCCCCGTTCGGAAAGCGCGCGTGAGCAGATCCTTCAGGCGACGCTGGACCTGCTCGAAGCGGGCAATCTGCGCGACATTACCGCCGAAGCCATTGCGCGCAAGGCGGGGGTGTCGAAGGCGACCCTCTATAAGTGGTGGCCGAACAAGCTGCATATTGCCTTCGATGCCTTCATGGCACGTATGAGCGATGAGATCGTTGTCCCGGACACCGGGTCGTCGGAGCACGACTTCCTGATGGCGATGCGCGACGCCATGGCCTTCTATTCCTCGGCCGCCGGGCGCACCCTGGCGCAGTTGATCGCCGAAGGGCAGGGGGATGAGACCTTCAATCAGGCCCTGCTGGAAAGTTTCCTCAACCAGCGCCGCGAAGCCGTGGCGACCATCTGGCGGCGAGGGGTCGAGCGGGGCGATCTGCGTAGCGATATCGACATGCAGATGGGGCTGGACCTGATCTACGGGCCGCTGATGTTCCGCTTTCTGGCCGGGCGGTTCCATTCCATGAACGCCGAAGAGGCGGACAAGCTGATCGCCATCGTGTTCCGGGGCATTACCCCCGTCCGCCAGACTGCCGAGGCCGCCGCCCTGATCGACGCCTGACAAGGGTTTGGCTCACAACAAAAAGCCGCGCAGAGATCGCTCTGCGTGGCTTTTTGTCTTCGAGGCAATGGCTTACTTCGCCAGTTGCAGCTTTTCCAGCAATTGCGGATAAAGGTCGAGATTGGCGGCCAGCATTTCGCCGGTGATCAGCGGCGACTGATCGCCGTCCAGCGAGCCGACCTTGCCCCCCGCTTCGGTGATCAGCAGGGTGCCGGCAGCCATATCCCACGGCTTCAGACCGCGTTCCCAGTAGCCGTCCACCTGACCCGACGCCACCATGGCGAGGTCGAGCGAGCAGGCCCCCAGACGACGGATGCCCGCCGTGCGCTGCATGATCTGATGCAGTTCCTTCAGGGCCTGGGCGTGGCCGGTCTTGCCCACAAACGGCAGGCCGGTGGCGATCAGGCTGTCTTCCATCACCTTGCGGGCCGAGACGCGCAGGCGGCGGTCATTGTGATAGGCACCCTTGCCCTTTTCGGCCCAGTACAGGTCGTTGGTGATCGGGTTATAGGTCACGCCCGCGACGATCTCGCCATCGCGCTCCAGTGCCACGGTACAGGCGAACACCGGGATACCGTGCATGAAGTTGGTGGTGCCGTCGATGGGATCGACGATCCAGCGGTGCGTCTTGTCCGTGCCTTCGCGCAGACCCTGTTCTTCCCCCAAAAAGCCATAGCCGGGGCGCAGGCGGGTCAGTTCCTCGAACAGGGCGGCTTCGACGCGCTTGTCGGCAGCGGTCACGAAGTCGCCGGGGCCTTTGCGCGACACCTGAAGCTCGGTGATTTCGCCGAAGTCGCGGGACACGCCCTTGCACGCCTTGCGGATGGCGGCGACCATGGCCTGAATGAGGGCGGATTGGATTACCACGGCTTATTCCTTTAAGTTTGGCGGACGTGAGATTGCCGCCCTAACTAAAAAGTCACTTCAGGGCGAAGAACTGCTCAGAAGAACGGAGGAATGGCCCTGAAGTGACAATACTCAAATCACGAAAAACGTACCGGCACCTACACCGGGACTTTTTCGTGAGATCAATCGGCGCGGCGCATATATTCGCCGGTTTCGGTTGAAACGACGATACGCTCGCCCGTGCCCATGAAGGGCGGGATCATGACGCGCATACCGTTCGACGCCTTGGCGGGCTTATAGGAGGATGAAGCGGTCTGACCCTTGATGGTCGGCTCGGTTTCGATGACTTCCAGCACGACCGTGTCGGGCAGGGTCATGCCGATCGGCTTGCCTTCGTGGGATTCGATGACGACGATCATGCCGTCGTGCAGGAAGCGAACCTGATCTTCGCCCACCCAGTCCTTCGACAGCGAGATCTGCTCGTAGTTTTCCTGATCCATGAACACCAGCATGTCGCCATCTTCGTAGAGGTACGAATGGTCGCGTTGCTCCAGCACGGCGCGCTCAACCGTATCGTCGGAACGGAAGCGCTCGTTCAGCTTGGTGCCGGTGACGAGGTTCTTCATTTCGACCTGGGCAAAGGCGCCGCCCTTGCCGGGCTTCACGTGCTCGGTCTTCACGACGGCCCACAGACCGTTCTGATATTCGAGGATCATGCCCGGTTTGATGGTATTGGCGTTGATTTTCATGGATTCGACTTGTCAAGGAGCGAGCGCGGACGCCCAGAATAGTGTGCGCGCGTTACTACACGCTTACCCCCAACGAGGCAAGGGGGCCACGTCGCGGTGCCGGGAATCGACTTTTTATGACGGGCAGCGCATGGTAGGGACATCGAGATAAAGAGGAGCGTGACATGCTTAAGCCGACCGGACTAGCCCTTATGGCCCTGTTGACCCTGACGGCCTGTGGCAAACCGGACAAGCCGGCGGCCTCTGGTGACGCTTCGTCCACCGCCTCTCAGTCGGCGACGGAAAAGGGCGCGCAACCCCTGTCCTGCGAAGGGCCTGTCGGCAAATCCGCCACGGCGGCACAACTGCTTCAGACCTATGCCGGAAAAGCGCGCGAAGAAACGGTGCCGGGTCCGGAAGGCACGACCGAAAGCGCCATCGTCCTCTATCCCGACGATCCGGCACGCAAGGTCGTCGTTACCTTCTGGGACGAGGCCAAGACACAGGTGGCCGATGTGCGCATCGGTCGCGGCGCGGTGCAGTGGTACGGCCCCGGCAATATCCGCATCGGCTCCCCGCTCAAAGCGGTCGAAGCGGCCAATGGCAAGGGGTTCGATCTCTATGGTTTTGACTGGGACTACGGCGGCTATGCGGCGGACTTCAAGGGCGGCACGCTGGGCATGATGCCGGGCGACTGCGTGCTGAGCCTGCGCTTCGCCCCGCCGGAAGGCCACACCGGTCAGATGACCAGCGATATTGTCGGCGACACGCAGGTGGCGTCTTCCAACCCCAATATGCAGGCGCTGCAACCGGTCATCGTCGAAATGTCGGTCGGCTGGCCGTCACCTGCGGCGGCGGTGGAGTAAGACGCGCGTTGCGCTCTGGTTGACTGTGGGCGGGACCCTTTGTATCCCCTTACTCAGGGGTAGGGCATGTCAGTCGAAAAAAACTTTCGTCGCACGAAATACGACCGGCAGGAGATCATCTTGCTGCTGCTTTTCTGTGTGGGGATCTTCCTGCTGGGGCTGATCGTCTCCACAGACGAGCGCCTTTCGCTGCGCCTGCTCATATGCGGCATGAGCCTGAGCGGCGCGGTGGTCTCAGGGGTTACCTATATCAGCAGCTACTTTGCCTATCTAAAACTGGATGCTGAGGCGGTCGAATGGCGAGCCGCCTTCAAGGTTCACAGAGTGCGACGGCAGGAGGTGCTGGGTTGGGGGCTCAAGACCTCTAAATCCGTAACCCATATAGAGGTCCGGACCCTAGACGGCGACTTATGGCGTATAAAGGTGTCCTTATTTGGCGGCGCGCAAACCGCCCTTGCGGACTGGCTGAACGGGCTGCCCGATCTGGAGGCCACGGAGGAGACGTTCAAGAACAGGGCACTGCTCACCAACCCTGGCTTTGGTCCGACCGAGGTTCGTGAAGCGCGGATTTATAACCATAAAGCGTTTCTTGGCGTCCTCTCAGGCCTCTCCGGCATGGTGGCTTTCTGGACACTGATCAGCGGGTATCCGCCCGTTCGGGTGATTGCCGTGCTTATTCCGGTGCTGGTATGTGGGCTGCCAGCTCTGTCGGGTGGGCGGTGGTCGTTTTTCGGCCAACCCCGCCGGACCTTGCCCGTCTGGCATATAGCGGTCTGGCCTGTGGTGACGACAGCACTGGTCGCTTATTTCCGGTTTGAGCCCGTCGACGAGGCAGCGATCTTGGGGGGCGGTCTGGTCGCGGCGCTCGGTTTGCTGATCGTACAAAAAATGGGGGATCGTCGCGTCATAAGTTGGCTGATCCTGCCCGTAAATCTGATCTACGCCTTCAGTGCCCTCACCCTGGCCAACGGCGCCTATGAGACGGCGCCCCCGCAGTCTTTTGAAACGGAGGTGCTCAGCAAGACGTCCGGACGCTATGGGGCCAAGTTTGTGCGCGTGGAGCCTTGGGGGCCTGTAACGCAGGTCCGCAAGTTGCCTATTGGAACGCAGACCTATCGCAAGACCGAACCGGGGGACACCCTGTGCCTGACGCTCTACACCGGTGCGCTGGGCTGGCAGTACTATGACTGGAGGCGGTGTGGCCCTAAATCGCCGCCAGCAGCGCCCTGACGCCGGCCGCCGGGCCGTCCGGATGGGTCCAGACGGCGCCGGATACGGCGATAAAGTCGGCTCCGGCGGCGGAGACTTCGGCCGCATTTGCTGCGGTGATGCCGCCGATGGCGACGCAGGGGACTTCCATCGTCTCCTGCCAGATGGTCAGGGTGTCCAGTTCGGCCATGTGTTCGACCGTCTTGGTGGCGGTGGGATAGAAGGCCCCGAAGGCGACGTAGTCGGCCCCGGCCTCGGCGGCTTCCATGGCCAGATGGCGGCTATTGTGGCAGGTGACGCCGATCATGGCCTCGCCCCCCAGCCGCTTGCGCGCCTCCTTATAGGGTGTGTCGGACTGACCCACGTGCACGCCGTCAAGACGCAATTCCTTCGCCAGATCGACATGGTCGTTCATCAGCACCGCCGTACCGTGCCGGTGGGCGATCGGCGTGATCAGCCGCGTCAGCGCGCGGATTTCATCCAGAGACACGTCTTTGAGGCGGATTTGCAGGGCCGGGACCGGGCCAGCCGACAGGGCGTCGTCCACAGCGCGCGCAAAGGCGGCGTGGTCGGCAATGCTGGGTGGCGTGATGAGGTAGAGTTGCGAGGTCATCGCCTCGTCCTGCCCCAAAAGCGGGCCGGGGGCAAGTTTTTCCATCCCGCCCGCTTCGCTACAGCGGAGGAGGATATCAGAGATTGCCAAACGTGTTGCGCAGCAGGGCCATCTGATCCAGCACCGGATTGGTCTGCGGCTTGTCGGCTTCGGCTTCGACGAACATACGGCGGTCGAGGTGCGAGATGCGGTCGTACAGGCGGTTGGAGCGGTCCAGCAGTTCCAAAAGCCCCTGCGGCAGCACCTTGAGCTGATCGCCATATTCGCTCTGGGCGGCGGCCGACAGGCGATATTTTTCGTCGCAGGCGTCGCTGGCTTCCATATCGCCTTCGCGCACGGCGCGCTGCACCAGCAGCCACGAGGCAATCTGCATCAGGCGCGTGGTCAGGCGCATGGATTCACCGGCATACAGAAGAGCGTCTTCGCGGCTGAGGATGCGCGAGTCGCGACGGCCATCGCCATCCAGATAGGCCGCGGTTTCTTCCACCAGACCCATACCTTCGCGGAAGGTCCGGTCAAACAGGTCCGAACGGGCAAAATCACGCACGAGGTCCGCACGCTGGGACAGGGAAACTACGGCACCGGTATCGGACATGGCTGGCCTTCGGAAAATCTCAAAACACACAATACGAGAGTACGCAAACCGCACTCTTGGGGTCACCGCCTGTCCTGCAACGGGCGTGCCACCCGAAGCGATAAGACGGGGCGCGCACCTGCCACGCCGAACCCTAACAAAGCCCTAACTCCCCTTGAAGGAGAACAGGGCTTCTGCCGCGCTGCGCCCGGACTGCTTGGAGTCGAGCATGGTCCGGGTACGCACGATTTCGGCCTCAAGCGCGCCGATGCGCTCTTTAAGGTCGATCACCGAATAACCGCTCAGATCCTCACGGATCAAGGCATTCAGCGGCCCGCCCGGCCCTGTGCCTGAGCGAAAAGCGGAATGTAACGCTTCCTCGTCCGACATGCGGCGTCTCCTCTGGGGGTTATGTCGAGGCGCGAAAACCTTTGCAGCCAGCGCGCGAACCGTTGCGCCCGCCCCAAATGTCTCTACATAGCCTATAAAACCCCCATGGGGCGAAGAAAGCAAGCGGCACGGTTGATCATGAAAGCTATTCTCATCCGCGACGGCGGCCATTCCGGCGACGATCTGTATGTGGCCGATGTGCCGCGTCCCGAAGTGGGGCGGGGACATGTGTTAATTCGGGTCAGCCACGCCGGCGTGAACCGCCCCGACATCCTGCAAAGACAGGGCAGCTACCCGCCGCCGCCCGGTGCGTCGCCGATTATGGGCCTTGAGGTCGCCGGGACGGTCGAAACCGTCAACAGCGACGAAAACCTGTGGACAGCGGGCGACCGCGTGTGCAGCCTGGTCAATGGCGGCGGCTATGCCGAATTTGTCAGCGTCGATGCCCGCCACCTCCTGCCGGTGCCGCGCGGTCTGAGCGAGGCCGAAGCGGCGGGCCTGCCCGAAGTGTGCCTGACCGTCTATGCCAATCTGATGGAGCACGGGGCGTTGCAGGCGGGTGAGACCGTGCTGGTCCACGGGGCCAATTCCGGTATCGGCTCGATGACGGTGATGATGGCCAAGGGGTTTGGCGCCACCGTCATCGCCACGGTGCGCGGGGCGGAGCGGGCGGCGTGGGTGAAGGCGCTGGGGGCCGATCACGTGATCGACACCAGCGACAGTGATTTTGTCACCCCGGTCAAAGACCTTGGCGGGGCCGATGTGGTGCTCGACATCATGGGGGGCGACTACACGCCCAAAAACATCCTGTGCCTCAAACTCCGGGGCCGCATCGTGCAGGTCGGCATGATCCGCGGCAACACCACCCAAATCGAGTTGCCGCGTCTGATGCAGAAGCAGGGCATACTGACGGGCTCGATGCTCAGACCGCGCAGCGCCGACGAAAAGGCCCGCCTCAGCGCGGCGGTGGCCGAACGCGTGTGGCCGCTGATCGAAGGCGGGGCCATCCGCCCGGTGCTTGCCAAAGTGTTCGACGCCGCCGACGCCGGAGCGGCGCAGGCCTATCTCGATAGCGGCCAGCACACGGGCAAGGTGGTGCTGAGGTGGTGATCCGGCTACCCGTTTTGTCGCGGATAATCCTATTCCCTTCGATGAAAAATCGGTCTATAGCGGTGACAAGAATCCCCTCACGCCCGGTCGCAAAGGCCGGGCGTAGCTATTTGTGAGACTGAATATGGCCGAAATTCTGATGCCGAAAGCGACCGCCGTGTGGCTGGTCGATAATACCAGCCTCTCGTTCGAGCAGATCGCCGATTTCTGCGGCCTGCACCTGCTCGAAGTGAAAGGCATTGCCGACGGCGAAGTGGCGCGCGACATCCGCGGGGCCGACCCGATCGCCAATGGTCAGTTGACCCGCGAAGAACTGGACAAGGCGGAAAAGACCCCGTCCTACCGTATGCAGGCGCAAAAGAGCCGCCACGCCGAACTGCTTAAGCCGCAAAAGAAGGCCCCGCGCTACACCCCCGTGTCGCGCCGTCAGGACCGCCCGGACGCCATCTACTGGTTCGTCAAGAACCACCCGGAAGTCACGGACGCGCAGATTTCCAAGCTGCTCGGCACCACCAAGACCACCATCGAGCAGGTGCGCAACCGCACCCACTGGAACGCCGCCAACCTCAAGCCGGTGGACCCGGTGACGCTGGGTCTCGTCTCGCAGATCGAGCTGGACGCCGCCGTCAGAAAGGCCGCCGAAGTGAAGCGCAAGCAGGCCGAAAAGCTGGGCATCCCGCTGGACGATCCGTCGCTGCAACCGGCGGCCCCGGTCGTGGTGCCGTTCGATGAGGAAGAAGACACCTATAGCCGCAAGGCCGACCTGACGGTCGAAGACGTCTTCGGCTCGGCCCCGTCCAAGCCCGTCCACGACGAGGAAGACGACGAATACTGATCGGCCACGCGGCCATCAAAACGGAAAAAGCCAGCGGAAACGCTGGCTTTTTTTGTGCGCGCGGGTCACGTAAATCTTATTCAGGGTTGCATCCGGCAATGCACCTGCGCCACTGTGGCGGCGGGAATCGACGCGGGGAGCGCCACCTTTGAGTCAGATACTGATCCAGCAGTTTCTCAACGAACTGACCACCCTGAAAAGGTGTCCGGTTCCCTGTCGGAATCGGTAATCCGCGAAGCCTTCAAGGACCTGCTCAAAGGCTGGGCCAAGCAGTCGGGTCTGGTCTTCGCCCCCGAACTGCGCATGGAAAGCGCGCAAAAGACGGCGGTCATCCCCGACGGCACCATTCTGCACGATCTGCGCGTGCCTCTGGGCTATTGGGAGTCGAAGGACACCCAGGACGACCTTGACGAGGAAATCCGCAAGAAGCGCCTGAAAGGCTACCCCACCGACAACATCATCTTCGAAAACTCGCACACCGCCGTCCTGATCCAGAACGGCAATGAGGTGATGCGGGCGCAGAACCTCAAACGCGACTTCCCGCGCGTGCCGTTGTATGAGGATTTTGCCCGCTGGCGCGACTGGGGGCAGACCCTGCTCGACCTGCATATCGGCTATGAAGGCGTTGAGCCGTTCGCTCTGACGCGGGTGGATACGCCGGATACGCGCGCCCGTGCGGCGGGGCTGAATCCCACCCCAAAGCTGAAATCCGACGCGCAAAACGGCATGATCACGCTCGATTCCGAAACCGTGCTGACCGGCGTGCCGCCTGAGGCCTTTGACTATCGCCTCGGCAACCGTTCGGCCATCGACTGGGTGCTGGATCAGTACAAGAAAAAGACGCCGAAGGACAAAACCATCCGCGAAAAGTTCAACACCTACCGCTTTGCCGACTATAAGGAGACGGTGATCGACCTGTTGCAGCGCGTCACCACGGTCAGCGTGAAAACCGTGGCTATCACCGAAGCGATGAGGGCGGTGAAGCGTTAGATTGTGGTGATGATGTAACGTTTGCGATCCTCCTCCCCCTATCGCGGGGAGGAGAAAACAGCCGCGTTAGACCTTAAATCTTCACCGCAGCCCGGAGCTTTGTGGCCAAAGCCGTGCGCGGCTTGTGCTTACCGTTCGCAACCGTCATCAAAACACTACCAAGTCGTTAAACGGTCGTCACACAACCGTCGGAAGAAAGAGCTCCCGTAATACATAATGGAGGGCTCCCCGCATGTCCGATTCCCGACTGACCGGCCGTCACAGCGACGGTGATCTTGAGTTCAATACCTCGAACAATCCGTCGCTGGGCGAGGTTATCCGTGAGCGTCAGTCGCGTCGTCAACTGCTGGGGGGCATGGTCGCTGTGGCCGGTCTGTTCGGTCTGAGCGCCTGTGGCGGCAGCGATGACGACAAGCCGTCGGCGGCGGTAATCAATGCCGGTCAGACCGGCGCCTCGACCTCGGGCCGCGTCGTGACGCTGAACGGCAGCGCCACTCAGGCAAAGAGCCTGACCTGGACGCAGGTCGCCGGGCCGTCGGTCACGCTCAGTGACGCCACCTCGGCCAGCCCGACCTTTATCGCGCCGTCGGTCGCCGCGACCACCAATCTGGAATTTCGCCTGACCGCCGTCGATGGTCAGGGCCGCAGCGTGTCTCAGGACACGCTGGTCACCATCAGCCCGGCGCAACTGGGCTTCAATGCGGTGGCCAAGAACAAGAACGACATCGTCACCGTGCCCGACGGCTATTCAGTCAGCGTGCTGTACCGCATGGGCGACCCGATCCTGTCGGGTGTGGCCGCCTTTGCCAATAACGGCACCGACACCAACTTTGCCGGTCGCGCCGGCGATCACCACGACGGTATGGCCTTCTTCGGTCTGGCCGCCACGGGCAATACGCGCGATGCCAACAGCTCGACGCGCGGCCTCCTGGTTATGAACCACGAAAACATCACGGCCTCTTACCTGCACGCCAATGGCCCGACCGCCGGGGCGGCGCGTCTGGAAGCCGAAGCGATCAAGGAAATCGAAGCCCACGGCGTCAGCGTCGTCGAAGTGACGCAGTCGGGTGGGGCCTGGACCTATGTGCAGGGTGGGGCGCTCAACCGCCGCATCACTCCGAATACGCCGATGGCGCTCAGCGGTCCGGCGCGCGGCGATGCGCAACTGAAGACCGTCTATTCGACCGATGGCACCGGGGCCCGCGGCACCATCAATAACTGCGCCAACGGCATCACCGCCTGGGGCAGCTATCTGACCTGCGAAGAAAACTGGGCCGGCTATTTCCGCCGCGCATCGGGCGACAACGCCAACCGCAGCGCCAAATCTGTGGTGGCGCTGAACCGCTATGGCCTGTCGCAAGGGGCCGCCGGGGCCAATAACTGGGCCACGGTCACCGCCGCCAACACGGCCGATCAGTGGAAGTTCTCCAAGTGGAACACCACGGTCGATACGACCAAGGCCGCTGATGGCACGGGCGACTATCGCAACGAAGCCAACCAGTACGGCTGGGTGGTCGAAATCGACCCCTATGACGCCAATTCGGTGCCGCGCAAGCGCACGGCGCTGGGCCGCATGGGTCACGAAGGCGCGTGGCCGGCCCCGTTTGTGGCGGGCCGTAAGCCGGTCTTCTACATGGGCGACGACTCGCGTGGCGAATATTTCTACAAGTTCGTGTCGGCCACGCTGTGGTCGGCGGCGGACGCCAATGCCACCGACCGTCTGGCCATCGGCGACAAGTATCTCGATAACGGCACGCTTTATGTGGCGCGCTTTGACGCGACGGGTCAGGGCGTGTGGCTGCCGCTCGTCTTCGGCACCGGCGTGCTGACGGCGGCCAATGCCACCTATGCCTTCGCCAATCAAGCCGATGTGCTGATCAATACCCGTCTGGCCGCTGATGTTCTCGGCGCCACCAAGATGGACCGTCCGGAATGGGCGGCGGTCAACCCGGCCAATGGCGAGGTCTATCTGACCCTGACCAACAACAATGCCTCGAACCGCCCGCTGACGGGCACCAATGCCGCCAACCCGCGTCACTATAACGATCCGGTGGGCACGACCAACAACTACGGCAACCCCAACGGCCACATCATCCGTCTGCGCGAAACCGGGGATACGCCGGAAGCCACCAGCTTCCAGTGGGACATCTACGCCTTCGGGGCCGGGGCCGACCTCGATGCGACCAATATCAATATCTCCGGCCTTGACGCCACCAACGACTTCTCCAGCCCGGATGGTCTGTGGTTCTCGCGCAGCAGCAACGCCGGCGGTCTGGTCAATCCACTGTTGTGGATTCAGACCGATGACGGGGCCTATACCGACGTTACCAACTGCATGATGCTGGCGGCCATGCCGGGCCGTGTCGGCGACGGCGGCGCGCGCACCATCACCAATACGGGCACGGGTGGCGCGACGGCCACGCAGAGCACATTTGTGGGTAAGGCCCCGGGGATGCAACTGCGCCGCTTCCTCGTCGGGCCGAAGGAGTGCGAAATCACCGGCATCGACACGACGCCGGATGGCCGCACCCTGTTCGTCAATATCCAGCATCCGGGCGAAAACGGTACGGCCAGCAATATCACGTCTAACTGGCCCTATAGCCAGTCGGGCACGACGGCAGGCCGTCCGCGTTCGGCCACCATCGTCATCACCAAGACGGACGGCGGCGTGATCGCGCTTTAAAATACTATTATACGACTAAAGTCGGCCGGATGCCTGTGGGTGTCCGGCCTTTTTGCGTTTGACCGGCAGGGGTAGGCGGGGTTAGCGTTAGCGCTAACAAAAACACACATACAGGGAGTGAGGACGATGCGACTCTGGCTTGCGGGATTAATCGCGCTGGGCCTGCCGCTGACGGCCCAGCCACAGGCACAGGCACAGGACAAACCCATTCAAAAGGCCCTTCTGGCCGATATGTTCCGCGACCACGCGGTGCTTCAGCGCGACCGGGCTGTCCCCGTCTGGGGCGAGGCGAAGCCGGGCGAAACGGTGACGCTGAGCTTCGGCTCCGCCCGTGTGACAGCGCTGACTGACGCGACCGGCCACTGGCGCGCTGACCTGCCGCCGCTGCCGGCGGGGGGCCCCTATGTGCTGACGGCGGCGACCGGCACGGCGAAACAGACCGTGTCCGATGTGCTGGTCGGGGATGTCTTCCTCTGTTCCGGTCAGTCGAACATGGAATGGAACCTGAAGGACACAATCGGCGCGGCGGATCAGATCGCCACCTCGCAGAACAATACGCTGCGCATGATGACGGTGCAGAAGACGCAGGCCTTTACCCGGCAATCGCATTTTGCCATCCCGACCGAATGGCAGATCGCTTCGCCCGCCACCACGCCCAACTGGTCGGCGGTGTGCTATAACTTCGCCCGCGATCTGCAAACCCACGTCAATGTGCCCATCGGCCTGATCAATGCCTCCTGGGGCGGGTCGAAGATCCAGCCGTGGATGAGCCGTGGCGCCCTGCAAAAGCTCGGCGGTTATGAGGACGGTCTGGCCATGCTCGACGCCTACGCGGCCGATCAGAGCAAGGCGGCTCAGACCTATGGTCAGGCCTTCATGCGCTGGTGGCAGGCTTCAAAGGGGCCGGGGACGCCGTGGGCCGTGACGCCCAGGGCGCTGAGCGGCTGGGCCGCAGCCCCGGACGTCAGCCGTAATTTCGAGGATTGGGGTGTCAAGGGCTTAAGCGACTATAACGGCCCGCTGTGGTACGCCACTACGGTCAGGCTCAGCGCTGCCGAAGCCAAACAGGGCGCGACCCTCAGCCTGGGGGCCATCGACGATATCGACCTGACCTTCGTCAATGGCGTGGCCGTGGGCTATACCTCCGCCCCACCGGAGCCGCGTCATTATAAGCTGGCACCGGGCACGCTGAAGGCCGGGGACAATGTGATCGTCGTGCAGGCGGTTGATCTGTGGGCCAAGGGCGGCATGTTCGGCGACGCCGTGCGCGAGCTGCGGCTGGCCAATGGTACCGCCAAGCCCTTGCAGAGCGGCTGGCACTACTGGCAACCGCCGCAAAACGTCCGCCAACCCCCGACCGCGCCGTGGGACCCGACCGGCGGTATGATCACCCTGCATCAGGCGATGATCGCGCCCATCGGGCCGTATGCCCTGACCGGGGCGCTGTGGTATCAGGGCGAGTCCAATACGGGTGAAGCGGCGAAGTATGAAGGGCTGATGGCCGGGCTGATGGCCGACTGGCGGCAGCAGTTCGGACCGGATACGGCCTTCCTTCTGGTGCAACTGGCCAATTTCGGAGCCATTCCCACCGCGCCCGTCGAGTCGGGCTGGGCCGGTGTGCGTGAGGCGCAACGTCTCGCCGCGCTCAATGACAAGCGGGCCGCCTACGCCGTCACCATCGACATCGGCAATCCGCTCGACATCCACCCGCGCGACAAGCTGACCGTGGGTAAGCGCCTGTCGCGCGCCGCGCAAAGCCTGATCTATAAGGCTCCGCTGTCGCCCTCCGGTGGCGTGCCCATCGAAGCCACCCGCGCCAACGGGCAGGTGACGGTGCGCTTTGCCCGCCTCGACGGGGCCCTGAAGACCAGCAGCGGTGACACGGCTGTGCGCTTTGAACTGTGCGGTGAGGGCGTCGGAACCTGTCAGTACGCCGATGCGCGTCTGGCCGGGGACGCGGTGGTGCTCAGCGGGCCGTCAGCCGCCATGGCCACCCGTGTGCGCTACTGCTGGGGGGACTCGCCGGTGTGTAACCTCACCGACGCCACACTGCCCGTCAGTCCGTTCGAGATTGAGGTGAAATAGGTAAAGCGCCTCCGTCGGGCAGGGGCCCAGAGCGCATTCCGAAAAGTGTGCAGCGGTTTTTTGGAATCAAATGCGCGACTAAACAAATGGCTGGAGCGGGATTTCGGTTCAATCTGAACGAAATCCCGCTCCAGCCCCTGCACCCGGATGGTTTGCAACAAAAAACGCCGGAGGTGTCCCCTCCGGCGTTCGTGTTTCAAAAAGCCATCACCCCCCATCACTGAAGGGTCTCATGCGGTCTTTCCTGTCGCAGAGTGGCTTTGATGGTGTCGATTTCATCCTTCAGTTTCAACTTCTTACGCTTAAGTTCCTTGAGATAGAGCGAGTCCGCCGAAGGCGAACGCGATTCGCGGGCGATGGTGTCCTTGAGGACCTGATGACGGTGATCAAGTTCACGCACTCTCGCTTCGATGCTCATGAGCTATCTCCTTTGCTCGTAAGACTGGGCCGGAAGAGGATACTGCCGACCGAAACCCCATCCCTTTTCCCACATCCTCCGTGGTCGGATCGAGGCCTGAACACGTATAGGAAACACCCAAAGCGCTTTACTGTGTAATCACGATCCATTACATCCGATCACGGATTTGCGAGATTCATATTTAGTAAAAGCTTAATCTTATGAGCCACTTATTGTGGCAACAAAAAGGACGCGCGGCAATGGCGGAAGCTAATCAAAGACTTATCGTGGCCATATCCGGGGCGTCCGGTGCGGTCTATGGTATCACCGCACTGCGAAGGCTGCGTGAGCTTAAGATCGAAAGCCATCTGGTCGTGTCGCGCGCGGCGGCCCTGTCCCTGAATGCCGAAACCGACCTCACGATTGGCGATCTCAACGCTCTGGCTGATCAGGTGCATAAGGTCGGCGACATCGGGGCGACGATTGCTTCGGGCTCCTTTCGCACCTTGGGGATGCTGGTCGCGCCGTGCTCGATCAAGACGATGAGCGAAATCACCACGGGCGTCACCTCCAACCTGATCAGCCGGGCCGCGGATGTGGTGCTGAAAGAGCGGCGGCGGCTGGTGCTGATGGTGCGCGAAAGCCCGCTGCATCTGGGGCACTTACGCACTATGACCGCCGTAACCGAGATGGGGGCCATCGTCGCCCCGCCGGTGCCGGCCTTCTACACCCGCCCGCAGTCCCTTCAGGAAATGGTGGATCAGAGCGTGGCGCGGGCGCTGGACCTGTTCGGGCTCGATGCCCCGATGACGCGCTGGAACGGGCTTAAGGGTGAGTGACTCAGGCACAACCTTCTGGGACTGGGCGCTGACAGCCTACGCCGGTGAGGGCGTGCCCTCATTGTGCCTTGAGCTTCAGGACACGGACGGGCAGAACGTGCCGCTGGTGCTGTTTGCCGTGTGGGCCGGGGTGCGCGGCGTGGCGCTGGACGAAGAGACGGCGGAGGCGGCGGTCGATATATCGCGCGCCTACGCCGATACGGTGGTCGTGCCGTTACGCACTATCCGTCAGCGGATGCGCGTTGTGGTGGGCGACATGGACGACGCCCACCGCGAAGCCTTGCGCAGCCGCGTCAAGGCACTGGAGATCGAGGCCGAACGCGCCCAGATGGAGGCTCTGGCGGCCTTGATAGGGGGCGGCTCCGCCGAGCCGGAAAAGACCGCGCGCGACAACCTGCTAGCCGTGGCGCGGCTATGGGCGCGGGTTGTGCCGCGAAATCCGCTCAATGCCTTCTGCGATGCCCTTTCGGAGCGCGGTTTTTTGAGGTATAATCCCTGATATTCACAGGCAGCCCGGTGCGCTTCACAGGGACGGCCTGATCACTCAGAACGTCCCCTTCAGAACGAACCGGAGCTGGTCCACATGCACGATGACAGCAATATCCGCGCTCTTTTCCGTCCCGACTCTTTGCAACTGGTGAAAAACACGCCGGTCGAATCGAGCAGCGACCTCGAACGCCGGGTGATCCATCGTGAAGACCTCGATCACACCAATCTGGAACTGGTGACCGAAGAGGCGCTGGAATACCAGAAAGACGACCTGGAACCCGTGCTGCGCGAAACCGATCCGGCCATTGCCGCTTTGCCGCTGGATGCCGAGACGGTCAATCTGCGCACGCAACTGGCGCACCTGCGTCAGGAGCACAAGGATCTCGATGATTCGATTCTGGCACTGGAAACCATGCCCTTGCCGGACCAGATCCTAATCGCCCGTCTGAAGCGCAAGAAACTGGCCGTGCGCGATCAGATCAGCACGCTGGAAGACCGCATCCGCCCGGACATCATCGCCTGATGTCTCCTCCCCATTGCGGCGCAACGGGGAGGAAGAAGACGTCTAATCCTGATCGCGCTGGCGGCCGCCGATGGCCCCCGCCACCGCCCCGATAAAGGCGCCGATCAGCAGCGAAATAAAGCTGTACAACATCACCTTGGCCCACGCTTTGCGGGCTTCATCGGCCGCTTCGAGCGCCGCGTTACGCGCAGTCTTGGCCTGTGCCAGAACCGTATCGACGCGGGCGGCGGCTTCGGCTTCGCTGAGATTGGTGCGTGCGGCAATCAGAGACGCGAGATAGGCCTTGTCCGCCGGCGACACGTCGCCATGTTCGATGCCATATCTGAGGATGCGTCCGGTTTCGGCGCTGACATCGGGCAGGGTCTGACCCGCCGGAGCCCCCGCGACCGGAGCGGTCGGGTTTGATGAGGCCCTGTACAGCATGTCGGTATAATAGGCCGTTGTCGGATCGGCCTTGTCACCTGAAGCGGCCCCGGCGGCGACCGTGGCCCCGGCCTGTACGCCCGAACCCACGACCGCGCCGGCGACGCTGGCCAGTACGGCGGCGGTAAACAGCGTGGCCACGGCCCAGGCAAGGAAGCCCTGCGCCGTATCGCGGAAGAAGGCTTCGTCCTTATCGACGCCGACATAGGTTTTGCGCAGCCGTCCGGCCAGATAGCCGCCCAGGGCCGAGGACAGCCACTGCATGACGATCAGCCATACGGCCGCCCAGACAGTCAGTTTGGTCGCGGTGTCACCCAGAGGCTCCCATGGGGAAACCGACGACAGGCCCAGCCCCTGTCCCAGCATCAGCAGCATCAGGGACAGGGCTGCGGCGGCCGCCGCTCCGGCCAGAATCGACGGCCAGCAGGCCCCGGAACCGGGCGTCACCTCGTAATAGTCGTCGTCGTAAAGGTCCGCCTGTGCGGATTGAACCGCCGGATCGAGCGTTTTCATATGATGGCCTCGATCAGCGGAACAAAAGCGCTAGCAGGATGATGACGGGGATCGGCACCCCCAGAAGCCAAAGCAGAACGGCACGGCCCATAATCGTATCTCCCTATGATGATCGGTGGCCTCAGCTTGGGCTTTTCGCGGTGGGTTTGCTGTGCCGGAAAGCGAGCCGTTTGTAATTTCGCCGTAAAAGGGAAGGGGTTGCCGTGCGTCGTTTGAGCCGCTACCAGCAATGCCGGAGGTGCCCATGCTCAACCGTGTCGAAGACGGCGTTTTCATCACTACGCTTAAGGTGCGCGATTCCGAATGCGACGCGCAGGGCGTCGTCAATAACGCCAACTATCTGGTCTATATGGAATATGCGCGACACGAATTCCTTGAGCATCAGGGGGTGAAGTTCGCAGACCTGATCCCGCAGAACATCTTTCTGATGACCTCGCACATGGAGATCGACTTCGTGAACTCGCTCACCGGCGGCCAGGTGTTCGAGGTGCGCTCACAGGTGCGGCGGGAACGCGCCAAGATCGTCTTCGATCAGCAGGTGGTGCGCGTCGCCGATCAGGCCGTGTGTATCCGCGCGCGCGTCGATGTGATCTGCAAGATCGACGGTCGCCTGACGCGCGGTGAGTGGTTTGACGCCTATATGCCGGTTTAAAGGAGCGCCTTATGCGTATCGTGTCTCAGGGGTCGGATCGCGGCGGCGTCTATAATGAGGATGCACTGGGCGCTTCGGGCGATGCGGTGTGGCTTCTGGATGGGGCTACGTCGCTGGGGCCGTCGCGCATGGCGGGGACCAGTGACGCCGCGTGGTTTGCGCACTTCGTTTCGGACAGGCTGGTCCACACGACCGGTAGCGTGCATGAGCGCCTGAGCGCGGCCATCGACGCGGCGCGGGCGGTTTACGAGGCCTTGGGCCCGTTGCCGGAGGCCCCGTGGGCCATGCCCTCGGCGGGCGCGGCGATGCTGCGGCGCGGCGGCGATATGCTCGAAATCGGCGTACTGGGCGATGTAAAGGTGTGGCTGATCGCCCCGGACGGTGCGGTGACGGCCCTGCCGGGCGGCGAGGTTCTGGAGGCGCTCGATGCGGCGGCACTTGAGCGATTGGTCGCCATGCGCGCCGAACAGGGACCGATCGGCCTGAAGGCGGCGCGGACGCAGCTTGATCCCCTGTTGTGCGATAATCGCTCGAAAATGAATACAGAGGGCGGCTACTGGGTGTTGAGCCTCGATACGGCCTGTCTGGCGGGGATGCAGGTGAAGACCGTTCCGGCGCTTGGGGTACGGTCCGTGCTGATGGCCACCGATGGATTTTACGACCTGTGGGGGGCCTATGGCGTGCCGTTCGCCGAAGTGTTGGAAGGGCTGCGGGCCGGGCAGGGCGAGGCGCTGATCGGGCGTCTGCGCGATATCGAACGCGCCGATCCGGAGGGGCTGCGCTATCCGCGCTTCAAGCCGCACGATGACGCCAGTTGGCTGCTGGTCGAAATATAAAGAGGCGATGTGGTTCGCGTCTTCCGGAAATAACGCGCCCTTTTTCGGTCTATTTTTGCCGTCTTATTTGACGGGCGTGGCGGAAATGGGTGGATTCGTGAACAGAAAGGTTTTCGATGACGCGTTTAAAATCCGGGGCCCTGCTTGTGGCGATCCCCCTTATGCTCTCGATGACGGCCTGTGCCAGCCACAAGTACGTCGATGAGAAGATTACGGCGACCAATGGCCGCATCGACCAGCAGGAGACCCGTCTCACCCAGCTCGATCAGACCACGCAGGAAGCGCTGAGCCGCGCCACCGCGGCGGGCAAGCTGGCCGAGGGCAAGTTCAACTACTCCGTCGTGCTGAGCGACGACTCGATCAGGTTTGACACCGACAAGGCTGTCCTGTCTGAGCAGGGCAAGCAGGTGCTGGCGGACCTCGCCGCGCGGCTGAAGCGCGAAAACAAGAATGTCTATCTGGAAATTCAGGGCTTTACCGACTCGACCGGTACGGACGACATCAACTATCGCCTCGGCAATGCCCGTGCCGACAGCGTGAAACGCTTCCTCAACAGTCAGGGCGTGGCGCTGAATCGCATGGCCTCCATCTCCTATGGGGCGGAACAGCCCGTCGCGCCGAACACGACGCGCGAAGGCCGCGCCGCCAATCGCCGCGTGGTGATCGTGGTCTTGTCCTAACCCAAAAACGCCCGGCTGATCGCTCAGCCGGGCGCTTCGTGTTTCGTTAGAGCGAAATGATTTCCAGTGGAATCATTTCGCTCAAGCCGCCATTGAGGCGGCGGCCAAGGTGGCGGAGCCCGCACCCGGCGAGGGGCTAACCAAAAATCCAGATCATTATGTTTCTACCAGAAATCATAATGATCTAGCGTCAAGCCGGTTTACGCGGCCTTGCGCAGGGCCTCGTCCGACCGACCGCCGATCCAGACGCCGCGCACCTGAAGGTCGGCATCGAGCCATACGAGGTCCGCACGCGCCCCAACCGCCAGATGGCCGTAGGTCTTGGGCAGCTTCATGAAGCGCGCGGGGGCTTCGGAGGCCATCATCGAAGCCGTTTCCAGCGGCAGGTCCAGCATCTGAACGCTGTTGCGCACCGCGGTAGCCATATCGAGATCGGACCCGGCCAGCGTGCCGTCCGGCCCGACGCAGACGCCGTTTTCGACGCGAATATCCTTACCCATCAGGTTAAAGTGCTTGGTGGCGGAACCCACCGTCGGCATGGCGTCGGTCACCAGCATAAAGCGGTCGTGCGGGCGGCTTTTGAGCGCGATCTTTAGGGCCACCGGATCGACATGCGCCCCATCGACGATGATACCGGCATAGATGTCGTCGCTTTCGAGCACGGCTCCGACGACGCCCGGTGCACGATGCGACAGGGGCGACATGGCGTTATAGAGGTGGGTGACACCGGTAATACCCGCCCCAAAGCCGCGACGGGCTTCGGCATAGGTGGCGTCCGTGTGCCCGGCGGCGATGATCACGCCCGCCTCGGCCAGCGCGCGGATGTCCTCCGGGGCAGCCAGTTCGGGGGCCAGAGTCAGCAGCACCTTGCCGGATTTGAGCGAGGACAACAGCCGCACGGCCTCGGCATCAAGGCGGCGGAACTTGCTCTCATCGTGGGTGCCCTTGCGCTTTACATTGAGGAAGGGGCCTTCGATATGGATGCCGAGCACGCCGGGTACGCCTTGAGCGATGGCGGCTTCGGTGGCGCGCAGGGCCTTGTCCACCACGCTCAGATCGTCCGAAATCAGGGTCGTGAAGAAGCCGGTCGTGCCATAGGTGCGATGCGCGGCCCCGATGGCGGCAACAGCTTCGGCGGTCGGGGTGTCGTTGAACAGCACCCCGCCACCGCCATTGACCTGCGTGTCGATAAAGCCCGGCAGCAGATAGCCGCCGTCGAGATCAAGCCCGCCGGTCTCAGCCCCGATGGCGGCGATATGATCGCCGTCGATGGTCAGGGAGCCTTCGACGACGCCGACCGGCGTGACAAGGCGGGCATTGGAAAGGGTCAAACTCACGAAACAACCTCACTAGTAACCGAACTCAGGCCATTGCCTGCGCCCTTGGCCATCAGCAGCGCGCCTTCGATGGCGTCCTGCTCCGGCGTGGCCAGAAGCGGCCGGGTCCACGGCGCCAGCCACGGCGTCAGGACTCCCGCCATGCCGCCGACCAGACAGATTTGCGCGGCGCCCAACTCATTCAGCCGGCGGATATAGCGGCCCAGATCGCGCGCCGCCTGTTCGATCAGGGCCACGGCCACGGCATCGCCGTCCTGGGCGTGCGACAGGATCAGCGGGGCCAGCGTACCATAGTCCTTCGGGCGCGCCGTCGTCGCCCAGGCCACGACCTGCGACGGCTGATCGTTGAAGCGCGCCATCACGGCATCGGTAAAGGCACTGCGCGGGGCGAGGCCGTCATAGGCGTGCAGGGCGACGCGAGTCGCTTCGCGGCCCAGAACCGCCGCAGAACCGTCATCGGAGACTTCAAAGCCCCAGCCGCCGACCGCATGGCCCTTGCCTTTGACCCAAGCATAGCCGGCGGAGCCGGTGCCGGTGATCAGAATCGCGCCGTCGCGGCCCGAAAAGGCGCCCAGAACGGCGGCGTGGGCGTCCGTTCCGGCCGACGCAGCGGCAAAACGCGGCCCGGCAGCAATGGTGCGCGCCGCGTCTTCGGCGGTGGTGATGCCCGCCAGACCCAGACCGATCGCGGTGCGGGCAAAGGCGTCGCGCGTCAGTCCGGCCTGCGCCAGCGCCTGATCCGTCGCTTCGAGGATATGGCCCCAGACGAGGTCAAGGCCCAGACGGATATTGGCCGACCCGCTCATGCCTTCGCCCAGAAGGCGGCCTTCGGCGTCACGCAGACGCGCGCGGCAATTGGAGCCGCCGCCATCTATGCCGAGGAAGTACTGCGTCATATCCACGTCCCTTACCCCTTGGCCGCCACGCGGCTGCCGAACAGGGCGAAGAACAGGATGTAGAGGTAGGCCGGGCTCATGACGACCAGAAAGGCCGTCTGGAAGGGGATAACCTCCGCCAGACCGACATAGAGGCGCGGCAGGATGGCCCCGCCACAGATGCCCATGATCATCAGGGCCGAGCCGATCTCGGTATGGCGACCAAGGCCCCGGATGCCCAGCGGGAAGATGGCCGGCCACATCATGGCATTGGCAAAGCCCAGAGCGGCGACGAAACCGACCGAGACATAGTCCTTGGTCAGGAAGGCCCCCAGAGTGAACAGCACACCCAGAATGGCCGAAAAGGCGAGGTATTTTTCCTGCGAAACAAAACGCGGAATGACGATCCAGCCGACGATATAGCCGACCAGCATCCCGGCCAGGGTCAGCGAGGTGAACAGGACCGTGCGGTCAAGCGGCAGACCAAAGGCCGCGCCATAGGTGCCGATGGCGTCACCGGCCATGACTTCAACGCCGACATAGAGGAAGATACACAGGACGCCGAAGAACAGGTTGGGGTGGGCAAACAGGCCCTTGCCGCCTTTTTGCGAAGTAATCTCGGCCTTAGACTCGCCCTTCAGTTCGGGCAGGGGCGACTTCAGCACGAAGACAGCCAGCGCCACCAGCAGGGCGGCCATGCCCATATAGGGCCACAATACCTTCTGAGCGAAGCCGTTGAGCAAGGCTTCGCGGGCGGCGGGGTTGGCGGCGGCGTCAAGCTGCGCACCGAACTCCGTAATGCCGCTCATGACCAGAGCCCCGAAGATGAAGGGCGCAGCAATACCGGCCAGCTTGTTGAAAATGCCCATCACGGCGATGCGCTGGGCGGCGGACTCGATGGGGCCGACGATGGAGATATAGGGGTTGGCCGCTGTTTGCAGCAGGGCCAGCCCCGCGCCGATAGTGAACAGGCCCGTCATGGCACCGGCATAGATGCGATGGGTGGCGAATTGCCCGAACATGATCGCCCCGGCGGCCATGACCAAAAGCCCCAGCGACATGCCCTTCTTCATGCCCGTCACCTTCAGGATGAAGGCCGACGGCAGGGCCAGCACGAAATAGGACATATAGAACACCATCAGCACCATAAAGGCGCCGATATTGTCGAGGTCGAAGGCGAACTTGACGAAGGTGATCAGCGGGCCGTTCAGCCAGGTCACGAAACCGAAGATGAAGAACATCAGGCCGATCAGGCCCATGGTGACAAACGGGCTGGGGGCTTTTTCCGGGAGAGTCGCATTCATGATCTATAGGACCTATTCTGCTTTTTGGTATTGTCCAGATAGGAGGCTAAATTCGCAATCCTGTCTATAGAAAACTTGGTTTCAGTTGTTTGCAGACGGATTTCCCTTGATTTTTTCGCCAAGGGATCATTCGAAATTGGATATGAATTGGGCTTAAGCGCTCGGACTAAACCTTGATGATCCAGCCTTTGCGGCGCAGACATTCGACCGGCAGCCAGACGCAGAGGATGAACAGGCCGACCGGGAACAGGGCGGCCACGGCCTCGCCCACCGTGGTGCGGCTCAGAAAATAGGTTTGGGTCAGCAAATCCCAGCCGAGCAGCGGGTTCATCAGAAAATGCAGCACATAGGCGGCAATGGCGTTCAGGCCAAAGGCGCTGGCGAAGGTTACGGGCAGGCTGAAGGGGCCCTGCAATGGGGCGTCGCGATTATCAAGACACGCATGGAGCGGTGCCAGAGCCAGGAAGGTGATCCCCGTCGTCACCAGCACAAAGGACGAGGACCAGATGTCCTTGATTACCGGGAAGATGAAACCCCAGCCGGCGCCGACGATCAGCAGAGCCGCGCCCGCTCCGGCGAGGGTCAGGGCGCTGCGCTTTTGCGCTCGCATCAGGAACTCACCCGCCGCCATGCCGAGCAAGGCCTGCGCGATGGCGGGCAGGGTGCCGAGCAGGCCTTCGGGATCGTAGCCCTCCGGGCCTTTGACGTAGTTATGGCCGCCCGCGCCGAACATCAGGCGATCGACCGAGGCGATGAAATTGTGGCCGCGCTCCCAGATATCGCCGGGCAGGCCATCAAGCGCCGGCAGCAGGCTCAGGGGCCAGTAGAGCAGGAGAATCGCCGCAGCGATCCCCAGCCGCGTCTTCGGTCCGCACCACAGGAACAATACCGCCGCCGCCCCATAAACGAGGCCGATGCGTTGCAGGACACCCCAGAAGCGCCAGGGCTCGCCATCGAAATGCGCCAGCCAGCCGAGGTTCGACAACAGCCAGCCGATGAGGAATAGCCGCACGACGCGCCATCCGATCTTGCGGGCCTGAGCGGCATCGAGGCCCGTGGTGATTTTCGCTTTGTGCAGGGCCATGGGGATGGACAGGCCGACCATGGTCAGGAAGGCCGGAAAGACCACATCGGCGATTTTTAGCCCCTCCCAGTGCGCGTGGAGAAGGAGAGGAAACACCTTGGCCTGAAGACCGTAATACATACCCGCCGTCGCATTGACGAGGATCATGCCGATCACGGTCAGGCCGCGCAGGACATCCAGAGAGGGCAGGCGTTGCCCCTGTGTGTGCTGATCGCTCATAGACTATCTCCCCGCCCGATTATCGAAAGAGGGGACGATGCCCGATTACACGCAAAAGTCAAAAGCCGCGTTGCGGGGTCGCTCAGAGATCGTTCAGTTCGGCGACCACATCATAGGCGTCGCCCCGGTAATAGCTCTGGGTGAACTCTGCGGCCCGGCCGTCGGCCAGAAAACCGCGCCGTTCAATAAACAGGCCGGGCTCTCCTGCTGTGACGCTCAGTTGTTCGGCCTGATCGCGTGAAAAGGAGATGGCGCGCAGCCGCTGAAGCGCGCGCACCGGGCGATGGCCTGAGGCCTCCAGCGCCGCATAGAGCGAATCGCCTACGGCTTCGATGGTGGGCAGGCAGTAGCCCGGAATGGTCGAATATTCGAGCGCCATGGTCGAATCGTCGGCGTAGCGGATGCGGTGGAAGCGATAGACCAGCGAACCGGGCGACAGACCCAGAGACAGGGCCTCTTCGGGGGTGACCGCGCCTTCAGACTTGCTGACCCAGACGCTGTGCGGTTTGCGCCCGCGCGAGATCATGTCTTCGGAGAAAGAGGACAGTTTGGAAAAGCTCTTTTCGACACGGGCGGCGACAAAGGTGCCCGCCCCGCGGCGACGCGTCAGAAGCCCTTCATTGACCAGCCCGTCAATAGCCTTGCGCACCGTGATGCGCGACACGTCGAAGGCTTCGGCGAGATCGCGTTCGGGCGGGATGGCGTCATCGGCCACAAAGACGCGCGCGCGGATGGCTTCGCGCAGCACCTTTTGCAGTTGCAGATAGAGCGGAGCGGGATCGTTTTTTTCGAGGCGACCGACAGAGTCTATGATGGACATGGAGTTTAAGTCTCTCTCGCGACCTCTGCCGCTCTCAATCAAGCCGCAGGCGTGGGCGACTCAGACCCTGTATAATAGCGATCCGGTGGCGTCAAAGTCAAAGCCACAACCGGGGGCGGGCGTGTCATCCACCTGCGCCTTCAAGGCCTCAGCGCTGACCCGCCGCCAAAAGCACAGGGGACGCTTCGCTGAGGCAATAGGCCTGCGGCCGCCCGATCAGATAGCCCTGAACGGCATCGGCCCCCATATCGCGCAGCAGGTCCAGTTGGTCCTGCGTTTCCACGCCTTCGGCAATCACCGGGACGTGGATAGCGTGCGCCATGCCGATGACGGCCCGCACAATCGCCTCGGCCGGAATGCCGTGCTTGTGCATCTTGCGATCCGGCGAGGAGGTCAGGCCTTCGACAAAGCTGCGGTCGATCTTGATGACGTCAAAGGGGAAGGTCTGGAGATAGGAGAGCGATGAGAAGCCCGTGCCGAAATCGTCCATGGCGATACGCACGCCCAGCCCTTTGAGCTGACGCAGGATGTGCAGGGCGCGGTCGGTGTTTTCGATCAGCACGCCTTCGGTGACTTCCAGCTCCAGTCGTTGCGGACGGAACCCGGTACGGATCAGTTCCTGCTGCACATGGCGGGTGAGATCGCCTTCGAAAATCTGTACCGGCGACAGGTTGACGGCCAGTGTCAGATGCGTCGGCCACGTAGCGGCGGTTTCCAGAGCGCGCGACAGGATCCATTGCCCCAGCGCCGTGATCAGACCGGCTTCTTCCGCGACCGGAATGAAGTCGCAGGGCGAGATCGGCCCCAGTTCCGGATGCGTCCAGCGCACGAGCGCCTCATAGCCAATGATGCGGTTGAGGTTCAGGCAGAACTGCGGCTGATAGACCAGAGACAGGCCACGTTGACCGTGGGCAAGGGCATCGCGCAGATCGGCCTCAAGGCGTCGGCGTCGGCGCAGGGCCTCGGCCATGGTGGCATCGAAGGCGCGCCAGCAGCCGCGCCCGTCGGTCTTGGCGCGATAAAGGGCCATGTCGGCGTGGCGCGTCAGGCGGTCGAGGGTCGGACCTTCGTCCGGGTAAAGGGCAAAGCCCAGACTGGCCCCCACGTCCGGTCCCTGATGACCGAACTGGGCGTGCATGTCTTCATGCAGGGAGTTGACCAGCGCCTCGGCGCGGGCCTCAGCCTGCGCGCGACTGGCGACGCCGACCTGAAGAAAGACGAACTCGTCGCCCCCCAGGCGCGCCAGCACGTCGCCCGGTCCGGCCAGACGGCGCAGGGTTTCGGCAACGGTGATCAGCACTTCATCGCCCACCATGTGACCCAGGGTGTCATTGACCTCCTTGAAACGGTCAAGGTCGATGAGGTGCAGGGCCAGTTGCGTGTTCTGACGGCTGGCGCGTGCGGCCTCTTCGCTCAGGCGCGCCTGAAAGAAACCGCGATTGGGCAGGCCGGTCAGGGCGTCGTGATGCGCCAGATACTGGATGCGCTCCTGAAACGCCCCCTTTTCAAAGGCCAGGGTGCAGAGCTGCGTGCAGATATCGACAATGCTCTGCACGAACGTATTGAGGACAAAGGGCTTGGTCGAGTAGAAGGCGAAGGTGCCGATAACCCTGCCCGCCTTGTCCTTGACCGGCGTGGACCAACACGCGGTGTAGCCGAGCGGCTCTACGAAGTCCTGAAAAGGGGCCCAGAGCGGGTCGGTGCGCATGTCGTTGACCATGACGGGCTCGCCGCGCCAGGCGGCGGTGCCGCAAGAGCCGACGACCGGCCCGATGGGGAGGCCTTCGACCGCCGCATTGTACCAGTCGGGCAATGTCGGTGCGGCCAGCGGGCTCAGCTTGCCGTCGGTGACGCGCAGCACCGACATGCTGACATCCTGAACCATATGCCCGACCTCAAGGCAGAGCAGGGACAGGGTTTCATGCAGCGGCTTGTCCTGCAACAGGGCGTCCAGCACCTTGCGTTGCAAGGTGTCGTGCAGCTTGGCGTAGGTGATGTCGCAGACCGTAGCGATCAGACGGCGGCGCTGCGAGGCATCGTTGACCGCAGTGGCGCTGAATGACACCCACATGGGGTGGCCGTTCCGGTCGTGAATGAGCAACTCGCCCTTGCGCTGGCCCTCAAGGTGAACGGCGGTCAGTATCTCGTCAAGGTGGCGGCAGGAATCGGAGTGCAGATGGCACAGGTCACCCAGGGTATTGCCGCGCAATTCGGATGGGCTGAAACCAATCAGACGACGGAATTCTTCGTTGACGTAGAGAAAGCGCCCGCTGGTGTCCGTAATGACCAGAGCCGTGTCGATGGCATCGACGGTCAGCCCCTTAAGGCGCATCAGATCATCGGTCAGCGCATCGGTGTGGCTCGGAGCCTGAGGCGCGGAAGGGGTAAGCGGAACGGTCATGGGACTGCGATACTTAACCGCTGGATTGCGGAAGTAACCATGCTATCCGACTCGCGTGAACATTCCGGTAAACGACAGGGTTAACCGGAGGTTACGGCGTGTTCCGCTGAACATTACCCGTTGGGGTGCAGGCCCGGCGCTTCCTGACCGGTGCGCGCCACATATTCCGTGTAGCCGCCGCCATATTCGTGCACGCCGTCGGGCGTCAGCTCCAGCACGCGGTTGGACAGGGCCGCGAGGAAGTGACGGTCGTGTGAGACGAACAGCATGGTCCCTTCGAAATCGGCCAGCGCCGCAACCAGCATTTCCTTGGTCACCATGTCGAGGTGGTTGGTCGGTTCGTCGAGCACCAGAAGATTGGGCGGATCAAACAGCATCCGCGCCATGACCAGCCGTGCCTTTTCGCCACCCGAAAGCACCCGGCAGGGCTTTTCGACATCGTCACCGGAAAAACCGAAGCATCCGGCCAGGGTGCGCAGCGCGCCCTGAGGGGCCTGTGGGAAGGCGCCTTCCAGAGATTCGAAAATCGTCTCTTCGCCGTCGAGCAGGTCCATCGAATGCTGAGCGAAATAACCCATCTTCACACTGGCTCCGACGGTGACCGTGCCCTTGTCGGGCGTGGTATCCCCGGCCACCAGCTTGAGCAGGGTGGACTTGCCCGCACCATTGGCCCCCAGCACGCACCAGCGTTCCTTGCGGCGGACCTTGAAGTCGAGCCCGCTGTAGATGGCGTGGTCGCCATAGCTTTTGTGTACGTCGCGCAGGTTCAGCACGTCGTCGCCCGAACGCGGGGGACTGCGAAACTCGAACTGTACCGACTGACGGCGGCGCGGCGCTTCGACGCGCTCGATCTTGTCGAGCTTTTTGACGCGGCTCTGCACCTGCGCCGCATGGGACGCGCGCGCCTTGAAGCGCTCGATAAACTTGATTTCCTTGGCCAGCATGGCCTGCTGGCGCTCGTACTGCGCCTGCCTTTGTGCCTCGGTCAGAGCGCGTTGCTGGTCGTAGAAGTCGAGATCGCCGGAATAGGTAATCAGAGAACCGGCGTCGATTTCGATGACCTTTCCAATAATGCGGTTCATGAAGGCGCGGTCGTGCGAGGTCATCAGCAGCGCGCCGTCATAGTTTTTCAGGAAGGCTTCCAGCCAGATCAGGCTTTCGAGGTCGAGGTGGTTCGACGGTTCGTCGAGCAGCATACCGTCGGGCCGCATCAGCAGGATGCGCGCCAGGGCGACGCGCATCTTCCAGCCGCCGGACAAAAGCCCGACATCGCCGTCCATGCGCTCCTGACTGAAGCTTAAGCCCGCCAGCACTTCGCGCGCCCGCGCCTCCAGCGCATAGCCGTCCAGTTCCTCAAAGCGCGCCTGCACCTCGCCATAGCGCTCGATAACGGCGTCGAAATTGTCGGCCTGATCCGGGTCGGCCATGGCGGCCTCAAGCTCGGCCATTTCGGCGGCCAGCGCGCTCACCGGGCCGACGCCATCCATCACGGCGGCTACGGCGCTCTGGCCGGACATTTCGCCGACATCCTGACTGAAATAACCGATGGTCATGCCGGCATCTATCGACACCTGACCGTCATCGGGCGGTTCCTGCCCGGTGATCATGCGAAACAGCGTCGTTTTGCCCGCGCCGTTCGGCCCGACCAGCCCGACTTTTTCGCCCTTCTGCACGCCCATGGAGGCGTCGATAAACAGAATCTGGTGGCCGTTTTGCTTGCTGATATTGTCGAGGCGGATCATACAGGACTTACAGAGTAGAGACGGGGGAGGGCCGCGCGTTTTGCAGCGCAAGGCGGTTCGCACAGGCCTCTACAGCAGCACGCTATTTTAGGAAAGGCTGGCTCTTATGTTTCTGACAGAAACATAAGAGCCAGCTTTGGTTTGAGCCCTCGCCCGGCGGCGGCTTCGCCACCTTGGCCGCCGCCTCAATGGCGGCTTGAGCGGAATAATTTTTTGAGAAATTATCCCGCTAGAGCGAAATGCCTTTAGGTGGAAGCACCATTTCGCTCTAAATTTTTGTTTTGTTGCGATGTTTTTGCGGAAAACCGCTCACACTTTTCCGCACATCGCTCTAATAGTCCCGCGAGTATCGGAGATTGACGCTGGTGCCCGTCGTGGAGCCGACCTGTGTAAGGACCGACAGGACGCGCGACAGGGCAATCTCAATCTGGGTTGCCGTAAAGCCGCGCGTATCGGTGACGATTTCCACATAGATGTCATTGGTCAGGTACTGACCTGCCGCCAGCGCTGTGCCACGGCCCGTCGAGGCGTCGGCCCCCAGCACGCGCAGGCGGTCGATGCCGGTCACCGAGCGCAGCTTGCCCAGCGGGTTGAGACCTCCGCCCCCCTGAAGTGCCTGAAGCGAGGCCGCCAGTTGCAGGGCCTGCGTCGCCGACAGATTGCCGACATTCTGTCCGAACAGCAGGCGCGACAACACCTCGTCCTGCGGCAGGGCCGGGCTGGAGCCGAAGGCAATCTGAGGGTTCTGGGCCCGGCCCGACACGCCGATGGTGCCGGTCATGTCGCCGACCTTGGTGGTGGCGGTCAGGGCGATTTCCGGATTGGTCAGGCTGCCGCCGTCGAAGGTGATTTCCCCCTTGTCGAGTTCAAACTCGCGCCCGGAGAAGGCATAGGTACCGCGCAAGGCATTGAGCCGCCCCACTACGCGCGGGTCGCGCGTGGTGCCGCCGACGTTGAGGTTCATCTTCCATTCCGACTCCAGCCCCATACCGGAAACGAAGATCTGATTGTCGGCACGCAGGCGGATATCGAGGTTCCACAGGGTGGGGGCGACGTGAGTCGTCTTGCGCTCCACGACACGCGCGCCTTTGATCCGCACGCCCTCCAGCTCATCGACCTTCGAAGCGCCCTGGAAGACGACCTGATAGCGGAATTCCGGCAGGTTAAGATTGCCGCGAATCCATGGGCCGTTCTGCGCATCATTGGTGACATCGAGCGTACCCGACACGGTTGAGGCCAGCGCGTCAGACGCCGCCAGCCGTGCATTATCGAGTTTCGCATTCAGCTTGAGCGGGAAGTTGTCATCGGCGCTCAGACCCACGAAGCCGGTGGCCGAGACGCGACCGTCTCCGGCGCGGCCTTCGAACTTTTGCAGCTCCAGCCGGTCATTGGAGAAGCGGCCTTCCAGAGCGATATCGCTGATGCGCGTGCCGAAGGTCAGGTGCTCATAGGTCAGGCCGTTGCCGCGCACCAGACCGTTGAGGCGGGGCTGGCGCAGTGTGCCCGACAGGTCGGCGGCCAGCGCCACATTGCCGGTCATCTGCTGATCCCCAAGACCGGCGAGTGAGAACAGCACGCTGGAGGGGCCGTTGAAGCGCAGGCCGCCGGAGACGGCCCCGCTTTGCAACTGCTGCGTCCACGCGCCGTCCCCGCGCGGGTCGATGCTGAGGGTGAAGCGACCGATATCGGCCGTGCCCTGCCGCAGCAGGCCGCGCGCCTCGGAACGGTTTTCGCTCAGGGACGCCTGCATCTGGATGTCCAGCGGCGTCGAAACGCGGGCAATGGTGGTGCGCGTCAGATTATTGAAGCTGAGCTGCATCTGCGCCTGTGGAAAGGCCTTGCCGCGTTGGGTGTAGTCGAGCCCGCCGGACACGGTGCCATTGACCCCCAGATTGGGGTCGATGAGATTGAGAATGCTGAGGTCAAAGCGATCAAACTGCGCCTGCGCGCGGAGGACCTCGCCAAAACGTCCGGCCAGATTGACCTTGCCTTGCGCCGTCATCAGCACCGCCGGGGTCAGCACCCAGTCCTCACCCTGACGCACGACGCGGGCGGGGCGTTCCAGCGCAAACGGCACCTGACCGGCGCGACCGGACAGGGCAATCAGGGCGTCATCGGGTGACACCTGCGCATTGGCCGCGAGGTTGAAGGCGGTACCGGCATCGCCATTGGCGATCATCTGTACCGTGCCGCGCATCCCTTTGAGGTCGATGCGGGCGCGGGCCTTTTCGACGTAGGTCTGGCCATAGATCACGTCGGCCAGTTGCACATCGCCCTTGAGGGTCGGCTGGTCGTCCAGGCGCGCCGTGGCCTCTATAATGGCGCGCCCGATGCGGATTTCGGCCGCGCCGGGCAGCAGGGCATTGTTGGCGCGGGCCGAGACCTGCGCGCCCTGCACGGCGTCAAAGGCCAGCAGACGCGCCGTGCCGTTGATGCCCCGCCCGGTCAGGTTCAGCGTACCCGTAAAGGGGCCACTGGTCGATTGCACCACGCGGCCCTGCGCGCTGAAGCCCGCCACCTGCGCCGTGCGCACGTCGATGGCCAGCGGGCCGTCGCTTTTCAGCACCACCACGTCCGCCTTCAGCGGGCCATACTTCGAGCCGCCTTCGGCCGTAATGGCATAGCCTTGCGGCGTGGTATTGAGACGCGCCACCACCTGTTGCAGCCCCAGTCCCAGATCGGGCTTTTCCGCGCGCAGGGTCAGGGTGGGGGCCTTCAATGTCCCCCCGGCGTCGGCGCTCAACGGCCCGTATTTTGCCGACTGCGCCGCCAGTTTGAAATCGAGCCGCCCTTTCGACACGCGGCCGCTGGCCGAGGTCAGGCGGAAATCGGGCGCCGTCAGGGTCAGGCGTTGCAGGATGACATCGCCATTGGCGGTGGTGTTCATCGCGCCGGAGAATTTGAAATTGCCGCCAAAAAACGACTTCAGGCCGCCATTGTCGAGGCGCAGGCTTTCGCCATCGACCTTGCCCACAATGCCGAAGCCGCCGGCCTTGAGCTGACGCAGATCGGCATCGACAACCAGATTGAACAGGCCCACGCCATCGACCAGATACTGGTTGATACGCCCCTTAAGAGCGCCCTCGTAACGGCCCTCCGACGGCTGAGCGAGGATGATGGCCGTGCCATTGATCTTGTCCGAGCGGATTTTGAGATTGTCCGACAGGATTAGGCCGTCCGACCAGGCCAGATCGCCATTAATCGTGATATTGCTGACCAGGGACTCCGCCGCCGCATTCAACCCGGTCATGTGTCTGGCCGAGGCCTTGACCGGGATCAGGATATGGTCGCCATTGAGCCGCGACTTGCCCTCGGCGCGCAACTGATGCACCACAACGTCATTGAAGCCTATACTGCCGGCCGACAGCTTATAGTCGATCAGCGGGCGTTTGAACGCGCCATCCAGACGCACGCTTGCCACAATATCCTTGCCGTTCAGTCCCTTGGCGATATTGGCGGGTTTGAGCAGGGCGGCGTTGATCGTCAGATCACCGAACGCCCCTTTTCCCAGATCGACGCGACCTTTGGCATTAAGAGTCAGGGCATCGGCGGCCAGAGCCAGGGTGCCATCGGCGACGCGGTCTTTAAATGTGGTCGAAAGATCGACACGGACGGCCGGGGACAGCATGTCCGACAGCGGCGGCACGATGGCCTGCGGTCGCGCCGTGCCCTTCACACCGAACAGGCCGTCACGCGCCGTCAGACTCAGATCGGCCAGAGGCTGTTCCCCCGCCGTGCCGCTGAGGCGGCCGTTCCATGCCTTCCAGTCGCCCTTACCCTCCAGCCGCAGGGTCAGAGACGTCTCCAGTCTGGCCAGTCCCGTAATGGCACCGTCCTTCGGGGCATCGACCGCCGCACTCAGGTCAAAGCGGTTGGCATCGGGCTGCGCATCGAGCGTCAGGACGGCGCGATCACCGCGATCGCCGCTCAGGCGGGCGTCGATCAGGGCGCGCCTGTTTTTCAGATGGGCCGTGCCGCTAAGGTTCAGGGTCTGGGCGTCTCCGGTCACCGGCGGGGCCAGATAGAGGGCCCTGATATCGACCTTTTCGGCGTCGATGCGCAGATCGGGCAGGGTGAAGGGTTCGGACGGCGTGGTTTTGGCCGTTTCGCTCAGGGCGGGTTGCCGCAGCCATTCGACGCGCGGCGACGACAGTTCGCGCACATCCAGATGCTTGTTCAGCAACCCAAAGGGCCGCCAGTTGAGCCGCACCGCCGGGCTTTTGAGGAAGACGCCCTGCGCATCGGACAGGATCAGGTCGTGGATGGTGAAATCGCCATAGATCGAGCCGTCGATGCGCCCGACACCGACCCTCAGACCGTTATCGGGCTTGAGGCCGGTGATCTGAGAGACGATAAACCGCTTGCCCGGCGCGCTGTCGAGCGCGGCCACGCCGATCCCGCCCAGTACCAGCAGGCCGCCCAGCGCACCCCCGGTCCACATCAGCGCCTTGCGCCACGTAAACGGCGTGCGCACCGGGGCGGGACGCTCCGGTGGTGGCAGGGTGTCGTCCGTTTCCGGACGCGCGTGGTCCTGTGCCTCGGTCGCCGGTTTTGCCGTTTCAGGCGTGTCGGGGGTCGGGTTCTGCGTCATCAGAAGGCCTGCCCGATACCGACATAGAGAGAGACGGGCGATTCCCCGTCGCGGCGTGAGATCGGCGTGGCGATGTCGATGCGAATAGGCCCGAAATTGGTATAGTAGCGCGCCCCGATGCCGACGCCAAAACGCAGGTCGGAGAACTGCGGAAACTCTTTGTCATAGACCTGACCGACATCGACGAACGGCACGATACCGATATTGCCGGTGCGATAGCGCGCTTCGAAGGCCAGCTCGACCGAAGAGCGCCCGCCGATCGGATTGTTGTTATTGGCCGGGTCGCGCGGCCCCAGTTCCTGATAGCCGAAGCCGCGTACCGAGCCGCCGCCCCCGGCATAGAGACGCCGCGACGGGGCGATTTTCGAGGTTTCGGCTCCGGCGATGGAGGCGACCTGTGCCCGCGTCGCCAGAACGACCTTTGGGCTGACTTGGCGGTATAAGGTGGCGCTGGCGACATTGGCGATGAAATTGCCCCCACCCCCGTTGAGCGACACGGTCGGCGTCGATTGCACGCCGGCGCGCCAGCCGCGCACCGGATTGAGCAGATTGTCCGAGCGGTCGTAATTCAGTTTCAACGGCACCGAGGCGTAGAAGTAGTCATCCTGCACATTGGCATTGCGTCGCTTGGAAAAGCCGGTTTCGCGCGTTGCCAGCACCTCGGCCCCGTAGGACCAGGTCCAGCGCTTTTGCCACAAAGGTGTCGAAACGCGCGACACATTCACGCTGAGCGAAATGGTCTGCGCCTCGTAGGAATCGTAGGCCTGATTATTGAAGGCGGCGCCATACTGAAAGGTGCGGTCGCGGCGTTTGGCGTTGGAGCGCCGGAAGGAGACGCCAAGGCCCTGTTCCTGCGTTCCGGCAATGACCGAGGCGATCAGCGCGCCTTCGGGCGGGCGGAAGTTGCGGTGCGTCCAGTTGAGTTCGGTGCGCAGGCCCTGACCGGTGGAAAAGCCGATATCTCCGGCCAGTGTACGCGGGCGTCCCGCATTCTGAGTAATCTTCAGGTCGACGACCGCCGTGCCATCGGGGTTCTTTTGCTCGGTCAGGACCGGTTCAACGGCCACTGAGGCGAACAAGCCGGTGGCCGACAGGGCCTGACGCAGATCGTCCATCTGACGGCTGTCGTACAGGTCACCGCTGTCGAAGCGCGACAGGACGCGCACATGGTCATCGCCAAAGGCCTGACGCTGCCCCTCGGAGCGAATAGCCCCGAAGCGGGCGCGCGGGCCGGTGGTGACGGGCAGGGTATAGTCGCCGGTGCGCGTCTGCGGGTCGATGAGTACGTCGCGCAGGCCCAGCTCGGCAAAAGGATAGCCCTGCTGCGGCAGGACCAGAGCCACATTGGCTTCGGCGGACTTGATCAGGGTGGCGTCCACCGGATCGCCCACCTTCAGCGGCAGATTGTCCGTAATCAGGGTGGGTGGTTCGGTGGGATCGGCCTTCACGGTCACTGACGACAGGGTGTAGCGTTCCCCGGCCCGTGCCGAGACGCGCACCTGCGCCCGACCCTGAGTGCGGCCGGTTGCGTCCTGAAGGCTCTCGCCCGGTTGCAGGATAGGGGATTCGATGCGTGCCACGACCACGGCGTCGTAATAGCCTTCGCCTTTCAGCAGGCGCAGCGCCGTCTGCTCATCCTCGGTCAGACGGGCGCGCAGCATGGCGGCATTGGCCGCTTCGCCCTTGCCGGACTGAAGGGCGCTGAGATCCTTGAAACGATTTTCGAGGCCCAGCGCCGCCAGGCCATCGACGTGCAGATCGTAGCGAATGGCGGGCGCAGCCTGCCGGGTTTCGCTCAGGATGACGGGGGCGGCATCGGGGTTGAAGCTGTCGAGTGGCGGCAGGGCGGCGGTCAGGGCCGGGTCGTCGGCGGGCGTCAGCGGCGGCAACTCTGTCGGTTGCGCAGAGGGATCCGGTTCGCTAACCCCCGATGGTGGAGGGGGAGGTGCCGCTGTCGCCGGAACCGTCGGTTGCGGCGTGCCGGCAGGCGATGTCTGGGCAGGCGACGTCTGGGCAGGCGATGTCTGGGCAGGCGCGCTCAGGGAGGGCAGGGCCTTTTCGAAATCGTCGTCGCTGATGATCGGCGTGTCGATCACCGGGGCACCGGTAGCCGGGGGCGTCGGCGCGGTGCGTGCCTCGGTCACGGGCTGAGCGGGTGTCTGGGCCGTCGCCTGTCCTGCCAACCAGGTAAATGCCATCAAGGCCGGAGCCGCCAGACGCAAAGGACTATCCTGTCAATCAATACTGCAAACCTGACGGACCCTGTGTAACGGCCTCCGCCACCGGCTTTATGCACGCCGGATACATAAAAAAGCACTTAGATAATCTGTCGCTGCGCCACCCTCTGACGCCACCCCTGTCGGACGCAGGGCGTAAATCAAAAAGCGTCCGGCGTGAACCGGACGCTCTTGAGGCTCAGCCCTGCGGGCAGCCTATTTCTTCCACCACCAGCCATCCGACTTCTTGGGGTAGTCCTTGGGGATGTCGGTACGGCCGCGCGCCACGGTGGCGTCGGTGCAGGACACCGGACGCGAGCCGCCGACCTTGCCTTCCATACCGAGCGAGGTCGAGTCGGGCTTGTTCTGGGCCGTGACGGTGACCAACTTGCCATCCTGATTCATATGGACTTCGGTCTTGCTCTGGGAGTCGTAAGTCATCACCTGCGGCGCCGTGCCGTTCGGTTCAAACTGCGCCACGCAGGCATCGGCGCGCTGCGCCTGAGTACGCGCATCCACATAGTCGTAACGGGGACCACCGGGTTCACAGGCCGAAAGCCCACCCATCAGCGCAAAACCCCCCATGATTACCAATGCGCGTTTCATACCTATCCCTCGAAATGCGGCCGCAAAAATATGGTTAACGTCTATAGTGGCACAGATGCCGTCTGAGTCAAAGCCTTAGAATGTGACGTTTTTTGTCGGTGTCGCTTCCCCGCATCACCCCTTATAGAAGATGAACCCGGCCCCCAGCGCGATCAGGGTAAAACCGACAATATGCGTCCAGCGGATCGCTTCGCCCAGATAGAAGACCGAAAACAGCACAAAGACCGACAGGGTGACGACCTCCTGAATGGTTTTGAGCTGGGCCGCCGAGAAGACGCCATAACCGATACGGTTGGCCGGGACCATCAGGCAGTATTCAAAGAAGGCGATGCCCCAACTGACGAGAATGAGGACCCAGAGCTTTTCATGCTTGACCTTGAGATGGCCATACCAGGCGAAGGTCATGAAGACGTTGGAACCGATCAGCAAAAGCACGGTCATCAGACCGGGGGGCAAGGCAGGCATCAGGCAAGTCTCACTAGAAAGGCATTCCCAGAGCCATTTCAATGACCGTGGGTATAAGCCGGACACACGGCTTTGACGCCCGCCATACGGCGTTCAGTTATAAGATTTCAAGCTGTCTTTGCCGGGAAGCGTCCTTTACCGCGTCAGGCGCTGAGGCGTTCGGCGTCGCGGCGGGCATTTTCGGCCATGGCCTTGAGGCCTGCATGATCCGGCACGCGCGCCGACAGTTCGGCGAAGACGCGGTGGGCGTGCTGGTAGAGCGGGGCGGCTTTCGGCCCGTCGCCCATAAGTTCACGCACCTGCGCCTGCTTTGCCAGAGCGATGGCCAAAGCCGAGCGTTTTTGGAGATTGTCGGGGTCTTCGGCAGAGAGTTCGCCCCGGATACGGCTCAGCTCCTCGAGCGCCTGCGCCGTGTGGCTCAGGTGCCCGCCCGTCTGCGTCAGGTCGGCAAACTGCGTCAGCAGGTCAAGGCGCGTATCGCGATCGGCGACGATGCCCAGCGCCCGACCCAACACCGGGAGCAGCTTGCCCGTCTCATTGGCCATGCGATAGCGGTGGATGAGGTACATGTGGATATTGCCGTCGGCGGGGTCGAGGGCCGACACCTGCTCATAGGCGTGCATGGCCGCCGTATCGTCGCGGCCCATGTGCAGGGCGCCATAGATACGCCATAGCTCGGCGGCCTTTTCCGGCAGACGGGCATCGGCAAAGGCCTGCGCCTCCTGCGCCATGACCGCCGCGCCGCCGCTCAGATCGCCCTGAGTGATGCGGGCAAAGGCTTCGCGGCTTTGCAGGGCGCTGTCGTGATAAAGCTGGCCGAGACGCACACGCAGTTCCCCTTCGGCGATGTCGCGCGTGGCATCGGGCCAGTGGGTGAGGGCCGCCGTCAGGGCGCGGTTAATCTCGGCCTGCGGATCAACAGGCTGCGGATCGGGGGTCACGACCTGAGCGGCCGGCAAAGGCTCCGCAACGGTTTCGGCCACGGGCGTGATTTCGGGCGCGACCTCTCTGACCGGATGAGGGTCGGATACCGGCCGGGATTCGACCGGTGCCGATTCCAGAACCACGGAATCAAGCAGGGGGGCGTTGTCTGCAAAGGTTCCGCTATCCGAAAGGGCTTCCGACAGGGCCTTATACTCCGCCGTCGATTTGATCGGCGTATCGGTCATCAGTTCGCTGATCAGTTCAGGCCTGGCCACGCGCGGCGGGGCGTCGGAATGGACCTCCTGCGCGCGCACGGCGTGCACCTCCTCGACGCTGGTGACCGAGGTCGGATCAGGCTTGTCGATAAAACGCATGGCCGAATGGATAACGGCGTTGATGTCCGGCGCCGCCTCCGGTGCCGTGCGGGCTTCCGGCCCTTCGTGCAGCAGGGCGGCGGCGATGGGATCGCTCACCACAGCCTGTACGTCTTCGACCGGGGTTTCGACGGGTAGGACTTCGACGGGTGCGGCTTCGGCCTCTTCGGCGACCGCCGCTATCGGCTCGGGGGCGGTTTCGGTCGCAGCTTCCGGACGGAAGGGGATGATTTCGGCGCTGGGCAAGGGTTCGGACGGGGCCTGCGCTACAGGCTCAGCCGTGGGCTCCGCAAGAATCGTGGGCACAACAGGCACAGGCGCAGAGTCGAGCGGGGCTTCGAAGCGCAGTGACGCCTTGCGCGTATTATCGGCCACCAGTTGCGGCGTGAGCGGCGCGGCCGGGGTCGGAGCTTCCAGGATTTCCGGCGCGATTTCGGAGATCGGTGCCGAAGCCACCGCTTCGACTGGGGCGCGTCGGGCGGGTTTGCGGCGGGGCACCATCAGACTGGCCACCGTGCCGACAACCCCCACCAGCAGGCCGACAAGGCCCAGAGCCAGCAGGCCGGACATGGACGGCGTGATACGCACCCAGTTGACCCAGTCGGCGAGATACAGCCCGGCGGACAGGGGAGCGCCCCCGTTAATCAGCGCGAAGGCCACCGCAGCCCCGGCCGCAATGGCAACACCGATAAACAGGCCTGCATTGGCGCGGGAATGTCCCTTGTGTGCCGCCATGTCCATAACCCCCATTAACCGTACATTGATAAACCTTAACCCCAAGCCGGTGTTCTTGACAATCGCTTCCTGCGCCAGTTTGGGGCAGGACCACCGCTCAAAGCCTGATTTTGGTTCCGTTCATGCCTGTCGGTGCAGATTTCAGGCCACGGTTCAGACCCGATCCAACCCATCAATCGCCGGGACTGAACACCTTGGGCGACGGCAAGAATTGCCGATTGCACAGGGCGCGGCGAAGGGGTAATGCTGAACGAATGCAGAACAACAGGATTCGCATTATCGGTCTCGACCCCGGCCTGCGCCGCCTCGGCTGGGGGATTCTGGACGTCGAAGGGGCGCGGCTGAACTGGGTCGCGCACGGCGTCATCCTGCCCGAAGAAAAGGCCGAACTGTCGGTGCGCCTGCTTTATCTGTTCGAAGAACTGGGCAAGGTCATCCTTCAGTATCGTCCGCAAGAAGCGGCGATTGAAGAGACGTTTGTCAATATGAACCCCGCCTCGACGCTGAAACTCGGCCATGCGCGCGCGGCCGCCATGCTGGCCCCGGCGCAGGCGGGTCTGAGCGTGGCGGAATACGCGGCGCTGGATGTCAAGAAATCCGTGGTGGGGGCGGGGCGCGCCGACAAGGATCAGATCCTGTTTATGATCAAGCGTCTGTTGCCGCGCGCCGCGACGGCGGAAAACGGTCTCACTGCCGATATGGCCGATGCACTGGCCGTGGCGGTGACCCACGCGCATAAGCGCAAGCACAGGATGCTGGAGCGCACCCCGAAAAGTGGGGAGCGGTTTTCGGGAGCAGGGGCGCGACCCCTTAAGAAAGGGGCGGCGGCATGATCGGACGGTTGCGCGGTATTCTGCTGGAAATCGAAGAGGACGAAGCCCTGATCGAGGTGATGGGGGTCGGCTATATCGTCAAGTGCGGCGTGCGCACCCTGGCCAACCTGCCCGGCAATGGTCAGGAGACGATCCTGCACATCGAGAGCCAGACGCGCGAAGACGGCACGCGGCTCTATGGCTTTCTGTCGAAGGATGAACGCAAGACCTTTCAGCAGCTTCTGACCGTGCAGGGTGTGGGGCCCAAGGCGGCGCTGTCGGTGCTTGATATACTGACGCCACACGAACTGGCCCTGGCCGTGGCGCACGAAGACAAGACCAAGGTCAACAAAGCCAACGGGGTGGGGCCCAAGCTGGCTCAGCGCATCGTGATCGAACTGAAGGGCAAGGCGCTGGCGGTCGGGGAGGCCTTTGTGCCCATGGCCCCAGGCGTGGTTCTGGCCTCGGTGAGGCCGGCGGTCAGTCTCAACGGCGAGAGTGTGGCCGCCCTTATGGGGCTGGGCATTCCCGAGGCGCAGTCGCGGCAGGCAGTCGAAGCGGCGGTGAAGGCACTGGGCCCTGAAGCCGAACTGGCGGCGGTGATCCGGGCGTCTCTGAAGTTGATTGGTAAGTAATTAAGCGCGGCCCCAAAAGTGTGAAGCGGTTTTGGGATCAAGCCGCGCGTTATTAAGGATAACTCATGGCGCGTATCATTTCCGGCGAACCGACGGACGACGAGGTCGAAGCCTTTGCCTCCGACCGCGCCCTGCGCCCGCAGAGCTTTGATGACTTTGTGGGGCAGGCCCCCCTCAAGGCCAATCTCAAGGTCTTTGTGCAGGCGGCTGCGGCGCGCAAGGAAGCGCTGGATCACGTGCTGTTTTATGGTCCGCCGGGTCTGGGCAAGACCACGCTGGCGCAGATTGTGGCCAAGGAACTCAAGGTCGGGTTTCGTGCGACGTCCGGCCCCATGCTGGCCAAGGCCGGTGATCTGGCGGCCATCCTGTCGAATCTCGAACCCAATGATGTGCTGTTTATCGACGAAATCCACCGCCTGAGCCCGCAGGTGGAGGAAATCCTCTATCCGGCCATGGAAGACTATGTGCTGGACCTGATCATCGGCGATGGTCCGGCGGCGCGCACGGTGCGAATCGATCTGGTGCCGTTCACGCTGGTGGGGGCGACGACACGGGCGGGCCTGTTGTCGCAGCCGCTGCGCGACCGTTTCGGCATCCCGCTACGGCTGGAGTTCTACACGCCCGAAGAGCTGGTGCGCGTGGTCATGGGCACCGGGCGCAAGATGGGCGCGGTGATGAGCGAGGACGGGGCCTTTGAAGTCGCCTCGCGTTCCCGCGGTACGCCGCGCGTCGCCGGACGTCTGCTGCGCCGGGTGCGCGACTTCGCCACCGCCGAAGGGGCCGAAGTCATCGACAGAAAAGTCGCTTCGCGCGCGCTGGCCCGGCTTGAGGTCGATCCGTCTGGGCTCGATCAGCTCGACCGCCGCTATCTGACGGCCATGATCGAAAACTATAATGGCGGGCCGGTGGGGCTGGAAACCATCGCCGCCGCCATTGCCGAAGCGCGCGACGCCGTCGAAGACATGATCGAGCCTTATCTGATGCAGCAGGGCTTTATCCAGCGCACGCCGCGCGGGCGCATGGCCTGCGCACGGGCCTACATGCATCTGGGGCTCAATCCGCCGGCCAATGGCTCGATTGCCCCCTCGACCGGCGATCTGTTTGACTGAGGCTTCCGGATTTTCCGGAATTTTATGCCAAGAGCGCCACATTAATGTCGCCAAACCTATGTCAGGATGCCAAGCCTGTGGGTGAGGTGCCACGGCCCTGTAAAAAACACCCATTTTGCGCCTTTAAAAATTTGGTCGCATGGTTAAGCTAGGGTCAATCGCGCCTATTGCCTCAGGAGTTGTTCATGGAAGCCGCCCACGCCGCCGAGTCCCTCAGCTTTATCGACCTGTTCCTGCGGGCCGACTGGGTTGTGAAGGGCGTCATGCTTCTTCTGGCGCTCGGGTCGCTGTGGTCATGGGCGATTATCATCGAAAAGGGCTTCAAACTGGCCAAGCTGAACAAGGAGGCGGCGGGCTTTGAAGCAGAGCTGGCCTCCGGACGCGCGCTTGAGGACATCGCCGCCAAGCACGGTACCCAGCCGACCGCGCCCTTTCCAAAGCTGCTGGTGACGGTGACGGCAGCGTGGAGCGAATATAAGGGCAAGAGCATTTCCGCTCCCGAAGGCGAACTGCTTCTGTCGCGCGTCGATCGCGAACTGAACCATGTCATTTCGACCGAGGCCGACGCCATGGAAGATGGCCTCAGCCTCCTGGCCGTGGTCGCTACCGCGGCCCCCTTTATCGGCCTGTTCGGCACGGTCTGGGGCATTATGAACGCCTTTTCGGCCATTGCCTCTCAGGGCGACACCAATCTGGCCACGGTCGCCCCGGCTATTTCCGAAGCCCTGTTCGCCACGGCCATCGGTCTGGGCGCGGCCATTCCCGCCTATATCTTCTTCAACCTCTACAATGCCAAGGTGGCGCGTTTTGTGGGCCGCCTCGAAGGCTTTGCCGATGAACTGATGGTGTCCGTCACCGGTCGCCTCGGCGGCAAGCTGGCCGGTCGCTGAGAGGGGCACGCACATGGCAATGGGTAATGCAGGCACAGGCGGTGGACGCCGGCGCGGCAGGCGGCGGGCGCGTCGTGGCGCGCTGGCGGAAATCAACGTCACGCCGATGGTCGATGTCATGCTGGTGCTGCTGATCATCTTCATGATCTCGGCGCCGCTTCTGACCTCCGGCATCAAGATCGAACTGCCCAAGACCGAGGCAGCGGCGTTGAAGGATGAGGGCGATCCTATCACGGTGTCGATCCAGCGTGACGGTGCGCTCTTTGTCATGGACGATGCGGCCACCTTCGATCAGTTGACGCCGCGCCTGATGGCTATGACCGACAACGACACCTCAAAGCCGATCTATGTGCGTGCCGAAGGGACCGCGCCCTATGAGACGGTGGCCAAGGTAATGGCGCGTCTGTCCACGTCGGGCTTTACCAAGATCAATCTCCTCACCGAAAACCTCGGCAAGACGCAGAAACCGGCCCCGGCCGGGGAGGCGGCACCGTAACCATGAAGATGGGTCGCGCCCTTATCGGTTCGCTTCTCCTGCACGCGGGTGTGCTGGCGCTTGCCTTCCTCAACTGGAACACCCTGCCGGAGGCCAAGCCGGTGGTGTCGGTGCCGGTGCAGGTCGTGGCCGAACTGCCTGAACGCTCGATGGCTGCCGCGCCCAAGGATGAGCAGGCCGTGCTGGAGCCGGTACCGGAGCCCGCACCGTCTGAGCCCGTGCCGACGCCTGAGCCAGAACCGGTCCCGACACCTCCGGCGCCGAAACAGCCGGTGCCTGAGGTGAAGAAGGACACCAAAAAGCCTGAGCCGAAGAAGCTGGAACCGGTGAAACCGGCCCCGGCCAAACCGGACCCCAAGGGGATGCAGAAGCCGAAGCCTCAGACGCTTGACCTCGATTCTCTGTCGCAGATGAAGTCGTCGCCGCCCAAGTCGAACACGCGCACCCCCGCGCGGCCGACGCGCACACCCACCGACGGGTCTTCGGCGCGGGGGAGCGCTGCGGCGGATACAGGGCCGGCCTTGAACGCGCTGACGGCGAAGCTGCAACGTCTGTGGTCGCCCAACTGCGATGTGCCGGGCGGTAATCAGGTGCGCGCCGTCATTGCCTTCACCATTTCGCCGAATGGCCGTGTGATCAAGGGGCCGGAGTGGGAAAATCCCCGCAACGATCCGGTGTGGCAAGCGGCCGCCGGTCGTGCACAGGCCGCGGTCAAAAAGGGTGAGTTGTACGACAATCTGCCCGACGGACTTTACAATCAACCTCTGGAAATCACCTTCAACGCGCAGAAGGCCTGCGCAGGCGCATAACGGGAGGCCCCATATGAAACCCTTAAAAATCGCCGCCGTCGCCTTGGGGACGTGGCTTGCCATAGCGGCGGCCCCTCTGGCCGCTTTCGCGCAGGCGCCGATCCGTGCTGAGGTCAATGAGGGCGTGATCGCCCCCCTGCCTATCGGCATCGACATCGAGTCGAGCGGCTCCGATCTTGGGGACAAGATCACCAAGGTGGTCATGTCGGACCTGGAACGGTCGGGCTTCTTCAAGCCGATCGACCCCAACGCCTTCATCGAGCAGAGCGTCGGCATCGACGCCACGCCGACCTTTGCCAGTTGGAAGACCATCAATGCGCAGGCGCTGGCCAATGGTGTCGCGCGCGTCGATGCCGAGGGGCGTCTTCAGGTCGATTTCCGCCTGTGGGATATTTTTTCGGAGAAGCAGCTTCTGGGGCAGTCGGTCACGGCAACGCCGGAAAACTGGCGCCGCATCGCGCACAAGATCGCCGACGCCATCTATGAAAAGCTGACCGGCGAAGAGGGCTATTTCGACACCCGCATCGTCTTTGTCGCGGAAAGCGGTGGCAAGGGTAAGCGCGTCAAGCGTCTGGCCATCATGGATCAGGACGGGGCCAATCCCTCCTATTTGACGGATGGCTCCTATAAGGTAATGACACCGCGTTTTTCCGCTGACTCGCAGGAAGTGGCCTATATGGTGCTGCGCGAGGATTCCGCGCGCATCTATGTCTTCAACATCGAAACGGGCCGTCAGGAGGCCGTCGGACAGATCAAGGGCATGGTCTTCGCGCCGCGCTTCTCGCCCGATGGGACCAAGCTGGCCTATTCGGTGGCGCAGGGCGGCAATACCGACATCTATGTAATGGACCTGCGCACGCGGGCCACGCGCCGTGTCACCACCGATCCGGGTATCGACACCTCGCCGTCCTTCTCACCGGATGGATCGACCATTGTGTTTAACTCTGACCGGGGCGGTTCGCCGCAAATCTACGCCATGAATGCCGACGGTACGGGCGTGCGCCGTATCTCGTTTGGCGGCGGTGTTTATTCGACGCCGGTATTCAGCCCAAAGGGCGACAAGATCGCCTTTACCAAGCAGTCCGGGGGCCGCTTCTCGATCGGCGTGATGGATGCCGGTGGCGGCAATGAGAAGCTGCTGACCTCCTCCTTCCTCGAAGAAGGGCCGACCTGGGCCCCCAATGGTCGCTACATCATGTTCTTCCGTGAGCCGCCGGGATCGCTGCCATCGCTGTGGATGGTTGAGGCTTCGGGGCGTATCGAGCGTCCGGTACCCTATGCGGGCGGCGCGTCCGACCCGGCCTGGTCACCGCGACTGAAATAGACGGGAAACCGCAGGGCCTGCCGCATCGGTAGGCCCTTTACCTACCGAAAACTGATTTTTGCCCGCCTATATTCCCATTTTGCGCGCGTAATTTTTGCCACAACACTGCTTTTTGAAGACTGTGATCGCGCCGTCGCAACATCTCTGCCACAAGACTGTTACACAGCGTAACTAAATGTGGGTTAAGGGTTTGACAAATCCGTTTTGAGGCGGAAAAGTAGGACCATTCATTTTCTCAGGAAATGGCTTGCTGTTTCCGTCAACTTTACAATTGTTCCAACAAGGGGTTTTTCGATGACCAAGTCTGTATTCAAACTCGCTCTGCTGGCCTGTGCCACGCTTTCGGTGGCGGCCTGCGCCGGTAAGAAGCCAGAAGTCGTGACGCCCCCGCCGGCCGTCGCCGAACAGCCGACCCCGGCCCCGGCCTATACGCCGCCGCCCGCCGCTGACACCACTCCGCTGCCGCCGACCGGCCCGGTTCCGGGTTCGCAGCAGGACTTCGTCGTCAATGTCGGCGACCGCGTCTTCTTCGATCTCGACCAGTCGTCGCTGCGCGAAGACGCCAAGGCCCTGCTGGACAAGCAAGCGGCCTGGCTGGTTCGCTATCCGGCCGTGAAGATCCGCATCGAAGGCAATGCCGACGAGCGCGGCACCCGTGAATACAACTTCGCTCTTGGGGCGCGTCGCGCCGAGACCGTGTCGCAGTACCTGACCGCAAAGGGTGTGGTACCGGCGCGCATCTCGACCATCTCCTACGGTAAGGAAAACCCGATTGCGACTGGTGACGACGAACAAGCCTGGTCGCAAAACCGTAACGCCCACACGGCTATCACCGAGGGCGCGCAATAAGCGTTCCGACGGCAAGCGCCGAATGACAGAAAAGGGTCCGGTTCGCCGGGCCCTTTTTCATACCCCGAACAGGGGAGGGGCCGCTCTCAGGCTTGCCGCGATCCGTGTCGCCTGCTATCGCAAGGGCGTAGAGTTCGTGTCGCCTCGCCCAGAGTCGCGTATTCGCTTGGGGCAGATGACCGTCATCAGAACACCATCCCGACAATTCATTCCAGGGGGTAAGATATGCACAGATGTTTAAGCGCCGTCGCGCTGGCGGCTCTGGTCGTGCCGGTTGCAGGCATGGCTCAGACGGCCAAGCCATCCAAGGTCCAGCAAACCCAGAACAGCATGATGGACTCAATCCCGAAATGCACCAAGAAACTGGGCACAATCTCCATCGTCAACGGTGACGATGAGCGCGGTTGGGCGCAAAACAATCTGGCGCCGCCGCAAAAGTTATTGCGGGTGATCGTGCAGAAGTCGGGTTGTTTCTCGCTGGTTGATCGCGGGGCCGGTATGAACGCTGCTCAGCGCGAGCGTGATCTGGCCGCCGGGATCGGGCTTCAGGCCGGCTCCAATGTCGGCCAAAACCAGATCAAGGCCGCCGATTTCGTGCTGGTGGCAGAGGTTGCGGCGGCGGACTCCAACACCGGTGGCGGTGGGGCGGCCGGTATTATCGGCGGCATGGTCGGTGGTCGGGCTGGAGCCGTCATCGGCGGTTTCCGTACCAAAAAGCTTGAGGCCAATACGGTTTTGTCCCTGACGGATGTCCGCACCTCGGAATCCAACTCGTTCGAAGGCAGCGCTGCCAAGAATGACCTGACCTGGGGCGTGGGCGGGGGCGTCGGTTTTGCCGGTGCGGTCGGCGGCGGCTACGAAGACACCGAAATAGGTCGCATTGTCACCCAGGCCTTCATCGTCACCTACACCAACATGGTCAAGGAGATGGGTGGACTCGACATTGGGGGGAAGGCGGCCGCACCGCAGCGCTCGTTTGTCGTGATGACGCCGACCAGCCTGCGCGCTACGCCGGCGACGACTGGCAAGATGATCCGCGCCTTGCCGAAGGATCTGCTCCTTTATCCGACCGGGAACAAGGACGGCATGTGGTGGGAAGTCATGGACGACAACGACAATGTCGGCTGGGTTCAGAATGACAAGCTGACCGCTGCGAAATAAGGCGAAAAACCCTGTCACTTTGACGGGGTTTTTTTATGGCCTTTTCCGCTTGCGTCTATGTAGGGGGTGTCATGAGATGCCGCTCTCTGGTCACATCCGGCGTCTTAATTTTGCCGGACTGCGCCGTCACGATGGAAACCGTCACAAAAATGGTTGACATCTGAGGCGCGCTCGTCAGGTATTTGAGGACGCGCCCCACAGGTTTCAGGACACGCATGACCCGCCAGAGTTTAAAGGCCACTCTTTCCGCCCTGACGATCGCCCTTGCCACGGCGGCTGCATTCGATGTGGCCGCGCCGACGCCCGCGCATGCCCAGCTTTTTTCCATCGACCAGAGCGAAGCGGACGACAAGTCGCCGCCGGTCGAGTGGGACAAGAAGCGTCTGGAGCGCCTGGACCGCAATGTCCGCAAGCTGGAACGCGCCATCACCAATTATGAGGGCAAGACGGGCAAGAATGCCGGACCGCCCGCTTTGATCGAGCCCGACCCCGAGGTTGTGGCGCTTCAGGCGACGGTGGAAATCCTGTCGCGCAAGGTGGATGATCAGGCGCAGCAGATCACCCAGTTGACGTCGCAGATCGAGGAAGCCGGTTTCGCGGCGCGCAAGGCCAATGAGAAGATCACCGGCCTTGAGGCGCGTATCGGCACGCTGGTGCAACGTCTCGATCTGGTCGAAGCGCATCTGAAGGATGTCGATGCGGCCCTGGCTGGCCCGCCGCCGCCCCCGCCCACCACGGGCACGGCCGAAGGCGATTTTAATCAGGCCTATGACCTGCTGACCAACGGGAATATGGACGACGCCGAGCGCGCCTTCACCGAGTTTACGACCAAGTGGACCAGCGCTCCACAGGCGGCTGAGGCGTGGTTCCGTCTGGGGCAAATCCGCACGGTCAAGGGCGATGTGTCCGGTTCGGTCGCCGCCTATGCCACCTCGCTCAAGGGCTGGCCCAAGACGAGCTGGGCCCCCGAAGCCACGGTGAAACTCGCGAACGCCCTGTCGCAAACCGACTCGGCCAAGTCCTGCGTCGCGCTGGCCGAGTTTAACAAGCGCTATGCAGCGGGCGCGTCGGCGGCCATCAAGTCGCAGGCCAAGGCGCTGGCGACCAAGGGCAAGTGCAGCTAATCAGTCCGGATTTAAGAGCGAGGCTTGTGGTCAGTCTGGAGGCTTTTCCGGACCTTGCCGCAAGCCTTTCGCGTTTTGCGACCTACCTTGATGGTCCGGCGCACCGGCCTGTCGGTGTGGCCGTTTCCGGGGGCGGTGATTCCGTGGCCCTGCTCCTGTTGCTGTGGCTGTGGGGGCAACGACCGCTGGAGGTCTTTACGGTCGATCATGGTATCAACCCGCTCGGTGCCCACTGGGCGCAGGGCGTCGAAGCGCTGGGGCGCGAACTGGGCGTGCCGGTTAGCGTCCTGCGTTGGGAAGGCGAAAAACCGCAGACCGGGCTTCAGGCGGCGGCGCGCCGGGCGCGGCATCATCTGATCCTTGATGCGGCTCGGGCGAAAGACATCCGCGTCCTGTGTCTGGGGCACAATGCCGATGACGTGGCCGAAGCCGCGGCCATGCGTACCGAAGGCTCGACGGTCGGCTCGCCGAAACCGTGGTCTCCTGCCCCCTTCTGGCCGGAGGGGGAGGGCGTGTTTTACCTGCGCCCGCTGCTGGGCATCGGTCGGGCGCGGCTGCGTGAGTGGCTGAGCGCGCTGGGGGTGGCCTATGTCGATGACCCGGCCAATACCCATCCGGCCTATCTGCGGGCGCGGGTCCGCCAACAGGGGGTGAAACCTGTTCTTGCGGAGCATCAGCGCGACGCCAACCCCGTTGCGCCGGAGCCAATAGCGGTGACCGGACGCACCGCGGGGGCCTATTTTCAACGGCCCGACCTGCCGTCGGCTGCCCTTCTCTCCGCGCTGATCGTCTGCGCCGGGGGCGGGGACAAACTGCCGCGTCAGGCCGAAATTGACCGCATCCTTGCCGGAGCTGCCGCTGGCCGCAAGCGCTTCACCCTGTGCGGGGCGCGCATCGCCGCCCATGACGGTGGCTGGCTGATCTGTCGCGAGCCCGGCGACCTGACCCGGAATGGGGCAAAGCCTCAGCGCATCGGCGATATCTGGGACGGGCGATACCGATTGCCCCCTTATGCGCTTGAGGCCGAAATCGTGCCGGCGGGAGGCTATCTCAATGCTCTGCCCCCGGAAGATCGCCTGCGTCTTAAGGCTCTGCCGCCCGCCGTGCGCGCGGCCATGCCGGTGGTGAAGACGGGGCAGACGGTACGCCTTCTGGGGGCAGGAGACTTGCAAGACGTGATTTACAACCGGTTGCGGGCGGCATTGGGACTGATCCGCTGCGAATCCGAAGCGGTTCATCCCGTGTTTTCCTGCGGAGAGCCGGTAGCGTAGCGTTAAAGAGCCTACTATATAGGTTCCAGACACGGACGGCTTCGCGCTGCTGTTGAGACCTGCGGCCGTCCTGGTCGCATATGAGACCCGCGGTCGTCCTGACCGCATATGAGACCCGCGGTCGTCCTGACCGCATGTGAGGACCCGCGGTCGCCCAGACCGCATGTGAGGAAACGTATGAATTTTCGTGCTCTGACGATTGTCGGGATTCTTCTGGCGGTTCTGCTGGTCGGCTATGCCGTCGTTGGCAAGGCCCCGTACCAGAACGCGCCGAAGGAAATGAGCTATTCGGTGCTCAAGGAACAGGTCAATGCGGGTCAGATCGTGGCGGTCGAGATCGACCGCGATCAGGCCACGGTCACCGACACCAACAAGCAGAAGCATAAGGTCGTCATTCCTTATCCGAACAGCGATACGGCGGACTGGCTCGATTCCAAGAATGTTAAGGTCAATATGAAGACCGTTACGACGCCGTTTCTGGTGTCGCTGCTGTCGGGCCTGCTGCCGATCTTGCTGATTGTCGGCCTGTGGCTGTTTTTCATGCGCCAGATGCAGGGCGGCGGTCGTGGGGCCATGGGCTTCGGTAAGTCGAAGGCGCGCCTTCTGACCGAGCACAAGAACCGCGTCACCTTTGCCGATGTGGCGGGCGTCGATGAGGCCAAGGAAGAATTGCAGGAGGTCGTCGATTTCCTGAAAGACCCGACCAAGTTCCAGAAGCTGGGCGGCAAGATCCCGAAAGGCGCGCTGCTGGTTGGTCCTCCGGGGACGGGTAAGACCATGCTGGCCCGTGCTGTGGCCGGGGAAGCGGGCGTGCCCTTCTTCTCGATTTCGGGTTCGGACTTCGTGGAAATGTTCGTCGGCGTTGGGGCCTCGCGCGTGCGTGACATGTTCGAACAGGCCAAGAAGAACGCGCCGTGCATCATCTTTATCGACGAAATCGACGCGGTGGGTCGCCATCGCGGTGCCGGTCACGGCGGCGGCAATGATGAGCGCGAACAGACCCTCAACCAGTTGCTGGTCGAGATGGACGGCTTTGAGGCTCAGGAAGGCATTATCATCATCGCCGCGACCAACCGTCCGGATGTGCTTGACTCGGCCCTGCTGCGTCCGGGCCGCTTCGATCGTCAGGTGACGGTGCCGAACCCCGACCTGACCGGTCGCGAAGCCATCCTGCGCGTGCACATGCGCAATGTGCCATTGGCCGTCGATGTCGATGTCAAGGTGGTGGCGCGCGGTACGCCGGGCTTCTCCGGGGCCGATCTGGCTAATCTGGTCAACGAAGCGGCTCTGATGGCGGCGCGCAAGGACCGCAAGCTGGTCACCATGAAGGATTTTGAAGACGCCAAGGACAAGGTGCTGATGGGGGCTGAACGCCGCTCGATGGCCATGTCCGAAGCCGAAAAGAAGCTGACGGCCTATCACGAAGGCGGTCACGCCATTGTGGCGCTCAAGGCTCCCGAAGCCGATCCGGTGCACAAGGCGACCATTATTCCGCGCGGCCGTGCGCTGGGTATGGTCATGCAATTGCCGGAAGGCGACCGCTATTCGCAGAACTATGTGCAGATGACCTCGCGTCTGGCCATCCTGATGGCCGGCCGTGTCGCCGAAGAACTGATCTTCGGCAAGGATCAGATCACGTCGGGTGCCTCATCGGATATCCAGCAGGCGACCCGTCTGGCCAAGGCTATGGTCACGCGCTGGGGCTATTCGGACGCGCTGGGCCTGGTCAACTACAAGGACGCTGAGGACGAGCATGGGGCCTTTGGCCGCGACGTGTCGGAATCGACGGCTCAGACCATTGATGGCGAGGTCAAGCGTCTGGTGCAGAGCGGCTATGACGAGGCCAAACGCATCCTGACCGAAAATCTCGACAATCTGCATCGTCTGGCGAAGACCCTGCTGGAGGTCGAAACCCTGAGCGGCGAAGAGATCGAAAAGGTCCTGCGTGGCGAAGAGATCGTCCGCGATGAAGACACGGGCATCCTGATCGAAAACACCACCCGTCTGGCAGTGCCGACGACCGATGATCCGGAGCCTCTGCCGGAGACCGTAGTGCCGGAGGTCAAGGAAGGGGCCTGACCCAATCAGCCCGTCCTTAAAAAGGCCCGTGCACACCGCACGGGCCTTTTTACGTGAGGGCCAGAGCGATCGCCTGTTCAACCGGCGATGGCCCGTCGGGGCTCAGAGGCACCGTGGGCAGCAGCGGAGGCTGGGCCATAAACCGGGGCTGGCTGCCTCGGTGGGGTTGCGCGGAATGCACAAGAAAGGGATGGCACAGATAGACCGTCCCGGCTGCCCCTGTGGCCAGAACCTCCTCGCAGTCGGCGGACTCTGCAAAGCCCGTCGATGCCAGTTCACCCAGGGTCAGGCCTGCCTCGCCCGCCGGGGCCAGCCGCCGCGCAATGCCGAGGTGTGAACCGGCGCGAATACGCGTCGGCGCGTCGGCCTCATCCACGTCCGAAAACAGGAAAAGCATCAGCAGGGCCCGGCCACGGGACTGAACATTGGCGCGCCATTGCAGAAAATCCGGATGTTCGGTGCCAAAACTGACGTCTATGTGCCAGCCGACATCCGGCGGCACCTCCGGCGAAGGGAATCGCACCGGAAAGGTGCCAAGTCCCGCCGGAGGATGCCAGCGACCGGGACCAATCAGTTGATCGAAGGCGGTGTGCAGGCGCAACGTATTGGCGGCAGCGGTAAAGGGCGCATCTGTGAAGTGCCGCAGCCGGACGACGGGGCGCGTCCAATGCTCAGGCCGATGCGGGTCACACCCCGTCGCGGCCCACAGGATGCGTCGCGCCTCTTCCGCCAGTGAGGACGGAAAAGCGCCCTCAAGACAGAGGAAGCCTTGGCGGATGAATTGCGTGATCTGCGCGTCGTTGAAGGTGCGGTAAGAAGGTGCAGACATGTTAAGCCTTCGGGAGGGGGATGCACGCAGGCACAAACGCTCAGACGGGCCGAATATCACCCTGAAGTGGCGCGCCGGGACGCGGATCAGGCCAGGTCGCGGACCAAGGGGAAAGCAAACATATTCATCGTGTTATCTATACCCGGCGTGTCAGATTCAGACAATCACTGGTAAGCGCCGTCGCATTTGAGGCTATCCCCAAAATATGCCTAACGAAAACCTGCCCGAACAGGCATTCGTTAGCGGATCGTTAAGGTTGTTGGGGTCTATTGATCCTCTCAGCCTCCTGTCTTTAGGGCACTGCCGTACCGGTTCAAAGAACCGCAGGGCGCGTCCGTGTTCCGGGCGGCTGAAGCGCCACCGGCCCTGACTGGGCGGACGATCACGAGGACAGAATATGCCAGCCGTCGTCAGAGGCGGGCGCCGTCAAGCGGCCCCGGTATCGAAAGCGTCCCCCCGTCAGGCGGCCCCGCGTGCGCGCGGCGGGCGCAAGGCTGAGGCCGGGAAGTTCGCTCTGATCGGCGGCGTAGCTATGCCCAGTGAGCTGACGGCGTGGCTGGGGTTTCTGGGGGCGGCGGGCCTGATGGCCGTGGTTCTGCTGACCGGTGGGCGCGCCGAAGCCCTGCGCACGGGTCTGGTCAATTTTACCGATGCGCGTATCGCCTCCATCGGTATCAATCTTCAGAATGTCCGCCTGCAAGGCGTCTCTGACGTGGCGCGTGACGACATTCGCAAGGCGATGCGTTTTCAGCGCGGTCAGCCGCTGGCCCTGATGGACCTCAACAAGGTGAAGGCCGATGTGGAATCCGTGGGCTGGGTGAAGTCTGCGGTGGTGCGTCGTCAGTTACCGGATCAACTGATCATCAGCGTCGTGGAACGTCCGCGTCTGGCGGTGTGGCAGTACCAGAACAAGACCTATGTCATCGACGATACGGGCAAGGTCATTCCGGAGGCGCGTTCCGGCAACTTCCTCGACCTGCCCCTGGTGGTTGGCGAACAGGCCAATGCCGCCAGTGGTGACATCTTGCGCCTGATGCAGGCGCGGCCGGAGCTGATGTCGCGCGTCTGGGCGCTGGTGCGCGTCGATACGCGCCGCTGGGACATACGTCTGAAAAACAACACCATTATCAAGTTGCCGGCGCTGGATCAGGATGAGGCCCTCAACCGCCTCGACGGGCTGATCAGCCAGCAGCGTATCCTCGATCAGGGGTTGGCGGTCATTGATCTGACCGATCCCAATGCTCTGGTCGTCAAGCCGTTCGAAACCGCCCCCGCAGCTTAAGGTTCTCCGTCAATGTCGCGTCTTGAAGATCGCAAACTGGCCAAAGAAGGGCGTCACGTCGAAGCCGCCTCGCGTCAGCCCGGCGTGATGGCGGTGACGCCGGGCGTCGTCGCGTCTCTGGATCTGGGCGCTTCGAAGATCGGCTGCTTCATCATGAAGCCGGACGGCGTGCGCAGCGCCGACCATTCGATCCGTGTGGCCGGCGTCGGCTTCGTACAGTCGCGCGGTGTACGCGCGGGCAATATTATCGACATGGAAGCCGCCGCCACCGCCATCGCTCAGGCGGTCGAGCGCGCCGAAGCCATGGCCAATGTGTCGGTGCAGGGGGTGCGCGTTTCTGTGCCGGGGGCGCAGACCGCGTCGCATCGCGTCTTCGCTCAGGTGTCGGTCGGTGTGAAACCGATCTCGGATGATGATCTCAACCGCGCCATCGCTTCGGGCCTGGCGCAGGTCCGCTTCCCCAATCGTCGCCCCATCCACCTCCTGCCGGTAAGCTGGGCTGTCGATGGCCACAGCGGTGTGCGCGATCCGCGCAACCTGACGGGTCGTACACTGGGCCTTGAATTGCTGGTCGTCACCATCGACGAAAACGTCTTTAACAATATCATGCAGTGCGTCGGCATGGCGCACCTTGAGGTGCAGGCCATTGTCTCCGCGCCTCTGGCGGCGGCCGTCGCAGCGCTGGAAGAAGACGAGAAGGAGCTGGGCTGTATCTGCATCGACATGGGGGCTTCGTGCACCACGGCGGCGGTCTTCTATGGCGGCGCACTGGTGCATGTCGATTGCCTGAATGTGGGCGGCAGCCACGTCACGGCTGACATTGCGCGCGGCTTGTCCACCACGCTCGTCGGCGCTGAGCGCGTCAAGACGCTGCACGGTTCCGCCATCGCCTCGTCCAACGAAGACCGCGAAATGGTCGAAGCCCCGCCGCGTGGTGATGATGCCGGAGCCCCGCCGATCTCGGTGCCGCGCTCGATCCTCAAAGGCATTATTGCGCCGCGCGTCGAGGAAACCTTCGAATTGCTGCGCGAAAAGCTGAAAGCATCGGGCGTGCCGATCGACCCCGGCGCGGGTATCGTCCTGACCGGTGGCGCGTCGCAACTGGCGGGTGTGCGCGAACTGGCCATCCGCGTGTTCGACCGCCCGGTCCGTCTGGGCAAGCCCAAGCGCGTACCGCATCTGGCCGATGCCGCCGCCGGACCGGCCTTTGCCGCCTGCGCCGGGGTGATCCTGCGCACGCTTTATGGACCGCGCGATGTGGTCCCGGCGCGCAAGATCATGACCGCCCGCCTGTCGCCCAAGGACGCGCCCAGCGCCGCCAAGGGTCACGTGGTCAGTCGTGTGGTGGAGTGGCTGAAGCAGAATCTGTAACCGGTTGCCCGTTCAAGATAAAAAAATCCACAATTTTGACGGGGCGCCTGCGGGCGTCCCGTTTGCGTTTGGGCGGCATGCAGCTGCATGATGCGCGCGTTAAGGCAGGGGTAAGGATTCCTGATTCCGGATTAATCTTCTGTGCATAAGTGGCCGTAATTTGGGCTGTTTTTGCGAGGGCAGGGGTGAGGCGATTCGTTTCCGGGCTCAAAGATTCATCAATGGGTAACTTTTGTTAAAATTTATCTCGAAAAGCCCTTCAAAACGGCGCGACTCAAGTTATCGGGTAACTATTCATTAAGCATATTCGATGTCTCATGATCGATGCTTGTGAGCGCTTTTCGATAAAGGCGCCGGGTCGATAATTGGACGGGAACAAAGGTCGCCCGGACAGGGTCACGGAAGGTTGGTCTGATCACATGGCTATACATCTCTCGGCGCCGCGCGCCACGGAATTGAAGCCCCGCATCGTCGTGTTCGGCGTCGGTGGCGCGGGCGGCAACGCCGTCAACAACATGATCGAGGCGGGCCTCGAAGGGGTTGAGTTCGTCGTCGCCAATACCGACGCGCAACAGCTTCAGTTTGCCAAGACCGACCGTCGCGTTCAGCTTGGCGTCTCTCTGACGCAAGGTCTGGGCGCGGGTGCGCATCCGGAAGTCGGCATGACCGCCGCCGAAGAGTCGGCGCATGAGATCGGTGAGCACCTTGAAGGCGCGCATATGGTGTTTATCACCGCCGGTATGGGCGGCGGCACCGGCACGGGCGCCGCGCCGATTATCGCCAAGACGGCGCGTGAACGCGGTATCCTGACCGTCGGCGTGGTGACCAAACCCTTCATGTTCGAAGGCCGTCACCGTATGCGTCTGGCTGATGCTGGCATCGCGGAGCTGCAACGCTATGTCGATACGCTGATCGTCATTCCGAACCAGAACCTTTTCCGTATCGCCAATGAGCGCACCACCTTCGCCGAAGCCTTTGGCATGGCCGATCAGGTGCTGCATTCGGGCGTGCGCTCCATCACCGACCTGATGGTGCTGCCGGGCCTGATCAACCTCGACTTTGCGGACGTGCGCTCGGTCATGTCCGAAATGGGCAAGGCCATGATGGGCACAGGCGAAGCGACCGGCGATGACCGCGCCCTCCAGGCGGCGCAAAACGCCATCCAGAACCCGCTGCTCGACGAAACCTCGCTCAAGGGTGCCAAGGCGGTGCTGGTCAACGTCACCGGCGGTCTCGACATGACCCTGCTGGAAGTCGATGAAGCGGCTAACGCCATTTCGTCGGAAGTCGATCCTGACGCCAACATCATCTTCGGCGCGGCCTTCGATCCGTCGTTGGAAGGCAAGCTGCGCGTGTCGGTCGTGGCTACCGGCATGGACTCCGCTGCCGCTCAGCAACAGCCGCCGGTGCCGCAGGCTTCGGCTTCGACCCCACCGCGTCAGTCTATCTACATCACGCCCGGCCGTCCGGGACAGGCCCAGCCGGTTCAGACGGTCGCCGTTCAGGCCCCGCTTTCTCAGGCCCCGGCAGCCCTTGCGCCGCAACCGGCTCCGGTTCAGCCCGCACCCGTGGCTGAAGCCGCTCCGCAACCGGCCTACCAGCCGGAAGTCCGTCCGGAACCTGTGGCGGCCGCACCGCGAGTGACCGAGCCCGCGCCGCAGCCGGCGCCGGTGGCTCAGCCTGAACCGCGCATTATTGCCAAGATTGTGGACCCGTCGGTCGAAGACGATTTTGACATTCCGGCGGTTCAGCCGACGCCTCAACCGGTGCAACGTGAGGTGCCGCAGCGCCCGGTCGCCGGTTACGGCACGGTGCGTGCGCCCGAACCTGCCCGGCCGAGCGTCGCCACGCCGCGCGAAGATGATCGTGGCGGCCTGTGGCGCGGCCTGTTCCCCAAGCGCAATGACGCCCCGGTTGCCCAGGCCCCGGACTATCGTCAGCCGTCGGCACCGATGCCGTCTCCCTATGCGGCGGCCCCTCAGGCGCAACCGGCGCCTCAGCCCGCCGCCAAGTCGGACGTGCTGCCCGGCATGGAAGCGGAGGATGATCTCGAAATCCCCTCCTTTCTTCGCCGCCTCGCGAACTGACAAAGACAGTAACTAGCTACAGCGATCAAACGCAGAAAAGCCCGGAGACGTCTCCGGGCTTTTCTTTTGCCGCGAACGCCTTAAGATTAGCCCGGACCCGTTGTGACAGGGGCGTTAAGCATGGCGTTACAAACCGTAATTCATGTTTAGTTGAGGCGACGGGGGGGCACGGCGTATAAACTGACGTGAGCGGAAACCTTTCCGCACGTCAATTTTTGGGTTTATGCGTTTCATGTCGCCTGACCACCACGAACATACGATCGCCGTTCCCGCCATTTGCGCGGGTGTCGGCCTGCACACCGGCCAGCGTGTGCGCCTGTCCGTGCGTCCGGCGTCGGTCGGTACAGGCATTGTATTCGTGCGTACCGACATCTGCGATCGTGATAACCGCGTGCCCGCACGCGCCGATCTGGTCACCCAGACCCGTCTCGGCACCGTCATCACCAATGCCGATGGCGTCTCGGTTTCAACGATCGAGCACCTGATGGCGGCCCTGTCGGCCCTGGGGGTGGATAATGCCCTCATCGAACTGGATGGCCCGGAAGTGCCGATCATGGACGGTTCGGCCCAGCCTTTCGTGCAACTGCTCGATCAGGCCGGGTTCCGTCGTCAGGCTCAGCCGCAGCAGGTCATCGAAATCCTCAAGCCGGTCGTTGTCGTCGAAGACGATAAGCGCGCAGCCTTCTATCCGGCTGACCGTTTCGAGATGCGCTTTGAAATCGACTTCCCCAGCGCCGTCATTGGCCATCAGGAAATCGAGCTGGTTGTCACCGAAGACAGCTTCCGCACCGAACTGGCAGCGGCGCGTACCTTCGGCTTTGTCGAAGGCGTTGAGGCCCTGCGCGCGGCCGGTCTGGCGCGTGGCGGCTCCATGGACAATGCCATCGTCATCGACGGTGATCGCGTTCTGAACGTCGAAGGCCTGCGGTTTGCCGACGAATTTGTGCGTCACAAGGCGCTGGACGCCATCGGCGACCTGTACGTTCTGGGTATGCCCATTCTTGGCAGGTTTGAAGGAATCCGCGCCGGTCACGGCCTTAATAATGCCGTGGTTCGTGCCCTACTGTCGCAGCCGGATGCCTACCGGATCGTGACCCGCGCCCCCGTGCTCCAGCAGGCTGGCTAAAACCTGTTGGCGTTTGCGGCGCGCCGTTGTAGAGCTATCCTCCACAAGCGCTAAGACTGCCGGGCGACTGATACCGGCCTGATGAGGATTTATCGTGCCGGCCTATACGACTTCGACCGCTTCTCCCTCCTTCGGCAAGACATCGGCAAAGCTTCTGCTCCTGACGGCGCTGGCGGCTGTGGCCCTTACGGCCTGTGCCGGCAAGCCCAAGCAGCGCACGCGTCTGGTGTATGAGGAGCGCCCGGTTGAGGCGCTCTACAATACCGGAATGCAGCGCCTGGACGAAAAGAGCTGGAACGAAGCCGTGGATTATTTCGAAGAGGTGGAGCGTCAGCACCCCTATTCGGAATGGTCGCGCCGCTCGATCATCATGGAAATCTACGCCCACTATCAGGCCAATGATTACAACGAATCGACGGCGGCGGCGGAACGGTTCATCAAGCTCTATCCGGGCTCGCCCCTGACGCCTTATGCCTACTATATGCGTGCGATCAACTATTTCGAACAGATCGTCGATGTGGGTCGGGATCAGGCCTATACCGAGACGGCGCAAAACTATCTGCGTGAGATCGTGCAGCGCTATCCGGGCACCGAATACGCCCGTGACGCTCAGGTCAAGCTCGACATGGTCTATGACCAGCTGGCGGGCAAGGAAATGGAAATCGGCCGTTTCTATCTGGCGCAGAACCAGCCTCTGGCGGCCATTGGTCGCTTCAAGACGGTCATCACCCGCTATCAGACGACCTCGCATACGCCCGAAGCCCTCTATCGCCTCGTCGAAGCCAATCTGATGATGGGCATTACCGACGAAGCCAACCGCAATGCGGCAGTGCTGGGCTATAACTATGCGGGCGACCGCTGGTATGGCGCGGCTTACAAGCTGATGCAGGAACGCGGTCAGCCGATGGACGTCAAGCCGCTGCCCGTCGCCGAAAAAACCAAACCGGCGAAAAAAGAACAAAAAGAGAAAAAGAGCTGGCTAAGCCGCATCAACCCGATGTAATCTGAGAGAAACAGCCGTGAGCCGACTCACGGCTTTTTCGTCAGGGTTTCCATGCTCACACGCCTGTCTATTCAAGACGTTGTGCTCGTTGATCGGCTGGATCTCGATATCCGGCAGGGCCTTTCGGTACTCACTGGGGAAACCGGGGCCGGCAAATCCATCATACTCGACAGTCTGGGTCTGGCCACCGGTGCGCGCGGCGATGCCGGGCTGATCCGCACGGGCGCGCCGCAGGCTTCGGTCACCGCCGAATTCGATCTGGCCGCCGGGCACCCGCTTTATGAATTTCTCGAAGACAAGGGGCTGGCCGTAGAGCCCGGTGAACCGCTGCTGCTGCGCCGGGTGGTCAGCCGTGACGGGCGCTCCAAGGCGTTCGTCAATGATCAGTCGGTCTCGGTCAGCGTGCTCAAGGCGCTGGGTGACGGCCTGCTGGAAGTGCATGGCCAGCATGAAACGGTTGGCCTGCTCGATCCGCGCACGCACGGAGCCATGCTCGATGCCTATGGCGGCTGCGAGGGGGCGCTGGCGGCTACGGCGGCGGCCTTCCGCACGCTGAAGGCCCTGCGCGATCAGTACCGCGACCTCAAGCGGCAATCCGACAATGCGACGGCCGAAATCGAAGAACTGACCCTGCGCCTTCAGGAACTGGACCGCCTCAACCCGCTGCCGGATGAGGAGGCGCAACTGGCGTCTGACCGCGCGCTTCTGGGCGCGTCGGAGCGGGCGCTGGAAGATATCAATGAGGCGCGCACCACGGTCGGCGGCGATCAGTTGTCGCAGCGCCTGTCCAAGGCCTTCCGCGCCCTCGATCACGCCCGCACGCGCGCACAGCAGGCCGGGGCAGGGGAGGGCCATGCGGTACTCAAGGCGCTTTCCGATGCCGCCGAAGCGCTCGACCGGACCCTGATTGCCGCCGATGAGGCGTTGGCCCTGATGGATGCGGCGGCCGATGCGCTGGACGTGGAGCCGGGTAAGCTGGACCGCGTCGAGGAGCGTTTGTTCGCCCTGCGGGCCATGGCGCGCAAGCTGAATATTCTAGTCGAAGACCTGCCCAAAAAACGAGTCGAGATCGCCCATTCGCTGGGGCGTATCGAAGACGCCGATGCCGAGCTGAAAAAGCTGGCGGCGGCGATTGCCGCAGCGGAGCAGGCCTTCCATGCGGCGGTTGAAACCCTGCGGCAGAAGCGTCTGGCGGCCGGTGAGGCGCTGAGCGCCGCCGTCATGGCCGAACTGGTGCCACTCAAGCTCGACAAGGCGGCCTTCCGCGTGGCGATCCGCCCGCTGGAGCCTGAAAAGTACGGTGCTGCGGGTGGCGATGTGATTACGTTCGAGGTGCGCACCAATCCGGGCGCCGACTGGGGCGGCATGGCGGCGATTGCGTCGGGCGGCGAACTGGCGCGCTTTGCCCTGGCGCTCAAGGCGGCTCTATCGACCCGTGGTGGCGAAGACGCGGCCGGTCCGGTGATGATCTTCGACGAGGTCGATCAGGGCGTGGGCGGTGCCGTGGCCGACGCCGTGGGGTTGCGTCTGCGTAAGCTGGCTCAGCGCTCTCAGGTGATCGTCGTCACTCATTCACCCCAAGTAGCGGCACGCGGCGATCAGCATTTGAAGGTCTCCAAGGCCGATGCCGGTGAGGGGATGCGCTCGCGCGTCGTCGAACTGAGTAAGGATGAGACGCTGGAAGAACTGGCCCGCATGTTGTCGGGTGCCGAAATCACCCCCGAAGCCCGCGCCGCCGCTATCGCGCTGGTGAAGGGGTAGAAACAGCATAGCCTCCCCCCTGATCTCAGGGGGGATACCGGCTGAAAGCCGGAGGGGGGTTAGACAGGCGGCATTAACCCCACCGTCTTCTGCCGCTTAGCGCCAAAATCCCCCTCTCCTAAAATCAGGGGAGCGATAAAGACAAGACATGACCACACACGCACCCGACACGGCGCAGGCGCGCCACGCACAGCTTTCTGCCGAGATCAAACACCACCGCGATCTCTACTATAATCAGGAAGCGCCCGAACTCAGCGATGCCGAATACGATGCGCTGGAGCAGGAGCTGCGCGCGCTGGAGGCGCAGTATCCGGACCTGCATACGGTCGATAGTCCGACCGAACAGGTGGGGGCCGAGATTTCGAGCAAATTCGCCCCGGTTCAGCACGGCGTGCCCATGCTGTCGCTCGATAACGCCTTTGCGCCGGAAGACGTGGCCGATTTTGAAAAGAGCATCCGTCGCTTCCTGCGCCTGCCGCCGGAAGAGGCGCTGGCCTTCGCGGCGGAGCCCAAGATCGACGGCCTATCCTGTTCGCTCCTTTATGTGAACGGCAAGCTGTTGCGGGCGGCGACGCGCGGCGACGGGCGCACAGGTGAGGACATCACCGAGAACGTCCGTACCATCAAGGACGTGCCGCACGTGCTGAGTGGAACGGGCCATCCCGAACGCATCGAAATCCGTGGCGAAGTCTATTATCCGCTGGCCGAGTTCGCCGCCATGAACGCCAAGGCGGTCGAAGAGGGTGGCAAGGTCTTCGCAAATCCGCGCAATGCGGCGTCCGGCGCGCTGCGGCAACTGGATGCGACTATTACCGCCTCGCGGCCCCTGCGTTTCTTCGCCTACACCTGGGGTGAGGTCAGCAATCCGGGGTTTGTCACCACTCAAACCGAGGCGCTGGCCAAGTTCCGCGAATGGGGGTTTCAGGTCAATCCGCGCTCGGCCACGACCGAAAACAGCGATGGTTTGCTGGAGGTTTATGAGGCGATTCAGCGCGACCGGTCGGGCCTCGGTTACGATATCGACGGGGTGGTCTATAAGGTCGATCGGCTGGACTATCAGCGCCGGCTGGGCTTCGTCTCGCGCTCGCCGCGCTGGGCCATTGCGCACAAGTTCCCGGCGGAACAGGCCCTGACCCACCTGAAGGCCATCGACATTCAGGTCGGGCGCATCGGCACCCTGACCCCCGTGGCGCGGCTGGAGCCGGTGAATGTCGGCGGCGTGGTGGTGTCGAATGTGACGCTGCACAATGCCGATGAGATCGCGCGCAAGGATATCCGTATCGGCGATCTGGTCCGTGTGCAGCGCGCGGGCGATGTCATCCCGCAGATCGTTGGCGTCGAGCTGTCTGAGCGTCCGGACGGGACGGAGCCTTATGACTTCCCCTCGGTCTGCCCCTGTCCGCTGAAGACCGCTGTGGTGCGCGAACTGAACCTCAAGGGCGAGGAAGGGGTGGCGCGCCGCTGCACCGGCGAACACGCCTGCCCGCATCAGCGCGTCGAATATCTGAAATACGTTGTCAGCCGTAAGGTGCTCGATATCGAGGGTTTGGGCGAAAAGCAGCTTCAGAAGTTCAGCGAAGAAGGGTTGATCCGCGAACCGGCGGACATCTTCACACTGGAGGCGCGGGACAAGGCGTCCCTGACGCCGCTGCGTAACCGCGAAGGCATGGGTGAAACCTCGGCGCGCAATCTGTTCAAGGCTATCGAAGACCGCCGCCAGTTGCCGCTGGACCGCTTTATCGCCGCTCTGGGTGTCAAGGGGGTGGGGGAAACCACCGCGCGTCTGCTGGCGCGCGCCTACCACTCGGAAAGCGCCTTCCGCGACGCCATGACGGCGCTGGCGGCAGGGGACGAAGAGGTGAAGGCGGCGCTCGACAATATGGATCAGGTCGGGCCGTCTCTGGTAGCCGCGCTGATGGAGTTCTTCTCGAACGACCACAATGTCGGCATGTATCAGCGCTTTGTGGCGCAGCTCAGCGTACAGGACGCCGAAGCCGTGGCCGGGGACTCGGCGGTATCGGGTAAGACGGTGGTGTTTACCGGCACGCTGGAGAAGATGACACGCGACGAAGCCAAGGCGCAGGCCGAACGGCTTGGGGCCAAGGTGGCGGGTTCGGTTTCGGCCAAGACGCACATTGTTGTGGCCGGACCGGGCGCGGGGTCAAAGCTCAAAAAAGCGGCTGAGCTGGGGGTTCAGGTGATGACCGAAGACGAATGGCTGGCCTTTATCGGGGCGGCGTAAGGCCTTACCCCTCCCCCTGAAAAATCAGCGGAGGGGCATAAGATCAATCCACCGTCGTGGCGAAATAGGCCTGTTCCTGCGCCGTCAGTTGCGGTTCGGGGAACAGGGTGCGGTCGGCTACCGACACCACGCCAAACAGGGCGATCAGACCCGCCACAAAGCCTGCGCCGATCAGGAAATGCCTGCGGGCGGCCTTGCGCGCCTCGGCTTCGGGCGACAGGGCCCGCGCCGGGCTTTGCGTGACGGTGAACTGACCGAAGGTTTCGGTGGCGGGTTGAAAAACGGTGCTGGCAGGCATGGTATCCCTCCGCAGACTGATAGCTACGGATACACCTTACCCAACGCCGGATAAGGGCGCAGGTCGTTCTGATTTTGGGGGATATAAAGCCTTTATAAGGGCGCGCAGACGGTTTTGAGCCAATCCGCCACCTCCGGTTTTACGCGCGGCGACAGCAGGCGCAGCACCTCGGCGTGGTAATCATCCATATAGCGGCGCTCGGCCTCGCTGAGCAGCGACACCTCGATCAGGCTGCGATCAATGGGTGCCCAAGTCAGGTTCTTGAAGCCCAGCATCGGGCGTTCACCGCCCACGATGGGGGCCGCTTCGGTGACATATTGCAGGTTTTCGATGCGGATGCCGAAGTCGCCGGCCTTATAGAAGCCCGGCTCGTTGGAAACGATCATGCCGGGTTGCAGGGCATAGGCATTGAGCGCCTTGGCGATGCGCTGCGGGCCTTCGTGGACGCCCAGATAGACACCGACGCCGTGGCCGGTGCCGTGGTCGTAGTCGAACCCAGCGTTCCACAGGAACTGCCGCGCCAGCACGTCGAGATGCGTGCCGGTCGTGCCGGCCGGGAAGCGAATGGTGGCCAGTGCAATGTGCCCCTTGAGCACGAGGGTGAACATGCGTTTGTGTTCGGCGCTCGGCGTGCCGATGGCCATGGTGCGGGTGACATCCGTGGTGCCATCGACGTACTGACCGCCGGAATCGACCAGAAGCAGATTGCCGGGCGCGATGCGGATATTGCTCTGTTCGGTGACCCGGTAATGCGGCAGGGCCCCGTGCGGGCCGAAGCCGGAAATGGTGTCGAAGCTGAGGTCCTTCACTACGCCTGAGGCGATGCGCAGCGACTCCAGCTTTTGTGCCACTTCGATTTCGGACGGCAGGGCGGTCTGCGCCTCGGTGGCCACCCAGTAGAGGAATTCGCTGAGGATGGCGCCGTCGCGGATATGGGCTTCGGTGGTCCCGGCGATCTCTGCGGCGTTCTTGCAGGCGCGCGGGACAAGGCAGGGGTCGTCGCCTGGAACGGCGGTGGCCCCGGCCCCTTCGATGGCCTGCACCCACCAGGCCGAGGACCAGTTGGGATCGACCAGCACGCCCTGACCGGACAGCGCCGTTAGCGCCGCAGGGATGTCAGACGGGGTTTTCAGTACCACCTCATTGCCCAGCCATTCGCCCAAACCGTCCGTGACCTTAGCCGATTCGAGGAACAGTTCTGCGGTGCCGTCGGCCTTGAGCAGGGCCTGCGCCAGCGGCAGGGGCGAACGGATGACGTCGCCGCCGCGCACATTGAACAGCCACGCAATAGACGATGGTGCGGTGATCAGGGCCGCGGCCACGCCCTTCTGACGCAGGCTTTCGGCCAGTTTGGTACGCTTGTCGCCCGACGGGACGCCGGCAAATTGCAGCGGTTGTGCCACCACCGGCGTCATCGGCTGGGCCGGGCGTGCCGCCCCCCAGGCGAGGTCAATGGGGTTTTCATCCACGGCTTTCAGGGTGACGCCGACGCTTGTGGCCGCCAGTTGCAGAGCCTTCAGCGCCGCGGGGCTGTGCAGGCGCGGATCATAGCCGATGACGCGGCCGCGCGGCTGAGCGGCGATCTGTTCAGCAATGGCGGTGGCGGTGAAATCGACGACCTCGAATACCGAAGGATCGGTCTGTTCGCGCGATTGCAGGGTGTAGCGCCCGTCGGCAAACAGGATGGCTTGATCTTTGAGGATAAAGGCCGCGCCGGCGGAGCCCGTAAAGCCCGACACCCAGGCCAGACGCTCATTGGCGTCGGGCAGATATTCGTTCTGGTGCTCGTCTTCGTGCGGGACGATAAAGCCGTCGATACCGAGACCGGCAAACTGCGCCCGCAATGCGGCGACGTGGGTCACGCCCTGCGACGGGTGGGTGGTGACGCTGTAGGTCTGAAAGGCGTGGGCGGTATCGGCGGTCATGGTGGGGGCCTCGGTCGATGGAGGCCCCCTATATAGACCGTCAGGATTTGGTTTCAAATCCTATCATCGGTCTCAATACTTAGCGCGTACGCCCAGCCACAGGCGGCGACCGACCGAGCCGTAGTTGGCGGCGGTCTCATAGTCTTCGTCCGTGGCGTTTTCGACGCGCCCGAACAGCGCCACCGTGTCGTTCAGCGCATAGGTGGCGCGTAGGTCGAGCAGGGTGTAGGCGTCCAGTCGCCGGGTATTGTAGATGTTCTCGAACGACCTGCCCGCATAGCGGACAGAGGCCCCCAATTCGAGCGCCTCTGTCGCCTGCCATTCGACGCTGGCATTGGCCAGATGACGCGGCGCACGGCCCAGATCGTTGCGGAAGGTGGCGCTGGTCCGGGCGTCGTCGCGGGCGATGATGTGGCTGTAATTGCCCGACAGGCGCACGTTCGGTGTCAGTTTCGTCTCGCCCTCCAGTTCGATGCCATAGGCCTGGGTGCGAGCGATATTGCCATAGCGGAAGGACGACAGGTCATAGTCGATCTGGTTGTCGGTCTTGCGCCCGAACAGCGAGACGCCGAGGCGGCTGTCGTTCGGACCGTAATAATCGACGCTGAGATCGAAATTGGTGGCGTCTTCCGGTTTGAGCGCCAGATTACCGGACCAGCCGTCATAGAGCTGATAGAGGCTGGGGGCCTTGAATCCTTGCCCCAGGCTGCTGCTGAGGACGAGGGAGGGCGACAGGGCATAGGCGACGGCAATCTGACCGACAGTATGGCCGCCGAACACGGAATGATCGTCATAACGCACACTGGCATTGATCGTCAGGGCCTGCGTCACGTCCTGCCGCCATTGCGCGAACAGGCCGTTGAGGGTGACGCGCTTGTTGAGGCCTGAGGCAATGGCCTGCGTGCGTTCGCTCGATGCGCCGAAGACCAGCTTGGACGCCTCCGACAGGGTCAGAGCGCCGGTGTAGTCGAAGCTGGTCTGACGCCCTTCGAACGGGTAGGCGGTGGCATTGGCAAGGTCGGAGGTCGAGCGCTTCGTCGTGTTGTAGCTGAGGGTGAAGGTCTGTTTCAGAGCGCCGCCGAAGGCCTGAGTGTAATAGCCAAGGCTGGTCAGATTTTCGTCCTGAAAGCCGGTGTCGCGGGTGTCGGCCAGTTGGAACGCTGCATTATAGCCATCGAAATCGTAGTCGCTTTCGGTCCGGGCCAGACGGGCGCGTAGGCCCGATGTGTCGCTCAGGGCGTAGTGGACATAGGCGTTGAGGTGTTTTTGCGTAAAGCCGTCCTTTTCCGCCCCGCCGCGCAGCGATGACACGCCGTCGTCGTCGATATAGGCAGCCGCCAGGCGCCAGCTCAATTGACCGGTCTTTCCGCCCATACCCGCCTTGCCCACGATGTATTCATCAAGGCCTTCGACCGACATCTGCGCCTCAAACGGGCGCTTGGGCGTGCGGGTCGTCACCGCCACCACGCCGCCGATGGCCTGTGAGCCCCAAAGGGTCGAAAGCGGCCCGCGCAGGATTTCCACGCGCTCGACATCATTCAGCGCCAGCAGGCCGAGGTTCAGCCCGCCGCCGATCATCGACGGGTCGCCCAGCTTCACGCCATCGACGATAAACAGGCTGCGGTCGCTTTCGGCCCCGCGAAAGCGCGCCGTCCCTGCCTGACCGGGACCGCCGGTCTGGGCGATGGAAACCGACGGCGTACGGGCGATCAGGTCTTTCAGATAGATCGACTGACTGCGCTCTATGGCTGCCGAATCGAATGTGGTGACGCTCTGGCCCACCTTCGACAGGGCAACCGGTTCGCGGGTGAGGGTGACGATCACCTCCTGCGGGGCGTCATCGGCCAGCGCAGGCGAGGTGAGGAGGGCGGCAAAAGCGACGCCGCAAAGGAGAGTTTTCAAGGTCTTATGCCTATTCACAACAGGACGAGCGCCCCAGACGAGCCAGCGCGCACCACGAATCGTCTCTGAGGAAGGCCTTTAATGAAAGGCTTATCCGCTCTTGTGGCACACCCCGACCACGCGAAGGACGACAGCAGGGGCAGGTCTCCTGGCTCACGTCTCAGGCGCGTCTCGCCGCCTTCCCGGTCCAGGAAATGACCAGTGGCGTATGGCGGAACACTCGACGCTTACAGTTGCGGGGACAGCGCAGGCCTTGCACCTGCTTCCCTTTTAAGCCGCATCTCTGCGGCACCGTCTGCACAGGAGCGGGCGTAGGGGAGCGGGTGGGAAAGGTCAAGCGCGGCGCGCATGTATAAAGGCAAGTGTGGCGCTCAGGACGCGGTTTGACAGGGTGTACTCCGCCAAAGGCAGCCTGCCGTTTTTGTGGTATCGACCCACCCTGCTATTGGCATAGTGTTGCGGGCTTATGGCGCAGGGGAGGAGCACAGATGCTAGGTATAGCGGTGGCAGTGGTCGTCATTACGGGCTTGGGCGACCGACCAGAGATTCTGACCGGCAAATACGGACAGCTCGCATATAAGGCCAAGCTGGAGCAATATCTGAATCTTGATGGCATCACTGTGCGGCGGGAGTGGGTCTTCGGCAACTGTTCTGAAGTTACCTATACTTCGGACGGCTTTGAGCCTTTTGAATTACCTAACAACCGGTCATCTGTAGATTTTTTTACTAGCGAAGCCATGTCTGGCGCGGGGGAAGACATACTAATCGCGGTCAAGGAAAAGGTTGTGGTGAGGGGCTGCGGCAAAACCTATCGCCATAATTTTCTTGCATGGCACGATCGCCGCAATACGCTCCCCAATATGGATTTCCTGATAGACGGCGAAACCATTGCCTCGATTGACGCGCAGTTCAAGGCCTCAAGTCTGGCTTTTGACGCCATGCAGGCGATGCGTCGGGCGAATGGACCTGACAATTGTCAGCAACTCCCAGGCCTCTACGACACGCGGATCGAAAGTCGTCCGGAAACAGGGGGCTGGAGCGAAATCTGGTCAATGGCCTATTGCGACGTCAAACACGATTTTCGGATGACGTTCACCCCGGCCAACGGCACGGTCACGGTGAAAAGTGAACTGATCAGGTAGATTTTGGGGTACGGTTTGCCGATCTTACCTTTAACTGGTCTTTCGCCCCCCCTCTTAGGGGGATAGCGCTAAAACGCATAGACCTTGGACGGGCGCAGATAGACCGTGTCGTTCAGGCACAGGTCCGACGCCTCTGAGTCGTGGGCGTGCTGGGTTTCAAACACTTGACCCGTCGGGCTTTGCAGTTCCAGACGCAGATTGGCCCCGGCGGGCAGGAGGGACAGCACCTTCGCTTCAAAGCCCGGTCCTTCGCGGAGCAGGTGGGTATCGAAGGGGCGAAAGCGCACGGTCTGCGCGCCGCTGAGCGCCTTGGGGCTGACGACCGGGGCGCTGAAGCCGCCGAAATCGGCCACCCCGTCCGACAGGCTGGCCGGCACCTGATTGGAGGTGCCGAGAAAATCGAAGACAAAGGCCGATTGCGGATGGCGATAAAGCTCCAGCGGCTTGCCGATCTGTTCGATCTGGCCGTCTTTCAGCACTACCACGCGATCGGCGAGATCGAGCGCCTCTTCCTGATCGTGGGTGACGAAGAGGGTGGTGACGCCGGTTTCATCATGGATGCGGCGCAGCCAGCGGCGCAGATCCTTGCGTACCAGCGCATCGAGCGCGCCGAACGGCTCATCGAGCAGCAGGATGCGCGGATTGATGGCCAGTGCGCGTGCCAGTGCCACCCGCTGCCGCTGGCCACCCGAAAGCTGGCTGGGGTAGCGCTTGCCGAGGTCTTCGAGCTGGATCAGCTTGAGCAGGCGCTGCACCGTTGCCTGAATTTCGGCCTTTGACGGGCGGTCTTTTGAGGCGCGCACATTGAGACCAAAGGCGATGTTCTGCGCCACGGTCATGTGGCGGAACAGGGCATAGGACTGAAACACCATGCCGACGCGGCGGTCGCGGGCCGACAGCGTCAGATAGTCGAGGCCGTCGAAGTCGATACGGCCCGTATCCGGGCGGTCGAGCCCGGCTAGCAGGCGCAAAAGCGTCGTCTTGCCCGAACCCGATGGGCCAAGCAGGGCCAGAAACTCGCCCGGCTGGGCTTCGAACGACACGTCGTTGAGCGCGGCGAAGTCGCTGAAGCGTTTGGTGATGTTTTCGACGACTAAGGACATATAAAGCTCAATCAGTGGCGGCGGTTGGCGGCCAGTTCGTCACCGAAGCGCCATTCCAGCAGGGTTTTCAGGACCAGCGTCACAAGCGCCAGACCAGCCAGCAGCGTCGCGGCCCCGAAGGCCCCCACACTGTCATACTCGTTATAAAGGACTTCGATGTGCAGGGGCAGGGTGTTGGTCAGGCCGCGGATATGGCCCGACACCACCGACACGGCGCCGAATTCGCCCATGGCCCGCGCTGTACACAGAAGCACACCATAGGTCAGGGCCCATTTGATATTGGGCAGGGTCACGCGAAAGAAGACATCCCAGCCCGAAGCGCCCAGCGTCACAGCGGCGATTTCTTCGTCCGTCCCCTGGTCCTGCATCAGCGGGATCAGCTCGCGCGCCACGAAGGGTAGGGTGACCAGAATGGTGGCGATGACGAGGCCGGGCAGGGCGTAGATGATTTTGATATTGCTGGCCTCAAGCACGCTGGCGAACCAGCCGTGCGCGCCGAACAACAGCACCCACACCATGCCCGAAATGACCGGCGAGATGGTGAAGGGCAGGTCGAGCACCGACAGCAACAGTCCCTTACCCGCAAAGTCAAAGCGCGTCACACACCAGGCGGCCGCTATACCGAAAACGGCATTGAGCGGCACGGCGATGGCGGCGACCGTCAGGGTCAGGCGAATGGCGCTGAGGGCGTCCGGTTGGACGATCGCCGACAGATAGGGCTGAACGCCCTGTTTGAAGGCTTCGGCCAGCACATTGACCAGCGGCAGGACGATAACCAGCGCCATCCACACGGCGGCCAGCGCCATCAGCAGGAAGGCGGCGGGGGTCTTGGGTTTTTCGGGGGCGCGGGCTCTCATGCTCAGGCGCGTCCCCGGCGCGAGAGCAGCAGTTGCAAGGCATTGACCAGCAGCAGGCTGAGGAAGGCCAGGCTCAGCATGGCCACCGCAATGGCGGCCGCCCCGGCATAGTCGAACTCTTCCAGCTTGATAACGATCAGCAGGGGCGTGATTTCCGACACGAAGGGCATGTTACCGGCGATGAAGATGACCGAACCGTATTCCCCGACCGCGCGCGCAAAGGCCAGCGAGAAGCCGGTCAGAAGGGCGGGGGCCAGCGACGGCAGGATGACGCGCAGGGTGGTTTGCAGCGGCGTGGCCCCCAGAGTGGCGGCGGCCTCTTCGACCTCGGCATCGAACTCGGCCAGAACAGGCTGCACCGAGCGCACGATGAAGGGCAGGCCAACAAAGACCAGCGCCACGAAAATGCCCAGCGGCGTATAGGCGATCTTGATGCCTAAGGGCGCGAACAGGCTGCCGACCCAGCCATTGGCGGCGTACATCGAACAGAGCGACACGCCGGCCACGGCGGTGGGCAGGGCAAACGGCAGATCGACCAGCGCATCGACCAGTCCCTTGCCCGGAAAGTCATAGCGCGTCAGTACCCAGGCCACGATCAGCCCGGCAAACAGATTGACCAGTGCCGCCAGAAGCGAGGTGGTGAAGGTCAGGCGCAAGCTGGCCAGCACGCGCGGATCGCTGATGGTTTGCCACACACCGTCCAGCCCGTGCTCCCACGGACGCGCCAGAAGGGCGGCCAGCGGCAGGACCACGATCAGCGACAGATAGGTCAGGGTGATGCCCAGCGACAGGCCAAAGCCCGGCAGGACGCGCGCCTTGTGCGTCGCCTTGGGCGGCTTGTAGCCTTCGGTGGCCAGCGGAACAGCGCCCGGCGTGGGGGTGGCGTTGACGGTCATAAAGGCCTTGGGCTTACTTGTTCAGCTTGACTTGCAGCGCATCGAAGGCCGCGCCCGCCGCAAAGAAATCGGCATGGGCTTTTTTCCAGCCGCCGAAGTCGCTGTCCACTGACAACAGGCGCAGTTGCGGGAACGTCTGCGTGAACTGCGCGGCGACGGTTTCGCTGACCGGGCGGTAGAAGTTTTCGGTAACCAGCTTTTGTGCGTCGTCGTCGAACAGGCCCTTCACATAGGCTTCGGCCAGTGCGCGCGTGCCCTTCTTATCGACATTCTTGTCCACCACGGCGACCGGCGGCTCGGCGCGGATCGACAGGGACGGATAGACGATCTCGAAATCCCTGGCGCCGCTGTCCTTCAGCGCCAGCAGGGCTTCGTTTTCCCAAGCCAGCAGGACATCGCCCTGACCGCGCTGCACGAAGGTGGTGGTCGAGCCGCGCGCTCCGGTGTCGAGCACCGGCACATTGCGATAAAGCGCTTCGATATACACGGCGGGGTCCTGACCGTTGGTTTTGGCCCAGCCATAGGCGGCCAGATAGTTCCAGCGCGCTCCGCCCGAGGTCTTGGGGTTGGGGGTAATGACGCCGATGCCGGGCTTGATCAGATCGCCCCAATCCTTGATGCCCTTGGGGTTACCTTTGCGCACCAGAAACACGATGGTCGAATAGTAGGGGGTCGAATTGTGCGGCAGGCGCTTGGCCCAGTCGGCGCTGATCAGGCCTTTTTCGGCAATGGCGTCGATATCGTGGGCCAGCGCCAGAGACACGATGTCGGCATCGAGCCCCTCGATGACCGCGGTCGTCTGCTTGCCGGAGCCGCCGTGGCTCTGATTGACCGTTACCGGCGTCTTCACCTTGGTGGCGAACAGCTTGTTGTAGGCGACATAAAGCTCGCGAGTCGGGTCGTAGGAGACGTTGAGCAGGGTCTTGGCCGTGACCTCACCGCTCTGACCGCAAGCCGCCAGAGACAGGGCCGAACCCGTAAGGCCAGCCGCTGCCGCGCCTTTGAGCAGCCAGCGGCGGGAAAGAGCAACAGATCGGGTCATGGTCGGTCTCCTGTACGGAAAAGGCCGGTTACGAATGCAATTTGGTAGGAATTTTACGCGCGTCTTCTGATAACGCCACAGCCTACCCCATGACGCAGCATATGCCAAATCCACGACAATTGGTCAGGCGACGATTTTTGCCAGGTCGGATTAGTCGTTCTAATCTGCGATCCGGTCAATCTTCACTTGCGCCTGACGCCGTTCAGCGGCAGAGCAGTCATCGTATACGAAAGGCCCTTCCCATGCGTGAAACCACCCGCGTCATCTCCCCGGTTCTGGATAAGCCCCGCAGCCGCCGCGCCGTCAATACGGGCGTCGAGCGCGGATCGACCGTGCTGATGGAAAGCGCCGAGGTGCTGTATCGTGACGATATCAAGCCGACCTATGGCACCGAAGGCCTTTCGACGCAGCGCGAACTGTGTCGCCTGCTGGCCGAACTGGAGGGGGCGGAGGAGGCCTTTATCTTGCCCAGCGGACTGGCGGCGCAGACCCTGCCCATCTTCGCGGTGCTGAAGGCCGGCGATCATGTGCTGGCGGTCAATTCGGCCTATCGCCCGGTGCGGCGCTTCCTCGATACGCAACTGGCGCGCTTTGGCGTCGATGTCACCTGGTATGCACCGTCAGCGACGCCAGACGAAGTGATGGCGCTCGCCACCGAAAAGACGAAGCTGATCTATCTCGAAAGCCCCGGCTCGCTGACCTTTGAAATTCAGGACATCCCGGCGATTGCGCAAGCCGCCAAAGCGCGCGGCATCCTGACCTTCTGCGACAACACCTATGGGGCGGGCGTCCTGTTCAAGCCGCTGGCGCACGGGGTCGATATGTCCATGCAGGCCCTGACCAAATATGTCGGCGGCCATTCCGACGTGCTGATCGGGTCGGTGGCGGTCAATGATCCGGCGCTGGCCAAGGCGATTTACGACGCCATCAAGGCGTGGGGCTTCTTCACTTCGGCCGACGAATCCTATCTGGCCTTGCGCGGTCTGCGCACCCTGCACCTGCGTCTCAAACAGTCGGGCGAGGCGGGTCTGAAGGTGGCGCAATGGCTCACCACCCGCCCCGAAGTGATCCGCGTGGTCCATCCGTGGCTGGACAGCCATCCGGGCAGCGACGTCTTCCGCCGGGATTTCAGCGCGCCCAACGGCCTGTTCCTGGTGGTGCTCAAAGGCGACGGCGAACCGGCTTCGCAGCGCTTTCTCAACGCGCTTAAACTGTTCGGGCTGGGTTTTTCGTGGGGCGGCTATGAGAGCCTCGCCGTCAATTGTGAACCGCAATTTATCGGCCGTCACAAGCTGACGCCCGAAGACCATGCGCCGCTGGAAGGCAGCTATGTGCGCCTCTATGTCGGCCTCGAAGACCCCGATGACCTGATCGCCGATATCGAACAGGCTCTGGATCATTTCGTTTCTTTATAGAAACGAAATGATCCAGATTTTTGTCTTTCAGTCCCTCGCCGGGCGGCGGCTCTGCCGCCTTGGCCGCCGCCTTAATGGCGGCTTGAGCGGAATGATCAGAAATCATTCCGCTTAGCGACTTTGTAGATTTTGTTTTTGCTTTGTTCCTTTGTTTGCGATATGTCCGTAGGTGGACTGACGCAGGGGAAGGGATATGTCGCGCGCCGCCCGGCTTTTGAATTTGCTACAGATTTTGCGCCGGCACCGCTATCCGGTAACCGGTGACTGTCTGGCGCAGGAGCTGAACGTCTCGCTGCGCACCCTCTATCGGGACGTTGATGCCCTGCGCGCGCAGGGGGCCGATATCGAGGCCGAGGCCGGGGTGGGCTTCCTTCTGCGGCCCGGTTTCATGCTGCCGCCTCTGATGCTGTCGCACGATGAGATCGAGGCCATTGCGTTGGGCGTCAAATGGGTGGCCGGGCGCACGGACAAGGCCATCTCGGCGGCGGCGGTCAATGCGCTGGCCAAGATCAATGCCGTTCTGCCCGACGATATGCGCGACAGCCTGCAAACGACCGGCCTGATGGTGCCACCGCCGTGGAAGGACGCCGAGGTAACGGAGTTTGAGGACCGCTACCTCAAAATGATCCGGCAGGCGCTGAAGTCCGAACGCAAGCTGATCATGGACTATAGCGATGTAAAGGAGGCCACGACGGCGCGTATCGTCTGGCCCGTGGCGCTGGGCTTTTACGAGCGGGCGCGGCTGCTGGTCGGCTGGTGCGAATTGCGGCAGGATTTCCGGCATTTCCGCTCTGACCGCATCCGCAACCTGAGCGTCGCCGATGAGCGTTATCCGACCCGGCGTATGGTCCTGCTCAGACAATGGCGCGAGCAGGAGGACGCCATGTACCGGGCCTATGAGGCACGTCAGGCCGAGACGGCATAAAAACCGGAAGCGAGGGGCGCTTCCGGCGAAGTTTCGGAGGGGGAGAGAAAGAAGGGGCGGGTCGCATCCCTCATCAGAGAGACACAAGAGACGCGACCCGGTCGGTCAGGGATCAGGGGCACCGATACGCGCTGACCGAAGCGGCCGTCAGTGCAAGAACAACGCTTACTCTGCGGCTTCCAGCGCCTGCGGGGTGTTGCCGGAGGTCTTGATGGCGATCTGCTTCGGCTTCTTGGCTTCCGGGATTTCGACCACCAGATTAAGGGTCAGCAGCCCGTTGGCCAGTTCAGCTTCGGTGACGCGGATATGGTCGGCCAACTGGAAGCGGCGCTCAAAGCTGCGTTCGGCCAGACCGCGATGCAGGAAGGTGCGTGACCCGTCTTCGGCGTCCTTCTTGCCGGTGACGGTCAGGACGTTTTCCTTGACCTCGATATTCAGTTGATCGGGGCGGAAGCCAGCGACGGCGATTTCGATGCGGTAGGCGTCGCCATCCCCATCGGTACCAGTGGCGATGCGTTCGATATTGTACGGCGGCCAGCCCGGCGCGGTATCGGTGCGCGCGGCGGAGTCGAGCAGGCTGACCAGACGGTCAAAGCCAACGGCGCTGCGGTACAGGGGGGAAAAGTCGATTTGAGTACGCATGAAAGTCTCCTTATCCAAAGCGAGATCGACAGCGGCGTAGAGCTGTCTTGGGTTGTCGGTTGGAGCGCTGGCGCATCCCCGAAACGGGCGATGAAGCGGTCCAGAAAGACCCGGTGTCGGCGTCTTACGTCTATGGATTTGGGGAGGGTTGGGGCCGCTTCAAGAGGTGCCGCAAAATTTTATAAACAAAAAAGCGCAGGCGTGGGGCCTGCGCTTTTCGATAGTCGTCCCCCGAACGCGGGGGAGGTATGATATAAATTAAGCCAGATAGTATTTCGCCATGCTCGACAAAGGCTTGGCCTTGATCTTCGAGGCATTGCCGGCGGTGCCGAACTGCACAAAGCGGTCATAGCAGACCTGCTGCATGGCTTCCTTGGCGGGCTTCAGATAGCCCCGCGGATCGAAACTGGCCGGGTTTTCGATCAGAAACTTGCGGATCGTGCCGGTGATGGCCATGCGGCAATCGGTGTCGATATTGATCTTGCGCACGCCGATCTTGATGGCCTTTTGCAGTTCTTCGACCGGCACGCCGTAGGTTTGCGGCATCTCACCGCCAAAGGCGTTGATCAGGTCCTGAAGCTCCTGCGGCACCGAGGAGGAGCCGTGCATGACAAGGTGGGTGTTGGGAAGGCGCTTGTGGATCTCGGCAATGACATGCATGGCCAGCACTTCGCCGTCGGGCTTGCGCGAGAACTTGTAGGCGCCGTGCGAGGTGCCCATCGCGATCGCCAGGGCATCGACATTGGTTTTGGCCACAAAATCAACGGCCTGATCCGGGTCGGTCAGCAGTTGCGAATGGTCGAGCACGCCTTCGGCCCCGTGGCCGTCTTCGGCCTCGCCCATGCCCGTTTCCAGCGAGCCCAGCACGCCCAGTTCGCCCTCGACCGACACGCCGCAGGCGTGGGCGAAATCGACAACGGTCTTGGTCACATTGACATTGTACTCATAATCGGCGGGCGTCTTGGCGTCGGCCATCAGCGAGCCGTCCATCATCACCGAGGTAAAGCCGTTCTGAATGGCCGTGGCGCAGGTCGCCGGCGAATTGCCGTGGTCCTGGTGCATGACGATCGGCAGTTCCGGATAGATTTCGACCAGAGCGTCGATCATCTTGGTCAGCATGATGTCGTGCGCGTAGTTGCGCGCACCGCGCGACGCCTGAATAATGACCGGGCTTTCGGCCTTGCGGGCGGCGTCCATGACGGCCAGCCCCTGTTCCATATTGTTGATGTTGAAGGCCGGTACGCCGTAATCGTTCTCGGCCGCGTGGTCGAGAAGCTGGCGCAGACTGATACGAGCCATGATAAATTTCCCTCTTTCATATGCTCAGTGAGGACCCTGCGGACTGGCCGGTTTCCGGTCTCAGGCCGCAAGGTCTGAAAATCATTTAAATATTAGTCCTTCTGGCTCCCTGACGCCAGAGCGATAGCCTTTTCACTTAACCGAGTGCGGAGACGCCGGGCAAGTCCTTGCCTTCCATCCATTCGAGGAAAGCACCGCCCGCCGTGGACACAAAGGTCATGTCCTGCGCCACACCGGCGTGGTTCAGCGCGGCGACGGTATCGCCGCCACCAGCCACGGCGACCAGCTTACCCGATTGCGTTTGTTCTGCCGCAAATTTCGCCGCTTCGACGGTCGCGGCGTCAAACGGTGGCAGTTCGAACACACCCAGAGGCCCGTTCCAGATCAGGGTTTTGGAGTTGGCGATGACGTCTTTCAGTTGCGTCACCGTTCTGGGGCCCGCGTCAAAAATCTTGTCGTCAGCGCTGAGGGGGGGCCCCAGATCGACCGTGCGGTTGGCCGCGTGCGCCTTGAAGTCCTGCGCCACGACGACATCGAGCGGCAGCAGGATGCGGCAGCCTTTGGCTTCGGCCTCTTTCAGGATTTCGAGGGCCGTGTCCTTAAGGTCTTTTTCGCAGAGGGAGCCGCCGACTTCGTGTCCCTGGGCATAGAGGAAGGTGTTGGCCATGCCGCCGCCGATGGCCAGCGCATCGAGCTTACCCACCAGATTTTTCAGCAGGTCGAGCTTGGTGGAGACTTTGGAACCGCCGACGATACCGATGGTCGGGCGCACGGGTGTGCCCAGTGCAGCGTTCAGCGCGTCCAGTTCGCGGCGCATCGACTCCCCGGCATAGGCGGGCAAAAGTTTCGCCACGCCTTCGGTCGAGGCGTGGGCGCGGTGGGCGGCGGAGAAGGCGTCATTGACGTAGATATCGCCAAGCGCGGCCAGTTGTGCGGCAAAGTCGGGATCGTTCTTTTCTTCGCCCGCATGGAAGCGCACGTTTTCGAGCAAGGCCACGCCTCCGGCGGGCAACAGTTTCAGGACATCGGCGGCGTCCGCACCCACGCAGTCATCGGCAAAGGCAACGGTGGTGCCCAGCAGTGCCGACAGGGCCGGGGCGACGAACCGCAGCGACATTTCCGGCACGACCTTGCCCTTCGGGCGGTCGAAGTGCGCCAGAAGCGCTACTTTCGCGCCTGATTTTTGCAGCTTTTCGATGGTCGGTAAGGCCACCTTCAGCCGCGTGTCGTCGGTGATGCGACCGTCTTCGACCGGCACGTTGAAATCGACGCGCACCAGCGCGGTCTTGCCGTGAAGGTCGGATACATCATCAAGGGTTTTGAAGGTCATGTCTTCGTCGTCCTTAGGCTTTTACAGAAACAGCCTAGTTGAAATTTGGGGGATAGGTCCAGTTTAAGAATAAGCTGCCTAAAAGCCAGCCGAATACGAATAGGGCTGTGAGGCTAAGAATATCGAGAATGATGGTTCCCAAAGATTGTCTAGGAGTAGTTTTGGCAATCATGTATGCACCAATCAGAAGGCTAAGAGCTACTGGTGCGGTCCATATTAAATAAATACTATTGACGTAATAATTTAACGCCAAAACGGCCAAGCTCATAAAATGAATAAATCCAGATATGAAGCTTCCTGTGAGCCATAACCATAATGCGACATTCCTTTTCACCCCGCGCCCCCGCAATAAAAACCCCGCCGGATTACTCCGGCGGGGCCTGGCTTATTACAGGAACTTGCCCAGCGCGACGGCGGTGTCCGACATGCGGGTCGAGAAGCCCCACTCATTGTCGTACCAGGTCAGGATGCGCACGAACTGACCGTCAATGACCTGCGTCTGCTTGAGCGCAAAGGTCGAAGAGGCCGGGTTGTGGTTGAAGTCCGAAGAGACCAGCGGCTCATCTGTATAGGCGAGGATGCCCTTCATCGGGCCGTCGGCGGCGGCGATGATGGCGGCGTTTACCTCTTCGACCGTGACCGGGCGCGACGGCACGATCTTCAGGTCCACCACCGAAACGTTCGGGGTCGGCACGCGGATTGACGAGCCGTCCAGCTTGCCTTTCAGGTGCGGCAGGACGAGGCCCACGGCCTTGGCGGCACCGGTCGAGGTCGGGATCATGCTCAGCGCCGCGGCGCGGGCCCGATAAAGGTCCTTGTGCATGGTGTCGAGCGTCGGCTGATCACCCGTATAGGAGTGGATCGTCGTCATATAGCCGCGCTCGATGCCGCACAGGTCCGACAGGACCTTGGCCACCGGCGACAGGCAGTTGGTGGTGCACGAAGCGTTGGAGATGACCGTGTCTTCGGCGGTCAGGGTGTCGTGGTTGACGCCATAGACGATGGTCTTGTCGGCATTGTCGCCGGGGGCCGAGATGATGACCTTCTTCGCGCCGGCTTCGAGGTGGGCCGAGGCCTTTTCCTTCGACGTGAAGATGCCGGTGCATTCCATGGCGATATCGACCTTGAGCGCCGCGTGCGGCAGTTCGGCCGGGTTCTTGATCGCCGTCACCTTGATCGGGGCATAGGTCTTGCCATTGGCGGTGATGATCAGGCTGTCGCCATCGACCTTCACTTCGGCCGGGAACTTGCCATGCACGGAGTCGTAACGCAGCAGGTGGGCGTTGGTTTCGACCGGGCCGAGATCGTTGATCGACACCACTTCGATGTCGGTACGGTTGTTCTCGATGATCGAACGCAGAACCAGACGGCCGATACGACCAAATCCGTTAATCGCCACACGTAAAGTCATTGTCACATCCCTTGTGCTCAGGGCCGTCGAAACCGGCGGCAAATCCATGCTTTTGCGACCTTGGTTTTGTCACTAAGTCTCGCCAAGTCAAGCGTAAAATGCCGCGCTGCGGCGCGTGGTAGCGCTACCCGGTGCACGCCTTGTTTCGTAAGGTAACAGGGGCGGTTTGGACGATGCCCCTCAGGCCAGAGGCAGGCTGAGGATCGCATCCAGCCCCGCGATCTGACCGTTGGCATAGCGGTTACGCAGGATCAGCGTCCCCTTGTGCGCCTCGCTCAGGGCGCGGGCGACGCTGAGCCCCAGACCTGCCCCGCCCGTGTCGCGGTTACGTGAGGATTCCAGCCTGTGGAAGGGCTCAAACACCGTCTCCAGTGCCGTCTCCGGTATGCCAGGACCGTCGTCGCTGACCGTCACCACCACCTGATCGCCGTCGCGACGCACGCTGAGCCGCGATCCGCCCGCATAACGATGGGCGTTTTCGAACAGGTTACACAGGATGCGTTTGAGCGCGATGCTGTCGGCCCTGACGGTCAGACGAGGTTCTATCGGACCCATCTGCACATTGTGCAGATCGGCCATGTCTTCGGCCAGACTTTCGGCCAACGCGCTGAGGTCGAGCCTTACCACGTTCTGCGCCATCTTGTCCGCCGAAGCAAAGGTCATGGCCGAACGGATCAGGCTGTCCATATGGGCGATGTCCTGAGCAATCTTGTCGCGCTCTCTGGCGGGCAGGCTTTCGATGCGCAGCCGTAACCGCGCCAGCGGGGTTTTGAGGTCATGGGCGATGGCCGCAATCACCGCCGTGCGGCTTTCGACGTGCTTACGGATGCGGACCTGCATGGCGTTCAGCACCTGCGTGGCCTGCCGCACCTCAGCGGGACCGCTTTCCTTCAGGGGTTCGGCGGCGGGATCGAAGTCGATCTTGGCGGCCCCTTCGGCCAGGGCCGCGATCGGCTGCGTCAGGCGGCGCGACAGAAGCCACGCCACGGGCGCAATCAGGGCGGCGGTCAGGAGAAAACCGAGCAGCAGACTGACCTGCCACGGTTCGGGAAACTGCCGAGGCAGGATCAGGTTGCGGTAACGTCCGTCCGGCAACTGAAGCGCCGCGCGGAAGGCGGGGAAGGTGATCTGCTCATTGAAGCCGGGCGGCAGGTTGTTGATCAGAAAAGCCTCCCGCATGCGGTGCAGGGTCGCGCTATCCGCCACAGAGCCGGGGGGCGCGGCGGGCGGCTGTTGCGGAGCGGGGCGACCGATACGTTCGACAACCATGCTGTGAACGACGAGGCCCTGATTAGCGGGGGCCTCAGCGTCCGGGCCGTGAGTGTCCGGACGATGCGGCCCCTTATCCGGCAGGCGAAAGACCATGCGGTCCGGGCCAAAGCGGTTGCGGCGAAAGTCCGGGCGGCCGTCGATAAAGACGCGGCTTTCCGGCACCTTGAGGGATTGAGCCAGCCTCTGGCGCATCAGCCGTTCAAAGCCATTTTCACCGAAAGGATGCGGCGGCTTTTCGCGGATAAAGGCGGGCGGAGTGCTGAGGGTTTCGGTTTTGAGCGTGCGGCCATTGCGCAGTTTCACCTGTCCTTCGCTCAGCGCCCTGGCCGCCTCGCTCAGCGTGTAGCCGGAGGGTTTGGGCGGCGGCATTAGCACCACCAGCGCAATATTGATCAGGATAGAGATGATCAGCACGAAGACGCACAGGCCCATGACCTGCGTAAAGATAGGCAGTCGGCTCAGGGCGCGGGGCAGGGAAGGCAGGGTCACGGTGGGAAGGGCTTACTTCAAGGGGCGGAACATGTAGCCGACGCCGCGAATGGTGCGGATGATTTCCTCACCATCGTTCGCCTCGTCGTTCAGCTTACGGCGCAGGCGCGAAATCTGCACGTCAATTGCGCGGTCGAAATTGTCGCTGTTGGGACCATGCAGATGATCGAGAATCTGATCACGGGTGAGGGCGCGGCCCGGTCGTTCCAGAAACACACGCAACAGTTCGAATTCGGCATTGGACAACGCCACCTGCACACCGTCAGGCCGTTGCAGCGTGCGCTTGATATTGTCCAGCGTCCAGCCAAAGAAGGCGGTGAAGGGCGAGCTTTCGGCCTGACCGCGCCCTTCGCCGCGACGCAGCACCGCCCGGATGCGCGCCAGAAGTTCGCGCGGATGGAACGGCTTGGCCAGATAGTCATCGGCGCCCAGTTCGAGACCCACGATGCGGTCGATCTCCTCGCCCTTGGCCGAGAGCATAACGACCGGTGGTCCGCCCTTCTGGTTCAGGCGCTTGCAGATCGACAGGCCATCCTCGCCCGGCATCATGTAGTCGAGCACCACAAGGCCGATATCGCCGCGTTGAAGCACCTTATCCATCTCGCGCCCGCTGGCGGCGGTGTGGACGTCAAAACCGTTCTGGCTGAGGAAGCCCGAAATCAGTTCGCGGAGGTCGAAATCGTCATCGACGACGAGGATGTGCGGGCGGGGGGCGCTACTGATGGTGTCGGGCGTCATGAGAGATCTTACGTGTAGTCGGGAACAGGCGTGACTTATGACGCGACATCTGGGTCGCAGAATGTCGGCCCGGACACACCAAGACACATTTTGGTCAAATTTCAACCAACACTGAAATTCTGAGGACATGTCGCCCGTGCATTCTGGGGCCTCCATATGTTGGGAGACACCCCATGACACGTAATCGCCTGTTCCTGTCCGGCCTTGTGGCCGGCAGCGCCCTGATCGTCGCAAGCCTGCCCGTATGGGCCGAAGACAAGGCGGCCCCGCCACCCCCGCCGCCACCGGCTTTCGAGGCGATGGACAGCAATCGCGATGGCCAGATCAGCAAGGCTGAGTTTGAGGCCTTCCGGCCTCCGCACTGCGCACCCGTTGGCACGGAAGGTCCCGATGCCAAAGGCCCGCCGATGGGGCCGCCCCGGCTGGAGACGCTGGACACGGACCATGACGGCAAGCTGTCATGGGCGGAGGTTTCGGTCCCTCTGAAAGCGCAATTCGATGCCGCCGATAGCAATAAAAACGGCTTTATCGACTCCGATGAACGTCCGGCCCTGCCCAGACCACCGCAGGGTCCGGACGGCAAGGGCCCCAAAGGAGACATCCTGAGGTTCCATCATGACGCGTGCGGGCCACAGAAGAAGTAGGCCGTTTTCTCAGCTTTTTTTCTCAGCTTTGCAGCAGACCGTCGCGTTCGGCGGTCGTCAGAAGCCGCCATTTGCCGGGCCGCAGATCGCCGAGCGTCAGATCCCCCATCTGCGCCCGGTGCAGGGCTTCGACGTGGTTGCCGACAGCGGCGAACATGCGGCGCACCTGATGATAACGCCCTTCATAGAGGGTCAGGCGCGCGGTCTTTTCGCCCGTCTGTTCCATGGTGGCGGGCTTGAGTGGTGTCTTTTCCGACTCGAGCATCAACTCACCGGAGGCAAAGATCGCCGCCTCATGCCCTTCGAGCGGGCGGGCCAGCGTCACCTCGTAGATTTTGGCGACGTGGTTTTTGGGCGAGATGATGCGATGCAGATAGTCGCCATCGTCAGTGAACAGCAGCAGGCCTGACGTGTCCGAATCGAGCCGTCCGACGGTGGACAGGACGGGCTTACGCTCGCTGAACCGATGTGGCAGCAGCTCATAGACCAGCTTGCCTTTGTCTTTCAGCGAACAGACATAGCCGGTCGGCTTGTTGAGCATCAGCACCACGCCGTGTGCTGGATCGAGCGCGCGCTCATTGAAGCGGATATCCTCATGGGCGGTTTTGGCGTCGTCTTTCAGGACGTTGCCTTCGGCGTCGGTGACGATCCCCATGCGGATATACTTCTGCACCTCCTTGCGCGACCCGTAGCCGAGATTGGCCAGCAGTTTGATCAGCCTCATTTAATCCCCCGATAGACCTTGTAGTCGCGGTCTTCGTGCAGCAGGCTGACGCTCTTGAAGGCGGCTTTCAGCCCGGCTTCATAGGGCAGGTGGCGGTTGGCGACCATATACAGGCTGCCGCCGGGTTTTAGCGCGGCGGAGGCGCTGCGGATAAAGGCCTGCCCCAGTTCCGGCTGATCGGCGCGCCCGGCATGAAAGGGCGGATTAGAGACGATAAAGTCGTAGGGGCCGTCGATACCCTTGGTCACGTCGTGCCAGCGGTAACGGACTCGTTCGCCATAGGCGTCGAGATTGATTTCGGCCAGTTCTATCGCCCGCTGCTCGGCCTCATAGAGATCGAGGCGTACTTCCGGATGGCGGCGCAATACCTCATCGCTCAGATAGCCGTAGCCGCCGCCCAGATCGGCGCCATGGCCGCTTAAGGCGGGCAGATGCGCCACCAGTCGCTCAGAGCCCGCATCAATGCGGTCCCAGGCGAACAGGCCGGGGCGGCTTTGGAAGCGCCCATCAACAATCGCGCGCGGTGCATCGAGCGTCCGCCACTGCGCCACCTGATCGGCGTTGATCGCGTCGGTGGTGGCCCAGAAGGCGCGGCACTTGTTCTTCGACAGCGAGGCGACCGTACCGCACAGGGTTTTCAGGTCGTTTTCGACCGTCTTGGCCCCTTCGAGATTGGACACGCAGGCCAGCACGATGCCGCCAGGTTCGGCGTTTTCGACGGCGCGGGCCAGAAGCGCGCGGTATTCCTCGCGCTGACGCGGCGGCACAACGATCACCAGCGGATAGCGTGCCGTATCGCTGGCCACGCGCAGGGTGAAGCCCGCCTGTTTCAGCCGGTCGTGTTCGGGTTTGAAGCTTTGTTCGCAGATCAGGCGCGTGCGGTCCACACCGCTTAAGGCTGCGCCATAGCGGGCGCGCAGGAAGAGGGCAGGGGTGGTAGGCCAGTCGATCAGGCCGTCATCGAACGGGCGGAACAGGGTATCGAGTACAGGGTCTTGCATCGGGGGCTTTTGGCACAGCCGCGGCGCAAATGCAAAAAAGCCGCCCCGTATGGAGCGGCTTTTTCATTCAGCAAAAGCTGAAAAGGCTTAGGCGACCTGAAGGTTTTCAGCCGACATCTTGCCCGAACGCTTGTCGCGGGCCAGTTCGAAGGTGACCTTCTGGCCTTCGTTGAGGCCGCGCAGGCCCGAACGCTCAACAGCCGAGATGTGCACGAACACGTCGTTGCCACCGTCGTCCGGCTGAATGAAGCCATAACCCTTGGTTCCGTTGAACCACTTAACCGTACCTGTGCTCATGATAAATTCCTTTCAAAGGCAGCGTGGTAGTCGTCGATCTATGAAAGGAAGTTCGCAGATACGGCCGGGGCCGCAGTAGAAAGTCGCAGTTCAAAAGTCGATGCCAAAGACCGTACAGGCATAGAGAGGGCGCGTCAAACACCAAAGGGCCGATCACGCGGCTTTGACCCGTGCAATCGGTTTCTGTGACCTTTTGACCTATGTAAAAGGCGCGGACCTAAGCCCGCACCTGATAAAGAGGGGCTCCAAAAGCCGTGATTACCCCGCCTTGGCCGCCAGTTTCGCCGTGACCTTCTCGACCACGGCCTCCTTGGTGATGCCGAACTGCTTATACAGCACGTCCTGCGGCGCGGAGCCGCCGAAGCTGCTCATGCCGACGAAGATACCATCCTGCCCGATAAAGCGCTCCCAGCCCAGCGATACCGCGGCTTCGATGGCGACATTGACCGGGGCCTTGCCAATGACTTCGGCCTGATATTTGGCGGGCTGACGGTCGAACAGCGCCCAGCACGGCGTTGAAACGACACGGGTCGGGATGCCTTGCGCTTCGAGCGCCTCAGCCGCCGCAACGGCGACCGAGACTTCGGTGCCCGATGAGAAGATCGACACCTTGGCTTCGCCGGAAGCGGCTTTCAGCTCATAGGCGCCTTTGGCCGACAGGTTGCCGCCCTGATGACGCACCGCCGGGACCTTCTGACGCGACAGCACCATCAGCGACGGCGTCTTGCGCTCAAGAAGGGCCGCTTTCCAGCATTCCGCCGCTTCGACAATATCCGCCGGGCGGAAGGTCAGGAGGTTCGGCATGGCGCGGAAGCTGGCCAGATGTTCGACCGGCTGGTGCGTGGGGCCGTCTTCGCCGACGCCGATCGAGTCGTGCGTCAGGACGTTGATGACGCGAATGCCCATCAGGGCCGCCAGACGGATAGCCGGACGTGAATAGTCGGAGAAGACGAAGAAGGTGCCCGAATAGGGGATGATGCCGCCGTGCAGAGCCATACCGTTCAGCGCCGCCGACATGCCGAATTCGCGGATGCCGTAGTGCACGTAGCGACCGTCATAGGCCGGGGCGTCAAAGGCGGTCATGCCCTTGACGAAGGTATTGTTCGAACCGGTCAGGTCGGCCGAGCCGCCGATCATTTCGTCGATGTGTGGCACAAGCTGCGCCAGAGCCGCCCCGGACGCCGAGCGCGTCGCATCGCCCGCCTTCAGTTCCAGTTGCTTTTCGATGTGGGCGTCCAGTGCCTCGAACGCATGGGCGGGCAGGTCGCCGGCCATGGCGCGCTCAAAGGCGTCGCGTTGCGGATGTGCCTTCAGGGCCGCTTCCCACGCCTTGCGCGGACGTGCGGCCTTGCGGCCGGCGGCTTCCCACGCCTTCTTGATCGGCGCGGGCACGGTCCAGGCCTCGGCCTCCCAGCCCATGGCCTTGCGCGCCAGTTCGATATCGCTGTCGAACAGGGTGTAGCCGTGCGAATGGGGGTCGCCTTCCTTGGGGCCAGCGCCCTTGGAAATCAGGGTCTTGCAGGCCAGCAGGACCGGCTTCGACTGCTGCGTGGCCCAGCGCATGGCCGCCGCGATCTTCGAATGGTCGTGGCCATCGACGGCCTTTACCGCCCAGCCAGCGGCCTTGAAGCGCGCCAGTTGGTCGCCGGTTTCGGCAATGGTCGCCACGCCGTCGATGGTGACGTTGTTGTCGTCCCACAGCACGATCAGCTTGTTGAGTTTCAGACGACCGGCCAGAGAGATGGCTTCGTGCGACACGCCTTCCATCAGGCAGCCGTCACCGGCGATAACCCAGGTGCGGTGATCGACGATCTCATCGCCAAAGCGCGCATTGAGGTGGCGTTCGGCCATGGCCATACCCACGGCGGTCGCCAGCCCCTGACCCAGCGGGCCGGTGGTGCATTCAACGCCCGCCGTATGGCCGTATTCCGGGTGGCCGGCGGTGGTCGAGCCCCACTGACGGAAGTTTTTGATGTCTTCCATCGACACCGACTTGAAACCCGTCAGGTGCAGCAGCGAATAGATCAGCATCGAGCCATGACCCGCCGACAGCACAAAGCGGTCGCGGTCGGCCCAGTCGGGCTTTTTCGGATCGTATTTGAGGAACTTCGTCCACAAAACGGTCGCCACATCGGCCATGCCCATCGGCATCCCCTGGTGGCCGGACTTGGCGCGATGCACCGCCTCCATCGACAGGACGCGAATCGCATCCGCCATCACGGTCGGGGACGGCTTGGCAGTGGGGAGGCCAGGGATCGGCGGCAGGGACATGGCATTCTCAAACAAATACGGGGGGTGAGGTTGCGCGGTCCTTTAGCCCATCTGCCGGACAATGGCCATATTCGAGTTTTAGGAATTTGGCTCCGCAGGGGTGTATAGGGCTAATTTTCGCCTTTCAGGCTGCATGACTTGTGAAGCAGGCCTTTAGGAAGTACAGTCAACCCATGGAAAATGCTCAGAACACGGCTCAGCTTTCTCCGGTCGCGGGCGCCAGTCTGTCAGCGGCGGTCGAGCGTCTGGACAATGCGCTCAATGCGCTGGAAACTCGTATGCGCGATCTCAAAGAGCGCAGCGAAACCCAGGGAGGCGATTCGTCTCCGACAGAAAACGCCGCCGAGGCGCGCCGTCTTCAGGGGGAAATTGACGCCCTGAAGGTGCGTGAAAAAGCGCTCGAAGCCGCCGCCTCCGAGGCGTTTGAGGCACTGGGTGTCGCCGCCAAGGATATCCGTCAACTTCTCAACGAGCAGGCCGCCTGATGGCTGAGGTTACGGTCAAGGTCAATAACAAGCCCTATACGGTGGGCTGCGCCGACGGTCAGGAAGCGCGTGTGCAGGAACTGGCGCGCGTCTTTAATGACCACGTGGAAATGGTGGTGTCCGACGTCGGGGCGATCGGTGAGGTGCGCCTGTTCCTGATGGCGTCCCTGCTGCTTGTCGATGAGATGGAAGAACTGCGCGCACAACTCGAAGAGGCGCAGTCGGCGCAGGCGCGCATGTCCGCCGGAGCCTTTGAGATCGAACGCAAGGCGGCCTTTGCCATTTCCGACGCCGCCGAACGGCTGGAAAAGCTGGTCGGTGAAGTTTAAGGCGGAATGATTTCTCATGGAATCATTCCGCTCAAGCCGCCATTGAGGCGGCGGCCAAGGTGGCGCAGCCACCGCCCGGCGAGGGACTAAACATCTATGGGCGGCTTTCGTCGCTCACGCGTCCGAATTTAAGCAAATTCCCATGCGGGTCATGGACGTAAAATTCGGTCATGCCCCACGGCCTCGGCAGGATGGGCGACAGATGCAGACATTCCTTTTGCCTGAACTCTTCGTGCAGCCTGTCTATGCTGCCCCCGCGAATATAGACCGCGCTCTGTTCACACAGGTCGCGGCGATCCGTAAGCCAGAAGTGCAGTTCAATCGGTGAACCGAAGGCATCGCGTCTGAGGATCAGATAGTTGTGATCCTCAAACACGGTGGCGTCGAAACCCAGAAACTCACTGTAGAAGCTCTGGGTTTCGCTTAGTGACAGGCTGGGCAGGATAGGCAGAACCTCAAGGCGATCGTCCTCTGCCGCAGCCATGTTACTTCCCTCTCACATCGTACTTTTGCGCGTTCAGCGTGACGCTGGTTTTGCTGACGGCATCCGTGGCCGAGCGGGCGAGGCTCACGTCGTAGGCACCGGCGGCGACGTTCCACGTCTTTGACGCGCTGTCGAAACTGGCCAGAAGGCGCGGATCAACCGCCACCGTCACCGTCTTCGACTCGCCGGGTTTCAGCGCCACCTTGTCCCAGCCGCCGAGGCGCTTGGGCGCTTCCCAGCCCGCCGAGGCCGGGGCCGAAACATAGACCTGCGGCACGTCCGAAGCGGCGACCTTGCCCGTATTGGTCACGGTGAAGCTGACGCTCAGCCTGTCCCCCGCCGTCGAGGTCTTCAGGTCGCTGTAGCCGAAGGTCGAATAGGTCAGGCCGTGGCCGAAGGCGAACAGCGGCTTAAGGCCCTTCTTGTCGAACCACTTGTAACCGATGGCTGCGCCTTCGATGTCGTAATTGACCTGCGTGCGGATCGTGTCGCTCTTGGGGTCACCGTCGAGCTTGGGTCGCGGCAACTGATCGAGCGAGGCCGCAAAGGTTACCGGCAGGCGGCCTGATGGCGAGACTTCACCGGTCAGGACGCGGGCAATGGCCGTGCCGCCCTTGGTGCCGGGATACCAGGCTTCGACCACGGCCCCGACCTTCGACAACCACGGCATGAAGACCGGCCCGCCCGTTTGCAGCACGACGACGGTCTTTTTATTGGCCTTGGCCACCGCGTCGATCAGGGCGTCGGCGTTTTCATCGAGCTTCAGTTCGGCGTCGATGGATTCGCCCGTCCACTGGGTGCCGAACACGATAACCACGTCCGCGCCTTTGGCCGCCTTCACGGCCGCCTTCACATCCTTGCCGTCATGATAGACGACGTCGGCCCTGGTGCGGGCTTTCAGCGCTTCGACCGGCGGGTCCGGATAGTAGGTGAGGGGGCCGGGGAAGGCCTTGGGGCCCAGGCCCAGATCCTTGACCGGGTTGCCGCCCTGACCGTAGACCTGCGACGAGCCGCCGCCGGAAATCACGCCCTTATCCGCATAGCCGCCGATGACGACGATCTTTTTGGCCGTCGTGGCCAACGGCAGTAGTCCGGTGTTTTTCAACAGCACTATGCCGCCTTCGGCATCAGCCTGAGTGACGGCGGCGTGCGCCTTGAAGTCGATCTGGTCCTCGGCCACCGGCACCGGCGTGTCGAACGCGCCGGTCGAAACCAGGCCCCACAGGATGCGGCGCGCCATGTCGTCGAGGCGCTCCTGCTTCACAAAGCCATTTTCCACCGCTTCTTTCAGCGGGCCCGCAAAATAGTTGCCTTTGTCGAACGGATAGCCCGACTGCTGATCGAGGCCGGCATTGGCAGCGGGAATGGTCGAATGGGTCGCGCCCCAGTCCGACATCACATAGCCCTTATAGCCCCAGTCCTTCTTCAGGACTTCGTTCAGCAGATAGTCGCTTTCGCAGGCATAGACATTGTTGACGCGGTTATAGGCGCACATCACCGAGGCCGGATTGCCGGTTTCGATGGCGAACTGAAACGCCAGCAGGTCGGATTCGCGCCCCGCCTTGTCCGAAATATTGGAGGAGGCGGTGAAGCGGTTGGTTTCCTGCGCGTTGTAGGCGTAGTGCTTGACCGTCGAAATGATCTTGTTCGACTGGATGCCGCGGATCTGCTCCCCGACGATGACGCCGGCCAGCAGCGGGTCTTCGCCACCATATTCGAAGTTACGGCCATTGCGCGGTTCGCGCATCAGGTTGACGCCCCCGGCCAGTTGCACGTTAAAGCCCGACAGACGCGCTTCGCGGCCGATCATCGCGCCGCCCTTGAAGGCCAGGTCGCGGTCCCAGGTTGCCGCCGTGGCCATGCCCGACGGCAGGGCGGTGCGCAGACGCGGCTTATCACCGACCTGAGAGGCGACGCCGACGCCTGCGTCGGTCTGCCACTGATTGGGGATGCCCAGACGCGGCACGCCGAAGACAAAGCCGGCCGATTGGTGGTGGCTTTCGACCGGCGGCTTCCAGTTCAGCCCGGCAATGTCGCCGCGCGCATTGAGCCAGTCACCGGCAGAGGCAAAGTGCCCGAAAACCAGTTTCAGCTTTTCATCCTGCGTCATTTCCTTGAGCAGAAGCTCGACGCGGGTGTCGGCGTCCAGACGGGTGTCGGTCCACGGCGTGGCCTTGGGGGCTTCGGCCGCCGCAGGCGCCTGAGCCAGGGCGGGAACGGTGGAGACGAAGGCGAAGCCGAGGGCGGCCGTCGCCAGCAGGCTGAGCTTGAAAGTGCGCATGATCAGTGTCCCTGGAATGATTTTGTTATGGGGAGATTTCATAATCCGGGATTGAATGTCTGTGAAGTCATTTTTTATGACATCGGTGTCGTGTTTGTCTGGCTCAGGACAAGGTCATCGCTTTATGATGGATTTACAAAAGCCTGCGCTGGTCCCCCTTGTAAGGGCGCAGTGTTGCGCCTAGATTGTGTGACGGCGGGTCGTGCTGCGGCTCACGTCAGCGAACACCTAATCCTTCTGACCTTAATCTCTTAGAACGGGAGCTGTCCCTGACTGGGATCGTGGTCCCTATCATATGGCTCCCACCTGATACGTCAGGTCTGAGTGGATTTAAACGCTTCGCAACGGTTCCCGTGGCGCCGCCACCCTTTTGGGGTGGCTAGGTCGTATTTTTAAGCCTCTCTTGGCGCCGCCATCACCCATGCAAGTCGGGCTTGCGGGGATTTAAACCGCACAATCGTTACAAAGCCAACTTGACAGCCACCGTCTTCGTCTGAAATAAGACGGTTATCCTCAGGGAGTAGCCAGATCGCCGTGTGCGATCGTTTGATGTCGTCAACACGAGCGTAGCTCCGGCATCAGACACCGTTTCGGCGGCGTGGCGAGACTGAGGACGGGTCCGATGGGCCTGTCCTTGTCAACCTCTGAGAGATTGAGTCTCACCTATGGAAACCATTGCTACGCCCCTGATGTGGGGGACGTTCGCGGCCTTTGTCGTCGTCGCGTTGTTTATCGACTTTTTTGCCCTCAACAAACAGGGCGCGCACAAGGTCTCGATGACCGAAGCGGCCATCTGGTCGCTGATCTGGGTCGCCACCTCCTTCGTCTTCCTCGGCATCATGTGGTGGGAGATGGGCGGTCTGACGGGCGATGCCGCCGCTCAGGCGCTGGCCAATACCAAGGCGCTGGAATTTACCACCGGCTATCTGGTCGAAAAGGCGCTGGCGGTCGATAATATCTTCGTCTTCCTGATGCTGTTCACCTATTTCGCCGTGCCAGCAGAGTATCAGAAGCGCGTGCTGATGATCGGGATTCTGATGGCGCTGGTCCTGCGCGCCGGCATGATCGTGGTGGGGGCGTGGCTGGTGGCGCAGTTCCACTGGGTGCTCTACGTGTTCGGCGCGTTTCTGGTGTTCACCGGCTTCAAGATGTGGCTGGCCGCCGGTCAGGAGCCCGATTTGGAAAGCAATCCGGCCCTGAAATGGGTGCGTAAGACCTTCACCATCTCCCCCAATTATGATGGCGAAAACTTCTTCACCCGCCTGAATGGCAAGCGTATCGCCACCCCCCTGCTGATCGTGGTCATCCTGATCGGTATTATCGACGTGGTGTTTGCGGTGGACTCCATCCCGGCTATCTTCGCCATCACCACCGACCCGTTTATCGTCCTGACGTCTAACGTCTTCGCTATTCTGGGCCTGCGCGCCATGTACTTCCTGCTGGCCGGGATGCACGAAAAGTTCCACCTGCTGCCCTATGGTCTGGCGCTGGTGCTGGTGTTCGTTGGTGCCAAGATGCTGCTGATCGACGTCTATAAGATTCCGATTGTGTGGTCGCTGACGGCGACGGCCTCGATACTGGTCCTGACCATGATCCTGTCCATCCTGATCAAGCCGAAGGGCGACGCCCATCCGACCGGGGCCTTCCCCTTCGATTCGAAGAAGACAAACGACACAGACAACTAAGCCTGCGCCCCCTTCGGTTCCCTCCGGAGGGGGCTCTTGCTTTTTACGGTCTGGCATGGCCTTAGAGCGTGTTTCGTTCAGATTGAATCGAAGCCACGCTCTAAATTTCTGGTTTAACGCGCTTTTTTATCCGAAAAGTGCGTCCCACTTTTCGGAAAGCGCTCTACACGCTCATGTCAGACGCCAAAGCCTCCATGCGCAGAGAGATGAAAGCCCGGCGGGCCGCGCTGGCCGCCGCATCGCCGGATGCGGGCGAACGGCTGGCCGAGGCCTTTGTGGCGCGCCGGGCTTGGCCCAGGGCGGCGGTCGTGGCCGGGTTTTACCCCATCAGGGATGAGATCGACCCCCGACGCCTGATGCGTCACTTTCAGGCGCGCGGCTACATTCTGGCCTTGCCCCGTATCGAAGCGGAGGGGCGTATGAGCTTTTGCGCTTACACTCTCGACGAACCGCTGCTGGCGGGACCGTTTGGCACGCAGCAGCCCGGCCCCGATGCGCCGGAGGTGTTTCCCGATCTCATTCTGGCACCGCTTCTGGCCTTTGATCGCCAGGGTGGGCGGCTGGGCTATGGCGGCGGCTTTTACGACCGCGCTTTGGACTATCTTCGCTCGGTAAATCGGAGTAATGAAAATCCATTGCAGGTATGGGGCGTGGCCTTTTCCGCTCAGGAGGTCGCCCGCGTGCCCACCGAATCCCACGATCAGCGTCTCGATGCCGTCCTTACCGAACAGGGCGTGATAGAGATTAGAAAGAACACCTGATGCGCTTTGCTTTTTTCGGTGATGTGGTCGGCCGGGCCGGCCGCGACGCCGTTTCCGAACATCTGCCCTTTGTGCGCCGGGCCCTCGACCTCGAATTTGTCATCGTCAATGCCGAAAACGCTGCCTCCGGCTTTGGCGTGTCGGAAAATACCGCCAATCAGTTGTTCGAGGCCGGTGCGGACTGCCTGACGCTCGGCAACCATTCCTGGGACCAGAAAGAGGCCCTGACCTATATTGTGCGTGAGCCGCGCCTGATCCGCCCGTTGAACTATCCGCCTCTGGCCGATGTGCCGGGGCGGGGGGTCAATCTGTTCGAAACGGCGTCAGGCAAGCGGATTCTGGTGATGAACGCGCTGGGTCTGGTGCATATGGCATCGATGGACGACCCGTTTGCCGCGGTGGACAAGGCGCTGGAAAGCGCGCCGCTGGGGCTGGTGGCCGATGCGGTGGTGGTTGATATCCACGCCGAAGCCACCTCCGAAAAGATGGCCATGGGGCATTTCTGCGACGGACGCGCCTCACTGGTGGTGGGCACCCACACCCATGTCCCGACGGCCGACGCGCAGATCCTGCCCGGTGGCACCGCCTATCAGACCGATGCCGGGGCCTGTGCCGATTACGACAGCGTCATCGGCATGGACAAGGAGGAGCCGCTGCGTCGTTTCACCACGCGCATTGGCAAGGAGCGCTATAAGCCCGCCTCCGGCCCCGCGACCCTGTGCGGCGTCTTTGTTGAGACGGATGACCGGACAGGACTGGCCACCCGCATCGAGCCCATCCGCCTGGGCGGCCGTCTCAAGACGGTGTTGCCAGAACTTCAGGTTTCGGTTTAGAACCGCGCCCAATCCTAATAAGCTGAGCGCGCAGGTGCGCGCTGACAGAGGTTTCCCATGGCTGGCCATAGTAAATTCAAGAACATCATGCACAAGAAGGGCCGCGCCGACGCGGCCCGTTCCAAGCTGTTTTCCAAGCTGGCGCGCGACATCACCGTGGCCGCTAAGTCGGGTATGCCTGACCCGGCCATGAACCCGCGTCTGCGTCTGGCGGTCAACAACGCCAAGGCCGAGTCCATGCCAAAGGACAATATCGACCGCGCCATCAAGAAGGGGGCGGCCGGTGAGTCCGACAATATGGAAGAAATCCGCTACGAAGGCTTCGGGCCGCAGGGCATCGGCATCATCGTCGAAACCCTGACCGATAACCGCAACCGTACCGGCGGCAATGTGCGCTCGTACTTCACCAAGTTCGGCGGCAATCTGGGCGAAACCGGCTCGGTCAGCTTCATGTGGGACCGCATGGGTCAGATCGAGTATCCGCTGAAGGCCGGGTCTGCCGACGCCATCATGGAAGCGGCCATCGAAGCCGGGGCTGCCGATGTCGAAACCGATGAGGACGAGGAAGACGGCGGCCACCTGATCTTTACGGCCTATGAAGACCTCAACGCCGTGACCGAAGCCGTGGCCAAGGTGCTGGGCGATCCCAAGTCCACCAGGTTCATCTGGAAGCCGCAAACCCTGTCGCCCATCACCGGCGACCCGGCCAGGACGCTGATGAAGCTGATCGACGCGCTCAATGACGATGATGACGTACAGGCGGTCTATGCCAATTTCGACATCTCGGACGAAGAGATGGAAGCGCTCAGCGCCTGATCTTTCCGTTATGGTTTCACACAACGAAAAAGGCCGCATCGGTGTTCGATGCGGCCTTTAAGCGTTTGAGAGGGCGTTGTTATGATCAGAGGGCGATCAATAGCGCCACCGCCGCCCACACGGTTATCGACAAGCCCGTAATGCCGACAAGACCATAGGCAACCGCCCGGTCGTACACGGCGTGAGAGGAAGACGATTGTGCCTGGGACAGGGTGAAACGCATGAGGGCACCCATTACTTTTGACAGTAAAGTCGGAAACCGCGCCGCTTGGCAATGGGGGAAATAAAAAAGTTACGCAAGGGTCAAAAGTGACGCCGCGCAAGCTGTGGATGACCGCGCGCGGGCATTCGGCCCGGCCCTGAGCGCAAGGGCTTTACCTGATCGGCCCACCGCGCAGAAACTTTGTGCCGGTCGTATTGATTTCGATTGCGGTCCGTCGCACATAGCGAAGTCATGACCGAAACGCCTGACCCTCACGACGCGGGGCGCGATCGCGCCGACAGCCCGCTGCCCCTGTGGCGGCGCTGCTGTAACTTCCTGTTCGAAATGGACGCCAAGACGGCACGTGCCATCTGGGTGACGCTGGCCCTGTTTGCCATGATCGGCGCCATCTTCCTGATCGGCAAGACCGATTTTGGTCATGAGGTGACGCACGAGTTCGAGCTGTGGATGGCCGAATATCGGGATTCCCCCTGGGGCATTTTTATAGTCATCGCGGTTTTTACCCTCTCGGCCTATATCGGCGCGCCGCAGTTCGTGCTGATCGCGGCGTGCGTGGTGGCCTTCGGGCCGTGGCTGGGTTTTCTCTATTCCTGGGTGGCGACCGTCGTATCGGGTGCAGTGACCTTCTACACGGGGCGTCTGATCGGGGCGGAGACCTTCAACCGTATCGGGGGCGGCCATCTGGGGCGACTGTCGGATTATATCGGGCGTAATGCCTTTTCGGCCTCGTTTATCGTGCGCAATGTCCCTTCGGCGCCCTTTATCATCGTCAACATGGCCTTTGGGGTGTCGAAAGCCCCGTTCACCGGCTTTCTGCTGGGGCTGGCGCTGGGCTCGATACCGAAGACGGCTCTGGTGGCCGTGTTTGGGGATGTCTTCACGCGCATCGTCGAAGGCGGCGACTGGAAGGGGACATTGCTGATTGCCCTGATCGGTCTGGTCTGGCTGGGTCTTGTGGTGCTGACGCGGCATCTGATCGACAAGTGGCGCGAAAGCCGCAACCCCTCCGGCGGGACTGACGAAAATCAATAGTTTACAGGCGTGCGTTTCAAGGTGATTCGAAGTTTTTTTTTGAAGGCCTTGAAATTGACGCGAGATAAGGGCAAGGGAGTTTTCCCCTTGCGGACGGCGCGTGTTTTTCGCGGCGCGACGCCCTTACGGGGCCCCTGCGCCGCCGGTATCCCGGCCACCTCCCAGACAAATTTCTCGCGGTAGTGCTCAATGTTAAAGCCCTTCTTCGGCAGCTTCTCCAACGATATCGCCATCGACCTCGGCACGGCCAATACGCTGGTCTATCAGAAGGGGCGGGGCATCGTGCTCAATGAGCCGTCGGTGGTGGCGCTGCGCAATATGGGCGGACGCAAGGTCGTCCACGCGGTGGGCATTGAGGCCAAGCAGATGCTGGGCCGCACGCCGGGCCATATGGAAGCCATCCGTCCGATGCGCGACGGGGTCATTGCCGACTTCGAAGTCGCCGAAGAAATGATCAAGTACTTCATCCGCAAGGTCCACAACCGCAAAGGTTTCGTGAACCCCAAGGTCATCGTCTGCGTGCCGTCGGGGGCCACCGCCGTGGAGCGCCGCGCCATCAACGACTCGTGTCTCAACGCCGGGGCGCGTCGCGTCGGCCTCCTGCCTGAGCCCATGGCCGCCGCCATCGGTGCAGGCCTGCCTATCCACGAGCCGACGGGTTCGATGGTCGTCGATATCGGCGGCGGTACGACCGAAGTCGCCGTCCTGTCGCTGTCGGGCGTCGTCTATGCCAAGTCGGTGCGCGTCGGGGGCGACAAGATGGACGAGGCCATCACCAACTTCATGCGCCGCAACCACAATCTGCTGATTGGCGAAACGACGGCCGAGCGCATCAAGAAGGACATCGGCACCGCCCGTGTTCCGCATGATGGCGAAGGTCTGGCCATCGAAGTGAAGGGCCGCGACCTGATGCAGGGCGTGCCGCGCGAAGTGCGCATCAGCGAGCGCCAGGCCGCTGAGGCGCTGGCCGAACCGGTGGCGCAGATCATCGAAGCCGTGAAGGTCGCACTCGAAGCCACGCCGCCCGAACTGGCGGCCGATATCGCGGACAAGGGCATCATGCTCACCGGCGGCGGTGCGCTGCTGCGCGGTCTTGATGCGGAAATCCGCGATCAGACGGGCCTGCCGGTGACGATTGCGGAAGACCCGCTGTCATGCGTGGCCATTGGGTGCGGCAAGGTGCTCGAACATCCGCGCTGGATGAAGGGCATCCTCGACTCGACGATGTTCTGATACCACGGTCGTTGAACATGACCCATGGTTCTGGGATTGAAGAGGAAGAGGGCGGAGCCGAAAAATCGGTGGTCCTGTCATCGAACCGTCTACAATTTCCTTGATAGTTTCGGACCGAAACTTGCAGTATCTGTCCTCTGAATGAGGGTCCGGGTGGATCCGGAGGGATGTCGGCGTGCGATACGGGGATAACCAGCCTTTTGAACATCTGAAGCTTCCCATTACGTGGGGGGTTATGATTCTGGTCGCCGCCATCTGCGTGGTGGGGGCGCTGATGTTTCTGGGGGACCGGCGTGGCGGGCTTGACGCCGCCTCCTATGGCAACCGCGCCGGGTTTGATCGCGCCGCCGCCAAGAGCAACAATCTGCTGTCCACGCCGGCCCACTTCGTCAGCGACCGCACCAACGGCATTGAAGACTATTTCTTCGCCGTCAGCGAAAACCGCGTCCTCAAGCAGAAGATCGTCGAGCTGGAAAAGTACCGTGACGCCTATCGTCAGGCCAAGGAACTGAATCGCCGCTACGAGGTGCTGCTCAACCTGCGCACCGAGCCGGAGGTCGAGAGCATCACCGCCCGCTCAGTCTCCGTATCGCGTGGCCCGTTCAACAATAACCGTCTGATTGACGCCGGGACGTCCAAGGGGCTGGCCTTCGGTAATCCGGTGATCAACGAACATGGTCTGGTCGGTCGCGTGGTCGGCGTCAGCCCGGACGTCAGCCGGGTGCTGATGGTCACCGATGTCGTCAGCCGCGTGCCGGTCATGGTGGCGCGCACCGACGCCCGTGCCATGATGGTGGGCGATGGCGGCGGCTTCCCGCGTCTGGAATTTGTGCGTGGCGGCCCGGATGTGCTGAAAAAAGGCGATCAGATCCTGACCTCCGGCGATGGCGGCATCTTTCCGCGTGGTCTGCCGGTGGGCGAAGCGCGCCGCGGTGTCGATGGTGTGTGGCGCGTCGATCTCTACACCAATCGCGGCCCGATTGATCTGGTCAAGGTTCTGAAATTCAAAGATTTTACGCAGCTTCCGCGCGCCGAAGAGGTCTTGCGCACTCCGCTGGTGACCGACCTTCTCCCTGCGCCTCCCGCCCCCTCGGCGGCGTCGCACAGCCCCAGCGCCTCAAGCGCGAGCGCGTCGTCTGGCGCGGCCTCCAGCAGCGCTGCCCCGGCGTCTTCCTCTTCGACGTCTCCGTCTTCGGCGGTGCCGCGTCCGCGGCCGGCCGCGATGTCACAGCCCGTGGCCCCGCGCCCGCAACCCGCTACCGAGGCTCCGGCTTCGGCTTCGCCCGCCAGCGTCAGCGGAGGCTGAGGCCATGCTGGCTCCGCAACGCCGCCCCCGTTCATCCTCCACGCGCAGCATGACGCCGTCGGCCAGCCGCCGTGCGCGCCTGTATAAGGCTCTGTTTGAAAACCGCACGCCGCGCCGGGGCTCCGGCGGCATAGTCGGGCCGCAGGACTGGTTGTTCTATCCGGCCCTGATGGCGATTCTGGCGACAGTTGTGCTGGCGACCGACCTCCCTCTGTCCTTCGGCCTCGACCTGCCGGAGCCGGTGTGGCCGGTGGCCCTGGCCTTCGCCTGGCCCCTGATCCGCCCCAGCTTTATCGCGCCGCTGCTGCTGGGGGTTATGGGGCTGTTCCTCGACTATTTCTGGGGGGCACCTCTCGGCTTTTACGTCATCAGCCTGATGGCGGTGCACGCGGCGACCCTGCTGATCCGCAGCTACATCGTGGGGCAGGACACCTGGGTGGTCATCGGAGCCTATTCGCTGGCGGTTCTGTTGTTCTTCACGCTGGGCGTTGTGCTGACCACGCTCGATTCCGGCGTTGTCCCGCGCCTCATCAGCGTTTTCGAGCAGATGTTCGCCACCTGGTGTCTGGTGGTATTCGTGCTGATCCTGCTGGATCGCTTTCTCAACAGCGATGTGAGGTTCAATTGAGCGAACCCTCCATCTTTTTTGAGGACGTTAATGAGAAGCAGGGGACGTTTCACCGCCGCATCTTTCTGATGGGCGGGGTGACGGCGCTGGGCATTTTTGCGCTCGGCGGGCAACTGGCCCTGCTTCAGATCGTGCAGGGCGGCAAGTACAAGCGCCTGTCGGCGGCCAATCAATTCAATTTCCGTGTGGTGCCGCCGCCGCGCGGAAAGATTCTGGACCGCAACGGCAATGTCATCGCCGGAAACCGTCCCTCCTTCCGCGTCCTGATTATCCGCAACGAAATCGACGACCTCGACGACACGCTGGATCAGATTTCCTACGTCCTGCCGCAGGTGCAGGACAACCGCCGCCGCATCGTGCGCGACATCAACCAGTCGCAGCGCTTCGTGCCGACCGTCGTGGCGGCCGATCTGACCTGGGAAGAATTTTCGCGCGTCAACCTGTTTGCTGCCGAAATCCCCGGTGTGCAGGCGGTGATGGATGAAATCCGCGTCTATCACTACGGCGGAGCCTTTTCGCACGTCGTAGGCTACGTCTCGAAAATTTCCGAAAAGGACCTTGAGGCCGAAGGCGAAAACCCCGATCCGCTGCTGCTTCATCCGGGTTTTCGCATCGGAAAGCAGGGGGTGGAAAAGGCCTTCGACAAACAGTTGCGCGGCGTGGCCGGGGCGCAGAAGATCGAGGTCAATGCCAGTGGCAATATCGTCGCCGAAGACCCCGACGGAACACGCCCGCCCACACCGGGCGAGGACATCACCCTGACGCTGGATGCCGAGGTGCAGGCGCGTGCGCTTGAGGTGTTCGAGCAGGATTCCGGCAGTGCGGTGCTGCTCAACATTCACACCGGCGAAATCCTGTGCATGGTGTCGGCCCCGTCCTTTGACCCCAACCTGTTCGTGTCGGGCATTTCGTCCAAGGCCTATAAGCTGCTGAATGAATATGAGCGGCGGCCTCTGCTGGACAAGGCAATCGGTTCGACCTTCGCGCCGGGTTCGACCTTCAAGATGGCCTCGGCCCTGTCTTTCCTCGACTACGGTATCGACCCGACCGAGAAGGTGGTCTGCCGCGGGTCCTACCGCTTCGGTAATCGCACCTTCCGCTGCCATGGCGTGCATGGGGCGGTCGATATGCGCCACGCGCTGAAGTTTTCGTGCGACACCTATTTCTACCATATGTGCAACCGCCCCGGCGTGGACCGCATCGCGGCCACCGCGCACAAGCTGGGGCTGGGCGAACTGTTTGAACTTGAGATCGAGGGGCAGAAGAAGGGACTGGTGCCGACGACCGAATGGAAGCGCACCTATTTCGACGGCACGAAAGGCCGCCCCAAAGACCCCAAATGGCACCCCGGTGAAACCCTTTCGGTGGCCATCGGTCAGGGCTATACGACGGTTTCTGCCCTGCAACTGGCTGTCTATGTGTCGCGTATCGCCAATGGCGGTAAGGCCGTCACGCCGCACCTGATCAAGAAAATCGGCGCGGTGGATAAGGATTTTGATTTCAAACCGCTGGGCATACCGCCGGAGCATATCCAGATCGTGCGCGACGGCATGGAGATGGTGTCCAATGACGCCGACGGCACGGCGTTCCGTAATTCGCAGCTCAATCTGGGCGACATGAAGATGGCCGGCAAGACCGGGACGGCGCAGGTCATCAACTATGATCGCGCCGGCACGCGCAAGGCGACGCAGTGGAAGAACAAGGACCACGGCCTGTTCGTCTGCTACGCCCCGGTCGATAATCCGCGTTACGCCATGGCGGTTATCGTGCAGCACGGTATCGCCGGGGGCCGCTTTGCCGCTCCGAAGGCGCGTGAAATCATGAAGGTCGCCCTGCTCAAGGACCCTGAACTTCAGGCGCGCATCGTCGCCCCGCCACCACCCGAGCCCGTCGAAGCCGCTGAAACCGCGCCGCCCGAGGTCGAAAGCACCGAGGTGGCACCGGAAAGCATCGAATACATCCCTCCCGTACCCTGAGGTTCCCATGGCCGAAAGCGCAATGACCCGGCGGGGCGAACGCGAACGTTATGATATCAAGCTGCTTCAGGTGGACTGGGGCTTTGCTCTGGTGCTGTCGCTGATTGCCGGGATCGGCGCGCTGGTCCTCTATTCGGTGGGCGGCATGTCGTGGGAGCCGTGGGCCTATAATCACGTCCTGCGTTTCGGCCTGTGCTTTGTGGTAATGATCCTGCTGTCGCTGATAGATCTGCGCTGGTGGATGCTGCTGGCTTATCCGGCCTATGGGGTGTCGCTTTTGTTGCTGGTGGCGGTCGAACTGGTCGGGGATGTGCGCATGGGCGCACAGCGCTGGCTGGAGATCGGCTCCTTCTCCATGCAGCCGTCTGAATTTATGAAGCTTGCCATCGTCATGGCGCTGGCCCGCTGGTACCACGAAGCGGGGACCAAGGACGCTGTCCTGTCTTGGAAGCTGTTTATCCCCTTCACCATGATCATGGTGCCTGTGCTTTTGGTGGCGCACCAGCCCGATCTGGGGACGGCCATGCTGATCCTGCTGACCGGGATTACGGTGATGATTGTCGCGGGGCTTGACTGGCGTGTGATTGCCACCGCCGCCGTGGGCGGGATCGTGGCCGTGCCCTTCTTCGTCATGTTCGTGATGCACGATTATCAGCGCAAACGCATCCTGACCTTCCTCAATCCCGAAGCCGATCCATCGGGCGACGGCTATCACATACTGCAATCCAAGATCGCCATCGGCTCCGGGGGGCTCCTGGGCAAGGGGCTGGGGCTGGGGTCGCAGTCGCAGTTGAGCTTCCTGCCGGAAAAGCATACGGACTTCATTCTGGCGGCGGTGGGTGAGGAACTCGGCTTCCTTGGGGCGTTCACGGTCTTCGCCCTCTATGCGTTGGCCGTTTTTATGGCGCTGCGCATCGCCTCGCTTTCGCATTCGCATTTCGGACGACTGGCCGCGGCCGGGGTGACGGCCACCTTTGCCCTCTACGTCCTGATCAACGGGGCCATGGTCATGGGGCTGGCCCCCGTGGTCGGTGTGCCTCAGCCGCTTCTGTCCTATGGCGGCTCGGTGATGACCACGGTGATGATCGGCTTCGGCCTCGTTATGGGGGTCAAGGTGCACCGCTATCAGGAATTGCCGCGCACCCAGTCCTTCCTGTCGCATTTTGAATAAAAAGCGCTTCCGGCAGGCGCGAAAGAACAGATTATGGATTTTGAGGAACTGATCGAACTGGCGCGCGACTCCTATGTGGGGCAATTCGCGCATTTTGCCGATGTGCAGGCCAAGGCCCATCCGGGTGGCGTGGCCGAGGTCAAGCTGGAGGTCTCGGTCGAGGCCGGGCTTTACCGGTCGCTCTATTGCGCCGACTATATGACGGGCCCGGCGGAGGACGACGCGCCGCAGATCGTCGAACTGTCGCCCGACGAAGAGGTGGCGTTTGATCCGATTGTGGTGACGCTCAATGAACTGGAAATGACGGTCGAGGCGCTCGACTGGCACGAGATGAATCTGTCCCTGACCGGTGCGCCGGAAACGCTTCAGGGGCTGGAAGCGTGGTTCGAGACCTGGTTCGATCCGGAAGACCGCAATGTTGATCTCGACTCGCGCTTTTCGGGCCACATCCATTCGCTGCTGGTCGATGCCGACCACCTGCACGTCGATTTTGGCACGGCCCCGGTGCAGGCCCTGATCGACCTGCTGCTGCTGATCGAGATGAACGGCTGCACGGCGGTGCGGGTGTTTTAAATCGCGGCTTTCATAGTGCAGTTAAACCACAGATTACACAGATTTCACAGATTTGCGCTTTGCGCCTTTAACTCTTCCAGTCTGCGTCCCGGTCAGTCCTATCAATCTGTGTAATCTGTGAAATCTGTGGTTCTTCACAGAGTGAAGGTCGAAACCACTCTAAAGCAGCCTTTCAATATAGGCCGGCACCACCTCAGTGGCGGGACCGTACAGGCGCTCTTGAAACAGGCTGTGGCCCTGAGACGGGTCAAGGTTCAGTTCCACCGTGTGCGCTCCGGCGCGCGTGGCCTCCTGCACGAAGCCCGCTGCCGGATAGACATTGCCCGACGTGCCAATGGAGATAAACAGGCCGCAGCCCGACAGGGCGTCGTAGATGCGATCCATCTGAAACGGCATTTCGCCGAACCACACGATGTCCGGGCGCAGGCCCAGCGTCCCGAAGGGCGAGGGCGTGTCGATATGGATGTCGCCCCTCCAGTCACAAGTTTTGCCCGTTTCGACGCAGCGCGCCCGCAGAAGCTCCCCGTGCATGTGGATCAGGCCAAAACCGCGTTTCGGCGTGACACCCCGATGCGACCGGTCGTGCAGATCATCGACATTCTGCGTCACCAGCAGCACGTCGCCGTCATAGGCCGCCGACAGTCGCGCCAGAGCCTGATGCGCCGCATTTGGGACCACGGCTTTCAACTGCGCCCGGCGTTGATTGTAGAAGTCGTGGACCAGAACCGGATTGGCCGCGAATCCTTCGGGCGTGGCGACGGCTTCGACGCGGTGCCCGCACCACAGCCCGTCGGAGGCACGAAAGGTCGGCACGCCCGACTCAGCGGAAATGCCCGCACCGGTGAGGATAACGATCGAGGGTCGCACGGCCTTATTGCCCTGTCAGCACCACGCCTTCGCGGCGCGGATCGGCTCCGCCGTCGATGCCGCCGTTGCGGAACATGACGCCGTGCAGGCCGGAGTTTTCGCCCTGTACCTCCTGGATCGTATAGCCCATGTCCTTCAGACCTTGCAGAATCTCCGGCTTCAGGCCGGCCTCGATGCGGATGGCCGCCGGGTTGGCCACGATGTTCGGCAGGGCGACGGCCTCCTGCACGCTGAGATTCCAGTCGAGCATCCCCACCAGCGCCTTGAGATTATAGGACAGGATGGACGACCCGCCCGGCGAACCGATCATGCCGATCAGGCGCTTGTCCTTATCGAAAATCAGCACGGGCGACATGGAGGAGCGCGGGCGCTTGCCCCCTTCGACTGCATTGGCGACCTTCTGACCGGCTTTTGTCACCGGGGTGAAAGAGAAGTCGGTCAACTGATTATTCAGGAAGAAGCCGCCGACCATGCGACCCGTCCCGAAGATACTTTCGACCGTTGTGGTCATGGACAGGGCATTGCCATAGCGGTCACGGATGACGAAGTGCGTGGTCCCGGCGGGTTCCTGCGTTGCGTCTTTGGCCCAGGCCACGGCGGTGGGGGGTGTGCCGTAGGTCGGGGCCGGTGACGCCTTGCCGATGGAGATGGTGGCCGCACGACTGCGCACATAGGCCGGGTCCCGCAAGCCTGTGACCGGTACGCTGACGAAGTCGTTGTCGGCCACGTACTGATCTCGGTCGGCGTACATCAACCGCTCGGCTTCGATAATCACCTGCCAGCCGCGCGCATCATTCACCCCGTAGGCGTTCATCGGGAAGGCTTCGACGATCTTTAACGCCTGAAGCAGCGACACGCCCGATGAGGGTGGTTCCGGCACGCAGATAATATAGACGCGATAGGTGTCGCAGACCGGTGCCCCGGACTTGGGGAAATACATCTTGAAATCGAGCGGTTGCAGATCGCCTGGCAGGGGGCCTTCGTGGGTTTTGGCGATCATCGCCTCGACCAGCGGCCCCTCACGGAAGATGACCGCGCCCTTGTCGGCCAGGGTGCGCAGGGTTTGCGCATAGGCGGGGTTTTTCAGCACATCGCCGGTCTTTTTGACGCCACCTGCGCCATCGCCGAAATAGGTCTTCACGTCGGGCGTCTGGCTCTGCGGGAAGCGTCCGCTGGCCAGATAGTTCCCCAGACGCGGCGAAATGACAAAACCCTCCTCGGCCAGTTTTTCCGGCGTGTGGAACAGATCTTTCCACGCCAGCTTGCCGTGCTGGGCATGGGCCATGTCGAGCATCAGCACCGCCCCCGGTACGCCGGTAGCGCGGCCCGACACCACCGCTTCGCCAAAGGGCAGGGGCGTGCCATCGGGCTTGAGGAACAGGGTGCCGTCGGCGGACTTCGGCGCGGTTTCGCGGCCATTATAGGCGGTGGTCTGACCCGTCTTGCGGTCGTAATAAACCATGAAGGCCCCGCCGCCGAGGCCGGAGCTTTGTGGCTCGACCAGAGACAGGGTCGCCTGAACGGCGATGGCCGCATCGACCGCCGTGCCTCCGCGCGCCAATATCTCCATGCCCGCCCTGGCCGCCAGCGGATTGGCCGCCGCCACCACCGGCGTAAAACGTTCACGCGGTGCCGGGCTCAGCGTGGCACAGCCACTCAGACCCAGACCCAGCGCGACGGTGAGGAGGAAACGGCGTGACTGCATGGGGAGGGGCTTCCGCAGGGATCAAAACACTCAGTCACACCTTATAGGAAACCCATCACGCGCCGGCTAGTGTCCTGAATCTGAAATTCGAATGCGCTTGATATTGCTCACTGGCGAATTTCAGATTCAACGGGACGCTAGCAACTTATCGTATCTATTATCGTTTTTGAATTTGAAGTTCGCCCGGCTCTCGATATCAGACTGAAGCGAACTTCAAATTCACGATAATAGGGCAGGGCAGAAAAATACCGGTACCGCACAGCGTGCTTTCCAATCCTTTGCAGGCATAAAGGTACCGTTTTTATGGCAGATGCTGCCATCCGTTACCACTTATTAACCTTGTTACGAAATGTTCAGTAACGGCGTTTTTGGACGATTCAAAGTGGACGGGGCCTCTATGCTGAACAATTTATCTATGCAAATCAAGGTGATCGTGCTTCTGGCGCTGATCGCGGCCGTGGGGGTGGGGGCGGTGCTCTACACCGATAGCTCTCTGGGCGGTAATATAGACAAGTACGATCAGGCCCTGACGGGACCGGCGCCCGGTACGGTGGCGCTGGCGCGCTCGGGTCGTCACGCGGCCTGGACGTCGCGCTCGATTCTGAAAGCCATTATCGCCACAGACGCCACCAAGCTGGCAAAGGCGGAGAAGGACATCGAAGACGGCAAGGCCAAGTTCAACGCTGAAATGGACAAGGCTGAAAAGTCTCTGCCTAACAAGGTTTCTGAGTTCAAACCCCTGCGCGAAAAATACAATGCGGCCATGAGCAGCGCCTGTGCCGAGGTGGCCAGTCTGGCGCAGGCCGGTCAAAAGGACGCGGCCATTGCGGCGATGGACAATGGCTGCGGGCCGCAATTGCTGGAGGTCATGACCGGCGTTGCCGGTGTGGTGGATCGCACGATTGAAGAAAACAACGCCCTCGCCGCCAGCCTCCAGAAAAGCGCCGATACCGATATTCGCAATGCCAATATCTTCGGTCTGATTGGCCTGCTGGTCGCCGGCAGCTTTGCCGTGTGGCTGACGCGCACCGGCATTTCGGCGCCTGTGGTTCGCCTTGATGGCCTGATGGGCCAGATGGCCAAGGGCAAGCTCGACGTCGTTATCCCCGGTCAGGAGCGTCGCGACGAGATCGGTTCGATGTCGCGCACCGCCGAAGCCTTCCGTCAGGGCCTGATGGAAGCCGAAACCCTGCGCGCCTCCGCCGAGCAGCAAAAGGCGGTGGCCGAGGCCGAGCGCCGCGCCGCCATGCTGAGGCTGGCTGATGATTTCGAAAAGTCCGTGGGTGGTATCGTGTCTCTGGTGTCTTCTGCGGCCACCGAAATGCAGGCGGCGGCTTCGCAACTGAGCGCCACGGCGCAGGAAGCCTCCGCGCAGTCCATCGCCGTTTCCGCCGCCGCCGAAGAGGCCGGGGCCAATGTCACCTCGGTGGCGGCCTCTACGGAGGAGCTGGGCGCCTCGGTCGGGGAGATCGGGAGACAGATGGAAACCTCGGCCTCGGTCGCCGCCAATGCCGTGCGCGAAGCCGAAGAAGCGCAGACCGTGGTCAGTGAACTGAACGAGACCGCGGCCTCCATCGGCGGTGTGGTCGATCTGATCGCCGGGCTGGCCAACCAGACCAATCTGCTGGCGCTCAACGCCACGATCGAATCGGCACGCGCCGGTGAAGCGGGCAAGGGCTTTGCGGTGGTGGCCGCCGAGGTCAAGGCGCTGGCTTCGCAGACCGCCAAGGCTACGACCGATATCTCCGACAAGATCGCCAAGATCCAGGACGCGACCAACCGCGCGGCGACGACCATGCGTAACATCGCCGGGACGATCCAGAGCCTGAACCATTCCAGCACGGCCATCGCCTCAGCCGTGGAGCAGCAAAGCGCAGCGACGCAGGAGATCATTCAGGCGGTCAATCAGGCCTCGGTCGGAACGCAGGAGGTGAACTCCAACATTGCGGGCGTGGCGCAGGCCGCCGAACAAACCGGTGAAGCCGCGGTGCAGGTCCAAAACTCATCGGCCGAACTGGCCACTCAGGCCGAGCGCCTGCATCATGAGATGGACAAGTTCCTGCAAACGGTCCGTGCCGCCTGATCGCGGTCACACGGCCAACAGAACAAGCCCCGTCAGAAATGGCGGGGCTTTGTTTTGTGGATTTGGCGAATGCGCAAAAGAAAAGGCTCCCCGCAGGGAGCCTGTCTTTGAAACGGAATGGCGCACTCGAAGAGATTCGAACTCCTGACCCTCAGATTCGTAGTCTGATGCTCTATCCAGCTGAGCTACGAGTGCGTGTCCATTTCGTGTTCCCGCCTCAGCGGCGAGGGCCGGACAATTAGTCTCTTGGAATTTTAAACGCAAGGCCTTTTAAAAAGTTTTCCCCCGATTTTGCGTTTTTTTTGAAAGAGGCGGTGTCGTTGCGGGACAGGACAGCGGGCATGGCTTTTGCACCTTCGTGGGTCCGTTGACTCATTTCGGGACAATGACCGTGGCGATCAAACTCAACTATGCCCCCCGGCGGGACGATTCCGGCAAGCGGCCCAGGTCGCCGCTCGTGCGTCCGCTCGACATCATTCTGGGCCTGAGCATAGGAATGGCTCTGGCGGCCTTTCTGATCTTCTAAGCGCATTCCGAAAAGTGGGAACCGGTTTTCGGGTCAAATGCGCGACCAGTCAGAGCGCATTCCGAAAAGTGGGAACCGGTTTTCGGGTCAAATGCGCGACTTGCTAAAACTTACCCGGCGTTCAGCTTGCGCTCGACCCGGGCGACGCGCAGCGCCAGCAGGGCGGCCGTAAAGCACATGGCCGCGCAAAACCACAGAGGGCCGTTCGCTCCCATCTGACTGAACAAAAAGCCCGCTACGACCGGTCCGGCGATACGGGCAATGGCGCCCGTCGATTGGTTGAGGCCCAGCATGGCCCCCTGACGGTCGGGGGGCGTTGATTTCGAGATGATCGCTGAAATCGAGGCGAAGATGACGGCCTGCCCCAGGGCGGCCAGCATGACCAGCGGCGTGACCAGTATCGCGACCTGATTGATCCCCTGAAGGAAGAAGCCCATACCGAAGACGATCAGGCCCAGCACCAGTATGCGCGCCTCGCCATAGCGGCGCACCAGCGGGCGGGTGAAGACCATCTGCATCAGGGCGGCGGTCACCCCGATGAACAGAAAGACCAGACTGACTTCGCGCGGGCCCCACTCATACCGCGCCTTGGCCCACAGGCCGAAGGTGGCCTCAAGCCCGGCGAGGGCGGCCATGTAGAACAGGGTGGATAGAATCAGGCGGCTGATGATCGGATGGCGGCGGGCTTCGGCGAAGGTGGCGCGAAAATTCTGCGGGGCCGCATGGGTGCGCACGCGGCTTTCGCGCACATAAAAGAGGATGCCAAGCGTTGCCACCGCCGACAGGCCGGCGGCGAGGAACAGGGGCAGTCTAAAGCCCGCGGCCCCGGCCTCTTCGTGGGCCAGAAAGCCGCCAATGACCGGCCCGATGACGAAGCCCAGTGAAAAGGCTGCCCCGATCAGGCTCATGCGGCCCGCGCGCTGATGCGGTTCGGACATATCCGACACATAGGACTGGATGCACGACACATTGCCGGAGCCTATGCCGTTCAGGAAGCGGATAGCGATGGCCCACCACACATTGGGCGCGAAGGCCAGCAGCACATAGAAGAGGATATTGGACGCCGTGGTGATGACCAGAACCGGTTTGCGACCCCACTTATCCGACAGACCGCCCCACAGGGGCTCGGCAAAGAACTGCCCCAGCGAATAGGCGGCGAACATCAGCGTCACCTGCCACGGCCCGGCCTTCAGAGTCTGGGCGAAGAAGGGCATCAGCGGCACCAGCAGGCCGAACCCCACCAGATTGATGAAAACGACGGCGAACATGACGCTGAGCGCGCCATTGTCCATGATGGCGCGTTTGAGCGTCGGCTTACCGCCTTTTGTGTCGGAGGGGGTGGCGGTCTCGGCGTCTGGTTCCGATACGGACGGGTCCGGTCGGGGCGTCTGGGGCTTCGTCACTGACATTCACACCCTATAGTGCATTTGGGTGCAGGTGCGAAAGCCCTCGCTGTTCACCTTCCACCGGTGCGCGCGATTTGGAGCCCGTCTGAGCTTGACTCGCCTAAAATGTTCTTGTTATGTTCCATTTTATGCAGAAGACGCAGACCAGACACTGGGACGACGGGAGCGGGCTGAAATGGCTCTATCTCGACATGAACAGCTTTTTCGCCAGTTGCGAACAGCAGGCGCGGCCGCATATGCGCGGTCAGCCGCTGATCGTGGTGCCGGTGAAGAGTGACTATACCTGTGCCATCGCCGCCAGTCAGGAGGCCAAAAAGCTGGGGATCAAGACCGGCACCTCGGTGGCGGTGGCGCGGCAACTCTGCCCGAACCTGCACGTCGTCGAAGCACGGCCGGATGACTATGTACGCATTCACCACCGCATCCTTGAGGAGGTCGATCACGTCATCCCCGTCGAAAAGGTCTGTTCGATCGACGAGGTGGCCTGCCGGCTGATGGGACCGGAGACGGTGGAGGCGGCGGCGCGCGCCCTGGGGCATCGTATCCAGAGGCGGATTTTGTCCAATATCGGTGAATGTCTGACGGCGTCCATCGGCCTGGCCCCGTCGCGGATGCTGGCCAAGACGGCGGCGGATATGCAAAAGCCGCTGGGGATGACGGTGCTGCGCCGTGATCAGTTGCCGGGGCCTTTGCTCGATATCGACATCGGCGATTTTCCGGGCATAGGTCCGGCCATGAAGGCGCGGCTGGACCGGGCGGGCATCAGCGATCCGCGGCAGCTCTGGCACCTTAGCGCCAACCGCATGCGTCAGCTGTGGGGCGGCATCGGCGGGGATCAGTTCTGGTACGCCTTGCATGGCATCGACCCGCCGGAGACCGAAACCGAACGCGGCAGCATCAGCCATTCGCACGTTCTGGCAGCCGAACTGCGTCCGGTGGACGCTGCGCGCGCCGTCGCCCGGCGACTGACGGCCAAGTGCGGGTCTAGGCTGCGGCGCATGGGCTATAAGTGCGGCGGCCTGCACCTGTCGATTCGCGGCACGCAGGAGGGCCGGGCGCAGGCGGAGCGCCTGTTCATGGCCACGGCCGACAGTTTCCGCTTGCTGGAGGCCGCCGATGCGCTGTGGGATGTGTGTGTGCGGACCCTCAACCAGACGCGTATCAAGAAGGTGTCGGTCACCTGTCTGCGTCTTATTGCGGCCGATACGGCCCCGGACCTGTTCGGCTACAGCCCGGCAGCGGACGAGGACCCGCGCCATATGCGCCTGCTGGCGGCAATGGATGCCCTCAACCAGCGCTTTGGCAAGGATCGCATAAGCATAGGTCCCAAGCCGAAATTGCATGAATTTGTGGGTGCCAAGATCGCCTTTAACCGCGTGCCGGAAACGCCTGAGTTTTGGGAATGAGGCCAATCTTGTGGTCCCGACCTGTGGCCAGACAGTTTTGGGTTCTCAAACGCGCGGGCTAAGGCTATAGCTGCGGCATGAATGACAAGGTCTTCTATACCGGTGCGGCGGTCATCGCCCTTTTGATGATCGCGCTCAGCTTCGTCTGGCCGCAGGGTCTGGGCGTGCGCTCACCCGCGCCGTTCGGTCATGAGATTGTCCTGCCCGATGTCGTGCGCGCCCAGCGCGAAAAGGCCGAACGCAACGCCCGACGCAAGGCCGAACAGGCGGCGGAACGCGCCGCCAAGGCGCAGGCCTCAGCCGAAGCATCGGCCTCTGCCGCCTCGGCGCAATAAAACCGATGACGCGCGTTCTGGTGTTCGGCTACGGCTTTATCGGCGCGGCCTTTGCCGCTCTGTGCCGCGCGCGCGGGTATAGCCTGTCGGCCACAGCCCGCACGGCGGAAAAGCGAACTTGGCTGGCCGGGCAGGGCATCGACGCCGTGGACCCGCTCAGCCCGCAACTGAGCGATATTGCGGCAAAGGCCGATCTCATCCTGATCACACCTGCACCGGATGACGCGGGCTGTCCGGCCTTTACGGCGCTGGAGGCGACCCTGCGTCAGGCCCCGCGCCAATGGCTGGGCTATCTCTCGACCACCGGCGTCTATGGCGACCGGGGGGGCGGCTGGGCCTTTGAGGATCAGCCTCTGACGCCGCTGTCCACCGAAGGCCGCCGCCGCGTACAGGCCGAAACCCAATGGCTGTCGCTAAGCGCGCAACACGACGTGGCGGTGTTTCGTCTGCCGGGCCTGTATGGCGTGGGGCGCAGCGTCATCGAACGGCTGCGCGACGGGACAGCACGACGTATCCATAAGCCGGGACAGGTCTTTTCGCGCCTTTACGATACCGACTGCGCCGACGCCTTGCTACGCAGCGCCGATCGTCGGCGCGCCGGTGCGGTCTATAATCTGTGTGATGATGAGCCGGCTCCGGCGGATGCGGTTCTGGTGTGGGCGGCGCAGACCTTTGGCTTTGCGGTGCCACCCGAAATCCCGTTCGACGCGCCGGACCTGAGTCCCGGAATGCGGCGCTTCTATGCCGAAAACAAACGCGTTTCCAATGCCCTGGCCAAGGCCGAACTGGGCTGGCGACCGGCCTTTCCGACCTATCGCGAAGGCCTGCGCGAAGTCTGGCGCTTAGTGCGGAAAGTCTCCGTCATCCCGCACTAAATTTTTGTTTGTCGCGCAATTTTTCCGTAAAGTGGTGCCCACTTTATCGGATTGCGCTTAATAGGCCAGAGCTAGCCCGTCCTTCCGCATTTCGGTCGCCGCCCCGTAGGCCCGACCCAAAGGATCGGCCTGCGTCACGATGGCCTGATAGCCGCCATAGGTGCCGGGCGACGGCTTGATCGACCAGCCGAGCTTTTCCAGACCGGCGCGCGTTTCCAAAGGCACGCCGCTTTCGAGATTGAGCGTGCCGGTGCCTTCCGCCACTTCGCCCGTGGGTTCCGAAGACCCCTCGTGGTGCCAGCGTGGCGCATCGCCCGCCTCCTGAAGCCCCAGCCCGTAGTCGATCAGGTTGACCAGAATCTGCGCCTGACCCTGCGGCTGCATGTCGCCGCCCATGACGCCGAAGCTGAGCCACGGCTGGCCGTCTTTGCAGGCAAAGCCGGGGATGATGGTGTGGAACGGCCGCTTGCCCGGCGCGTAGAGGTTGGGCGAGCCGTCGCGCAGCGAGAAGAGTTCGCCCCGGTCCTGAAGCATGAAGCCCAGACCGTCCGGCATCAGGCCGGAGCCCATGCCACGATAGTTGGACTGAATCCAGCTCACCATCATGCCGTCTTTGTCCGAGACAGTGAAATAGGTGGTGTCGCCGCGCGCCGGGGCCTCATAGGGGACGATGCGCGGCAGGATGGCATCGGGACGAATTTTTGCCGCCTGTTCCTGCGCATAGGCCTTGGATAACAGGGCCTCGACCGGGATTTTGGAAAAGGCGGGGTCGCCAAAGAATTTGGCGCGGTCCTCAAAGGCCAGACGCTTGGCCTCGATCTGGGTGTGCAGCGAGGCGGTGGTCTGAAAGCCCATGCCTTTCAGGTCGAACGTCTCAAGGATATTCATCATCTGAAGCGTGGACAGGCCCTGCGTATTGGCCCCCAGCCCCAGTACCTCGATGCCGCGATAGGTGGTTTTCAGCGGCGTCGTGTCTTCGCCGCGGTGCGCCATCAGGTCCGATTTGCGCAGGTGCCCGCCGATGCGGCGGAAATAGGCGTCGATCGTGTCGGCGATCTGCCCCTCATAGAAGCTGCGCGCGCCGTTTTCGGCAATATAGCGATAGGTACGGCCAAGGTCCGGGTTGCGGAAGATTTCGCCTTCGCGCGGGGTGCGCCCATTTGGTGCGTAAACCTTCAGGAAGTTCTGAACCTCCTCGATGCCGGAATCGGGGTTGGTAAAGCGCCGGTAGCTGGCATTGAGATAGAAGGCGATGGTCTGGGCCACCGGTACGCCGCGCTCACACAGGGCGATGGCCGGGGTCAGCACATCGGCGAATTTCAGCCGGCCATAGCGGGCGTGCATCTGCCCCCAGGTGTCCACCGCGCCGGGCACGGAGACCGAGACGCTGCCCCACGACGGGATGTGGCCGTTCTTCGCTTTTGAGCGCACATAGTCGAGGCTCATGCCCTTGGGCGAACGGCCCGACCCGTTGAATCCTACCACTGTCTTTTGCGCCGGGTCCCACAACATGACATAGGCGTCTCCGCCGATGCCGCAGGAGATGGGCTCAAGGAAGCCGAGCGCCGCATTGATGGCGATGGCGGCGTCGATGGCCGAGCCGCCCTGACGCAGAATGTCTATGCCGATCAGCGTGGCCATAGGGTGGGCCGTGGCGGCGGCCCCTTGCGTGCCCCACACGGTCGAACGTCCGGCGAACTTCGCTCCGGCGATGCGGTCCCCGCCGTGCAGCGGGTCCAGCGCCAGAGCCGGGGTGGCGGCGAGGGCGGGCAGGGCGGCAAAGAATGAGCGACGGCGCATGGGGGACTCCAGCTTTGCCCTATCTGGTATCAAATCTTACGGCTTGGCAAGGGGCCGCAGGGCGCGCACCGTATCGACCAGCCGCCGCAAATCGGCGGGTCCGGACAGGCGGTGATCACCGCCCTTGATCAGTTCCAACGTCACGTCTTTTGACGACAGATGCTGCGCCAGCCGCAGACCGTGCGGCCACGGCACCACCTCGTCCGCAAGGCCGTGCAGGATGCGCACCGGCCCGTCGAAGGCGAGCGGCTGATCCAACACCCGGTGGTCGCGCGCCTCATCGAAAAAGGCCTGCGACATGGGCACATCGTAGTCGTAGCCGCGCAGGTGGAAAAAGCCGGAAACCTCCAGCGACCGCCGGTCTTCGGGCGATAGCGACGGCAGCATCAGTTCGGTGGCAAAGTCAGGCGCCGGGGCGATGAAGACGGCGGCCTTCACCCGTTCGGGCCGGTCGCGCATCAGAAGCGACGCCATCCAGCCGCCCATGCTGGAGCTGATGATCAGCAGGGGCCCGGCGGTCAGGTGATCCACTACGTCCAGCACATTCTGCCGCCACTGACCGACGCGGGCCTCTTCCCAGCGACCGGGGCTTTCCCCGTGCGCGGCATAATCAAAGCGCAGGAAATCCCAGCCTTCGGCGCGGGCGGTCTGCGCCAGCGCTTCGGCCTTTGAACCGGTCATATCCGACTTGAAGCCGCCCAGCCACAGGACGGTGGGCCCTTCGCCTCTGACGTGGCGGTAAGCGATCGACGCGTTGAGAAACTGCGTGCTGTCTTGATTTGGCTCGGTGCTCATGCGCATAAGCCTTAATTGCCCGGAGCCTCTCGAACAAGCGCTTATGCCCCTGAAATCCTCCCCTTCATCTTCTCCTTCGTCCTTCCCCTATACCGTGATGCAGGTCGTTCCTGAGCTGGATACAGGTGGCGTGGAACAGACCGTGGTCGATGTGGCGCGCGCAGTGATCGAGGCCGGGGGGCGGGCCATAGTGGTCTCGAAGGGTGGACGGCTTGAGGGCTATCTGAAACAGATCGGCGCGGTGGTCGTGCCCTTGCCCGTGCATTCGAAGAACCCCTATGTGCAGTTCAAGAACTACTATGCGCTGCGGTCGCTGATCCGCCGGGAAAGGCCCGATATCGTGCACGTGCGCTCACGCGCCCCGGCGCTGTCGGCGCTGCCCGCGGCGAAGGCCGAAGGGGTGAAGACCGTCACCACCTATCACGGTATATATAAGGCCGGGTCAGGGTTTAAGCGCTGGTACAACGGGCGCATGACCACGGCGGATGTGGTGATCGCCAATTCCGACTATACGCGCGATCATGTACTGCGCGCGTACGACCTCGACCCGGCCAAGGTCATCGCCGTGCCGCGCGGCGTGGACCTCAAAAAGTTCGATCCGGCGGCTGTGGAGTCCGCGCGCCTCGACAAGCTGGCCACGGCGTGGGGTATTGAGCGCGGGGATGGCCGCACACGGTTTTTGCTGGCCGGGCGTCTGACGCGCTGGAAGGGGCAGACTCTGGTGATCGAAGCGCTCAGAGGGCTGGGGCGCAGCGATGTGCAACTGATCCTCGCGGGTGACGATCAAGGGCGTAGCGACTATACGCAGGAATTGCGCGCACTGGCGGCGGGGCTCGGCCTGGAAACGCAGGTGAAGATCGTCGGCCACTGTTCCGACATGCCCGCCGCCTATACTCTGTGCGATTTTGCGCTGGCCCCCTCGCTGGAGCCCGAAGCCTTCGGGCGCACGGCGGTCGAGCCGCAGGCCATGGGCCGCCCGGTATTGGCGGCTAAACACGGCGCGACGGCGGAAACGGTCGAAGACGCGGTGACCGGCTGGCTGGTGACACCCGGCGATGTCACAGCCTGGGCCGATGCCCTGCGGGTGGCGGCCCTGACCTCGGCCCCGGCGCGCGCCGTCATGGGGGCCGCTGGCCGGGCACGTGTGCATGAGCGTTTCAGCATGGAAACCATGTGTGCGGCGACCCTTGATATCTACCGCTCGCTGCTTACATGAGGTGAAGCGGCAACTGGCTGAAAAATTAACGCCTTGCGCGCCATAAAGGGGATTGATCACCCCTAGGCCCTTCCTATAATTAGGCCCCAATTCCGGACAGGTGAGTCCGGTTCGTTTAAACAGTCTATGGAGACATCCCTATTCGTCGCCCAATGCAAGCTCCGCCCGCGAAAGACGGCCCCCGTATCAATCAGGACATCAAGGTTCCGCGCGTCCTTTTGATCGACCAGAACGGTGAGAAACAAGGCATCATGCCGACGTCCGCCGCGCTCGAAGCCGCCGAGGAAGCCGGTCTTGATCTGGTCGAAGTCTCCCCGACCGCCGACCCGCCCGTCTGCAAGATTCTCGACTACGGTAAGTTCCGCTTTCAGGAGCAGAAGAAGAAGGCCGAAGCGCGCAAGAAGCAGAAGGTCGTCGAAATCAAGGAAATCAAGCTCCGCCCCAATATCGACAAGCACGATTATGAGGTGAAGGCCAAGGCCATGACGCGCTTCTTCGAAGAAGGCGACAAGGTCAAGGTGACGCTCCGCTTCCGTGGCCGTGAAATGGCCCACCCGGAACTGGGGATGAAGCTGCTCAATCAGGTCAAGGCCGACTTCGAGGCGACCACCAAGGTGGAATATGAGCCCAAGATGGAAGGCCGCCAGATGATCATGATTCTGGCCCCGAAATAGGCTTTCGGCTTATTTGGTGGAATTGAAACCGGCTCCGATGTTTAATCGGGGCCGGTTTTGTTTCCGAGGTGTGCATGTCTTTGATTCTGTTCGATCGCAACGCCCTGCCTGAGCCCGAAACCGGTGCGCCGGCTGCGGAGCGCGTCGTGTCCGGTGATCCGCGCTTTCTGACGTGGAACCTCGACACCTCCGAGGATGAAAAGACATATGCCGGCTTCTGGCAGGCGACGCCGGGCGCGTGGCGCGTCGTTTATGACGAGTGGGAATATTGCGAAATCCTCGAAGGCGTCTCGATCCTGCACGAGGACGGCAAGGCCCCGCTGCGGCTGGAGGCCGGGACGCGCTTTGTCATTTCGCCGGGCTTCACAGGCGTGTGGGAAGTGGTGGAGACCACGCTGAAGACCTATGTGATCCGGCTTTAGCTGCGACAATAATTCCCCTGTGAATCCCCCTTGTGTGGCGCGAAGATCACACCATATCGGAGGAGATGAGCGGTTGCTTCCGTCGAAGGGCCGGTCACATCCATCCGCCTCTAAAGGGGAAGCCAGACGATGAATATCGAAAAATACTCTGAGAAAACTCAGAAACTTATCCAAAGCGCGCAGGCCATTGCCCAAAGCCGCAACCACCAGTATTTCACCCCGCTGCATCTGCTCAAAGCCCTGACCGAGGACCGCGAGTCCGTGGCGCGGCCTCTGATCGAGCGCGCGGGCGGACGCCCCGAAGCTTTTGTCGGCGCGGTCGACACGACGCTGAACAAGCTGCCGTCCGTCACCGGTGGCACGCAACAGCTTTACATGCACAATGATACCGCCAAGGCGTTCACCGAAGCGGAAAACGACGCCAACAAGGCGGGCGATGCCTTCGTCACCGCCGACCGTCTGCTGGTCGCCGCGCTGAACAACAGCGACGGGGCGGCCCTGCTTAAGGCGGCGGGCACGTCGCTGGGGGCGCTGAAAGACGCGCAGAAAGAGTTTCGCAAGGGCAAGCCCGCCAACTCCGCCAATGCCGAGGCCGGGTTCGACGCGTTGAACAAATATGCGCGTGACCTCACGCAGGCCGCGCTGGATGGCAAGATCGACCCGGTCATCGGACGCGACGAGGAAATCCGTCGTACCATTCAGGTGCTGGCCCGCCGCACCAAGAACAATCCCGTCCTGATCGGTGAGCCGGGCGTGGGTAAGACGGCCATTGTCGAAGGGCTGGCCCAGCGCATCGTCAATGGCGACGTGCCGGAGTCACTGAAAGACAAAAAGCTTTTGTCGCTCGACATGGGCGCGCTGATCGCCGGAGCCAAGTACCGCGGTGAGTTCGAGGAGCGGCTGAAGGCCGTGCTCAACGAAGTCACGCAGGCCGAAGGCCAGATCGTGCTGTTTATCGACGAAATGCACACCCTGGTCGGTGCCGGTAAGTCGGACGGGGCGATGGACGCTTCGAACCTGTTGAAACCCGCTCTGGCGCGCGGTGAACTGCACTGCGTGGGGGCGACCACGCTCGATGAATACCAGAAGCACGTCGAAAAGGACCCCGCTCTGGCCCGGCGCTTTCAGCCGGTCTTTGTGCAGGAACCGACGGTCGAAGACACTATCTCGATCCTGCGCGGCCTGAAAGAAAAGTACGAGGTCCACCACGGCGTCAAGATTTCCGACAGCGCCATCGTGGCGGCGGCCACCCTGTCGAACCGCTACATTGCAGACCGCTTCCTGCCTGACAAGGCCATCGACCTGATCGACGAGGCCGGTTCGCGCGTGCGCATGGCCGTCGATTCCAAGCCGGAAGAACTGGATGAACTGGACCGCCGCATCGTCCAGCTCAAGATCGAGCGCGAGGCCTTACAGAAGGAAAGCGATCAGGGCTCGAAAACGCGCCTGGAAAAGCTCAATGAGGAGCTGGGTGATCTGGAGGGCAAGTCGGCGCAACTGACTGCCCGCTGGCAGTCGGAAAAGGACAAGGTCGGGGCCGCTTCGCGCGCCCGCGAAGCGCTGGACCGCGCGCGTATTGAGCTTCAGTCGGCGCAGCGTTCGGGCGACCTGCAACGGGCGTCGGAAATCCTCTACGGCCAGATTCCGCAACTGGAAAAAAGGGTCACCGAGGCCGAAACCAAGTCGGAAGAGGCGCCGCTGACGCCGGAAGTCGTCGATTCGGCGCAGATCGCCCAAGTGGTGTCGCGCTGGACCGGTATTCCCGTGGACAAGATGCTGGAAGGCGAGCGCGACAAGCTGCTGCGCATGGAGGACGAACTGCGTAAGCGGGTCGTTGGTCAGGACGAGGCCCTTGAGGCCGTGTCCGATGCCGTGCGCCGGGCGCGGGCGGGCCTCAAAGACCCCAACCGTCCCATCGGCTCCTTTCTGTTTCTGGGGCCGACGGGCGTCGGCAAGACCGAGTTGAACAAGGCTTTGGCTGAATTCCTGTTTGATGATGAGACTGCCATCACGCGCCTCGACATGTCGGAATATATGGAAAAGCACGCGGTTTCGCGCATGATCGGCGCGCCTCCGGGCTATGTTGGCTATGACGAGGGCGGGGCGCTGACCGAGGCCGTGCGCCGCCGGCCCTATCAGGTCGTGTTGTTTGACGAGGTCGAAAAGGCGCATCCGGACGTGTTCAACGTCCTGCTTCAGGTGCTGGACGACGGCCGGCTGACGGACGGGCAGGGGCGTGTGGTCGATTTCCGCAACACCCTGATCGTCATGACCTCCAATCTGGGGTCGCAGTATCTCGTGAATATGGAAGACGGTCAGGACGTCGAAATGGTGCGCGGTCTGGTCATGGATGAGGTCAAGCGCCACTTCCGGCCGGAATTCCTCAACCGCATCGACGAAACCATCCTCTTCCACCGCCTCGGCCGGGGGCAGATGGGCAATATCGTGCGTATTCAGCTCAAGGGCCTGGAAAAGCTGCTGAAGGATCGTCAGATGACCCTCGCCATCGACGACGCGGCGCTCAACCACCTCGCCGAGCTGGGCTACGAGCCGGCCTATGGCGCCAGGCCTTTGAAGCGGGTAATCCAGAAGCAACTGGTCGATGCCATTGCTAAACGCATCCTTGTGGGTGAGTTTGCCGATGGCGACGTGATCAGCGTCAGCTTTGACGGCGATCATCTGGTGATCGGCAAGCCAACGGTGAACTGAGCAGGGCTCGCCCCTGCACCCGTTATTTGGAGCAGAAGATCCCGCCGCGGTTCACGCGGCGGGGCTGTCTTACGTAGAATCAGGGCAGGGTTTTTCTACCACCCCAATTCCGCCTCACCGCGCAGGATCGCTTCGACCTCTGGTGTGTGTTTGCGCTCGCCTTCGTCGTGCAGGATCAGCGGCGGCAGGAGGCGCAGCTGCGCCTTGCCCAGCCGTTTGGCTCGCACCAGTATGCGCTTGGCCTCCTTATCGGCAAAAGGCTGAATGGGGCGGATGATAAACGACCCGCATTTCGGCAGGCCGCTTAAGATATCCGCAAGCCGGTCGGCGCGGTGGATGAACACAATCTCCCCGCCATCGACCACGGCGGCCTGCGCAAAGTCGAGCCACGCCTGAAGCCCGTCATCGGCGATCCACGCCGGGCGCTTTAACTCATGCGGGGCGCGCAGCGTTTCCGGGTCGTCGAAATAGGGCGGATTGCTCAGGACAAGGTCAAATCGCGGCAGGTCGAAAGCGCGGTAACCCATACCGATGTCGCCGTGAATCGCACGATGGTCACCGCCCGCCTGCGCCAGATTGACTTCGGTCAGGGCAAAGGTCGCCGCATCACGCTCTATTCCTATGGCGCGCACCTGCGGACAGCGCGCGCCCAGCGACAAAATGACGCCCCCCACGCCGCAACCTAACTCTAAAGCGCTCACGGCTACTTCGCTGCGCTCAGGCCTTCGCGAGAGCGGCGAAGGGTCGCCGGGGCCCGCTTGGGCCCTGTTGGAGGGCTGGGCTACGGGGGATGAGTGAGGCCTCTTTTCGTGAATGATACCCGCCGCCCCTGCCGCCAGCAGCGCCCCGTCCATGCCGATTCGATAGCCCTTCGCCGGTTGCCACAGCCGCACCCGACCGCCCAGCAGGGTCGTCGGCAGGGCATCGGCAGGGGGCGAGAAGGCGGTCTCTGGCAAGGGGTGTGTATCCGGGACTGTAGCAATTTTATCGGGATATAGCACAAACTCGCCGCGCGGGGCATGGACTAAGCCGTAAAGGAAGTTTAAGGGGTTTAACACTTTCCAAGTGTGCCGGAGTAGTGGGTTTTGGATACGGCCAATATCGAGAAAACGCACAAATCCCCCCCCGCTGAGACTGCGGGCAAGGCGGATGTCGAGGCGCTTGTGCGCCTGTGCGCCGACGACATGGCGGCGGTCAACGCGATCATTACCGAGCGTATGCAAAGCGACGTTGCGGTGATTCCGGCCCTGGCCGAACACCTGATCAGCGCCGGCGGCAAACGTTTGCGTCCGCTGCTGTGCGTGGCGGCGGCGCGTCTGGCCGGGACGACCAATATTCACCACCAAAAGCTGTCGGCGGCCGTCGAGTTTATCCATACGGCTACCCTTCTGCACGACGACGTGGTCGATTCCAGCCAGTTGCGCCGGGGCAAGGTCGCAGCCCACCTTATCTGGGGCGCACCGTCTTCGGTTCTGGTCGGTGACTTCCTGTTTGCGCGGGCCTTTGAGTTGATGGTGGAAACCGACTCGCTTCAGGCGCTGGGCATCCTGTCCAAGGCGTCGGGGGTTATCGCCGAAGGCGAAGTCCTGCAACTGATGAAGGCCTATGACGTCAATCTGACAGAAGAGACCTATATCGACATTATCTCGGCCAAGACCGCGGCTTTGTTTGCGGCGGCTTCGGAAAGTGGTGCCGTGGCGGCAGGGGCGTCCCCGGCGCGACAGCAGGCCCTGCGCGACTATGGTCTGAACCTCGGTCTGGCCTTTCAGATCCAGGACGATGCGCTCGACTACGGCGGTACGGCCCAGAGTCTTGGCAAGAATGCCGGTGACGACTTTGCCGAAGGCAAGGCGACCCTGCCATTGATTTTGGCCGTCAAGGCGACGCCGCAAGCCGCTGATTTCTGGCACCGCACCGTCTCGATGCGCGAGCAGACCGAGGGCGATCTGGCGCAGGCACAAGCCCTGATCGTCGAATCGGGAGCGATGACCCAGACGATGGAAACTGCCCGCCATTATGCGCAAAAGGCCAAGGACGCGCTGAAAGGCTTTGAGGCCTCGGACTGGCGCACAGCGCTGGAAGCGTTGACCGATTACAGCGTCGAACGCACGAAGTAAGCGCACAAGTTTACACCTCCCTGCCTATGGCGGGGAGAGGGCCATAACGCGCCAAGCGATAGCGCGAAGACCATCGGGGCTGGTGAGGCGTTACAGCCCTTCCATATCCGGTGTCTTCCAGCCCAGATGCTGGCCCGAATCGACGCAGATCATCTGGCCGGTCACCGAAGAGGCCTCGGCCAGAAACACCACGGCCTCGGCGATCTCTTCCGGTGTGACCCGCTTTCGCAGCAGGGTAGAGGCGGCCTCGGCCTCGAAATCGGCTTCGGTTTGGTGGATGGAGGGCAGGGTGGGGCCCGGCCCTACGGCATTGACGCGGATGCGCGGGGCCAGTTCCTGCGCCAGCGTGCGCGTAGCGTGCCACAGCCCAGCCTTTGACAGGCCGTAGGAGAAGAAGGGCGGGGAGGGTTTCAGCACCCGCTGGTCGATCAGATTAACAATGGCCGCCCGGTCGGGCAGAGCGTCCTGCGCCGCAAACCCCTGGGCCAGAAGCACCGGTGCCAGCAGATTGGTGTTCATATGCGCGTGCCACCGCTCGACCGTCAGTGTCCCGGCGCGATCATCGAAAAACACTGAGGCATTGTTGATCAGCAGGCTGAGAGGCCCCAGAGCGGCCACCGCCGCAGGGATCAGCGCCTTGACACTGTCGGCGTCCGACAGGTCCGCCTGAAGCGCTTCGGCGCGCACACCTGACGCGCGCAACTGCTCAACCAGAGCCAGAGCATCGCTGGCGGAGGTGCCGTAATGAACGCCGATATCATAGCCGCGTTGGGCGAGGGCAAAGGCCACAGCCCGACCGATGCGTTTGGCCGCACCGGTAACCAGAGCGACTTGGGGACGCGATTTAGTCAATACGGCCAAAATCGATGTAGTTGACGATCATGTAGAAGGCGATGAAGCCCGCAAAAATACCAATGGCCAGCATTTGAAACGCTCCGGTCGATCCTGTTTTCATCTGATTAAGCGCCTTGGGCGGGGAACTCAAGCCTTGTTGCGTCCGGGACGCTGAAAAAGCTCCGCGACGGGTTGCGGGCGCGAACATTTATATTATCTTTATCACATGGAAAACTGGAAGCGCCTTGTCGAGCCGTACACGCGGCCCCTGTTCTTTGCCCATTCGCGCATGACGCGGGGCAAGACCCTGGGCGTGCGCGGCCTTGTGGTCGAAGACGAGCGACGCGTCCTTTTGATCGAGCACACCTATCTCGAAGGCTGGTGGCTGCCGGGCGGCGGTGTCGATGCGCTGGAAACCGCCGGAGACGCCGTGGTGCGCGAACTGCGCGAAGAGGCCGGCATTGTCCCTCTGGAAACGCCGCGCCTGCTGTCCATCCATTCCAATGAACGCTTCTTTCCCGGCGATCACGTGCTTCTGTATCGCATTGACCGGTTTGAGCGCGGGGAGATGACGTCGCAGGGCGAAATCAAGACAGTCGATTTTTTCGATATTGACGCCCTGCCGGCCAATATCAACGGAGGCTCTTTACGGCGGATACAGGAAGCTCTGCGCGGGGCGTCACCTGACCCGTTGTGGTAGGGGCGGGCTCGGCGGACAAATCGCCCGTCACGGCGTGAAGCTCCGGTTTGCGTGCGGTCCAGCGCCCAATCAGGCGACGCAACACATCGCGTGAAGGCTTTTCAAAGCCATAGTGGGCGAGCGCCCCCAGCGCCACCGTTACGCCAATGGCTGCCCCCAGCCAGTGCACCCGCTCCCCCGGCAGGGCCAGACCGAACTTCGGCAGGGTGCGGAAGGTACCGAACAGCACGACATCGTGGATCAGGTAGATGGCATAGGACCACACGCCGCTGAGATAGACCGGACGCCATGACAAGGCTTTGGCCACCGGGCCCTCGTCATCGGACAGGGCCATGATCAGGCCGGCAAACAGGCCGACCAGAATCAGGTCCGAAGGCCGCCACGCGATCAGCAGCAGCGATGCGACGACGAAGAGGATGGCTGTGCGCGACGGCACCATGGCCCGGAAGCGATAGGCGACCATGCCGACGAAGAAGCTGAGCAGACAGCGCAGCATCGTGCCGCTGGCGTAGGAAGCGGCGATATCGAGCGGGCCGGAGCGGCGCACGGTTTGGCCAAACCACAGCGGTCCGTGCGCGACCAGGGCCAGCAGGCCGAGGGCCAGTGCGGTCCACACAAGCGCGCGTTGCCAGGAGCCTTTGATCGCGCCGATCACCAGCAGCGGAAAGACCAGATAGGCCGCCCATTCCGTCGAGATCGACCATGACGGGCGCACGATGGAATTGGCCAGCCCCCAGGCTTGAGTCATGGTCAGGTTGGGCAAAAGGCCGTGCCAGACGTCTTCGTAATAATAGCGTTTGCCGAGAACGGTCGGGATCAGGGCGGCGGTAATCAGCGTCATCAGCGCAAACAGCGGCCAGACGCGCGCCACGCGCATCAGGATGAACTTGCGGAAGTTCGCCCATTGAAAGCCTGTGTCGAACAGCTTGCCATAGGTCATGGCCATGACGAAGCCGGACAGGACAAAGAACAGATCGACCGAAATATAGCCATGCCGCACATAGTGCTGCCAGGGATCGGGAAAGCGGAAATAGCCCGTGGCGTGATAGAGCACGACGAACAGGGCCGCGACGCCGCGCAGTCCCGTGAGGGCGCGGATTTCGGACGATCGGGCGGCAGGCGTGGCGGTCATGCGATCACGATTTTGTGTGCGGTGTCCCTCCATGACGCCATGCCTTGACGAAGGCAAGTCAATTCCTGTGGCGCACCTTTGCAATTGTGTCATTTAAGAAGAGAAGGTGGATGCGGATGTTCTTGCCCCGTTCCGGCCCTTCGCCTATATCGGGAGCATGTCCGACCTGCCGACCGATGCCTTAACCGAAACCCTGCCGACCGATGAGCCCCTGACGGGGGCGGCTCTGATCCTGCGTGAGGCGCGGCTGGCGGAAGACAAGCCTGGCGTCTATCGCATGATCGGCGAAAACGACGAGGTGCTCTATGTGGGTAAGGCCAAGTCGTTGAAAAAGCGCATCCTTCAGTATGCGCAGGGTCGCGTCCATGCCCAACGCATCGCGCGCATGGTCTATCTGACGCGGTCGATGGTGATTGTGCGCACCCAGACCGAGGGCGAGGCCCTGCTGCTGGAGGCGCGCCTGATCAAGGCGCTTAAGCCGCGCTATAATGTGCTGCTGCGCGACGATAAATCCTTTGCCGAGATACTTGTGCGCAAGGACCACGCGGCGGCGCAGATCACTAAGCACCGCGGGGCGCACGCCATTCAGGGCGAATATTTCGGCCCCTTCGCTTCGACTCAGGCGGTCAACCGCACGCTCGACACGCTGCAACGCGCCTTCCTACTGCGTACCTGCACCGACAGCGTCTATGCCTCGCGCACGCGGCCCTGCATGTTACATCAGATTCGCCGCTGTTCGGCGCCGTGCACGGGTGAAGTCAGCCTTGAGGATTACAGCGCACTGGTGGGACAGGCCGAGGCCTTTCTCAAAGGCCGCTCGCGCGTGGTCATCGACGACCTGACCAAGCGCATGATGAAGGCCTCAGACGATATGGATTTCGAGAAGGCGGCGCACCTGCGTGACCGGGTGCGGGCGCTCAACCACGTCTCCATGACGTCCTCCATCGGCATTGGTGAGGCCGAGGCCGACGTTTTTGCGGTGGTTAGCGAAGGTGGGGCGGCCTGTGTTCAGACTATCTTTTTCCGCGCGGGGCAGAACTGGGGCGACCGCGCCTACTTCCCCCGCGTGCCCGACAGCGGCGAAGAGGCCGACAGTGCCGAGGGCGAAATCCTCGACGCCTTTCTGGGGCAGTTCTATCAGGACCGCCCGGTGCCGAAGCTGATCCTTGTCTCTCACCCCTTGAGCGAGCCGGACCTGATGATGGAGGCCCTGTCACTGCGCGCCGGTCGTAAGGTCGAGATCCATTGCCCGCGCCGGGGCGAAAAGGCCGATGCCGTGGCCCATGCCCTCAACAACGCCAAGGCGGCCTTGGGGCGGCGTATGGCCGAACAGTCGGCGCAGACGCGCCTGTTGAGAGGCGTGGCGGAGGTGTTTGAGCTGCCCGCCCCGCCCAACCGCATTGAGGTTTACGACAACTCGCACCTTGGCGGCACGCACGCCGTTGGCGGCATGGTCGTCGCGGGGCCCGAAGGCTTTATGAAGGGGCAGTACCGTAAATTCACCATCCGCGACCTCGATAAGATGACGGCCGGTGACGACTACGCCATGATGCGCGAAGTGTTCCGTCGTCGGTTTTTGCGTCTGAAGAACCGCGCGGAAGATGCGACAGAGGAAGAAGGCTTTGGCCGTCCGGATCTGGTGCTGGTCGATGGCGGGCAGGGGCAGCTGGAGGCCGTTCTGGACGTGATGCGCGAACTCGGAATGGAAGATATCCGCATTGTCGGCGTGGCCAAGGGGCCGGATCGCGACGCCGGGATGGAGCGCTTCTTTATGCCGGGGCGCGCCCCTTTCATGATGGAGCCCAAATCGCCGGTCCTGTACTATCTTCAGCGCCTGCGCGATGAGGCGCACCGCTATGCCATCGGAGCCAATCGCCAGAAGCGCGACGCCGCGATCACCAAAAATCCGCTGGATGAGATCGAAGGGATCGGTCCTCGTAAAAAGCGCGCCCTGCTGGCCGCCTTCGGGTCAGGCCGGGAGGTGGGCAAGGCGCGTATCGAAGACCTGCGCAAAGTGGAGGGCATCAATGAGGCCCTGGCTCAGCGCATCTACGACTTCTTCCATGGCGCCTGAGCGGAATTAAAACCGTTTTAAGTCGAATTTGGATTAGAATGGCTAAAGCCGGGCGAGATTGTGGCGGACCTTTGAGGTGCCGCTTTTGGTAATCTGTGCGTGTAGATTCATCGTGGGCATTTGCAGGTGCTTAAAAATATCTGTTTAAATACAAATAAATAAATTCAATTCTCTCTTGCTTTTTGCGTGCATACGCCCCTCTGGGGGGGTGTTCGGACACAGGATCATTTCTAAACTCTGCCAGAATTCATTTGACGGAAACGGGGTTATAGACGACTTATTTGATGGTAATTATCGCCGCTGAGGTAAACACCATGAGCCCTCTGCATCACCTGACCGCGCCGCGCCCTCTCTCTGACGCGGAACAGCATATTCTGAATGCCATCAGCCAGATCCGTTATGGATCGGTCGAAGTGGTCATCCACGACTCGCGTATCGTTCAGATCGAAAAAAGCGAAAAGGTCCGTTTCGAGACCCGCCGCGATTAGTCCGCTTAAACAAAAGAAAAGCACCGCGCCCTGACCGGACCGACCGGAAGCGTCGCCTTTCACACACGAAGGTTTCCTCCATGTCTATCTCCCCCTCCGCTGCACAGGCGGGGAAGGTCGCGCTTGCCCTTCTGGCTGGTGTGTCTTCACTCGCCCTGACTTTACCGGCTTTTGCCGCTGATGATGAGGCCCCCGCTGCTGCCGACCGGAGCAAGGCCGAAGTCACTGACGTCTATGTCACCGCCCGCCGCAAAAGCGAAAACCTGCAAAAGGTGCCGATCGCCGTCTCGGCCATCTCCGGTGAGCAGCTGGAATCCGCCGGCATCTACAATGTCGAGAACCTGCAAAAGGTTCAGCCGAGCCTGCAATTCATCTCGTCCAACCCACGCAACACGGCGACGACCATTCGCGGTCTGGGGTCGGGCATTGGCCTGACCAATGACGGGCTTGAGCAGGGTGTCGGCATATACGTCGATGAAGTCTTCTATGCCCGCCCCGGCTCGGCCGTTGTCGATCTGATCGACATTGAGCGCGTCGAAATCCTGCGCGGCCCGCAAGGCACCTTGTTTGGTAAGAACACCACTGCCGGCGCCCTCAACATCACCACCCGCGCCCCCAGCTTCACGCCGGAAGGCCGTGTCGAGGCCAGCGTCGGTGACTATGGCTTCCTGCAAACCAAGGTCAGCCTGTCGGGTCCGCTCAGCGACACGGTGGCGGTGCGAGTCGCCTTTGGCGGCACCAAGCGCGATGGCCTGTTCAAGAACACCTATCTGAACGTCAAGCAGAACGATCTGAACAGTCAGGTCCTGCGCGCTCAACTGCTGTGGAAGCCATCGGATAAGCTCAATGTGCGCCTGTCCTACGATTTCGCCTATCAGGACCCGGAAGCCAATACCCAGACCTTCGTGCGCTATGGCGCATCGCTGCGGGCCGCCAATCGTCAGTTTCCGGCCCTGGCCGCGGCGCTCAACTACGCGCCGCCGTCCACCAACCCCTATGACCGGCTGGTCGATGTCAATTCGCCGCTGGAAGCCAAGCAGGTGATCAATGGCCTGTCGGGTACGGTCAACTGGGACCTGGGCGATGTCACCCTGACCTCGATCACGGCCTATCGTGACTGGGACTGGACGCCGCAGAACGACCGCGACTACACCTCTCTGTCGATCCGTACTAAGTCGAACAACTATTCCGAACAGCAGCAAATCTCTCAGGAGGTGCGTCTGGCCTCCAATGGCGATCGCAAGGTCAACTGGGTGGTAGGGGCCTATGGCTTCAATCAGCGCGTCGAAACCAATGGCGTGGAACAGTGGGGCAAGGACGGTGCCTTCTGGCTGATCGGCACCAGTGTGCCCGCAAACCTGATCGACGGCATGACCTCCAACACCCACGTGGTGACCAAGGTGCGCTCCTATGCCCTGTTCGGGCAACTGACCTGGAACGTGACGGATCGTTTCCGTATCACGCCGGGCCTGCGCTACACCTATGAAGAAAAGGACGGCAGCTTCCGCCAGATCGTCACCGGCGGTCTGGCGACCACAGTTCCGGCCCAGATCACGGCCAAGAACAATATCGCCCCGACCTATGCCTATACGGCCGATTATCAGGACGACAGCCCGTCGGGTCAGATCAACTTCGCCTATGACCTGACGCCCACCGTGCTGGGCTATGTCAACCTGTCGAAGGGCTATAAGTCGGGCGGCATCAATGCTGCGGGCGTGCCGGTCGATGCCAACTTCCAGCCCTTCACCGCCTCCATCGTCGTTAAGCCGGAAGAGGTGGAGACCATCGAAGCGGGCCTGAAGACGCAGTTCTGGGACAAGCGCGGCACGGTCAATGTCGCGATCTACAGCACGAACGTCAAAGACTATCAGGCGACCGTGGTGGACGGCAATCTGGGGGCCATTCGTCCCTACCTCGCCAATATCGAGAAGGTCGAGGTGCGCGGCGTCGAACTGGACGGCAAGTTCCGTGCGACCGACAACCTGCTGATCTATGGCTCGGTGAGCTATACCGACGGCAAGTACGCCTCGTTCAGGAACGGTCCGGCCCCTCTGGAGCTGCAAACCTCCAGTTCCTCCGTTGCCGACCTCAGCGGCAAGGACCTGCCCGGTGTGTCGAAGTGGGCGGGGGCTGTCGGCTGGGAATATAACCACCCGGCGACCATCGGCAAGCTGAGCGGCGACGCCTATTTTAGCGGTGATGTCTCCTACCGATCGGACTGGAACTCTGATCCGTCGGTATCGAAATATACGGTCGTCGAAGCTTCGACCATCGCCAACTTCCGCGTTGGCTACCGCGCCAGCGGCGGCACCGAGGTCTTCCTGTGGGCCAAGAACGCCTTCAACGAAGAGTATCTTCAATTCCTCAGCCTTCAGGCCGGGAACTCCGGCGCCATCTATGGCCAGCCCGGCGACCCGCGCAGCTTCGGCGTCACTGTGCGTAAAGCGTTCTGATCAGCGCACTGAGCCTGATCAGATCAAAGACCTGACAGTCGGGCGTCTGCGCACCTGTGCAGACGCCCTCTTCACTGGATGACTTTCATGACCACACCTGTCCTTGACCGCCGCCACCTTCTGACCAGCGCCACCGCTCTGACCTTGCTGTCGGCCTGTACACCCGCGCCGGCGGCGAAAAAGCCGGCTCTCGAACTGCTTAACGTCTCCTATGATCCGACACGGGAATTCTACGAAGAGTTCAACGGTCTGTTCGCCAAACACTGGCAAGAGAAGACCGGGCAAGAGGTCGTGATCCGTCAGTCACACGGTGGGTCCGGCAAACAGGCGCGCGCGGTGATCGACGGTCTTGAGGCCGATGTGGTGACGCTGGCCTTGTCGGCCGACATCGACCGCCTCGCCAAGGCGGGCCTGACTGATCCCAACTGGCAGGCCCGGCTGCCGCATGAGTCGGCCCCTTATACCTCGACGATTGTGTTTCTGGTGCGCAAGGGGAACCCGAAAGGCCTCAGGGACTGGGGTGATCTGATCCGCCGTGGTGTGGAGGTCATTACCCCCAATCCCAAGACCGGCGGCGGCGCGCGCTGGAACTATCTGGCGGCCTGGGCGTGGGCGCTCAAAACACGCGGCGGCGAAGCGGGTGCCGAAGAGTTTATTCGCCAGCTCTATGCTCATGTCCCCGTGCTCGATACCGGCGCCCGCGGATCGACCACGACCTTTGTCCAGCGCGGGCTCGGCGATGTTCTTCTTACCTGGGAGAACGAAGCCCATCTGGCGGTGAAGGAATTAGGCGCAGGAGACGCGCTGGAGATCGTGACCCCGCCGACCTCGATCCTGACCGAACCGCCGGTGGCCTGGCTCGACAAGTTGGTCGCCAAACGCGGCACGGCTGAGGTGGCCAAAGCCTATCTGGAGTATCTCTATAGCCCGCCCGCGCAGGACCTTGTCGGCAAATATTATTACCGTCCGCTGGAGGCGGCCGCAGCAACCAAATATGCGGCACAGTTCCCGTCGATAGAACTGACCACCATCCGCGATCTTGGCGGCTGGCCCGCGGTTCAGGCCCGACACTTCGACGACGGGGGCCTTTTCGACAGTCTCACCTCTAAATAATCAGCCTTCCACCGGCAGGCCCGCAGCGATCCAGCCATTGATGCCGGGGGCGAGATGCGCGTCGGTAGTGAGACCGAACGCCTGCGCCGCTTCAATGGCGCGCAGCGAACGCACACCCCCGGCGCACATGAAGATGATCTCCTTGCCGTCCTGTGGCAGTTCGGCCGGATGAAAGGTGGACAGGGGCAGGTTAAGGCTGCCGGCGACGCGCACGCGCTCATACTCATACACCTCGCGCACATCAATCAGGTGGATCGCACCGCTGTCGAGGGCGGCCTGAACTTCGGCGGGTGTGAGATTGCGAACGGACATGCCTTTACCTTTCAGAGCGGCTACGTTCCGGTCATACAATCCTTGTGCCGCCGCCGCAATCATTGAGTATCCATGAAATAAATGTGGTTATTTGTCGCGCGACGACCGGTCCCTGAGGCAGGCTGACGCGCGGCGTAATGCGCAGGTCACAGCCGTGCGGCGGGCGGTTAAACCCAACTTCGAAGCGAAACGCACGAAGAGGAGTATTCGCCATGAAAATCGCTTATCTGATCGGTGCCAGCCTTCTGGTTATGGGCCTTGCCAATGGCGCTTCGGCGCAGGAGTTCAAACCCAAGGCCAAGGGGCAGTTCATCGTCACCACCCGCATCACCAGCGTCGCCCCGGACGAAAAGGGCGACATCAAGACAGCCGCAGGCGTCGATAGCGGTCTGGATGTCAAGGTCAAGGACGACACCATCCCCAGCCTCGGCTTCACCTACTTCTTTACCGACCATATCGCCGTTGAGGCCATTCTGGGTACGTCCAAGCACGAAGTGCGCGCCGTTGGTGGCACGACCGATGTGAAGGTGCATACGACGCGCGTCCTGCCGCCGGTCATCGCCGCCCAGTACCACTTTAACCCCAAGGGCCGCGTCAGCCCCTATGTGGGGGCGGGCGTCAACGCCATGATCTTCTACAACAGCAAGGACTATAACGGCTTCAAGGTGAAGCTGGATGATGGTCTGGGCTATGCGCTTCAGGGCGGCGTCGATATCGCCCTGAAGGGTAACTGGGCACTCAACGCCGACGTGAAAAAGGTATGGTTCAACACCGATGCCAAGATCAATGACGGCGCGCTGAAGTCCAAGGTCGATCTGAACCCGGTCGTCGCTTCGGTCGGTCTGGCCTACCGTTTCTAGAATCTGGGACGCGGGGTCCGGTCTCCTCGGAGCGCGCCCCGTGCTTCAGATAGCGGCGGACAGCCTTGCGGGTTGTGCTGTCCGCCGTTATTTTCGTAAGCGTAGTAAAAAAAGCGACATCGTTCTCTGTGAACGGTGTCGTTTTTTATGGGCTGCGTCGGACGCGCGGGCTGCAATCGATACCGCGCGCAAACTATCTGGTAGCGCTATCATTACCCCCTTTCCAAGCCCCGGTATATCGGTTATGCAAGTCGTCAATAAGAGCGGCGGCAGGGCGGAATCCTTGTGCGGCGCAATAAATATAGCCGTGGTGTGGAACGTGTGCGGTCACACAAAACGGTCAATCAGAAATGTGAAACGGGATGCGTCCCGCGACGACCACAGGGAGACAAGTCATGACCTTGCAACTGAACCGACGCCATTTTGCTGCCGGTGTGAGCGCTACCGCTCTGGCGGTTTCGGCCGCTTCACACGCCGCCACGGACAAACCGCTGTATAAGGACGCCTCGGCCTCGGTCGAAGCCCGCACCGCCGACCTGCTCAAGCGTATGACGCTCGAGGAAAAGGTCGCCCAGATGATGTGCATCTGGCTGCAAAAGGGCAAGATCCAGAACGATAAGGGCGATTTCGATGCCAAAAAGGCCAGCGAAGCCTTCCCCAATGGTCTCGGCATGATTGCGCGCCCGTCCGATCGCCGCGGCGTCGAAGACACGCAGGCCAATGCCGGTGCCGATGTCGGCGTGGTCAACCGCAATCCACTGGAAACCGCCACCTATATCAATGCCGCTCAGAAGTGGGCTGTCGAAAAGACCCGTCTCGGCATTCCGATGTTCATGCACGAGGAAAGCCTGCACGGCTATGTGGCGCGTGACTCCACCTCCTTCCCGCAGGCCATCGGTCTGGCGTCGAGCTTCGATCCGCAACTGGTTGAGAAGGTGTTTTCGGTCTGTGCCCGCGAGATGCGCGCGCGCGGGGCCAATCTGGCGCTGGCACCGGTGGTCGATGTCTGCCGTGAGCCGCGCTGGGGCCGCGTTGAAGAGACCTATGGCGAAGACACCCACCTGATGGGCGTGATGGGCAAGGCCGCGGTTACCGGCTTCTCAGGCACGGATCGCAAGCTGGCCAAGGACAAGGTCTTTGCCACGCTGAAGCACATGACCGGCCACGGCCAGCCGGAAAACGGCACCAATGTCGGCCCGGCACCGATTTCCGAGCGCACCCTGCGCGAGGTTTTCTTCCCGCCGTTTGAAAAGATCGTCAAGGAGACCCCGATCGCGGCGGTCATGCCGTCCTATAACGAAATCGACGGTGTGCCGTCGCACGCCAACAAGTGGCTGCTCGACACCGTGTTGCGCGGTGAGTGGGGCTTCAAGGGCGTGCTGGTGTCCGACTATTTCGCCATCAAGGAAATGATCAGCCGTCACCATCTGGTGCCGGATATGACCGAAGCCGCCTATCGTGCCGTCAAGGCCGGGGTGGATATCGAGACGCCGGACGGCGAAGCCTATCCGAACCTGATCAAGCTGGTGCAATCAGGTCGCGTATCCGAAGCCGAGATCGACGCCATCGTTCACCGTATTCTGGAGCTGAAATTCCTCGGCGGCCTGTTCGAAAACCCCTATGTCGATGCCAAGCAGGCTGACAAGCTGACGGCGACGCCCGACGCCATTGCCCTGGCCCGCGAAGCCGCCGTGCGTTCAGCGGTGCTGCTGAAAAACAATGGCGTCCTGCCGCTGGATGGCAAAAAGGTCGGTAAGCTGCTGCTGCTCGGCACGCACGCCAAGGACACGCCCATCGGCGGCTATTCGGAAATCCCGCGTCACGTCGTCTCCATCCACGAAGGGCTGGAGAAGGAAGCCAAGGCGCAGGGCTTCACGCTGGAATACCGTGAGGCCATCCGTCTCACCGAAAAGCGCGACTGGGCGGCGGACCAGGTGAAGTTCGTCGATCCGGCGGTCAATGCCAAGCTGATCGCCGAGGCGGTCGAAGCCGCCAAATCTGCTGACACCATCGTAATGGTGCTGGGCGACAATGAGCAGACCTCGCGCGAAGCCTGGGCCGATAACCACCTCGGTGACCGCGAGTCGCTGGACCTGATCGGGCAGCAGAACGATCTGGCGGCCGCCATTTTTGCGCTGAAAAAACCGACCGTGGTCTTCCTGCTCAATGGCCGTCCGCTGTCGATCAACCTGCTTCAGGACAAGGCCGACGCCATCATCGAAGGCTGGTATCTGGGGCAGGAGACGGGCCACGCCGCCGCCGACCTGCTGTTCGGGCGCGCCAATCCGGGCGGCAAGCTGCCCATCACCTTCGCGCGCAATGTCGGTCAGTTGCCGGTCTTCTATAACCACAAGCCGACGGCACGCCGGGGCTATCTCGATGGCGATGTCACGCCGCTCTATCCGTTCGGCTTCGGCCTCAGCTATACCACCTTCGACATTTCGGCGCCGCGCCTGTCGAAGGCCAGTATTTCGGCTAACGAAAGCCTGACCGTCTCGGTCGATGTGACCAATACGGGCAAGCTGAAGGGCGACGAAGTGGTGCAACTCTATATCCGTGACGACTATTCGTCGGTCACGCGCCCGATCAAGGAGCTTAAGGGCTTTAAGCGCGTGACGCTGGAACCGGGCGCAAAGACCACGGTGACGCTCAGCATCACCCCGGCCGATCTTGCCTTCTTTGATACCGACATGAAGCGCGTGGTCGAGGCCGGTACCTTCACCATCATGGTCGGGCCCAACAGCCGCGACCTGAAAACGACTACCCTGACCGTGGCGTGACGGTCGGGTCTGGCGGATGCCGCAGCCCCTGCGGCGTCCGCCATTTTCCTGTTTTGGGCGGCGGCTTGATAGGGCCGGGGCCTTCTGCTAGAGCGGCTTTCTGATGAAGGCCGCTCTGTCTGTTTGGGAATCTGACCCTGACGGGCGGCAAGCCATGGAGTTTCCTTTTGACCACCCTGACTGTCGCTGAAGCGCTCGAAAACGTCTACACCTCGCTGATCGACGACAATGCGCAACTGGACACGCACATTGCGGCGCTGAAGACCGCTCTGGCGGCTGAGGGGCAGAAAGAAGCGATCGTCGAGCCGTCGCGTCTGGCGCAGAACAACCGCGCCGGTCGCAAGCTGATGCAGTCCTATTTCAAGAAGCGCGGCGTTACTGTGACCTTCAAGGAACAGGCCTGAGTTTTTGAGAAGCATTCGCGAACTTCGCGTTGCGAGTGACTTGCAATTGAATGTGGGTGATGCTATCTGAGACGCATTCTCAGATTTGGCTCTGTATGCCGGACTCACAGGTTCCCTCGTGTACGTTTGCAATTGTAACGCTATCCGCGAAAGAGACGCGCAAAAGGCCATTTTATCGGGGGCAACCACGGTAAAAGCCGTCTTCAACCATTGCCAGACTCGTCCGCAATGCGCCAAATGTGTCTGCGACATCCGGCAGATGATCGAGGACGTCAGCGCCACCGTGCGGCTGGCGGCTGAATAGACAGCGTTTTCGGCCCTGCCGCCACCGTCAACCCCAGGAGTGCGGCCATGCAGGGCAATCCGGCGATTATCAAGCTTCTCAACACCGTCCTCACCAATGAGCTGACGGCGATCAACCAGTATTTTCTCCATGCACGTATGCTGGAAAACTGGGGCCTGACCCATCTGGGCCGCATCGTCTATCAGGAATCCATCGAGGAGATGAAGCACGCCGATCTGCTGATCAAGCGCATATTCTTTCTGGAGGGCCTGCCCAATCTTCAGGACCTGCACAAGCTGAGGATCGGAGAAACCATCACCGAGTGCCTGACCGCCGATCTGTCGGTCGAAACGCGCGGTCATGGCGTCTTGGTCGCCGGCATCAAGCAGTGCGAAGACGTGCAGGACTATGTCAGCCGCGACCTGTTGAGACACATCCTCTCGGACACCGAACATCATATCGACTGGCTGGAAACGCAGCTCGGTCTGATCAAACTGATGGGCGAGCCCAACTACCTGCAAAGCGCCATGAAGGAAATCGAGGGCGAAGCCTGATCCGCTGCGTATCGCTGGCGCTTGTTGGGGCTTTTGTCCCGCAAGAGGCTTCACAGGGCGCAGAAACCGCTTTAGGTTTCGACGACTGAAAACGAGTTCTTCCGGGTAGCCGATTGGCGCGTGACCATTCCAAACTGAGTTTCGACCGGCGCGGCGTCTTGCGTCTGGGTTTGACGGCGTCGGTGCTGGCCTGCGGCGCGGGCCTTGTTGCCTGCGGCCGCAAGAGTGAAACCGCGCCCGCCAGCGGGGCCGCCGAAGAGGGCACTTTGCCGTGGGCCGTCGGGGGGAAGTGGCGCAACGACATCGACCGTCAGCGCGACAAGTTCCGTCACCCCATTGAAACGCTGGAATTTTTCGAGATCAAGCCGCGCGACACGGTCATAGATATGTGGCCCGGTGCCGGCTATATGACCGACATTCTGGCGCCGTGGCTGGCGCGCGGCAAAGGGCGCTATGTGGCCGCCCTGATCGAAAACGAGGCGACGGCCCCGGAGGCCGCGACCCTGACCGCCGAATATCGCCGCCGTTTTACCGCCGACCCCAAGCTCTATGGCGAACTGGCCTTTTCCGCCTTCGGGCCGCAGACGGGGGCGCTGGCCGATGCGGAAAGCGTCGATTCCGTTCTCTTCCTGCTGGTGCTGCATGACTGGATGGCCGCCGGTCTGGCCGAAAAAGCGTTTGCCGATGCCTTCGCGGCGCTCAAGCCCGGCGGTCTTCTGGGCATCGAGCAGCATCGCGCCGACGTCGGCAATGCGCAGGACCCGGCAGCCACCAATGGCTATGTGCAGGAACCTTTCGTCAAGCAACTGGCGGCCGAGGCGGGATTCGAGTTCCTTGAAGCGTCCGAGATCAACGCCAATCCCAAGGACAACAAGGCCCATCCCTTCGGTGTGTGGACCCTGCCGCCCTATCGGCTGACGGCCCCGCGAGGGGAGCCGCCAAATCCGGATTTTGATGGTACACTGTACGAGTCCATCGGTGAAAGCGACCGGATGACGCTTAGATTCCGCAAGCCCGCCTGATACACTGACTGACCCTGTTTGAGACCGCACCCGTGACACGCATCGCTTCCCTCTCCACCGCCGCGCCGCTGATGGCGATACCGGAATACCGGCCGCCCGAAGGGGGCGTGGGTGAATGGTTCCGCGGGGCAGGGGGGCTGCGGCTGCGGCTGGGCTTCTGGCACCCCAGGGGACCGGCGCGCGGTACCGTCTTCGTCAGCCCCGGTCGCGCCGAACCGATCGAGAAATATTATGAGGTCGTCGCCGATCTGCTGGAACGCCGTTTCTGCGTCGTCGTACACGACTGGCGGGGGCAGGGGCTGTCGGCGCGTTTATTGCCCGACCGTCTCAAAGGTCATGCGCGTTCCGAAGACGAGTTTCTGGATGATTATCAACGCCTGCTCGACGGCTTTGAGGACCGCGCGCCCAAGCCGTGGGTGATGCTGGGCCACTCGATGGGCGCGGCCCTCAATCTGGCGACCCTGACGCGCGGTGAGGAGCGTTTCAGCGCTGCCGTCTTCATCAATCCGATGCTGCGCATCAAGACGGGCAAACATTCCCTGTGGTCGGTGATGTTTCAGACCGACTGGAAGGTCAAACACGGTCAGGCCAGTGAGTACGTGCCGGAACTGTTTGACGATCCGTTCGAACACACCTTCGAAGAAGACGCCCTGACCCACGATGCGGTGCGCTATAATCTGTGGCGCGAACAACTGTTTGCCTGTCCGCATCTGGCGGTGGGCACGCCGACCTGGGGCTGGCTTTTGTTTGCGCTGCGTATCGGCGACACCCTGCTCAAGGACAAGGGCAAGGTGCTGAAGAAGATCCGCACGCCGGTTTCGGTGGTCATTTCTAGCGACGACAGCCTGATGATGAAGCAGCCGACCAAGGCCTTCGTCAAGAAGCTGACCAAGGGACGCTGCATCGAAATTGCCGGGGCCGACCACGAGATTTTGATGGAAACGGACGCCTATCGCCGGGCCTTCTGGGCCGAATTTGACGAGTCGATCAGCTTCAACCTGCCCTCGGAGGCCCTGCCCGCGACCCCGGCCGGAGTGCCTGTGGCCGAGGTGGAGGTCAGCGAACCTGTGGCCCCTGCTGCGACCGAAGTGTTTGATTCGCACGTCCCCGCTGAGCCCGTGCCTGAGACAGTGGTCGGTGCTGAGCCCGCGGACACCGAAGCGCGTCCGGTAACGGCGCAACCGATCTTCTCTTCCTATGAACTGAACGACATCCCCGTCTATGCGCCGCAACCGCCGCCGGAACGCTTGTCGGTGCCGGAAGGCCTGCGCGCCAAGCGGGATGAGGTCGAGGTCGAGGACTGGGAAGAGACCCCAGCAGAAACCGCCGAAGGAACGCCAGCCGACGTTAGAGCGAAATGACTTTAAGAGGAATCGCCATTTCGCTCTAAATTTTTGTTTTGTCGCGATGTTTTTGCGGAAAACCGCTCACACTTTTCCGCACATCGCTTTAGCGCCCAAACCGTAATCAGTGCACTTCTGCGGGCTTTGAGGCGGGGGACAGGTGCTCGATAGCGGCCTCAAGCACGGCGCGTGAACCGGCGGCCATGACCTGACCACCATAAGGACCAACGGGCGCACCCGCCCAGTCGGTCACCACACCGCCGGCGTTTTCGATCACCGGAATGATGGCGTCGATGTCCCAGGCCTTCAGCCCCGTTTCCAGCGCGCCGTCCATCGTCCCCTGCGCCACCATGGCAAAGGCGTAGGCGTCGCAGCCATAGCGCATCAGCTTGGACGCCTTGCGCAGAGCGGTAAAGGCGGGCTCTTCGTCACCCGAATAAAGGTGAGGGTCTGTGGTGGCCAGCACGGCCTGATCCAGCGCAGCGCAGGCGCGCACCCGCAGCGGCGTCGATCCCGAGGGGGTGATCAGACGCGAACCGAGGGGCGAACCGAGGAAGATTTCCTTGAGGAAGGGCTGGGCGATGACGCCCATAATCGGGCGGCCCTTATGGCGCAGGCCGATCAGGGTGGTCCACAGGGGAAGGCCGGAGATAAAGGCGCGCGTGCCGTCGATGGGGTCCAGCACCCACACATAGTCGGCATCGGCGCGCACCGTGCCGTATTCTTCACCAATAATGCCGTGATCGGGATATTCGGCCTCGATCAGGGCGCGGATGGCGCGTTCGGCCCCCTTGTCGGCTTCGGTCACCGGGTCAAAGCCGCTCGAATGGCCGGGCTTGCTCACTTCACCCAGTTCGACGGAACGGAACAGCGGCAGGGCGACGCCCGCCGCTGCTTCCGCCAGACGAAGGATAAAGGCTTCCAGAGTTTCGAGTTCGGCTGAGGACGCCATAGATCACCTTGCGCACGTTGAATCGCGCGCATGTGTAGGCGTCCGCCGGGCGGAACTCAAGACGGAAGACGGATCAAGCCGCGGTTTCGGTTTCGGTGTTCAGCGACTTGGCCAGATCGAGCAGGCGGCGGCGCGGACGCTCCGACAGGCGGTAATAGGCCTGAATGAGGTCGAGCGTTTCCTTGCGCGAAAACACTTCGATGCCTTCGTTCTGCACGGCGGCCACTTCGGTCGTATTGTCTTCGAGGCCATCGTAGAAATAGGTGACCGGGGTTTCCAGCGCCTTGGCGAGCTGGAACAGGCGGGCGGCGGAAATGCGGTTGGCCCCGCATTCGTATTTCTGGATTTGCTGGAAGCGGATGCCGACAGCCAGCGCCAGTTGCTGCTGGGTCAGACCCAGCAGGCGACGGCGGCGACGCAGACGCTTGCCCAGGTGCAGGTCGATATCGTTAGCCATGGAGTTATCCCTCGTTCTATCTGTAAGCGTGCCGTTCCGGGACGGCTCGCCTGTGAGGGTTCAAATGGCGTGCCAGCGTTATGAGCGTCTGGCGGGGGTTCAGGAGGCCTTGGAGTCGCTTTTCGGCACAGGTAGCACCACGGTCTTCAGCGCTTTGGAGGGGTCAAGGTAGCGTTTAGCCAGCGCCTGAAGGTCGGCGGGCGTGAGCGAATCGAGCAGGGCCTGACGCTTCAGCACGTAGTCGCGTTGACCGGCATTGGCGTCGATGCCGGACAGGGCCGCCAGCCAGTAGCCGTTATTGCGATCCTCTTCGGCCATGCGGCGCGACAGCAACTGTCGCCCGCGCAGCAGTTCGTCGGCGGATACCGGTGCGGACTTGAGGCCTTCGATCAGGCCGAGAAAGCCCGTATAGAAGCCGCTTTCCGCCCCCGGATAGAGTTGAACCGTGGCCGACAGATAGCCGAAACCTTTAAAGCCGGTAGAGGGCACATGGCGCGCCAGAGGCACGTAGGTGGTGCCGGTTTCGTCACGCCCCGCCTCATAATGGCGCAGGCTCAGAACCTCGGCCAGCAGGTCGAGCCCCAGACCGGTCTTCGGGTCGCTGTAGCGGTCGGTGGTGGGGAAGGCGATCATCATCAGCGCCTGTTCGGCACTGCCCTGATGATAAAGGGTCTTGTAAAGGCCCGTGGTCGGAAAATGCGCCGTCTCCCCGCCGTCGGGGGCAGGGGTGTAGCGGGCGGGCAGGGCCGGCAGAACACCAAAGGTGGCATCCAGCGCCGGGCGGGCCTGTTCGGGCGTGATATCGCCGACAATGACGATTTCGAGCGGGGTGTCGTGCAGGGAGCGCCGTATCAGGTCGGCGATGCGGTCGTTACCAAGGCTCAGCATGTCCGCCTGCGACAGGGGCGTCAGGCGCGCATCGCCATCATAGACCAGTCGCGGCAGGTGCATGGCCATGACGCCCGACGGGCTGGCTGAGGCGTAGGTATAGTAGGCGGGCATGGAATGGCGCAGGCGTTCCAGATAGGCCGGATCGAAGGCGGCATCGGAATAGAAGGCGCGCAGTAACTGCATTTCGCGGGAAAAATCGTGCGGCGTGCTTTGCCCCATCAGGACGGCGGAGTCTTCTGTGAGGCGATAGGCAAGGTCAAAATTCATCCCCGCCAGCGATTCTTCGATCTCGCTGGCCGACATTTTGTTCAGCCCGCCCTGAAAAATATCATAGAAATTCAGGGCAAAAGCCGCATCGGGCGTTTTGGGTGACAAACGCTTCAGCCCGCCCAGAGCTCGCACGCTGACCATTACCGACCCGGCTTGCAGCTTTGACGGCTTGATCGTCACCTTAAGGCCATTGGCATAGGTCAGGCGGGTCGTGCCCAGCGCCGCGTCCTGTTCGGTGCGGACCGGCGCGACCGGTGCGCCGAAATCGGCATAGGCCCAGGCCTTGTCCGTTTCCGCCTCCGGCGCGGCGACGGGGGCTTTTTCCAGCACCGCATAGGTCTTTTCAAGGGCTGCGGCGTCCAGCCCGGCCACCGGGGCGGGCCCACTCAGTGAGATCAGTGGGCCGTCGCGCTGCATCAGCGACTTCATGTAGGTGTTGATCGCCTCACGCGACAGGTCGGGCTTAAGCTCCTTGTAGAATTGCAGGTCCTGCGCCGGGGAATTGATGACGTAACGATCCTCGATCGAGCCGGCGATCATGTCGGCGATCCATTCGTTCGCGCGCGTGGTGGCGCTATCGACCCGTTGCCGCAGTCCGGCCTCGTAATCGGCGGCGGCGCGGGCAAATTCCGCCTCGCTGAAGCCGTATTCGCCGACCTGTCGCGCCAGGGTCAGGGCCTCGGTAAGGGCCTTTTGCGTTTCGCCCGGCTTGGGCATGACCATCAGGCTGAGGCTTTCGCCCGTGCGCTGAAAGGATTGACGGTTGAGGCCGACGCGGGCAAGGGCGCTGTCCGGGCGGGCGGCCGCGCGTTCCAGACGGTTGTTCAGCGCCGCCAGCGCCAGATGCTCACGCATCATGTCGCGCACGGCCGCGCGGTTCTGAAAGCGCGTATCGGCGGGCTTCAACCAGGCAATGTCGATGATCTCCGGCAGGCCGGGTTCGAAATGGGTGGTACCGCGCGGCCCTTTGGCTATGTAGGCCCCGGCATCGCGCACCGCGGGGGCCGGAGTCTTGGCCTTCCATGTGCCGAAGGTCTTTTCGACACGCTTTTCCAGCGGGGTCGGGTCGATATCGCCCACAATGATCAGGGTGGCGCGGTCGGGACGGTAGAAGGTGTCGTAGAAGCGGCGGATCTGCTCACGCGGCGTATAGAGCACAATATCCCGCAACCCCTTTTGCGGCCGCTCCGGCAGGAGCTGACCGGCAAAGGCCGTGCGCAGCCAGTCGTCATAGCGACGCTGAAGCGGCTGATCGGCAGTGTTCAGTTGCGTCACCACCAGCGCGCGGTCGCGCTGATCCGCCGTTTCCGGAAAGCTCAGGCCGAAGGCCACGTCTGACATGACGTTGAAGCCGGTGTCGAGCGTCGCCGCATCGTTGCGCGGCAGGGCGATCTGATAGCTGGTTTCGCCTTCTCCAGTCTGGGTCTGCTGACCCGCCCCCATCTGAATGCCCTGACGCTCAAGCTGACGGAACAGGTCGCCGTCGGGATAATGGGTCGAGCCGGAAAAGGCCATGAAGGTGATGAGGTAGGCAATGCCGCTTTCCTCATCCGCTTCGTCCAGCGGCCCGGCCCCGATGCGCAGACGCATCACCACCTTTCCGGGTTGGGCGACATTCGGATAGAGGACGTAGGTCATGCCGTTGGACAGGCGGCCAAAGCGCGCCTGCGGATCGACGGGCAGGTCGGAATAGAGATGGGCGAATTGCGCACCGGGGGCACCGGCTTTCAGGGGCTCGGCCATCGCGGTGCCGCTCAGCCCGGCCGCCAGCATCAGTCCCAATACCAAAGCCTTCAGTGTCATCCGTCACTCCTCTGTTGACGATGACCTTATCAGGCTTTGGGGCCTTTTGAAGACGGTAGCCGATTAAGATGAGACTGAATGGGCCGGTTTCGGCTTGGGCTGACAGGTCACCATCTTGAAGGGAATATTGCGGGCTTCGCAGGCCGAACGGGACAGGGGCTGGTGGTAGGTGAGGGGCGATATCCAGATAAAGCCCGCCGCCGCCCCGACGCAGACGACACCCAGCACATAGTCCTTATGCGTCTCTATCCACGCAAAACGGCTTTTCAGCACCTGATAGAGCAGGGGCAACAGCATGAAGCTGAGCAGGAGGGCGGCAAAATAATGATAGATATACATGACCCGCTGCGTGCCGAGCCAGATGTGGACCCCCATAAAGACGATCCACATGCCCAAAACCGCCGCGGCAATATCCATCTCATGCGTATCGAGCCACGGCTTTTTCTGAAAGGCGCGCTGCGCCAGCAGGACCAGCGTGGCTAAAAGCGCCAGCCCGCCCAATGTCCAGTTGAACAGGTTGCCCGCCATCTGCACATAGCTGGTGCGGCCCTTGTTGGCGTCCCAGCGATAGGTGATGTTCTTGTTCATCAGCGGCCACAGGGCCGGATTTGAGCCGTTCTTTTCCGTTTTCACAATGCCGGTGAAGTCATTGTTCATGAAGCGGAAATAGCCGTTGGTGGCGTCGTAGAGCACCTGGGGGGTCAAAGGCCCGCGTTTTTCCAGCCACGCCTTGTACGGCTCGGTGATAAAGGGTGCATCCTTGCGCCCGGCATCGGTCTTGAAGTTCGGCGCTACCGGATTGGCGACAGTGTGCAGGACAAAGACGGAGACCATAATGACCGTGAAACTGGCGGCCACTGCCACGGCCTTGGCGGTGATGTGGCCAATCGTGCGGTCCATGGGCCAGCGACTGCGCATCAGGTCGCGCAGGGCCGTGAAGCCCGGCAGGGCCAGCAGGACCACCGTATTGACCTTGACCATAAAGCTCAGTCCGATCAGCGCGCCGAACAGGGCCGCGTGCTTCCAGGTGTCTTTTTGCGGGTCGCAGAAGGCACGCAGCCATATCAGTATGCCAGCCAGCGCAAAGGTGATCTGAAACGGATCGAGGTGCCCGGCGCGAAAATGCACGATCAGCGCGTTTTCAAACACATACAGCAGACTGAATATGGCCGCGGAAAAGGCCTCGCGGGTCAGGGTGAGACAGATCAGGTAAAACAGAACCGCGCCCGCCACGCTGAACAGGCCGCCCATCAGGCGCACGCCGGTGAAGCTGTAGCCGTCGGGAATTTTGCGGGTATCGGTCTTTTTGACCTCTGCCAGAAAGCGGCTGTCGGCCTTATGGGCATCTCCGGCCAGATCGCGGCCGACCTTCATCAGCATGAAGCCCAGAGGCGGATGTGACGCGTAGGAGGCGATATGGCCTTCGTAGCGCTCCAGCGCTGTGACGTAATAGCTTTCGTCCCAGAAGGCGTGCGGCGGATCATTGAGATCGCGCGCAAAATTAAAGCTGGCCAGACAGAGGATGGCAAACCCCAGAAGCCAGCGCAGAACGGGCTCACGCCCCAGAACGCGGATCAGCGGCTCGTCGCCCCATTTGCCGCTGCGGATTTGCGTCCAGCGGGTTTTGACATCGGCAAGCAGGGTGTCGGTCATTTCAATACGCGCGAGTGGGGCCCCGGCCCTTATGGCAAGCCGGGGCAGGGGCGGCAACCCCTATTTGTCGCTCCACACGCCCAGTTCATTGCCTGACGGATCGGTGAAATGAAAACGGCGTCCGCCGGGAAAGCTGAATATGTCCTGAGTCAGTTGCCCGCCCGCCGTCACGACCGTGTCGCGTGAGGCTTCGAGATTTTCGGAATAGAGGATAACCAGAGGCTTGGTCGGCCCGTTATCGGCGTCGAACCCACCGTCCAGACCGGCTTCGGACAGGGCGGCATAGGTCGGGCCGTAGTCGATGAAGCGCCAGCCAAAGGCTGTTTCATAAAAGGCTTTGGTTTCGGGCAGGGCGGTGGTCTGCCATTCGACATAGTCGATCTTGTGATGTTCGCTCATATCAGGCTCCAGACGCTGGCGGGTTTCACCGCGCGGTCTTCGATTTGGGTATCGGTATGAATATCGAAGGTGGCCAGCCGTCTCAGCCCTTCGCCGGGGAAGTAGCTGCGATGCGGGTCGCCGACATAGACAGCGATACCCTGCGCCCGGCCTTTACGCAGAAATGTCAGCATGGCGGCGGTCATCGACTTTTCGTAGCAGATATCCCCAGCCAGAATAACATCGACAGCCGGGGGCTCGCCCGATAAGCGGTCCGCCCCGTCAAAGGTGACATCCACGCCGTTCAGGGCCGCATTGAGTGCCACGGCGGCGCCGGCAAACGGGTCGATATCATTGGCGATGACCTGCGCTGCCCCCAGCTTCGCCGCCACTATGCCGACCAGCCCGGAACCACAGGCCAGATCGAGCACCCGCTTGCCCTGAATGGCCTGCGGGTTTTGCCGGAGCCACAGGCCGAGCGCCTGTCCTCCCGCCCACGGAAAGGCCCAGAAGGGCGGAGCCAGACCGTTTTGCGACAGTTCGGCCTCGGTCATCTCCCACAGGGCCGTGACCTCCGTCGCCTGATAGAGGCTCAGATCGGGCAGAGACGGGACCGGCAGAGGGGTGGTATGGGCGCGGATAAACGCCGCCGGTTCGCTCATTGCACGGCAGGTGCGGGAACAGGTTCCCCGGCGAAATCTGTCGCATAGGCCGGGCTGATCAGGCCGCGCAGCACCGCCTGGGGCACACGGATCTGATAGGCGCCCTCGGCATAGGGACCGACCTCGTAGGGGGCGAACAGGGCCTCAATGGCGCCGATCTTGCCGGCGGTGGTCGAAGGCACAAGCGCCAGATGGCTTTCGATCAGCCTGGGGCAGGTAAAGCCCGTCGCTGTCTGGGTCGTCGGGGTCTGATTGCGGCGCGAACGCTCGGCCTCGATTTGACGGCAGAGAAACGCGTCGGCGGCCGCAAGGTCGGCATTGGGTGCAAACAGCAACCGCGCGTCGATCGCCTGTCTGGCCGTCTTGTCCCACAGAACGGTCTGATAACTGGCGTTGGGGTGCGCCCCGCCGGTAAATTCCGACTGCTCGGCATAGAGGGAGGCCAGATGCTCGGACTGAGCGGGCAGGGTCCATTTGATCGCGCGGAAGTAGGGCGGCGGTTCGGAGCCTGCAGCGGTCAGTTCCTTGCGATCCTTGGCTGCCTGATCGGCAAAGGCGGTGAGTTCGCTTTGGCCGTCGGCAAACAGGCGATTGTGCAGTTCCCCAAAGGCCTTGATCGCTTCGGGGAAGGTCAGCCTGACCTCGGCGTCGGGGGTCGTCTGCGCAAACTCAAGCGGTGCGGCCGCCACAGGCGGCGCGTCCTTGTGCGTCTCGTCCCTGCGCGAGCACGACGCCAGCGTCAGCGCGCAAAAAGCAACCATGATCAGCAGGTGCGGTCTCATCCGCATGTCTAACTCCTTAGGGTCGCCCATGATTAAACTGACCAGTGCCCGATCAGAATGGCCGCGACCCACAACAGACCGGTTTCGCGATTCGCCTTGAACAGCTTCAGAAGACGCCCGTTGTCATCGATTCGCAAGGTGTTGACCTGCCAGAAAAGGTGCAGGCACACGGTCGCCAGCCCGGCATAGAGCGGCCAGCTCAGGCCGCCGATGATGGCCCCCACCCCGGTCAGGGCCACGGCGGCGGCATAAAAGAAGGAGACGCCGTTGCGGCCCTGTGCCCCAAGCGCGCGGGCCGAGGATTTGACCCCGATCATGGCGTCGTCCTCTATGTCCTGATAGGCGTAGATGGTGTCGTAGCCCAGGGTCCAGAAGATCAGCCCGGCATAGAAGATAACCGCCCCCGGATTTAGAGTTCCGGTCATGGTCGCTACGCCCATCAGAAAGCCCCAGTTGAAGGTCAGGCCCAGCCACGCCTGCGGCCACCAGGTGATACGCTTCATAAAGGGATAGGCGGCGACCAGACCCAAGGACGCCACCCCCAGCCAGATGGCGGTCAGGCCCAGTTGCAGCAGGATAAGGAGGCTGATCAGCGAGGACAGGGCGACGAACAACAGGGCCTGTTTGGGGCTGATCTGTCCTGACGGGATGGGACGCAAGCGCGTGCGTTCGACCTGTGCATCGAAATCGCGGTCCACGAAGTCGTTATAGGCACAACCGGCCCCGCGCATCAGGGCCGAGCCCAGAGCAAACAGGACCAGCTTATAGAGCACATCCAGCGACCACGGATTCGCGGCGCCAAAAACCAGTCCCATCGCGCCCGGCAGGAACAGCAGCCAGATACCGATGGGCCGGTCGAAACGCCCAAGCCTCAGCCACGGGCGCAGGGGTGCAGGGGCATGGAGATCGACCCAGTTGGCTTTGGGGGCGTCGGGTAGGGCAAGGGGATCGTGAGTCATGGGCTCTCATTTGCGCCTTTCGCGGGCGGGTGTCGAGGCCCAAGCCGCGTTCCCCTTCGTTTCATCGACGCACACTATGTTTGGCAAGCTACCTGTTGGTAATGGCTACTACATTACAAATGGTACATGCTTTAAATTGGTATCTTGCAATAAATAGTAGCTTGTCATATACACCTCTTCATCACGGGGCGCACACGGCTCCGTCGAAAGGAAAGCGGAGATGGCTGAAACCATTGACATTCAACTGAAGAAAGGCGTGCTCGGCCTGTGCGTGCTGGCGCTTCTGGCCCGCAATGAGAGCTACGCCTATGAGATCGCCTCTACCCTGTCCGACGCGATCGGCATGGGCGAAGGCACCATCTATCCGCTGATGCGGCGGATGCAGAGCGATGGGCTGGTCGATACGCGGCTGGTGGAGTCCTCATCGGGGCCGTCGCGCAAATATTACCGTCTGACCGAGGCTGGTCACGCGGCACTGGCGGCGCAGGCCGCCGAATGGCGCGGCTTTGCCCGCAGCGTCGATGCGCTGCTGGAGGCCGCACCCACTGAGCCGCAACCGGCTCCTACTGAAACGCAAGAGGGGTGAGGGACATGACCCGCAACGAATTTATCAACCGGCTCAAGCAAGGCCTTATCGGTCTGCCTGCCGCCAGCATCGCCGACGTGGTCTCCGACTACGAAGCTCACTTTACGGACGGCGTGGCGGCCGGTCGCAGCGAAGCCGAAGTGGCCGCGGCGCTCGGCGATCCGTCGCGTCTGGCGCGCGAACTGCGGGCCGAAATCGGCCTGAAACAGTGGGAAGACACCAAGTCGCCGTCTTCGGCGGTCAGCGCGGTGTTTGCCGTTCTGGGCCTTGGGGCCATCGACATCCTGATCCTGCTGCCGCTGCTGATGGGTGTGATCGGCACCCTGTTCGGTTTCTTCATGAGCGCCATCGGTATCTTTATCGCCAGCGGCGTGGTCTTTGCCACCGGGGCCTTCTGGATGCCAGGCGGCGTGTTCGCCGCGCTGTTGGGCGGGGTCGGCGGCATGGCTCTGGCTGTCACCATCGCCGGCCTCACGGCTATCGTCAGCGTGTGGCTGGTCAACGGTCTCGTCTGGTACGCCCGTCTGCACTATCGCCTGCTGAAACCCGCGCTTGACGCGCAGAACGCCTGATCGGAGGAGGGAAGACCATGATGATCCGCAAACTTGCCATTATTTCCGGCTCCGCCTTCGTCCTGTCGGTCGCTTGCCTGGCCGGTGCCGCCGGTCTGGCCAGCCATGACATCGCCAAAAACGGCGGGGTGTGGACCCTGTCGGAAGCCGGGGACAAGCACATCCGCTTTATGAAGACCACCAAGGCCGAGATCGCGCCGTCGGTGACGCGTACCCTTGGCTGGAGCGGCAACGAACAGCTCAAGATCGAGCTTCCAGCCGAGGTGGTTTACACGCAAGGGGCCACGCCTTCGGTAACCGTCAATGGCCCCAAGGCCCTGACCGACCGGGTGCGCCTCGAAAACGGCCGTCTTTATCTGGCCGATGGGCCGGATATCGAAAAGGTGGTGCAGTTCCGCTTCGGTGAGGGGCATATCGAAGCCCATGCCAGCGACGAGCTGAAAATCGTTATCACCGCGCCTTCGGTTCGGGATTTCGAGATTTCGGGCTCTGGCGATCTGCGCGTCAGCAATTATGACCAGCCCGCCATCGACCTGCACATCAGCGGATCGGGCTCGGCCGAGGTGACGGGCAAGGCCAAGGCCTTGAAGCTCGACATCACAGGTGCCGGTCAGGCGGATCTGTCGGGTCTGAGCGTCGAGGACGCCGATGTCAGCATCTCCGGTTCGGGCGACGCCACCATTGCCCCAACGGGCAAGGTCAAGGTCGATGTCTCGGGTTCCGGCAATGTCGATCTGGAGACCCATCCCGCTCAGCTCGATACCCGCATCAGCGGTGCGGGCAGCGTCGAACAGGACTAGAACCGAAAAGGCCTCTCCGTCAGCGGGGAGGCCTTTTTGATGTTTATGCCCGCAGCGCGTGACGGCCCCTGGCTGCGGGGAGGACACGCGCAAAGGGGCGGGGCCCGAACAGGGTCATTTCCATACCGGTTTCGAGTATGTCCCCGCGTTTGGGAGTGCGCAGGAACAGGTCTTCGTCGGGGGTGACGACATAAAGCCCTTCCGGCGCATAGACGACCACAAGGCTTTCGCTGCGCAAAATACCTTCGCCCCACAGCTTGAACTGCGCATAGTAGGGGGCCTGACGCCAGGCGTCCGGGCGTGCCGGGTCCACATCGACATTCAGCGTCGTGCCATTGGGTTCAAGACGCAGGACAAAGCCGGCCGTATTGGGCCGCCACAGACCGTTCAGGTCATCGTGTTTCAGCCACAGGCATTTGAAATCCTGACAGATTTGCGGATGAAGCCCCCAGATGCTGCACCCGTCGCTTTCACGGGTATGGTGGCACAGCGTGCCGGCTTTCTTGCCCACGTCCTCGACATCATAGACCTTGCAGCACAGATTGCATTCCCCGCACGCCTTTAGCGGGGCGCGTGAACGGGGGGGCGTTCGATGCGTATGGGCCTTGGCCATGGGAACCTTCTGCTCTGGAGAAGCCGATATTTTTGCGGCTTTAGCGTGCAGAATGGCCCCATATGGTCAATAAAGGGTTAGAAAACAGGGTTAACAGGGCTTCGCTGCGGTGGGTCGGCTCAGGAAGGGCATGTAAAAATGATCGACCATATGAATCTGTTGTGTCCGACCGCGAACGGAGCAAGCGCTTCTATGAGGCGGCCTTTGCCTCGCTGGGGTACCGTGTGGTCATGGACGGTCCGTGGGGGACGGGTTTCGGTACGCACAAACCCTATCTGTGGCTGGCTGACAGGCAACCGACCGACCACATGCACGTGGCGGTCGTGGCCGAAACACGTGAGGCCGCAGAGGCCTTCTACGCGGCAGCGATGGCGGCCGGGGGGCGTGACAACTGCGCGCCAGGGATTCGCGCACATTATCATCCGGACTATTTCGGGGCTTTCGTGCTTGATCCGGACGGCCACAATATTGAGGCCGTCTGCCACAAACCCCTCAGATAAGCGGGATGCCTATATCTGCGCGCAGGCCGCCCAGCGGGCTTTGATCAAGCCCCAGTTCGCCGCCGTGGCTGCGCACCGTATCGCGGGCGATGGCCAGACCGAGGCCCACGCCCTTCTTGTTCTGGTTGCGTGAATCGTCCAGCCGCGAAAATGGCTTGAGCGCCTCTTCGCGCTTTTCAGGCGGGATGCCGGGGCCATCGTCATCGACGTAGATATGCAGCGATTGTTTGCCGCCCGGCTTGTGCTCGATTTCGGCAGAGACGCGCACCTGAGTGGCGTAGTGAAAGCCGTTCATCACCAGATTGGACAAGGCGCGGCTTAGCGCCATAATCCGGATCGAGGTTTCGACATCTTCGGCCAGGGGCACGAACTCCGGCTGATGACCCGCGCGCCGCGCCCCTTCGACCACCGTTTCCAGCAGAGCGTTGACCGAGGTGATTTGCGGGCTTTCCTGCATTTCGCCGCGCGCAAAGGCCAGATATTCGTCGATCATATAGGCCATTTCCGACACGTCCTGCTTCATGCGTTCGGTCGCCGGATCGGCCGGGGCCATGGCCAGTTCCAGCTTCAGCCGCGTCAGGGGCGTGCGCAGGTCGTGGCTCACCGAAGCGAGGAGGGTCGTGCGCTGTTCGATATGGCGCTGGATGCGCGACTTCATCTTCAGGAAGTTCTGCGCGGCGGCGCGCACCTCGGCGGCGCCATAGGGCTTGAAATTGGGGTCGTCTTCGCCGCGTCCGAACTTTTCGGCGGCGACGGACAAGCGCTCGATGGCGCGCACCTGATTGCGGATAAAGAGGATCGACACGGCGGTCAGAAGCAGGGTCGCCCCGGTCATCCACAGCACGAAGATATGGGCTCGGGTGGCGAAGGCGCGTTCACGCGGGGCAATGACGCGGATCACACCGCCCTTGACCTTGACGCGGATATCGACGGCCCCTGCATAGCGGGTGGTGTCAAACCAGAAGGGATCGTCCAGTTGCTCATTGAGCGCGCGCTTCAGCGAACGATCGAGTGCCGCCCACGCATTGCGCCGGCGGTTTTCGGGCAGGGCGCGGCCGGGCTGATAGACGATGGATAACTGCATCGACTTCTGCGCGGCGGCGGAGATGGTGGCCATGGTCTGCGGCGTGGGGTCGGCCTTGTAGGCATCGACGGCCCAGGCGACATCGCCGACCAGCCCTTCCGACAGCTTGGCCGTGACGGTTTCCCAGTGCATGTCGAAAAAGGCCCAGGTCACCGCCACCTGCATCAGGGCGACCGGCAGAACGATGATCAGCAGGGCACGTCCCCACAAGGTCTTGGGGATCTTGCGTTTGAGGAACTGCGGCCAGAATTTGAGACGGGGTATGCGCATACAGACCTTTACGCTTTGACGCTGATCTCCAAATTGCAATGACCTCCTCATTGCGATTTGGCAAGGGCGACTGCCCGCCGCCGCCTACGCGGCGAGCCCCGGCCTATTCATAGCTCGGTGTTTCACCCTAATTGTGCGCAGAGCGCACGGGCGGCCTCTGAGCGCATAGATGAGGATAAGGCGAGGCCTTAATCCGGCGCCAGCATATAGCCCTTGCCGCGCACGGTTTGCAGGTAGCGCGGATTCTTGGGATCGGGCTCAATCTTGCGGCGCAGGCGGGTGACCTGAACGTCCACGGCGCGCCCTGTGGTATCGACGCTGTCCTTGGCAAGGTCCATGCGATCCACCGGCACATTGGCGCGCTCAGCGAGATATTTCAGAAGTTGCGCCTCGGCCTCGGTCAGGCGCACCATCGCCCCGTTGCGCGTCAGTTCGGCGCGTTCAAGATCAAAGGTGATCTGCCCCATGCTGATGGTCTTCGGCAGGGCGGGTTTGACGCCGGTGCGGCGCAGGATCGCTTCGATCCGCAGCAAAAGCTCTTGCGCTTCGAACGGCTTGGACAGATAGTCGTCGGCCCCCAGGCTCAGGCCCATGATACGGTCGTCGGGCAGGCCGCGCGCCGTCAGGATGAGGATGGGGACGTTGGAATGTTGCCGCACCCATTTCGACAGCGAGAAACCGTCTTCGCCGGGCATCATCACGTCGAGGATCAGCAGGTCGAAATCCAGCAGTTGCAGCATCCGCTTGGCGGCGTCGGCATGGGCGGCGGCGGTGACGCGGAAGCCCTGACGCGACAGGAACTCCTTGAGCAGGGTACGGATACGATCGTCGTCATCGACAACCAGCAGGTGGCGAACGACGGCGTCATTGAGGCCGGGCTGAGGGCTCACGTTTAAGTCCTGTCCTTGTTATGGGCGGCGCCCGGAGGCTTGGGCCGGGGCGCTGTCATCGGCGAGACTACAGGCCCACCGGGTGATTTGTCATCAGGATTTGTCGCCTTTTTGTCATAGCCTCTCGCCGACGGCGAAAATAATATCGGCTATGCGAAGAAACCGCTTGCCATGGTTTCAATGGTTATCGGATATTTACGGTTTGGGCGGCGCAATCGTGTGCACAGCCGCCAAGGGATAGTGTACATGCCGTCTTACGGAATGCTGAACGTCCAGAGTATACTGGGCATTGGGATCATGCTGCTGGCCTGCTGGCTGCTTTCGGAGAACAAAAAGAAATTTCCGATCTTTCTGACCATCGGGGCCATCGGTGTGCAGGTGGCGCTGGCGGTGCTGCTGTTCGGTTTTCCGCAGTCTCAGGCCGTGCTGGACGGCATCAATTCCGGCGTGGACGCCCTAGCGGCGGCCACCAATCAGGGGACGCAGTTCGTCTTCGGCTATCTGGGTGGCGGGGCTCAGCCCTATACGGTGCAAAATCAGGGGGCTCTTTTCGTCTTTGCCTTTCAGGTCTTGCCGCTGATCCTGGTCATCTCGGCCCTGTCGGCCCTTTTGTGGCACTGGCACATTCTCAAATGGATCACGCAGGGTTTCGGGTTCATTTTCCAGAAGACCATGGGCCTTGGCGGGGCGTCGGCTCTGGCGGTGGCCACCAATATCTTTCTGGGCATGATCGAAAGCCCCATCGTCATCCGCGCCTACCTGTCGAAGCTGTCGCGCTCCGAAGTGTTCATGATGATGGTGGTCGGTCTGGCCACTGTGGCCGGTTCGACCATGGTGGCCTATGCGCTGATCCTTAAGGCGACCCTGCCCAATGCCGCCGGTCACGTGTTAGTGGCGTCGATTATTTCGGCCCCGGCGGGTGTGCTGTTGTCGCGCATCATGGTGCCTGAAAAAGACGGCGAAGGCGGCGTTGTCGCCGATTATAACTCGTCGCTGAAGTACGACAGCGCCATCGACGCCATTTCCAAGGGCACGGCGGACGGCCTGATGGTGGTGATGAACATCTCGGCCATCCTGATCGTTTTCGTCGCCTTCGTGTCGCTGATTAACATCGTGCTGGGCATGTTCCCGCATGTGGGCGGTGAGCCCCTGTCGCTTGAGCGCGGTCTGTCCGTCGTTTTCGCGCCGCTGGCGTGGATTATCGGCGTGCCGTGGGAAGAGTCGCAAAAGGCCGGCTATATTCTGGGCACCAAGCTGACCCTGACCGAATTTGTTGCCTTCCTCAAACTGGGGGCCATTCCGGTCGATCAGATGAGCGAGCGCACGCGGATGCTGATGACCTATGCCATCTGCGGCTTTGCCAATCTGGGTTCGGTGGGGATTACGGTCACGGGGCTGGGCGTGCTTATGCCTGACCGCCGCGAGGAAGTGCTGAGTCTGGTTTGGAAGGCCCTGTTTGCCGGCTTTGTCGCCACCTGTCTGTCGGCGGCCATTATCGGTGCGCTGCCGGATGCGCTGTTCGGCCTGAACGCGCCCAAGGCCCCGGTGGTGGCGGTCGCGCCACGCTGATCGTATTGATAATACCAACGGCCGAAGATGCTGACCGCATCCGGCCGTTGAAGACACGAGACTGTCAGTGACATGAGACATTCTCGGATGGAATACCAAGAGTCATTTTCAATGACCTTTGGTATAAGGATACGCAAAAAGCCCCGGCGCAAACCGGGGCTTTTCTTTGTGTCTCAGGCCTTGAGATCAGGCTTCAAGCGCGTCCATATATTCCTTGACACGTGCTTCCAGCGTTTCGGCGAGGGTGACGCCCACCGGATGGTTCTCGTCCTTGATCTTGCCGCGGACGATGGCGCGGATGGCGTCCACATGGGCGTCGATCAGGACGCGCGGTGACTGCATACGGATGGTTTCGTCGTCCAGCATTTTGCACACCGAACCGGCGATGCGCGTGATCAGCGGATAGCCATAGGTGGTGCCCAGACCCTTGAGATCGTGGCAGCGGAAATAGAGGGCTTCGGCGTTCTTCGGGCTCAGGCCATCATTGCGAATGGTTTCCTGCGCCTTTTCCAGCTTGGTGACCTCATCATCCAGCCAGTTGTCGAACTGATCGGACAGGGAGGACAGGGCTTCTTCCGCCTTGGCAAGGGTGGCCGGATCAAGCGCACCCATCTTGCCGCCAACCTTGGCGCGGAGGGTATTGGGGATCTGGATGACCTGGGCTTTTTCGGACATGGGAGCTTATTCCGTGGGGCTATTTCATCAACCCTAACCGCAAACCCCTTTAGGAAGCCCTAATGCCGTGCATTTTTTCCTTCGCGGCCTTGGTGATAAGGGGATTGAGCCGGTAACATACCCCTCAGAGCACCCGCGTGTGCAATCGAATCGCCAGCCCGCCATGCCGTTGCGACAGGGATGCGCTCTAACTCGAAAACTGTTCGGTCAGCACGCGCTCATCATAACCGTTGCCCGCATCGAAGAGGATGGTGGCAGACAGTTCAGGCACTTCGACGATTTCCACCTCGCGGATGTGGCGCACTTCGAAGGTGTCGGCCGACGCGGCCACCGGGCGTTTGTCGCATTCCAGCACCTCAAAACGCACCTTGGCCGAATGCGGCAGGAGGGCACCGCGCCAGCGTCGCGGGCGAAAGGCGCTGATCGGGGTCAGGGCGAGGGCCTGCGCGTCCAGCGGGATAATGGGGCCGTGGGCCGAGAGATTATAGGCGGTCGAACCGGCGGGCGTGGCGACCAGCGCGCCGTCGCAGATCAGTTCCTCCAGCCGCGCCTTGCCGTCGATCAGGATGCGCAGTTTGGCGCTCTGATGCGTCTGACGCAGCAGAGACACCTCATTGAAGGCCAGCGCCTCCTGCACCTCGCCACGCCCATTGGTGGCCGTCATGCGCAGCGGGCTGATGCGGGTGCGCTCGGCGCTTTCGATGCGCGCCATCAAATCGTTTTCACGATATTCGTTCAACAGAAAGCCGATCGAGCCCATGTTCATGCCAAAGATGGGCAATTCGTGACGGAAATGGCTGTGGACGCATTCCAGAAGCCAGCCATCCCCGCCCAGGGCGACGATCACGTCCGGGTCGTTGGCCTCACCGTACCGTTTGCGCAGCACCGCGCAAGCGGCCTGGGCTTCGGGGCGTTCGGAGGCGGTAAAGGCGAGTTTGAGGGACATGAGGCAGGGTCTGAACAGCAGGGGACAGCCGTCTTAGAACGGATTTCGTTCAATGGGAATAGATGGCCATAAGCCTTTGCCGCGCTTCGGGGGCACTGAGATCGAACAGGCCGCGGACAAAGGCCAGGTGACGATCATTGATGCGCGGATGTCCGTCATTTAGCGCCTGAACCTGCGTCAGCACGTCAGCAAAGGCCGCCCGGTCGATGGCGGCGGCGCTCAGCAACAGTACCAGCGGCACCGCCGAGTCCTGGCTGAGGGCGCGATCCACGAGCGCGCGATCCAGTCCGGTCAGTCGCGACAGACCTTGCCGGAAGGCGAGGAAGTCGCCGCGTTGCAGACGATGCAGGGTTTGCGCCGCATCGCTGGGCGGTGGGGCCTGAAAATGGCGGGCGTGCAGGCCGTCGAAGCGGGTCAGAAGTGTGTCGCGCAGGCCCGGCCCCACCACATCCAGCAGCCGGGCGGCGGCAGCCCGCGTCAGTAGGGGGTGGCGCGTCAGCGGGGCGCGCAGGGCGATATCGGTTCGGGCGTGCGCCGCCAGAGCCTCGAACGCTGCGTCATGGAGGCGGAGGTGCCGGTTGTTGAGCAGGGCGGTGGCCGTGGCGGTATCGGCGGTCGCAATCAGGGCGTCGATCACGGACGGGCTGAGGGTCGGTCGCAACGCGATCAGACGGGCGCGCTCGCCGCTGGTCGCGATCAATTTCAGAAGCGCCTCGTCCCTGAGCACAGGGGAGCGCAGCAAAACCGATGCACCACTTTGTGGTAACTGGCACAGGGCGGCGATCAGATCCGGATCGGCCCAGTCGGCCTCCGCCAGATCATCGAGCACAGGCTGCGCCCTGTCGGGGGGCAGGCTGGCAATCAGTTCGGACAGTCGCCCGACGAAACCCGGCGGGTTTTCGTCGGGCAGTGCCGCCTGTCGCCGGGCCGCCGCGTTCAACTGCATCAGATGCAGCAGGATGCGCACCTGTGTGACAGGGTGCAGGCCGCTGGCTTCGGGCACGTCCACAGGCGCGCGCGCTTCGGGAGCGGCACGGGTCAGGGCGTCAGGAGCCGGTGCGGCGGCGGAAATGGCAAACCTCCGGGCGATTCGGTCAGAGTGTACAAGGTTTTAACCGTTAGGGTGAAGACTTGCTTAACTTCTGAATCACGTGACATCGTCGGCGGTATCACCGCGATGGCCCATAATTTTGACACGCATGTTAATGTTGTTTCAACGCTGCATCCGTAGGCTGATCGGGACGGTGTTGTAAGTATAGGTCTGGTGTGTCCGGCATGTCTCAAGACATCCTTTCGACAGGGCAAGACGGCGCAGCGGAGCCCGAACGGCTGCTGCTGCAACGCGAGGACGCGGTGATGATCATCGAGCGCCTGCGCGAAACCCGTGTCAGCGCACAGGGCCACGCCTTCTTGCTCAAGCTGGATGCCCTGATTGTGCGGCTGGGGTCCAAGTGGGACGTCAAGAGCGAACTGGTCTATGAACATCTAAAGACCGGTTTCGAGCGACGCTTTCAGGAGCCCAACTGGTGCCTGCGTATCAATGACGATGCCTGGCTGGCTATTATCCCGACCGAAGGGTCGCGCCGGGGCGCTTTGTCGGTAACCGAGATGTGGCGCGATCTGGGCAATTTCTTTGTCGGGGATGTCTCCGAACTGCCCGTTCCGCTCTATGAGGTGCAGGTAGAGGACGTCGATCGCTTCCTCCTCAATCCCATCGACCTCAAGACCTGGTTCGACCGTCCGGAAGCGGGGCCTGAGCGCGTGAAGCCGATCACCGGCGCAACGACGGGCGAAGCCGTCCGCACCCCCGGTCAGGGCCCGCAAATGACCAATATTCAACGTCCGGTCATGGTGGCGGCCACTGTGACGCTGGCCAACCGGACGCTGCGCATCGCCTCTTCGAACGAGCCTCTGTTCGAGATGAAGAAGATGGTGATGATCGGCCACCGGCTGGAGCCTATGGTCGTTGAGGCGTCGGACAACACGCTTCTGGATCGCAAGGCGCTGGCCAATATGGACTGGGGTCTGCGCGAACTGGTCGATATCACCAATATCGAGCAGGGGCTGAAGATATTACGGATGCGCGAGGCCGATCAGCGCAAGATGCTGATGGTCGTGCCCGCGGCCTTTTCGACCTTTGCTTCCCAGCGCGCGCGCCAGAAGATCACGCACGAAGTGGCCAAGGCCGCCAGCGATATGGGCCTCAAGGTGCTGTTTGAGGTGCGCGGTCTGGACGGTGTGCCGCCGCACCGCGTTCTGGAAATCGTCTCGCTGATCAAGCCCTTCTGCATGACCGTCGTCGGTCACGTCTCTTCCGACCGCAAGATTATCGCCGCTCTGGCCAAGTGCGGTCTGTCGGGGGTTTGCATCGAGTACGACGGCGTAAAGCGCGACGACGACGCCCTGAGCGAATATCTGGGCCAACTGGCGGCCGCTGCCAAGCAGGCTGCGGGTGCGTGCATGGTGCAGGGCTTTGACAGCTATCGTCAGATGGCGGTGGCGCGTCTGGCGGGCATTACCCATGCCTCGATGAAGGCGGCGGCCATGATGTCACCGCGCGGGGCCGTTGCCACGGCCAAGACCGTTGCCGAGGGCCTGACCGTCACGCCCGAAGGCCGTGCGGCGCTCAGCGCCCTGGAACGGCCAGAATAATACCGCGATAATACCCGCGACCGAAGAGGCTGAGCGTCTGGGGTCGTTGCGCCTTTGCCCCCGCCTGTGGTTTTCCCCTACCTGTGACCTGAATGCGCCACTTTTCGCCCTGCGCAAAGTGTCATGATTTGGCGATTGCGCTTTCGTTAATTATGGTTAACGGTGTTTTCCGGCTGTTTGATTTCTTATAAAAATTTTTCGTGAACGGTTCAGGGTGGGGGACATGCTGCTGCCGGAGTCCATTGATGTTGCCGCAGGACTGGTCTTCATCTACCTGCTGATGAGCGTGCTGGCGACGACGGCGCGCGAAGCGGTCGAAGGCTTTTTCAAAAGCCGGGCGCGCAATCTGGAACGGGGCCTGATCGAACTTCTGTGCAACCTGCCCAAGGAACACAAGCTGCGCTTCGACCGTAAATCCGGCGACAAGCTGCACGGTTTCGAATTCCTTGAAGGCTTTTATAGCCATCCCCTGATCATGACCCTCTATCGCGGCAACTATAAGCCGCCGACCCGCCGCCGCTTCTTCGAAGGGCGCAAGCTGCCGTCCTACATTCCGGCGGAGCATTTCGCCTTCGTCGTGCTGGATATGATCAGCGAAAAGGGCGGTCAGACCCAGTCCGGGCGCATCGACCCGCAGGCCGTTCTGAACGCCACCAATAATCTCAACAATCCGCGTCTGGCCAAGGTGGTGCAACTGGCGGTCAATACGGCCGACGGGGATATGAACAAGGCGCGCACCTTTCTGGAGCAGTGGTTCAACGCCACCATGGACCGCGTGTCCGGCTGGTATCGCCATGAGACCCAGACGATCCTGTTCTGGTTCAGTCTCATTGCCTGCGTGGTGATGAACGTCAACACGGTGGTGATTGCCGATACGCTCTACCGCTCGCCCAGCCTGCGCAAGGCGGTCGAGGCCTCGGCCCAGCAATATTATACCGACACGGCCGCCAAGGGCGTGGAGGCGACGGCCAGTCTGGATAACCCCCTGAGCCGCCTGGGTCTGCCTCTGGGGTGGAACGCTACCACCATGGACAGTATGCAGCACCTGTTCCGCTTCTGCGGCAATGACACGCCCCTGCACGACAACCGCAAATGCCCGCCCAGCAAGGAGCCGACGACGCCTGCGCCCGATTTCCGCGCGGACCGCCCGGATCAGTGGTGGCACAATACGCAACTGGCCGTCGGGCGCACGGTCGAAATCTTCACCAACGCCTATAACGGGACGCCTACTCTGGGCGACAATGCGCTGTTTAACGTGCTGCCGATGATCGCCCTCGTTTCGGGCTGGGTGATGACGGCGTTTGCCGTGACGTTGGGGGCGCCCTTCTGGTTCGACGTGCTGAGCAAGCTGATGACGGTGCGCTCGACCTTCAAAGGGGGCGCGCCACCGCCGGCATCGACCTTCACGCCGCTTCAGCCTTTCGCGGATGAGACGACGATGCGGGTGATCACCCTGCCGACCTCATCGGCCATCACCACCACCGCGACCGCCCCGGCCCTGACAGCGGTTCCGGCTCAGGCGGTGGAGGCGGACGACGCCTTGCCCGATCCGTCGCTGCGGCCGAGGGACTACTGATGATTACGGCGGAGACCCTCAAGGCCCTGTCGCCGCAGGCCAATGCGGCGCGCATCGCCGTCTATGCTCCGGCACTGGAGGCGGCGCGGGTCGAATACGGCATCGACACGCCGCGGCGACTGGCGCACTTCATGGCGCAACTGGCGCATGAGTGCGATAACTTCCGGGCGCTGGTCGAAAACCTGAACTACAGCGCGCAGGGCCTATATAAAACCTTCCCCAAGCGCGTGGGCTCGCTGGAAAACGCCCAGCGACTGGTCAATGAGGGTAAGGCCGCGATTGCCGAAGCCATCTATGGTAACCGTCCGGAACTGGGCAATGTCGAGCCCGGCGACGGCTTCCGCTATATCGGACGCGGTTTTGTCATGATCACCGGTAGGGCCAATTATACGCGCTACGGCGAACTGACGGGTCTGCCGCTGGCCGAGCAGCCGCAAAAGCTGGAAGAGGCGGAAACGGCGGCGCGCGCTTCCGGGGCTTTCTGGCGGGCCAAGAACCTCAATGCGCTTGCCGATACCGACGACCTTGTCGGCATTACGCGCATCATCAATGGTGGCACCAACGGTCTCGATCACCGCAAGGCGCTGTACGAACGCGCCAAACAGGTATGGCCGGAGCCGGTCCTGCCGCCCAGCTATCCCGGCTATACGCCGCTCAGCCAGTATTTTACGCTGGAAGAACTGACCCAGTCCGATATCGCCGAGCGCAACGGGATCGACAATACGCCGACGCCTGAGCATCTGGCCAATCTCAAGGACACGGCGCAGCGCATGGACAAGGTGCGCGCGCTTCTGGGGCAGCCGATCACGGTGCGCAGCGGCTATCGCGGCCCGGTGCTCAATGCCAAGGTCGGTGGCTCAAAGACCAGTGCCCACATGATCGGGCGTGCGGTGGATTTTGTATCGCAGCGCTTCGGTACGCCGCTCGATATCTGCCGCAAGATCATGGCCAGCGATATCGTCTTCGATCAGTTGATCTATGAAGGAACATGGGTGCATATCGGCTTTTCCGATACGCCGCGCCGTCAGGCCCTGCGCGCTGATTTCAGCGTGACCCCGACGGCCTATCGCCCGCTGGTGCTGTAGTTTTTTCCGTGGTTAAAAGAAAAAGGGCAGGGAAAACCCCGCCCTTTCCCTTCAAAATTGCCTGCGTCTAAAGAACGCCGAGCATCTGGGCCACCAGCGGGTGACGGACAATATCCTTGTCCTTCAACTGCACCACGGCCACGGTGTCGAGCGTTTCGAACTTCGCCGCCACATCGGCCAGACCCGACAGACCGGGCAGCAGGTCCGACTGGTTCGGGTCCCCGGTGACGATCATGGTCGAATTCCAGCCGAGCCGCGTCAGCAGCATTTTGAGCTGCGTATAGGTGCAGTTCTGCGCTTCGTCGATGACCACGAAGGCGTTGTTCAGCGTGCGGCCGCGCATATAGCCGACCGGTGCAATCTCGATCAGGCCTTCCTGCATCAGCGCCTTGACGCGCTTCATGCTGAGGCGGTCGGTGAGGGCGTCATACAGCGGGCGCAGATAAGGGGCCAGCTTGTCCTCCATATCGCCGGGCAAAAAGCCGATCGACTCCCCGGCCTCGACCGCCGGGCGCGACAGGACGATGCGTCCGACCTTCCCGGCTTCCAGCGCCTCCACGGCCTTGGCGATGGCGAGGTAGGTCTTGCCCGTCCCCGCCGGCCCCAGCGCCAGAACGAGGTTTTTCTCGTCGATGGCGGTCAGCAGTTGCGCCTGTCCGTCGGATTTGGCCTTGATCGTTTTGACGTAGCTCTGATCCCGCTCTTCATTCGCCGGAGCGACCGGTGACCAGCTCCCGTGATGCACGGAAATGCGGCGCACCTTGGTGTCGCGGGCATATTCCTCGGCATCGAGAGTACCTTCGCGCAGAAAACGCTTGGTGGAACGCTTGGTCATGACAGCCTCCTTAAAAAAGAGCGCCAGCCGGAACGCAGTGCAGGCGTCCGGTCAGTGCGCGTCAGCAAGAGCGGGATTTGAGGCACAAAAAAAGACGAAACCGGATAAGGGTTCGTCTTCGCGTATGCGTCAGGGGAGGAAAGGCGGGCGCGTCCGGGTGAGTCGCATCCTTCGGACCGCACCGCCGGGGGCGGGGGAACGATTTCGGGTGCAAACACATACCTGTGAGCCACTGAAAACCTCATAAAAGGTAACGGGCCGGATGTCGCCGGGTCCTGTTGGGGGCTCAGATGATTCCCCCTCAAGAACACTACCAGATTCCGGCACAATCCTTACCCAGTTCTTAAAACGCCTGTGGAAAACTCTTGTGCAGCCGCGAAATGTCGGACTGGGTCCGCCGGGACACACAGGCGCTTGCCACGTCGCCTATCCGGCGCGCATAAGCATAAGGAAACAATCGGGAGGAAAGGATTGGCATGACGGTTTTCGCTTTGGACGGGGTGGCCCCGCAACAGGGGGACGATGTCTGGATCGCGCCTTCGGCCCAAGTGATCGGCGATGTGCGCCTGGGGGGCGGTGCCAGCGTGTGGTTCAACGCCGTCCTGCGCGCCGATAATGAGCCCATGACGATCGGGGCGCGCAGCAGTATTCAGGACGGCTCGGTGCTGCATTCCGACCCCGGATCGCCCCTGACGATCGGCGAAGGGGTCACCGTTGGGCACAAGGCCATGCTGCACGGTTGCACGGTCGGCGACAACAGCCTGATTGGCATCAATGCGGTGGTGCTCAATCGCGCGGTGATTGGCCGGAACTCCATCGTCGGGGCCGGGGCGCTGGTGCCGGAAGGCAAGGTCTTTCCGGATGGCGTGCTGCTGATCGGGGCTCCGGCACGGGTGGCGCGCGAACTGACCGAAGAGCAGATCGCGCGGCTTAGACTGTCGGCGGATCATTATGTGTGGAACGCCCGGAGATTTGCCAAAGGCCTTACCCCCCTCTGATCACGCGCTCGTGTGTCTCTAAGGTTGGGTTTGTCGGAATCTCGCCTTGATTGCGTGTGTCGGTGGGTTAAGGGGATACCGACAGTTTGGGGGGCTCGATGAAGAGACGCTTGGTTTATGGGGCCTCGGCGGCCGGGCTGCTGGCAGGGCTGGCGCTGGCCACCGGAGCACTGGCGCAAACGGCGACGCCAAGCGCTGCGCCCACGACTCAGACCGCCTCCGCAACGCCGGCCAAACCCGGCGAACCGATTGAAGAAATTACGGTCACGGCCAGCAAATCCTCAGGCACGCGCATCGACCGTCGCGTCTATGACATCAAGACCGACCCGCAGGCGACCACCGGACAATTGAGCGATGTGCTGTCCAAAGTCCCCTCCGTCACGGTCACCCCCGATGACAAGGTCTATCTGCGCGGCGATTCCGGCGTCACCATCTGGGTCGATGGCAAGCCACCGGCAGAGGGCAAGCAGGTGCTGCGTATGCTGCCGGCGTCGGAGATCGAGCGCATTGAGGTCATCACCAACCCTTCGGCCCAGTATGCGGCGGCCACCAGCAAGGGCATTATCAATATCATTACCAAAAAGCCGCGCGGGAAGGTCGTGCGCAGAGGGTCTGCCTCGCTCTGGGCGCACTCGCGTGATCGCTATGGGGCCACTCTCAGCTATGACGACGGCAAGGGGCCGTGGTCGTGGGGGCTGAACCTGTCTGCCAATGGCGGCCCGACGAAAAATCGCTCGTTTTCCACACGTGACTATATCAATGCGCAGGGGCAGGTGACAGGCCGTCTGCGCGAAGAAGGCATCAGTATCGGCGACAACCAATGGCGCAATGTCGGTTTGCGCGGGGGCTACAAGCTGGGGCCGCGCAGTGCGCTGAAGCTGAAGGTCAGGCAAAGTGAGGCCAGTTGGACCGGCAATAATCTGACGGCCTATGACGACAGCGCCGAAGGGAAGACGAGTGAACGTTCCTATGAGCCGTGGTTCATGCGCCTGTGGGCTTACGAACTGAACTACACCTTCGCCGACGATAAAGGGGAAAGGCTGACGGTCGAGGTCAGCGACGAACTCAACCACACGCGCGATTCCACGCTCTATGAATATATGGGCGCGAGTACGGGCACCAATCGCGTCAGCGATATTCAGCGCGACCATGGGCAGGAGATCAAGGCCGATTACGAGAAGCCGCTGGGGGGTAACAAACTGCTCAGTGCCGGTTTCGACTGGCAGAGACAGAGGCTGCATATGGCGCGATCACTCGACAGCGATATGCCCGGCCTGATCGACTACGACAGCCGCTTTGCCGGTCGCCAAACCACGGCCGCGGCCTATGTGACCCTGCAATGGCCCCTGTCGGGCAAGTGGACGGCCATGCCGGGTCTGCGTGTCGAAGATCGCCGCCGCGATATTGCCGGGCGACGAGGCGGGGAGACGGAATGGTTCCCCTCCCTGCACCTCAGCCGCGCCTGGGGCGAAGACGGCAAGATACGCTTCAGCTATAGCCGCCGCCTCGATCCGATCAATCTGGGCCAATATGACCCGCAAATTCTGCGCGGGTCATTGACCTGGGCGCAGAGCGGCAATCCCGATCTGGCGCTCGTCCTCGTCAATTCGCTCGAGGCCAGCTACGATTGGGAGCACAAGGACTCGTCGTGGGGCGCGAGCGTGTTCATGCGTGAAGCCAGTAACGCCATCGAAAACGTCAACACCCTGATTGACGGTGGCGTCATCCTGTCACGCCCGGTCAATCGCGGCCAGACCCAGTATGCTGGGTTTGACGTCAACTGGCGCTTTCCGGTCAAACGTCTGCCGGGCAAGGGCCGCTGGAGCCAGAGCGGCAGCGCCAGCTTTACCCGCGACCGCTCAGACTCCATCGAGGCGGGCGGGTCGCGTGAGGCGACCTTCTGGATGCTCAAGCCGATGGTGCAATATGACGGCCCCAAGCGCGCGGGCCTGAGCGGCGACCAGTATCAGTTTTCGGCGACCGTGATGCAAAATCGGGGCTTACAGTCGCGTTCGGGTGTCAACTGGAGCACCGAGATCAGTTGGTCGCATCCGCTGAACAAGAAACTGACCCTTGTGGCGACGGGCACCAATCTGCTGGGGCGTCAGTCAAATGAAACCCGAACGGTGACGGCACGTTACCGGACCGAAGCGGAGCAGTTCTTCTATAATCGGGCGGTGAAACTGGCGCTGAACTATAAATTCGGGAATTAAGCGCCGTGGAACCGATTGCGTTCGACGGCGGCTCTTGAAGCCCGGCGCTGACGGTCCAATGTCTGTTCCGTAGCCTTATCTTCACAGGAGAGAAATCATGTCTGCCCTTCATTGTCCCGTCTGCCGGGGGGATTTCCGTGAGGTTTTGAAGGAGGGCATACTGATCGACGTCTGCACCCAGTGTCGCGGCGTCTGGCTGGATCGCGGTGAACTGGAAAAGCTGTTGTCGCTCGCCGCCGGGGGCCCTGTGGCGCAGCCCGCGCCGCAACCGGCACCCTATGTGCCGCCACAGCAACCTCACTATCAGCAACCGCCGCAACCCTATCCGCAACAGCCCTATCATCAGCAGCGTCCGCCTGAGATGGACAAGTACGGGCGGCCCGTCGAATACGATAAGTATGGCCGCAAGATCGAGTACGACAAGTACGGCCATCGCAAGAAGAAAAAGGGCTTCGATATGCTGGATATTTTCGACTTCGATTAGGGAAAAAGACAGGGGGCCTCGATTTCGTGCGACCGCTTCGCGGCGGGAGCGCCGGGCCCCACAATCTTTTTAAAACGCCGCCGTCGCTTCCGTAATCGCCCTGTTGGCTAGCCCGTCGGCGCGTTCGTTCATCTCGTGTCCGGCGTGGCCTTTTACCCAGTGCCAGTGAATCCTGTGCCGCTGACGGGCCGCATCCAGGCGCATCCACAGGTCGTCATTCTTCACCGGCTTCTTGTCGGCAGTCTTCCAGCCGCGCGCCTTCCAGCCGTGAATCCATTCCTTGATGCCTTTGAGGACGTACTGGCTATCGGCGTGCAAGTCGATTTCGCACGGCTCTTTCAGCGCCTCCAGCGCCATGATGACGGCCATCAGCTCCATGCGGTTATTGGTCGTCTCGGCTTCGTAGCCGTAGAGTTCCTTCTCATGCGGGCCGAAGGTGAGGATCGCGCCCCAGCCGCCCTTGCCGGGATTACCCTTACAGGCCCCGTCGGTATAGATGGTCACCTTCTTCATCTCAGGCGGACGCTTCGGTCAGCACGCGCGGCAGCTTGAAAGTCACCGTTTCACGCACGCCGTTATCTTCGCTCATCGACACGTCAAAGCGCTCATGGATGGTGCTGATCAGTGCCTCAATCAGGTTTTCCGGCGCCGAGGCCCCGGCGGAAACGCCAACCGTCCTGGCGTCGGCAAACCAGCCCCAGTCCACCTCGGACGCATCGTCGATCAGATGCGCCGATCTGGCCCCCGCGCGCAGGGCCACCTCGACGAGGCGCTGCGAATTGGAGGATTTTTTGGACCCTATAACGAGGAAGAGGTCGCAGTCTTCGGCGACGCGCTTCACCGCCTCCTGACGGTTGGTGGTGGCGTAGCAGATGTCCTCCTTGTGCGGCAGGGAGATGTCGGGGAAGCGCGCCTTCAGCTCGGCCACGATATCGGCGGTGTCATCGACCGACAGGGTGGTCTGGGTAACGAAGGCGAGGTTTTGGGGATCAGCGGGCTGAAAGTTGCGGGCGTCATCGACGGTCTCGATCAGCTTGACCACACCTTCGGGCAATTGGCCCATGGTGCCGATGACTTCGGGGTGCCCGGCGTGGCCGATCAGCAGGATTTCACGCCCGGCCTCGTGATGGCGCTCGGCCTCCACATGCACCTTGGACACCAGCGGGCAGGTGGCATCGAGGAAGAACATCTGACGCGATTGCGCCTCGGCCGGGACCGATTTCGGCACGCCATGCGCCGAAAACACCACCGGGCGATCCGGCGGGCACTGATCCAGCTCCTTGACGAAGACCGCGCCTAACCCTTTCAGGCGATCGACCACGTGTTTGTTATGGACGATTTCATGGCGCACATAGACGGGCGCACCATAAAGGTCGAGGGCGCGTTCGACGATCTGGATGGCGCGATCGACCCCCGCGCAGAAACCGCGCGGTGTCGCCAGCTTGAGGGCCAGTTTGGGGGGAGGAGCATCAGGCATGGGTGTTAGATAAGCGTTTTCGCCGTCGCGCGCCATATGGATTGTGCATCATGCACAACACCGCTTCGCCATGAAGTCGCCCACATCCCTCTTTAGCTCTTTGAAAATCGCAGACGAGACGCTACTAAGTGGGGGCGCTTCGCCGCGCCCTTTCGCCTTTTCAAGCTCAAGAGACCTGAATGTCTTCCAAACTGCGTGCGCTTCTGATTGGTCTGTCACTGGCCGGTGTCGCTTCGGCGGCGATTCTGCCTGACCTCGCCGCGGCGCAAAGCCGGAACCGCGACAAGGACCGTGATCAGAGCGAGGACGATGCCAGCAAGCGCGCCAAGAAGGACGCGGAATGGGAGCAGAAGGACCTGCGTCTGGCCAAGCGCCGCGCCGATGGCCCGTGCCCCTATGTGAAGGTGCTCTACGAAGCGGCGCGCTATCATGAATTCGCCGACAACAAGGAAGCCTCTGCCGACGCAACCTGGACCGGTCAGATCAACGGTGTGGCGTCTGACTGCGCCTATAAGGGCGATCAACCGATCGAGATCTCCATGGTCATCGGTTTTTCTCTGGGCAAGGGGCCGAAGGCACCCGACGACACCAACACCTACCGCTACTGGGTGGCGGTGACGGACCGCGACAAGGCGGTGCTGGCCAAGGAATATTTTGACCTGCCGGTGCGTTTCAACGGTCAGCAGACCGTGGACGTGGCCACGCGCGTTGAAAACATCGTCATTCCGCGCGCCTCTTCGACCGTGGCCGGTTCGAACTTCGAGGTACTGGTTGGCTTTGACGTGACGCCGCAAATGGTGGACTTCAACCGTCAGGGCAAGCGCTTCCGCTTCGCCAAGGTCAAGCCGCAATAATTCGTCGGTTGGGTGAAAATAAAACTGTCACCCGAAAGATACTGACAAACGCCGAAACATGCGCTTTAGTGTTAGCAGAGGGTTAACGCATGCGTCGTTTCGGGGTCTATGTCGCAGCCAGATAAAGCCAAAAGCAATGGCACGGCACCGGGAACGGGACGGGGCAGGGGAGGCGGTTTCAGGCTGCCCTTCTTCCGCAAACGCGCGGCTGTCTATTATGATGGCTTCAACCTCTATCACGCGGTTGATGCCTATAAGCGTCCCTATCTGAAATGGCTGGATCTCAAGGCGCTGGCCTGGGCCATTACGCCGGAAAACGAAGTCGTCAAACGCGTCGTGTGGTGCTCGGCCTTCCGTCCGCAGAACAAGTCGAAAATGAAGCGCCACGAAGACTATATGCGTGCGCTTCAGGCCTCCGGCGTGTTGTGCCGCATGGGGCATTTTGTGTCGGCCATCGACGGCTGCAACGCCTGCGGTCATCAGTGGCATCTGGCCATCGAAAAGCAGGGCGACGTCAATCTGGCCTTGTCGATTGCTTCGGACGCCGAAGATAATCTGTTCGATGTCTGCTATCTGGTTTCCGCTGACGGCGATCATGCGGCGACGGCGCGTTATCTCAAGGAGCGGTTTCCGAAGAAGGAACTGGTGCTTGTCTGTCCGCCCGGCCGCTACCCCAACAAGCACATTCTGCGTTTTGCCGATCGCGTGGTCGAAATCGGGCGTGAGCACCTTGAGGCCTCGCTGCTGCCGCAGATGACCCGATACCGCACGCGCTTGCTGGGGCCGCAATCGACCATCGAACGTCCGGAAGCCTATGATCCACCGGAACTGCGCGAAAAGGGCCACCTCAAGGTCGTGGTCAATAACGGTTAGGGGCTCTGACGCCGGTAGAACCGCGCCAGTACGAAAGCCCCGAACATCAGGGCGCTCAGGAAAATCACCAGAAAGGCAAGGGTGTCGATAGCGACCTTACCCTGCGCACTGCCGTGAAAGAGGTCGCGGACTTCGACGCTGAGCGTGGCTGCGGCGGGTTCGGCTTGAGGGGTGGTGGTCATGGCTTGGTTCCTTGGCTGATGCGCTGAGTGTAGGCATAGCCACCGGGGACGGGGACAGGTTGCAACTCCCGACTGTGAGCGAAGGGCGGCGAGAGACATGGAGCGAGAGACGGGTGCGAGAGGGGGCTATTGACTCTTTGGCCCGCCTCACGCACAAGCGGGATGACACACGGGAGAGTGCATGACTCGTCATGCCGCCGAAGGCGCAACCGCCCCGGAAACGCTCAGGCCAAAGGACCGTAAGTCATTCTACACGCTGGAAAGTGATGTTTTAGAACATCCGCCGACGGAGCAACGGCCCCTCCACCGGGTCTAAATCTCTCAGGTCACAGGGACAGCGGGGGCAGACTTTTTTAGTGAAAAGCTCTGCGATTCCGCACGTTTGCTAACCCTGAGGCCGCGCATGACAGATGTCGCTCTGAAATCCACTCCGCTTGAGGACCGTCACGTCGCGCTGGGTGCGCGCATGGTGCCGTTCGCCGGCTACAACATGCCCGTTCAATATGAAGGCGTGATGGCCGAGCACAAATGGACCCGCGCCGAAGCCGGTCTGTTTGATGTGTCGCACATGGGGCAGGCCCGCCTGACCGGCGCAGATGCCGTCCGCACCCTCGAAGCCCTGACGCCGACGGATTTCGCCGCGCTGAAGCCCGGCAAGCAGAAATATTCACTGCTGCTCAACGAAGCGGGCGGCATTCTCGACGACTGGATGGTGTCGCGTCCGGAAGAGGAGGGTTTCTTTCTGGTGGTCAATGCCGCCTGCAAGGATCAGGACTTCGCGATTATCGCCGCCAGCCTGAAGGGCGACAGCACTTTTGACATCCTGGCCGACCGCGCGCTTCTGGCCTTGCAGGGGCCGCGCGCTCGCGAAGTGATAGCGCAGGTCTGCCCCGCCGCCTGTGAAATGTACTTCATGGACTGCGGCACGTTTGAAATTCTGGGCGAAACGGCCTTTGTGTCGCGCTCTGGCTATACGGGCGAAGACGGTTTTGAAATCAGCTTCCCCGCCGCCCGCGCTGCCGAACTGTGGGACCTGCTGCTGACCTTCCCGCAGGTGAAGCCGATCGGTCTGGGCGCGCGCGATTCGCTGCGCCTCGAAGCCGGGATGCCGCTCTACGGCCACGAAATGGACGAAACCTATGGCGTGGTCGAGTCGGGCCTGAGCTTTGGTATGTCGAAGTCGCGTCTGGAACGCGGCGACATCCGCGGCATCGACCGTATCCGTGCGGAGCGCGAAAACCCGCAACGCACCCGCGTGGCGCTGCGCGTGCTGGAAGGCCCGCCCGCCCGTGACGGGGCTAAAATTCTCAACGAGGCGGGTGAGGCCATCGGCATCGTCACCTCCGGTGTGCCGTCGCCGACGCTCGGCTATTCGATTGCCATGGGCTATGTGCCCGCCACGCAATCGGCGCCCGGTACGCAACTGAAGCTGGAGGTGCGCGGCAAACCCTATGCCTGCGAAGTCGTCACCATCCCCTTCGTCCCTAACTCATATCATCGCCGCCCTCAAGCAGCGAAGCGGTAGGGCAACATGAACTTTAAACCCAAGGCTTAAGAGGTCGTCATCATGAAATTCACCAAGGAACACGAGTGGGTCAAGGATCAGGGCGACGGCACGGCCTTCGTCGGCATCACGGCCTATGCCGCCGACGCGCTGGGCGATGTGGTCTTCGTCGAGGTCCCGGAAGCGGGCAAGACCCTGACCAAGGGCGACGCCTTCGCCGTGGTCGAGTCGGTCAAGGCCGCCTCTGACGTCTATGCGCCGGTCGATGGCGAGGTCATCGAAGGCAATGGCGAGCTGGGCAATGCGCCGGAAACCGTCAATGCCGTGCCGGAAGCCGGTGGCTGGTTCGCGAAAATCAAGCTGACCAACCCGTCGCAGCTTGATGCGCTGATGGATCGCGAAGCCTACGAAGCCTATCTGGCGACTCTCTGAATTATACCTCCCCAGCTCGCTGGGGAGGGGGGCCGCACGAGGCGCGAAGCGCGAGATGCGGTGGTGGGGGGCTCGAATACAACCCCGCAACCTGCTTTTTTTGCTCCCTGTGGCGGGACAAGCCCGCCACCTCCCTTGCTTTGCAGGGGAGGATGTAAGGATTAGTCATGTCCAAGTCCAATCAGCCCGTCGAACAGGGCGCCTTTGTCCGTCGTCACATCGGTCCGTCCGAAGCCGAAATCTCCGCCATGCTGGCGGCGCTGGGGGTGTCCGATATCGACGCCCTGATCGACCAGACCATCCCCGTGGCCATCCGCGAACGTTCTCCCATGGGCGTGGGCGAGGCAATGGACGAAGAGGCGGTGCTGGCGCATCTGCGCGGCATTGCGGCGGAAAACAAGCCGTTCGTGTCGCTGATCGGCCAGGGCTATTACGGCACGCTGCTGCCGGGCGTCATTCAGCGCAATATTCTGGAAAATCCCGCCTGGTATACGGCCTATACGCCCTATCAGCCGGAAATCAGTCAGGGCCGCCTTGAGGCGCTTCTGAACTTCCAGACCTTGTTGTGCGATCTGACCGGGCTGGACGTCGCCAATGCCTCGCTGCTCGATGAGGCGACCGCTGCCGCTGAGGCCATGGCGCTGGCGCGTCGGTCCTCGAAGGTCAAGGCCGATCGCTTCTTCGTCGATGCCGACTGCCACCCGCAGACGCTCGCCGTCATCCGCACCCGCGCCGAACCGCTGGGCTGGGAGATCGTCGTCGGCAATCCGGAAACCGACATCGACGCCGAGGTTTTCGGCATCCTGCTGCAATATCCCGGCTCGTCGGGTGAGGTACGCGATTTCCGTCAGGTGATTGCGTCTGCCAAGGCGAAGGGCGCGGTCGTGTCGATGGCTGCCGATCCGCTGGCCCTGACGCTTCTGACCTCGCCGGGTGAACTGGGGGCCGACATCGCCATTGGCTCCATGCAACGTTACGGCGTGCCGATGGGCTATGGTGGCCCGCACGCCGCCTATATGGCCGTCAAGGACGCCCTGAAGCGTTCCATGCCGGGCCGCCTGATCGGCGTATCGGTCGATAGCCGCGGTGAACCGGCCTATCGTCTGGCCCTGCAAACGCGCGAACAGCATATCCGCCGTGAGAAGGCGACCTCCAACATCTGTACCGCTCAGGTGCTGCTGGCCGTCATCGCTTCCATGTACGCCGTCTATCACGGTCCGGAAGGGTTGAAGGCTATCGCTTCGGCCATCCATGAGAAGACCAATGCCCTTGCGGCGCATCTGCGCGGTCTGGGCTTTGAGGTCGTGACCAGGGCCGCCTTCGATACGATTACGGTGAAGACCGGTGCCGACACCGCCGCCATCCACGCGCGTGCGGTCGCCGATGGCATCAACTTCCGCCGCGTCGATGACGCCCATATCGGCGTGTCGCTGGATGAAAGCGTGACACCCGCCGTGCTGGCGCGTGTTATCGCGGCCTTTGCCGCTGGCAAGGACGGCGGTACGGGCGAGGGCGTGGCCATTCCGGTGGCCCTTCGCCGTTCGGACGACATCCTGACCCATCCGGTCTTCCACCTCTATCGCTCGGAAACCGAGATGCTGCGCTATCTGCGCCGCCTGTCGGACAAGGATCTGGCGCTCGACCGCACCATGATCCCGCTGGGCTCGTGCACCATGAAGCTCAATGCCACGACCGAGATGATCCCCATTACGTGGCCGGAGTTTTCGAACCTGCACCCCTTTGCGCCGAAGGATCAGGCGAAGGGCTATCAGCGCATGTTCGACGCGCTTGAAGCCTATCTGTGCGGCATTTCGGGCTATGACGCCGTCTCCCTGCAACCCAATTCAGGCGCGCAGGGTGAATATGCGGGCCTTCTCGCCATCCGGGGCTATCACCTCTCGCGCGGCGATTCCCACCGTGACATCTGTCTGATCCCCGCTTCGGCGCACGGCACCAACCCGGCCTCGGCCCAGATGGTCGGCATGAAGACCGTGGTGGTCGCCTGTGACGAGGACGGCAATGTCGATATGGCCGATCTGAAGCTCAAGGTCGATCAGTACGCGGCCAGTCTGGCAGCCATCATGATCACCTATCCGTCCACGCACGGCGTCTTCGAAGAGGCGATCAAGGAGATCTGCGACCTCGTCCATGCGGCGGGTGGTCAGGTCTATCTCGACGGGGCCAACCTCAATGCGCAGGTCGGCCTGTCGCGTCCGGGGCACTACGGCTCGGACGTCAGCCACTTCAACCTGCACAAAACCTTCTGCATCCCGCACGGCGGTGGTGGCCCCGGCATGGGCCCCATCGGCGTCAAGGCGCACCTGAAACCCTTCCTGCCGTCGGACCCGCAGACGGGCGAGGCGGGGGCGGTGTCGGCAGCCCCCTATGGTTCGGCTTCCATCCTGCCGATCTCGTTTGCCTATATGCTTCTGATGGGCGATCAGGGCCTGCGCAAGGCGACCGAGGTGGCCATTCTCAACGCCAACTACATCGCCGCGCGCCTCGAAGGTCACTATCCGGTGCTCTATCGTGGCGAAAAGGGCCGCGTGGCGCATGAGTGCATCATCGACCTGCGCCCGATCAAGGACGCCACGGGGGTGACGGTGGACGATGTGGCCAAGCGCCTGATCGACCACGGCTTTCATGCGCCTACCATGAGCTTCCCGGTGCCGGGCACGCTGATGATCGAGCCGACGGAGTCCGAAGCCAAGACGGAGCTGGATCGCTTCTGCGACGCCATGATCGACATCAAACGCGAAATCGACGACGTGGCCAATGGCCGCTTCACGGCGGAGCAAAGCCCGCTGCGTCACGCGCCGCACACCATCTTCGATCTGGCAGCCGATACGTGGGACCGCGCCTATAGCCGTCAGGAAGCCTGCTTCCCCACCCGGGGGGCGATGGTCAATAAGTACTGGTCGCCGGTCAACCGCATCGACAATGTCTATGGCGACCGCCATCTGGTTTGCTCGTGCCCGCCGATGGAAAGTTACATGGACGAGGCGGCGGAATAATCCGCCGACTCGGACAGCGTGCGACTGCGCGTCGCCGCCCCTGCGGCGAGCCAGACGACGTTTGAGCGGGTAAACTCCGAGTCTGCGACGTAGCCTGAGCGGTTCTTTCGCGCTGCGGCAAAAAAGTTACGCACCTGAATTCCAATGCCCGCAACCGATTGCACTTTCGGTTGCGGGCATTGTCGTATATGCGTCGCAAAAAAATCAAAAAACCGAGATTGTTAAAGGGTGGACACGCTCATAGGCAGGGCAACCTTAAACGTTTCATATGGGGTTGTTCCTATGTCCAAGCTGATGGCCGCCAAGTCCGGCCTGCTTTTGTCCACGGCGCTCGGCGTCCTGTCGCTGGCCTGCGCCGCGCAAGCGCAAGAGTCCACGTCGCCAGCCGCTCAGGCCGCCGATCCGCAGGAGGTGATCGTCACCGCCCAGCGTCGTTCGGAAAACATCCAGCGCGTGCCGATTTCGGTGGCGGCGCTGAATGGCGACGCGCTGCGCAATCTGCAAACCTCGGGTGAAGACGTGCTGGCCCTGTCGGGTCGCGTGCCAGGGCTTTATGCGGAAACCACCACGGGCCGTATCTTCCCGCGCTTCTATATCCGTGGCCTTGGTAATATCGACTTCTATCTCGGTGCGTCTCAGCCCGTCTCGATCATTCAGGACGAGGTGGTGATGGAGCACGTCGTGCTGAAGTCCACCCCGGTCTTCGACGTGCAGCAGATCGAAGTTCTGCGTGGCCCGCAAGGCTCGCTGTTCGGCCGCAACACGACGGCGGGTATCATCAAGTTCGATTCGGTCAAGCCGTCGGAAGACTATAAGGGCCGTCTGTCGGCCGCCTACGGCACCTATGGCACTCTGACCGTCGATGGCGGCGTCGGTGGTGCCCTGATCCCTGGCAAGCTGTCGTTCCGTCTGTCGGCCCTGATGCAGAGCCGCGACAACTGGGTGGACAACACCTATAGCGGCGTCAGCGCCGATGCCACCCAGTCGCCGAAAAACAACGCTCTTGGCGGCTATGAGGACGGCAATGTCCGTCTGCAACTGCTCTACACGCCGACCGAAGACCTCTCGATCCTCGCCGCCGTGCATGGCCGCAACTATAAGGGCACCTCGACCCTGTTCCGTCGTAAGTCCCTGACCAAGGGCTCCAACGAACCGGCGGGTGACTGGGACAAGGTCGCCTATGACGAGGCCCAGAACAATCCGCAGGCCTATCACACCAATGGCGCGTCGGTGAAGGTCGATTACGACTTTGGCGGCGTCAAGCTGACCTCGATCAGCGCCTATGAAACCGCCAATGGCTACAGCCGTGGCGACACGGACGGCGGCAATGCCGGTCAGGACACGCTGGCCTTCTACGGTCAGAGCATGGGCAAGCTGAACAACCTCGACCAGTACACACAGGAACTGCGTCTGGCCAGCGACACCAGTGGCAACCTGTCGTGGCAGGTCGGGGCCTACTATTTCGAATCGAAGGACCTGACCGACTTCTATCAACGCGCCTATTTCACCGGTGCCAACCCGAACAACTGGGTGCGTCTGAAGAACGAGAACAAGTCGTCGGCCGTGTTCGGTCAGATCGCCTATAAGGTCACCCCGGCCCTGACCCTGACCGCCGGTGTGCGTCAGACCGAAGACATCAAATCGACCCGTTTGCTGAAGACGGCGGACACGGCGGTCGGTGCGGTGACCTATGGCGGTCGTCGCAACGTTAAGATGGTCGGCAAGGAGCCGAGCTGGGACCTGAGCGCCCTCTATGAGGTCAATCCGGACATCAGCCTGTTCGCCCGCGTCGCCCGCGGTTTCCGCGGTCCGACCATTCAGGGCCGTTCGGCGGTGTTCAACTCCGACTTCACCACGGCGGATTCGGAAACCACCACCTCGGTCGAAACCGGCATCAAGAGCCGCCTGTTCGACCGCACCCTGCGCCTTAATGCCTCGGTCTTTGCCTATCAGGTCAAGGACATCCAGCTTAACGGCAACGACTCCAACGGCAACGGCGTGCTGTTCAACGCCGACAAGGCCAATGCCTACGGTCTGGAAGCCGAAGCCGAATGGCGTCCGATCACCAATCTCAGCCTGACGGGTGGCGTCAGCCTCCTGCACAGCGAGATCAAGGACAAGAAGGTCTATGCTCAGGTCTGCGCGCTGAACACCGTGCCGGCCAATCCGACCAATACGGTCGTGTGCACCGTGCAGGACCCGACCATCACGGTCGGCCGCAACACCTTCGCTCAGATCGACGGCAACCCGCTGCCGAACGCACCGGAATATACGGTCAACTTCGGCGCGCGCTACAGCCTCCCTTACGGCGCCAATGGCGAGTTGTTCGCTTCGACCGACTGGGTGTTCCAGGGCTATACCAACTTCGTCCTCTATAAGACGGCGGAGTTCTATTCGGACAACACCTTCGAAGGCGGTCTGAAGCTCGGCTATATCAACCATAAGGACGGCTATGAGTTGGCCGTGTATGGCCGCAACATCACCAATGAGAAGAACCTCAAGGGTGTGATCGAAAACTACATGGCCTCCGTGCTGAACGAACCGCGCATTGTCGGCGTCTCGGTCAGCGTCAAGATGCCGTAATCCGCAGCCGGGCTGAGCTAATACCAAGGGTCATTGAAAATGACCCTTGGTATTTCATTCTCGTGTCTTCAACGGCTGGATGCGGTCAGCATCTTTGGTCGTGGGCATTACAAAAAGGCGGTCCTGCGGGGCTAATGCGGTTCACTTAAGAATCATTCAGTAAAATATATGAGCCAGGATGGTGATTCGTTCATCATTCTGGCTTTACTTTCATGCGCGCTCGCATTGGACATCATGTTGATTTAACGGCTCTTTCCCGCTCGGTCGATGTGGGGTGGATCTCGCAGGCCTTAGCGGCGACAGGCAAGGCGAGTGTACGGCGCCGCAAACTTCCTGCGGAGCAGGTGGTGTGGCTGGTGATAGCGCTCGCTCTTTATCGCCATCAGTCGATTGCGGATGTGGCTGCCCATCTTAGCCTTGCTTTGCCCGACGAGGTGAATCCCGA